>CAWJMC010000011.1:0-82980 GCA_963843875.1 uncultured Actinomycetota bacterium | reverse complement strand
GTCGCGGTCGGCGGCTGAGGGGGTGTAGCTC
Source organism: uncultured Actinomycetota bacterium (assembly GCA_963843875.1). Taxonomy (GTDB): domain Bacteria; phylum Actinomycetota; class Actinomycetes; order Propionibacteriales; family Nocardioidaceae; genus Marmoricola. The sequence goes on along the minus strand of CAWJMC010000011.1, from coordinate 82,949 downwards.
CCGGTCGGGTCTTCGTCGGTGGGAAAGTCGGTGCAGTCGGTGCAGCCGCCGCAGTGTGAAGCGCCCTGAAGCGCCCCAGGTTCTCGGCCGTTCCTATACGGGGTGCGGCTCTCGGTTGAGAGCAGCGTAGTGGGCCTGCTCGTACTCGACCGGTGGCACGTTTCCCAGGGTCGAGTGGAGCCTGCGGTTGTTGTACCAGTCGACCCAGCCGGCGGTGGCGTACTCGACGTCGGCGATGGTCTTGTAGGGGCCAGCGTGGAACACGGTGGTGCGGATGCACTCGGCCTTGTAGAGACCGTTGATGGACTCCATCAGCGCATTGTCGTAAGCGTCACCGACGGACCCGATCGAAGGGCGGATGCCCTCGAGCGCGAGGTGCTCGGTCAGCCGCAGAGACGTGTATTGGGACCCGGCATCCGAGTGGTGAATGAGCTCGCCAGCCAGCGCAGGATGACCCTCACGGCCGCGTTCCCACTGCGCCATCCGCAACGGGATCATCACCAGGTCGGTCTCCTTGTTCGTCGCGGCGTGCCAGGCCACGATCCGTTGAGCGTAGACGTCGACGATGAACGCGACGTAGACCCATCCGGCCCACGTTCTGCAGTAGGTGAAGTCGGTGACCCAGGTCCGGTTCGGGGCCGCAGCAGTGAAGTCACGATCGAGCAGGTCCCCGGCCCGGACCCCGTCCTTGGCCGGGATCGTGGTCCGGATCGTCTTGTCGCGGCGGACCCCGCTCAGCCCGAGCGTGCGCATCGCCCGGTCAACGGACCCGGCTGAGGCCTCGGGCATCACGGTGCGACGCAGGTAGGCCGTCATCTTGCGACGCCCGTAGAGACCCTCAGGCGCCAGCCTGCGCAGCCGGGCGCCGGCGGCGTCGGCCTTGGTCGTCCAGGCGATCGCACGCACCGCGTCGACGACGTGGGCGTCGGTGACGGTGCGGGCCGCGACGACTCGCCCTGAGCTCTTCCAGCTGCGGTAGGTCCGCGCGGCGACCTGGCAGCCCTGCTCACGCAGGACCCGACAGATCGACTCGACCGCGTGACCCTCGCTTCTCATGATGTCGATGAACCCCATGATCAGCGGTTGCGGGGGTCGAGTTCCCCCGCGAAGAAAGTCGTGGCCCGCCGCAGGATCTCCACGTCCTCACGCAACCGACGGTTCTCGGCCTTCAACGCCTTGATCTCGGCCAGCTCCTCGGTCGTGGCGCCCTGGCGCTGACCGCCGTCGACCTGAGCCTGGATCACCCAACGCCGCACCGACTCCTGCCCGACACCGAGCTGCTTGGCCACAGCCGCTGCCGCGGCCGTCAGCGACGGATACTCCTGCTGATGATCGGTAACCAACCTGACGGCCCGCGAGCGCAGCTCCGGATCAATCTTCTTCGGCATGGTGCTCATCCTCCTGGACTCAAACAGGAGCGGCATCAAACCTGGGGCGCTCCGAGTGTCGGGTCGGGCCGTGCGGGCGGAGGAATGTTGGCCGTAGCGGTCGTGCCAGAGGTAGATGCCGGGTTCGAGCATGGTGTAGGTCCATCCGGCGTGGGTCTTGAGTCGGTGGTGGTGTCGGCACAGGGCGGCGAGGTTGCTGGGGTTGGTGGGTCCGCCTCGGGTGGGGTCGGTGTGGTCGTAGGGCACGATGTGGTCGGCATCGCAGGCGGCTGCGGGGCGGGTGCAGTGCGGGAAGACGCAGTGCCGGTCGCGGCGGGTGACGGTGTCGCGGTCGCGGGTTGAGGGGGTGTAGGTATCGGTCTTTTCGCCGCTCTTGGTGTCGGTGGGGCAGTGGGTGCAGCCGCCGCAGTGTCGGATCGGGCGGACCCAGACGTTCAGGTCGGGTCGGCCGCACCAGGTCCGGATGATCTGTTCGAGGGTGGCGCGGCCTTGTTTGTCGAGGATGACGGGGTCGAGGCCGGCGAGGTGGTCGGGGTGCAGGTCGAGGTCGAGGACGATCCGCCGCTTCGCCTTCGCCTTCGCCTTGGCCGGTGTCTGGGGTGCTGGGGGCCGGTGGAGCAGGGCGAGGGCGGCTTCGGGGTCGGCGAGGATGCCGACGGCCATGGACCGTCGGACGTCGAGGGACTCTTCGCAGCCGGTCTCCTCGCAGCCGGTCTGGGCGAGGGCGGCGGCGAGGGTGGTGATGGTGTCGTCGAAGGCTTTGAGGTCGGACCAGTCGCCGCGGATGATGAACTCCGCGATCCCGGAGTGGTTGTAGGTGGATTCGTCGAGGTGGGCGTAGCGGGCGTCGAGGTCGGCGAGGTGTTGGAGCTCGCGTTCTTCGGGGTGCAGGCGCAGCATCGCCTCGTCCAGGGCCCGCTGGAGGAGCACGGGGCCGATCTGTCCGGCGTGGGGGGCGATGGTGGTGTCGACGTGGGTGGTGACGTCGTCGGGTTCGCCGAGGACGGCCTGGGCGATCCGCCGGGCCCGCCACGCGGCGACGTCCCCGGCCTGGACGCGGGCCCAGACCTTCGGCATCCGTATCGAGAGGACGAGGGCGTCGCGGATGAATGCCTTCCCGGAGGCGGTGGACATGGCGAGGGCGGCGGCGAAGGAGGCGGCGGTGTCCCAGCGCAGGGTGGGTAGTCCGAGCCACTCGTGGTCCTCGGCATCCGTGCCGTGGTCACCGGGGACGTCTTCGAGGAACGACTTCGTGACCGGGTGCCCGGTGGTGGGGTCGGTGGTGTGGCGTTCGGCCCACTGCACGGCGAGGACCAGCAGCCGCACGTCCGCGGCGTCGCGCGCGGTGCGTGCGGCGCGGACTGCGGTGAGCAGGTCGGTGGCGGTGCGGGTGGTGGTCATCGTCCGATGAGTCTATCGCACATGTGTTCGAACGGCAAGGGCGGTCCGGCTGGTTGAGGAGGCGCTCCGGCGCCGTCTCGAACCCCCGTTGGTTGAGGAGGCGCGTCGGCGCCGTCTCGAAACCTCGGTGAGGTGGGCGCGTGCCGTGGCGGGGGTTTCGAGACAGGACTTCGTCCTTCCTAAACCACCGGAAGGGAGGGGCGGTGCCCGCGGGGGTTTCGAGACAGGACTTCGCCGTGTCGGGTGCGGAGGAAGTGTTGTCCGTAGCGGTCGTGCCAGAGGTAGGTGCCGGGTTCGATCATGGTGTAGGTCCAGCCGGCGTGGGTTTTCAGTCGGTGGTGGTGTCGGCACAGGGCGGCGAGGTTGCTGGGGTTGGTGGGTCCGCCTCGGGTGGGGTCGGTGTGGTCGAAGGGCACGATGTGGTCGGTGTCGCAGGCGGCTGCGGGGCGGGTGCAGTGCGGGAAGACGCAGTGCCGGTCGCGGCGGGTGACGGTCTCGCGGTCGCGGGTTGAGGGGGTGTAGGTATCGGTCTTTTCGCCGCTCTTGGTGTCGGTGGGGCAGTGGGTGCAGCCGCCGCAGTGTCGGATCGGGCGGACCCAGACGTTCAGGTCGGGTCTGGCGCACCAGGTCCGGATGATCTGTTCGAGGGTGGCGCGGCCTTGTTTGTCGAGGATGACGGGGTCGAGGCCGGCGAGGTGGTCGGGGTGCAGGTCGAGGTCGAGGATGATCCGACGCTTCGCCTTCGCCTTCGCCTTGGCCGGTGTCTGGGGTGCTGGGGGCCGGTGGAGCAGGGCGAGGGCGGCTTCGGGGTCGGCGAGGATGCCGACGGCGATGGACCGTCGGACGTCGAGGGACTCTTCACTGCCGGTCTCCTCGCAGCCGGTCTGGGCGAGGGCGGCGGCGAGGGTGGTGATGGTGTCGTCGAAGGCTTTGAGGTCGGACCAGTCGCCGCGGATGATGTATTCGGCGATCCCGGAGTGGTTGTAGGTGGATTCGTCGAGGTGGGCGTAGCGGGCGTCGAGGTCGGCGAGCTGTTGGAGCTCACGTTCTTCGGGGTGCAGACGCAGCATCGCCTCGTCCAGGGCCCGCTCGAGGAGCACGGGGCCGATCTGTCCGGCGGTGGGGGCGATGGTGGTGTCGACGTGGGTGGTGACGTCGTCGGGTTCGCCCAGGACGGCCTGGGCGATCCGCCGGGCCCGCCACGCGGCGACGTCCCCGGCCAGGACGCGGGCCCAGACCTTCGGCATCCGCACCGCCAGCACGAGGGCGTCGCGGATGAATGCCTTCCCGGAGGCGGTGGACATGGCGAGGGCGGCGGCGAAGGAGGCGGCGGTGTCCCAGCGCAGGGTGGGTAGTCCGAGCCACTCGTGGTCCTCGGCGATCCGTGCCGTGCTCACCGGGGACGTCTTCGAGGAACGACTTCGTGACCGGGTGCCCGGTGGTGGGGTCGGGGTGTGGCGTTCGGCCCACTGCACGGCGAGGACCAGCAGCCGCACGTCCGCGGCGTCGCGCGCGGTGCGTGCGGCGCGGACTGCGGTGAGCAGGTCGGGGGCGGTGAGCTTCTCGGTGGTGGTGGTCATCGTCCGATGAGTCTATCGCACAGGTGTTCGAACGGCAAGGGCGGTCCGGCTGGTTGAGGAGGCGCTCCGGCGCCGTCTCGAAACCCAGGTCCTCGGTGGTTGAGGAGGCGCGTCAGCGCCGTCTCGAAACCTGGTGAGTGGGGCGGTGCCGCGGGGGTTTCGAGACAGGACTTCGTCCTTCCTCAACCAGCGGGAGAGGTGGGGCGGTGCCTGCGGGGGTTTCGAGACAGGACTTCGTCCTTCCTCAACCAGCGGGAGAGGTGGGCGGTGCCTGCGGGGGTTTCGAGACAGGACTTCGTCCTTCCTCAACCAGCGGGAGAGGTCGGGGCGGTGCCTGCGGGGGTTTCGAGACAGGACTTCGTCCTTCCTCAACCAGCGTGAAGAGACGGGAGCTGGCGCGCCTCCTCGGGAGCCGACAGGACTTCGTCCTTCCGCCACCACCGCTGACGGTTCGGCCGTCACTCCACGGCGTACGTCGGGCCGGTCTCGGCAAGCTGGGAGAGGGTGGCCGAGAGGTGGTGCAGGTGTCGCACGACGGGGTCGCTGTCGCGGTCGGGGTTGCCGGCGTCGCGCCGCTCGAACAGCGCGCAGGTCGCCCCGGGCCAGCATCTCGCCCGCGGCCGGGCACGGCCGCGCCGAACTCCGCCTGGCGCATGGTGCGCAGCCCGAGGGCCAGGGCCCGGGCGGCGGTCGGCGACCGCGACGCCGCCGTCGACGACCTGGTCGGGGGTGCGCCGCTGCAGGGCCACCGACAGCGCGCGGCACTGGGAGACGGCGGCGATCACCAGACCCAGCCGGCGCCGGGTGCGACGGCTGGAGTTGCCCAGCACCAGCGGTCGGGTCAGCGGCCGGGCGACCAGGGCGAGGCTGCGCGCGTCGTCGTCCAGCGCCCGGGTCAGCACGTCGAGGTCGACGCCGCTCGCCCTCGGCGTACGCCGCCGCGCCGTCCAGCATCGTGGCCATCGACTCGAAGCACCTCGTCGCGCGCCGAGCGCACGGTGTCGCGCGTCGAGAGCGGGGCGAGCAGCAGCGCCACCACCACCCCGGCGACGGCGCCGACCGCGGTCTCCTCCAGGCGCAGCGCGAGCAGCGAGTCGCTGAAGGTGCCGATGCACGGTGTAGAGCTGCCCGAGCAGCACGGTGATGAAGAAGGTCATCGCGGCGTAGGAGACCTTGATGCAGGTAGAAGGCCAGGAAGATCGAGACCAGGATCACCGCGAAGATCAGCACGGTGTGGCCCACGGTCACGTGGGCCAGCGCGATCGCGGCGACGATGCCGACCAGGGTGCCGATGATCCGCGCGCCGCCCTTGAGGAAGGTCTCCGAGCGGGTCCCGGTGCCGGTGAAGGTGACGAACGCCGCGATCACCGCCCAGTAGTAGCGGGTGGGCGAGAGCGCGAAGCCGAGGGCGATGGCGAGCAGCCCGGCGACCGCCACCTGGGCGGCCTGGCGGGTGGTCATCGAGACCTGGGTGAGCGGGTTGAACCGGCTGCCTCGCGCCGACACGTCGCGGGCCACCGCGGGCGCGCCGGCGAGCCCGCCCAGGACCAGGCCGGTCGCGGACTCGAACTCCTCCTCGCCGGGGTCCACCTCCGGCGGCTCGTCGGCGGCGGCGTCGAAGCGCAGGAACTCCTGCGACGCCGTAGGCCACGTGCCGCGCCGGCCACCAGTCGTCGCCGTCCCGCTGCGGTCCTCGTCGGCTGCTCGGACCAGCGCGTCGCGCCGCGGCCGCCGGCCGCCAGGTCGCGTCGGCGCGCCAGGTGGTCGAGCACCCGGGTCGCCTCGGCGCGGACGGCGGCGTTCGTGCCGCGCGCCGGCCAGGTGCGGTGGCCGCGCCGGCGAACCGCTCGACGGCCTGCTGGGTCTCGATCAGGCGGCGCCGCAGCGCGCTCGGCGACCAGCCCGTCCGGCGCGGCGCCCGGCTCGGAGGACCAGGCCTCGGCCAGCAGCGACGCCTCCGCCATCGCCGCCTGGCGGCCGGCGACGGCGCGCTGGCGCGCCGGCTCCGACGCGCCGGGCGCCGTCGCCGTCGGCTCCTGCGAGCAGGTCGGCGCACTCGCGGGCCACCGAGCGGCCGGCGGTGAAGAAGGCCGAGACGGTCGAGTGCGAGCACGTTGCGCGGGCGGGTGCGCAGCACGTGTCGTGGTCAGCAGCAGCACCCAGACGCGTCGAGACCACCGAGGCGACCAGCAGCTCGGGCACGAGGGCCAGCGTGGCGTGCAGGAAGGTGGCGAAGAAGAAGCCCATCCAGGCCATGAACCCGTAGGAGAACCAGCTGCGGACCGAAGCGGCGCACCCACACGGCCAGGAACAGCATCACCGCGAACCCGACCACCTGGAACAGCTGGCGACCGGAGGTGAGGCGTCGCCGGCAGCAGCCCGCGCCGCGACGGCGAGCGGGAAGAAGGCGGCGGTGCGCACCTTGGCCCAGCCGGTCGGCGCCGGCCAGGGCGTTGGAGCCGAGCATCGCCACCACGGCGCCGAACATGGTGGCCGCGAAGCCGACCTGGCTCGGGTAGCCGCAGCAGCGCGCCGATCCCGAGCTGCACGGGCAGGGCGGTGCCGACGCAGATCACGGCGCTCGACGCCGTGCGCAGCCGCCCCAGGCCGGGGTCGGAGACGCGGGCCCGGTCGCGCAGCTCGACGAGACTGCGGCGTACGCGCTCGAGGGGACGCTCGTCGGCGTGGCGCCCGGAGTCGAGGGTGAGAGTCATCAGCGCTGATCTTCCCACGGACGCACCCGACCTCGCTGCGACGTGCGAACATCCCTGGGGTGACGAGCGACGGCGTCCGCGACTGCACCGCTGCGGGGCGGGATGTCAGCGGTGAGACCTGGCTGACCGAGGTGGCCGGCGAGCGCGCCGTGCTGCGGATCTACGGCGGCCGCTCGATCGGCCAGCGGACCCGGCGCGCCGAGACCGACGCCGCCGTGCTGGGCTGGATGCGGGGGCTGCTGCCGGTGCCCGAGGTGCTGGAGGTACGCCGGGGTGACCCCGGAGCGCGACCTGCCGGCGCTGCTGGTCACCTCCTACCTGCCCGGCGTGCTGCTCAGTCCGACCTGCTCCCGACCTGGCCGAGCGACGACCTGCGCCGGGTCGGTACCGACGCTCGGCACCCTGCTCGGGCGACTGGCGCACGTGGCCCTGCCCGGGCCGGCCGGTTCGCCGACCCCAGCCTGGCGGGTCGCGCCGTTCGACCGACGACGAGCGCGACCTGAACACCTTCGTCGAGTCCCGCGCCGACGTCGCTGGCCTGGCCGGGCGACGACCTCGGTGCGCTGTCACGGTGGCCGGTGCCGCGCAGCACCTGCTCGACACCTCCGAGCGCACCTGCCTGGTGCACAGCGACCTCAACGCCAAGAACCTGCTGGTCGATCCCGGCACGCTCGAGGTGACGGGGCTGCTCGACTGGGAGTTCGCGCACGCGGGCTCGCCGTACGCCGACCTGGGCAACCTGCTGCGCTTCGAGCGGGCTCCGGCCTTCGCCGAGGCGGTGCTGGCGGCTCGCGAGGCGATGGTGCCCGATCCTCGTTCCGATGCCCTCGACCTGGCCCGCGCCGCCGACCTCGTTCGCGCTCGTGGACCTGGCCTGCCGACGTCGCGAGAACCCGGTCGCGGCCCGCGCCGGTCGCCTGCTGCAGGCCATCGCCAGGGCCGCGGACCTGCACGCGGGCGCCGCGGGTTGAGGCCGGGGCCCACCTGCACCGCGGGCACGGTTGGACGAGGTGCGTGGGCCGGTGGATACCCTTGGTCCAGCACCGGAGGTCTGCGGCGAGTCTCAGACGTAGCAGCCTCTCGCTCGCTGTCACCCGAGCCACTCGGACCGGAAGGTCCGCGATCTCGATCCACGGCGGTGAAACCGGCTTCTGCGTGCCCGAGCACACCAACTGTTGTGCACGAACATCTGTCCACCCCGAGGAACCCACCCACCTATGACGATCACCCCCACGCTCCGCGACTCCCTCGACGACGCCCCCCAGGTGGCGATCAACGACATCGGGTCGGCGGAGGACTTCCTTGCCGCCATCGACGAGACGATCAAGTACTTCGGTGACGGCGACATCGTCGCCGGCACGATCGTGAAGGTCGACCGCGACGAGGTCCTGCTCGACATCGGCTACAAGACCGAGGGCGTCATCCCCTCGCGCGAGCTGTCGATCAAGCACGACGTCGACCCCAACGAGGTCGTCGAGGTCGGCGACCAGGTCGAGGCCCTCGTCCTGCAGAAGGAGGACAAGGAGGGCCGGCTGATCCTGTCCAAGAAGCGCGCACAGTACGAGCGCGCCTGGGGCACGATCGAGCAGATCAAGGAGGAGGACGGCGTCGTCACCGGCACCGTCATCGAGGTGGTCAAGGGTGGCCTGATCCTCGACATCGGGCTGCGCGGCTTCCTGCCGGCCTCGCTGGTAGAGATGCGCCGGGTGCGCGACCTCCAGCCGTACGTCGGCAAGGAGATCGAGGCCAAGATCATCGAGCTCGACAAGAACCGCAACAACGTGGTCCTCTCGCGCCGGGCCTGGCTCGAGCAGACCCAGTCGGAGGTCCGCCAGGGCTTCCTGACCCAGCTGCAGAAGGGCCAGATCCGCAAGGGTGTCGTGTCCTCGATCGTGAACTTCGGTGCGTTCGTGGACCTCGGCGGTGTCGACGGTCTGGTGCACGTCTCGGAGCTGTCGTGGAAGCACATCGACCACCCGAGCGAGGTTGTCGCGGTCGGCGACGAGGTCACCGTCGAGGTGCTCGACGTCGACATGGACCGCGAGCGGGTGTCGCTGTCGCTCAAGGCGACCCAGGAGGATCCCTGGCAGCACTTCGCGCGGACCCACCAGATCGGGCAGATCGTGCCCGGCAAGGTCACCAAGCTGGTGCCGTTCGGCTCGTTCGTGCGCGTCGAGGAGGGCATCGAGGGCCTGGTGCACATCTCGGAGCTGGCCGAGCGTCACGTCGAGATCCCCGAGCAGGTCGTCCAGGTCAACGACGACGCCATGGTCAAGATCATCGACATCGACCTCGAGCGTCGCCGGATCTCGCTGTCGCTCAAGCAGGCCAACGAGACCACGGCCGCGGCCGACGTCGAGGACTTCGACCCGACGCTCTACGGCATGACCGCGTCCTACGACGAGCAGGGCAACTACATCTACCCCGAGGGCTTCGACCCCGACACGGGTGAGTGGCTCGAGGGCTTCGACGAGCAGCGCAAGGTCTGGGAGGACCAGTACGCCAAGGCGCACACGCGCTGGGAGGCCCACGTCAAGCAGCAGGCCGAGGCGGCCAAGGCCGAGGTCGAGGCCGGCGAGGCCACGTCGTACTCCTCCGACTCCAGCGACGTCGGCAGCACCCCGGACGCGGCCCCGGTCGCGTCCGGCGGCTCCGAGGACGACGGCGGCTCGCTCGCCTCCGACGAGGCGCTGCAGGCGCTGCGCGAGAAGCTCACCGGTGGGGGAGCCTGAACCTCCTCCCGCTGAACGCCGCACGGGCCCGGATCCAGTCACTGGATCCGGGCCCGTGTGCGTTCGCGTGACCGGTGTGGACTCGTGTGGCGTGCGTCACTGAGACCACTCCCTGAGCGCCTTGTCAAGCCCGTCGGGCCGCTCCTGTTACGACTTCGTTACCGGTCCGGGGTCAATCCCGACCAAACCGAACCTGTGAGCAGGGCGAACAACGGGCATGAAGAAGCCCAGCAGGACCGACCTCCGGGGTGCCGTCGCCGGCATCCTGGCCGCCGCAGGAGGCGTCGGCGCCTCCCTGCTGCTGGCGTCGCTCGTGGGCTCGGTCTCCTCCCCGATCTACGCCCTGGGCACCACGGTCATCGGGATCACCCCCGGCTGGCTCAAGGACTTCGCCGTCGAGCAGTTCGGCACCAACGACAAGAACGTCCTGCTCGGCTCGGTCTTCGTGGTGATGGCGATCGCCAGCGTCCTGGTCGGTGTGGTCGCCACCCGCAACGTGCGGCTCGGCCTGATCCTCGCCGGCGTGCTCAACCTGATCGCCCTCGGCGGAGCGATCAAGACCCTGGCCGGACTCGAGTTCTCCGTCCAGACGATCCTGCCCGGCCTGCTCTCGCTGGTCGTCAGCGTCGCGCTGCTCTGGCTGTTCACCCGCTCGTGGAGCGGTGCGGCCGAAGCTTCCGCGCCGAAGGGCTTCAACCGTCGTACCTTTCTCGAGGCGGCCCTCGCCAGCGGCGGCGTCGCGGTGATCGCGGGCGGGACCTCGACGCTGTTCGGCAAGTCCGGGGCTGACTCACGCGCCGGCATCACCCTGCCGGCCGCTGCCGAGAAGGTGGCCCCGGTCGCCCAGGGGGTCGAGCTCGACGTCAAGGGGATCACCCCCTACCTGACCTCCAACAAGGACTTCTACCGCGTCGACGTGGCCCTCCAGGTGCCGCAGCTGGACGCGAACACGTGGAGGCTGAAGGTGCACGGCAGCGTCGAGAACGAGCTCGACCTGTCCTACTCCGACATCCTCGACATGCCCCTCGAGGAGAAGCGGATCACCCTCACCTGCGTCTCGAACCAGGTCGGCGAGCACTACGTCGGCAACGCGGTCTGGCTGGGCGTACCGACCCGCAAGATCCTCGAGATGGCCGGGGTGAAGAGCGGCGCCGACTGCTGGGTCTCGAGCGGTGCCGACAACATGACCATCTCCACCCCGCTCAAGGCCCTCACCGACGAGCGCCCCTCGATGCTGGTGATCGGCATGAACGGCGAGCCGCTGCCGCTCAAGCACGGCTTCCCGGCCCGGTTGATCGTGCCCGGCCTCTACGGCTTCGTCTCGGCCACGAAGTGGCTGACCGACCTCGAGGTGACCAAGTTCGACGACGTCAAGACCTACTGGACCCAGCGCGGGTGGTCCGAGCAGGCCCCGATCAAGACGGAGAGCCGGATCGACACCCCGGGGCAGTTCGTCAGCGCCAAGCTGGGCAGCACGGTCAACGTGGCCGGTGTCGCCTACGCCCAGCAGCGGGGCATCAAGAAGGTCGAGATCAAGGTCGACCAGGGCGACTGGCAAGAGGCCCGGCTGGCCAAGCAGGACAACGTCGACACCTGGCGCCAGTGGGTCTTCCCCTGGAAGGCCGAGACCAGCGGCCAGCACAAGTTCTACGTCCGTGCCACCGACGACACGGGCTACACCCAGACTTCCGAACGGGTTCCCCCTCGACCCGACGGAGCCACGGGACAGCACACCACCACGGTGAACGTCACGTGAGCGCCGACTTGCTCGGCACCACCCGGCCCGGCCGGTCCTGAGGAACCCACCCCACTGAAGGGAAATCCAATGAACATCACGACCCGCAAGTCCCTGGCCGCCGCCGCGTGCTCCTTCGCGCTCCTCGGTGCCGCTGCCTGTGGCAGCAGCTCGAGCGACAGCGGCACCGCGTCAGGCTCCTCGTCCTCCTCGAGCAGCGACTCGGACTCGGCCTCGGCCTCGCCGAGCACCGACCCGGCCGCCAACCTGGTCGGCGCGGGCTGCGCCGCCTACGCCAAGCAGGTGCCGAACGGCGCCGGCTCGGTCGGTGGCATGGCTCAGGACCCGGTCGGCACCGCCGCGAGCAACAACCCGTTGCTCACGACGCTGACCGCTGCGGTCTCCGGCAAGGTGAACCCGGCCGTGAACCTGGTCGACACCCTGAACGACCCGTCGGCCAAGTACACCGTCTTCGCGCCGGTCGACGCTGCCTTCAAGCCGCTCGCCGCCAACGGCACGGTGAAGAAGCTGTCGAACGAGAAGGGTGGCAAGACGCTCACCTCGGTCCTGACCTACCACGTGATCCAGGGCGAGCTGCAGCCCAGCGAGATCGACGGCACGCACACGTCGCTCCAGGGCAACGACGTCACCGTCAAGGGCTCGGGCAACAACATCACCGTCAACGGCTCGAAGGTGATCTGCGGCGGGGTCCAGACGTCCAACGCGGTCGTCTACCTCATCCCGAACGTGCTGAACCCGGCCGGCAGCCACTTCTGATCGGCAGCTGAACCAGGCACACGCACCAGGCTCGACCCCCGGTCCGCCCAGCGGACCGGGGGTCGAGCTGCGTCCGTGAGTCAGCTGGGACGGGCTACCAGGGCCGGCAGGTCGAGCCGGCGCACCTTGCCGGTCGAGGTCCGAGGCAGGCTGTCCAGCCGGTGCCACTGCTTGGGCCGCTTGGCCGGAGCCAGGCGATCCTGGGCGCAAACCGTCAGCGCCGTCAGCGTCGCCTCGTGCACCCGACCGGGCCCGGCCACCCACGCCGCGCAGACCCGCTGGCCCCAGCGCTCGTCGTCGAGGCCGAAGACCGCCACCTCGGCGACGCCGTCGACCTCGTTGAGGGTGTTCTCGACCTCGGCGGGGTAGACGTTGACCCCGCCGGAGATGATCAGGTCCTCACGCCGGCCGTCGAGGTGGACGTAGCCGTCAGCGTCGATCCGTCCGTGGTCGCCCACCGTGAAGGCCGGGCCGCCGGCCGTCTCGCGCCAGGCTGCGGCCGTCTTCTCGGGCGCGTGCAGGTAGGTGAAGCGGGCGAACTCCGGCACCGTGCACCACAGCGTCCCGTCCGGATCCGTGCTGAGGGTGCGACCGGGACGGGCGCGACCGACGGTCCCGGGGTGTGCGACCCACTCCTCGCTGCGGCACGCCGTGAACTGGCCCTCGGTCGAGCCGTAGAACTCCCACGTGGAACCGTCGGGGAACGCCTCGATCAGCCGCTGCTTGAGCGCGTCCGGGCAGGGTGCTCCGGCGTGTGCGACGAGCCGGAAGCTGCTCAGGTCGGGAGTGCCGACCTCGTCCCAGTGCGCGAACAGTCGTTGCAGGTGGGCGGGCACGCAGAACATCGTGGTCGGGCGCTCGCGCGTGATCGCCTCGCTCACCCGGGCCGGGTCGAAGCGGCCGGGCACCACGACCCGGCCGCCGGCGAGCCGGGTCCCGCTGGCGAAGCGCAGGGGAGCGGAGTGGTGCAGGGGGCTCAGGACCAGGTTGACGTCGTCGGCGCAGAAGCCCCACAGCTCCCGCTCGTCGTCGACCAGGGCCTGGGCCGCGCCCGGATCGAGCAGCCCGGACCAGACGCCCTTGGGTCGCCCGGTGGTGCCCGAGGTGACGTGGATCGGGCGGCCCAGAGGTGGATTCCGGGGTGGATTCCGGTGGATTCCGGGGCAGGCCCGAGACCGACCCCACCCGGGTCAGCAACGCCTCGACCTCCGCGGGGTCCTCGAGCACGCGTTGCGGTGCGAGGTCGTCGATCAGGGCGGCGCGCTCGGAGCGGGTGAGGCCCGGGTCCATCGGGATCGGGAACACACCGCGTTGCAGCAGGGTGAGCACCAGGTCGACGTACGGCGCCGAGCCCGGCACCAGCAGGGCGATCCGGTCCCCGGGCTCTGGTCGGCGCTCCATCCGTTCATCGTGCCAGCCGGGATCGCCTCGAAGCCCACCCGCCGGGTGGTGCGCAGCGTCGGTGCCACGAGGTAGGTTCGAACGCATGAGCGAGTCCAACACCGAACCAGTCCACGACCCGAGCAGCGCCCGCGACCCCGAGCACGCCGACGTGCTGGGCAGCCCGACACCCGAGGGTGGTGTGGAGCGTGACCCGGAGGAGTGGGTGACCGGCGACGAGCCGATCACCGGCCCGCAGCGCAGCTACCTCGACAGCCTGGCCCGTCAGGCCGGCGAGGAGATCTCCGCCGACCTGACCAAGGCTGAGGCCTCCGAGCACATCGAGCGGCTGCGCGACAAGCTGGGCGTCACGGACTGATCTTCCGCCCGGGCCCGGGGTCAGGCCGCCACGGCCTCCGGCTCGGCGAGACCGGCCCGCACCAGAGCGGCGTAGGTGCCGCCCGCGAGGAGCAGCTCCTCGTGGGTGCCCCGCTCGACGATCCGGCCGCTCGCCAGCACCACGATCTGGTCGGCGTTGCGGACGGTGGAGAGGCGGTGCGCGATCGTGATCGTCGTCCGCCCGCGGCTGGCCTCGTCGAGCGCGGCCTGGATCGCGCGCTCGGTCTCGTTGTCGAGGGCGCTGGTCGCCTCGTCCAGCACCAGCACCCTCGGGTCGCGCAGCAGGGTGCGGGCGATGGCCATCCGCTGCTTCTCGCCACCGGAGAAGCGGTGTCCCCGTGAGCCCACGACGGTGTCGTACCCCTCGGGCAGGGCCACGATCAGGTCGTGGATCCGAGCCGCACGGCAGGCGTCCTCGATCTCCTCGCGGGTCGCGTCCGGGCGGGCGTGCAGGAGGTTGTCGCGGACGCTGGCGTGCAGCAGATAGGTGTCCTGGGTGACCACCCCGACGGCCCCGGCGAGGTCGGCGAGACGCAGGTCACGCAGGTCGGAGCCGTCGAGCAGCACCCGCCCGGTGCTCGGATCGTGCAGGCGCGCCACCAGCGCGGCGAGCGTGCTCTTGCCCGAGCCCGTCTCACCGACCAGGGCGAGGCTGCTGCCGACCGGGACGTGCAGGTCGATGTCGTGCAGCACGTCCGCGCCGGCCCCGGTCTCGTCGTAGCTGAAGGAGACCCGCTCGAACCGGACGTCGCCGAGCACCACGCCGAGCTCGGTGGGGGACTCGGGGTCGTCGATCTCGACCGGCAGGTCCTGGTACTCGAAGATCCGGCTGAACAAGGCCAGTGACGAGGTGATCTCCACGCCCACGTTGAGCAGACCGAGGAGCGGGCGGAACAGCGTGCCCTGCAGGCCGATGAAGGCCACCAGCGTGCCGATCGTCATCCCGCCGGCGGTGGCAGGGAGCCCGGCGGCGAGGTAGATCGTGGCCGGCACGGCCGCGAAGACGACGTTCATCGTCGCCATCCGCCAGCGACCGGCGAGCTGGGAGCGGACCTGCAGCGCGGCGAGGTCGTCGGAGGTGGCGCCGAAGCGCTCGTTCATCGCCGGAGCGGCCCCGGTGGTCTTGGCCAGCAGCACGCCGCTGACCGAGAGGCCCTCGTCGATCTGGACGTGCAGGTCGGCCAGGCGCTCGCTGCTGCTCGGCGGTGATCCGCTGGCGCATCCGTGCCACCTGGCGCGTCAGCCAGATCGAGGGCGGGAGCACCACCAGCGAGATCAGCGCGAGGCGCCAGGACAGGGCGACCATGGCGAGCGGCGGTGCCGACGACGACGGTGACGTTGGACGCGATCGAGGTGGCCGTCGAGGTGACCACCGACTGCATGCCGCCCACGTCGTTGATCAGCCGGGACTGGACCTCGCCGCCGCGGGTGCGGGTGAAGAAACCGACCGACTGACGCTGGAGGTGGGCGAAGAGGTCGGTGCGCAGACGGTGCATGACCTGCTGGCCCATCGCGGTGGAGAGCCAGGTCTGCAGCACGCCGAGCACGGCCGTGCCGACGGCGACCGCGACCATCGCGGCGGCCAGGAAGGCCAGCAGGCCGACGTCCTGGGCCGGGATGGCGTCGTCGATGGCGCGCCGGACCAGGAACGGCTGGGCCAGGCCGACCAGGGAGCTGAGCACGATCAGCACGACGACCAGTGCCACGCGGGCGCGGTAGGGACGAAAGAGCGAGAGGATGCGGCGTACGGACACCGGACGCTCGGCCAGCTGGCGGCGATCGGCGGTGGACACCCGGGTGCTGCTCCGCCCGACGCGTCCGGGACCGGGTGCGGTGGGATTCATGGGGCTGCTCACGCAACCACCCCTTCCAAGTCGTGGAGTATAGTGAGGATACCTCACAATGAGGTAACACATCAATCAGCTAGGATGTTCCCGTGAGACACCACCCAGGAGACGAGCCCGGGACCGGCGAGCTGCTGCAGTCGTCCGCCCGGACGCTGCGCCGCAGGTTCGTCAGCCTGATCGGCGAGCACGAGCTGACCCCCGCTCAGGCCCGGGCGCTGCGGGTGGTCCTGATGCGCGACGAGCCACCTCGCCTGTCCCTGGTCGCCGAGCGGCTCCGGGTCGCCCCGCGCAGCGCGACCGAGGTGGTCGATGCACTGGAGCAGCGAGGTCTGGTCGAGCGCACGCCCGACCCGGACGACCGGCGGGCGACCCGGGTGCGCGCCACCGATGAGGGACGGGCCATGGGCACGGTGATGGGGCGGGCGCGCGAACGCGCCGCCGACGAGTACCTTGCGCGGCTCAGCGACACCGACCGGGTCGCGCTGCACCGGATCCTGAGCGCCCTGGAGGAGCAACCGTGAGGGTCGGGCTGACCGGCGGTGTCGCGTCGGGCAAGAGCACCGTGAGCGCGATGCTGCGTGACCTCGGTGCGAGCGTCATCGACGCCGACGTTCTCGCCCGCGAGGTCGTCGAGAGGGGTACGCCGGGGCTCGCCGCGGTGGTGGCGGCGTTCGGCGAGCAGCTGCTCACCCCCGAGGGCGAGCTGGACCGCGCGGCGATGGGTCGTCTGGTCTTCGCCGACGAGACCGCCCGGCGTCGGTTGGAAGCGATCGTCCACCCGCTGGTCTACGAGCGGATCGCTGAGCTGGAGGCCGAGGCGACGCCGGGCGACCTCGTGGTGCACGACATCCCGCTGCTGGTCGAGAACGACCGTGCGGGGGACTTCGAGGCGATCGTCGTGGTCGATGCACCCTGTGAGATCCAGCGCGAGCGGATGGTGCGCGACCGGGGCTGGAGCGAGGACGACGCGCGCTCGCGGATCGCGGCCCAGGCCTCGCGCGAGCAGCGACGCGCGGTCGCGACGTACGTCATCGAGAACGTCGGGACGCGCGAAGACCTCCGCTCTCGGGTAGCGGAGGTCTTCGCCGCCCTCGCGGGCTGAGGCCGGGCTCAGGCAGCCAGGTCGGGATCGGCCAGCTTGCGGAGCCGGTTGATCGCCTCGCGCTCGAGCTGGCGGACGCGTTCGGCGGAGATGCCGTGCCGGGCCCCGATGTCGGCCAGCTTGTGCTGCCGCCCGTCGACCAGGCCGTAGCGGGAGCGCACGATGTCGGCCGAGCGCTCGTCGAGCAGGTCGACCAGCTGGGAGAGCCGGTCGCGGGACTCGACGTCCAGGACGGTCAGGTCCGGGCCGGGCGAGCTCTCCTGCGCGATCAGGTCGCCGAGCGAGGTGTCGCCGTCCTCGTCGATGGGGGTGTCGAGACTGACGTGGTCACGTCCCCAGGCCAGCAGGTCGAGCACCCGGTCGAGCTCCATGCCGAGCTCGAGAGCGATCTCCTCCGGCTCCGGGACCCGCCCGAGCTGCCGCTCGAGCACGCGACGTGCACCGGAGACCTGGTTCAGCTCCTCGACCACGTGCACCGGCAGGCGTACGACGCGCGCCTGCTGGGCGATGCCGCGCGTGATCGCCTGGCGCACCCACCAGGTGGCGTAGGTGGAGAACTTGTAGCCCTTGGCGTAGTCGAACTTCTCGACCGCGCGGATCAGGCCGGTGTTGCCCTCCTGGATCAGGTCGAGCATCGGCATCGCGCTGCGGCCGTACTTGCGGGCGATGGACACCACCAGGCGCAGGTTGGCGTTGATGAAGTGCTGGATCGCGCGCTGGCCCTCGCTGGCCATCCACTCGAGCTCCAGCTGGTTGGCGGTGCCCGGGGCGCCGCCCTTGCGGCGTCCGATCCGGCCCTCCTCGAGCAGCCTCTCAGCGAAGAGGCCCGCCTCGATGGTCTTCGAGAGCTCGACCTCCGTGGCGGCGTCGAGCAGCGGTGTGCGGGCGATCTCGTCGAGGTAGAGCCCGACGGAGTCGCGGCCCTCGATCTCGCGGTCCTGACGCGTCTTGGTCGCTGTGGTCACGAACACTCCCTTCCTCCGGCAGACCGTCGGCTCACGCCTGCGGTCTCACCCATCTCAACGACCTGCGGGCCCCGTGGATTCCCGAACCTGTGTTCGTCTCCGGCGATGCCGCTCGATCAGTGCTTGTGCTGGTATTGACGTGTGGTCGGCCGAGAAAGTTGCGCTCGCAAACAGTTCTCAGACAGTTCTCAACTACGCTTGTCGGTCCTGTCGCGGAGGTGTTCGGACCGCGACAATGGGTGGATGGCACCCGAACGGACCCGTAATAACTTCTCGGTCGACCTCAACGCCGATCTGGGCGAGGGCGTCACCGACGACGAGGGGCTGCTGGGGCTGGTGAGCAGTGCCAACGTGGCCTGCGGCTACCACGCGGGCGACGAGGCCACGATGCGGTCGGTCTGCGTCTCCGCGGCCCGGCGAGGAGTCGTGGTCGGCGCCCAGGTCTCCTACGACGACCGGGAGGGCTTCGGACGCCGGCGTCTCGACGTGGCCCACGACGTCCTGCGCGACCAGGTCGCCGATCAGGTCCACGTGCTCGACCGGCTGGCCCACGACGCCGGGACCCGTGTCGGCTACGTCAAGCCGCACGGGGCGCTGTACCACCGGGTGGTCGATGACGAGGAGCAGGCGCGCGCGTTGCTCGACGGCTCGGGTGACCTGCCGGTGCTCGGCCTGCCCGGCTCGGTGGTCCTCGACCTCGCCGTGGGGCGTGGTCGTCGCGTCGTGACCGAGGGCTTCCCCGACCGTGGCTACACCGAGGCGGGCCGGCTGGTTCCTCGTGACCAGCCCGGGGCCCTGGTCGAGGGGAGCAGCGAGATCGCCCGCAACGCGGTCCGGCTGGCCGCCGAGGTGGACTCGGTCTGCGTGCACGGCGACTCAGCCGGTGCGGTCGCCGCGGCTGCCGCCGTCCAGGCCGCCCTGCGCGACGCCGGGTTCAGCGTCGCGTCGTTCGTCACCTCGGCGACCGAGGGATGAGGTGACGGGGTGAGGGCCCTCCTGGTCGGTGACGACGCGGTGCTCGTCGAGTGCGTCGACGCGGCCCAGACCCGTGCCCTGCACGCGACGGCGCTGCACCGGCGCGACCTGCTCGTGCGCGACCTGGTGCCCGCAGGGCGCACGGTGCTGTTCGACGGGGTGAGCGACCCGGCCCGACTGGCCGCCGACGTGGTCGGCTGGTCGCTGCGGGCCGAGGAGTCGCGGTCCGCGGGTGACCTGGTCGAGGTGCCGACGACGTACGACGGGCCCGACCTCGCCCGGGTGGCCGAGGCGTGGTCGATGACGCGCGACGAGGTCGCCCGCACCCACCGCGAGCTGGACTTCGTGGTCGCCTTCTGCGGCTTCGCCCCCGGCTTCGGCTACTGCACCGGTCTGCCCGACGAGCTCGCCGTGTCCCGCAGGGAGAGCCCGCGCCCACGGGTGCCGACCGGGTCGGTCGGGCTCGCGGGGGAGTTCACCGCGGTGTACCCGAGCGCCTCGCCAGGAGGCTGGGCCCTGATCGGTCGCACCGAGCTGGCCGTGTGGGACGAGACCCGGGACCCGCCCGCGCTGCTGGCTCCCGGCACCCGGGTGCGGTTCGTCGATGCCTGACCCGGTTCGGACCGGGCGGTCCCTGCACGTCCTCGAGGCCGGGCCCGAGAGCACCGTGCAGGACCTCGGGCGGCCGGGGAACGCCCACCTGGGGGTGCCCAGGTCGGGGGCGCTGGACGTCCCCGCCCTGCGGCTGGCGAACCGGCTGGTGGGCAACGCGGAGGACGCCGCGGGCATCGAGTGCCTGCTCGGTGGCCTGGTCGTGCGCTTCTCGCGTGCCATGACGGTCGCGGTGACGGGGGCCCAGGTGGCACCGGTCGTCAACGCTCGAGCGAAGGCCTGGGGGAGCCCGGTACCGGTGCCGGCCGGGGCGACCTTGTCGTTGGGTGCGCTGCGATCCGGCCTGCGCTGCTACCTCGCCGTCGCGGGCGGCATCGCGACACTCCCGGTGCTGGGCTCACGCAGCGCCGACGTCCTCTCCGGGCTCGGGCCCGCCCCGCTCCAGCCCGGGGACGTGCTGCCGGTCGGCCCGGCAACGCGAGCCCCGGCCCGTGCGGAAGCAGTGCCCCCACGCCAGGGGGCCGCGGTGATCCGGATCCGGCTCGGTCCGCGCGAGGATCGCTTCTCAGCCCGTTCGCTGGCCGGCCTCGACGGCTCGTCGTACCTCGTGGGGGAGGCCTCGAACCGGATCGGGCTGCGCCTGGAGGGCACCGCGCTCTCCCGGGCCGACGGCACGGACACCGGCGAGCTGCCCAGCGAGGGGATGGTGCTCGGTGCGGTGCAGGTCCCACCCGACGGTCAGCCGGTCGTCTTCCTCGCCGACCACCCGACGACCGGGGGCTATCCGGTGGTCGGGGTGCTGCTCGCCGAGGACCTGGCGGTGTGCGCCCAGCTGCGCCCGGGTGAGTCGGTCACCGTGCGTGTCGTACGCCGCTGAGAGGCTCGGATCAGCGGCGCGGACGGTGCAGCGAGCGCAGGGCCGGGTCGTCGACGGAGAAGCTGAGCACCCGACCAGGTCCTGACTGCGCGGTCTCGAAGCGCACCGTCACGATCGACTTGCCGGAGCCCCAGACCCAGCCCCGACCGTGCGCCTCGTGCTCGACGTCCATCCCCGGGGCGTACGCCGCGCTCACCACCGGGAGCGGGACCGGTGGTCCGGGTTGGTCGGCGCCGACCGTCCGCGGCGGTCCTTCGGGCGGCACCGCCACTGCGTCGAGACCCTCCTCGTCGGCGAACAGGTCCTCCTGGATCCAGTCGGCCAGACCGGACACACCCACCCCGAGCAGCCGGACGCCGCCCGAGGTGTCGACCTCGGTGAGCAGGCTGCGGGCGAGCCGGGCGACCACGCGGGGGTCGTCGGTCGGCTCGGGCAGGGTCGACGAGCGGGTGTGGGTCGAGAAGTCGTGCAGCCGGATCTTGACCGTCACGGTCCGCCCGGACAGCTTGGCCGAGCGCAGCCGTTCGACGACCTTGCCCGACTGCCGCTCGACGAGGTCGCGCAGCAGCCGCGGGTCGACGTGGTCGGTCTCGTAGGTGTCCTCGACGCTGATCGACTTGGCCTCCCGCTCCGCCACCACCGCGCGGTCGTCCTCGGCGCGCGCGAGCGCGAAGAGCCCGCGACCGTGCGCCTGGCCGACCACCCGGACCAGCTCGTCCTCGGAGATCGCGAGCAGGTCGTCGACCGTGGTCACCCCGATCCGGCGCAGCCGCTCGGACGTGGCGGGTCCGACGCCGGGGATCACCGTGACCTGCATCGGGCGCAGCAGGTCGGCCTCGTTGCCGGCGGCGACCACCACCAGGCCGTCGGGCTTGTCGAGATCGCTGGCGATCTTGGCGACCAGCTTGGAGGAGGCGATCCCGACCGACCCGTTGAGTCCCTCGGTGACCTCGGTCAACCGGGCCTTCAGCTCGCGGCCGACCGCGCTCACGCCGGCGACGCTGGTGTCGCTGACCCCACCCGCAGCGAGGTCGACGAACGCCTCGTCCATCGACAACGGCTCGACCAGCGGGCTGAACTCGCGGAGCAGGGCCATCACCTTGGCGCTGGTCTCCTGGTAGGCGTGGAACCGACCCGTCAGGAAGGCCGCGTGCGGGCACCGTCGACGGGCCTCGGCCGTCGGCATGGCCGAGTGCACCCCGAATGCCCGGGCCTCGTACGACGCGGTCGCGACCACCCCCCGGCCACCGACCCCGCCGACGACGACCGGCTTGCCCCGCAAGGAGGGCTTGTCGCGCTGCTCGACCGAGGCGAAGAAGGCATCCAGGTCGACGTGCAGGATCGTCGGCTCGGCGCGCACGTCTGCCATGGTGGCACGCGCGTCGCGCGCGCCGGTGGCGACGGCACCCGCGCATCCACAGCCGCGTCCGGGACGGCCCTCGTGCACAGCCCGGAGTCGCGCGACGGGCGAGCGAGGGTCCGATCGGCGAGCGTGCCGCCATGACCTCCTCGACCACTCCCGCCGGGCCGACGTACGTCGCTCGCGGCCCCGTCGACCTGATCGCCCTCGTCCCGTTCGTGCTGGGGTTCCATCCCACCGAGTCCGTGGTGCTGCTGACCTTCGGTTCACCGCACGGGGCCTTCCACGCCCGCGTCGACCTGCCGTGCACGGACCGGGGCCGGGACGAGGTCGTGTCGACTCTCTGCGCGGCCGTGACCACGAATCGAGCCCGTTCGGTGGTCGTCCTGGTCTTCAGCAGCGACCACGCGGCCGCTCGCCGGATCAGCGCGGAGCTGGTCCCGGCACTGCTGCGGGCCGACGCGGAGGTGATCGATGCGGTCCGGGCGGACGGCCGGCGCTGGTGGTGCGTCGGTCCGGGCGAGCCGCCGGAGGCGGGGCCGGGACATCCCTACGACCTGAGCACGCATCCCTTCACGGCCGAGCAGGTGCTCGAAGGGCGGGCCGCCTTCACCGATCGTGAGTCCCTCGCCGCCTCGCTGCTCCCGGCTCGCACCGCGGTCGCTCTCGCCGACCGGGGCGAGGTCGCGCGCGCCGCGGACCTCGTTGCCGACGCGCTGCTCGCCGGCCCGCACGCGGCCGGATCCAGCGCACAGTGGCTGCTCGCGCAGATCACCCGGTCCACCGGTCCCGGCCCGGAGCCGTCCTCGGCCGCCGACGCCGCGCGGCTCGGCCTGCTGGTGCAGGTCGCGGAGATGCGTGACGTGGTCGGGACCACTCTCGCCCGCGACACGGCGCCGACGCAGGTCGCGCTCTGGCGTGACCTGCTCGTCCGGATGCCCGACGAGCTGGTGCCCGGGGTCGCCGCTGTGCTCGCGCTCGCCGCCTGGCTGGCCGGCGACGGTGCGCTCGCCTGGTGCGCGATCGAACGCTGCGAGCAGTGCGCTCCCGACGACGCGAGCGGCGCGAGGGCCGGGCTGGGCCTGGCCCGGGACGTCGCGCGACGCTTGCAGGGAGCCCACCCGCCGAGCGCATGGAGGCCGGTCCGAGCCGCCACCGTGCGAGTGCTGCGACCGGAGGCGCGGCGGTACTAGTCTCCCGTGCATGGGTGAAGAGGTCGAGCACCAGGAGTTCACGCGGGCCGACCGCACTCGGCACCGCGAGAAGGTGCGCCGCAACCTCGACGTCTTCGCCAGGATGCTGCGTGAGTCGCGCTTCGACGCCGAGGACCCGATGACGGGCCTGGAGATCGAGCTCAACCTGGTCGACGAGCATGCACAGCCGGCGCTGCGCAACGCCGAGGTGCTCGAGGCGATCGCCGACCCGGACTTCCAGACCGAGCTCGGAGCGTTCAACCTCGAGATCAACGCGCCGCCGCGGCTGCTGCGAGACGGTGGCCTGACGGCCTACGAGGAGGGTCTGCGCCGCAGCCTCAACGACGCCGAGGCCAAGGCGGCCGAGCAGGGCACCCACCTGCGTGATGATCGGGATCCTGCCGACGCTCGACGAGGACCACATGGGGGCCGGTGCGCTCAGCGCCAATCCGCGCTACCAGCTGCTCAGCGACCAGATCCTGGCCGCCCGCGGGGAGGACCTCGCCATCGACATCGGTGGCCCCGAGCGGCTGCGGACCACCTCGGAGACGATCATGCCGGAGGCGGCGTGCACGAGCACGCAGCTGCACGTGCAGGTCAGCCCCGACGAGTTCCCGGACTACTGGAACGCCTCGCAGGCGATCGCCGGCGTCCAGCTCGCTCTCGGGGCCAACTCGCCCTACCTGCTGGGCCGGGAGCTGTGGCGCGAGACCCGGATCCCGTTGTTCGAGCAGGCCACCGACACCCGCGGTGAGGAGCTGAAGGCCCAGGGGGTGCGGCCTCGGGTCTGGTTCGGGGAGCGGTGGGTCACCTCGATCTTCGACCTGTTCGAGGAGAACGTCCGCTACTTCTCCGCCCTGCTCCCGGTGACCGAGGACGAGGACCCGCTGGCGGTGCTGGAGTCCGGCGGCACTCCCTCGCTCTCCGAGCTGCGGCTGCACAACGGCACCATCTACCGCTGGAACCGGCCGATCTACGACATCGGTCGACGACGTGCCGCACGTGCGGGTCGAGAACCGGGTCCTGGCGGCCGGCCCCACGGTCGTGGACACGATGGCCAACGCCGCCTTCTACTTCGGCCTCGTGCGCGCGCTGGCCACCAGCGAGCGTCCACTGTGGTCGCAGATGTCGTTCTCCGCCGCCGAGGACAACTTCCATGCCGCTGCGCTGGCCGGGATCGATGCCCAGGTCTACTGGCCCGGCGTGGGCCAGGTCCCGGCCACCGAGCTGGTCCTGCGCCGGTTGCTGCCGATGGCGCACGAGGGACTGCGAGCCTGGGGCGTCGAGCAGGTGGAGGCCGACCGGCTGCTCGGCATCGTCGAGCAGCGCTGCCTGGTCGGGCAGAACGGTGCCTCCTGGTTCGTCGACGAGACGCACGCCCGCGAGAGCGCCGGGCTGGCGCGGCCCGAGGCGCTCACCGCGAGCCTGCTCGCCTACCGCGAGCAGATGCACGACAACCAGCCCGTGCACACCTGGGCGCACTGAACCTCACACGACGATCGGCCAGCCCTCGAGCGGGTCGGGAGTGACGGGGTCCGGCCGGTCCTCCCCGTAGGGCGCCCGCCAGCAGGCGCGCATCCGCTGCCAGCTGCGGGAGACGCCGGACGGGAGCTCCAGCCAGCCGTGTCGGGTCACGACGTAGAAGGCGCCGGGCGCACGGTCGCGCCGGGCGCGGGCCACGCTGGTGCCCGTGCGCCAGCGCCAGTCGTCGTCCTCCGGTGCGAGCAGACCGGCCCGGGTCACCCAGACCTGCTGCCGGTCCGGGTCGCCCATCCGGTCCAGGGCGCGGGTCAGGAGGTCCGCAGCCAGGCCGCGATCGCCCACGGGCAGGCCGTCCAGAGGGACCACCAACCTCGCGCCGGCCGGGTCCCCGACGTGCAGCAGGCGAGGCAGGGTCCGGCGGCGACCGCTTCGAGTCTTCAGCCGGCGCACCTCGACGCTCAGCTGATCGGCTCCTCGCGCGGTCCCCACCGGGCCAGCCTGCCGCCTCCCGCAGCTGCCGTGCCCGTCTTCCACAGGCCCGGTGCGCCCGGATCTGTGTAGGGTCACGGTGTGGCAGCAGGAGCGATCGTCGTCGGATACGTGCCCAAGCCCGAGGGGCGGGCCGCCCTCGAACGCGCCACGGCCGAGGCCAAGCTGCGCGACGTGCCGCTCGTGGTGGTCAACTCCAGTCGCAGCGCCCACGGTGGGGACGACACCACCGACGACGACCTGGAGGCCCAGCTCGATGAGGTACGCCGCGAGCTCGAGGGCAGCGGCATCCAGCACGAGGTGCGCCACTTCGTGCGTGGACTGGAGCCGGCCGAGGACCTGATCACCATCGCCTCGGAGGTCGAGGCGCAGCTGATCGTGATCGGCCTGCGCCGGCGGACTCCGGTCGGCAAGCTGATCCTGGGCAGCAACGCCCAGCGGATCCTGCTCGACGCCTCGTGCCCCGTGCTCGCGGTCAAGGCCTGACGAAGGAGCTCCGATGGGCCTGCTCACCTCCCTGGCCAAGCGCGGCGGCAAGGCCGCTGCGCCTCGTGTCGGCAAGATCGCGCCCGGCGCGACCGACGGCTTCCTGCAGAAGGTGCTCGACCGGGCCGTGCGCGGGACCGGGCCGTTCGACCCGGCGAGGCGGGTGGCCCAGGACGCGCTCGCAGCGGCCGGGGAGGACGTCGAGTCGGCCGTCGACGCCCTGGTCACCTCGCACAGCAAGCTCGCTGCGACCCAGGGCTTCCTCACCAACGTCGGTGGCCTGATCACGCTCCCGGTCTCGATCCCCGCCAACGTGGCGGGACTGACGCTGGTGCAGCTGAGGCTGCACGCCGCCCTCGCGCACCTGCACGGCCACGATCTCGACGACCCGGGCGTGCGGGCGGCCGTGCTGGTCACCCTGCTGGGACACTCGGAGACCAAGAAGCTGGTCCGCAGCGGAGACCTGCCCGGCAACGCGCGGTGGCTGGCCGCGGGTGGCTCGCAGG
Source organism: uncultured Actinomycetota bacterium (assembly GCA_963843875.1). GTDB lineage: Bacteria > Actinomycetota > Actinomycetes > Propionibacteriales > Nocardioidaceae > Marmoricola. The sequence goes on along the minus strand of CAWJMC010000011.1, from coordinate 56,949 downwards.
CGCCGGACACCGCCGAGAAGGTGGCGGCGGAGGTCGCGGCCACGCTGGTCGGCCTGCTCGGCGGCAAGCAGCTGGCGACGCTGGTCGGCAAGCGGGTCCCGCTGTTCGGCGGTGTCGTCGGTGCGGCGACCGATGCCCGTGCGACGTACAAGCTCGGTCAGGACGCCGCCCGCGACCTCCGGCCCTGAGCGTGGTGCGGGAGTCGAGGTCCCGGGCTGCGGCAGGATGGTCGGCATGGCCATGATCCAGATCACCGGCGACGACGCCGCCGACCGGGTGCTCAGCGACGACCCGTTCGCACTGCTGCTCGGCATGCTGCTCGACCAGCAGTACCCGATGGAGCACGCGTTCCGGGGGCCGGCCAAGATCCTGGACCGCTTCGGCAGCCTCGACCCCGGGCTGATCGCCGACGCCGATCCGGAGCAGTTCGCCGAGATGGCCGCCACGACACCGGCGATCCACCGGTTCCCGGGTTCGATGGCGACGAAGGTGCAGGCCGTCGCACGCATCGTCGTCGAGGAGTACGCCGGTCGCGCCGAGCGGATCTGGACCGAGGCGTCCTCCGGGAGCGACCTGGTCAAGCGGGTCGAGGCGCTGCCCGGCTTCGGCACGCAGAAGGCGAAGATCTTCACCTCCCTGGTCGCCAAGCAGCTCGGATGCCGTCCCGAGGGCTGGGAGAAGGCCGTCGGCGACTACGCCCTCGAGGGTCACCGCTCGGTGGCCGACGTGGTCGACCCCGGCTCGCTGGACAAGGTGCGGGCGTACAAGAAGCAGCAGAAGGCCGCAGCCAAGGCGTGAGCTCGGGCGATGCTTGGTTATGCCGGTGCGCGTGACAGAATGTGACCCAGGCGGTTGACAGGTACGGCTCTTGTCACGCCCTGATTCGTCTCACACGCTCCCTGGAGAGGTCCTACGTGTCTTCGAGCTCGTCCCCCAAGGCCACCAAGCAGACCGTGGCGGCCACGTCGACCCGGTCGACCACCAAGAAGACGGTGACGGCCCCGGCCCAGAACTCGGCCCAGAACTTCGGCCCCGAACTCGGCCCCGGCGAAGAAGGCGGCGGCCAAGAAGGCCCCGGCGAAGAAGGCGGCGGCCAAGAAGGCAGCGGCGCCGGTCACCGTCGATGACGCAGCCGCTCCGGTCCTCGGTCCGGACGGCAAGAAGGTCCTGCCCGACATCCCGGACGCCGAGTTCGAGAAGGACGTCGCGACGGACCCGTCGCTGAAGGAGGAGGAGGACGAGTCGAAGGGCTTCGTCGTCGCCGCCTCCGACGAGTCCGACGAGCCCGTCCAGCAGGTGATGGTCGCCGGCGCGACCGCCGACCCGGTCAAGGACTACCTCAAGCAGATCGGCAAGGTCCCGCTGCTCAACGCGGAGATGGAGGTGGAGCTGGCCAAGCGGATCGAGGCCGGCCTCTTCTCCGACGAGAAGCTCGCCAAGGGCGGCAAGATCACCCCGAAGAACCTCGACGAGCTGGACTGGATCGCCGAGGACGGGCGCCGGGCCAAGAACCACCTGCTGGAGGCCAACCTCCGCCTCGTGGTCTCGCTGGCCAAGCGCTACACCGGGCGCGGCATGCTCTTCCTCGACCTGATCCAGGAGGGCAACCTCGGCCTGATCCGTGCGGTGGAGAAGTTCGACTACACCAAGGGCTACAAGTTCTCGACGTACGCCACCTGGTGGATCCGGCAGGCGATCACCCGGGCGATGGCCGACCAGGCGCGCACCATCCGGATCCCGGTGCACATGGTCGAGGTGATCAACAAGCTTGCCCGGGTGCAGCGCCAGATGCTGCAGGACCTGGGTCGCGAGCCGACCCCCGAGGAGCTCGCCAAGGAGCTCGACATGACCCCGGAGAAGGTCGTCGAGGTCCAGAAGTACGGTCGTGAGCCGATCTCGCTGCACACCCCGCTCGGCGAGGACGGCGACTCCGAGTTCGGTGACCTGATCGAGGACTCCGAGGCGATCGTCCCGGCCGATGCGGTCTCGTTCACGCTGCTTCAGGAGCAGCTGCACGCCGTCCTGGACACGCTCTCCGAGCGCGAGGCCGGCGTCGTCAGCATGCGGTTCGGTCTCACCGACGGCCAGCCGAAGACGCTCGACGAGATCGGCAAGGTCTACGGCGTGACCCGGGAGCGGATCCGTCAGATCGAGTCCAAGACCATGTCCAAGCTGCGTCACCCGAGCCGCTCGCAGGTGCTGCGCGACTACCTGGACTAGACATCTGTCGAGAAATCGGGACGGACCTTGACCGACCCGGTATATTTTTTGCCTGGAACCCCTGGTGACCCGAGACGCCAGGGGTTCCTTCACGTCCGGACCCGGACGGTAGGCCCGACTGGTGGGCGACATCACGTGCCGGAGAGTCGTCCTCTCACGTCTTGGATCGTTAAAATGAAGTCATGACGATGACCCTTCTCCAAGAGCTGGACCTGATGCACGCGAGCTACGTCGGGCGGATCAACCAAGCCGTGGCGGCCGACGACGAGGCCCGCGCCGCGGAGCTCGGTGCGGCCTACGACGAGGAGGCCACCTACCTCGTCGCCGTACGCGAGAACCGCACCGATCTGCTCCCCCTTCTCAAGGGTGGAAACAAGCGTGTTCGCCAGGCGAATCGGGCGGGTTGGCTACGGCTGGCTTCGTGAGGCTGGTTGACTACGTTTCGTGACCACCGGCTCAATCATGCTCCGGCGGGCAGTTCGAGGGGCTGTCCGGATGTCGTCGTACCCGATCGCACCGGTGATCGGATGATCGCGCAGACCTGGGCCGAGTGGGGCGCTGCGCGCGTCGACACCGGTCTGCTTCAGCTGGAGACAGCCGCCTGCGGCCGGCCCTCGCGCGGCACCTTCGACGCCGTGCGCGCCCACATCGACCTCGAGCAGACCCGTGGTGGGTATCCGGCCGAGGAGCTCGTCCACGACCGCGTCCAGCGTCTGCGCGAGAACCTCGCGACCCTGCTCGGCACCGATGCCAACGGCATCGCCCTAGTCGAGAGCGGGACCGCGGGTCTGCACGTGCTGCTGAACTCCTGGATGCTTCCCGACCGGGCCAGGGTCGGTCTCGTCCCGGGTGAGTGGGGCCCCACGATCGACGCCTTCACGCACTGGGGCGTCACTCCGACCAGCCTCGACGTCGACGACCACGGAGTGCTGGACCTCGACCGGTTCGAGCGCCGCCTCGGCACGGATCCGCCGGACCTGATCCACCTCGATCACCTCGCCTCGCACCGCGGCCTGGTACAGCCCGTGGAGCAGGTCCAGGAGATCTGCCGGCAGCACGGCGTCCCGCTGTGGGTCGATGCTGCGCAGTCCTTCGGCCACCTCGACAGCTCGTTCGGCGCGGACGCGATCTATGCCCCCTCCCGTAAGTGGCTCGCCGGACCGCGCGGCAGTGCCGTCGTGGCGATCGCGGCCCAGCACCGTGCTCAGCTGCGGCCCTTCCAGCCCTCCTCGCTGCCCGATCTCACCGCGGTGCAGATGATCGAGGAGGGCGAGGCGGCGATCTGCGCCCGGATGGGATTCGACCACGCCGTTCGCGAGCTCCTCGACCTCGGCCCCGCACGGGTTTTCGAGCGGCTCACCGGCGTGGGCGCGATGACCCGAGAGATGCTCGGTGACCTGCCCGGGTGGGAGCTCGTGGACACCCCGGACGCCGTCGGCGCGATCGTCTCCCTGCGCCCCACCGACGGCCAGGACCCCGAGACCGTGCGGCGCCGGTTGCTCCAGGAGCACAAGATCCTGCTCACCGCCTGCGACCCGTGGCGGGCTCCGGCCGAGATGTCCAGCTCGGGTTCGGTGATCCGGCTCAGCCCGCACGTCGACCTCGACGAGGACGACGTACGCCGGGTGGCCAAGGCGCTGCGCGAGCGCTGAGCGGCGGATCCGGGCTGAGCCCACCCCGGGGACCGACCACATCCCAGCAGGTGGTTGGGATTGTCGGTGGGTCGGCCTAGGTTGGGAGCACGACGACGGTCTGCGCGCAGGCCGCCAACGCACCGACCCGCGGCCGATCCGGCCGGTCCGGACCTGGACGGAGGCGGCATGACTGCCAGCACGACCACGAGCTCCCGCAACGACGAGACGACCGAGACCGACCTGCTCTTGCTGGCCCGCGACCCGGTGGCCACGGCCCGGGAGCGGGTGGCCGCAGCCGCCCTCACCCCGAGTCCGGTGGGCCCGGTGGGCCTGGAGCTCGAGCTGCACCTCGTCGACCTCTCGGACCCGGGCCGACGGCCGGGCTGGGCCGAGGTGTGCGAGCTGGTCGCCGGGTTGGCGCCCCTCCCGGGCCGCAGCGCGGTCACGCTGGAGCCGGGCGGCCAGATCGAGCTCTCCACGCCGCCGGCGGGCGACGTCGTCGCGGCGGTGGGCGCGCTGCGACAGGACCGTGCGGTGCTGCGCACGGCCCTGCTCGAGGCCGGCTACGGTGCCGCACCGCTCGGCACGGACCCGGCGCGGCCGGTCTCCCGGATCAACCCCGCACCCCGGTACGCCGCCATGGAGCAGCACTTCGAGGCCCTGGGCTGTGCGGCCCCGGGGATGGAGATGATGACGGCCACGGCGGCGCTGCAGGTCAACCTCGACGCCGGCCCGGCCGACGGCTGGGAGCAGCGGCTGGGGCTGGTCCGGGCGCTGGTGCCGGTGCTGGTCGCCGCCTCCTCGACGTCGCCGTACCTCGGTGGGGTCGCCTCGGGCTGGCACTCCATGCGCCAGGGCATCTGGAGCGGCATCGACCAGGGCCGCAGCTGCGCCGATCCAGCAGGGGGAGCCGGGCCTCGCGTGGGCCGACTATGCCCTCCACGCTGCGGTGATGCTGGTGCGCGACGGCGACTCGACCACCCCCGTGACCCGTCGGGTCTCGTTCGTGGACTGGTTGCGGGGGGCCGGTCCGGTGGAGCGTGCGGCGACCACCGCCGACCTCGACTACCACCTGACCACGCTCTTCCCGCCGGTGCGGCCGCGCGGCTACATCGAGATCCGGTGCCTCGACGCGCTGCCCGACCGCTGGTGGCCGGCGCTCGTCACCCTGGTCACCACCCTGCTCGACGATCCCCGGGCCGGTGCGGAGGCCGCGCACCTGTGTGAGCCCATCTCGACCTCGTGGGAGGTGGCAGCCCGCGCCGGCCTGGCCGATCCAGGCGTACACCGCGCTGTCGTCGGGTGCGCGGACCTCGCCGCCCGCTACGCCCCCGAGGAGCTGCGGGCGGAGGTCGCCGCGCTCGCCGAGATGTACGCCGCCGGCACCAGCCCGGGTCAGGTCCTGCGTCGTCGGGCCGAGCAGGTCGGCCCGCTCCGCCTGCTGGAGGAGGAAGCGCGTGCCTGAGAAGAGTTCCGGCCCCCCGACCGCGGCCGTCGTCGTCGACGGCCTCGAGGCCGCCCGCGCGCGCACCGCCCACCTGACCGACATCGACGAGCCCGAGCTGCTCATGCAGCACTCACCGCTGATGAGCCCACTGGTCTGGGACCTCGCGCACATCGGTCAGCAGGAGGACCTCTGGCTGCTTCGGGGCGGCAACGCGGCCTGCCAGGGCCTGCTCCCGGCCAAGGTGGAGAAGCTCTACGACGCCTTCGAGCACCCACGGGCGAGCCGGGTCCGGCTGCCCCTGCTCCCCCCGGGCGAGGCCCGGCGCTTCATCGCCGACGTCCGCGGCCGCGTCCTCGACGGCCTCGAGCAGGTGGACCGCAGTGACGGGGCCGACCGGCTGTTCTCCTACGCGATGGTCGAGCAGCACGAGCAGCAGCACGTCGAGACGATGCTGGCCACCCACCAGCTGCGTGCCGGTGACCCGGTGCTGTCCGCCCGCGTGACGCTGCCCGCCGGTCGGGCCGTCACCGGCGCTCGCGAGGACGCGGTCCTGGTCCCGGGCGGCCCCTTCACGCTCGGTGTCGACGCCGCAGACGAGCCCTTCTCCCTGGACAACGAGCGGCCGGCGCACACCCTCGACATCGGCTCCTTCCGGATCGCTCGGGTGCCGGTGAGCAACGCCGAGTGGCGGGCCTTCATCGATGCCGGGGGCTACGCCGAGCCGCGCTGGTGGTCCGAGCAGGGGTGGGCCCACCGGGTCGCGGCCGCGCTCGAGCGGCCGTTGGCCTGGTCCGCGGACGGCTCGCGTCGCCGCTTCGGGGTGGTCGAGGAGGTTCCCGGCGACGAGCCGGTGCAGCACGTGTGCTTCCACGAGGCCGAGGCGTACGCCGCGTGGGCCGGGGCCCGGCTGCCCACCGAGCAGGAGTGGGAGAAGGCCTGCGTCTGGGATCCCGCCCTCGGGCGTCGCCGGCGCTGGCCGTGGGGGGACTCGCAGTGGACCCCCGCGCTGGCCAACCTCGGTGGCGAAGCGTTGCGTCCGGCCCCGGTCGGGGCCTACCCGGCGGGCGCGTCGGCGTACGGTGTGGAGCAGATGATCGGGGAGGTGTGGGAGTGGACCTCGTCGCGCTTCGAGGCGTGGCCGGGCTTCATCCCGATGGTCTACGCCGACTACTCAGCGCCGTTCTTCGGCGGCGACTACCGGGTGTTGCGCGGGGGAGCGTGGTCCGTGGGTGCGGCCTCGGTCCGGCCGTCGTTCCGCAACTGGGACCTGCCGATCCGTCGACAGATCTTCGCGGGTCTCCGTCTGGCCTGGGATGTGTAGGCACCAGGCCTGGCTCGGGCGGCCCCGCGACCTCGCATCGCTGGTGCTGGCCCCCGAGCACGGTCTCGAGCGGCAGTCCTACCAGCCCCGTCGCCAGGCGCGGGGGCTGATGAACGCCGACGGCTGGGGCGTCGGCTTCTTCGACCCCGAGCGCGCCGGGCCGGTGCGCTGGCGCTCGGCGAGCCCGTTGTGGGGCGCCGCGTCCTTCGCCTCCGTGGCCCCGGTGCTGCGCTCCGGCGCGGTGCTGGCGGCGGTCCGCTCCGCTTCGGTGGGGATGCCGCTCGACGAGAGCGCCGCGGCTCCCTTCACCGACGGGCACTGGCTGCTCTCGCACAACGGCAAGGTCGATCGCTCGGTGCTGCCGGTGCGCTCCGACGCCGAGTCGGTGTGCGACTCGGCGGTCCTGGCCGCGCACGTCTTCGCCGCCGGCGTCGACCGCCTCGACACCACCGTGCGCGAGGTCGCCCGGGCCGATCCGTCGGCCTACCTCAACCTGCTGCTGGTCGCCCGCGACCGGATCCTGGGCCTGACCTGGGGGGATCCGCTGGCCTACCTCGTCGAGCCGGACGGCGTCGTCGTCGCCAGCGAGGCCTACGACGACGACCCGCGCTGGGTCGACGTCCCTGACCGACACCTGATCGAGGTGACCCCCGACGGGATCACCGTGAACGCCCTGGAGGGCTGATGAGCAACGTGCCGATGGATGTGCACCTGGACCCGGGCGCCCTGGCCCGGCAGCTGGCCGACGACGTGCGGGCCGGGCTGAGCGCGGCCCCGAAGGTGCTGGCGCCGAAGTACTTCTACGACGGTCACGGCAGTGACCTGTTCGAGGCGATCACCCGGCTGCCGGAGTACTACGCCACCCGCACCGAGGCCCAGATCCTCACCGCTCAGGCGGCCGAGATCGCGAAGGTGAGCGATGCCGAGACCCTGGTCGAGCTCGGCAGCGGCACCTCGGAGAAGACCCGCACGCTGCTCACCGCGCTCACCGAGGCCGGCACGCTGCGGCGCTTCGTGCCCTTCGACGTCGACCCGGTGGTGCTCCAGAAGGCGGCGCTGGCCGTCGGTCAGGAGTTCCCGGGGCTGCGCATCGAGCCGGAGGTCGGTGACTTCGAGCAGCACCTCGGCGACCTGCCGCACCACCCCCGCACGATGATGGCCTTCCTCGGCTCGACGATCGGCAACTTCACGCCGGTGCAGCGCAGGCGCTTCCTGGCCTCGGTCCGAGCGGTGCTCGGCGACGGGGACTGCCTGCTGCTCGGCACGGACCTGGTCAAGTCCCCCGAGCGGCTCGTGGCGGCCTACGACGACAGCGCGGGGGTCACCGCGGCCTTCAACAAGAACGTCCTGGCCGTGATCAACCGCAGCCTCGACGCCGACTTCGACCTCGACGCCTTCGAGCACCGCGCGGTCTGGGACGAGGAGCAGGAGTGGATCGAGATGCGCCTGGAGTCGGTCCGCGAGCAGCGGGTGCACGTGCGTGACCTCGACCTCGTGGTGGACTTCGCGGCCGGGGAGCAGGTGCGCACCGAGATCTCGGCCAAGTTCCGCGCACCGGCGATGCTGGACGAGCTCGCGGCGGCCGGGCTTCGCATGGAGCACTGGTGGACCGACGGCGACAACGACTTCGCGCTGTCGCTCAGCGTGCCCGCCTGAGCCGGCACCGGCGGTGGCTCAGTCCTCGAAGGCCTCGACCACCGTCTCGTCGATGGTGTGCTTCGGCCCGGTGAACCACTTCTTGGCCGAGACGTTCCACCAGATCGCCAGGATGATCAGGGCGCCGATCGTGAGCACCGGTGCGTAGTTGACGCTGCTCAGCGAGAAGTCAGCGTTGCCGGGCACGCCGGAGGGTGTGAAGGGCAGGATGAAGTACACCGAGATGATCGCGATCTCGGCGACCGCGACCAGGTTCATCCACCGGTACTTCGAGCCGTTGGTCCACGACCCCGGCTCGAAACGGTCGCCCAACCGCCAGCGCAGGAAGATCGGGATCAGGAACGCCAGGTAGAGCCCGATCACGGCCACGGAGACGACCGCGAAGAAGGCCGTGAGGTTGACGATCGCTGGCAGCGTGACGACCAGCCCGACCACGGTCACGAAGACGACCGCGTTGGCCGGGATCCTGGTGGTCTTGTTGACCGTGGCGAGCCACCGCGAGCCGGGGATCGCGCCGTCCCGGCTGAAGGCGAAGGTCATCCGTGATGCGCTGGTCAGGCAGGCGGTGCAGCAGAACAGCTGACCGGCCGTCGAGATCAGCAGCACCAGGAAGTGCCAGCCCTCGGGCAGCGCCTGGCCGAAGATCAGGTCGACGCTCCCGCCGCCCTTGGTGACGGCGTCCGGGTCCTGGACGGCGAAGACGAAGGCGAGCAGCAGCGCGTAGCCGCCGATCGCGGAGTAGAAGATCGAGCGCCAGATCCCCTTCGCCGCGCCCTCGGCAGCACCCTGGGTCTCCTCGGACAGGTGCGCGGAGGCGTCGAAGCCCGTGATCGTGTACTGCGTGAGCAAGAAGCCGAGCGGCAGCACCAGGAACCAGTAGAAGCCGCTGGAGAACCCGGAGTTGTTGATCCGCTCGGTGAACACGAACCCGGCGCTCTGGTGCGACTTCGGCACGATGATCAGGACCAGGATCACGATCGCGGCACCGGCGACGTGCCACCACACCGAGATGTTGTTGATCATCGCCAGCAGGTGGCCGGAGAAGATGTTGGCCAGCGCGGCCAGCGCCATGATCACGATGAACAGCACGAAGACGGTCTTGAGGCCGGAGAACCCGGCCCAGCCGCTGCTGATCGTGTCCAGGGTGAGATCGAGGAACGTCGCGGCGCCGTAGCCCACCGACGCAGTGACGGCGAGCAGCCCGATCAGGTTCAGCCAGCCGGTGAAGAAGCCCGCCGCCGGGCCGCCCATCTTGGCCGCCCACCAGTAGATCCCGCCCGAGGTGGGGTAGGCCGAGACCAGCTCGGATAGCGTGAAGCCGATGATCAGGATGAGCGCCGAGATGATCGGCCAGCCCCAGGAGATCGCGACCGGGCCGCCGTTGTTCCAGGCCTGGCCGAAGGTGGTGAAGCAGCCGGCCAGGATCGAGATGATCGAGAACGAGATGGCGAAGTTCGAGAAGCTCGACCAGGACCGGCTGAGCTCCTGCTTGTAGCCGAGCTTGGCCAGCAGGGCGTCGTCGTCGGAGACGTTCGCGTCGGAGTCAGGTGGGGCGTCGGACATGGGTTCTCCTGGTCTGGCAGGGGCTCGGTCCCGATGGGCAGTGAACCTAGCCCCGCGTCGGCGCGAGCGTCTACGGCTGGACGGAAAAAGGTTTGAACTCAGACCATTGACGAGTCTCGCGCCGGTCTGGACACTGGCGGCGTGAGTGTCGCTCCGGAACCCCCTCCCGCCGCGGCGTCGGCCGTGCTGGGCGACGCCGTGCTGCGACCGGTGCGTGCCCACCACGCCTTCGAGGCGTGCGTCGAGCAGCTCGCGACGACGATCCGGCTCGGGGTCTACCCCCGCGGCAGCACCCTGCCCCCGGAGCGCGACCTCGCCACGCGGATGGCGGTGTCCCGCGCGACGCTGCGCGAGGCGATGGCAGCCCTGCGGCAGGCGGGGCTGGTGGAGACCACACGCGGTCGGGGTGGCGGCACCGTGGTCGTGCTCAAGCCCGGTCTCCCGGCGCGCACGTCGGCCCGCCGCGCGGCGGAGCGGCGTACGGAGTGGCTGGACGCGCTGGACTTCCGCCGGGTCGTGGAACCGGGGGCGTGCGCCCTGGCCGCCTCCCGCGAGCTCAGCCCCGATGAGCGCCGTCGGCTCGCCGACGCGCACGACGTCGTCGCCGACGCCCACCAGCCGGGCGCCCACCGGCAGGCGGACTCGCGGCTGCACCTCACCCTGGCCACGCTGAGTGGCTCGGCGCGCCTGGTCGAGGCCGTGACCTCGGTCCAGGCGACGCTGCACGAGATGCTGGGCGCGATCCCGGTGCTCGGCACCAACATCGACCACTCGGACCGCCAGCACGTGCGGGTCGTCGAGGCCGTCCTGGGCCGAGACCCGGCACGGGCCCGGCGGGCGATGGAGCAGCACTGCGACGACACGGCCGCGCTCCTGCGCGGGCTGCTGGGCTGAGGAGGACGAGATGACGACACCGATGAGACCACCCAACGATCGCTACCTGACCCTGGAGGGGCTGCGCGCGCTGATCGACGCGGGCGAGGTCGACACCGTGGTGATGGCCTTCACCGACATGCAGGGCCGGCTGCAGGGCAAGCGACTGCACGCGCGGTACTTCCTCGACGTCGCGCTGGAGGCCGGGACCGAGGGCTGCAACTACCTGCTCGCCGTCGACGTCGAGATGAACACCGTCGACGGCTACGCCATCTCCTCGTGGGAGCGCGGGTACGGCGACTTCGAGTTCGCGCCCGCCTGGGAGACGCTGCGCCTGCTGACCCACCTGCCGGCCACCGCACTGGTGCAGTGCGACCTGGTCTGGCTCGACCACGCGAGCGTCGCGCAGAGCCCCCGCACGGTCCTGCGCACCCAGCTCGAGCGGGCCGCGGCGGCCGGGCACGTGGCCCTGGCGGGGACCGAGCTGGAGTTCATCGCCTTCGAGGACACCTACGAGGCCGCCCTCGACGGCGGGTACCGCGGCCTGCGACCGGTCAACCAGTACAACGTCGACTACTCGGTGCTCGGGACCAGCCGCGTCGAACCGATGCTGCGTGACATCCGCAACCACACCTACGCCGCCGGGATGGACGTCGAGGGAGTCAAGGGGGAGTGCAACCTCGGTCAGCACGAGATCGGCTTCCTCTACGCGGAGGCGATGGTCACCGCCGACAACCACAGCGTCTACAAGACCGTGGCCAAGGAGATCGCCGCCCAGCACGGTCGCTCGCTGACCTTCATGGCCAAGTACGACGAGCGGGAGGGGAACTCCTGCCACATCCACCTGTCCCTGCGCGGCACCGACGGCGAGCTGGTCTTCGGCCAGGGGGCCGAGCGGAGCGCGCTCTACGACCACTTCGTCGCCGGGCGTGCTGGCCACGATGCGCGAGCTCACGCTGCTCTACGCGCCCAACGTGAACTCCTACAAGCGCTTCGCCGCCGCTTCGTTCGCGCCGACGGCGATCGCCTGGGGGCTCGACAACCGCACGTGCGCCGTACGCCTGGTCGGGCACGGCCCGAGTGCCCGGATGGAGAACCGGGTGCCGGGCGGCGACGTGAACCCGTACCTCGCGCTGGCCGCGATGCTCGCCGGCGGCCTGCACGGGATCGAGCAGGAGCTGCCGCTCGGGCCCGAGCTGGTCGGCAACGCCTACGACAGCGACGCGGAGAAGGTGCCGACCACGTTGCGCGAGGCCCGCGACGCCTTCGCCGGCTCGGCGGTGGCGCGCTCCGCCTTCGGCGACGAGGTCGTGGACCACTACACGAATGCCGCCGACGTCGAGCTGGCCGCCTTCGAGTCCAGCGTGACCGACTGGGAGCGCCGACGCGGGTTCGAGCGCCTATGAGAAGAGTTGCGGCTGCCTTGGAGTCTCTAGCCCCCCGGTGGTGCCAGTCGTCGGCATCTTTCGCACCTCGGGTGCTGCTCGGTGGGTGTCTTTGGCGGTCTGGTGGTGTCGGTCGTGGGCATCTTTCGCACCTCGGGTGCTGCTCGTGGGTGTCTTTGGCGTCTGGTGGTGTCGGTCGTGGGCATCTTTCGCACCTCGGGTGCTGCTCGTGGGTGTCTTTGGCGTCCGGTGGTGTCGGTCGTGAGCGCGTTCACCGTGCTTGACCCGGCACGGCCGAGCCGTTCGCCGAGGTGCCGTTGGCCTCCGAGGCCGAGACCGACGCCGCGATCGAGCGTGCGCACGCGGCCTTCAGCACCTGGCGCGACGTGGCGCCAGGGGAGCGGGCCCGGCTGCTGCGGGCCTTCGCCGCCGTGGTCGACGCCCACGTCGAAGAGCTCGCCGCGCTGGAGGTGCGCAACGCCGGGCACACGCTCGGCAACGCCCGCTGGGAGGCCGGCAACGTCCGGGACTGCCTGAACTACTACTCCGCCACGCCGGAGCGGCTGTTCGGGCGCCAGATCCCGGTGCCCGGGAGGGCATGGACGTCACCTTCCGCGAGCCGCTCGGCGTCGTCGGGATCATCGTGCCGTGGAACTTTCCGATGCCGATCGCTGCCTGGGGGCTCGCCCCGGCGCTGGCGGCGGGAACTGCGTCGTGCTCAAGCCCGCGGAGCTCACCCCGCTGACCGCGGTCCGGCTCGGTGAGCTGGCCCGGGAGGCCGGTCTTCCCGAGGGGGTGCTCACCGTGCTGCCGGGGCGGGACCGGTCGTCGGGGCCCGGTTCGTGAGCCACCCCCTGGTGCGCAAGGTCTGCTTCACCGGCTCCACCGCGCGTCGGCAAGCAGGTGATGGCGGGCTGCGCCGAGCAGGTCAAGCGGGTCACCCTGGAGCTCGGCGGCAAGAGCGCCAACATCGTGTTCGCCGACGCCGACGTGACCAAGGCGGCGGCGAGCGCGCCGTACGCCGTGTTCGACAACGCCGGCCAGGACTGCTGCGCGCGCTCTCGGATCCTGGTCCAGCGCTCGGCGTACGACGAGTTCCTCGGCCGTCTGGAGACCGCGGTGGGCGGCATGCGGGTCACCCACCCGGGGGAGGACGCCGACTCCGAGATGGGCCCGCTGATCTCGGCGCGCAGCAGACGCACCGTCGCGGACTACGTCGACGCCGCCGAGGTCGCCTTCACCGGTCCGCGTGCCCGACCTGCCCGGCTTCTGGGTGCCACCGACCGTCGTGCTCACCGACGACACCGAGGCGCCGATCTGGCGCGAGGAGGTGTTCGGCCCGGTGGTCGCGGTGCTGCCCTTCGACGACGAGGAGCACGCCGTCGCGCTGGCCAACGACACCGACTACGGCCTGTCCGGGTCGATCTACACCCGTGACGTCGGGTCGCGCCCTGCGGGTCGCACGCAGGGTCCAGACCGGCAACCTGAGCGTCAACTCGCACGCCGCCGTGCGCTACTGGACACCGTTCGGCGGCTTCAAGCAGTCCGGCCTCGGCCGCGAGCTGGGCCCGGACGCCCCGCACGCGTTCACCGAGGAGAAGAACGTCTTCATCAGCAACGAGTGAGGAGAACGAGGACAGTGGCTGGACGCCTGGACGGCAAGGTCGCAGTGGTCACGGGGGGCTGCTCCGGGATCGGGCTGGCGACGGTGCGCCGCTTCCTCGAGGAGGGCGCCCAGGTCGTGATCGGGGACGTCGACGACGCGAGGCGGCGCACGAGCTGGCCGCTGAGCTGGACGGCACGACGTACGTCCACGTCGACGTGACCAGCAAGGACGCAGGTCGACGCGCTGTTCGCGACGGCCAGGGACACCTACGGCTCGCTCGACATCGCCTTCAACAACGCCGGGATCTCCCCGCCGGAGGACGACTCGATCCTGGACACCGACCTCGAGGCCTGGCGCCGGGTGCAGGAGGTCGAACCTGACCAGCGTCTACCTGTGCTGCAAGGCGGCGCTGCCGTACATGCTGGAGCAGGAAACGGGGCTCGATCATCAACACCGCCTCGTTCGTCGCGGTGATGGGCGCGGCGACCTCGCAGATCTCCTACTCGGCGTCCAAGGGCGGGGTGCTCTCGATGACCCGCGAGCTCGGGGTGCAGTTCGCCCGGCAGGGAGTGCGGGTCAACGCGCTGTGCCCCGGTCCGGTGAACACCCCGCTGCTCCAGGAGCTGTTCGCCGCCGACGCCGAACGGGCCGCCCGCCGCCTCGTGCACGTGCCGATGGGGCGCTTCGGCGAGCCGGAGGAGATGGCCAACGCCGTGCTGTTCCTGGCCTCCGACGAGTCCAGCTTCATGACCGCCTCGACGTTCCTGGTCGACGGCGGCATCTCCGGCGCCTACGTCACGCCGCTCTGAGCAGGCTCACGAGGTGAACCGGCCGCTGATCGGGCTCTCGACCTACCGGGAGCAGGCCCGCTGGGGCGTCTGGGACCAGCCCGCCGACCTGCTGCCCACCACGTACGCCGAGATGGTGCTGGCCGCGGGCGGGGTGCCGGTGCTGCTGCCGCCGAGCGCGCCGTACGCCGAGTGCCGCGCGCGCGGTCGTCGCCCGGCTGGACGGGCTGCTGGTCACCGGGGGCGCCGACGTCGACCCGGCGGCGTACGGCGAGGCGCCGCGGGCCCGACGACCGGCACGCCGCGCACCGACCGCGACGCCTGGGAGGTGGCCCTGCTCGACGCCGCGGAGGAGCGCCGGCTGGCGACCCTCGGGGTGTGCCGGGGGATGCAGGTGATGGCGGTGCGCGCCGGTGGCGTCCTCGACCAGCACCTGCCCGACCTGGTCGGCCACGACCGGCACAGCCCGGGCGCGCGACGTCTTCGGCAGCATCCGCCTGCGGGTCGACCCGGGCGCCGACTTCCTTATCGGCCAGGGCGAGCGCGACGTCCGGTGCCACCACCACCAGGCCGTGCGCCAGCACCCCGGCTTCACCGCCGTCGCGTGGTCCGACGACGGCATCGTCGAGGCGATCGCCGCACCGCTCCCCGGTCCGGGTAGCCGGTTCTGCGTCGCGGTGCAGTGGCACCCCGAGGTGGGCGAGGACTTAGGGGTCTGCAGATCGTTCGTGAGAGCCGCCGGAGGGGAGAGCCAGGACACGTGACGCGATTCTGGGGGACTCGACTCACTCGTCGGTCCAGTACTTCTTGGCGAGGTGGTCCGAGGCGTTGAGCTCCATGTCGTCTGTCGAGCACGAGAGCAGCGGGTACTTCGTCCACCACGGACACTTCAAGTCGTTCTGGAGCTGGGTCTTCGTCGTCGATCCGTCGGTGGTGGTGTAGACCAACGTGGCTCGTACCCACCCCTGGTTCTGCTCCGACTCGCCGAAGCCCACCATCTTGATGGACCGATAGCCTCGGTAGAAGCTCACGTACTTGCGGTACGTCAGGGGGTTGTCCGGGTCCTTGGCGTGCTCCTCCGTGAAGGATTCACTGAGTCGTTCCCAGGTGCTTGCGCGATCAGCGGGGGCGTTGGCGAAGTAGCTTCCCAGGAAGGACCTGGAGTGGTTGAAGTCGGGCCGTGCTGAGCAGATCGAGCCGGCACATCAGCGACTCGTGCCGCGACGTTCTGCTTTGCTCAGGACATGACGATGCTCAACGACCTCGAGCTGACCGTGTCCGACGGCACCGTGCTGCGGGGCTGGGTGCTGCGCCCCGACCGCGCACCGGACGCCCCGCCGTGCCCGGTGGTGGTGATGAGCCACGGCTTCGGCGTGGTGAAGGAGATGGCGCTTCCGGCGTTCGCGGAGACGATCGTCGAGGCCGGGATCGCGGTGGTCTGCTACGACCACCGCAGCCTCGGCGCGAGCGACGGCACGCCGCGCCAGGAGGTCGACCCCTACGCCCAGCTCGCCGACGCGCGCGACGTGATCACTCTGGCCGGGGAGCTCGACGGGGTCGATCCTCGCCGCCTCGGGATCTGGGGCACGAGCTACTCCGGTGGCCACGTCCTGGTGCTGGCCGCCACCGACGCCCGGGTGCGGGCCGTGGTCTCCCAGGTCCCGACGATCAGCGGGTCGGTGAACGCCTCGCGCCGGGCGAGTGCCGACGTGCTCGCGGTGCTGCGCGAGCGCTTCGGCGCGGACCGCTCGGCCCGGTTGCGGGGCGAGCCACCGATGATGGTGCCCAACGCGCCCGGGGTGACCGAGGAGGACCTCGCCCATGACGGCGACGACGCCACCACGACGGTCCTGGGCAACGACCTGCGGGCCTGGCTCCGCGCGGCCCCGCCCGAGACCCTGGCGAACCTGCGCAACGAGCTGACCCTGCGTTCGCACGAGCTGTACGCGACCTACGAGCCGGGCCGCTACGTCGCCCAGGTCGCACCGACCCCGCTGATGATGGTCTGCCTGGCCGGCGACACCGTGACCCCGGCCGACGAGGTGCTGCGCGCCTACGCCGAGGCCCGCGAGCCCAAGCAGCTGGTGCTGCTCGACGGCGGTCACTGCGACGCCTACGGGATCCGTCGCGCCGAGGCGGCCGCGGCCGCCCGGGACTTCTTCGCCACGCACCTGTGACCCGGAGGCTCTCCGCTCAGCCGGCGACGACCAGGGCCACGGTCACGGCGCACAGCAGCAGCCCGGCGCCCTGGCGGCGCTCGACGCTCTCGCGCAGGAACGACCACCGCCAGCAGCACGGTCGAGGCGGGGTAGAGCGACGGTCAGCACGCTCGAGACGGTGAGCAGACCCTGCTGGGTGGAGACCAGGAACAGCAGGTTGCGCCACGGCACTGAACGGGCCCGCGGCCACGGCCCACCAGGTCACCCTGGACTCGCGGGAGCCACGGTCGTCCGCAGCGCCGTGGCGAGCAGCACCAGGACCGGCACCGAGACCAGCTGCACGACCGCGGTCGGCCAGAACCCGGCCCCGGTCCGGCACCTGGCCCGAGCAGCGCGAACAGCGAGCCGAAGCCCAGCCCGGCGAGCACCCCGTCGAGCCAGCCCCGACGAGACGCCGGCGCCGCGGCTCCGGCGGTGGTCCGCTCCCGGCGTCGAGGAGACCAGCCAGATCGCCGGCACGGCGACGACCAGGCCCGACCAACGTCAGCGGGCCGGGCCGCTCGCCGCCGACCACGCCCGACCGCGACCGGCACCAGTGCGGCACCCACGGCCGAGACCGGCGCCACGACGCTGATCCGCCCGCCGGCGAAGCCCCGGTAGAGGAAGCCGACCCCCGACCCCGCTGCCGAGCCCGGCCAGGACCGCCCAGCCGAGGTCCGCCGGTGCTGCGGTCGACCCGGGCGACGACGAGCGCGGCCACGGCGCGCAGTCCCGGACGAGCCGGCCGCGCCCATCACGGCCACGGGCCACGCGTCGCGGTCGCCGCGAGACCACGCCGCCGACGAAGTCGGAGATGCCGTAGGACAGCGCGGCCAGCAGCGCCAGGACGATCGCCATGCCGCTCAGACCACCACGACGCCGACCACCCAGGTCACGGCGCGCGGCGAGACAGGCGAGCAGCTCGATCAGGATGGACACGCCGACCTGGCGAGCGCGCCACCGGTGGCCGGCCAGGCCGAGCGCGTGGGTGCCGCAGCCGACGCGCGCTCGGCGAGGTAGATCGCCGAGCACGAAGCCGATCGGCAGCCCGACCACGGGCACGACGAAGAAGCCGACCACGCCCAGCACCCCGCCGACGAGCAGCGTGCGGTTGGGGATGCCGTCTCGGCGCAGCCGGCGCCCGGGCACGAGGTACTTCACCACCGTGCCGATGAGCACCAGCACGGCGGCGACGGCGAACACGACCCAACCGGTCGTCGTGGACACCTCGAGCGGCCCAGGCCACGACCGCGGCGACCACCAGCACGGGTCCCGGCAGCACCGGGCACGAGACGCCGACGACGCCGACGGCGATCACCAGACCCACCACCACGTCGGTCCCGGTCACCCCCGCAGCCTGTCAGAACGAGGGCCCGCAGACGCGACGACCCCGAGGCCAGTGCCTCGGGGCTCGTCTGAAGAGCGGGACTGGGCCGCTCAGGCCTCGCTCGTTCGCCTGCGCCGGGGTGTCGGCGAGCTTGTCGGTCTCGTCGTGGAACTCGCTCGCCACCTCGCTCGAGCTTGTCCTCGTGCTCGCGGGCGTGGTGCGCGCAGAAGAGCAGCTCGCCGCCCGTCTGGAGGAGGACACGCAGGTACGCCTGGGCCCCGCACCGGTCGCATCGGTCCACCGCACTGAGCGGGGAGCCGAGCCGCAATCGCTGTGGTCACTGGACTTCACTTCCCTTCGGCTGCCGTCATGGTTCCCAACGTCTCGGGTGCTGGGGTCATTCCCGGATCCGGGGTGCTTCGAACCGACTTCGTCAATCCAATCACGAGACCTCCGACACGTTCGGGTGGGTCTCACGGATTCGACGCGTGAATCCGCGTCCGTGCCGCGCTCCTCTTCGGTCCTGCCGCGCGACGCGAGCTCCTCAGTCTGACCCGGATCGTCCAAACCGGGTCGGGCTTCGGCACAACCGCCCACGTCGAGCGGTACGCCGATCCTGCACCGGCCCGGGTCCGCCGGGCGGTAGTGCGGGTGCGACACGCTGGAGGTTCGGAGCCGGGTGTCGCGCGGATGGCGTCGGTCGGGCTTGAGTAGATTGGGTGACGCCGAGGAGCCACCCGGCGCCGACGAACCCGGACGAGCCCAGGAGGTGCGAGATCGACAACACCTACAACGCCCAGCACCTCCTGGTCCTGGAGGGGCTCGAGGCGGTCCGCAAGCGCCCGGGATGTACATCGGCTCCACCGACACCCGCGGCCTGACCCACTGCCTGTGGGAGATCATCGACAACGCCGTCGACGAGGCCCTCGGCGGGCACTGCACCCACGTCGACGTGACGCTGCACGCCGACGGCTCGGCCGAGGTCCAGCGACGACGGCCGCGGCATCCCCGTCGACAAGGAGCCGAAGACCGGGCTGTCCGGCGTCGAGGTGGTCTTCACCAAGCTGCACGCCGGCGGCAAGTTCGGCGGCGGCTCCTACGTCGCCACCGGCGGCCTGCACGGCGTCGGCTCGTCGGTGGTCAACGCGCTGTCGGCCCGTCTCGACGTCGAGGTCGACCGCTCGCCGGCCACCCAGGCGATGAGCTTCCGGCGCGGCGCCCCCGGGGTGTTCGACGGCGCCGGACCCGCACGCGGCGTTCGAGCCGGCCTCGGGCCTGCACAAGGGCGGCGCGGGTGAAGAAGGGCGTCACCGGCACCCGGGTCCGGTTCTGGCCCGACCGGCAGATCTTCACCAAGGACGCCGACGATCAACTTCGACGACCTCGTCGGCCGGGTCCGGCAGACCTCGTTCATCGTGCCCGGCCTCGAGCTGGTGATCCGCGACCTGCGCGGCGACACCCCGGTCGAGGAGAAGTTCCGCCACGACGGCGGGATCGCGGAGTTCTGCGACTACCTGGCCCACGACGAGCCGGTCACCGAGGTGCTGCGGCTGCAGGGCACCGAGAGCTTCACCGAGACCGTGCCCGATGCTCGACGAGGCCGGTCACATGACCCCGCAGGACGTCGAGCGCGACCTGGGCGTCGACGTGGCGCTGCGCTGGGGCACCGGCTTCGAGAGCGAGCTGCGCTCCTTCGTCAACGTGATCGCGACCCCCAAGGGCGGCACCCACGTCACCGGTTTCGAGGCCGCGCTGACCCGCACCTTCAACGACGCGATGAAGGCCGCCAAGGTGCTCAAGGTCAACGACGCCGAGGTGATCAAGGACGACGTCCTCGAGGGGATGACCGCCGTGGTCACCGTCCGCCTGGCCGAGCCGCAGTTCGAGGGCCAGACCAAGGAGGTGCTGGGCACCCCGGCCGCGCGCGCCGGTCGTGCGCAAGGTGGTGGCCGAGCGAGCTGAAGGCCTTCCTGACCTCCACCAGGGCCGCCGACAAGCGCCAGGCGAAGCCGCTGATGGAGAAGGTCGCGGGTGCGGCCAAGGTCCGCATCGCCGCCCGCCAGCAGCGCGACACCCAGCGCCGCAAGAACGCCCTCGAGTCCAGTGCCCTGCCGGCCAAGCTGGCCGACTGCCGCTCCAACGACGTCGACCGCAGCGAGCTGTTCATCGTCGAGGGCGACTCCGCGCTCGGCACGGCCAAGCTGGCCCGCAACTCCGAGTTCCAGGCGCTGCTGCCGATCCGCGGCAAGATCCTCAACGTGCAGAAGGCCTCGATCGCCGACGTGCTCAAGAACGTCGAGTGCTCCTCGATCATCCAGGTGGTCGGCGCCGGCTCGGGGCGCACCTTCGACCTCGAGGCGCGCGCGCTACGGCCGGATCATCTTCATGGCCGACGCCGACTCCGACGGCGCGCACATCCGCTGCCTGCTGGCCACGCTGTTCTTCCGCCAGATGCCCGAGCTGGTCGAGGACGGCCGGGTGTTCACCGCCGTGCCGCCGCTGCACCGCATCGAGCTGTCCAACCCGAAGAAGGGCATGGACAAGTACGTCTACACCTACTCCGACGCCGAGCTGCAGCGCAAGCTGGCCGAGCTGAGCAAGAAGGGCGTGCGCTGGAAGGACCCGGTCCAGCGCTACAAGGGTCTCGGTGAGATGGACGCCCACCAGCTGGCGGAGACCACGATGGACCCGCGCCGACGCACGCTGCGGCGGCTCTCGATGAGCGACCTCGAGGACGCCGGACGCGATCTTCGAGCTGCTGATGGGCTCCGAGGTCGCTCCGCGCAAGGAGTTCATCGTCGGGGCCGGCGGCGGGCTCAGCCTCGACGACCTCGACTTCTGAGCGAGTCCCGGCCCGGCCGCGAGGCCCTCCCGTAGGGTGCTTGCGCCGGCTGAGCGCCCGACCCGATATCGGCCAGCGGATGCGAGCTGGACCGCGCCGACTCGATCGGGTCGGCCCGAGGAGGGGAGCCAGCCATGTCGATGCCACCGCCTGCCTAGTAGCGCCCAGACCACCACGCAGAGCTCGGGCAACGTCTTGTCGATCATTGCGATGGTCCTGGGCGTGATCGCGCTACTCTTCTTCGTGCCGCTATTCTGCTTCGCGGCATCGTGCGGACTCGTCGTCGGCCAAGGGCGAACGGCTCGCCACGAGCGCGCTCTCCACCCGGTGGGCTGGCGGTCGGGAAGACCTCGGCTACGTCGTCAGCGCGTCGAGTGAGCGCTCCGTGCGTAGGCCCGGATCGTCGGGCTGGATGCTGCCGAGCATCGTGCTGGGCGCGAACGTGGTCCTGTTCGCGCAGTCCAACAATCGTCGACGCCCCACGCGACCTGCTGGGGGCCGGCTCAGACGCGCTGATCTGATCAGGCCGGTGTCGACGTCGTAGACGAAGCCGCCGACCGCGACCGTGTCGGGGATCAGCGGGTGGGCGCGCACCTTGTGCACGTCGTCGGCGAGGGCGGCCTGCTGGTCGTCGACCACCCCGAAGCGTCTGCCACGAGGCGTCCTGGCCGGCCGACTCGCCGACCGCGGCCCGCATCTCCTCCTGCGACTTGGAGGCCATCGCGCAGCGGGTGTGCGGGACCACCAGGACCCGGTCGACGCCGAGCAGGTGCACGCCAGCACCAGCGCCTCGAGGGCCTGCGGGGTGACCCGCCCGCCGGGGTTGCGGAAGATCTTCGCGTCCCCCGGCTCGAGGCCCAGCATCGCCAGCGGAGCGATCCGGGAGTCCATGCAGGTCACGATGGCCACGCCGGCCTTGGCGACGCCGTCGAAGCCCGCGAGGGCGAAGTGGTCGGCGAAGTCGCGGTTGGCCCGGAGCAGGTCGTCGAACTCGGCTGCTCACGCACGGATCAGAAGATAGCCGATCGGAGCTGCTGCCTCGTCGGGGGCGGCCTGCCGCGGATCCCGGCGTACGCCGAGCAGGAGCAGGGCGAGCAGGGCCGCGAGCACCGCACACACGGCCGCGCCGACGAAGATCGCCTGGGTCTGGGCCAGCGCGGCGGCCAGCTCGTCGTCGGGATCGGCCCGGATCCGGGCGTAGAAGATCCGCAGGCCGATCGTCGGTCAGCGCGGAGATCCCGACCAGCATCCCGACCATCCGGGCGACCACGCCAGGGCGCTGGCCACCCCGTGCACGGCCGGCGTCGGTGTGCGCGAGCAGGGCCGCGTTGACCGGGGCCAGCGCCAGGCCGAAGCCGAGCCCGGTCAGCACCAGCGGCACCGTGACGAGGGGGTGCTCCAGCGAGGTCGCGCCGAAGCTGCGACATCACGGCGAAGCCGATCGCCGGCGAACGCCATCCCGCCGGCGCACACCGCGCCGGCGGGGAAGCGGCGGACCAGGTAGCCGCCGGCCACCGCGCCGACCGGCACCGCCACCAGCAGCCGCAGCAGGACCAGCGCGGCCAGCAGCTGCGAGGTCTTGTACGTCGTGAGCCGGGCGTAGACGGGGATCTCGACCAGCGCGGCGATCAGGGCGGCGCCGACGAAGAAGCTGACCACCAGGCTGGCCCACGCCGGGGTGGCTCGCAGCGCGCCGCGCGGCACCAGCGGGTGTGCCGGCCCGGCGCAGGTGCCGGACCAGAGCGCGACCGCAGGCGAGCGCCGAGAGCGCCAGCAGGTAGGGCCCGACGGGACGAGAACACCTGCACCGCGGGGTCGGCGGTGGCGAAGGCCAGGACACCCCGCCGAGCGCCACGCCAGCAGCGCCGGCCCCGAGCGGGTCGGCCTGGGCGAGGCTGCGGCCCCAGTCGCGCAGGTCGACCAGCGGGCGCCGGGCGAGTCAGGCTGCGCGCGACCAGCAGCAGCGCGGCGAGCACCGCGACCAGCGCCAGCGGGGTCAGCCAGCGGCTGTCGCCGGTGACCGGCACGAAGGGCAGGCCCAGGGTGACGTCGGTGACCAGGCGCTCGTGGCTCGGCGAGCAGCAGCACCAGGGCGGCCAGGAAGACCGCCGAGCAGGACGAGGCGACGGCGCAGGTCGGGGAGCCGCGGCTCGCGGCGGCTCCCGGCGGCGCGGGCCGCCGCGCGCCGGGCGCAGGGCGCGCGGCGAGCACCAGGGCCGGCGGCGAGGTTGATCCAGAAGATCGCCTCCCAGTCGGCGACGGCGAGCACCACGGCGCCGTACAGCGGGCCGAGACGCGAGCCGACCTCCTGCACCGCCGAGACCACGCCGAGCGGCACGGCGCGGCGCTCGACGGGGTAGAGGTCGGCGACCAGGGCCAGGGTGGCCGGGCACCAGCCCGCCGCCGCCCACGCCCTGCAGGAACCGGCCGGTCACGATCGCTGGGCAGGTCGAAGGCGAGCGCGGTGACCAGCGAGCCGAAGCCGAACACCACCAGCGAGGCGACCAGCACCGGCACCCGGCCGCGGACGTCGGCGATCCGGCCGATCAGCGGCAGCATGGCGACGTAGCCGAGCAGGAAGCCGGACACGATCGGCGCGGCGCGCTGCAGCTCGTCGACGCCGAGGCCGACGGTGATCATCATGTCGGGCAGCGCGAGCACCACGACGTAGGTGTCGGCGGCGGCGAAGGCCACGGCGACCGCGGCCAGCCCCAGCAGCAGCCGGCGCGGTCCGCGGCGCGGTCACGTGCCTGCTCACCGGAGCCGCGGTCATGGCGCCGTGATGGACTTCGTCGTGCCGTACTTGCTGAAGCGCGATCGTGTAGGTCAGGTCTGTCGGCGCCGTTGTAGAACGGGCCCTTCACCGGGCCTTCACCAGCCGGTCCTGGTCGTCGAGGGTGAAGGTCGCGTCGAAGTCGTGGTGCTCGGCGCCCGGGAAGATCGCCTTGACCGTTGAGCCCGCGATCTTGCCGGTGACCGTGGAGAGCACCTCCTTGCCGTCGCGCACGTCGTCGCCCGCCTTCGACCGCGGTGACGTTGCGTGAGCAGCGCCGGGCAGGCCGCCGTCGGGCCCGAACAAGGTCGCCGGGTCGGGCGCGCCGAAGTCGGCGGGGTCGACGGCGCTTGTAGGGCGCCGCCGAACAGCCGGACGTAGACCTTGCTGTCCACCGCGACCACCGGCACGTCGCCGCTCAGACCGTTGAGCACGGCGGAGATGGTGCCCTTGAAGGCCGGGGCGTCGGTGCCGACGCCCTTGGCCGCGAGGATCCCGTTGGACGCCCTTGGGCAGCTTGGTCGGTGTTCAGCGAGATGGTCACCCCCTTGGCGCCGGCCAGGGTCTTCTCGGCCGTGCCAGCCGCTTGGTCGCGGACGGGCGCCTGCCGGACCCCGCGTCGGAGCCAGACCCACCGCACGCGGCCAGCAGGGCGAGGCAGCAGCGCGAGCGATGGCGGCCAGCGCGAGGCACGGCAGCGCTCGAGTGGGGTCTGTGCATGGCGCCTAGCCTCGCACGCGGACCCGGATCCGCCGGCGTCATCCGGCGAACCGGACCGGGCCGCGCAGGCCGCGATCGGCTGGCTGGCCGGGACGCCGGACCCGTCGCGACGCCCGTCGGCCTCGGGCAGGTCGACCGGTGCGCCGCTGGCCGCGGCCGCCCGCGCCGGCGCGGCGCCGGCCCAGGCGAACACCAGGACGTCCTCGCCCTTGAGGAACCGGTGGCAGCGCACGCCGCCGGTGGCCCGGCCCTTGGCGGGGTACTCGGCGAACGGCGTCACCTTGACCGCACCCGCGTCCGTGCCCGGCAGCGCGGTCGACGAGCCCGACGCGGTCACCAGCACCGACGCGCCCGGGTCGAGTGCGCCGAACCAGACCACCTCTCCTTCGGTCGTCGCCGGCCCCGAGCTTGATCCCGGCCATGCCGGAGCCCGCGCCGGCCCTGCGGACGCACGCCGTCGGCGGAGAAGTGCAGCAGCTGGGCCTGGCCGGTGACGAAGCACAGCTCCTCGCTGCCCGTCGCCAGCTCGAGCGCCGCCGACCACCTCGTCGCCGTCGGCCAGGGTGATCACCTCCCAGTCGTCGCGGTTCGAGCCGCTCGGGCCGGACCCGCTTGACGACGCCCTGCCGGGTGCCCAGCGCGAGGCCGGGGGAGTCCTCGGTCGTACGTCGTCAGGGCGATGATCCGCTCCCCGGACGCCGAGGTCGAGGAACACCCCCGCCGGCGCACCGCCCTGGAGGTTGGGGTGGTTGGCCGTGCTGGGCAGGGTCGGCAGCTCGAGCACGCCGAGCTTGACCAGCCGGCCGCCGGCTGGTGAGGACGCCGACCTCGCCGCGCGCGGTGGCGCGCACGGTCGAGACGATCACGTCGTGGTTGGCGCGGTCGCCGCCCTCGCCGGGAGTCGCGTCCCCGCTGCTGCGGGCCAGCAGCCCGGTGGAGGAGAGGTGCACGAAGCACGGGTCGTCGGCCACCTCGAGCGGCACCGCCGCCGTGGCGGTGGCGCCCGAGGCCTCGAGCAGCACGGTGCGGCGCGGGGTGCCGTAGGTCTTGGCCACCTCGTCGAGCTCGTCGGAGACCACCTGGCGCAGCCGCTGCTCGTCGCCGAGGATCTCGTCCAGCTCCGCGATGGTCCGCTCGAGCTCGTCCTTGCGCGTGTCCAGCTCGAGCCGGGAGAACTTCGTCAGCCGGCGCAGCGCCATGTCCAGGATGTAGTTGGCCTGGAGCTCGCTGAGGTCGAAGACCACGATCAGCCGCTCGCGGGCCTCGGCGGCGTTGTCGCTGGAGCGGATCAGCGCGATCACCTCGTCGATGTCGAGGATCGCCAGCAGCAGGCCCTCGACCAGGTGCAGCTCGTCGGCGGCCTTGGCCCGGCGGTACGCCGAGCGGCGGCGTACGACGTCGAAGCGGTGGCCGAGGAAGACCTCGAGCATCTCCTTGAGCCCGAGCGTGCGCGGCTGGCCCTCGACCAGGGCGACGTTGTTGATCCCGAAGGACTCCTCCAGCGGGGTCGCCTTGTAGAGCTGCTCGAGCAGCGCCTCGGGGACGAAGCCGTTCTTCACCTCGATCACCAGCTGCAGGCCCTTCTCACCGTCGGTCAGGTCGAGGACGTCGCTGACCCCCTGCAGCTTCTTGGCCTGGACCAGCTTCTTGATCGCCTCGACCACCCGCTCGACCCCCACGCCGTAGGGCAGCTCGGTGACGACGATCCCCTTGCGTCGCGGGGTGACCGACTCGACCCGGGCCGTGGCCCGCATCCGGAAGGAGCCGCGACCGGTCTCGTAGGCGTCGCGGATGCCCTCCAGCCCGACGACCTTGGCGCCGGTGGGCAGGTCCGGACCGGGGATGAAGCGCATCAGGGCCTCGAGGTCGGCCTCCGGCTCACGGATCAGGTGGCGCAGCGCCTGGATCACCTCGACCAGGTTGTGCGGGGCCATGTTGGTGGCCATCCCGACCGCGATCCCGGTCGTGCCGTTGACCAGGAGGTTCGGTATCGCCGACGGCAGCACGACGGGCTCGGTCTCGCGCCCGTCGTAGTTGGCCTTGAAGTCGACCGTCTCCTCGCCGATGTCGGCGGTCATCGCCACCGCGGCCGGCGCCATCCGGCACTCGGTGTAGCGCATCGCGGCCGGTGGGTCGTCGAGCGAGCCGAAGTTTCCGTGGCCGTCGACGAAGGGCAGCCGCATCGACCAGGGCTGGGCCATCCGGACCAGGGCGTCGTAGATGGCCGAGTCGCCGTGCGGGTGCAGGCGGCCCATCACCTCACCGACGACGCGGGCGCTCTTGACGTGGCCCCGGTCGGGGCGGACCCCCATCTCCTGCATCGTGTAGAGGATCCGGCGCTGCACCGGCTTCAGCCCGTCGCGGGCGTCGGGCAGGGCGCGGGAGTAGATGACGGAGTAGGCGTACTCGAGGAAGCTGGTGCGCATCTCCTCGCCGACGTCGATGTCGACGATGTTCTCCTCGAAGTCCTCCGGCGGCGGGGGCGGCGTACGGCGTGCCATGACGCCATCCTGCCCGTTGCCGGCGACCGTTCCCCACCGGCCACGCCGGGTCAACCTCGCGGCAACGTGACAGCGGTAGATTCGTCGGGGTGAGCGCTCCCACGACCGAACCCGGCACCGAACCCGGCTTCGCGGACTATCCCGGGCACTGGGAGGCCGACGTCCTGCTCCGGGACGGGCACACCGCGCACCTGCGCCCGGTGCGCCCCGACGACCGGGACCTGCTGCGCGAGTTCTACTCCCGGGTCTCGGAGAAGTCGAAGTACCTGCGCTTCTTCGCCCCGATGCCGCGGCTCTCGGAGAAGGACCTCACGCGGTTCACCACGGTCGACCACCGCGAGCGGGTGGCGCTGGTGATGACCGTCGCGGAGCAGATGATCGCGATCGGGCGCTACGACGTCATCGAGAAGGGCGAGGCGGAGGTCGCCTTCCTGGTCGAGGACGAGCACCAGGGCCGCGGGATCGCCCAGCTGCTGCTCGAGCACCTGGCCCAGGCCGGCCGGGAACGGGGCGTGGACAAGTTCGTCGCCGAGATCCTGCCCGAGAACAACAAGATGATCCAGGTCTTCCGCGACGCCGGCTACAAGGTCGCCGGGGCCTACGACGAGGGCGTCATGCACCTCGAGTTCCCGATCGACCCGACCGACACCGCGATCGGGGTGATGGCCGATCGTGAGCACCGCGCGGAGGCGGCCTCGATCCGGTCGTTCTTCGAGGCCCGCAGCGTCGCCGTGATCGGCGCCTCCCGGCGTCAGGACACCATCGGCCAGGCGCTGGTCCGCCACCTCGTGCTGGGTGACTTCACCGGACGCATCTATGCGGTCAACCCGTCCTCGGACTCCGTCTCCGGGCTGCCGACGTACCCGACGGTGGGCGACATCCCCGGTGCCGTCGACGTTGCGGTCGTCGCGGTCCCGGCCGACGCCGTGACCGACGTCGTGCTCGACTGCGCGGCCAAGGGCGTGCACGGGCTGGTGGTGATCTCCTCCGGCTTCGCCGAGAGCGGTGAGGAGGGCCGCGAGCGTCAGCGCAAGCTGCTCGGCCTGGCCCGCAGCTACGGCCTGCGGCTGGTGGGACCGAACTGCCTGGGCATCGTCAACACCGACCCGGAGGTCGGGCTCAACGCCTCGCTGGCGCCGGACATGCCCGGACGTGGGCGCGTCGGCTTCTTCTGCCAGTCCGGCGCCCTGGGCACCGCGATCCTGGAGAAGGCGTCCAACCGGGGCCTGGGACTGTCCACCTTCGTCAGCGCGGGCAACCGGGCCGACGTCTCCGGCAACGACCTGCTGCAGTACTGGGAGGAGGACGAGGCCACCGAGGTGGTGCTGCTCTACCTGGAGTCGATCGGCAACCCGCGCAAGTTCTCCCGGATCGCGCGACGGGTCTCGCGGCACAAGCCGATCGTCGCCGTCCGCTCCGGTCGGACGACGCAGGGCGTGCCGGTCGGGCACGCCGTCCGGCCCTTCGGCGCCCCCGACGCCGCCGTCGACGCGATGTTCAAGCAGGCCGGGGTGGTGCAGGTCGACACCCTGGAGGAGATGTTCGACGTCGGCCAGCTGCTGGCGCACCAGCCGCTGCCTCGGGGTCATCGGGTCGCGCTCGTCGGCAACTCCGACGCGATCGCCCTGCTCGCCGCGGACGCGGCGGCGGGCAACGGCCTCGCCGTGGTCAAGTCGGTGCTGCTGGGCGCCGAGGCGACGGCGGCCGACTTCGAGGACGCGCTCGACGCCGCGATCGACGACGACGAGGTCGATGCGGTGGTCGCGATCTACATCCCCCCGCTGAACACCTCCGGTGACGCCGTCGCCCAGGTGCTGGCCAGCGTGGGGGAGCAGTCCGACAAGCCCCTGGTCTCGACCTTCCTCGGCGCCGAGGGCGTCCCGGAGCTGCTCCGGGTGCCCGACGTGGCCGGCAACGTGGCCGGGCGGGGCTCGGTGCCGTCGTACCCGGCGGTCGAGTCCGCGGTCCGGGCGGTGGCCAAGGTCGTGGAGTACACCACCTGGCTGGCCAAGCCCGACGGTGGCGGGGAGCCGGTCGAGGCGGCCGACGTGTCCGGCGCCCGTCGGATGCTCAACGAGCTGCTGATGCGCTCCCCGGACGGCCGCTCGCTCACCCACGCCGAGCTCGACGCGCTGCTCGACCTGTACGGCGTGCAGGTCTGGGACCGGCTGCCGGTGACCAGCCTCGAGGAGGCGATCGCGGCCGGCCAGCAGCTCGGTTGGACCGACGACTGGGACGTCGTGCTCAAGGCGACCGCCGAGCACCTGCGCAGCCGCGTCGACCTGGCGCACGTCTGGCGCAACATCGACTCCGAGGAGCAGATGAGGGACGCCTGGGACTCGTTGGTCGCCCTGATCGGCGGGCCCGAGGAGGCGCAGTTCGTGGTGCAGCGGGTGGCCAGTCCCGGTGTCCCGGTGGAGATCGAGGCGATCGAGGACCCGTTCTTCGGCCCGACGGTGACCTTCACCATCGCCGGTCCGCTCTCGGACCTGGTCGGCGACCGCTCCTACCGGATCCCGCCGATCACCCGGCTCGAGGCCGCGGAGATGGTCCGTGAGATCCGGGCCGCCCCGCTGCTGTTCGGCTTCCGCGGCGCGATCCCGGCCGACGTGCCCGCGCTGGAGGAGACGCTGCGCCGGGTCGCCCAGCTCAAGCACGACCTGCCCCAGCTGCGCACCCTCACCCTGGGTCTTGCCCACGCCGGGCCCGACGGCGTCGACGTGCTCAGCGTCGAGGGCACCGTGGCTCCGGTCAGCGACGTCCGCTCGGACTGGTTCGTGCGCCGGCTCAGCGTGCACCCGGGGGACTCCCTTCCGGGGTGAGGTACGCCGCGACGCGTGACAGACTGGCGTCCATGCAGAGCGAGACCGTCAGCGACCGCACCCCCGACCTGGTCGCTGCGATCGACCAGACCGGCTACTACCCGCTCGTGGTGGCCGAGGGCGTCCGGGCCGCGGCCGCCGGGGAGCCGGTGCTGTCCTTCCTCGTGCACCACGAGCCGACCATCGACCTCGACGAGGTACGCCGACACATCACGGTGGCGGTCCTGACCCCGACCCGGCTGCTCGTCGCGCACACCGACGAGCACCCGCCCGACGACCTGCTGCCGCAGCCCTACACCTCCACCTCGACCGAGGCGGTCGGGCTGAGCTCCGTCGTCTCCGTGGTGGTCAGCCGGATGGTGGCCAACCCGGCCGACCACGAGAGCCAGCTGCCCCTTCCCGCCGAGGCCGTGCTGACTGTCGGCTGGGGCGGCGTCGGGCGGCTCGACCTGGAGCCCGCGCTGTGCCAGGACTCCAACTGCGACGCCGACCACGGCTACACGGGTGTGATCGGCTCCGACGACTTCTCGATCCGGGTCTCCTCGGCCGCCGACGGCCAGCAGGCGGTCGACGAGCTGCTGGCCTTCGCCGAGGTGCTCTCGGCCCACACGCAGAGCCGGTGACCGGAGCGGGCGGAGGGTGGCTCGAGCCCGCCTACGGCGGACGCACCCTGGCCGACGTGCTCCCCGCGGTCGCCGCCGCGATCGGCGTCGGTCGAGAGCTGACGGGCTTCGACCCGGTGTCGCTGGAGCTGCCGCCGGCGCCGTCGTACGTCGTGATGCTGGTCGACGGGATGGGCGGCGAGCTGCTGGGCGCCCACCGCGACCACGCGCCGTACCTGCACGCGCTGCTGGCCGCGCAGGGTGAGCAGGGGATGGGCACCACGGGGGTTCCGTCGACGACCGCCACGTCGCTGACCTCGCTGACCACCTCCCTGCCCCCGGGCGGGCACGGGATCGTCGGCTTCACCTCGCGGGTTCCGGACACCGACGACCTGCTCAACGCGCTGTTCTGGGACACCGAGAAGGTCGATCCCGAGCAGTGGCAGCCACGGGAGACGGCCTTCGACCGGCTCTCCCGGGCCGGCGTGGTGACCACGGTGGTCTCGAAGCGGGAGTTCAAGGACTCCGGGCTGACCCGCTCGGGCCAGCGGGGGGCGGAGTACGTGCCGGGCGACCACGTCGGCGAACGGGTCGCGGCGGCGGTGGCGGCGTCGGCGTACGCACCCTCGGTGACCTACGTCTACGAGTCCGACCTGGACTGGACCGGGCACCGCTTCGGCGTCGACTCGAGCGCCTGGCGCCAGCAGCTGATCACCATCGACGCCCAGGTCGAGCAGCTGCGCGAGGCGCTGCCGCCGGCGACCCGGCTGCTGGTGTGCGCCGACCACGGGATGGTCGACTCCGGACCCGACGCCCGGATCGACGTCGACGCCACGCCGGGGCTGCGCGACGGCGTACGCCTGCTGGGTGGGGAAGCCCGCTTCCGCCACCTGTACGTCGAGGACGGCGCCCTCGACGACGTCGCCGCGACCTGGCGCGAGGTGCTCGGCGACCGCGCGACGGTGCTGACCCGCGCGGAGGCGATCGCGCGTGGCTGGTGGGGCAGGGTCGAGGAGCGGGTCGCCCCCCGCTTCGGCGACGTCGTCGCCGCCGCCACCGGCGACACCGCGCTGCTCAGCTCGAAGGACTTCCCCTACGAGGCCAGGCTGGTCGGCATGCACGGCTCCCTGACCTCCGCCGAGATGCTGGTGCCCCTCCTCGTCGACTGAGTCCCGCCCGCGGCCCCAGGTTCACCACGGTATGCCGCCGAACCCGCACTTCCCACGACGAGCACGTCGTGGGAAGTGCGGGTTTGTCGTGGGCAGCATCGTTGAGGTAATGACATCTGATACAAAGGTTGTTATGACTACAACTAAAGTCGATCCGACTCCTGCACAGAACAGGCCGCCCGGTCGCGTCCTGCTGATCGGCGCGTCCCGCGGCCTCGGGCTCGCACTGGCCGAGGAGTGGGCGAGCGGCGGCTGGCAGGTCACGGCGACCGTGCGCAGCGACGCCCGCACGGCACTGCACGACCTGGCCGACCGCCGTCCCGACGCGGTCGAGGTCGAGCAGGTCGACATCACCGAGCCGGACCAGATCGCCGCGCTGCACGAGCGTCTGGCCGACGAGACCTTCGACCTGCTGTTCGTCAACGCCGGCGTCACCAACTCCCCCGAGGGGACGGTGGCCGAGACCTCGACCGAGGAGTTCACCCGGGTGATGGTCACCAACGCCCTGTCCCCGCTGCGGGTCGTCGAGGCCCTCCAGGACCTGGTCACCCCGACCGGCACGATCGGGGTGATGTCCTCGGGCCAGGGCAGCGTCGCCAACAACGAGCGCGGCGGCCACGAGGTGTACCGCGGCAGCAAGGCCGCGCTGAACACCTTCATGCGCAGCTACGCGGCCCGGCACCGCGAGCGACGCCCGAGCCCTGGTCCTGATGGCCCCCGGCTGGGTGCGCACCGAGATGGGCGGCGCCGACGCCCGGCTGGGCATCGAGGAGAGCATCCCCGGCGTGGTCAGGACGCTCGACGGCGCTGCAGGGCCGGCCGGGCCTGCACTACGTCGACTACCTGGGCCGGACGGTGCCCTGGTGAACGACCCGGTCACGCAGGCCTGGGCGCTGATGCGGCAGCTCGTCGACGCGCACAACCGGCACGCCGAGCTCGCCGAGGCGCTGGGGTTCCGGCTCGGCGCCGGACGAGGGAAGGTCCTCCTCCAGCTCCGGGACGGGCCGTCGACCCTGTCCGAGATCGCCGCGGCCCACCGCTTCGACGCGCCGTACGCGACGCTCGTCGTGGACAAGCTCGAGTCCCACGGTCTGGTCGAGCGCGCCCCGCACCCCGATGACCGACGTCGCAAGCTGGTCACCCTCACCGCCGCGGGTCATGACGCCGTGGCCAGCGTCGACGCGATCCTGCTCCGGCCGCCGCCGGCCCTCGAGACGCTGAGCGTCGACGAGCTGCGGCAGCTCACCGGTCTCCTCGACCGCGTGGCGCGGGCGGACGAGCAGGCCCGCCCGGCATCAGGTGCCCCCACCTAGGCTGAGCCGGTGATCTCTCCGCGGCACGTCGTTCGCCGGGCCGCGGCGTGGGTGCACGACACCCGCCCGGTCCACCCCGAGACCGAGGCGGCGCTGCGACGGCGTTGGGCAGCGCTGCCGGCATCCGCACGGACCGACGCCCAGCTGCTGGGACGCAACGCGGTGGGCTGCGAGGGCACGCACGGGGTGTTCCCGCGCTGCAACCTCGCCTGCAGGCCCTGCTACCACTCCCGGGACGCGAACCGGGTGCGGATCGACGGCCCGCACACGGTGGCGAGGGTGCGCGAGCAGATGTCGCTGCTGCGGCGTCTGCGTGGCCCCCGCGCCCACGCCCAGCTGATCGGTGGTGAGGTCAGTCTGCTCCCCGCCGAGGACCATGCCGCGACACTGCAGGCGATGCGCGAGGCCGGCCGGGAGCCGATGAGTATGACGCACGGCGACTTCGACGCCGACTACCTGCGTGCGATCGCTCTCGACGAGCGCGGCAGGCGTCGCTTCGACAAGCTCTCCTTCGCCGCGCACTTCGACATGCTGATGTACGGCCGCGCGCGGCATCGAGCGTCCCGCAGGACGAGGCCTCGCTCAACCCCTACCGGCACCGGTTCACCGCGATGTTCGCCGACCTGCGCCGCGAGCACGGGGTTCGCTCGTTCCTGGCCCACAACATGACGGTGACCGAGCGCAACGTCGAGCAG
This sequence comes from uncultured Actinomycetota bacterium, assembly GCA_963843875.1. Taxonomy (GTDB): domain Bacteria; phylum Actinomycetota; class Actinomycetes; order Propionibacteriales; family Nocardioidaceae; genus Marmoricola. Next base: position 23,494 of record CAWJMC010000011.1, on the reverse strand, counting down.
ATCCCGGACGTGCTGCGGTCCTGCCGTACGGCGGGGTTCGGGATGTTCTCCTTCCAGCCGGCGGCCTTCGTCGGTGACGAGCGGCGCTGGCCCGAGGCCAGCGAGGCCCCGAACGGGGACCGGGTCTGGGAGCAGGTCGAGCGCGGTGTCGGGCACCGGCTGCCGTTCCGGGCGCTGCAGCACGGCGACGAGCGCTGCAACCGCACGACGTACGGCTTCTACGTCGGTGCGCACTACCAGCCGCTTGCTCGACGACACCGATCCGCGCGACCTGGCCCTGCGCGACGCGTTCCTCGAGCACCTGGGCGGAGTGCAGAAGACGGGCGGATCGGCGAGCTTCGTGGTCAAGATCGTCCGGGTGCTGCTGGCGCACCCCGCGTTGGTGGCTGCCTTCCCGGCCTGGACCGCGCGGATGCTGCGCGAGGTCGGCGCGATGCAGCTGCTGCGCCACGGCGTACGACCGGTGACCTTCGTGATGCACTCCTTCATCGACGCCGACGTGGTCGGCCCGGCCTGGGCGGGCCTGCAGGCCGGGGAGACCAGCGCCGAGCCGGAGGTGGCTGCGGCGCAGGAGCGGTTGCAGGCCTGCTCCTACGCGATGGCGCACCCGGAGACGGGCGAGCTGGTGCCGGCCTGCGTGCAGCACGGTGTGCTCGACCCGGGGGAGAACGTGGAGCTGCGCCGGCTGCTGCCGCTGACCCCGGTCCGGCGCCAGAGGTGAAGTGGCCACGCCGCTACACCCTCGGTGCGCGGTTCTACGACGTGCTGTCCGGCGAACGTCCGGTCTACCGGATCGGTCGCGAGCGGGCGGTCCCGCTGCTCCGGCTGCGCCCGGGTGACTCCGTGCTGGACGTCGGCTGCGGAACCGGGCTGAACCTGCCCCTGCTGCGTGACTCGGTCGGACCCACCGGACAGGTCGTCGGGATCGACGCCAGCCGCGACATGCTGGACCAGGCCCGCGCCCGGTCCGGGGGCTGGCCCGAGGTCACGCTGCTGCAGGCGGACGCCGCGGCGATGGCCGCGGTGATCGGCGCCGTGGACCTTCGACGCCATGATCGCCACCTACTCGCTCTCGATCATCCCGGGCTGGCACGACACCTGGGCCCAGGCACTGACCCGGCTCCGGCCGGGGGCCCGGGTGGCGGTGGTCGACTCGGCGCCCCCACGAGGGTTCGGTCGGGTCTTCGTCCCGCTGGCCCGCCTGGCCTTCCTCACCGGCGGGGTGCACCCCGACCGCGAGGTCTGGCGGCTGGTGACCGAGCAGCTGAGCGGGGTGACCTTCGAGACCCATCGCAGCGGGCACGTGCGGCTCGCGGTCGGGACGGTGCGGTGACCCGCGGCCCCGGGAGCCGTCCCTGGGACCTGGTCGTGGTCGGCGGTGGCACGGCCGGGATCGTGGCGGCGAGGACCGCGGCCGGCACCGGCGCCGACGTGCTCCTCATCGAGCGGGACCGCACCGGTGGCGACTGCCTGTGGACCGGCTGCGTGCCGAGCAAGACACTGCTCTCGATCGCCCACGAGGTCGCCGCCGTACGCCGGGGCTCACCCCGCGCGGGCGTGCCCGGGGTGAGCGCCGTCCCCGACCCGGCCGCGGTCTGGGCCAGCGTGCAGGCGGCCATCGCCGAGATCGAGTCGGACGACTCGCCGGAGACGCTGCGCGCGGCGGGACTCAGCGTCGTGCACGGTACGGCGCGCTTCACCGGACCGAGGACGATCGTCGTGGACGACGGTCGCGACGGGGGCGCGATCGACTTCGTCAACGCGGTCATCGCCACCGGATCGCGTCCGGTCGTCCCGCCCGTCCCCGGTCTCGACCCCGGGACGGTGCTGACCTCGGACACCCTGTGGACGATGACCGGGCTGCCCGACCGGCTGCTGGTGCTCGGCGGTGGCAGCATCGGCTGCGAGCTCGGTCAGGCGTTCGCCCGGCTCGGGGTCACGGTGAGCATCGTCGAGCAGTCCGACCGGCTGCTGTCCACCGAGGAGGAGGCCGCCTCGCGAGCGGTCACCGCCGCGCTGGTCGCGGACGGGGTCGACGTACGCACCGGGGTGGGCGTGGACCGGGCCGAGGCCACGACGCTGCGCCTGAGGGACGGCAGCCTGCTCCGGGGCGACGCGGTGCTGGTGGCGGCCGGGCGAGAGCCCGTCCTCGACGGGCTCGGGCTGGGCCTCGCCGGGGTGCGCACCACCGCGCGCGACGGCGTCGGGGTCGACGCGCGACTGCGCACCTCCAACCCGAGGATCTGGGCCGCCGGCGACGTCACCGACCACCCACGCTTCACCCACGTCGCCGGTCTGCACGGCAGCACCGTCGCCCTCAATGCCGTGCTCGGGCTGCACAGAAGGGCCGAGACCACGGTGATCCCGCGCGTGACCTACACCCGACCGGAGGTTGCCGCGTTCGGCCCGGCCGTAGCCGACGCGCAGCGGCTCGGGCTGACCGTGCGGACCCTGGGCCACGACGAGGTCGACCGGGCCGTCACGGAGGACGACACGACCGGCCACACCACGCTGCTGCTCGACCGGCGCGGGAAGGTCGCCGGGGCCTCGCTGGTCGGTCCGCGAGCGGGGGAGACGCTGGCCGAGCTCACCCTGGCGGCCCGGGAGAAGCTGTCGTTCCGCTCCCTGGCCGGCACGGTGCACGCCTACCCGACCTGGGGCGACGGGGTCTGGAACGCCGCCCTCGCCGGGTTGCGAGCGGACCTCGAGCGCCCCGTCGTACGCCGGGGGGTCAGGGGCCTTCTCGCGGTCCGGCGCACGGTCCTGGGCCGGCGGGGCTGAGTCGCCGCCGGACCCGTCGTCGGCGCTGGTCGGTCGCGACCGCGAGCGCCACCACGGCCAGCACCGCCACGAAGAACGGCCAGGACACCGGCCGCAGACCGTAGGAGCCCACGGCGACGTACATCGCGGTGCCCGGCACGATCGCGAGCAGGGTCGCCGTCAGGTGCGTGCGCAGGGGCACCGCGCTGAGCCCGAAGGTGTAGCTGAGCGCGGTGAACGGCAGCACGGGCACCAACCTCGCGACGAAGACGGTCCTGAAGGCGTTGCGCTCGATCCGCCGGTCGAGGGCGGCCACCCGGGTCGAGGCGAACCGTTCCACGAAGCCGCGGCCCAGCCCGCGCGCCAGCGCGAACGCCCCGGTCGAGCCGAGCGTGGCCCCCAGCACCGCCAGCGCGGTGCCCTCGACCAGACCGAACAGCGCTCCGTAGGCGACCGTGAGCACGGAGACGGGCAACGGGAACAGGCAGGCGGCTGCGTAGAGGAGCACGAAGCCGGGAGCGGCGAGCGGGCCCAGCTCGTCGGCGAAGGTGCGCAGCTCGTCCGGAGAGGGCAGCCCGATCAGGAGGCCGACCAGGACCAGCGCCACGACCAGGGCGCCGATGGCGACCAGCCGTATTGCGGAGCGCCGGCTCACGACGGGTCTTCGAAGACCTGGTAGTCGCCCGGTGCGCAGCCGACCTGCAGCTCCGTACCCGGGCGTACGTCGGACCCGACCGCGGCGTGCAGCACCAGCCGCTGGTCGTCCGAGGTGCGTGCGGTGACCTCGACGTGGGTGCCGGCGAACCGGACCAGCTCGACCCGGACCCGCAGCCGCGGTGGCGACGACGGATCGACCAGCACCAGCTCCGGGCGGACGACGAGCACCCCCGGCCCGGTCGCCGCGTCGGTGGGCAGTCGGATCGCACCGGCGCGGAACACCCCGTCCGTGACCTCCCCGACGATCTCGTTGGTGACCCCGAGGAAGCGGGCGGCGGACAGCGTCGGGGGGCTCGCGAACAGCTCCTCGGGCGTGCCGTCGGCCTCGATCCGTCCCCGGTCCATCAGCAGGATCCGGTCGGCCAGGGCCAACGCCTCATCGAGATCGTGGGTGACGAACAGGCTGGTCGTCGCCCTCCGGTCGTGCAGCTCGCGCACCAGGGTCCGCATCCGGGCGCGCAGCGGGGCATCGAGCTGGGAGAAGGGCTCGTCGAGCAGGAGCACGTCGGGTCGCAGCACGAGCGCCCGCGCCAGCGCGACCCGCTGCTCCTGGCCTCCGGAGAGCTCCGCCACCCGCCGGTCCCCGAGCCCGTCGAGATGCACCCCGGTGAGCGCCTCGGTGACCGCCGCATCGCGCTCGGCGCGCCGTAGGCCACGCATCCGCAGCCCGAAGCCGACGTTGTCGGCCACGCTCAGGTGCGGCAGCAGCAGCGGCTTCTGGAAGACCAACGAGACGGGGCGCCGCTCGGCCGGCACCCGGGTCAGGTCGCGTCCGGCGACGCGCACCCGCCCGGCGTCCGGCTCGGTCAGTCCGGCCAGCATCTCCAAGGTCGTGCTCTTGCCGCACCCGGAGGGCCCGAGCAGCACCGTGAACGAGCCCGGCACCAGGTCGAGGCTGAGGTCGTCGACCGCGACGAGGGTGCCGTAGGTCTTGCGCAGGCGCTCGATCCGCACGGACTTCAGGTCCGCGCTCATGTGCGGGCCAACCCGAGCGCGGCCGGTGTACGTCGTAGCACCCGGCGGGCCAGCACCACCAGGAGCACCGGCGGCACGGCGACCAGCAGACCCAGTGCCGCCGCGGCGGTCCGGTCGGAGGAGCCGATCGCGGCGAACAGCAGCAGCGGCAGCGTCTGCACCTGACCGCCACCGATGAGCAGGGTCAGGATGTACTCGCTCCAGGAGATCAGGAACGTCAGCAACGCGGTCAGCAGCACCGCCGGCGCCAGGGTCGGCAGGGTGACCGAGACCAGGACCCGCCAGGGGGCGGCCCCCAGCGTGCGGGCCGCGCGCTCGAGGTCGACGTCGTAGTCCTCGAAGGCGGCGGTCAGCAGGGTCGCGGCGTACGGAACGGTCGGCACCAGCTGCACCAGCACCACGCCCGCCACGTCGTCGGCCAGGCCGAACCGGATGAAGAACACCTGCAGTCCCAGCGTCACCGCCAGTCCCGGCACCAGCACCGGCGCGAGCAGCAGGAACCGTACCGCGCCGCGGCCGGGGAACCGGGTCAGCCCGAGCAGGCGCCCGGCGGGGAAGCCGATCGCGCAGGCCAGCATGCTCACGCACGCCCCCACCAGCACCGAGGTGACCAGGGCGGTGACGACCTGCCCGGAGAGCACCAGGGAGAGCCCGCGCGAGGTCGGTGCGCTGGGCAGCAGGTCGGGGTAGCGCCACGACGAGTTCCAGGCCCACAGCAGCAGCGGTACGACGGGCAGCAGCACGCCGAGCAGCAGCAGGCCCGCAGCCGGCCTCCTCACGCGCCGCTCCACCGGGCCGCGAGACGCACGAGCCAGAGGTACGCCGCGGCCACGGCCGTCGTCAGCACCGCGATCAGCACCGCTACCGCCATCGCCTCGGGTCGCGCGGACAGGTCGGTGTCGGTGTAGGACTGGTAGGCCACGACCGGCAGCGGCGCCGGGAACGGCCGACCGAGCAGCACCGGCACCTCGTAGGAGCCCATCGCGAAGGCCAGCACCAGCACCGAGGCCGAGGCGAGCGGGGTCGCCACCAGCGGCAGGGTCACGTGCCGCAGCCGCTGGAGGACGCCGGCGCCCAGCGTGCGCGAGGCGCGCTCGAGCGGTCCGGTCCGCTGCAGGGCGACCAGCGCCACCAGGGCCAGGAACGGGGTCTCCTTCCAGGTGTACTCCGCGATCACCCCCCAGCCGAACGCGTCCTGGGTGAGCGCCGGGAAACCCCGGCTCGAGTCGACCAGCCCGCCGGCGTACGCCGCCCGCGAGAGCAGCCCCGAGGGCGCCAGCAGCAGCCCGATGGCCAGCGCCCCGACCAGGTGCGGCACCGCGAGCACCGAGGCGAAGAGCTGCTCGAACCAGGCCCGGCCGCGCCCGAGCCGGCGTACGAAGAGGGCGGCGAGCAGCCCGAGCACGGCGGCGAAGAGCGAGGAGAGCACCCCGATCCGCAGGGTCAGCAGCACCGAGCCGCGCACCGCGGGGTCGGCGAAGGCGTCGGTGTAGGCCTGGGTCGACCACCGCGTGGCGCCGAGCAGCGGCTGGTGGCCCAGGCTCTGCGCCACCGCCTGGGCGAAGCCGCCGACGAAGAAGACGCCGGTCACGGACAGGGCCGGTGCGAGCAGCAGAGTCCCCCGGAGCCAGGGCGGCACACCTCGCACTACTGCTGCAGCACCTTCGCGCGCCAGTCCTTCTCGATCCGGGACAGGTAGGCGCTGGCCAGTTCTGGCTGGGCGTGGGCGGTGAGCTGGCCCAGGCTCAGCACCGACGGGCTGCGCTGCACCGCTTCGAACCGCTGCCGGCTGGCCGCGGAGGTCTTCGAGACGTCGATGCCGGGGTAGGCCCCCTCGGCCCGGTAGAGGGCGAGCTGGACGGCGGGGTCCTCGAGCACGTCGGCCAGCACCAGAGCACCCGCGCGGTGAGCGGCGTTCTTAGGGATCGCGATGTTGGAGTAGTTGGAGATGTTGCCGCCGGCGAGCACCGCCTCCCTGGTGGATTCCGGGTAGGTGCCCCTGTGCACCTGGGCCGCCACCGAGCCGGGCCCGTAGGAGAAGAAGGCGCTGAGCTCGCCATCGGCGTACAGCTTCTCGACCGCGTCCTGGCTGCTGGGGTAGGTCGTGCCCGAGCGCCACAGGGTGGGCTCGATCCGGTTGAGCAGCGGGTAGAAGGCCTTCGTCGCGGCGTCGTACTTCTGCTCGCTGAAGCCGCCGGCGAGCTGCTCGGGGCCGCCGAGCTCGCCGTACAGCAGCGAGCGGACCGCCATCGAGCCGGTGAAGTCCGGGGGAGCGGGGTAGGTGAAGCGACCGGGGTGCGCCTTGGCCCAGGCCAGCAGCGAGTCGACCGAGGCGACGTCGGAGGTGCTGAGGTCGTCGCTGTCGTAGACCAGCGCCGAGCTGGCCTGCTGCCACACCGACTCGCAGCCCTTCACCGGTACCCCGAAGTCGGTGGTGACCCCGTCGGCGTCGAAGTCGACGTAGCGGGAGCGGGGCAGGTCGCGGGCCCACCCGCAGTACCAGAGATCGGCCTGGACGCCGGTGGCGAAGTTCTCACCGTTGATCCAGATCGCGTCGACGGCACCGCCGCTGGTGCGACCGGCCTGCTTCTCCCCGAGCACCTTGTTCACGGCGTCCCCGGTGTCGGTGACCCGCACCGGGTCGAGCGTGACCCCGAGCCTTGCCATCCGTGGCGTCACCTCGTCGGTGACGAACCTGTTCAGCACGTCGTCGCCGCCGTAGAGGTACCAGTGCACGGTCTGGCCCTTGGCCTGGGCCAGCACCGAGGACCAGTCCTTCGCGTCGACGGACCTCGCGGAGTCGCTTCCCGAGCCGCCGCACCCGGCCAGGGCCAGGGCGCCGGCGAGAGTCAGCACTCCAGCGGTCACCAGCCGGCGACTGCGCCTCATTGCGGTCCTGTCTGGTCGGGTCGCACCGCACGCAGGACGACGACGCCCTCGACCACCCGCTGGACCGCGGTGATCGCGACCAGCACGGCGAAGGCGTACGCCACCTGCTCGGCGTACGCCGGCAGCAGGGTGAACACTACGTAGGCGACCACGGTCTCGCTGCCTTCTGCGAGACCGCCCACGAACCGCAGGGACCGCTGGTCGCGGTGCTGCTCGCCACCCAGCCGCTCCAACACCGAGGAGAGCGCCAGGAACGCCGTGCCGGAGACGTAGTACGTGACCAGCAGCGCGACACAGGCCAGCCGGGCGTCCGGCACCCGGACCGCGACGGCCAGCACGAAGCCGGCGTAGATGCTGAAGTCGGCCACGATGTCGAGGAATCCCCCGAGCTCGCTCGGTCCTCCCGGCGGCGATCCGTGGCGGGCGACCGCGCCGTCGAGACCGTCGAGCAGGCGGTTGCCCAGCCACAGCACCAGGGCCACCCACCAGGCCCCGAGCACCACGGCGACGCAGGCGCCCACACCGACCAGCCAGCCCAGCCCGGTCAGCAGCAGGGGCGAGACGCCGGCCTTCGCCAGTGGCGCCGCGGCCCGGTCCAGCAGCGGTCCTGTGAGCGCCCGGGCCCGGGTGTCGAGCATCAGCCCGGGCCAGTGGTCGTCGGCGAGCTCATTCGCCGAAGGGCAGGGGCTCGCTGGTCAGCGACACCGCGTGCGCGCGGGCGGTCGTCATCCGGCGCCGGTGGTGCTGACGGCAGAGCACCTCGTAGCCGACCTCGGGTGGCTCGTCGTCGTTGCTCACGTCGCCGACCACGATCACGTCTCCCTCGGTGACCATCTCGCCGTTCTCCGTGCGAGCGTTGTGGGTGGCCCGCTCGCCGCACCAGCACAGGGCCTCGACCTGGAGCACGTTCATCCGGTCGGCGAGCTCGACCAGCCGGGCACTGCCGGGGAAGAGCCGGGTGCGGAAGTCGGTGAGGATACCGAAGGCGAACACGTCGATCTGCAGCTCGTCGACGACCCGGGCCAGCTGGTCGATCTGGTCGGGGGCGTAGAACTGCGCCTCGTCGCAGATCAGGTAGTCGATCCGCGCGCCCTGGGTCAGGGCGTCGACCACGTAGCGCCAGAAGTTGAAGTCGGGCCCCACCTCGATCGCGTCGTGGGTCAGGCCCAGGCGGGAGGACAGGGTCGCCGTGCCCGCCCGGTCGTGGGCGGTGAAGATCCGCCCGACGCGGCCGCGTACGGCGTGGTTGTGGTTGGTCTGCAGGGCCAGGGTGCTCTTGCCGGAGTCCATCGTCCCGGTGAAGAACTGGAGCTGGGCCACGGACACGATCCTGTCACGATCGGCGAGCCGCTCCTGCGGGGCTGGTGCGCTGGACGTGATGTGCGTTACACCGGAGGCATGAGTGACGAACGAGTCCGGCCGAACCTGCTCCAGACCACCGGCATCTTCCGCCGCAAGCCGATCGTCGATGACGACAACGACGGGGACGAGACGCTCGAGCGCAGCATCGGGCTCTGGCAGCTCACCGCGATCGGGCTCGGCGCGATCATCGGCGCCGGGATCTTCGCCCTGGCCGGCACGGTGGCCAAGGGAGGCAGCGGCATCCCGGCGGCCGGACCCTCGGTCTCGATCTCCTTCATCATCGCGGGCATCGCGAGCGCCTGTGCCGCGTTCTCCTACGCCGAGTTCGGCGGGATGATCCCGAAGGCCGGTTCGGCGTACACCTACGGCTACGCCACGCTGGGGGAGTCCGTCGGGTGGTTCATCGGCTGGGACCTGCTCCTGGAGTACACCGCGATCGTGGCGGTGGTCGCGATCGGGGTGGCGCAGTACGTCGACTTCTTGATCCAGGCCTTCGGCGGCCAGCTGCCGGACTGGATGCTCGGTGCGCCCGGGACCGGCGACGGGCACGTGATCAACATCGTGGCGGTGGTCCTGTGCCTCGGCGTGGCCTGGCTGCTCAACCGCGGGATCAAGACCAGCGTCCGGATCGAGTCCTGGCTGGTGGTGGTCAAGCTGGCCATCGTGCTGGCCGTGATCGTCGTCGGCTTCTTCTACATCAAGTCCGACAACCTCGCTCCCTACTTCCCCAACGGCTTCAGCGCCGCGGGCACGGGCGCCGCCACGGTGTTCTTCGCCGTCTTCGGCTACGACGCGATGAGCACGGCGGCCGAGGAGTCCAAGGAGGCCGAGCGCAACCTGCCCAAGGCCATCATCTTGTCGCTGGTGATCGCGATGGTGCTCTACCTGCTGGCGGCCACCGTGCTGACCGGGATGATCAACTACAAGGACCTCTCCGACACGGCGGCGTTCGGCTACGCGTTCCAGACGGTCGGACTTCCCTCCTTCGCCAAGGTCGTCGGGCTGGGCGCCATCATCGGCATCATCACGGTGCTCTTCTCGTTCTCGCTCGGGGCCTCCCGGGTCTGGTACGCGATCAGCCGTGACGGCCTGCTCCCCGGCTGGTTCGCCGAGACCAACAAGCAGGGCTCGCCGCACCGCCCTGTGTGGATCATCGGGATCATCTCCGCGGCGATCGCGGGCTTCGTCCCGATCGGCGACGCCGCCAAGCTGACCAACATCGGCATCCTGCTGGCCTTCGTGGTGGTCTCGGTCGCTGTGATCGTGCTGCGCTACCGCTCCCCGGAGATCCCGCGCACCTTCAAGGCACCGTTCATGCCGATCACCCCGCTGGTCGGGATCGCCTTCTCCCTGTGGCTCGTGAGCAAGCTGGACGTGACCACCTGGGTCCGCTTCGTCACCTGGTTCCTCATCGGCGCGGTGATCTACGGTCTCTACGGCTACAAGCACTCCAAGCTCGGTCACGGCGAGGTGGTCCAGACCGACGATTCCTGAGGGCTGTTCCCCGGGGGGCTCCGCTGGGACGATCGGTTCCGTGCAGGACGACCGTCCGACCCCGGCGACCGGACCGGTACTGGCCGTCGCTGCCGCCCTGCTGGCCCTGCTGCTCGCCTTCGCCGTCCGCTACGGCTACCACCGCGACGAGCTCTACTTCGTGGTGCTCGGTGGTCACCCGGCCTGGGGGTACGTCGACCAGCCGGCGCTGGTGCCCCTGCTGGCGCACGCGACGGACGCGGTCTCCGGGCACTCGCTGCTCGTGCTGCGGGTCCCGCCGGCCCTGGCCGCGGCTGCGGGCGTGGTGCTGGTCGGGCTGACCGCGAGGGAGCTGGGTGCACGCTCGAGCGGGCAGGTGCTGGCGGCGGGGTCGTGGGCGATCTCGGCGGTGGTGATCGCGACCGGTCACCTCGCCTCGACGACGGCGTTCGACCTGCTCGGCTGGACGGCGCTGACCTGGCTGGTGGCCCGCGCGCTGCGCGACGGCGGGCGCTGGTGGCTGCTGGTCGGCCTCTCGCTGGGGATCTCCCTGGAGGTGAAGACGCTCGTGGTCTTCTTCGCCGGGGCGATCCTGCTCGGGCTGGTGCTCCTCGGACCCCGCTCGGTGTTCCGCGAGCGGTGGCTCTGGACCGGCGCGCTCCTGGCGCTGGTGCTCTGGCTGCCGGACCTGCTCTGGCAGGCCACGCACGGCTGGCCCCAGCTCACCCTGTCCTCGAGCATCGCGTCGGGCGGTTCGGCGTCCAGCCAGCCGCGAGCCCTGTTCCTGCCCTACCAGGTGGTGCAGCTCTCACCCGTCCTGCTCCCGGTGTGGGTCTGTGGCTTCTGGCGGCTGGTCCGCGATCGTGACCTGCGCCGCTACCGCTGCTTCGCGGTGGCGATCGTCGTGCTCGCCGCATTCTTCCTCGCCACGGGCGGCAAGCCCTACTACCTGACCGGCGCCTTCGCGCCGCTCCTCGCGGCCGGCGCCCAGCCCTTCGTGGACTGGTGCCGCCGCGGCTGGCTGGTGGTCCTGCTGGCGCTCGGGCTGGTCGTCAACGCCTTGCTGTTCGTGCCCGTGCTGCCGGCGGCGGCGATCGTAGGGACGCCGATCACCGCCATCAACACCGACGCCGGGGAGACCGTGGGCTGGCCGGGCTTCACCGCCTCGGTGCGAGGAGCCTGGACCAGTATTCCGTCGCACCGGGACGCGGTGGTGCTGACCTGGAACTACGGCGAGGCCGGCGCCCTGGCCCGGTTCGCGCCGGACCTGCCCGCCTACTGCGGGCACAACGCCCTGCGCTCGCTCGGAGGTCCACCGCCAGGCACCCGCACCGTCCTGGCCATCGGCTACGAGGCCGCGCAGCTGCACCGATGGTTCGGCACCGTCGAGCGGGTCGGGACCGCGCCCACCCCCGACGGCGTCGACAACGACGAGGCCGGCGGCCCCTTCTACCTCGCCACCGCTCCGAAGGCCGCCTGGGGCCGGATCTTCCCGGCCCTGTCCCAGACCGGCTAGCGGCGATAATGGGTCCATGAGCGACCCGCTGATCTCCGCCGTCGAGCTCGCCGACCTCCTCGACGCGACCACCGTCCTCGACGTCCGCTACCGGATGGCAGGTCCGCCCGGGCGGGCGGAGTTCGACTCGGGTCACATCCCCGGCGCGACGTACGTCGACCTCGACGCCGACCTGGCCGGCACGCAGGGGGAGGGGCGGCACCCGCTGCCGGACCCGACCGACTTCGAGACCGCGATGCGCCGGGCCGGGGTCGACAACGAGCGCCCGGTCGTGGTCTACGACGACTGGGCGGGTCGTGCCGCCGCCCGTTGCTGGTGGCTGCTGCGCTGGGCCGGGCACCCCGACGTCCGCGTGCTGGACGGAGGGTGGTCGGGCTGGTTGGCCGAGGGCGGCGACCGGTCAGACATGCAGAACCCTCCCGCTGCGGGTGATTTCACCGTTCAGCACGGAGCTCTGCATGTCCGAGCGGCCGGTGACGTGCTGGACGCGGGGATCCTGGTCGACGCCCGGGCCCCGGAGCGATACCGGGGTGAGAGCGAGCCGGTCGATCCCGTCGCCGGGCACATCCCCGGTGCGGTGAACGTGCCGACGGAGACCAACCTCGACGCCAGCGGCCGCTTCCGCAGCACCGCCCAGCTCCGGGCGCTCTACGCGGCGGCCGGGGTGGACGGCTCCACGGACGTGACCGTCTACTGCGGGTCGGGCGTCACCGCCTGCCACGACGTCCTGGCCCTCGAGCGGGTCGGGATCACCGCCACGCTGTACCCCGGCTCCTGGAGCGGATGGGTCAGCGACGGGTCGCGGCCGGTGGAGAAGGGATAGGGCAGACCCGCGACAGTGGTGGAGCGCTTCGCGCTCTCACCAGTGGATGCCCTTCAGGAGCCGGGCCAGCGCCACCTGCTCACCCTCGCTGCGACCACCCTCGACGACACCCTTCGCGGCCGCCGAGTCGGGGAACACCTGGTAGGCCAGGTGCAGCACCCGGAACGCGACCTTCGGCGCGACCGTGTGCGCGACGGCGCCCAGGTTGCCCAGGGCGGTGTTGATCTCGTGCGGCTTGTCGACCAGCGCGTCGATCACCTTGTCGGCAGCCTGCCCGGGGCTGATCGTCGGGAACCTGTCGTAGATCTTGGTCGGGGCGATCATCGGCGTGCGCACCAGCGGCATGTGGATCGAGGTGAACGAGATCCCGTCGCCGACCAGCTCGGAGGACACCACGTTGCTCCACGAGTCGAGGGCCGACTTCGAGGCGACGTACGCCGAGAACCGCGGCGGGTTGGTCTGCACCCCGATCGAGGAGACGTTCACGACGTGGCCCGGAGCGCTGCTCGCGCATCGTCGGCAGCAGCCCCATCACCAGCCGGATCGCGCCGAAGTAGTTCAGCGCCATGGTGCGCTCGAAGTCGTGGAAGCGGTCCTCGGAGAGCTTCAGCGAGCGCCGGATCGAGCGGCCGGCGTTGTTGACCACGAAGTCGATGTGACTCGAAGTCCTCGCTGAGCTGCTTGGTCAGCCGGTCGATCGCGTCGAGGTCGGACAGGTCGCAGGCGTAGGCGTGCGCCTCGCCGCCCTGACCCTCGATCAGGTCGCGGGTGGCCTCGAGCTTGTCCAGGCCGCGCGCCACCAGGATCGGTACGCCGCCGGCCTTGGCGACCCGGACCGCGGTGACCAGGCCGATGCCCGACGAGGCCCCGGTGATCACGACCGTCCTGCCCGACAGCGCCTCGACGGCACGCCGGTCGTCCTTGATCGAGTCGTCGAGGAAGTCCTCCCACCACGACCACAGCGCGCTCGGCGTAGGAGTCCAGGTCGGGCACCGAGAGGCCGGAGCCCAGCAGCGCCCGCTCGGTACGGCGGGAGGCGAAGACCGCGGGGAACGCTGACGTGTCCGAGCACCTCGGCCGGGATCCCGAGCCGTCCGATGGTCTGGTCGAGCAGCAGTCGGCCCACGCCGGAGCGCACGGCGCCGCCGACCAGCGCAGCCGGCTGCAGGGCCCGCGGCAGCAGGCCCGGGGGCACCAGCCGCGTGGTGAGGGCCCGGTCGACCGGCAGCGCCAGCTGCGGCGCCTTGGCCGCCGCGCAGAAGCTGTTGACCACGTCCGATCGTGTTCTGCGGCTCGGGGTTGACCAGGTGGAAGGTCTCGCCGTCGAGGTCGGGCTGGTGGGCGAGGTGGTCCATCGCCTTGGCGACGTAGTCGACCGGCACCAGGTTGGTGTCGCCGAGGTCGACCCCGACCAGCGGCAGCCAGCGCCGGCAGCACGTCGCGCACCCGCTTGATCAGGGGGAAGAAGTAGTAGGGCCCGTCGACCTTGTCCATCGCGCCGGTCTCGGAGTGCCCGACCACGATCGCGGGGCGGTAGATCCGCCACGGCACCGTGCGCCTCCTCGCGCACGATCCGCTCGGACTCGAACTTCGTGCGGTGGTAGGCCGTGGGCAGGCGCTGGCCCTCGTCGAACATCGTCTCGTCGAACATCCCGCGGTAGTCACCTGCGGCCGCCACCGAGGACACCTGGTGGAAGCAACCGGCGTCCAGGGCATCGGCGAGCGCGAGGGCGTTGCGGGTGCCGCCGACGTTCAGCTGCTCGTTCATCTCCTCGCTCGGCGGTCAGGTCGTAGATCGCGGCGAGGTGGAAGACGTGCGTCGATGGTGCCCGCGTGCTCGGCGATCCAGTCCTCGTCGACCCCGAGCCGGTCGCCCTGCAGGTCGCCGACGACCGGCGACGACCTGGTCCGCCCGGGCGCCCCACTGGCGTCGCAGCACGTCGAGCTTGCCCTGCGAGCCCTCGCGGACCAGCACGAAGACCGGTCCCTCGCGGTGCGTCGACGAGCTCGGCCACCAGGTGGCGGCCGATGAAGCCTGTGGCGCCGGTCACGAAGGAGGACATGGCGCGCAGCCTATGTCGCGGCGACGGCGCAGGCCGGATGCTACTTGCCGCCGCCGAACATGATCTCGTCCCAGCTCGGCACCGACGCCCGGCCGCGGCCCTTCTTCGACCCGCCCCGGGGCGCCGTGCGCTCCGTCGGTCGGCGGCAGCTGCGTGCGGGGGTCTCGACGCGTCGGCTCGGCGTCGGGACCCGCGTCGACCGTCGGTCGTCGCGTCGGTCCTCCCGGCTGCTCGCTGGGGGCGTCGGCTCCTCGACCGGGGCCGCCGGGTCGACGCGGGGCTCGGGGTGCACGACCGGGGTCTCGTCGGGTCGGCTGACCGTGGCCATCCAGTCGGCGTCGACGGTGAACAGGTCCAGCGCGTCCTCGCCGAGGCTCGGGCTCGAGCGCACGCCGGGGCGAGCCGGAGCCGGCCGGAGCGGGCCGGCTCGGCCCGCGGGAGCGGGCACGGCGGTCGGCGCGCTCGCGCGGGCCGGCACCTGGCCGTCGCCGACCAGCCAGCGGGCCTCGTCGTCGTCGGCGGCCACGAAGTGACCGCGCTGGTCGAAGCTGAACCGGGCCGCGCCGCTCGGCGTCGTCGTGCAGGTAGCCGGCCTGGAGGGTCCAGCGGCCGTCCTCGCGGCGCCAGGAGTCCCAGGCGACGGTGGCGGGGTCGACGCCCTCGTCGCGCAGCCGGCAGGCGACGGCAGCGCCGAGGGAGCGGGCTGGTGGCGACGGCGGGCGAGGTGGGGTCGGGGGTGGCGCGGCGCACGGACGCGCGACTCGGCGCTCTGGGCCACGTGCGCGCGCTCGGCGAGCACCGGGCGAGGCGAAGATCATCACCTTCTCGACCGAGGTGCCCGGCCACGGCGGCGACGTCCTCGGCGGACTCTCCCGCCCGGATCCGGGACTGGATGTCACGCGGTCGCAGTGAGCTCTCCACCATCGGTTCCTTCCCCTTCGGCTGCCCGGTCTGGGGCGGGGCGGGGACGGTGGGCACCTGCGTGGTGCCCGCTCGTCCCAGCGTCTCCCGGAGCGAGGCGACCGGCACGGCGTACTCGACACCGCTGCCGTCCGTGAGGACCAGCAGGGCGCCTGCGCCGCTGAGCCTCACGGGTGTGAGGTCACGCATGTCGCCTCAGACTCCTTCTTCCGCTTTGCGGCGAGCCTACTTGTTCGCGACCGCCCGGTCGGCGCAACCTCGACGGGGTGTCCGCAAGCCATACCGTCTGCTCGTGGTGCTTGACCTGCTGGGCATCTTCGTCTTCGCCCTCTCCGGTGGGCTGGTCGGCGTGCGCAAGGGTCTCGACGTGTTCGGCGTCCTGGTCCTGGCCGGTACGACGGGCCTCGGCGGCGGCTTCCTGCGCGACGTGCTGATCGGCGCGACGCCGCCGGCGGCGCTGGCCGACTGGCGCTACCTCCTGGTGCCGTTCGCCGGAGGGCTGGTGACCTTCGTCTTCCATCCGACGCTGGGCCGGATGGAGAACGTCGTCACCTTCTTCGACGCCGCCGGGCTCGGGCTGTTCTGCGTGACCGGGGCGCTCAAGGCGCTCGAGTACGGGCTCGGGCCGGTGCCGGCGGCGCTGATGGGCATGGCGACCGGCATCGGCGGCGGGATCGCGCGCGACCTGCTCGCCGGGCGGGTGCCGGTGGTGTTCTCCTCCGAGCTCTACGCCACACCCGCGCTCGCCGGCGCGTTGTGGGCGGTGCTGGCCCAGCGCGCCGACTGGCCGATCGCGGTGGTCACGGTGCCGGGCGTGCTGCTCTGCTTCGGGTGGCGGGTGATCGCGCTGTGGCGCAACTGGCGCGCCCCGGTGCCCACCGGCCCGGCCAGCGTGTGAGCGCGCCGCGCCTGATCAGTCCCCGAGGACCTGGCGCAGGTAGGCGTTGGCGAAGACCCGGTCCGGGTCGAGCCGGCGCGCAGGTCGGTGAGCTCGCGCCAGCGCGGGTACGCCGGCGCGAGGTCGGCCGCGGTCCGCGTGTGCAGCTTGCCCCAGTGCGGGCGGCCGTCGTAGGAGCGCAGCAGCGCCTCCACCTCGGTGAAGTACGCCGTGTGGTCGGTGCGGGCGTTGACGTGGAAGGCGAGGTACATGGTGTCGCGCCCGCTCGCGGTCGAGAGCGGCACGTCGTCGGCGGCGGCGACGCGCACCTCGACGGGGAAGCTGATCGTCCAGCCTCGGCGCTCGATCAGGTCGCGGGCCTCGCGCAGCGCCTCGAGCCCCGCCTCTCGGGGCACGGCGTACTCCATCTCGCGGAACACGACGCGCCGCGGCGAGGTGAAGACCCGGTGGGCGGCGTCGGAGAAGCGTCCGCTCGGACAGGGCGCGACCGGAGACCTCGGCCAGCTTCGGCACGAGCGCGGGCCGGGCGTTGCCGACGGCGTTGACGAGCCCGAAGGCGGTGTTGGCGAGCAGCTCGTCCTCCAGCCAGGCCCGCCAGCGGGGCAGCGGCTGTGCCGGCAGGGCCGTGCGGTTGTTGCGCTTGAGCGAGACGTGCTCGGTGTGTGGGAACCAGTACATCTCCGCGTAGTCGTTGAGCGCCACGATCTCGTCGAAGCCGCCGACCGCCTCGTCCCAGCGCATCGGTCCCTCGTGGGCCACGAGGGTGAACAGCGGCTCGACGGCGAAGGTCAGCGTGGTGAGGATCCCCAGTGCGCCCAGGCCCAGCCGGGCCACGGCCAGCAGGGCCGGGTTCTCGTGGGCGTCGGCGCACAGCACACGGCCGTCGGCGGTGACCATCTCCAGGCCCACCACCTGAGCGGACAGTGACGTCACGGTGCCGCCGGTGCCGTGCGTGCCGGTCGAGGTGGCACCGGCGAGGGTCTGCTCGGCGATGTCACCCATGTTGTGCAGCGACAGTCCGAGGGCCTCGAGCGTGGCGTTGAGCTCGTGCAGGGCGGTGCCGGCCCGCGCCGTCACCGTCATCGCCGACCGGTCGAGCGAGACCACGCCGGTCAGCCCGTCGGGACGCAGCAGCACCCCGTCGGTCAGGGCGACCGGGGTGAACGAGTGCCCGGTCCCGACCATCTTCACGCCCAGTCCGCGCCCGCGCGCGGCACGCACGGCGTCGACCACGTCGGCGGTGCTGCGGGGGGTCAGCACCTGGGCCGGGTGAGCGGTCTCCAGGCGGCTCCAGTTCGTCCAGCTCTGCACCCGGACACGATAGGCACCACCCACCCACGGATACTGGGACGGTGCCTCCACAGACCCCGGACACCGGTCCGTACGACGCCCTGCTGCTGGTCTCGTTCGGAGGCCCCGAACGGCCCGAGGACGTGGTGCCGTTCCTGCGCAACGTCACGGCCGGTCGGGACATCCCCGACGAGCGGCTCGAGGAGGTCGGCGAGCACTACTACTCGTTCGGCGGGCGCAGCCCGATCAACGACCAGAACCGGGCCCTGCTGACGGCGATCGAGGCGGACCTCGCCGGCAACGGCATCGAACTGCCCGTCTACTGGGGCAACCGCAACTGGTCGCCGTACCTGGCCGAGACCCTCGCCGCGATGCAGCGCGACGGGGTCCGTCGGGCGCTGTGCCTGGTCACCTCGGCGTACTCCTCCTACTCGGGGTGCCGGCAGTACCGCGAGGACCTCACCGCCGCGCGGGCCCAGGTCGAGGCAGAGCTCGGCGCGGCGCCGGTCCTGGACCGCACCCGCGTCTACTTCAATCACCCCGGCTTCGTCGAGCCCAACGTCGAGGCGGTGCTCGGCGCCCTGGCCGACCTGCCCGAGGACGTGCGTTCCGAGGCCCGGCTGGTCTTCGTCACACACTCGATCCCGGACCCGATGAACGACGCCAGCGGGCCGGACGGGGGCCGCTACGTGCTCCAGCACCGCGACGTCGCCGACCAGGTGACCGCGCGCGTGCGCGAGCTCACCGGGGTCCGGCACCCGCACGACCTGGTCTTCTGCTCGCGCTCGGGTCCGCCGCAGATGCCGTGGTTGGAGCCGGACGTCAACGACCACCTGCGAGCGCTGGCCGCGCAGGGCTGCCGTTCGGTGGTGCTGGCGCCGATCGGCTTCGTGTCCGACCACATGGAGGTCATCTACGACCTCGACACCGAGGCCCAGGCCACCGCCACCGAGCTCGGGCTGTCCTGCGTGCGCGCCTCGACGGCGGGTGTGGACCCGCGCTTCGTGGCGATGGTCCGCGACCTGCTGCTCGAGCGGGCGGCGGTCGAGCGCGAGGAGTCGACCGAGCGCCGGGTCGTGGGTGGGCAGCGGCCCGCCTGGGACCGCTGTGCCCCGGGGTGCTGCCTCAACCCCCGTTCCACCCGCCCGGCGATCGTCGGCTCCGCATGAGCCGGCCGGGCGAGGACCTGCTGGCGCTCGCCGTGGACGTCGCCGCCGAGGCGGCCCGGTTGGTCAGCCGGATGCGGGCCGAGGGAGTCGACGTCGCCCACACCAAGACCTCCCTGACCGACGTGGTGACCGAGGCGGACGAGGCGGCCCAGGCGCTGATCCGGCGGCGGCTGCTCACGGCCCGCCCCGACGACGGCTTCCTCGGCGAGGAGGGCGACGGCACGGGTGACGGCACCGGTGACGCAACGGGGGGCTCCAGCGGGGTGGTGTGGGTGGTCGACCCGATCGACGGCACGGTCAACTACCTCTACGGCAGCCCGGACCACGCCGTCTCGATCGCGGCGCAGGTCGACGGCGTCTCCGTCGCCGGCGTCGTGCACGCCCCGAGCACCTCCGTGGTCTATACGGCCCTGCGAGGTGGTGGGTCGTTCCAGGACGGTGCCCCGCTGCGAGTGCGTGACGTCGTCGCGATGGGCGAGCGGCTGATCCACACCGGCTTCAGCTACGAGGTGCCCACCCGCACGAGGCAGGTGGCCAGCGTGGCCCGGATGCTGCCCTCGATCCGCGACATCCGCCGCTCCGGGTCCTGCGCGCTGGACCTGTGCGCGGTCGCCGCCGGGCGCTGCGACGGCTACGTCGAGGAGGGTACGCACCTGTGGGACCACGCCGCTGCGTCACTGGTCGCGACCGAGGCCGGGGCCAGGTTCGACGTACGCCGGCACCCCGGCGGGAGGGACGTCGTCACGTGTGCGCCCGAGGGCGGTTTCGAGGCCTTCGCGGACCTGTGTGAAGTGTCCGGGTTCTTCGGGAACAACTCGGGCTCGGCGCCCGTTGCACCGCTCGAACGGCCCGTGTGACAAGACGCGCAGAGAAATGACCGGACAGAGTCGTGATTTCGCTGCCGGTTTGCTGCACAATCACGAGCCGACGAGACGTGGAGATCCTCCAGGGTGAGAGCACCCGAGCGAGGATGAGGACGAGAAAGAAGGAGACCGTGGCAACCGACTACGACGCACCGCGCAAGACCGACGAGGAGCAGAGCGAATCGAGCATCGAGGAGCTCAAGGCGCGTCGGCACGACAAGAACTCCGGCAAGGTCGACGAGGACGAGACCGAGGCCGCCGAATCGTTCGAGCTGCCGGGCGCGGACCTCTCGCACGAGGAGCTGGCCGTCGAGGTCAAGCCCCGTCAGGACGACGAGTTCACCTGCATGAGCTGCTTCCTGGTGCACCACCGCAGCCAGCTCGCCGACGAGAAGAAGCTGATCTGCCGCGACTGCATCTGAGCCAGGCGTCGCTGTGAGGAACGGGCGGGGCGCCGCTCACTTCTTCTTGCGGCGGCCCTGCTTCTTGGGCGACATGGCGTTGTCCTCGGCCTCGATCCCGGCCAGGGCAGCGGCTTTGCGTTGCTCGCGCACGTCGTCCGCCTCCAGCTCGGGTGGCAGGCGACCGGTCGACTTGGCGTAGTAGTTGGCCGCACGGCGGCCCAGCGCCATCCGGGACAGGGCGATGGTGGTGCCGCTGACCGCGGCCCAGAGCACGGCCTCGCGCATGGCGACGTCGGGGTCCGCCGGGTTGGCCGGCGGCTCCTTGCCGGTGGCGGCCTTCCAACCGGTGTTCAGGGCGCGCCGGGCGATCTGCGCGGCGAGCAGCCCTGAGACCAGCGACATCACGGTCCAGATCTTGGAGCTGTCCTGCGCCTCGACTCGCTTCTCTGCCTTCTTCTGGGCCTTCTGCTGGGCCTTGGTCAGGCTCTCGTCGCCCTTGGTCTTGGGGGCCATCGGTTCTCCTCGGGTCGCTGTCCCAGCCACCCTAAGCGTTCTGGATCTGGCGCAGGGCCGTGGCCAGCCGTTCGGGATGGCGGGTGCTGAGCAGCCAGTACGGCGTCGGGTCGGCGCGGTCGAGCACTGGGATCCGCACCGACGACTTGAGGTAGGGCCGGGTCAGCAGGTAGGCGCGGGCGTCCGCGCCGACACCGAGCGCGGCCCGGGTGCCGTCCGCGTCCAGGGCCTCGGCCGGGCCGAGCAGCCGGACCGGGATCCTGGCCCGCCCGGCACTGAGCTGGTCGTCGTGGACCTGCAGCGACGTCGAGCCGTACCAGCCCAGCAGCCCGTAGCCGATCGCCGCGCACACAGCGAACGCCGTCCACGCGAGCCAGGGCGGCGTCGCCACCACCAGGGCCAGCCAGATCGTGGCGAGGAACATCGTCATCTGCACCCACCAGCGCAACGGCGCCGTCAACCGCTCGCGGTACGCCGGGGTGCTCACGATCAGCAATCATCCCACCTCCCGCCACGGCGGCTGGGTAGGGTGCCGCGTCGTGAGTGAACCAGGAGCGCCCGACCCGACTGCCCCGGACCGACCTGTCGGGCTAGAGGTCGCCATCCGGCTCCTCGACGCCGACCTGCCGCTGCCGTCGTACGCCCACCCCGGCGACGCCGGCGCCGACCTGCGGACCGCGGTCGACGTGGAGCTCGCTCCGGGGGAGCGGGCGCTGGTGCCGACGGGGATCGCGATCGCCCTCCCCGAGGGGTACGTCGCCCTGGTCCACCCCCGCTCCGGCCTGGCGGCGCGGCACGGGATCTCCATCGTCAACACCCCCGGGACGGTCGACGCGGGCTACCGCGGAGAGATCAAGGTGCTGCTGGTGAACCTCGACCCGCGCGAGCCGGTGCGCCTGGCCCGGGGTGATCGCGTGGCGCAGCTGGTGGTGCAGCGCGTCGAGCACGCCGTCTTCGTGCCGGTGGACGACCTGCCGGGCTCGGAGAGGGGCGCGGGGGGCTACGGTTCGACCGGAGGATTCGCGGGGACGAAGGAGGCACGGTGAGGAAGCGGCGCAAGGCCCTGCACGAGGGGGCGGAGGAGCAGGAGGTCCCGGAGACGGCCACGACCGACCTGAGCACCGGGCCGCACGACGCCGACGAGATCGACCTCGAGGAGGATCCGGCGTTCGCGCGGTACATCGACCTCGGTGGCCTGCTGATGCCGCCTCCACCCGACTGGGCCGAGCTGCGGCTCCAGGTCGACGAGCAGAGCGGCGAGGTGCTGGCCGTGCTGCTGGCCGGCGAGAGCGGTGCCCTGGAGCTGCGCCCGTTCGCCGCCCCCCGCAACGGCGACCTGTGGACCGAGCTGCGGGGCGCGATCCGGGCCGAGACCACCTCGCACGGAGGCACCACCAGCGAGCGCAGCGGGGACTTCGGCACCGAGCTGCTCAGCCAGCTGCCTGTCACGACACCCGAGGGTGAGCCCGCGGTCCAGCCCTCCCGGGTGATCGGGGTGGCGGGTCCGCGCTGGCTGCTTCGCGCCACCCTGCTCGGCGTTCCGGCGATGGAGCCGTTCGACTCCGACGAGTGGGAGGGCGTCCTGCGCAGTGTCGTCGTACGCCGCGGCGCCGGCGCCATGCCGGTCGGCGAGGCGCTGCCGCTGACGATGCCCACGGCCGACGACCAGACGGGCGACCCAGACGGGCGACCAGACGGGCGATCCCGGCGTCGAGGCGTGAACCAGCCGACGGTTCTCTAGAGTTGTGCCCATGGGACACAAGTCCGGGCTGCGCAGCGGCCTGAGCCGCTGGGCGAGCCAGAGCCGTGACGAGGCGCGCGAGCTGACCGAGGAGACCCGCAAGGCCGGTCTGCTGAGTGTCGAGGACGCTCCCGACCGCGAGCGGGTGGTGCTCCAGGGCACCTTGAAGTCGGTCGTCCTGCAGCCGCGGGGCGGTGTGCCCGCGCTCGAGTCGGAGCTCTACGACGGCAGTGGCTCGATCACTTTGATCTGGCTCGGTCGGCGCCGCATCGGCGGGATCGACCCCGGCCGGGTGATCCGGATCGAGGGCCGGATCGGTCTGCACGAGGGGCGACGGATCATGTACAACCCGCGCTACGAGCTGCGGTCCTCGTGATCGGCGCCTCGGTGCCGGAGGACTCTGCGCCACAGACCGTCGAGGCCGTCGTGCGGGCCCAGCTGTCCGAGGCGCTCGGTGGAGTCCGCGGAATGCTCGAGGCCGCCGTACCGACGATCTTGTTCACGCTCACGTTCCTGATCGGGCGAGACCTCACGGTGGCGGTCGCGATCAGCGTCGCGGCTGCGGCGGTGCTGCTCGTCGTACGCCTGATGCAGCGCTCCAGCCCTCAGTTCGTGCTGAACGCGTTCTTCGGCATCGCCCTCGGCGCGTTCTTCGCCTGGCGCGCCGCGCGCGGCGGCGGCGACGCCGACGACCAGGCGTTGGCCTACTTCGTGCCGGGGCTGCTCTACAACGCGGGGTACGCGGTGCTGCTCAGCATCAGTGTGCTGACCCGGTGGCCGCTGGTCGGCTTCATCGTCGGCAGCGTCACCGCCAAGGCGCACGACGGCGACCCGGTGGCCTGGCGGGCCGACGCGCAGGTGGTGCGGCTCTGCTCGCGGCTGACCTGGCTGCTGGTGCTGCCGTGCGTGCTGCGGGTGGTCGTGCAGGCCCCGCTCTACTTCGCCGGGCGCAGTGGCGCCCTTGACGCCTCCGGGGCGATCGCCGCGCTCGGCGCCAGCAAGCTGGTGATGGGCTGGCCGTTGCAGGTCGCCGCCCTCGCGACCATGGTGTGGCTGCTCTCGCGCAACCAGACGCCCGTGCGGGTGCCGACCGCCTGAGCTCGGAACCGGTCCTCAG
>CAWJMC010000010.1:0-124006 GCA_963843875.1 uncultured Actinomycetota bacterium | reverse complement strand
ATCGAGATGCGCGGCGCCGCCAAGGTGGCCGAGCCGGTCGTGAAGCTGGTCTTCGAGAAGATCGGCAACGACACCGAGGACGACATGACCACCGCCCTCAACCGACTTTGAATCCGGCTTTGACTTCAAGTACTTGAAGTTCCTACCGTCGTAGACGTGACCGCAACACGGACCCAGCACACGTACACGATCAAGGAGGCCGCCGCCCTCACCGGGCTCCCGGCCAGCACGCTGCGCTACTACGAGTCGATCGGCGTGATCGCGCCGATCGGGCGCGGGGCGAGCAGCGGGCACCGGGTGTACGACGAGGCAGACCTCGACCAGGTCATGTGGGTCGCGTGCCTGGCGGCGACGGGCATGTCGGTCGCCGACATGCGTCAGTACGTCGCCAACGGCCGGCTGGGTCCTCAGGCCGCATCACAGCAGATCGGGCTGCTCGCCGAGCAGCAGCACCGGCTGGAGCACGAGGCCGAGCAGGTCGCGCTGCGCCAGCGGTACGTGCGGATCAAGATCGACTACTGGAAGGCGGTCGAGGCGGGCGACACCGCCCGGTCCGACCGGCTCTCCCGCGAGGCACGCACCCTCGCCGACCAGCTCAAGCGGGTCAGCACCACCCCCTGACCCGCTCCCCGAGCACCACCCATCCAGCCCTCACCCTCACGGGAGGAATCCCCATGCGCGTCAACGCCTACGCCGCCCCCGCGGCCGGCCAGCCCCTGGCCCCCACCACCCTCGAGCGCCGCGACGTCGGCGCCAACGACGTCCTGATCGCGATCGAGTTCGCCGGCGTCTGCCACTCCGACATCCACACCGTCAACGGCGACTGGGGGCCGCAGCCCTTCCCGATCACCCCCGGTCACGAGATCGTCGGCCTGGTCACCGAGGTCGGCTCCGACGTCACCCGCCACCAGGTGGGCGACCGGGTCGGCGTCGGCTGCATGGTCAACTCCTGCGGCGAGTGCGTCAACTGCCGCAACGGCGACGAGCAGTACTGCCTCGAGGGCATGGTGCCGACGTACGCCGGCACCGACCGCGACGGCAGCACGACCCAGGGCGGCTACTCCACCCACGTCGTGGTCGACGCCGACTACGTGCTGACCGTGCCGGAGGGCATCGACCCCGCGTCCGCGGCGCCGCTGCTGTGCGCCGGCATCACCACCTACTCGCCGCTGCGCCACTGGGGCGCCGGCCCCGGCACCAAGGTCGCCGTCGTCGGCCTCGGCGGGCTGGGCCACATGGCCGTCAAGATCGCCCACGCCATGGGTGCCGAGGTCACCGTGCTCTCGCAGTCGCTGAAGAAGCAGGAGGACGGCCTGCGCCTCGGCGCGGACCACTACTTCGCCACCTCCGACCCCGACACCTTCGAGCACCTCGCCCGGTCCTTCGACCTGATCGTCAACACGGTCAGCGCGAAGATCGACGTCGACGCGCACCTCGGGCTGCTCGCGGTGAACGGCGCCCTCGTCAACGTCGGCGCCCCGTCCGAGCCGCTGAGCCTCAACGTGTTCTCCCTCCTCGGGGGGCGTCGCTCGTACGCCGGCTCGATGATCGGCGGCATCGCCGAGACGCAGGAGATGCTGGACTTCTGTGCCGAGCACGGCATCGGGTCCGAGGTCGAGGTCATCCCCGTCGACCAGGTCAACGAGGCGTACGAGCGCGTGCTCGCCTCCGACGTGCGCTACCGCTTCGTCATCGACGCCAGCACGCTGTGAGGCAGCGGATGCGGCCCCGGTAGGGTCACGCACCGTGACCGCACCCCACCCCACGTACGAGCAGCTCGCCGCGCTCCCGGCGTACGCCGAGCAGCCGGTGCCGATGGCGTTCGAGGACGCCAACGGCCACCTCAACGTCCGCCACTACACCGGCATCGCGAGCGAGGGGCTGGACGAGTCGCTGGTCCCGCAGGGCATCCTGCAGAACTGGCCGGCCCTGGGCCACGCCTGCTTCTCCGCCGAGCACCACCTCACCTACCTCGCCGAGATGCGGACCGGCGACCAGATGTCGGTCCGGGTCCGGCTCCTCGGCCGCTCCGAGCGCGCCGCCCACGCCCTCGTCTACATGCTCGACGACACCCACGAGCGGCTCAGCTTCGTGATGGAGGAGGTCTTCCTCCACATCGACATGACCACCCGCAAGACCTCCCCCTGGCCCGACGACGTCGCCACCGCGCTCGACGCCCGCATCACCGACGACTCCGCCCTCCCGTGGGAGCCGGACGTGTCCGGGTCGATCGCGCTGCGGTAGCTGTCACCCCCGCTCCACCCACACCCTGGAGTTCGCACCATGATCGGCGTGGTTCATACTTCAGGCGTGCCAGGCTCGACAGAGGCTGGCGTCGCGGACGTGGTGTAGTGGCAGCACGCTTCCCTTCCAGGGAAGGAGTCGAGGTTCAAATCCTCGCGTCCGCTCCAGAGGTCGGGTTCCGCTCGAAGGACGCCGTGAGCGCGTCGATGGTGGTCGTGCGCTCCTTCAGCGCGAGACGACGCAGCACCGGTGAGGCCAGGCCCCACCCGCCGTACGCCGCGAGCGTGGCGCGGTGGCGGACCCGCGTCTCGCCCTCGCCGGCGGGCTCGAGGTGGTAGCTCGGCCAGCCCTCGAACGTGAGGGAGCCGGCCCTCGACTTCTCCCACCAGTGGTAGACGATCGTGCGGGGTGCCTCCAGCCCGGCGATCTCACCGGGCAGGTCGCCCCGGCTGGTCTGGTCGACGTACGTCGAGCCGACGGCGGGTTCGCCGGGGGGAGGTGAGGCGGGTGCGCGCGAGCATGCTGCCCGCCCCGGCCATCCACTCGTGGTACCCCTCGATGTCGAGGAGCCGCGCGGAGACCTGCTCAACCGGCGCCCGGACCGTGCGCTCGAACTCGAACTCGAACTCGATCGGCCTCATCCGTCCAGCATCCTTCGCCCGGGTACGCCCACGACAAGGCCCGGCAACAACGCCCGAACGGCCCCGCGTCCGACAGGACGCGGGGCCGTGAAAGCAAGAGACCTCTACTGGACGGCGACGAAGGTGTCGTCGCTGACCAGGCTCGGGGACACGGCGAGGACGCCGTCCTTCCAGCCGTCAGCCGGAACCTCGATGATCTGGTCACCCTTCACAGAGGCGCCGTTGTAGACGGTCTTGAGCAGGTCCAGCTCGTTCTCCGCGATGAAGAGTGTCGATCCCTCGAGGCCGTCGATCGTGGTGCCGTCGGCGGTGACGAAGTTGACGGTGGCCCACGCGGAGTCGCCCTGCTCGTCGTCTCCGGTGTAGGTGGCCGTCATGTTGACCACGAGCAGCGTCGAACCGGCCGCGGGCTTCGAGCCGATCGAGTCCTGGGTCGCAGTAGTGACGGAGTTGACCGTCACGGTCCAGTCCCCACCGGAAATCTCCGAGCCGAGGGGTGCAGGGTTGTCGCGCGTCGTGCCCAGTGCGTCGCCAGAGCCACCCTCGTCATCCGAGTTCTTGTCGGAGGAGTCCCCGGGTGCCTTGACGCTGGTGCCGGTCGACTCGTCGATCGCGTCGTCGACTGCGCCGACGAACGCGACATTGATGATCACGGCGAAGATGAGGGCGAGCACGCCGAGGATCAGGCCCGCGATCGCGAGGCCCTTGCCGGCGTTGACCCTCTTCGACTTGGCGAGACCGACACCGGCGAGGACCACGCCGATCACCGCAAGAATCATGGCCAGGATGTTGAGGAACGGGATCCAGGACCCCAGGAGACCCAGCAGGCCAAGGATGAAGCCGGCGGTCGCAAGACCGTTGCTCCCCTTGGCGGGGGTAGGAGTGGGCGAGTCGGCCGGGTGAGGGGCAGGCGCGGACTGAGAGCTGTACGTGTCGGACATGAATCCCCGTTTGAGATCGGTAGCGGACCCGTAAAGACAGACTTTACGGAGGGAGCGCTGGCGATGTTAGTTGCGGTTCCGGCATCGCACTGGAGAACCGAGGTCTTCGACGCGAGAAACCGCGACGATCAGGTCACACGCGACTGGAGCCACCGTGACGGCGACCGGTGGCTAGCTCGTCCATGCCTTCCAGAGCGCGGCGTACTCGCCGTCCTCGCGGTCGACCAGCTCGTGGTGGGAGCCGAGCTCGGCGACCTTGCCGTCGATGACGACCGCGATCCGGTCGGCGTCGTGGGCCGTGTGGAGGCGGTGGGCGATGGCGACGACCGTGCGCCCCTCGAGGAGGGCGTTCATCGAACCCTCCAGCGAGCGGGCGGTGCGGGGGTCGATGAGGGAGGTGGCCTCGTCGAGGACCAGCGTGTGGGGGTGATTGCCTCGGCAGCTCCGAGACCGTCAGCTACAACCCCGACGAGGCCGACCTTCGGGCGACCGAACGGCTGCTGGAGGCGCTGGACCGCGCAATCGCCACGGCTCACGAGAGCGGTGAGTGGCTGCCCAACCGTTGCCGCGCCTGCACGTTCTGCAGCCACCAGGACATCTGCCCGGCGTACGGCGGCACCCCTCCGCCGCTCCCGGCACCGGCCGTGCACCAGGGTTCAGCCGGAGGCGGCCTCGGCGTACAGGCCGGGCAGGCGGCCGGGCCAGCCCCCAGCGAGGGGCGGAAGACCCGCCGCTCGCCCGGCACGACCGGGACGTGGTTGGGGACCACGAGCACGCAGCACCCGCGGCGACGGCCGACCGGGTTCCGGTGTTGGAGTCCTCGACCGCCAGGCAGTCCTGGGGCGAGCACCCGGAGCATCCGGGTCGCCTTGAGATAGGGCTCGGGGTGCGGCTTGCCGTGGCTCACCGCGTCGCCGGTCACGATCGCGTCGAACGTGCCCTGCGGCAGCGCCGCCAGCATCGGCGCCACGAACCGGCGGTAGGACATCGTCACCAGCGCCCGCGGGACCTCCTGCCGCGACCAACGCGGCCAGGAGCTCCGGCGCGCCCGGGCGCCACGGCACGGCGTCCTGCATCGAGGCCGTGACCCGGTCGAGCAGCTCCTCGACGATCTGTGAGGGCTCCAGGTCGATGCCGGCATGCTCGCGGATGTAACGACCCGAGTCCAGCAGGTCGTTGCCGACCAGGTTCATCGCGTGCTCCTGGCTCCAGGTGCCTCCGTGGGTCGCGACCAGCTCGCTCCTCCGCCGCGATCCAGTACGGCTCGGAGTCGATCAGCGTGCCGTCCATGTCGAGCAGCACGGCGGCGGGGAGCGGGTGCGTCACGGCACGATCCTCGCGAAGGCTGTGCGGGCTCGGGCACAAACCCGCGGTGAGAGCGTCCGCCTCAGCGGCCGTCCCTCCCGTTTGCTCCGGTATCGCCGCCCTCGGCGCTGGGCTCACACAAACGGGCGCGTCACCGGTCACGCGTCCGCCGGTCACCCGATTACGCCGCGCGGGTATCGCCGACGGGCCTGTCAGTCGTCGGGCTGGTAGCCCAGGTTGGCGGAGAGCCACTTCTCGGCCTCGGGCAAGGTCCAGCCCTTGCGCCTGGCGTAGTCCTCGACCTGGTCCTGGCCCAGGCGGCCGACGACGAAGTACTGCGACCTCGGGGTGCGAGAAGTACCAGCCGC
The DNA here is from genome assembly GCA_963843875.1 of uncultured Actinomycetota bacterium. Taxonomy (GTDB): domain Bacteria; phylum Actinomycetota; class Actinomycetes; order Propionibacteriales; family Nocardioidaceae; genus Marmoricola. Next base: position 118,507 of record CAWJMC010000010.1, on the reverse strand, counting down.
TGACCGCGGCGCCGGGCCACATCGCCATCGACTCCGTGAGCGTGATGCCCGTGGTCGCTCCTCGACGTCGAGCAGGTCCCAGATGGCGAGCTTCTCGGTGTGCTCGGGGCAGGCGGGGTAGCCGGGCGCCGGGCGGATGCCCTGGTAGCTGCTCCTTGAGCAGACCCTCACCGTCCAGGTGCTCCTCGGGAGCGTAGCCCCAGAGGTCCGTGCGGACGCGCTCGTGCAGCCGCTCGGCGAACGCCTCGGCCAGCCGGTCGGCCAACGACTCGAGCAGGATCGCTGAGTAGTCGTCGTTGTTCGCTTCAACGCCTTGACCCGGTCGGCGCTGCCCAGCCCGGCCGTCACCGCGAAGCCGCCGACGTGGTCGGCGAGCCCGGTGCTCGCGCGGAGCGACGTAGTCGGCTCAGCGCCCGGTTGGGCACGCCCTCGCGGTGCTCCCCCTGCTGGCGCAGGTGGTGCAGCACGGTACGCACCTCGCTACGGGTGTCGTCGGTGTAGACCTCGATGTCGTCACCGACGGCGGCGGCCGGGAAGAACCCGATCACGCCCGTTGGCGGTCAGCCACTGCTCCTCGATGATCCGGTCCAGCATCGCCTGCGCGTCGTCGTACAGGGGCCGCGCCGCCTCGCTGGTCGCCGGGTTGTTCAGGATGTCGGGGAAGCGGCCCTTCATCTCCCAGGCGTTGAAGAACGGCTGCCAGTCGATGTAGTCGCGCAGCTCGGCGAGGTCGTAGTCCTCGAAGACCTGGACTCCGGGCTCGGCCACGGCGGGAGGCTGGTAGCCCTCCCAGTCGATCGGGCTCCGGTTCGCGCGGGCCTCTCGATCCGCAGCAGCGGACGATCGCCCTTGGCGGCGTGCCGCTGGCGCAGCGACCCGTAGTCGGCCTCGGTCTCAGCGACCAGGGCCTCGCGCTGGTCGGGTGCAGCAGCGCCGCGGCGACCGGCACCGAGCGCGAGGCGTCCTTGACCCAGATCACCGGCTGGTCGTAGCGCGGGCTGACCTTGACCGCGGTGTGTGCGCGCGAGGTCGTCGCGCCGCCGATCAGCAGCGGGATCTGGAAGCCCTGGCGCTCCATCTCGACGGCGAAGTTGCACCATCTCGTCGAGGGACGGGGTGATCAGCCCGGACAGGCCGATCATGTCGGCGTCGACCTCCTTGGCCTTGTCCAGGATCTTCTGCGCCGGCACCATCACGCCGAGGTCGATCACCTCGTAGTTGTTGCACTGCAGCACCACGCCGACGATGTTCTTGCCGATGTCGTGGACGTCGCCCTTGACCGTGGCCATCACGATCGTGCCGTTCTTCGACTCGGCGTCACCCGGCTGCTTCTCCGCCTCGATGAACGGGATCAGGTAGGCGACGGCCTTCTTCATCACCCGGGCCGACTTGACCACCTGGGGCAGGAACATCTTGCCGGCGCCGAACAGGTCGCCGACGACGTTCATGCCGTCCATCAGCGGACCCTCGATCACCTCGATCGTGCGGCCCGCCGCGCGCCTCGATCTCGGCCCGCAGCTCCTCGGTGTCGGACTCGGCGTAGGCGTCGATGCCCTTGACCAGCGCGTGCGTGATGCGCTCGGCCACCGGCAGCTCGCGCCACTCCTCGGTAGCGGCCTCGGCCTTCTCGCCGCTGCCGCGGTGCGCCTCGGCGACCTCGAGCAGGCGCTCGGCGGCGTCCGGTACGCCGGTTCAGCACGACGTCCTCGATCCGCTCGCGCAGCTCGGGGTCGATGTCGTCGTAGGGCACCAGGGCGCCGGCGTTGACGATGCCCATCGTGAGCCCGGCGCGGATCGCGTGGTAGAGGAACACGGCGTGGATCGCCTCGCGCACCGGGTTGTTGCCCCGGAAGGAGAAGGAGACGTTGGAGATGCCGCCGGAGATCCGGGCGCCCGGCAGGTTGTCGGTGATCCACTGGCAGGCCTCGATGAAGTCGAGGCCGTAGCGGGCGTGCTCCTCGATGCCCGTCGCCATCGCGAAGCAGTTCGGGTCGAAGATGATGTCCTCGGCCGGGAAGTCCGACCTCGTCGACGAGGATCCGGTAGGCCCGCTCGCAGATCTGCTGGCGCCGCTCCAGGTTGTCGGCCTGGCCGTCCTCGTCGAAGGCCATCACGACCGCGGCGGCGCCGTACTTGCGCACCTCGCGGGCGTGGGCGCGGAAGATCGTCCTCGCCCTCCTTCATCGAGATCGAGTTGACGATCGACTTGCCCTGGACGCACTTGAGCCCGGCCTCGATCACCTCGAACTTCGAGGAGTCGACCATCACCGGCACCCGGCTGATGTCGGGCTCGGCGGCGATCAGCTTGAGGAAGCGGTCCATGGCCGCGACCCCGTCGATCATGCCCTCGTCCATGTTGACGTCGATGACCTGCGCGCCGCTCTCGACCTGCTGCAGCGCCACCGTCAGCGCGGTGTCGTAGTCGGAGGCCCGGATCAGGTTGCGGAAGCGGGCCGAGCCGGTGATGTTGGTGCGCTCGCCCACGTTGACGAACAGCGAGTCGTCGTCGATGGTCAGCGGCTCCAGGCCGGAGAGCCGCGTCGCCGGCGGCGACCTCGGACGGCACCCGCGGTGCCCTGCCCGTCGACGGCCTTCGGCGATCGCGGCGATGTGGTCGGGAGTCGTGCCGCAGCAGCCGCCGACCAGGTTGACCAGGCCGGCCTCGGCGAACTCCCCGACGATGCCGGCGGTCTCCTCGGCCTGCTCGTCGTACTCCCCGAAGGCGTTGGGCAGCCCGGCGTTGGGGTAGCAGGAGACGAAGGTGTCGGCGACCCGGGACAGCTCGGCGAGGAAGGGGCGCATCTCCTTGGCGCCCGAGCGCGCAGTTCAGACCCGACCAGCAGCGGGCGGGCGTGCCGCACGGAGTTCCAGAACGCCTCGGTCGTCTGGCCGGACAGCGTGCGCCCGGACGCGTCGGTGATGGTGCCGGAGATGATCACCGGCCAGCGCCGGCCGTAGCTCCTCGAAGACCGTCTCCACGGCGAAGATCGCGGCCTTGGCGTTGAGGGTGTCGAAGATCGTCTCGATGATGATCAGGTCGGAGCCGCCGTCGAGCAGGCCCCGCGTCGCACTCGGCGTACGCCGCCACCAGCTCGTCCCAGGTGATGTTGCGCGCGCCGGGGTCGTTGACGTCGGGCGAGATCGACGCGGTGCGCGCTGGTCGGGCCGAGCGCGCCGGCGACGTAGCGCGGGCGGCTCGGGTCGTGGCGGCGACCTCGTCGCAGACCGCGCCGGGCCAGCTTGGCCGACTCGAGGTTGAGCTCGTAGGAGAGCTCCTGCCATGCCGTAGTCGGACAGCGAGATCGAGGTGGCGTTGAAGGTGTTGGTCTCGATCATGTCGGCGCCGGCGTCGAGGTACTCGCGGTGGATGTCGGCGATGATCGTCGGGCTGGGTCAGGGTGAGCAGGTCGTTGTTGCCCTGCACGTCGCTCGGCCAGTCGGCGAAGCGCTCGCCGCGGTAGCCGGCCTCGTCCGGGACGGTCGCGCTGGATCGCCGTGCCCATGGCACCGTCGATGACCAGGATGCGCTCGCGTGAGCGCGGCGGTCAGCTCGGCGGTGCAGTCGGGGCGGTGCAGGCTGGTGTCCGGCAAGGGGTCCTCTCGTGGTGGTGTCGCGACGGCCGGTCGTCCGACGTCCCGCAGGTCCAAGGATACGAAACGCGAACGCCTCGGGGCGTCCGTCCATCCGGATGGTGGTCCGAGGCCTCGGATCGCCTCCCCGCCGTCCGCTGGCCCGCGTGATCGCCGTGAGCCTGCACCCGCTGCGGCACGCCACGACCGCGGAGTGCATCTAGGCTGGCCGGGTGATCGAGTTCGAGCAGGTGCCAGCCCGCTGACCCGGCCGGTCGTGGTCGCGGCGTTCGAGGGGTGGAACGACGCCGCCGAGGCGGCCAGCGGGGTGGTGAAGCACCTGTGCGAGGTGTGGGACGCCCGGGTGGTCGCGGCCGTCGACCCGGAGGACTTCTACGACTACCAGGTCAACCGCCCGCTCGTCGGCACCGACGAGAACGGGATGCGCACCCTGACCTGGCCCGGCACCCAGGTGCTCGTCGCCCGACCGCCCGGCTCCGACGCGCGACGTGATCCTGCTGCGCGGGCTCGAGCCCAGCATGCGGTGGCGGCAGTTCACCGCCGAGCTGCTGGCCACGCTCGACGACCTCGGGGCCGAGCTGGTCGTGACGCTCGGCGCCCTGCTGGCCGAGACCCCGCACACCCGGCCGATCCAGGTCAGCGGCACCGCGACCGAGCTCGACCTCGAGGACCGGCTCAAGCTGGAGGCGTCGACGTACGAGGGACCGACCGGCATCGTCGGAGTGCTCCTGGACGCCTGCGGCCGCCTTGACATCCCGGCCGCGTCGTTCTGGGCCGCCGTGCCCCACTACCTGCCGCAGCCTCCGTGCCCCAAGGCCACGCTGGCCCTGATCGGACACCTCGAGGACCTGCTCGAGGTGAGCATCCCGCTCGGCGACCTGCCCGAGGACGCCCGCGCGTGGGAGCGCGGGGTGGCCGAGCTCGCCGAGGACGACGAGGACATCGCCGAGTACGTCACGATGCTGGAGGAGAACGCCGACACCGCCGAGCTGCCCGAGGCCAGCGGCGAGGCGATCGCCCGCGAGTTCGAGCGCTACCTCAAGCGCCGCGACCGCGACGACGGGTAGCCGGACCGAGAGCTGGGACTACAGCGGCCAGGACTACAGGGCCAGGCCGAGCGCGGCGTCGGCGAGGGTCACGGACGACGGCGCCGGCGCCGGGCTCGGTGTCCTGGTCCTGATGGGTGTCGCAGCGCCCAGTCGAGCAGCCGCGCACCGCGGTCGGGCGCGTCGAGGTCGTTGGCCAGCGCGGCCAGCACGTCCTCACGACCGGTGCCGCTGGAGCGGCCGCCGGCTCATCGCCACCGCTGAGCGCAGGCTCCGGATCTGATCCACCGTCACGAGGTCCTGCTCGGTCCACTCCCAGTCGGAGCGGTAGTGGTGCTTGAGCAGCGCCAACCGGATCGCCATCGGGTCGACGCCCTGCTCGCGCAGGCGGGAGACGAGCTCGAGGTTCCCCTTCGACTTCGACATCTTCTCGCCGTCGAGGGCCACCATGCCGGCGTGCACGTAGGCGTGCGCGAACGGCGTCCCCCCGTCGGCGACCTGGGCCTCCGAGGCACTCATCTCGTGGTGCGGGAAGACCAGGTCGGAGCCACCGCCCTGGACGTCGATGGTGCTGCCGCCCGGAGGGCCACCCAGGTGCTCACGTGCGATGGAGCTGCACTCCACGTGCCAGCCGGGGCGGCCCCGACCGAGCGGGGAGTCCCAGGCCGGCTCCCCGGGCCGCTCGGCCTGCCAGACCAGGCAGTCGAGCGGGTCCTTCTTCCCGGGCCGCTCGGGGTCCCCCCCGCGCTCGCCGAAGACCGCCAGCATCTTCTCGCGGTCCCAGCCCGACACCGAGCCGAAGCGCGGGTCGGCGGTGACCGAGAAGTACAGGTCGCCGTCGACGTCGTAGACCGCGCCGGCCTCCTGGAGCTGCTGCACCATCGCGACGACCAGCGGGATGGCCTCGACGGCACCGACGTAGGCGTCCGGAGCGAGCACCCGCAGCGCCTCCATGTCGGTGCGGAACAGCTCGGTCTCCCGCTCGGCCAGCTCGGTCCAGTCCTCGCCGGTCGCCGTGGCCCGCTCGAGCAGCGGGTCGTCGACGTCGGTGACGTTCTGCACGTAGCGGACGTCGTGCCCGGCGCAGCGCCAGGCCCGGTTCAGCAGGTCGAAGGCGACGTAGGTCGCGGCATGGCCCAGGTGCGTCGCGTCGTACGGCGTGATGCCACAGACGTACATCCGGGCGGCACCGGACGGGGCCGAGGTCACCAGGCCGTCCGAGGCGGAGTCGAAGACCCTGACCGGGGGCCCGCTCACCGACAGCTGGGGTACGACGGGAGAGGTCCAGGCACGCATGCCGCAAGCCTATGGGGTGGGTCTGCGACCGGGCCCACCGCTCTCCCGGCTCAGAAGGGGGGCCACGGGATGGAGGGCCAGCCACCGTGGGAGACCGGGAGCACGCCGGAGGCCAGCAGCTGACGCGCGCGACGCCGGGTGCGGGCGATCTCCTCGCCGGTCAGGTGCTCGCCCAGGGTCGCGGCGAGGTCACCGCCGAGGCCGTCCTGCAGCACGCGCACCGCCTCCGCCTCGTCGTCGCTCAGCGGTTCCCCGGAGTAGCCCCACAGGACGGTGCGGAGCTTGTCGTCGACGTGGAAGCAGATGCCGTGGTCGACGCCGTAGCGGTGACCGTTTGACATCGCCAGCACGTGGCCGCCCTTGCGGTCGGTGTTGTTGACGACCGCGTCGAAGATCGCCATGCGCCGCATCGGCTCGGAGTCCTCGTGGACCAGGCTGCACGGGCGGTCCTGGCCGTCGAACGCGTCCAGCACGTGCCGGAACCCGGTCGGCACGGACCCCTCGGCCACCAGGTCCACCGCATCGATCTGCGGGTCCGGCTCGCACCACAGCTGGACCATGCCCACACCACGGGGGCCGTCGCGCAGCACCGTCGGGGGTACGACGTCCCAGCCCAGGGCGTCGGAGACCAGCCAGGCGGCGTACTCGCGGTCGGCGAGGCTGCCGTCGGGAAAGTCCCACAGGGGGCGTTCCCCGGAGCGGGGCTTGTAGACGACCGGCGTGGCACGCTCGCCGTCCACCAGCTCGCCGAGGAAGGTCTGGTTGGACGCCGGCATGATCCGGCCACGGATCTCGATCTCGCCCACGTGCAGCGACGAGACGACGCGCTCGCTCATGTCTGGCTCGTCCCGACTCATGCAGACGTGCGGCGGAACCCGTTGGCACGCGGGCACAGGTGACCGCTCGGGTCCATCGGGCCCCCGCAGAACGGGCAGCTCTCCCGTCCGGCCTCGACGACGTTCTCCGAGCGCGAGCAGAAGGCGCGGGCCTGCGGCGGGGTCAGGCGCACCAGGAGCAGCTCCTCGGGCTCCGGCTCCTGGACCTCGGCGCCCGCGGTCTCCCCCTCCGCGGACGGTCCCGCCTCCGGTCCCGGCTCGGTGGGCGTCGGCTCGGTGACGGAGAAGACCTCGATCACGATCCGTTCGTCCTCGCCGTCCCAGGACAGCGTGATCGTGCCGGCGCGGAACTCCTCCTCGATCGGGTTCTCGAGCGGCTGCGAGTCGGCCAGGTCGACCGGCGTGACGGCCGGGACCGTGCCTCGCGTCTCGCCGCTCTCGATCAGCTTGTCGAGCAGCTCGTCGGTCTCCCGGGCCAGGATCTGGACCTGCTGCTTCTCGCAGGACACGCTCGTCACCCTGGAGCCCGCGCGGGCCTGGAGGAAGAACGTGCGAGCTCCGGGCTCGCCGACGGTGCCCGCGACGAATCGTTCGGGCGGGTCGTAGCTGTGCACCACCGGCATGTCGTCGAGCCTATGCGTTGGTGTCGGGGCCGGCGCCGCCACCCACCACCGCGTCGTCCGACGTACGCCGCCGGCGCGAGCGCTTCTTCGGCGCCTTGAGGTGCGCGAGGCTGCCGGCGTGGGTGTTGGACTGCATCACGAACGGACGGACGTCGGTGTAGCGCACGATCGACAGGCTCGCCGGATCGACCACGATCCGCTGGAAGGAGTCGAGGTGGACACCCAGCGCATCGGCCAGGATCGCCTTGATCACATCACCGTGCGAGACCGCGAGCCACGACACGTCCGGCCCGTGCTCGGCCTCCACCTTGCGGTCCCAGGCGCGCACGGCCGCGACGCCACGGCGACTCATCTCGGCCATCGCCTCCCCGTCGGGGAACACCACGCCCGCGGGGTGGGCCTGGACGGTGCGCCAGAGCTTCTCCTTGGTCAGCTCCTTGATCGGACGCCCGGTCCAGCTGCCGTAGTCGCACTCGTTGAGGCCGTCCTCGACGACGGCCTCCGTGTCGGGCACCAGCAGGGCGGCGGTCTGGCGGCAGCGCTCCATCGGGCTGCTGACCACGGCCGCCAGCGGGAGCCCCACCAGCCGCTCGGCCGCGGCGCGGGCCTGCTCCTCCCCACGCTCGTCGAGCAGGTTGTGCGGCCCGCGCCCGGCAAGGACGCCCCCGGCGTTGGCGCTCGTGCGGCCGTGGCGGGCCAGGATGACAGTAGGCATGATCCCGAGCGTAGAGAGTGGTCCGTGAGCAGTGCGCCACGGCCTAACCTGTGGTCGTGATCGTCGACAACGCTCTCTACCGCAACGGCAGCCGCGTGCTGGTGGACTGCGCCCGCTCGGACCTGAAGGCGGTCCGCGACGCCGCCAGTGGCGAGGGCGACTTCGTCTGGGTCGGGCTGGCCAAGCCGTCGGAGGACGAGCTGGCGGCGGTCGAGGAGGTCTACGGTCTGCACCCGCTGGCTCTGGAGGACGCCTTCTCGGCCCACCAACGGCCCAAGCTCGAGCGCTACGACGACACGTTGTTCCTGGTGCTCAAGACGCTCTGGTACGTCGACGAGTTCGACGCGGTGGAGACCGGCGAGATCAACCTCTTCGTCGGGGAGAAGTTCATCGTCTCGGTGCGCCACGGCGAGGGCAACGCGCTGCACCACGCGCGCCACGACCTCGAGACCATGCAGTCGATCCTCCAGCACGGCCCCTCCGCGGTCGTCTACGCCATCTGCGACCAGGTCGTCGACCGCTACGAGGAGGTCGCCCAGTGCCTGGTCACCGACGTCGACGAGGTCGAGTCGTCGGTCTTCTCCGACGAGCGCACGAACGACTCGCGGCGCATCTACCTGCTCAAGCGTGAGCTCGCCGAGATGCGACGCGCCGTGTTCCCGCTGCGGGACCCGATGATGCGCTTCGCCCACAACTCGGTCCCGGGCATGGCCGCCGAGTCCGCGACGTACTTCCGCGACGTCGCCGACCACCTCGCCCGGGTCGCCGAGACCATCGACAGCCTCGACAACCTGCTCTCCACCGCGTTCGAGGCGCACCAGACCCAGGTCCAGATCCAGCAGAACGACGACATGCGCCGGATCTCGGCCACCGTCGGCCTGGTCGCGGCGCCCACCCTGGTGGCCGGCATCTACGGGATGAACATGACCCACTTCCCGACGCTTGCACTGGGTGTTCGGGCTGCCGTTCGCGCTGCTGCTGATGCTGCTCAGCTCGTTCACGGTCTGGGTGATCAGCAAGCGCGCCGGCTGGCTGTGACCCCAGCCGGACCAGGCGGTGCCGATCAGGTGGCCGACATCGCTCCGGTCGCCAGCAGCACCAGGAGCACCACGCCGAGCACCACCCGGTAGGGCACGAACTTGCCGATGCTGTTGGAGGCGACGAACCGCAGCAGCCAGGCGATGGCGGCGTACGCCACGAAGAAGCTGACCACGGTGCCGACCACGGTGACTCCGATGCTGATGTCACCGCCGAGGGCGTCCTTGAGCTCGAAGATCCCCGCGGCGAGCAGCGCGGGGATGGACAGGAAGAAGCTGAGCCGCGTCGCGGTCACGCGGTCGACGCCGCGCAGCAGGCCCGCCGAGATCGTCGCGCCGGAGCGGGAGACACCCGGCACCAGGGCGACGCACTGGACCAGGCCCACGACCAGGGCGTCGCGCAGCGTGAGCTGTTGCTCGCTGCGCTGCTGACGGCCCTGCTTCTCGGCGTACAGCATCACGCCCGACCAGAGGATCAGCCCCGCGGCGACCACCCACAACGAGCGGAGATCACCGGTGATGACGTTCTTGGCGAGCAGGCCGACGATCCCGATCGGGATGGTGCCGACGATGACGTACCAGCCCATCCGGTGCTCGATCGTGCCGCGGTACTCCGGCTTGACCAGGCCGAGGACCCAGTTCCGGATGATCCCCCAGATGTCCTTGGCGAAGAACAGGATCACCGCGACGATCGCGCCCGTCTGGATCACCGCGGTGAAGCCGGTGACGTCGCTGGCGTTGACGTCGAGCCCCAGCCACTTCTCCACGATGGTGAGGTGGCCGGTGCTGGAGACCGGGAGGAACTCGGTCAGTCCCTCCACGATGCCGAGGACGACGGCGTCGAAGTAGTTCACGCGGGCTGCTTTCAGCGGAGGGGCCGGATCGGTGGGCCGGTGATCGTCGTGGCGCAACGTCTTCGGGCCGCCGATCACCCTACGCGGCGTGCCTGACGTCTGGCCGACGACACCGCCGGATAGGTTCGAGCACATGTAGGAGCGGTACGTCGGTCGCACCGGACTGCGGGTCTCCCGCCTCGGCCTGGGCACGATGGCCTGGGGGCGCGACACCGACGAGCACGAGGCGCGCGACCAGCTGACCGCGTTCTGCGACGCCGGCGGCACGCTCCTCGACACGGCCCACACCTACGCCGACGGCGCCTCCGAGGAGCTGATCGGCTCGCTGCTCGGTGGTGCCGGCCGACCGGGGGCCGTCGCCCGCGACGAGGTGGTGCTCGCCACCAAGGCCGGGGTCGGCGTCCAGCGCGGCCGAGCGGGTCTTCGACACCTCGCGGGGCTACCTGCTCTCCTGCCTCGACACCTCGCTGCGCGGCTCGGGGTCGACCACGTCGACCTGTGGCAGGTGCACGTCTGGTCCGACGCCAGCCCCGTCGAGGAGACCCTCGCCGCCCTCGACCAGGCGGTCACCAGCGGCCGGGCGGCGTACGTCGGAGATCTCCAACTACACCGGCTGGCAGACCGCGCAGGCCGCGACCTGGCAGCACGCCGTACCGGGCCGGGCGCCGCTGGCGTCCACCCAGGTCGAGTACTCCCTGATCAACCGGCGGGTCGAGGCCGAGGTCGTGCCCGCCGCCGCGGCGCTGCGGACTCGGCCTGCTGCCCTGGTCGCCGCTCGGCCGCGGCATCCTGACCGGCAAGTACCGCACCGGCACCCCGTCGGACTCCCGCGGCGCCCACGCCGCAGCTGTCCGGCTTCGTGCGAGCCGATGCTCACCGAGCGCAACCGCACCATCGTCGAGGCCGTCGCCCAGGCCGCCGACGGGCTGGGCTGGACCCCGGCCCAGGTCGCGCTGGCCTGGGTCCGCGACCGGCCCGGCGTGGCCGCCCCGATCGTCGGCGCCCGCACCAGCGCCCAGCTCACCGCCTCCCTCGCCGTCGAGGAGCTAGCGCTGCCGCCCGAGCTCGTCGCCGCGCTCGACGACGTGTCCGATCCGGCGACCTGGTCTGCTGCTGGGCCGGGGAACTAACCACCGATCGAGTCTCGTTGGAGGTCATGTGAGCCCAGCCACGGCCGTCAAGTCCCGGCCGCCGCGCCACGCGCCCGGGCGTCGAGTACGAGTTCGACAAGCTGCTGATCGCCCGCGAGGAGTCCCGCTCGTTCGTCACCCGGCTGCTGGTGCAGCGCGCCGAGCAGGGCGGCTGGGAGCTCGACCGCCTGCGGATCGCCCACGACGGCACCCGCCGGGTCGTGCTGCGCCGCAAGATCATCCGTCAGCGGCCCCCCGATGTTCATCTTCTGACGACGTCGCCAGTTGGCTCGAGACAGGACTCGTCCTTCCTCAACCACCGAGTGACCGCTGTTCGGACGCTGGTCCAGGACGGCCGCCAGGCGGCTCGGAACCCCTGAGCCCAGCCCGGAACCGAGCTCAGACCCGGCCGAGGAAGCCGTCGAAGACCCGGGCCCCGAACTCCAGCGCGTCGACCGGCACCCGCTCGTCGACGCCGTGGAAGAGGCCGGTGAAGTCGAGGTCGGCGGGCAGCCGCAGCGGGGCGAAGCCGAAGCTGCGGATGCCCAGGCTCTTCCAGTGCTTGGCGTCGGTGCCGCCGCTCATCAGGTACGGCGCGACGATGGCGTCGGGGTCCTCGGCCAGGATCGAGGCGGTCATCGCCTCGGCCAGCGACCCGTCGTACGGCGTCTCGAGGCCGGGCATCTTCGTCTCGAAGTCGATCTCGATCCCCGGTCCGGCCAGCTCGGCCAGGGTGGCCAGGAACTCGTCCTCGTAGCCGGGCAGGAAGCGGCCGTCGAGGTGGGCGCGTGGCGCTCCCGGGCACGACGTTGACCTTGTAGCCGGCCTGGAGCTGGGTCGGGTTGACGGTGTTCTTGATGACCGCACCGAGCATCCGTGCCGCCGGGCCGAACTCCTCGATCAGCGCGGGGGCGTTCTCCGGCGTGGCCTCGGTGCCGGCCAGGTCGGCGACCGCGGCCAGCAGCACCTCCATGGTCGGGGTCAGCCGCACCGGCCACTCGTGCTGACCGATCCGCGCGACGGCGCCGGCCAGGCGGGTGACGGCGTTGTCGGGGTGGACCATCGAGCCGTGCCCGGCGTTGCCGGTGGCGGTCAGCCGCATCCAGGCCATGCCCTTCTCGGCCGCCTCGATCAGGTACATCCGGCGCCCGCGCACGGTGACCGAGAAGCCGCCGACCTCGCCGATCGCCTCGCGGCAGCCCTCGAGCAGGTCGGGGCGCTGCTCGACGAGCGGCCCGGCGCCCTGGTGCCCGCCGGCCTCCTCGTCGGCGGTGAAGCAGAGGACCAGCGGCCGGTCCGGCACGACGCCGGCCCGGGCCCGGGCCCGCACCGAGGAGAGCAGCATCGCGTCGAAGTCCTTCATGTCGACGGCGCCGCGACCCCAGACCATGCCGTCCTGGATCTCGCCGGAGAACGGGGTCCACCGCCCAGTCGTCGGCGTCGGCCGGCACGACGTCGAGGTGGCCGTGCAGCAGCAGCGGGTCGGCCGTCGATCCGCTGCTGCCGCCCCACCGCGCCACGACGTTGGTCCGGCCCGGCTCGGCCTCCCAGATCTCGGACTCGATGCCGACCTCGTCGAGCAGGGTCGCGACCAGCTCGGCGGCCTTGCGCTCCCCCGGACCCGAGCCGTCGCCGTAGTTGGTGGTGTCGATCCGGATCAGGTCGCGGCACAGGTCGACGACCTCGCCCGCGGGGTCGTAGCTCGACTCGCTGGTCTGCGTCATGTCCACATCCTGCACACCGCCAGGGTGGGTCGGTCAACCAGGTCGGCCCGCCCCGACTGCGCGAGCTGCCGCGGCTGCTCTGCGCGGTCCGCCCGCGCACGATCCCGACGAAGTCGTCGACGCGTTCGTCCTCGAGGTCGCGACGCCAGGCCAGTGCCACCTGGGACTCCTCGGCTCCCGCGAGCGGTCGCGTCGTCACGTCCTTGCGGGCGTGCAACCGGGCCACGGAGCGGGGTACGACGACCACCCCGGTGCCCGCGGCGGCGGTCTCGATCGCCGTCGCCGCGGCGGCCCGTCGTTCACAATCTCGTCGACCAGGTCGTCGGCACCCACCTCCTCGAGCAGGGTCAGTACGTGCTCGAGCCCCAGCACCACGACCGGCGTCCTCGGCGTAGAGCGAGATCACGTGCAGGTCGGCCCGGTCGACCGGCAACCGCACGAAGCACATCTCGGCCCGCCCGTCGTCCAGCACGGCACGCTGGTCGACGGCGGCGACCGGGAAGACGGCGAGCGGCCGGCGGGTGCGTTCGCGCCAGCGCCGCTGCCACTTGTCCGGGGTCACCCCAGGGACGAAGCCGACGCGGAAGGGGGCCGGGCCGTCGGGCGAGGTGCTCATCTCGCCATCCTCGCCGCAGCCGCCCAGGCAGCGCAGAACCCCCTCGCGCGTGTCCGCGGGCAACGTCGTTGCAGCGGCGGGTTCGTACGATTCTTGCTCGGTGCAAAGCCTGGGCCAGCGACTACCGACGGCCCCGTCGCTCGTCAGGGGGTCCGGCCGAGGTGGCCGGGACTGACCGTGATCCGGGACACCGCCGAGGAGTGCCGAGATTTGGTAATTGAATCTTGGACAAGTTACTCTTGAGTCACTGCCGGTGAGTGTGGGGGACGATCCGGCGGCATGGACGAATCCGGGGGGACTTCGTCTGCCAGGGCCCACCCGGATTCCGGGTGGGCCCTTTTAGCGTTCACGGGCGGGCGCTGTCGCTCCCGAGCGTGGCACCGATGGCGGATGGGACCGCATCTCTACGAGATGTAGAGTCCTGGCGGAGGGAAGCGGGGTGTGCACCATGGTCCGACGCGCGCACGGTGCTCTGGAGGCCGAGATCCTGCGCATGCTGTGGCAGGCCGACCGGTCGTGCATGAGCACCGAGATCCGCGACCGTTTCCCGGAGCCCGAGCGACCGGCGCTCACCACTGTGCTGACCGTGCTCGACCGATTGGAGGGCAAGGGCCTGGTCGTACGCCGGCAGCAGGACGGCGCGGCCCACTTCACGCCTGCTCGCCCGGCCTCCCAGGAGACGGCTGCTTCGATGACCCGAGCGCTGGCCCAGTCGGGCGACCGGGCCGACGCGCTCCTGCGCTTCACCGGTCAGCTCGCGCCGGAGGACCTCGCAGCACTGCGTCGAGCCCTGGGTCAACCGCAACTCGAACGCGACCAGCCGTGACGTCACTCGCCTGCTCGGCCGCGGCCCTGGCGATCGCCCTGCTCGCACCGACGGTCCTGACGCACGGGGACTGGTCGATGCGGCGTCCGGCACTGGCTGTCGGGGGCTGGGTCGCAGCGCTGCTCGGCGGCACGACAGCCCTGGTCGTCGCCGTGGCCGCATGGATGCTTCCGGTCCCGATGTGGCAGCGCGCCGGCTGTGCCGGGTGCGGGTCCACGGGTGCCTTCGCGATCGGCATCGGCGCGGCCATCCTGCTGGGCGCCGTGGCCGCGTTGATCGGGGGCCAGGCCGAGCGGATCTGGGTGGCCGACCGCCCGGTGGGGTCCGCGGTCGCACTCCTCGCCGGGTCCTCGAGCCGGTACGAGGTGACGTGCAACGGGATCACGGTGAGCCACGTCGACGGCGGGCTGCCGGCCCTCGCCCTCTCGTCGCGGGCCTGCGGTCGACAGATCGTGATCAGCCACGCCCTGGAGCGACAGCTGGCCCCGGACGAGCTCGCCAGCGTGATCGAGCACGAGCGAGCCCACCTGGACCAGCGTCACGACTGGATCGTCCGCCTGGCGAGGCTCAACGAGGCATGCTTCCCGAGACTGCCCGGTGCGCGGGTCTTCGCTGCCCGGGTGCACCTGCTCGTCGAGCTCCTCGCCGACGATCGGGCCGCGCGGGTGTGCGGCGCCGAGACCACCGCCTCCGCCCTGCTCGCGCTGGCCGACCTGACCGGTGACGAAGGTGCACGCCTTCGCGCGTGCCGACTGCGCTCGGGGACCCGCACCACGCCGGGCTCCCGCGTCGACGCGTTCGCGGCCTGACCGGGCGCCGGGACCTACCGTGGCGAACCGGAACCGGAACCGGGACCGGATCCGGCGTGAGCGACTGGCCGCGCAGCGGCTCGAGCAGGAGCGTCGCCGCCGGAGACGTCGACTCGGCTCCGTCGCCGGCCTGGTCGCCGTGCTGGCCCTGGTCATCGGCGGGGGCTACCTGCTCACGGAGCGGCGCTCCGTCACGAGCGTGGCTCCCCCGCCCCGGGGCCTGCGGGTCGTGGCGGCCAGCCCGCCGTCGCTGATCGTCGGCAACGACCCCGAGACACCCGTGAAGGTGGTCGTGTACGAGGACTTCCTGTGCCCCTTCTGCCAAGCCTTCGAGAACGCCTCCCGAGGCTTCCTGCGCCGGGACGCGGAGCAGGGCAAGGTGCTCGTGGACTACCGACCGTTCCAGCTGCTCGACGACGACTACTCCAAACGGGCGCTGAACGCCTGGTCCGTCGTCCAGCACGACGCCACACCGCGCCAGACCCTGCTGTTCCACGACCTGCTCTACGAGAACCAGCCCTACGAGAGCTCGGCGCACAAGCCCTCGAACGGCGAGCTGAAGAAGCTCGCCCGCAAGGCCGGCGTGACGAGCCAGAAGACGCTCGAGGCGTTCGACACCGAGCACACCCGGATGTATGACGCCGAGATGAAGGCCGCCCGGGACGCCGGAGTGCGTGGCACCCCCACGGTGCTGGTCAACGGCGAGCTCGTGCCGAGTGCCAACGTCGACCAGATCGTCAACGCGCTGAAGCAGGCCGTCGCTGGGTCCTGAGCCCCCCGGTCGGGCGGAGCGGTCGGGACGTTCAACCCTCGAGGAGACGCTGTCCCAGGTAGTCGTCACGTCCGCGGGACGGCATCGCGAAGACCCCGCTGCCCACGTGCGTGGTGAACGAGCTCAACGCGTCGTCACCATCGCTCAGGGACCGCTGGATCGGCAGGAACCCACGGCGCGGATCGGCCTGCCAGGCCAGGAAGATCAGTCCGGCGTCCCGCTCGCCGGCAGCGGTCCAGCCGGCGTCGTAGTTCCAGCTCCGTCGGAAGATCCGCGCGCCGGCGGTGTTGCGCGTCCCGGCGAGGCGGATGTGCGCGCGCCGGGCGACCACCGGGTCGCCCTTCGAGCTCCGGGCGTCGAGGTCGACCGGGTCGCTCTCGAGCCGCCCGCCCAGTGGCGCGCCGGTCGCGGTGCTCCGACCGATCACCCGGTCTCGCTGGGAGACCCCATGGGTGAACCACCGGTCGAGGTCGATCCGGATCTGGCGCACGACCAGGTAGCTGCCACCGTCCATCCACGACCCCGGGTCGCGGGCGGTGACCGTCGAGCGCCACAGGGGCGAGTCCCGCTCGGGGTTGGCCGTCCCGTCCCGGTGTCCCATCAGGTTGCGCGCCGTGGTGTGTGGGGCGACCGAGGCGGCCTCGGTCGGCCGGAAGCCCGACCGCGTCCACCGGATCCGGGCCTGGGCGCCGAGGGCCCCGATCACCCGTTGGACCGCACCCGCCAGGCGCATCGGGTCCTCGGCCCCCACCTGGACCAGCAGGTCGCCGTCGCTGAGGTGCTCCTCCAGCCGGTCGGCCGGGTACGCCGGCAGGTCGACCAGTGCGGCCGGGCGGGCCAGGCCACAGTGGGCGAGCAGGCTGGCCCCGACCCCGGTCGTGACCTGCAGTGCCGCGTTGCGCACCCCCATGGCCGCCGCGTCGGGGCCGGGCCCGGCCCCGACGCCGCGCGCCGCGTCGTCGGAGATGGCGCTGAGCCGCTTCAGCACCACCCGTGCGGCGCTCCGCGCAGCGCCGGGCGAACCGTCGTGCAGCAGGTCCAGCGCGAGCACGTGACCGAACCCCGGTGTCCGGTCGGCCAGTCCCTGGGGCAACGAGTCGCGTGACGCCACCGCCTCGGTGGCGGCCAGGCGTGGGCGACCGGTGCCGGACTGGTCCGCGTCGTGCCGGTCGGGGCCGCGCACCCGAGCCCGTTCGCCGAGCGCACCGGCGCCCGCCCCGCCGACCGCACCGACCGCCCCTGCGCCGGCCAGGCCGAGCAGGCCGCGGCGCCCCAGCCTGCTGGGGCTGGTCTCGTCGAGGCTCGGGTCGTCATCCATCAGGACTCCGGTCGGTCCTCCCGGTCCAGGACCGGGATCCGGACGTGCATGACCTCGCCACTGCGGAAGCGCAGGGTCAGGCTCACCCGCTCACCGCTGGTCAGGCTGTGCACGGGCCGCGTCAGCATCAGGTGGTAGCCCCCCGGTCGGAGCACGGCCTTGCCGCCGGCGGGCACGTCGAGGCGCCCGACGCGGACCATGGTCCCGCTGTTGGTGCGCCGGTCGGAGCGGGTCTCGTGGAGCTGGACCTGCCCTGCTTGCGGTGAGGACGCCGAGACCAGTGCGTCCGCGGAGCCACCACTGTCGGCGAGGGTGAAGTAGGCGGCGCTGGAGGAGGACATGTCCATGCCGGCCATCGCTCCCGAACCGCTGTGGGAGCCGGAGGCGGCGTGGTCGACGTCGACCTCCGTGGCCCACCCCTGCGACAGCGTCAGATCACCCGTCTGTGCGGCTCCGAGCGTGGTTCCGCCGGGGCTGGTCGACGCGGCAGCGGTGGTGCCACAGGCGCCCAGCAGGACTCCGGCCAGGCCGGTGCCCACGAGAGCGCTGCCGAAGCGGATCCGTCGGGCGAGCGCAGCGCTGGTCGGCTCACGCATACTTCTGCACCAGCCCGGGCAGCTTCGACTGGTAGGCCTTCGCCCCGGCCAGTCCGCGGAAGTAGCCGACCGCCCCGTCGTGCGGGGTGAGCACCCAGACCTGCTCGCCGTGGGTGACCTCGTAGTCGCCCTTGGTCACCTTGGGCCTGTCGATGTTGATCCCGTAGGCGGATGCCGCCTTGATCACGGCGTCGATCGGGGCCCGGCCACCGTCGAAGCCGGGGTCGAACCCGCCGAGCCAGCGCTTGATCTGGGCGGCCGTGTCGCGGTGCGGGTCGGTGCTGACGAACTGCACCACCACCTTGTCCCGCACCCCCCGGGGCAGCCGGCCCAGTGCCGCTGCGAGGTCGGCCATGGTGGTCGGGCAGATGTCCGGGCAGCTCGTGTAGCCGAAGTAGAGCAGGGTCACCTTGCCGGCTGCTGGGTCGTCGTACGACCAGCGCCCACCGTCGTCCTGTTTCACAGAGCCGTGCGGAGCCGGGATGGAGCTCCCGGGCACCTCGACGTAGGTCTCGGAGGCACTGCCGACCCCGCCCTCCACGGACACCGGCCCGGAGGAGGCAGAGTCTCCGGACCCGCCGCCCGACCCGCAGGCCGAGAGGGCGAGGCAGAGAGCCAGGCCGAGCGCGGCGATCAGCAGGTGGGCCCGTCGGGATGCGGAGACATGTCGGGGCAGCACACCCCCACTCTACAAGTCGTAGAACTCCGGTGGACCCCCGGGTGACCGGATCGAACAGCACGGCCCGGTACACACGGGCCCACTCACACCCGGGGTCACCGGTCCGCGTCGTCCCACTCGCGGGCGAGGGCGACGTAGGCATCCACGAGGGTGATGTCGTCGACCGCCCCTGCGCTGAGGACCGAGTCCGGGTCGGCGCCCTGCAGGATGCGCTTGAGAGGCACCTCGAGCTTCTTCCCGGTGCGGGTGTGCGGGATCGCGTGACGACGTGCCACTCGTCGGGGACGTGCCGGGGAGAGCCCTCGGTGCGCAGCTGTTCTCGCAGACGCGCGAAGACCGCGTCGTCGATCGTCGTGCCGGTCATCGGCACCAGGAAGATCGGCATCCGGTAGCCGCCGTCGCGTCGCTCGACCCCGAGGACGAGGGCCTCGGCGACGGCAGGGTCCTTCTCGACCACGGCGTAGATGTCGGCCGACCCGATCCGGACCCCGTTGCGGTTGAGCGTCGAGTCGGAACGGCCGTGGACCTCCCAGGTGCCGTCGTCGTGCTCGGTGACCCAGTCGCCGTGGCGCCAGATGCCCGGGTACACCTCGAAGTACGCGGCGCGGAGCTTCGCGCCGTCCGGGTCGTCCCAGAACGACACCGGCATCGACGGCATCGCGCGGGTCACGACGAGCTCGCCGACCTGCTCGCGCACGCGGTCACCGCCCGCGTCGAACGCCTGGACGTCGACGCCGAGCACGGGACCCGAGAGCCTGCCCGCGACGACCGGGAGCATCGGGCGAGCTGCCGAGGAAGCCGGCGACCACGTCGGTGCCGCCGCTCGACGACACCAGCGGTACGTCGGGCGACACCTCGGCGGCGACCCACGCGTTGAGCGTGACCGGCGCCGGCGCACCGGTGACACCGATCCGCCGCAGCGCGGACAGGTCGAAGGAGCGAGCCGGGTGGACCTCGGCGTTGATGCAGCCCTGGAGGTGACCGGGACTCGTGCCGAGGACGGCGACCTGCTCCGCCGCGGCGATCTCCCACAGCCGGTCAGCGCCCGGGAACATGGGTTGCCCTCGTACAGCCACCGTCGTGGCGCCGACCAGCAGGGCGGCGACGACGATGTTCCACATCATCCAGTTGGTGGTGGTGTACCAGAACAGGGTGTCGCCCTCGCCGACGTCGAGACCAGACCGAGCATGGCGAGGTGGGCGGCGACCACGCCGCCGTGACCGTGCACGATGCCCTTCGGCTTGCCGGTCGTGCCGGAGGAGAAGAGCACCCACAGCGGATGATCGGCTGCGACCTGCTCGGTGTGCAGGTCGGCGGACGAGACAGCCTGCTCCCACGCTGTCGTGCTGAGGCCGGGGACGTCGCGGTTCCCCTCGCGGACGACCAGCACGACCTCACTGACGCCGAGCCGCCCGGCGAGGTCGGCCACCGCTTCCCGCCGGTCGTGGACCTTGCCCCCGAACCGGTAGGCGGAGCAGGCGACGAGGATCTTCGGCTCCAGCTGGCCGAACCTGTCGGCGGCCGCGGGTGAGCCGTAGTCGGGCGCACACCCGGCCCAGATCCCTCCGACCGCGGCCGTGCCGAGGAACGCGACGATCGCCTCCTCGCCGTTCGTCAGGTATCCGACGACCCGGTCGCCAGGACCGACCCCGCGAGCACGCAGCCACGTGCTCGAAACCGGCGACCTCGTCGCGCAGCCGGGACCACGACAGCTCACGGCGGTTCCCGGCCTCGTCGATGGTGACCATCCGCGGGGCTCGTCATCGGCTGCCTGCTGTGGCGCAGGACCTGGTCGACGTAGTTCAGCCGTGCACCGACGAACCACCGGGTCCCGGGCATGGGTGTCTCGTCGACGACCCGGTCGTAGCCGACCGACGCCTGGACGTCGAAGCGGCTCCAGATCAACGCCCAGAAGTCGTCGGGCCGCTCGACGGACCAGCGGTGCAGGGCCGCGTAGTCGTCGACGACATCGACCGGCGCACCGCAGCGGCGTACGGCCTCACGCGCGAACAGGACGACCTCGGGGTCCGTCGAGCCGGTCGTCATGCGACCGGCTCCCGGACGGGCGGTGCGATCGGCGGCGGGATCTTCGCCGGGTCGCCACCGGCACCGATCTTGGCGCTGTCCCGCGGCGCGGCGGTCTCGGTGACGCAGATGGCGTTGCGCCGGGCCACGGACCGGTCGGTGGCGGACTGCAGGTGCTCGACCCGCTCGGGCGGGTCCGTGCCGAGCCGGGCGTCACCGGGCGCTCCGTCGAGGACCCGTGCGAGCCCGTCGCCGCGACGACGAGAGCGGTGCGTGTGGTTCCCGGGTGGCATCGTCATGACGAGCAGCCTACGGAGCCGCGTGGGCCCGGGTCTCGGACTCGGCGCCGCAGACCGCGTCGGCCTCGCCCGGGAGCCCGGTGCTGATGCGGCTACCGATCGGCTCACGCCACACGTCCGGGCTCGCCCGGGACCGCTCGGGCTCGAGCCCCAGTCGCTTCAGCCCACCCGGCGTGCACGACTGCGCCGACGCCGCGGGCGGTTCTCAGACTGCGGTGCGCCCAGCATCGGCGGCGATGGTGGCGCCGGTGAGGTAGCTGCCCGCCCGGGTCGCGACGAACACGATGACCCGTGCGATCTCCTCCGGGTCCGCCGGGCGCCCGAGGATCGTCGACGCGGCGATCGGGCCGGTGTTCTCCGGTCCCATCGCCGCGAACGAGTCGGTCGCGGTCGGTCCCGGAGCCACGGCGTTCACGCGAACGCCGGCACCGCCGAGCTCGGCGGCCCAGGTGCGGGTGAGCGACTCCAGCGCGGCCTTGGTCGCGGCGTACGTCGAGAGTCCGGGCATCCCGACCGAGGCGGCCATCGTCGAGACGTTGACGATGCTGCCCGAGCCCCGCGCGACCATGCCGGGCGCCAGGGCCGCGGTGAGGAAGTAGGGGGCGCGCACGTTGACGTCGAACGAGGCCTCGTAGGACTCCGACGTCCTGGGCGACCAGGGGTGCACCGGGGAAGATCCCGGCGTTGTTGACCAGGATCTCCACGTCGCCGGCCTCCTCGGCCAGGGCGCGCACGGAGTCGAGGTCGGCGAGGTCGGCAGCGACGAACCGGGCGCTGCCGCCGTCGGCGGTGATCTGCTTGACGACCGCGGCGCCGCGGTCGGCGTCGCGTCCGGTGACGACGACGTCGTACCCCTCGGCGGCGAGCAGGGTCGCGGTGGCGGCGCCGATGCCGGCCGTGGCGCCGGTGATGAGTGCGATGGACATGGGTCCTCCTGGATCGACTGACTGGCTTGTGTGATCCAGAATGCTTCGGCTAAATTGGATCAGCAACTCCAGAAAGCAGGACCCGATGACCCAGGCCACCAGCCGTCTCACGACCAAGGGCACAGCCACCCGACAGCGCGTCGTCGAGGCCGCCGCGGAGCTGATGTTCGTCCAGGGCGTCTCCGGCACCACTCTCGACCAGGTGCGCGACGCGGCGAGGGTGAGCAGCTCGCAGATCTACCACTACTTCGCCGACAAGGACGCCCTGGTGCACGCCGTCGTCGCCTACCAGAACGAGGCGGTGGTGGGATCGCAGGAGGCCGCCCTGCGGTCCCTGTCGACGATCGCCGACCTGCGGGCCTGGCGCGACGAGCTCGTCGACCACCAGCGCCGGCTCCAGTGTCAGGGCGGCTGCCCGATCGGCGCCCTGGGCTCAGAGCTCGGCGAGCTCGACCGCGACGTCCGTACCGGCGTCTCGGCGGGCTACCACCGCTGGCAGGGCGCAATCCGTGCGGGTTACGCCGCGATGCAGGCCGGTGGATCCCTGCCGGAGTCGGTCGACGTCGCGACGCTCGCCACCGCGACCCTGGCCGCGCTGCAGGGCGGCCTTCTCCTGTGCCAGATGCACCGCACCACTCAGCCCCTCGAGGCTGCCCTCGACACCGTGATCGCCCACGTGGAGTCGCTGAGCGGGTCGAGCTGACACCACATCCGGCATCCGGGTGGAGGGTGATCTCTGGACCAACAGGTGGTCGTGACACGTGGAAACAGAGTGCAGGCCACGGTGCGGCCGCTCGAGGTCAAGGACATGCGGAGCTGACTGTTCGGGTGTCCGAGGGGGGACTTGAACCAGATGGATTCACGCTCAGAATCGCCGACCTCGGCCCTGGGAGCGTGAATTCGGCTCCGGTTCGATCCGGTTGGTCACCGTTGAACCGTGCGATGTGCCTCCAGGGTGTGCACCGACTCTTGAGTTCTGGGAACGAATCGTAGTTCCTCTCGGGTGCTGTCGTCCCCTGCGCATCCGAGCGCTTGTTCGACGACATTGCAGATCGAATCGATCAAGCGGAATCGGCACTTTCGGGACGTTCGATCGGGTTTTTTGCCCGCCGACTCATCTGATCCCGACCTGGGTGCCCACACGCACCGGGTTTACCCAAGTTCGCTCGCCCAGCTGGCGAAGAACGAGCGGGCCGAGGTGACCACCTCGGGGGTGAGCGGGATCTCGTCGTCGTCGAACCGGTCGATCGTGTGCATCATCTGTGCCAGCACTCCGAGGTCAAATCCCGCGTCGAGAAGCTGGGCTTGCTCGACGAGGGCAGGTTTGCTGAAGCGTTGCGCGAGGACATAGACGTCGGCGAAGTCGCGGGCCTCGGCGCGACCGAAGAGTGCGAGCAGTTTCCTGCCCGCGAGCTCGAGCGGTGCGAGGGTAGGGCCGAGATCTGTGATCGTCGGTCGGCTCTGCGGTGGGGAGTCGAGGGCGAGATCAACGAGCGTCTCCTCCCCGAGCCGCCTGACGACCATCCGGCAGAACGTAGGTGAGTCCTGGACTATGACGACGACGTACCCCCGCTCCTCGAGCGTCGCTACCAATGCGCTCTTGGCCGGCGTCACCGACGTGGTCGGCATCGCCGTGAACAGGTCGAGGTCCGCGGTCGGGCGTGTGATGAGGTCGGAGGCCAGGAGGCCAGCTCCACCGGCGATGAGGTAGCCCTGGGAGGCGTCCAGGGAGAAGAAGGTCACGGCGAGGTCGACCTGGATAGCCGTGAGGTGGTCCGGCCGATCCATCAGGCGACCTGCTCGGCGGCCTCGCCCGTGACCACCGAGTGCCACGCGGCCCGGATTGCTCGAGGGAGCACGAGCTCGACCCACAGGTCGACCAGCAGTGCACCGTCGATGTACGTCAGTACGTCAACGGGCCCGCCCTCTCGAAGGACGATCTCGTAGACGTGAGCCCGTTGTCGGCGCTCGCGCAGGTCATAGCGCCGGCCCCGGTCAGACCAGTTCAGGTGCAGAGGGAGCTCCACGGTCGCCACCGCGCTCGAGAGCATCAGTCTGGGCAGTGAGGTAGGTACCTGGATCGGGCGGCCTCGATCAAGCATCAACTGTCGGAATTCGATCTGCGGTGTGAGGGTCAGGTCGAACCCTGCCGCGGCCAGGATCCGGGTCGCTGTCGCCAGCGTGGGTGACTTCCGATCGCGCTCATAGGCCGAGAGCGTGGGGCGCGAGGTCCCCGACATCCGGGCCAGTGCAGCCTGAGACAGACCCGCCTCGACCCGAGCCCGCTCAACGATGTTGGTTCCGGCCACAAGATCGAGTGTATCCGATCGAATACGTGAGACTGACGCACGGTAATGGTCGTAGTACACGGTGTCCGACCCACGTCCCGGAGAGGCCTCCGCGTTGCTCGCCACCACCTGGCGGAAGTGCAGACGTGCGGTCCCCGACGCGGCCCAACGACACGATCGCTAAATCGTGTCCCCGATCTACCTGGCAGCGTCCGGCCAGGGTGCGACCTCGACTCGCGCCCGAACCCCGGTCCCCCCTCGGATCATGAGCGTGAACGGGGCCCGGCTGGAGACCACTTTGCACCCCGTGGGAGCACCCCGATCAAGGCAAAACCCGTGGTCAGAGGACTAGTACTGGTGTCCGAGGGGGGACTTGAACCCCCACCCCCTATTACGGGGACTAGCACCTCAAGCTAGCGCGTCTGCCTATTCCGCCACCCGGACGAGTGGTGCGATGTGGCCCGTGCCGGGCCCCTCGCAGCGCCGTAACGATAGCAAAGCCGGGGCCCAAGTCCCGCATCGAGGCGCGGACCACGCTCGACGGCGTACGCCGCCCTCAGAGCGCCGGTCGGGTGTAGCTGACCGTGACGTCGGTGTAGCCGAGTGAGCGCAGCAGGCCGGTGAGGGTCTTGGTGGTGTTGTCCTCGGCGCGCTGGCGCAGGTCGGCGTCGTCCGCGGCCTTGGCGATCCGCGACTCGGCCTCGGAGTAGACCTTCTTCTGGCCGTCCGGATCGGAGCCGAGCGCGTCCTGCACCCGGTTGACCAGGCCGCGCTGCTCGGAGAACACGTGGCTGTTGTCCAGGTCGAGGTGCGCCTCGCCCAGCGTCGGCGCGGGCAGGGTGATCACCACCGACTTGTCGTCCTTGACGGTGATCTCGCCCTTGCCGATCTTCGCGAAGTCGACGTACGCCTCCACCGAGCCGGCGGCGACGAACAGGGTGCGGTCGTTGAGCAGGAAGTCCGGGACGAACTTCCGGTCGTCCTGCAGGTCGATCACGACTTCGAAGTTCCCCTGCGCCGCCGAGAAGCGGGCGAGGTCCCGGACCGAGGTCAGCAGGACCGGCTGGCTGCGGTCCGTGGTCCGGGCGTCGAACGGGTTCAGGTCGGGCAGGCTGATCACCTTGCCGGCCAGGGCGACCAGGCCGACCACGGCGAGCACCGCCAGCACCAGCGCGCCGAACCGCGCCGTCCACGACCCATTCCGGCCGGTACGACGGCGCGACGGCTGCTGGTCGACCGGCGGGGCGGGCGCCACGCGTCCGGGGCTCGACGGGTCGCGTCCGGCGTCGCGGTCGTCGCTCTTCGGGGTGCTCGGGCTCATGATGGGCGCTCCAGGTGACGGGCGGACCGAGACGGGCCCGCGAGTGGGAGCGGGACGACAGCCGGGACCCGAACGTTCCGCTCTGGATCGAATCTACGAGCCGGGCCGTCCGGTCCGGCTCCCGACGCGCCTACCAGCCGGCCGGGAGCGGCTTGCCCTCGCTGAAGCCCGACGCCGACTGCACCCCGACCACCGCCCGCTCGCCGAGCTCGGCGAGGGTGGTGGCGCCGGCGTACGTGCACGACGAGCGCACCCCCGAGCAGATCACGTCGATCAGGTCCTCCACACCCGGTCGCACCGGGTCGAGGTACATCCGCGAGGACGAGATGCCCTCCTCGTAGAGGCCCTTGCGGGCGCGGTCGAAGGCGGTGTCGCTGGACGTCCGGTTCGCGACCGCGCGGGCGGAGGCCATCCCGAAGCTCTCCTTGTACTCCCGCCCGTCCGCGCCGGTGCGCAGGTCACCCGGCGACTCGTGGGTGCCGGCGAACCACGAGCCGATCATCACCTGCGCGGCCCCTGCGGCCAGCGCGAGCGCCACGTCTCGCGGGTGGCGCACTCCCCCGTCGGCCCACACGTGGCGACCGTGCCTGGTCGCCTCCGCCACGCACTCGCGCACGGCGCTGAACTGGGGTCGGCCGACCCCGGTCATCATCCGGGTGGTGCACATCGCGCCCGGACCGACGCCGACCTTGACGATGTCGGCGCCGGCGTCGACGAGGTCGCGGACCCCTTCGGCCGAGACGACGTTGCCGGCCGCGAGTGGTACGTCGACCCCGCTGGCGCGCACCGCCCGCAGCGCGTCGATCATCCGCTCCTGGTGCCCGTGCGCGGTGTCGATCACCAGGCAGTCCACCCCCATCTCGAGCAGCCGCTTCGCCTTGAGCGCGACGTCGCCGTTGACGCCGAGCGCCGCGGCGACCCGCAGCCGGCCGGCGTCGTCGACCGCCGGGCGGTAGATGGTCGAACGCAGCGCGCCCGTACGGGTCAGCAGCCCGGCGAGGCGCCCCTCGGCGTCGATCACCGGGGCCAGCCGGTGCCGGGTGCCGGCGAGCACGTCGAAGGCGGCGCGCGGGTCCACGTCGTCGGCGAGCGTGACCACGTCGGTGCTCATCACCTCCGCGCAGCTGGCTGAAGCGGTCGACGCCGGTGCAGTCGCTCTGGGTCACGATCCCGGCCGGACGCCCCGCGTCGTCGACGACCACGGCCGCGCGGTGCGCCCGCTTCGGCAGCAACGCGAGCGCGTCGGAGACCGTGTCGGTCGGGGCCAGCGTGATCGGGGTCTCGAAGACCGGGTGCCGGTCCTTGACCCAGCCGACGACATCGGCCACGACGTCGAGGGGGACGTCCTGCGGAAGCACGCTCAGCGCACCTCGGCGCGCGACCGTCTCCGCCATCCGGCGACCGGTCACCGCGGTCATGTTCGCCACCACCAGCGGGATCGTCGTCCCGGTGCCGTCGGCGGCCGCCAGGTCGACGTCGTACCGCGATGTCACCGCCGAGCGTCGCGGCACCATGAACACGTCGTCGTAGGTGAGGTCCCAGGCCGGCTGGGCGTCGTCGAGGAAGCGCATGGCGCCAGCCTAGGGTGAGTCCATGCCTGACGCCGTGCCCGAGACCGTGCCCGCCTGGAGCAGCGAGGACGGCGCGCGGCGTGTGCGGGCCATGTACGCCGATCGCCTCGGTGGCGCCGCGGGCACGTCGCCGCTGGTCACCGTCGCACCGGGGCGGGTGAACCTGATCGGCGAGCACACCGACTACAACGGGGGCCTGTGCCTGCCGATCGCGCTGCCACACGCGACGTACGCCGCCTCGACGCCGCGCACCGACGGCCGGTTCCGGATGGTCAGCGGCGAGTCGGGCGAGGTCTGGGAGGGCGCCGCGGACGACCTCGCCACGGCGTCCGGCTGGGCGGCGTACGCCGCGGGCGTGGTCTGGGCGCTGGGACAGGAGGGCCACGGCCCGACCGGGCTGGACCTCGCCGTCACGGGGTGCGTCCCGCTCGGCGCCGGGCTGTCCAGCTCGGCCGCCCTCGAGTGCAGCGTCGGACTGGCCGTCGTCTCGCACCTCGGCCTCACCGACGACGGTGGTCTGCGCCGCCTCCTGGCGCAGGCCGGGATCCGCGCCGAGAACGAGGTCGCGGGCGCCGCCACCGGTGGGATGGACCAGACCATCGCGGTCGAGGCCCGAGCCGACCACGCGCTGCTGCTGGACTGCCGCAGCTGGGAGACCGAGCAGGTGCCGTTCGACCCACCGGCCGTCGGGCTCGCGCTGCTGGTGATCGACACCCGGGTCCAGCACGAGCTCAACGACGGCGGCTACGAGGCACGTCGCCGGGACTGCGAGGAGGCGGCGACCATCCTCGGCGTGGACACCCTGCGCGAGGCCACCGTCGACGACCTCGCGCGGATCGACGACGAGCAGGTGCGTCGTCGGGCCCGGCACGTCGTCACGGAGATCGCCCGGGTCGCGGAGGCCGCCTCCAGCCTGAAGGACGCGGACTGGGCCAGGATGGGCGCGCTGATGCAGGAGTCGCACACCTCCATGCGGGACGACTTCGAGATCTCCTGCCCCGAGCTCGACGCCGTCGTGGAGACCGCGCTGGAGCAGGGGGCGCTCGGTGCCCGGATGACGGGAGGCGGCTTCGGCGGGTCCGCGATCGCCCTGGTGCCGGTGGACCGGGTCGAAGCTCTCGAGGCCGCCGTGGCGACCCGCTTCACCCAGCAGGGGTGGCGCGCGCCCGCGTACCTCCCGGCGTACGCCGGCCCGGCCGCGCGGGTGCTCAGCTGAGGGTCGCCGGCGCGGGCGCGCGCAGGCCGCTGCTGCGCAGCTCCAGGGTGGCGAGCCGGCGCACGACCTCGGGTTCCTGCTCACGCCAGGCCGCGACCGGGTCGTCGCTGATCCGTGCCAGCACGTGCAGCGGCTGGTGGCTCATCGCCCGCAGCGCGAACAGGTCGAGGTCGGCCGAGGAGTCCAGGTAGCGCTGACCGGCCGTGGCCCGACGGACGAACCGGATCCGCGGCGGCAGGTAGACGGCGAGCGCGATCAGGATCGGGATCAGGGCCACGGCCAGGCCGAGCCAGAACGCCAGGGACTGCACCGCCTCGACCTGGGACCGTCCGGCCGACGCGAGGTTGTCCGCCTGACCCCCGGCGCCGACGAAGGGCTTCGCGACGTCGTCCCCGACGTACGGGATGGCGCCCACCTGGTCCCCCGCGTCCCGCAGCCGAGCCGCCAGACCGGACGCCGAGCTGTCGATCTCACGCCCCGGCTTGCCCAGCCCGAGGGTCGCGTCGTGGGTGGCGTGCGCGATCGAGACCCAGAGCCAGATCCACAGCACCAGCACGACGTCACCGGCGATCTGGAGGGTACGGCGCACGGTCAGGTCGGCGTACAGCTTCGGCAGGCGCATCGCCCCACTGTGCCGGACCCGAGGCGATCCACGTCACACCCCGCCAGCGGCAGAGGATTCGTCGGATCCCCGCCTTGAGAAGTATCTTTGTCCCCATCGGCCCCGCCTGTTCTGCCTCGGGCCGGAACTCTTGCGTCACCAAGACCATGCGCCGCGGGCACAGCTCCCGCGCCGGGCAGGACGCCCATCTCGATCTTCGGAGTCATCACATGGCGGACGACCGCCCTCTCAACCCTGCCACCGACACCACTTCCTTCGCCTCGCTCGGGGTCCCGGCCGCGCTGATCCAGGTGCTCACCGCACAAGGCATCACCGCACCGTTCCCGATCCAGAGCGCCACGCTGCCCGACTCGCTCGCCGGTCGTGACGTGCTCGGCCGTGGGCGCACCGGCTCGGGCAAGACGCTCGCCTTCGCGCTGCCCCTGCTCACGAGGCTCGCCTCCGGGACGGGCTCACGCCGTCCGGGTCGCCCGCGTGCTCTCGTGCTGGCGCCGACTCGTGAGCTGGTCACCCAGATCGAGGCCACCATCGCCCCGCTGGCCAAGACCCTCGGCCTGACCACGCTGACCGTCTTCGGCGGCGTGCGCCCCGGCCCCCAGATCAGCTCGTTGCGGCACGGGGTCGACATCGTGCTCGCCTGCCCCGGGCGGCTCGAGGACCACATGCGCGAGGGCCACGCCGACCTGTCCGGCATCGAGGTGACCGTCCTCGACGAGGCCGACCACATGGCCGACCTCGGCTTCCTGCCCGGCGTGAAGCGGATCATGGACCGCACCCCCGAGCGCGGTCAGCGGATGCTGTTCTCCGCCACCCTCGACCGTGGCGTGGACGTGCTCGTCAAGCGCTACCTGACCAACCCGGTCACCCACAGCGTCGACTCGGCGCAGTCGCCGGTCGGCACGATGACCCACCACGTGCTCCACGTGGCCAAGGACTCCCGGCTGCCGGTGCTGGTCGATCTCGTCGCGGCTCCGGGCCGCACGATGGTGTTCACCCGCACCAAGCACGGGGCCCGCAACCTCGCTCGTCAGCTCAAGCAGCGCGGCATCGCGGCGGTCGACCTGCACGGCAACCTGTCCCAGAACGCCCGCACCCGCAACATGGAGGCGTTCTCCAGCGGCGCCGCGTCCACTCTGGTCGCGACCGACATCGCCGCTCGCGGCATCCACGTCGACGACGTCTCGCTGGTCGTGCACGCCGACCCGCCGGTCGAGCACAAGGCCTACCTGCACCGCTCCGGGCGTACGGCGCGCGCGGGCAACGAGGGCACCGTCGTCACGCTGATGCTCGACGCCCAGCGAGCCGACGTGCGCGACCTGACCCGCAAGGCCGGGATCAAGCCCACCATCACCAAGCTCGACGCCGGTCACCCCCTGCTCAGCGAGATCGCCCCCGGGGAGCGCAGCTTCCTCGCCGCCGACGAGATCGCTGCGGTCACCCCGGCACCGGGTCGCGACGACTCCGGTGGTGGTCGCAGCCGCAACGGCTCCGGCGGTGGGCGCCCCCGTGGCGCGCGGAACGGTGCCGGACGCAGCGGTGGCGGTCGCTCGGGCAACAACCAGGGCTCAGGTCAGGGCGGGGGCCAGGGCGGAGGTCGCCGTCGTTCCGGCAGCAGCAGCAGCTACTCGACCTCGACGCCCACCGGCCCCAGTGCGGGCTCCCAGGGTTCCGGCAACGGTCAGGGCGGCGGGCGCCGTGGCGGTGGGCGATCGCGCTCGGCCGCGGGTCAGGGCCAGGGATCCGGCGGCAACCACTCCGCCGCGTCGTTCTCCTCGGGTCGCCGGGGCCGCTGAGCCCCGAGAACGCGCTGAACGGGCGCCGCAATCACTGACTGCGGTGCCCGTTCGACGTTCCAGCTGCTGCTACTTCAGCTCAGCGCTGGACAGGCCCAGCACCCGGCGGGCCACGATCAGCTGCTGGATCTGCTGGGTGCCCTCGAAGATGTCCAGGATCTTGGAGTCGCGGGCCCACTTCTCCAGCAGGTCGTGCTCGGAGTAGCCGAGGCTGCCGCACAGCTCGACGCAGGACAGCGTGATGTCGGATCCGACGCGTCCGGCCTTCGCCTTGGCCATCGAGGCCTCCAGCGAGTTCGGCTGTCGGTTGTCGGCCATCCAGGCGGCCTTCAGCGTGAGCAGGTAGGCGCCTTCCCAGTCGGCTTCCATCGCCAGGAACTTCGCCGACGCGGCCGAGCGGTGGTAGGACGGGGCGTCGTCGTCGAGGTCGACGCCGGCGTCGCTCGAGCAGCTCACGGGTCAGGTCGAGCGAGGCCCGGGCGCAGCCGACCGCCATCGCGGCCACCAGCGGACGGGTGTTGTCGAAGGTCGCCATCGCGCCGGCGAATCCCTGACCCGAACCGGTGTCGACGTCCGGCGAGCCGAGCAGGTTCGCGGCCGGCACGCGGCAGTCCTCGAACCGGATCGCGGCGGTGTCCGACGCCCGGATCCCGAGCTTGTGCTCGAGCCGCTCCACGCTCATCCCCGGCGTCCCCTTGGCGACCACGAACGACTTGATCGCGGCTCGACCGAGATCCTTGTCGAGGCTCGCCCACACCACGATGTGGTCGGCCCGGTCACCGGAGGTGACGTAGATCTTCTCGCCGTTGATGACGTACTCGTCACCGTCCTTGCGCGCCGTCGTCCTGATCCGGGCGGAGTCCGAGCCGATCTCGGGTTCGGTGATGGCCATCCCGGCCCACACGCCCTTGAAGCGCTCGAGCTGCTCCGCGTCGGCGACCGACGCGATCGCGGAGTTGCCGAGCCCCTGGCGCGGCATCGACAGCAGCAGCCCGACGTCGCCCCAGCACATCTCCATGATCGAGAGCACCGAGGCGAGGTTGGCGCCGTTCCTGGTGCCGGTCCCGGCCGGGTCCTTCTTCTCCGGGCCGCCACCGACACCCGACGCGCCCGCACCCTGGCTCTGACCCGAGTCCGAGAGCCCGTCGATCATCGCCGCGAGCATGTCGAGCTCCTTGGGGTACTCGTGCTCCGCCTCGTCGTAGGTGCGCGAGATCGGTCGCAGCATGTTCATCGCGACCTGGTGGGCCTGGCTGACGAGCGGCTTGAACTTCTTCGGTGTCTCCAGGTTGATGCTCATCGTCTCCTGTGTGGTGAGCGGGCTGGGTCTCGACGCAGCGCAGCGCTCCCTGCCTGTCCTGAGCAGTCGACGAGCGCACGCGTCGAGGGCTACCAGGAACCCGCCCTCCACGACGCCGACGGCTCTCAGGTCGCGGTACCACCGCTCCACGGGATGCTCCTTGACGAAGCCGTGGCCACCGAGCAGCTGCACGCCGTCCAGGCCGATCTGCATGCCCTTGTCGGCGCACAGCTTGCGGGCCAGCGCGATCTCGCGGGCGGCGTCCTGACCCTGGGCCACGCGGCTGGCCGCCTTGTAGGTGACCAGGCGCATCGCCTGCAGCTCGATCGCCATGTCGGCGACCATGAACGCCACCGACTGCCGGTGGGCGATCGGCTCCCCGAAGGCCTCCCGCTCCTTGACGTACGGCGTGACGTAGTCCAGCACCGCCTGCGCGGTCCCGACCGCCAGGGCGCACCAGGCCAGGCGGGAGAGCCGGACCGCCTCGATGTACGTCGAGCCGTCGGGTTCACCGAGCAGGGCCACCCCCTCCACGCGCACGTCGTCGAGCACCAGGCGGGACAGGCTCGCCGCCCGGACGCCCATCGACGGCTCGGACTCGATGCTCACGCCCTCGGTGCCGGACTCGACCAGGAACAGGACGGGCTTCTCGTCGAGCACGGCGCCGACGACGAACAGCTCGGCGTCGGGTCCACGGGGAACCAGCGACTTCACCCCGTCCAGCACGAAGCCGGCGCCGTCACGCACGGCCCGCGTCGACGGCGTCCTGGGGTCGAAGAGGACGCGTGGCTCGGTCAGGGCCAGGGCGGCGGCCGGCACACCCGAGTCCCCCGTGAACGCGGGGAGATAAGTCGCCTGCTGCTGCTTTGTGCCCCACAACCCGATCGCGGTGGCCACCGCCCCCGGCGAGAGTGCAGCCACCGCGAGGCCGAGATCACCCTTGGCCAGCGCCTCGTGGACCAGTGTTCCCGTCATCGCCGACCGCTCCTCGGCGATGCCCCCGAGCGACTCGGGCACCCCCACCAGCGAGCATGCCGATGTCCATTGTCGACCTCAGCAGGTCGTCCGGCGCGGCGCACGCGGCGTCGGCGTCGGTGGCCGCCGGACGCAGCTGCTCCCGGGCGAGCTCCCCCACCACGTCGAGCAGCATCTGCTGGTCCTCGGTCGGGGTGAGGTCGAAGACCCCGGGCGCGACGGTCGAACCCACCCGGGTGCCGGGGCCCTTGGCGCCGCGACGGGTGAACACCCGACTGCTCGCGCCGAGGGTCCTGAACCCGGCGCTGGTGACCCGGAAGACCGCGTCCTGGGCCGGCGCACGCAGCCCCAGCCGGTCCAGCACCGGAGCCTGTGCCAACAGACCGAGGCCGGCGACGAGGTAGCCGATCGGGTCTCGTCGCTCCGTCCCCGGCAGGCCGTTCTTGCCACCGGGAGCCAAGGCGTCGCGTGCGTTGCTGATGATGGACATGCAGCAACTGTAACTGTGAGTTACACACCGCGCCACAGCTCGTCGCGCATGGCCCGCGTCACCCGGGCCGGTGGTCCTCCTAGGATCGTGGCCATGTCCTGAGGACCGACCCCGCTCCACACCGACTTCTTCCGACTCCACGAGCCTGCCCGGCGGCGGCACCGTCCGCGCGATCACCCGGTGGGGCGAGGCCGTGATGCACCGCGAGCAGCAGCGGGTCACGGAGTACGACGAGGGGCTGCGCGCCCTGGTCGCCGACATGACGGCCACCATGTACGCCGCCGACGGCGTGGGGCTCGCGGCCTGCCAGATCGGGGTCGACCTCGCCGTCTTCGTCTTCGACTGCCCCGACGACGAGGGCACCTCTCACGTCGGCGTGGTCTGCAACCCCGAGGTCAGCACCCCGGAGGGCAGCGAGCGAAACCTGGACGCCGGCGAGGAGGGCTGCCTGTCCTACCCCGGCGCCTTCGTCGAGTGCGCCCGGCCGGACCTGGCCACCGTGCGGGGCACGGACCTGGCGGGTCAGCCGGTGTCCTACGAGGGGCACGGACTGATGGCGCGCTGCCTGCAGCACGAGACCGACCACACCCACGGCACCGTGTTCGGCGACCGGCTACCGGCGCGGGCGGTGAAGAAGCTGCGCAAGCAGATGGAGGCCGCCGAGGAGGAGTACCCGCTGCAGTGGCCCCAGGACGGGGCCGATGATGGGGCCGGTGATGGGGCCGACGATGGGGCCGGTGACCAGGCCCCGGAGTGAGCCCGCAGGCACGGTCGGCCGGGAGTCGGACCTCATCCCCCTGGATCCGACTCCCGGCCCTACCGTCGCGGCTTGACGGGCCGCCGAGAAGCTCTTCCCCCGCCACGAGCTCCTCGTCTGCGCGCGATCCCTGGCCGGACTCCCCCACCGAAGGCGTACCCCCAGCCCGGCCGGGTCTCGCACATCCCCCCGTGACCGAGACGCTACCCACGACCAGCCTTCTTGTGGGCGTATCGAGTACGCAACCGAGACGAGCCCTTCGTCGCGAGTGCCGGAACGGGTCGTATCTACCCGGTTTTCGGGGCGTTTGGACGCTTTCCGCTCGCCTAATTTCGACCGAAGAGACATCTAGACCACTGAGAGCTTCTCGTCAGGCTTTTTCCTGAATATGGCTTTCGTCACACGAGGGAACGGTCGGCCTCAGCGCGCGCGGGCGACGTGCAGGGCGATCGCGGACGCGGCCGCCACGTTGAGGGAGTCCACCCCGTGGTCCATGTCGATCCGGGCCCGTCGATCGGCGGAGCGGGTCCAGTGCGCTGAGATCCCGTGCCCCTCGCTCCCGAGCACCAGGGCGAGCCGATCCACGCCCGAGACCGCTTCGCCCAGGCCGACCGAGTCCGACCGCCAGGGTGAGCGCGACCGTCGTCCAGCCCGCCGTCGACAGTGCCGGTAGGGCGTCCTCCCAGCGCGGCAGCCGCGTCCAAGGCAGGGCGAAGACGGCTCCCATGGCCACCTTCACCGAGCGCCGGTACAGCGGATCGGCGCACCGAGGGGCCAGCAGTACGGCGTCGGCGCCCAGCCCGGCCGCGTTGCGGAACACCGCACCGACGTTGGTGTGGTCGACCACGTCCTCGAGCACGACCACGGTGCGAGCCCGGTCGAGGACCTCCTCGAGCCGCGCGAGCGGACGGCGCTGCAGCGATGCCAGCGCGCCGCGGTGGACGTGGAAGCCGGTGACCTGCTCGGCCAGCGCCTCGGTGACGACGAAGCACGGGCAGTCGGTCCGTGCGAGCACGTCCGAGAGCCCGTCCAGCCAGCGGTGCGCCATCAGCAGCGAACGCGGCTCGAAGCCGGCCTCGACGCGCGCGGCGCACCACCTTCTCGCCCTCGGCGATGAAGAGCCCGTGCTCGGCCTCCAGGCTCTTGCGCAGGGTGACGTCACGCAGGTCGCGGTAGTCCCCCAGGCGTGGATCCGCCGGATCGTCGATCTCGATCAGCTCAGCCACGACGCACGTTCCGGCTCGGCTCCGATCCAGGCTCAGCCCGGATCCGGGCCTCAGCCATCGAACGCCGTGCGCACGGCGCTCATGTCCTCGCTCCCGTGCCCCTTCTCCGAGGCCCGGTCGTAGCAGCCCAGCAACGCCGCCAGCAATCCGTCCGAGCACGTCGGCGCCGTTCGCGGCCTCGAGCATCAGCCCGAGGTCCTTGCGCACGCCGTCCACCTCGAAGGAGACCTGGGAGAAGTCGCCCGACAGCATCGCCGCCCCCTTGAGGTGGGCGTACGGCGTGTCGACGGCGCCACCCTCGATCGCCTCGAGGAACAGCTGCGGGTCCACGCCCTGGCCGGCGGCGAGGGCCAGGGCCTGTGCGGTCCCGGCGTTGACCAGCGCGACCCAGGAGTTGCAGGCCAGCTTGAGGGCGCTCGCCTGTCCGACCTCGGCACCGGCCAGGACCGTGCGCGACCCGATCGCCTCGAGGGCCGGTCGCGCTCGCTCGACCGCGTCCGGGTCTCCGGCCGCGAGGACCACCAGGGTGCCGTCCTCGGCCGGCTTGCGGGTGCCCAGCACCGGGGCGTCGACAAGCCGCTGTGCGGCGCCGGCGGCCGCCTCCGCGATCCGGCGTACCCCGGCGGGTCCGACCGTGCTCGACTGCACCCAGACCGCGTCGGGGTCGAGCGCGCCGACCAGGTCGTCCGTGACCGCGAGCACCGCATCGGTGTCGAAGAGGACGGTGATCACGACGGCGCTGCCGCCCACCGCGGCTGCGACGTCATCGACCGCCTGGA
Source organism: uncultured Actinomycetota bacterium (assembly GCA_963843875.1). GTDB lineage: Bacteria > Actinomycetota > Actinomycetes > Propionibacteriales > Nocardioidaceae > Marmoricola. The sequence continues at coordinate 82,451 of CAWJMC010000010.1, read as the reverse complement.
TCCGCCCGTCACTCCCGTCGGCGACGTCCTCGCGCCTTGCCGGCGGTGCGGTTCCAGACCGTCACCTCGTGGCCCTCCCGAGCCAGTGAGCGGGCGATGCCCGCGCCCATGATCCCGGTTCCGATGACTGCGACGCGCATGCGCCCAGCCTCGCACCTCACGCCCGGGGCGAGAGCCGCGGGTGCGCCACTGCGACCACCTCGCCGATCACCACGATCGCCGGGGGACGGACCTGCTGGGCGAGCAGGTCGTCGGCGAGGTCACCGAGGGTGCTGAGCACGGTGCGCTGCGTGGCCATGCTGCCGTCGCACACCACCGCGGCCGGGGTGTGCGGGTCGCGGCCGGCCCGCAGCAGGGCGGCCGCGATGGCGGGAGTGTTCTCGACCGCCATCATCAGCACCACGGTGCCGCGCAGGCGGCCCACGGCGTCCCAGTCGACCAGCGACTCCGGGTGTCCCGGTGGCAGGTGGCCCGAGACCACCGTGAACTCGTGGGTGACGCCGCGGTGCGTCACCGGGATCCCGGCCAGTCCCGGCACCGTGACCGGGCTGCTCAGACCCGGGATGACCGTCACCGGCACCCCGGCGGCCTCGCAGGCCAGCACCTCCTCGAAGCCACGGCCGAAGACGTAGCTGTCGCCCCCCTTGAAGCGGGCGACCCGCTGCCCGGCCCGGGCGCGATCGACGAGGACCCGGTTGATCTCCTCCTGCTGCGCGGACCGGCCGCGCGGCAGCTTGGAGACGTCGACCACCTCGACATCGGACGGCAGGTCACCGATCAGCTCGCGCGGCGCCAACCGGTCGGCCACGACCACGTCGGCCGACATCAGGGCGCGTCGTCCCGCCACCGTCACCAGGTCCGGGTCCCCCGGCCCGCCGCCCACCAGCACGACGCTCCCCCCGGTACGCCGGCCCTCGTCGGGCACTCGCACCGCGCCGTCGCGCAGCGCCGTGAGGATCTCGTCGCGGACGTCGGCCGAGCGGCGCGGGTTCCGGTCGTCCAGGTGGTTGCCCAGCACCGCGACGGTCACCGTCTCGTGGCGGCCCACCGCCGGGGTGAAGGCGGTCGCCTCGGTCGCGTCGTCGGCCCGCACGCAGAAGACCCGCGCCGACTCGGCCTCGGCCCCCACCGCTCGGTTGACCGCGGTGACGTCGGTGCAGGCGATGACGTACCAGGCCCCCTCGAGGTCGCCGGCGGCGTAGACCCGCCGACGCCAGGTCAGCTCCCCGGCGATCCCCTCGAGCGCGGGGGTCACCACCGGGCTGATCAGCACCACCTCGGCGCCGACGGCGAGCAGGGCCGGAATCCGGCGCTGGGCGACGTGCCCCCCGCCGACGACGACGACGCGTCGGCCCCGCAGGCGCAGGCCCGCCGGGTAGGTCACGAAGTCCTCGTGCCGGTCCTGCCCCGCTTCGGCGTCCACCCACACATTCTGGACTCCCCGCGACGTTCGCCGTTCCCCGGACCACAGGATGGGTGGCCGGGCCGGCCTGCGGGTTAGGTTGGCCAGGACCCCGATCCCTCTCGAAGGAGTACCCGATGAGCCTCGACCGACCGGTAGCCCCGGAGCCCTACGGCCTGCTTCCCCAGGTGCCGACGTTCACCGTGACCAGCACCGACGTCGCCGAGGGCCGCCCGCTCAAGGACGACCAGGTCGCCTCCGGCGGGAACACCTCGCCGCAGCTGTCGTGGAGCGACGTGCCCGAGGGCACGCAGAGCTTCACGGTCACCTGCTTCGACCCGGACGCACCCACGCCGTCCGGCTTCTGGCACTGGGTGCTGGTCGACCTGCCCGCGGACGTCACCTCGCTCGACACCGGTGCCGGGGCGGCGGGGGCCGGCCTGCCGGGCAGCGCCTTCATGTGCCGCAACGACATGAGCACCAAGGACTTCGCCGGCGCAGCCCCGCCCGAGGGTGACCAGGTGCACCGCTACTACTTCGTCGTGCACGCGGTGACCGAGCCCAGCCTGGGCGTCGACGACGACGCCTCGGCCGCCGTGGTCTCGTTCAACCTGGCCTTCAAGACCGCCGGCCGAGCGGTCCTGGCCGGCACCTACCAGTCCTGAGCCTGGATCCGCGCTGAGCCGGCACGTTCACCCGTCCGGGGGTGTGGTCCTTTCTTGACTGGATCCAGATTTCTTGGTTGTCTCGGAGGGTGGCCGACGCAGGACGTCCGCGTCGGCCCACCGTCGAGACGAAGGAGTCGGGATGACTGACACAGTGACTGGTTCGACCACGGAGTCCGGCGCTCCGGCGATCAGCGACCGCAACTCGCTGACCCTGGGCGACACCGGGCCGATGCTGCTGCACGACCATCACTTCATCAACCAGATGGCGCACTTCAACCGTGAGCGGGTGCCCGAGCGCAACGTGCACGCTAAGGGCTCCGGTGCGTTCGGCACCTTCGAGACCACCGAGGACGTCTCGGCCTACACCAAGGCAGCGCTCTTCCAGCCGGGCGTGCAGACCGACATGCTGGCCCGCTTCTCCACCGTCGCCGGCGAGCAGGGCTCGCCCGACACCTGGCGCGACCCGCGCGGATTCTCGCTGAAGTTCTACACCAGCGAGGGCAACTGGGACCTGGTCGGCAACAACACCCCGGTGTTCTTCGTGCGCGACTCGATGAAGTTCCCGCACTTCATCCGCTCGCAGAAGCGGATGCGGCGGCACAGGCCTGCGCGACAACGAGATGCAGTGGGACTTCTGGACCCTCAACCCCGAGTCGGCGCACCAGGTCACCTACCTGATGGGCGACCGCGGCGTACCGGCCTCGTGGCGCGAGATGAACGGCTACGGCTCGCACACCTACATGTGGGTCAACGCCGAGGGCGAGAAGTCCTGGGTCAAGTTCCACTTCAACTCCGACCAGGGCGTGAAGAACCTGACCCAGGAGGCGGCCAACCAGATCGCCGGCGAGGACTCCGACTTCCACCGTCGCGACCTGCACGACGCGATCGAGGACGGCGACTTCCCGTCCTGGACCCTGCACGTGCAGGTGATGCCCTACGAGGACGCCAAGACCTACCGGTTCAACCCGTTCGACCTGACCAAGATCTGGCCGCACAGCGACTACCCGCTGATCAAGGTCGGCACGATGACGCTGAACAAGAACCCGGACAACTTCTTCGCCCAGATCGAGCAGGCGGCCTTCGAGCCGAGCGCGATCGTGCCGGGGATCGGGTTCAGCCCCGACAAGATGCTGCTCGGCCGGGTCTTCGCCTACGCCGACACCCACCGCTACCGGATCGGGCCGAACTACCACCAGCTCCCGGTCAACCGGCACCGCGTCGAGGGCGCCAACACCTACACCTTCGACGGCCCGATGGCCTACGAGCACTCCGGCGACCAGCCGGTCTACGCCCCCAACAGCCACGGTCGCGGCTACTCCGACCTCACCGGCGGGCGGAGGACGGCTGGGAGACCGACGGCGAGATGGTGCGCGAGGCCTACTCGCTGCGCGCCGAGGACGACGACTTCGGCCAGGCCGGCACGCTGGTGCGCGAGGTCTGGGACGACGCCGCCCGCGATCGCTTCGTCGGCAACGTCGCCGGGCACATCCTCGGCGGGGTGAAGCCCGAGACCGCTCCCCCGCGTGTTCGAGTACTGGAAGAGCGTCGACCCCGACACCGGCAAGCGCATCGAGGAGGCCGTGCACGCCGGGATGGACGAGAAGGCGCCCGCTCCCGGTCCGACCGAGCGGGTCGGCGTCCTGACCGAGTGATCTCCGGGTGATCTCCGGGTGATCTCCGGGGACCTCGGGCAGGCCCGGGTCCCGGTAGTGAGCCCGGCACCGGGCACGCCATCGCACACCAACGACGCCGCCGGGTCGCCCCGGCGGCGTCGTGGTGTCCCGGGGCTGCGTAGTCTCACCAGCACCACAGCCACGGGGAGCCCACGATGGACGACGCACTGATCGCTGCCCTCGAGACCGCGGTCTCCCAGCAGCCGGACAACGCTGCGCTGCGCCTGCACCTCGCCGAGTCCCTCCTCCGAGCCGGTCGTGGCGGGGACGCCGTGCCGCACCTGGCCGCCGTGCTGGCAGCGGATCCCGACTCGAGCCGGGCTCGCGTGCTGATGGCGAGCGCCCTCGGCGGCGGCGCCCCGTCGACCGGGCCCAGCGAGCCTGGTCCCAGCACGCCGTCCACCGAGGCGCCGGCGCCGTCCCGGGCCGCCGCTCAGGGCTTCGACTGGGGCGCGGCCGAGGAGGACGTGGACGGGCTGGTGCCACCGATGTTCTCCGATCCCGACGCGGAGCCCGGCGCCGTGGCGGCCTACGACGTGGAGCCGGGCGCACTGCGCCTGTCCGACGTCGGCGGGATGAAGGAGGTCAAGAAGCGGCTCAACGCGGCGTTCCTCGCACCGATGCGCAATCCCGAGCTGCGCGCGCTGTACGCCAAGAGCCTCAAGGGCGGACTGCTGCTCTACGGACCCCCGGGATGTGGCAAGACCTACGTCGCCCGGGCGCTGGCCGGCGAGCTCGGCGCCAAGTTCATGACCGTCTCCTTGGCCGACGTCCTCGACATGTACGTCGGGCAGAGCGAGAAGAACGTGCACGAGCTGTTCGAGGTCGCACGCACCAATGCTCCCGTCCTGCTCTTCCTCGACGAGATCGACGCGATCGGGCACAAGCGCAGCCGCACCAGCTCGGACGCGATCCGCAACGCCGTGAACCAGCTGCTGCTCGAGCTGGACAGCGTCGGCGACGCCAACGAGGGCGTCTTCGTGCTCGCCGCGACCAACCACCCCTGGGACGTCGACCCGGCGCTGCGCCGGCCCGGTCGCCTCGACCGCACCCTGCTGGTGCTGCCGCCGGACGCCGACGCCCGGCAGGCGATCTGGACCCACCACCTCACCGGACGCCCCATCGAGAACATCGACGTCAAGCGGCTGGTCAAGCGCACCGACGGCTACACCGGCGCCGACATCGCCCACGTGATCGACTCCGCGGCCGAGCTCGCCCTGCTCGACGCGGCCGAGACCGGGCAGGTCCGGATGATGCAGATGGCCGACATCGACACCGCCCTCGGCGAGGTCCGCCCCTCGATCGGGCCGTGGTTCGAGACCGCCAAGAACGTCGCCATGTTCGCCAACGAGGGCGGGATGTACGACGAGCTGCTCACCTACCTGCGCAAGACCCGCCGGCTCTGACCCGGGGCGGTACGGATGGACGACTGGTTGCACCGCGCCGACTCGCTGCTCGACCTCGGCCGGCACGCCGAGGCCGTGCAGGTCCTCACCGCGGGACTGCACGAGCACCCGGACGACGACCTGACGCGCCACGCCCTGACGCTGCTCGCGATGGCGCACCTGGGTCTCGGCCAGCACGCAGCGGCCCTCGAGTCCGCCGACCGCCTCGTCGCGACGACTCCCGACGCCGAGCTCGGACACCGGCTGCGCAGCGCCGCGCTGGGTGGGCTGCGGCGCCGGCACGACGCGCTGGTGGCCGCCGAGGAGTCGCGGCGGCTCGAGCCGGGGGCGTGGCAGAGTCATGCGGCGTTCGCCCAGGCCGCGGCGGAGTTCCCGGTGCGCTCCCAGGAGGCGCTGGCCGCAGCCCGGCACGCCGTGGCTCTGGCGCCCGGCGAGCCGGACACGCACTTCGTGCTCGGTGTCGTGGCCGGGGCGGTCCGCCGGTTCGAGGAGTCCGAGGCCGCTTACCGTCGCGTGCTCGCGCTGGACCCGACCCACGCCGGGGCCCGCAACAACCTGACCAGCGCCGGCGGCTTCTCCCTGGGTCTGCGCCGGCGGGTGGACGGGTACGCCGAGGCCCTCCAGCAGCAGCCGGACCTGGCGGTGGCGCAGACCAACCTCGCGATCCTCGTGCTCTCGTTCCTGCGTCGCACGCACCTCGCGGTGCTCGCCGTGCTGCTGGTCTGCGCGGGGATCGCCCAGGCCGACGGCTCCGAGCTCACCCGTGCCTCTACCGGCGCGCTGGGCCTGGTCGGCCTGCTCGCCTGGACGGTGCTCTGGTGGCGCACCCTGCCGACGGGGGTCCGGGTGTACTGGGCCCGCCACGTCACCTCGTCGCCTGCTCTGCTGCTGCTCGTCGTGGTCGTCGCTGTTGACCTCGTCGTCGCCTGCTGGGCGGCCTTCCTGGCGGTCCCGGACTGGTTCCCGCGCGGCGTGCTCCGCCCGCTCGGGCTGGTCAACGTCCTGGGCCTGGTGCTCAGCCGGCTGCGGGTGCGCTGATGGCCTCGGACCTGGCCCGCCGAGCCGCGCAGCTGGCCGACGTCGGGCGGCACGCCGACGCCCTCGCCCTGAGCCGGCAGGCGCTGCTGGAGGACCCTGAGGAGGTGGCCGCGCTGATCGTGCTCACCCAGAGCCTGATCCGCCTGCAACGCTGTCCGGAGGCCTACGAGGCCGGAAACCGCCTGCTGGCCGCGGCGCCGGACTCCGGCCTCCCGCACCGGCTGCTGAGCATCGTGTACCAGCGCATCGGCACCCCTGAGCAGGCCTACGCCGCCGCCGTGGGCTCGACCCGGGTCGACCCGTTCGACGCCCTCAACCACGTACAGGTGGCGATGACCGCCCACGACATGGTCGGTCGACGCCCGGAGGCCCTGGCGGCCGCGCAGCACGCCGTACACCTCGACCCGCAGCTGGCCGACGCCCACTTCGCGGTCGGCTACACCGCGCGCGACCGCGCGACGCAGGAGGCGGCGTACCGCCGGACACTGGCCCTCGACCCCGACCACTCCGGCGCGGCGAACAACCTCACGGTGCTCCGGGGCAGGCGCACGTTCACCCCGCTGCGCGACCTGGTCTCGGGCTACCTCGGCGTGCTCGGCAAGGACCCCACCTACGAGACCTCCCGGGCCAACCTGGTCGGGCTGGCCTACGTCTTCGCCCGGCGCTGCTACTGGTCAGGTGTGCTGCTCGCCGTCGTCGCGCTGGCCGAGGCGGCCATCACCGACACCTCCAGCCGCTGGTCGTGGGTCCGGGCGCTGACCGGGCTGGTGGGCGTCGTCGGGCTGACCGGCTACGCCGCGAGCGTGCTGCGGCTGCTCGGTCCGGGGCCGCGTGCCTTCCTGCTCCGGGCCGTGCGCAGCGAGCGCAGCCTGCTGGTGGTCGCCCTGCAGGCCGCGGGGGTCGTGAGCGCGGCGCTGGTCGCCCTGCTCACCCCGTGGGTGCCGGTCGCGCTGACGCTGGTGCTGTTCCTCAGCTACCTCAACCTGCCGCTGAGCCTGTGGAGCCGCCGCGCGCACCGTCGCCGCAACCGGAGCCGGTAGCGGGTCGTCGGTCCGGACCCCGGGCCACCGGTGCGCCGGCGGGTGCGCCGGAGCAGGGGCGGGCTGGAAGGATCGGCCCCGTGAACGAGGAGAGCACCGACGTCCTGGGACCGCCGTACACCGCACGGACGCTGCCGCTGCGCCCCGACGACGAGGGCGAGGTGGTCGCGACCCTGGTCTCGAGGAGGGCGGAGCGACCCAACGGCGGGGCCGTGCTGCACGTGCACGGGTTCGCCGACTACTTCTTCCAGACGGTGGCCGCCGACTGGTGGGTCGAGCGCGGCTACGACTTCTACGCCCTCGACCTGCGCAAGTACGGCCGGTCCTGGCTCCCGCACCAGACCGCGACCTACGTCGCCGACCTCGCGACGTACGACGAGGAGCTGGAGCAGGCCTATCGCCTGGTCCGCGAGGACCACGACCGGGTCCTGCTCAGCGGGCACTCCACCGGCGGGCTGATCGTGCCGCTGTGGGTCGACCGACGGCGACCTCGCGGCCTGTCGGGCCTGGTGCTGAACTCGCCGTGGCTGGAGATGAACAACAGCACGCTGATGCGCACCGCCGGCACTGCGGTGATCGACCGGCTCGGCGCGTGGGACCCGATGCGGGTGATCCCGCGATCGGTCACGGGCCTCTACGCCCGCAGCCTGCACCACGAGCACGACGGCGAGTGGGACTTCGACCTGCGCTGGAAGCCCCTGCAGAGCTTCCCCGCGCGCGTCGGCTGGCTGCGCGCCGTCCGGCGCGGGCACGCCCGCCTGCACCGCGGCCTCGACGTGGGCGTGCCGACGCTGGTGCTGACCTCCACCCGCAGCGCAGCGGAGGCCACGCTGGCCGACGCGCGCAGCGCGGACATCGTGCTCGACGTCGAGCAGCTGCGACGCTGGGCGCCGGCCCTGGGTCGCCACGTCACGCTGGTCCAGGTCGAGGGGGCCATCCACGACGTGACCCTCTCCCCCCAGCCGGCCCGGGACCGGGTCTTCGACGAGCTGGGGCGCTGGGTGGGCGCCTACGGTGGGCCAGCCTCACACTAGGTTGCGACCATGGACCCCATCACCGCCCTGTCCCTGGGCCGGATCGCCCTGGGCACGGTCTCCCTGACGCGGCCCGAGCTCGCGGGCCGGCTCCTCGGCCTCGACGTCGGGGCGAACGCCCAGCTGCCCTTCATGACCCGGATGTTCGCCTCGCGGGAGATCGCGGTCGGCGCCGCGACCCTGGTGGCCCGGGGCAGCGTGCGCCGGCGCCTGGTGCTGGCCGGGATCGGCATCGACGCCGCCGACGCCGCCGCGGGGTACGTCGGCGGGCAGGACGGATCGTTGCCGCGGCGCACCAGCGCGGTGATGCTCGCCGTGCCCGGCGGTGCGGTGCTGGCCGGCCTGGCCGCAGCCGCCGCGGACCTCCGGCGGCGCCGGACCCGGGAGAGCGCCCACCAGTAGGTCCGGCGGCGGACCCGGACTGGGGCCGCTCAGAACAGCAGAGCGACGATGGCGACGACCCCGACGACGACGATCACCGTCCGGAAGACCACCGCGGGGAGCCGCTTGCCGATCCTGGCCCCCAGCTGACCACCGATCACCGATCCGACCGCGATCAGTCCGGCGGCACGCCAGTCGATGCGGGGCGCGACCAGGATGAAAATGACCGCAGCCACCCCGTTGACGACGAACGCGAGCACGTTCTTGACCGCGTTGTGGCGCTGCATGGTGTCGTCGACACCGATGCCCAGCACCGCGAGCAGCAGGACCCCCTGCGCGGCGCCGAAGTAGCCGCCGTACACCCCCGTGCCGAGGACCGCCGGCCAGACCCACCAGGCACCGGTCTCGGCCAGGCCCCCGCGTGCCGCCGCTCGAGCGGCGACGCGTCGCTGCAGGACCGGGCCCACCACGACCAGCACCACCCCGAGACCGATCAGGACCGGAACCACGGCGTCGAAGGCCGATCCCGGCAGGACCAGCAGGAGCAGCGCCCCGGCCGTGCCCCCGATCAGTGAGGCCAGGGCGAACCGGAGCACGCGCGCGCGCTGGCCGCGCAGCTCTGCTCGGTAGCCGAGCACCGCGGACAGCGAGCCCGGAGCGAGACCGACGTTGTTGGACACGTTGGCGACGACGGCGGGAAACCCCAGGGCGAGCAGGGTCGGGAACGTCACCAGCGTGCCCGAGCCGACGACGGCGTTGATCGTACCGGCCGCGACTCCCGCCAGCAGGACCGCCAGAGCCTCCCAGACGGTGGAGATCACCGGATCTCAGCCCACGTCAGCCGGCGGGGGTCTCCGGCGGCGGTCCAGCGTCTCCGGCAGCCGGGTCTTCCGGGGCGGCAGGGGCAGGCTGCGGGGTCGCGACCCCCTGGGGGGACGCGGCCGCGGACGACTCCTCGGCCGCCTTGATCGCCTTCTGCACCTCGGCATGGGCCGTGGAGAGCGACGAGTCGGGCGTGGTCGGGACGTCGATCGTCGGTGACTCCACCCGGTTGCGGGGCCCGTCCGTCTTCGCCGGGATCCCGGCGACCTCGTGCACGGCGGAACCGAGGCCCTCGAGCGCCTTGGTGAACTCCGAGGGCAGCACCCACACCTTGTTGGCGTCGCCCTTGGCGATCTCCGGCATCATCTGCAGGTACTGGTAGGCCAGCAGCGACTGGTCGGGCTGGCCGTCGTGGATCGCCTGGAAGACCGTCTGGATCGCCTGGCCCTCGCCCTGGGCCTTGAGGATCGCGGCCTCCCGGTTGGCCTGGGCCCGCAGGATGAGCGACTCGCGATCACCTTCGGCGGAGAGGATGGCGGCCTGCTTGTTGCCCTCCGCGGTCAAGATCGACGACTGGCGCTGACCTTCCGCGGTGAGGATGACCGCCCGCTTGTCCCGGTCGGCCCGCATCTGCTTCTCCATCGAGTCCTTGATCGAGGGCGGCGGGTCGATGCCCTTGATCTCCACCCGACCGACGCGCACACCCCAGCGACCCGTGGCCTCGTCCAGCACGCCCGACAGGCCGCGGTTGATGTCCTCGCGGGAGGTCAGGGTCTGCTCGAGGGTCATCCCACCGACGATGTTGCGCAGCGTGGTCATCGTCAGCTGCTCGATGGCAGAGATGTAGTTGGCGATCTCGTACGTCGCCGAGACCGGGTCGGTGACCTGGAAGTAGATGACCGTGTCGATCGAGACGACCAGGTTGTCCTCGGTGATCACCGGCTGCGGCGGGAATGAGACCACCTGCTCGCGCATGTCGATGACGTAGCGCACCCTGTCCACGAACGGCGTGACGATGTTCAGGCCGGGCTGCAGCGTCGTGCGGTACTTGCCGAACCGCTCCACGATGCCCGCGCGAGCCTGCGGCACGATCCGCACCGTCTTGGCTATCAGCACCACCACGAACGCGATGACGAGCAGCAGGATGATCAGTGCGACCACGAATTTCCCCTTCGGTTAGCAACCGGTGAGCGCCGGTCACGCATCGTCTCAGACCCGACGGACGTAGGCGGTGGCGCCCCGGATCTCCATCACCTCGGCGCGCTCACCCGGCTCGATCTCGTCGAGCTCGTCGTAGGGCACCGCCGTCCACTCGTCGCCGCCGATCTTCACCCGGCCCGACCGCTGCGGCGAGAGCAGGCTCAGCACCTGCACGGGCTGGCCGATCAACGCCTCGGCGCCCGTTCGCAGGGTGGGCCCACCGTGCAGCTTGTCGACCAGGCTGGGCCGGAGCACGGCGATCAGACCGACCGAGCTGCACCAGGGCGAGGATCACCTGCACCGGCGCCCCGAGGCCGACCAGGGCGGTGACCATGCCGACGACGGCACCCACGGCGAGCATGGCGAAGATCAGGTCGAGGCTGACCATCTCGGCGATCCCCAGCAGGACACCGGCGATCAACCAGGTCTCCCAGAGGTGGTCGCGGATCCAGTCCATGCTGTGAGCCTACCCACAACCCGGTTGGTCGAGCCGGGGTTCCGTGGCCTTCAGCCGGCTCGGCGGGCGGCGTACCGGCCGTCGTCGTAGCGCTTGAGCCGCAGCGGCATCCGGTAGGTCTCCGAGAGTGCCTCGGCCGTCAGCACCGAGTCGATCCCACCGGCGGTCACCACCCGCCCCTCGCGCAGGAGCACCGCGTGGGTGAAGCCCGGCGGCACCTCCTCGACGTGGTGCGAGACGAGCACGGTCGCCGGGGAAGCGGGGTCGGCGGCCAAGGTGGCCAGGGTCGCGACCAGGTCCTCACGACCGCCGAGGTCGAGACCGGCAGCGGGTTCGTCGAGGATCGAGCAGCTCCGGGTCGACCATCAGGGCCCGGGCGATCAGGGTGCGCTTGCGCTCCCCCTCGCTCAGCGTGCCGAAGGTGCGATCGGCGAAGCGCGCCATCCCGACCTCCTCGAGCAGCGCGGCGGCGCGCTCGTGGTCGAGCTCGTCGTAGTGCTCGCGCCAGCGGCCCAGCACGGCGTACGACGCGGAGACGACCAGGTCGGCCACCCGCTCGTCGCGGGGAACCCGCTCGGCGATCGCAGCGCTGGTGAGCCCGATCCGGGGCCGCAGCTCGAAGACGTCGGTGCGGCCCAGGGCCTCCCCGAGCACCGTGGCGGTGCCCGAGGTGGGGTGCATCTGGGCCGAGCACACCTGCATGAGTGTCGTCTTGCCGGCCCCGTTGGGCCCCAGCACGACCCAACGGTCGCTCTCGTCCACGCTCCAGGTCACCTGGTCCAGCAGCGTCGCCTGCTCGCGTCGGACGCTCACGTCGTCCAGCTCGATCACCCGCACCGCACCAACCTAGTGGTCCCGCCGCCAAATCTCGCAGCCCCACCGCTGACCACCTCGTACTGGATAGCGTGCGAGGCGTGCCCGACGTACCCGCATCCGTGCTGTTCTCGGCGTGGCTGTCCGCATGCCTGGCCGGAGGCCTCTCGACCGAGGGGATGCAACGAGCGATGTCCGACGACCTGCACCTGGTGGTCGGACTCGCCCCGGACCCGCTCAGCCCGGTGCTGGCGCTCGGCGCGCTGCGACACGCCGGTGCGAGCGGGGCCGGCCTGGCCCTGCCGGTGCCCGGTGACCCTGCCGGCCTGGCCGGCCCGCCCGAGTTCAACGCCGAGGCCATCGACGCCGGCGAGGCGGTGGTGCTGACGGGTGCGGGTGTCGGGCTGGTCCCGGAGCACGGCGCCGACGTGGTCACCTGGCACGTGCATCCCGCGCACCGGCCTCGTCCGCTGGACCCGGCCGAGGCCACGGTCGAGCTTCGCCTGGCCCTCACCAACGCCACCGCGGCGCTGGTCGACCTCGACGTGGCCCGCTGGCAGCCGGAGATCGTCGATGCCCTGGCCAACCTCCGCCACCGCCGGGCCGTGCGGCTGCCACCGACCCTGCCACCGCGAGTCGTCGAGACCGTCGAGCGGGCCCTGCTGTGCCTCGAGATCGTCGCGCTCTCCCGCGAGACGCACGGCGCCTGCGTGAGCGCGCACGAGATGGACGCACGACGGGCCGCCCTCGACCCCCTCGAACGGGCCGCGCGAGGGGCACTGGTGGCGGCGCTGGGCGCTCCGGCGTAGGCGTCCGGGGTGGGACACCTTCCGACTCACCCACTAACCTCGGCGGAGATGGCCCCAGACACCGACGCTGACACCTCCACCGACGCCGATCTCCCCATCCCGCGCACCCTGCTGATCACCCTGACCGGCAAGGACCGGCCCGGGGTCACCTCCTCGGTGTTCGCGACCCTCGCCTCCTACGGCGTCGAGGTGCTCGACATCGAGCAGATCGTCCTACGTCGACGGCTGGTGCTCGGTGTCCTGGTCGCTGCCCCGGGGCAGTGGAAGGCGCTGCGCGACGAGCTGGTCGAGATCGGTGGCGCGGTCGGGATGCAGGTCGAGGTCGACCGCGGCACCGGCGACAACCAGCACCGACCGCAGGGTCGCACCACCGTGACGGTGCTGGGGCGCCCGCTGCGGTCCACGGCCATGGCCGCGATCGCGGCCCGGATCGCCGAGACCGGCGCCAACATCGACCGGATCGAACGGATGGCGCGCTATCCCGTCACCGCCATCGAGCTGCACGTCTCGGGGGCCGAGCCCGAGGCGCTGCGCACCCTGCTCGCCGTCGAGGCGTCCCACCAGGAGGTCGACGTGGCGGTCCAACCGGCCAACCTGCTGATGCGCGGGGCCCGGCTGATCGTGATGGACGTCGACTCGACCCTGATCCAGGGCGAGGTGATCGAGATGCTCGCCGCCAAGGCAGGTTGCGAGGCCGAGGTGGCCGCGGTGACGGAGCGGGCGATGCGTGGCGAGATCGACTTCGAGACCAGCCTGCGCGAGCGCGTGGCCCGGCTCGAGGGGCTCCCCGAGACGGCCCTGGGCGAGGTGTACGCCGCCATCGTGCTCGCGCCCGGCGCCCGGACCATGGTCCGCACCCTGCGCCGGCTCGGCTACCGGTTCGCCGTCGTCTCCGGCGGCTTCACGCAGATCACCGACCGGATCGCCGCCGACCTCGAGATCCACTTCGCGGCGGCCAACGAGCTCGAGATCGTCGGACGGCCGCCTCACCGGTCGCATCACCGGGCGGGTGGTCGACCGGGCCGGCAAGGCCGAGGCACTGCGGGAGTTCGCCAGGCAGGCCGGGATCGCGGAGGCGGCCACGATCGCGATCGGCGACGGCGCCAACGACCTCGACATGCTCTCGGCCGCCGGGCTCGGCATCGCCTTCAACGCCAAGCCGATGGTCCGCGAGGCGGCCGGCACCTCGATCAACGTGCCCTACCTCGACACGATCATGTACCTGCTCGGGATCAGTCGCGAGGAGATCGAGCAGGCTGATGCCGACGCCGGGATCACCACGCCGTCGCCCCCCGTCTGAGGGGCCCGCTCACCACCGGCTGGTCTCCTGGATCCGGCTGACGCCCAGGCCTACCATCGGCGGATGGCTGTCCTGGGACGCGTGATGTGCACCTTCGGCCTGCACGCCTTCGACAAGTGGAACCGTGACCCCGAGGGGCGTTACTGGTGCCAGCGCTGTGGCCGGCTCGGGGAGGACGAGTACTTCGACCCCAAGCAGACGCCACCGACCCAGGGCCCGCCGATGTAGCGCCGACCGGGCAGGTTTTCACCCCCAGCAGCGCCGACCGGGCAGGTTTTCACGCCGTCCTCCCGGTGCCTCCGTGAAAACGTGCCCGGTCAGCGTCGTACGCCGTGAAAACGCGCCCGGTCAGCGTCCGCGTGCTCAGCCCTGCCCGACGTGGAAGGCGGTGACCCGGGCCCCGCCCTCGCCCAGCTCGGCCCATGGCCCGCTCAGCTCGAGGACGGTCACTGCGGCCGGCGGGTAGCCGTGCGCCATGTCGCGCAGCGCCGTCGCGTCGGCGAGCCCGTCCGAGAGCAGCTGCGCGAGGTGGGCGACCGTCGGGTTGTGCGCGACGACGAGCAGCGTCGCCGCCTGCGCGGTGGCGGCCCGGATCACCTCGAGCGCCGAGTCCGGGCCGGCGGCGTACAACGCGTCGTCGAGGTCCGGACGTGCCGTGGAGCCCGAGGCGGCGGCCAGCTCCAGCCAGGTCTGGGTCGTGCGGGCGGCCGAGGAGACCAGTGCGTGCGTCGGCACCAGCCCTTGGTCGCGCAGCCAGCTGCCGGTCTCGGCGGCGTCCCGGCGGCCCCGCTCGGTCAGGTCACGCGCGTGGTCGTCGGCCCCTCCGGCCTCGGCCTTCGCGTGCCGCATCAGGAGCAGGCGGCGGACGTCCTCGGCTTCGGCACTCACCGGGCCACCCTCCCACCGTCGGGACCGGGCGCGGAACCACCACTCGGAACCACCAGACGCGACCTCTCGGTCCGGACCAGGACTCAGGTCTCGCTGAGACCGCTGGTGACGGCTTCGACCACCGTCGCGGGCATCCGACGCAGCCCGAACCAGGCGACCACGCCGCCGACCGCGAGCAGCGTGGCGCAGACCAGCATTCCCGCGCGGTACCCGTCAGTGAGCACGCCCGGCTGCCGGTAGTCGGTGCCACCGAGTCCGACGGCTGCCGGCAACGCCGCCACCGCGACCAGCGACCCGGCTCGTGCGACCGCGTTGTTGATCCCGCTGGCGGCGCCGGCGAACGAGTCGGGGGCGGCGGCCAGCACGGCCGCGGTGAGCGGCGAGACCAGGCCGGAGAGCCCCACCGCGAACACCGCCATGCCGGGCAGCACACCGGTCCAGTACGACGTGCCCACACCGATCGGCAGGAGCAGCAGCACGCCGCCGGCGCACAGCAGGGGCCCGAGCGTCATCGGCAGCCGTGGCCCCGTCCGGGCGGCCAGGCTGGCGAACCGAGGCGAGAGGAGCAGCATGGCGACCGTGATCGGCAGGCCCGAGAGACCGGCCCGGAACGCCGTGAAGCCGCTGCTGACCTGGAGCTGCAGGACGACGAAGAAGAACACCGAGCCGAGTGCTCCGTAGACGAGGAACGTCATCAGGTTGGCGGCCGTGAAGACGCGCGAGGCGAAGAGCTCCACCGGCACCATCGCGCCGGGGTGCCGCTCGACGAGCACGAAGCCCACCATCGCCGCCACCCCGATCCCCGCGGCGACCCACACCGCGGCCGGTGGCCCGTTGGTCCGGTCGGTCAGGGCGTAGGTGATGCCGGCGAGCCCGACCACGCCCAACGCCGCCCCGCGCACGTCGAACGGACGAGGGGTGCCGGGTGCCTTGGACTCGGGCACCCAGCGGCACAGCAGCACCACGACCAGGCACAGCGGGAGGTTGACCAGGAAGATCCCGCGCCACCCACCGTGGTCGATCAGGTAACCGCCGACGAAGGGACCGAGGGCAGTGGTCAGCCCGGACACCCCCGCCCACCAGCCGATCGCGCCCGCACGGTCCTCGGCGCGGAAGCTGCTCTCGATGATCGCCAGGCTCCCGGGTGTCACCAGCGCGGCCGCAACGCCCTGGAGCACCCGCAGCACGATCAGCTGCTCCGGGTTGCGGGCCAGCGCGCAGAGCAGGCTGAACAGCGCGAACCCGCCCACCCCGATCAGGTAGACCCGGCGTCGGCCCAGCCGGTCGCCGAGCGCGCCACCGACCAGGACCAGCGAGGCGAGCGCGAGCAGGTAGCCGTTGACGACCCACTGCAGCTGTGCGAGCGATGCGTCCAGCTGGGAGCCGATCGTGCGCAGGGCGATGTTGACGATCGACCCGTCGAGGATGGCCACGCCGGAGCCGATCGTCACGGCCAGCAGTGCCAGACGACCGTTGCGCTCGGAGCGGGACAGCAGCTCGTGGGCCGCCAGGTCGGTGTCCGGACCCTCTCCCGGGTCGGGAGCCGGATCCGCGGGCCGGCTCATGTGCGGATCATGGCGGGATCATCGCAGGCCGGTGCGCCCGGATCCAGGGTCAGGCCCCCATCGCGTGGAAGCCGCCGTCGACGTGCACGATCTCGCCCGTGGTGGCGCCGAAGAAGTCCGAGAGCATCGCGACCACGGTCTTCGCGGTCGGGGTCTGGTCGGTGTTGTCCCAGCCCAGCGGCGCCCGGTCGCCCCACATGGCCTCGAGGTCCTCGAACCCCGGGATCGCCTTGGCGGCCAGCGTCTTCAACGGACCGGCCGCCACCAGGTTGACCCGGATGCCCTGGGCGCCGTAGTCGCGGGCGAGGTAGCGCGAGGTGGACTCCAGCGCGGCCTTGGCCACGCCCATCCAGTCGTACGCCGGCCAGGCCACGGTGGCGTCGAAGGTCAGCCCGACCACCGACCCGCCCTCGCTCATCAGCGGCGCGCAGGCCTGGGTCAGCGACATCAGGGAGTACGCCGAGACCTGCACCGCCTGGGCCACGTCGGGCCACGGGGCGCCGACGAACTTGCCACCCAGCACCGTCTCGGGGTTGCCGAACGCGATGGAGTGCACCACGCCGTCGAGCCGGTCGAGGTGCTCCCCCACCGCGTCGGGCAGCGCGGCCAGGTGCTCCGGGTCGGTCACGTCGAGCTCGATCACCGCGGCCGGCTTCGGCAGCCGCTTCACGATCCGTCTCGTGATCCCCAGCGCGCGCCCGAAGTTGGAGACGACCACTTCGGCGCCCTGTTCCTGGGCGACGCGTGCGGTCGCGAATCCGATCGAGCTGTCCATGGTGACCCCGGCGACCAGGATCTGCTTGCCCTCGAGAATGCCCATCAGTCTCTCCTTGGTTGTCCGTGTCCGTGAGCCGGCGGGGCTCAGTGGCCCATGCCCAGGCCGCCGTCGACCGGGATCACGGCGCCGGTGACGTACGCCGCAGCGTCGGAGGCCAACCAGGTCACCGTGCCTGCGACCTCCTCGACGGCGGCGAACCGCTGCAACGGGATCTGGGCCTGGTACTGCGCCTTCAGGTCGTCGTCGAGGTCGGCGGTCATGTCGGTCTCGACGTATCCCGGTGCCACCACGTTGGCCGTGATGCCCCGGCTGCCGAGCTCGCGGGCCATCGAGCGGGCCATGCCGATCAGTCCCGCCTTGCTCGCGGCGTAGTTGACCTGACCGGGCGAGCCGAGCAGTGCCACCACGGAGGAGACGAAGACGATGCGGCCCCGGCGCAGCCGCAGCATCTTCTTGGACGCGCGCTTGGCCAGGCGGAACGATCCGGTGAGGTTGGTCTCGACGACCTGGGACCAGTCGTCCTCGCTCATCCGCATGAGCAGGGTGTCGCGGGTGATGCCGGCGTTGGCCACCAGGACCTCGACGGGGCCCTGGTGCTCCTCCACGGCGGTGAACGCGGCCTCGATGGACTCCGGGTCGGTGAGCTCGCAGGCGACGCCGAACGCACCCTCGGGTGCATCCCCGCTGCGCGTGGTCACGGCGACCCTGTCGCCCTGGGCGAGGAAGGCCTCCGCAACGGCCCGTCCGATCCCGCGGTTGCCGCCGGTGACCAGCACCGACCTGGGCGCTGGTCCGGACTCAGTGTTCTCAGTCATCGCCAGTGACGCTAGCGACTACCGGTCGGTAACGTCGAAGGCAACGCGGCCAGCGCGCCTGGATGGTGCGCGCGGCAGGTGGGAGCGGTGGATCCGGGCTCAGTCGTCCTCGAGGCGGAAGCCCAGCTTCATGGTGACCTGGAAGTGCTCGACGTCGCCGTCCTTGACCTGGCCCCGGATCCCTTCCACCTCGAACCAGTCCAGGTGGCGAACGGTGCGAGATGCCCGGTCGAGCCCGTTGCGGATCGCCTGGTCGATCCCGTCGGGCGAGGTCCCGACGATCTCGGTGAGGCGGTAGACACGGTCGGACATCTGGGTCTCCTGACGCTGCCGGTCGGCCGGCGCGGGGCCGGGCGGCCTGGGGGCTGGGTTGCGGACGGGGTTCGTGACCGAACTGGTCACTGCGCCGAGGATCCCACGTCCACCCGAAAGGGGCAGGACCCACCACGTAGCATTGAGGCATGTCTCGAAGCATGGACGACGTCGTCTCGGTGACGAGCGTGCCGATGAGCGCGGCCGAGGAGCAGCGCGGTCGGCAGCGACGCTACCTGGCCTCGATGTCGCTTCGTACGCTGTGCTTCGTCGGCGCCATCGTGGTCGGTGACAACTGGGTGCGCTACGTGCTCATCGCGGGGGCCCTGATCCTGCCCTACATCGCCGTGGTCAGTGCCAATGCGGTCGTCTCGCACCTGCCCGGCACGAGCCCCGAGAGCCCTGACATCCAGCGCCCGCAGCTGCCTCCGAACACCTGACCCGACCGGTGGTCGGCGAGCCCCACACCCGCACAGGTGGTTGTGGTCGGGCGTTGTTGTTCGGCACCTTCGCTGCGTGCAAGAATCGAGGCGTCGCCGGCGGTCTCCCCCGTCCGCACGGCGGCGCCGAGTGCCGGATGACTCCCCCCCGTAGTCGTCCGGCACTCATCTTTTTCCCCCAGGAGCACCCATGGACGAGCCGACCGCCGAGTGCTCGGCCGAAGGGCTGCCGCGAGACGGCCGTCTGGGAGCTGTTGTGGAACAACCCCAAGCTGCACACCCCGGAGCGTCGCAAGTCCTGGGTGGCGTGCGAGGAGCACCGGCACTCGTTGGCCGACTTCCTCACGGCGCGGGGCTTCCTGCGCGACGTGGAGCCGCTCGGGTGAGTCCGGCGCTGACTCGGCGCTGACTCGGGGCTGACTCGGGGCTGGCTCGGAGCTGGGCCGGGGCTGACTCGGGGCTGGCTCGGGGCTGGGCCGACTCAGCCGCCGATGGCCGACATCGGGCGGGTGGGCTGCAAGAAGGTCAGATCGTCGATCCCGTGCCCGGGCCGCTTGGTCGTCATCGCCGCGCGCCAGCGGTCGGCGATCGTCAGGTCGTCGGCCCCGCCCCGCAGCGCGGCGCGCAGGTCGGACTCCTCGCGGGCGAACAGGCAGTTGCGGACCTGGCCGTCCGCGGTCAGCCGGACCCGGTCGCAGTCCCCGCAGAACGGCCGGGTCACCGAGGCGATCACGCCGACCGTGGCTCCCGCGGCGATGCCGTCGCCGGCGACGTTCCAGAGCTCGGCCGGTGCACTGCCGCGCGGTTCGCTCGCCTCGGTGAGGGTGAACTCAGCGCGCAGGGCGGTCAGGATCTCCTCGGCGGTGACCATCGCCTCGCGGCTCCAGTCGTGCTGGGCGTCGAGCGGCATCTGCTCGATGAAGCGCAGCTCGTAGTCGTGCTCCAGGCACCAGCGCAGCAGCTCGGGCGCCTGGTCGTCGTTGACCCCCCGCAGCAGCACGGCGTTGACCTTCACCGGACGCAACCCCGCGTCGTACGCCGCAGCCAGCCCCGCCACGACGTCGTCGAACCGCTCGCGCCGGGTGATCTCGTGGAAGGTGGCCGGGCGCACCGTGTCCAGGCTGATGTTGACCCGGTCCAGGCCGGCCTCGGCCAGCGCGACGGCGTTGTGCTTGAGGCCCGAGCCCGTTGCTGGTGATCGAGATCTCCGGGCGCGGCTCGAGCGCGGCCGCTGCGGCGACCAGCGCCGGCAGGCTGCGTCGCAGGAGGGGCTCGCCACCGGTGAACCGGACCTCGTCGATGCCCAGGTGCTCGACACCGATCCGGACCAGCCGGATCACCTCGTCGTCGGTGAGGACGTCGTCGTTGGGCAGCCAGTCGAGTCCTTCGGCGGGCATGCAGTAGTTGCAGCGAAGGTTGCACCGGTCGGTGAGTGAGACCCGCAGGTCGGTCGCGGTGCGACCCCAGTTGTCCACAAGTCCGGTGCTCATGACCACCATCCTAGGTGGCGGGGCTAGCGTTGGCTCGTGGGCTTCTTGTTCTCGCGCCGCTGGCTGGGGTTCTTCCTCGCGGTGCTCGTCCTCACGGTGCTGACGATCCGCTTGGGCGACTGGCAGTTCGACCGGCTCCACGAGCGTCGCGCCGAGAACGCCCAGATCCGCAAGAACGTCGCGGCGGCCCCGGTGCCGGCCAGCGACGTGCTCCGGGTCGGCAAGGGTCTGCCCGACGATCGTGAGTGGCGCCGGGTGAGCGTCACCGGCACCTGGGACGACGCGCACACGGTGGTGATCCGCTACCAGAGCCGCGACGCCGGCCCGGGGGTCGACGTGGTCACGCCGCTGGTGACCGGCAACGGGGACGCGGTGGTCGTCGACCGCGGCTGGCTGCCCGTCGAGAACACCAGCTCCCGCCGGCCCGAGACCCCCGTCCCGGCGACGGGGGAGGTCACGGTCACCGGCTACGTCCGGGTCGACGCCACCGGCGGCTCGGCCAAGGTGGTCGATCTGTCCGCTCGCTCGATCTCGAGCCGCCAGGTCGGCACGGCCGTGTCGTACCCGGTCTACGGCGGCTTCGTGCTGATGACCAGCCAGGCTCCTCGCGCCGAGAAGGCGCTGGCCGGCCCGCAGCTGCCCGAGCTCGACGACGGCCCGCACTTCTTCTACGGCCTGCAGTGGTGGTTCTTCGGCTTCCTCGCCGTGCTCGGCTTCGTCTACCTCGCCTACGACGAGATGCGGCAGCGACGCGGCACGAGGGTGGTCGCGGACCGCACCTCCGGTCTTGCGGCGGGCCCGGCGCCGGGCGGGCCGGCCGACGGGTCGGACGACCTGGTCCGGACCGACTGAGGTCGACCGGGCGTGAGCGGCCTGCGGATCGACACCGACGTCGAGATGACCACCCGGGACGGGGTGGTGCTCCGCGCCGACGTCTACCGGCCCGACGACGACCGGCCCCGCCCGGCGCTGCTGCACCGCACGCCGTACGACAAGGCGAACCCGAGCCTGGTCTCGGTCCTGGTCGCCGACCCGGTCGCCCTGGCCCGCGCCGGGTACGCCGTGGTGGTCCAGGACGTCCGTGGTCGGTTCGCCTCCGAGGGGGTTCTCGACTTCGCCGAGCAGGAGCACGACGACGGCTACGACAGCGTCGAGTGGGCCGCGGCCCAGGACTGGTGCGACGCCCAGGTGGGCATCTACGGCTCGTCGTACCACGCGATCAGCGCGTACGCCGCTCTCGCCGCCGCTCCCCCGCACCTGTCGGCGGTCTTCGCGATGATCGGCGCGGCCGACCTGGCGACCACCGTCCGGCCCGGGCGGGCTGTTCGAGCTGGGCTTCCTGGCCTACTACTCCCTGGGCCAGGTCGTCGAGCAGGTGCGCCGCAGCGAGCACTCCCCCGAGGAGAAGCGCGCCCTGGTCGGTCGCGTGCTGCGAGAGCTCCAGGACCTGCCCGGGACGGTCGCGCAGACTCCCGCTGGCGGGCCTCGACGTGCTCGCCGACGCCGCCCTCGCACCGTGGTGGAGCACCTGGCTGCACGACGAGACCGGCGCCTACGCCACCCGGTCGCTGGCCCGCGACCAGCCGCTGCCCGACGTGCCGCTGATCAGCGTGATCGGCTTCCGGGACTTCATGGCGGCCTCCATGACCAGCGTCTTCGAGCGCCGCCGTCCCAGCGAGCGGCACCGGTTGGTGGCCGGACCGTGGGCGCACAACGGGACCTACACCGGGCACGTGGGCGCGCGGGCCTTCCCGGGTGCACCGGGCGGGGTGGCCACGTGGCAACCCGTGATCCAGGGCTGGTTCGACCGCTGGCTCAAGGGCGACCCGGGACGGGTGGTCGCCCCCTGGGCGAGGGCCGTGCTCGAGGGACCTCCGGTCGCCTGGTTCAGCACCGGGAGCGAGCGGTGGAGCGCCGGACCGGCCTGGCCGCCGGCCGAGGTGCACGACGTCGACTGGCACCTCTCCCAGGTCGGGGGCCTGGCGCGGACGCCGGGCACCGGCGCGACGCACTACCGCCACGACCCGGGTGATCCCGTGCCGACGACGGGTGGGGCCTTCACCGCCCCCGCGCTCGGCCCGGACGGGATCCAGGACCAGACCGACCGCCAGGCCCGGGACGACGTCGCCGTGTGGACCTCCGAGGTCCTCGACGACCTCGGTCGAGGTGGCCGGCGCGGCGTCGCTGACGGTGCACCTGACCTGCGACGGGCAGGACACGGACCTGGTCGTCGTGCTGAGCGACGTCGGACCCGACGGCTTCGTCACCAACGTGGCGGAGGGTGCGCTGCGAGCCCGGACCCGGCTCGGCGGCGTCGACGCCTGGCTGGTGCCGGGCGAGGTCACCGAGCTCACCGTGACGCTGCACCACACGGCCCACGTCTTCGCAGCAGGGCACCGGATCCGGGTCGACCTCGCCGGCAGCAGCTTCCCGCGCTTCAGCCGCAACCTCGGGACCCGCGAGGTGCCCGAGCTCGGGCGCATCGAGGACGCCGTGGTGACCGAGCAGCTGGTCCACCACGACGCGGTCCACCCGTCGCGAATGCGCCTGCCCACCCTCGGGTGACGGTGGCGCGGCCGGGCCACGAGCGTGCAGTGTCACCTGATCGGCCGGGTCCCTCCCCTCGGCGGCCCGCTGCACGGCGGCCGGGTCGGCGGGACACGCCCTAGGCTTGAGGCGTGATGGCACCGAGCTCGCCACTGGAGCAGATCGGTCGCGGCTCCACGGGCCCGGTCGTCGCCCGCGCGGCCCGGGTGCTCGCGACCTTCTCCCCCACGCACCAACGACAGACCCTGCGCGAGATCGCCGCTCGCGCCGGTCTGCCGCTGAGCACGACGCACCGGATCGTGGGCGACCTGCTGGACTGGGGCGCCCTCGAGCGCGACGAGCACGGCAAGCTGCACATCGGGATCCGGCTCCGCGAGCTGGGCACCCTCGCCCCTCGCGGGCTGGACCTGCGGGAGCTGGCGCGACCGGTGATGGAGGACCTGTTCGCTGCGCTGGACCACGACGTGCACCTCGCGGTCCGCGACGGGGCCGAGTCCGTGTGCGTGGAGCGGATCGTCGCCCCCGGCTCGCTGCGGGTGCCGGTCAAGGTGGGCGGACGCTGGGCGCTGCCCCCGACCGGGACCGGTCGGGTGCTGCTCGCCCACGCTCCCCCCCAGGTGCGCGAACGCGTGCTGGCGGTCCCCGTGCACCGCTACACCTCGCGCACCATCACCGACCCCGAGCGACTGCGTGGGGTGCTGGCCGACGTGCGCCGCAAGGGGTACGCCGTCATCGACCGTGAGCTCGACGAGGAGAGCATCTCGGTGGCAGCGCCCATCCGCGCCGCCGGGCAACGTGTGGTCGCCGCGCTGTCGGTCATCGCGCCGTACGACGCGGTCCAGGCCGACGCGCTGGCCCCCGCCGTCCGCACCGCGGCGAACGGGATCAGCCGGGCGCTGCGGGAGCGGCTGCCGCTCACGTAGTGGGGCGGGCTCAGACCGTCTCGGTGTCGTCGACCAGCTGGGTGCGGTAGAGGTCGGCGTAGAGACCGCCCTCGGCGATCAGCTGCGGCGTGCGTGCCGTGCTGCACCACGCGGCCCCCGTCGATGACCAGGATCTGGTCGGCGTTGCGCACGGTGGACAGCCGGTGGGCGATCACCAGCGAGGTCCGCCCGGACAGCGCGCTGGTCGAGCGCGCGCTGCACCGCGTGCTCCGACTCGGAGTCGAGGTGAGCGGTCGCCTCGTCGAGCACGACCACCGGCGGGGCCTTGAGCAGCAGCCGGGCGATGGCCAGCCGCTGCCTCTCGCCGCCGGACAGCCGGTAGCCGCGGTCGCCGACCACGGTGTCCAGGCCCTCGGGCAGCGAGCGCGACCAGGTCGCGCGATCTGGGCCGCCTCGAGCGCCGACCAGACCTCGCGCCTCGGTGGCGTCGGGCCGGGCGTAGCGCAGGTTGGCCCGGATCGTGTCGTGCCACATGTGGCTGTCCTGGGTGACGTAGCCGACGGCGTCCTCGAGCGACTGCAAGGTGGTGGTCGCGCGACGTCGACGCCGTCGACGCAGCACCGCGCCGCCGGTGACGTCGTACAGCCGGGCGACGAGGTGGGTGATGGTGGTCTTGCCGGCACCCGAGGGCCCGACCAGCGCCACCATCTGCCCGGGCTCGGCGACGAAGCGTGACGCCGCGGAGCACCTCGGTGTGCGGGCGCGGTCTCGTGGCGCGCGACGCGTCTCCAGGCTGGCCAGCGACGACCTCGTCGGCCCGCGGGTAGGTGAACCGGACGTCGTCGAACTCGACCCGGCCCGCGCTGGCCGGCAGCGGCGGCGCGCCCGGCCGCTCCTGGACCGTCGAGGGCAGGTCGAGCACCTCGAAGACCCGGTCGAAGCTGACCAGCGCGGTCATCACGTCGACCCGCACGTTGGAGAGTCCCTGGATCGGGCCGAGCAGGCGCAGCAGCAGGGTGGCCAGCGCCAGCAGCGTGCCGACGGTGAGGGCGCCGTCGATCGCGAGGCGACCGCCCACGCCGTAGACCAGGGCGGTGGCCAGCGAGGGCACCGAGCAGCATCGCGGCGTAGAAGACCCGGGAGACGACGGTGATCCGCACGCCCAGGTCGCGCACCACGGCGGCCTTGTCGTCGTAGAGCCGGTCCTCCTCCTCGCGGCGACCGAACAGCTTGAGCAGCAGCGCGCCGCCGACGTTGAACCGCTCGGTCATCACGTTGCCGAGGTCGGCGTTGCCGTTCATCTGCTCGCGGGTGAGCCCGGCCAGCCGGGCGCCGACCCAGCGCGAGGCCAGGAACAGGATCGGGAACGTGACCAGGCACAGCAGGGTCACCTGCCAGCTCAGCGCGAGCATCGCGATCCCGACCACGACCACGCTGATCGAGTTGGACACGGTGCTCGACAGCACCGAGGTGAAGGCCCGCTGCGCCCCGATCACGTCGTTGTTCAGCCGGGAGACCAGGGCGCCGGTCTGGGTACGGGTGAAGAAGGCCAGCGACATCCGCTGGACGTGGGCGAACACCTTGGTGCGCAGGTCGTAGATCAGTCCCTCGCCGATCCTCGACGACAGCCAGCCCATCAGGATCGAGAACGAGGAGTCGACCAGGGCGACGGCGACCATCGCCAGCGCGAGCGTGGTGACCAGGCCGGTGTTCTTGGCGAGGATGCCGTCGTCGACGATGTGCTTGACCAGCAGCGGGTTGACCACCACGATCGAGGCGTCGAGGACGGTGATCAGCAAGAACACCGCGATCACCCCGCGGTGCGGCGCCGCGAAGCGGGCGATCCGGCGCGGCGTGCCGCTGCGCAGCTTGGCGTCCACCGCCGATCGGTCGGTGCGCACGCCGCGACCCATCGGGCCACCCATCATCGCCATCGTCTTCCCTTCTCCACCTCGCTCAGCCCTCGCCCGGTCCGGCGGCAGCCAGTGCCTTGAGCAACGGCACCTGGGCCGACCGCTCGGCGCGGCGCTGCTCCTCCAGGGTCGCGCCCCGGTGCCTGCTGCAGGAGGGCCTTGGTCTCCCGCACCGCCGGTGCGGGGTTGGCCAGCACGGCCGCCACGAGGTCGGCCACGGCCGCATCCAGCTCCGTGACCGGCACCGCTCGGACCGCCAGCCCGATGGCGACGGCCTCCTCGGCGCCGACGTACCTCGCG
Source organism: uncultured Actinomycetota bacterium (assembly GCA_963843875.1). GTDB lineage: Bacteria > Actinomycetota > Actinomycetes > Propionibacteriales > Nocardioidaceae > Marmoricola. The sequence goes on along the minus strand of CAWJMC010000010.1, from coordinate 56,476 downwards.
GTCGCGCAGATCTCCACCGCTCTCGAGTAGCCAACCGCCTCGACCAGCGGCTTTGTTCCCGCGAGGTCGGGCACGATGCCCAGGGCCGGCTCCTTCATGGACAGCTGCACGTCCTCGGCGACCAGGCGTACGTCGCAGGCCAGGGCGAGCTGGAACCCCCCGCCGATGGCGTAGCCGTGCACCGCGGCCACCGTGAACAGGTCGGGCCGGGCGAGCCAGGTGAAGCCCTCCTGCCAGGTGCCGATCTGGTCGGCCAGGCGGGTGTCGTCCCCCCGCGTCTGCTGCGCCAGGCCCGGCTCCCCCTCGGGACCCTCGGGGGTGAACATCGCGCGATCGAGACCCGCCGAGAAGCACGGACCCGCACCGCGCACCACCACGACGCGTACGTCGTCGGGCAGGGCGGCACCGATGTCGGCCAGGGTCGACCACATGCCGCGGCGTCATGCTGTTGCGGCGCTCGGGCTTGTCCAGGGTGATCGTGGCCAGCGCTTCGTCGACGTCCAGGCGGAGGCCGACGACCGCCAGGTCTGCCGGATCGGGGAGGCTCATCCGCCCATCGTCGCACCGCATCCAGCATCCGTGGTCACCCTGGCGGGGACCACGACTCAGTGGCACCGTGGCGACATGAGCGTTTCCCAGACCCCGTCCATGCGCGCCGTACGTCTCGACGGCTACGGCCCGGTCGAGCACCTCCACGTGCGCGACGTCCCGGTTCCCGCGTCGGCGCCGGACCGGGTGGTGGTGCAGGTCGTCGCGACCTCGATCAATCCCGGTGAGGCGATGATCCGGGAGGGTGCGATGGACCCGGACCGGACCGCGACCTTCCCGATGGGCCAGGGCAGCGACTTCGCGGGCCGGGTCGTCGAGGTCGGTGCCGGGGTCTCCGGGTGGCAGGTCGGGGACGAGGTGATCGGCTGGACCGACGAGCGCGGGGCCCATGCGCAGTACGTCGCCGTCCCGGCCGAGCAGGTGCTCCGCCGTCCCGAGGGCGTGCCGTGGGAGCAGGCCGGCAGCCTCTACGTCGCCGGCGGGACCGCCGCAGCACTGCGCGAAGCCTCGGCCGCGACGTCCGGCGAGACCGTCGTCGTGACCGCGGCCGCCGGCGGGGTGGGGGCGATCCTGGTGCAGGCGCTCGTGCACGACGGGGTGCGCGTGCTCGGCGTGGCCGGTCCGGACAACGACTCCTGGCTCGCCGGTGTCGGTGCCGAGCCGGTCAACCGCGGCGACGGCCTCGCCGACCGGCTGCGCGAGGTCGCTCCCGACGGCGTCTCGGCCTTCCTGGACTGCTTCGGAAACGGCTACACCGACCTGGCGGTCGAGCTGGGCGTGCCGGCGGAGCGGGTGCTTACCATCGCCGACTTCGAGGCGGCGCGGTCCAACGGTGCCCGCGTGCTGTTCGGCTACGAGGCGACCAGCGCGGAGACCCTCTCCGGCCTGGCGCGGTCGATCGCCGAGGGCGACCTGAGCGTCCCGGTGACGGCGACGTACCCGCTCGAGCAGGTGCGCGAGGCCTACACCGCGCCTGGCCGACGCGCCGTACCCGGGGCAAGATCGTCCTGCTGCCCTGAGCCCGGCTGGACCCGACAGCGACGGCGGTGGTCAGGCCAGGGAGACCAGGTCGGCGTAGTCGACGTTCCACAGGTCCTCGACGCCGTCGGGCAGGATCAGCACCCGGTCGGGCGACGAGCGCGTGCACGGCGCCCTCGTCGTGGGTGACCAGCACGATCGCGCCGGCGTACGAGCGGATCGCCGCCAGCACCTCCTCGCGGGAGGCCGGGTCGAGGTTGTTGGTCGGCTCGTCCAGCAGCAGCACGTTGGCCGAGGAGACCACCAGGATGGCCAGCGCCAGCCGGGTCTTCTCCCCGCCCGAGAGCACCCCGGCCGACTTGTGGGCGTCGTCGCCGGAGAACAGGAACGAGCCCAGCACGCTGCGGGCCTCGGTGTCGGTGAGCTGCGGTGCGGCGGAGTGCATGTTCTCCAGCACCGTGCGGCCGTACGTCGAGGGTCTCGTGCTCCTGGGCGTAGTAGCCGATCTTCAGCCCGTGCCCGGGCACGACCGCGCCGGTGTCGGAGGCGTCGACCCCGGCCAGGATCCGCAGCAGCGTGGTCTTCCCGGCGCCGTTGAGCCCGAGGATCACCACCCGGCTGCCCTTGTCGATGGCCATGTCGACGTCGGTGAAGACCTCCAGCGAGCCGTAGGACTTGGACAGCTCGGAGGCGGTGAGCGGGGTCTTGCCGCAGGGGGCGGGGGCCGGGAAGGCGATCTTGGCCACCCGGTCGACCTGGCGCTCCCCCTCGAGCCCGCCGAGCATCTTCTCGGCCCGCTTGATCATCGACTGCGCGGCCTTGGCCTTGGTGGCCTTGGCGCGCATCTTGTTGGCCTGGTCCATCAGGACCTGGGCGGTCTTCTCGGTGTTGGCCCGCTCGCGCTTGCGACGCTTCTCGTCGGTCTCGCGCTGCTCGAGGTAGCGGGTCCAGCCCATGTTGTAGAGGTCGATCTCGGCCCGGTTGGCGTCGAGGTGGAGCACCTTGTTGACCACCGCCTCGAGCAGGCCGACGTCGTGGCTGATCACGACCAGACCGCCCTGAAGCTGCGCAGGAACTCCCGCAGCCACACCACCGAGTCGGCGTCGAGGTGGTTGGTCGGCTCGTCGAGCAGCATGATCTCGGCGTCCGAGAACAGGATCCGGGCCAGCTCCACGCGGCGCCGCTGACCGCCGGACAGGGTCCGCAGCGGCTGGCCCAGCAGCCGGTCGGCGATGCCGAGGCTGGCCGCGATCCGGGCGGCCTCCGACTCGGCGGCGTACCCGCCGTTGGCGTGCAGCTCGGCGTCGGCGGTGCTCCAGCGACGCATCGCCTTGTCGGCGATCGCCGGGTCGTCGCTGCCCATCTTCTCCTCGGCGTCGCGCAACCGACGCACGACGGAGTCGAGGCCGCGCGCGGCCAGGATCCGGTCGCGGGCGAGCACCTCGAGGTCGCCGGTGCGCGGGTCCTGGGGGAGGTAGCCGACCGAGTCGCCGAGCGTGACCTTGCCGGACGCGGGCAGCCCCTCGCCGGCCAGGATCCTGGTGAGGGTGGTCTTGCCGGCGCCGTTGCGACCCGACCAGGCCGACCCGGTCGCCCGCGCGCGACGCGGAAGCTGACGTCCTCCATCAGGAGTCGCGCGCCGGCGCGCACCTCGAGCTGGTGGGCGGTGATCACGGGCAGCCTTCGACTCGACGTGGAGACGGGGGGACCGGGCGGACGCTAGCACCATCGGCGCAGCCGCAGGACCCGCGCTGAGTCTACCGGTCGAGAACAGCCGGAGAGGGCCAGCGATGCGCTTCAACCCCAAGGCCCGGCTCGACTGCTCCCAGATCGAGACCGCTCGGCGGTGGTGGCGGCCGCGGGGCGGTGGCGCTGCGATCGGCGGGAACCTGCCGATCTCGGTGCTGCGCCGTCAGGGGCGGCATCGGGGCGATCTCGTCGTGGTCGTCGATCGTGTATCTTCGTGCTCGACGCCCTGCGGCGGCGGCGGGGTGGCGGCGGCTCGGCCCGGACGACTTCGACAGCTGCACCGGCGCGCAGGCCAACACCGACGCAACTGCCGGCTCGAGCTCGATCACCAACTCGGTGCAGGCCTTCTGGGGCGGCGCGTTCCCCGAGAAGGAGACCGGGCGAGCCTACATGAGATCAAGACGGTGCCGTTCACGCCAGGCACCACCGACGGGTGCGGCAGCGGCCAGGCGTCCGCCGTCGGGCCCGTTCTACTGCCCCAACGACCAGCGGGTCTACCTCGACCTGTCCTTCTTCGACAGACCTGCTCAAGCCAGCTCGGCGGCAAGGACACCGCCTTCACCGAGGCCTACGTCGTCGCGCACGAGTACGGCCACCACATCCAGAACCTGATGGGCCTGATGGGCCAAGGTCCGCACCCAGCAGGGGCCCAACTCCGACTCGGTCAAGCTGGAGACCATGGCCGACTGCCTGGCCGGCGTCTGGGCCAAGCACGCGACCACGACGATGGACGCCGACGGCAACGTGCTGATCTCCGACCTCACCGCGACGCGACATCCAGGAGGGCATCGCCGCGGCCAAGGTGGTCGGCGACGACTCCATCCAGCAGCGCAGCCAGGGCCGGATCGACCCCGAGGACTGGACGCACGGCTCGTCGGCCCAGCGGATCGCGTCGTTCGACGTCGGGCATGAAGCAGGGCACGATCGAGGCCTGCAACTTCTTCGACTCCCGGAACACCAACTACCCGGCGTCCTGACCCTCCGACGGGTCTGGAAGGCTGGCGCCTCGTGCGTCCCTCCCGCTCCCGTGACCTCGCCCTGATCGCGTCGTTCGCCGCGCTGACCGCCGCCCTCGGGCTGGTGCCGGCGATCTTCGTGTTCGGCGGTGCCGTGCCGATCACCGCCCAGTCGCTCGGCGTGATGCTCGCCGGCTCCGTGATCGGCGCCCGGCGCGGCGCTCTGGTCGCTGGTGCTGCTGCTCGCCCTGGTCGCGCTCGGGCTGCCGCTGCTGGCCAGCGGCCGCGGCGGCCTCGCGGTCTTCACCGGGCCGACCGTCGGCTACCTGATCGGCTGGCCGGTCGCGGCGTTCGTGGTGGGCTGGCTGACCGAGCGGATGGGAGCGCCGTACCGACTGGGCCGGGGATCCTCGCCAACGTCGTGGGCGGCATCGTCGTCCTCTACGCGATCGGCGTGCCGGTCTCGGCCTGGCGGGCCGACATCAGCCTGTCGGCGGCGGTCGCCGGCTCGGCGTTGTTCGTGGTCGGCGACGCGCTCAAGGCCACCGTCGCCGCCTTCGTCGCCCGCGGTGCGCACGCGGCGTACCCCGGCCTGCTCCGCCCGCGTCGGCGCGCCGACCGGCTGGTCACCTCGGGGTAGGGCGTGCCGCTGATCGAGCTGCACCAGGTGAGCCACCGCTTCGGTGAGCGGCTGGTCCTCGACCGGGTCGACCTGCGTCTGGAGGAGCGCCGGATCGGGGTGATCGGCGCCAACGGCTCGGGCAAGTCGACGTTCGCGCGCACTCTCAACGGGCTCGTGGTCCCCGACTGAGGGCACGGTGCCGGGTCGCCGGGCTCGACCCGGCGCAGCGACGCCGCGCGGGTACGCCGCCGGGTCGGCTTCTGCTTCACCGACCCCGACGCCCAGATCGTGATGCCCACGGTGGCCGAGGACCTCGGCTTCGGGTTGCGCCGTCGCGGGCTCGACAAGGCCGAGATCGCCGGACGGGTCGAGGAGTGGCTGGTCCGGCTGGGTCTCGACGCCCACCGCGACCACCCCGCCCACCTGCTCTCCGGCGGCCAGAAGCAGCTGCTCGCCCTCGGCTCGGTGCTGGTCACCGAGCCGGAGCTGCTGGTGATGGACGAGCCGACCACGCTGCTCGACCTGGCCAACGCCCGGGACGTCTCCGCGGGTCGTGGCCGGCCTGCCGCAGCAGGTGCTGCTGGTGACCCACCACCTCGACCTGCTCGCCGACTTCGACCGGGTGCTGGTCTTCGACACCGGGCGCGTCGTGCACGACGGCAGCCCGGACGAGGCGGTCGAGCACTACCGCGAGCTGGTCGGGTGAACCGGCGATGATCTTCGGGCTCTACCGCCCCGGGAGCTCCCTGCTGCACCGCGCCGCCCGCCGGGGCCAAGCTGCTGCTGCTCGTCGCGGCCGGGATCGGTTCGGTGTTCGTGCGAGGTCCGGCGCTCGCCACCTGGTCGCTGGCGGTGGTGCTGGCCCTGTACCTCGTGGCCGGGCTCGGCCCACGCGTGATCTGGTCGCAGCTGCGGCCGCTGCTGCTCCTGGTGCTGGTCCTCGGCGCCTTCCAGGTGCTCGTCAACGGTCCGGCCAAGGCGGTCACCGTCGTGGGGGTGCTGGTCGCCCTGATCCTGCTGGCCACGCTGGTCACCCTGACCACCCGCACGGTCGAGCTGATCGACGTCGTGGTGCGCACCGCTCGGACCACTGCGCCGGGTCGGCCTCGACCCGGAGCGGATCGGGCTGGCCCTGGCGCTCGGCGTCCGGTCGGTGCCGGTGGTCCTCGCCCTCGCCCAGCGGGTCCGGGAGGCCCAGCTGGCTCGCGGCCTCGGGGCCTCGCCGAGGGCGTTCGCGCGTCCCCCTCGTCGTCCGCTCGCTGCGGCACGCCGACGCCCTGGCCGAGGCCCTGGCCGCGCGCGGGATGGACGACTGACCCGAAGGCTCAGAGCAGGCTCTCGACCTGCGGCAGCAGGCGCTGCAGCGTGCGGATGTACGGCGCCACGGACGGGTGCCGGTACTTCCCCGCGAGAGCCCCGGGACCGGCCGCGGCCCGCGCCAGCGCCCACTCCGCACGGGTGAGCGCCGTGTAGGTCGCCGTCACGGTCGCCGCGAGGCGGGCCCGCTCGGCTCCGGCCGCGACTCCCCCGGCGCCCAGGCCGGCGACGTAGGCGGCCAGGAGCACCTCGAAGTCCTCGCGGCTCGACAGCGCCAGGTAGCCGACGTCGGCACCCGACGGCGGCCGCGCCGAAGCCGACCAGTCGATGCCGACCACCGCGCTCGCCGTCGCGGCCGGGCAGGTTGGCCACCGTCGGGTCGCCGTGGGCCGGCACCTGCGGCAGCGCGTCGAGGGCGGCGAGGTGGTGCCACCGCCGTTCCCACAGCCGGTCGGCGGCGTCGGCGAGCGTGGTGCGCGCAGGGTCGGCCAGCCGCCGCGGTCTGCGACCGCTCGAGCCGTCGGCCGAGCTGTCTGCGGCACCACCAGGGCGCCGGGGCCGAGGACGTTGCCGGCGAAGCCGCCCAGCGCGCGCGCCGTCGAGCGGACCGGTGGCGCCGGCCGGGTCGACCCGCTCGAGGACCAGCGTGTCCCGGACGCCGTCCTCCTCCACCGCGAGCACCTCGCGCGGCGCGCATGCCCGTCGGTCGCGGCCAGTGCACCGTCGAGGCCCGCGTCGGCCTCGCGCCGCCAGTACGCCGGGTGGTCGGCACGCAGCACCGCCCCCGGCGTCGTCGGGCCCGGGCGCGTCCAGCCGCTTGACCACCACCGGGCGTCCGGCTCGCTCGGCCACCAGACCCTGGCGCCACCCGGCCCCCCGGGCAGCCGGCTGCCAGCCCGGCTCGGGCTGCCACGGCGCGCTCACCGGCGACATCCTGCCAGTCCGACCCCGTCGGGCCGGCGTCCCGTCCGGGTTCAGCCGTTGTCGACCTCGACGCGCACGGCGCAGGCGTCACGGATGCCGGCCTCCAGCACGCTAACGGCGCGGGTCGGGCACCGGCAGCCACGGCGGGACGACGACCAGGCCCGGCCAGTCGCTGGTCGCTCCAGCACCGCCTCGACGGCGCCGTGGTCCCCACCGGTGACGACACAGGTGCAGCGACGAGCGCCGTCAGGATCCGCGCCGCGTGCTCGGCCGCCGCCTCGTAGGCCGCGCGGGCCTGGTTGTCGCGGCGTCGGGCGAAGCGCTGCTGGCTCTGGCCACCCGCCTTGGTGCGCCCCTGCACGTGGCGCTGGCCGACCTTGGACTCCACGATCGTCGCTCCCCGCAGCCGGGCGACCGCGAACCCGCCCTTGCGCACCAGCAGCACGCCCCAGTCGTCGGGCGGCAGCACGCCGGACAGGAAGCCGTCCAGGTCGGGCGGACCGGCGTACCCCCGGCCGAACGGCAGCCGGGCGTGAACCAGGCCGGCATCCGCGGCGCGTCCGCGCAGCGCGCCGTCCGCGCTCGTCAGGTCCGTCTCGCCGTGTCCGGTCGTGAAGTTCTCCACCCAGCGCGGGAAGCGCGCGGCAGGAACCAGGACCTCGGGCACCCGATCAGTCTCCTCGAGGGTCGCCTCGGCCCGGATCAGACGTTGAAGCCGAGGGCCCGCAGCTGCTCGCGGCCGTCGGGGGTGATCTTGTCCGGACCCCACGGCGGCATCCAGACCCAGTTGATGGCGACGTCGTTGACGATGCCCTCCAGGGCGCTGTGCGTCTGGTCCTCGATCACGTCGGTCAGCGGGCAGGCCGCCGACGTCAGGGTCATGTCGAGCACGCACTTGGTGTCGGTGTCCAGGTGCACGTCGTAGACCAGTCCGAGGTCGACGACGTTGATCCCCAGCTCGGGGTCGACGACGTCCTTCATCGCCTCCTCGACGTCTTCCTTGGTGGTCACGCTGCCGACGGGCGCGGAGGTGTCCACCTCGGGCAGGTCGCTGTGCGGGTCTTGCTGCAGGTCGCTCATCTCGGGTTCTCCTGTCGTCGGTCGCCCGGCTGTACACCCAGGGCTTGCACGGTCGCATCCTTCCAGGCCATCCAGGACAGCAGGGCGCACTTCACGCGGGCCGGGAACTTGGCCACGCCCGCGAAGGCGACGCCGTCCTCCAGCACGTCCTCGTCGGGCTCCACGCTGCCGCGGCCCTGCATCAGCTCGAGGAACTGCTCGTGGATGGCCATCGCCTCGGTGACGGGCTTGCCGATCAGCAGGTCCGTCATCACCGAGGTCGCGGCCTGGCTGATCGAGCAGCCCTCCGCGTCGTAGGACACGTCGTCGACCACGGCGTCGTCGCCGCTGCCACGCACGTGCACGCGCAGGGTCACCTCGTCGCCGCAGGTCGGGTTGACGTGGTGCACCTCGGCCTCGAAGGGGTCGCGCAAGCCCTTGTGCAGCGGGTGCTTGTAGTGGTCCAGGATGATCTCCTGGTACATCGCGTCGACATCGGTGCTCATCTTCTTCACCCCACCTTGAAGTAGTGCTTCGTGTGGTGCAACGCCTCGACCAGCGCATCGATTTCCGCCGGCGTCGTGTAGAGGTACGACGAGGCGCGCGTCGAGCTCTGCACGCCGTACCGCTTGTGGGCCGGCTTGGCGCAGTGGTGGCCGGCGCGTACGGCGACCCCGCGGCTGTCCAGGATCTGCGCCATGTCGTGCGGGTGGACGCCCTCGAGCTCGAAGGACACCGCTCCCCCGCGCTGCGTGGGGTCGGTCGGACCGAGCACCGTGACCCCACCGACGCTGGCCAGCCCGTCGAGCAGGTAGCCGGTGATCGCCTGCTCGTGGGCGTGGATGGCGTCGAGACCGAGGTCGGAGAGGTAGTTCAGCGCGGCACCCAGCCCGACGGCCTCGACGATCGGCGGGGTGCCGGCCTCGAAGCGGTGCGGCGCCTTGGCGTAGGTCGAGCGCTCCATCGCCACGGTCTCGATCATCTCCCCGCCCCCCATGAACGGCGGGAGCGCGTCGAGCAGCTCCTGGCGGCCCCAGAGCACGCCGATCCCGGTAGGGCCGACGGTCTTGTGCCCCGTGAAGGCCACGAAGTCCGCGCCGACAGCCTGGACGTCCATCGGCCAGCTGCGGGCGCCGCCTGCGAGGCGTCGACGACCACGACGGCACCCACCTCGTGGGCCCGACGGGCGATCTCGGCGACCGGGTTGATCGTGCCGAGCATGTTCGACACCCAGGTCAGTGCGACCACCTTGGTGCGCTCGGTGATCAGCTCGTCGATGTTCGAGGTGTCGAGGTGGCCCGAGTCAGTGAGCCCGAACCAGCGCAGCTCGGCGCCCTTGCGCTCGGTGAGCAGCTGCCAGGGGACGATGTTCGAGTGGTGCTCCATCTCGGTGATCACCACCCGGTCGCCCGGGCCCGACCCCCAGCGGGCCCTCGGCCCAGGCCATCGTGTTGGCGACCAGGTTGAGCGCCTCCGAGGCGTTCTTGGTGAAGACCACCTCGTCGCGCGAGGGAGCGTTGAGGAAGCGCGCCACGACGTCGCGGGCGTTCTCGAACGCCTCCGACGACTCCGCGCCGAGGGTGTGCATCGCCCGGGCCACGTTGGCGTTGTGCCGCTCGAGGTGGTCGACCATCGTGTCGATCACGCACTGCGGCTTCTGCGAGGTGTTGGCGCTGTCGAGGTAGACCAGCGGCAACCCATCGGCCACGGTGCGCTGCAGGATCGGGAAGTCCTTGCGGACCACCTCGAGCCCCGGCAGCAGTCCGGGTAGGTCGGTCATCTGGTCGTCCTCTCTGTGCGATCCGATGTCGGCGTTGTGAGAAGTGGCGCTGGGCAAGGCGGAGGGGCGAACGCGGCCTTCGAGCGAAGCGGGGCCGTCGAGCGGCGACAACGCAGCCCAGTGCCGCTTATCGCAGCGCCGAGGCGTACTTGTCGTAGCCGGTGGTTTCTAGGGACTCGGCGAGCTCGGGCCCGCCCTGCTCGACCATCCGGCCGTCGACGAAGACGTGCACGAAGTCGGGCGTGATGTAGCGCAGGATCCGGGTGTAGTGCGTGATCAGCAGGACGCCCTTGTCGCCGCCCGCCTTGAACCGGTTGACCCCTCGCTGACGATCTTCAGCGCGTCGATGTCGAGCCCCGAGTCGGTCTCGTCGAGCACCGCGACCACGGGGTCGAGCAGCTCGAGCTGGACCACCTCGTGCCGCTTCTTCTCGCCGCCGGAGAAGCCTTCGTTGACCGAGCGCTGGGCGAAGGCGGTGTCCATCTTGACCTGGTCCATGGCGGCGTTGACCTCCTTGATCCAGGTGCGCAGCTTCGGGGCCTCGCCGTCGAGCGCGGTCTTCGCCGTCCGCAGGAAGTTCGCCACGGACACGCCGGGCACCTCCACGGGGTACTGCATGGCCAGGAACAGCCCGGCCCGGGCCCGCTCGTCGACGCTCATCGCGAGCACGTCGGCACCGTCGAGGGTGATCGAGCCCGACGTCACGGTGTACTTCGGGTGCCCGGCGATCGAGTAGGCCAGCGTCGACTTGCCCGACCCGTTGGGGCCCATGATCGCGTGGGTCTCGCCCTCGTTGATGGTGAGGTCGACGCCCTTGAGGATCTCCTTGGCGCCCTCGCCGTTCTCGTTCTTGGCGTTGACCGAGACGTGCAGGTCCTTGATCTCCAGCGTTGCCATGTCAGTTGTCTCCTACATCGATGAGTACGACGTCGTCCTCGACGCGCACGGGAAAGACGGGTACGGGGTCGGTGGCCGGCGGCCCCAGGGGTTGGCCGGTGCGCAGGTCGAAGCGTGACCCGTGCATCCAGCACTCGAGGGTGCAACCCTCGATGTCGCCCTCGGACAGGGCGACGGCGGCGTGCGAGCACTCGTCGGTGATCGCGAAGACCTCGTCGCCCACCTTGACCACGGCCAGGTCGAGATCACCCACCGTGACCGGCAGGGCCTCGTCGTCTCGCAGGTCGGCGACGTCGCAGGCGGGGGTGAAGCTCATCTCAGCCGGCCGCCGTCCCGGTGGTCAGACCCACCGTCTTGGACAGCTCGGCCTCGACGGTCGCCGTGAGCTGCTCGGCGATCTCGGGTACACCGATGCGTCGCACCAGCTCGTTGAAGAAGCCGTGCACGACCAGACGCCGGGCCTCGGTCTCGTCGATCCCGCGCGAGCGCAGGTAGAACAGCTGCTCGTCGTCGAAGCGACCCGTCGCCGAGGCGTGACCGGCGCCCTCGATCTCACCGGTCTCGATCTCGAGGTTCGGCACGGAGTCGGCCTGGCAGCCGTCGGTGAGCACGAGGTTGCGGTTCTCCTCGTAGGTCTCGATGCCCTCGGCCTCCTTGCGGATCAGCACGTTTCCGACCCACACGGCGTGGGCTCCCTGGCCCTGGAGCGCACCCTTGTAGGTCACGTGGCTCTTGGTGTGGGGCTGGTTGTGGTCGACGAACAGGCGGTGCTCGAGGTGCTGTCCCGCGTCGGCGAAGTACAGCCCGAGCATCTCCACGGAGCCGCCCGGCCCGGCGTACTCGGCCGTCGCGTCGGTGCGCACGACGTCGCCGCCGAAGCTCACCGCGACGTGCTTGAGCGAGGCATCGCGCCCGATCCTGGCGTGCGTGCTGCCGACGTGCACGGCGTCGTCGGCCCAGTCCTCCAAGGTCACCATGGTGAGCTGGGCCCCGTCACCGAGGACGATCTCGACGTTGTCGGCCAGCACCGCCGAGCCCTCGAGGCGCAGCACGAGGGTGGCCCGGGCATGGGCACCGACGGTGACCACGATGTGCCCCGCCGAGGCCTCGCCGGTCCCGAAGCCCTGGACGTTGACCCGCAGCGGGTCGCTGAGCTCGAGATCGGACGGGACGTCCACGACGAAGACCCCACCGGCGGCCTGCCACGCCCGGGCGCTGACCCGGTCCACCGGCACCATGCCGGAGGATCCCCGTACGGCCGAGCCGGGATCGTCCGTGCTCGAGCCACTCGGCGCGCACCCCTTCGGGAACGTCGGCGTCGACCGCCAGCAGCTCCCCGGCCAGGGAGGCGTCCTGGTGCAGTCCGCGCAACCGCTTGAGCGGGGTGAAGCGCCAGATCTCCTCCATCCCTGTCGGGACCGGGTGGTCGGCCAGGTCGAACGACCCGGCCGGGTGCAGGTGGCTGGAGATGCTGCCCTTCTCGACAGTCTCCACCGCGCCCTCGATCGGGCTCTCGGTCACAGTCACTGATCAGTTCGCTTTCATCGACTCGACAGTCGTCGTTGGTTGGCACCCAGGAGCCCGGCTCGTGCGTAATGTGACGAGCCGGAGCCGCCAGGCGAAGGCGAGAGGTTCGGCGCGGATGACGGCGCGAAGCGCTGTCAGCCCACTGCACCTTCCATCTGCAGCTCGATCAGCCGGTTCAGCTCGAGGGCGTACTCCATGGGCAGCTCCTTGGCGATCGGCTCGACGAAGCCGCGCACGATCATCGCCATCGCCTCGTCCTCGGCCATGCCGCGCGACATCAGGTAGAACAGCTGGTCCTCGGAGACCTTCGAGACGGTGGCCTCGTGGCCCATGGACACGTCGTCCTCGCGGATGTCGACGTAGGGGTAGGTGTCCGAACGACTGATCTGGTCGACCAGCAGCGCGTCGCACAGCACGTTCGACTTGGAGTGGTGCGCACCCTCGTTGACCTGCACCAGCCCGCGGTAGGACGTACGCCCACCGCCGCGCGCCACCGACTTCGACAGGATCGAGGAGGAGGTGTGCGGCGCGGCGTGCACCATCTTGGAGCCGGCGTCCTGGTGCTGGCCCTCGCCGGCGAAGGCGATCGACAGGGTCTCACCCTTGGCGTGCTCGCCCATCAGGTAGACGGCCGGGTACTTCATGGTGACCTTGGAGCCGATGTTGCCGTCGACCCACTCCATCGTGGCGCCGGCCTCGCACGTGGCGCGCTTGGTCACCAGGTTGTAGACGTTGTTCGACCAGTTCTGGATCGTCGTGTAGCGGCACCGCCCGCCCTTCTTCACGATGATCTCGACCACCGCGGAGTGCAGCGAGTCGGAGGAGTAGATCGGCGCCGTGCAGCCCTCGACGTAGTGCACGTAGGCGTCCTCGTCGACGATGATCAGGGTGCGCTCGAACTGCCCCATGTTCTCGGTGTTGATCCGGAAGTACGCCTGCAGCGGGATGTCCACGTGGACGCCCTTGGGCACGTAGATGAACGAGCCGCCCGACCAGACCGCGGTGTTCAGCGCGGCGAACTTGTTGTCGCCCACCGGGATCACGGTGCCGAAGTACTCCTGGAACAGCTCGGGCTGCTCCTTGAGCGCGGTGTCGGTGTCGAGGAACAGCACGCCCTGGGCCTCGAGGTCCTCGCGGATCGAGTGGTAGACGACCTCGGACTCGTACTGGGCCGCGACACCGGAGACGAGGCGCTGCTTCTCCGCCTCGGGGATGCCGAGCTTGTCGTAGGTGTTCTTGATGTCCTCGGGCAGGTCGTCCCAGGTCGCGGCCTGCTTCTCGGTGGACCGCACGAAGTACTTGATGTTGTCGAAGTCGATGCCGGACAGGTCCGAGCCCCACGTCGGCATCGGCTTGCGGCCGAAGAGCTTGAGGCCCTTCATCCGCAGGTCGAGCATCCACTGCGGCTCGCTCTTCTTCGAGGAGATGTCGGCGACGACCTCCTCGCTGAGGCCGCGCTTGGCGGCCTCGCCGGCGACGTCGCTGTCCGACCAGCCGTGCTCGTAGCGGCCCAGGCCCTGCAGCTCGGGGTTGCGCTCCTCGATCGTGGTCATCGGGCGACCTTCCTGTCTGTCGGTACGGGTCGGGTGGTGCGCGTTGGGGATGCAGGTGGTGCAGACCCCGTCGCCGTGGGCGATGGTGGCCAGGCGCTGCACGTGGTGGTCGAGGACCCGGCCGATCGCCTCGGTCTCGGCCTCGCACAGCTGAGGGAACTCGTGGGCGACGTGGGCGACCGGGCAGTGCTGCTGGCACAGCTGCTCGCCGACCGGGCTGGTGCGCACGGTGGCGGCGTAGCCCTCCTCGGAGAAGATCTGGGCCAGCGCCCGGTTGGGGTCCGGCTCGACCTGGAGGGTGTCGGCGAAGCGGTCCTCGATGAAGGAGACCCGGCGGCGGGCGAACTCGCGCACGGCCGCCTCACCCCCGGTCTCGGCCAGGAACCGCAGCGCCTGCGCCGCGAGGTCGTCGTACTGCTGGTCGAAGGCGTCCCGACCGGCGTCGGTCAGCACGAACTCGCGGGCCGGGCCGACCGCGTCCGCGGGTCGCCGGCGCTGCGCGGCTCGCGGCGATCAGCATGCCGTCGTCGAGCAGCTGGTCGAGGTGGCGGCGCACGGCGGCGGGGGTCAGGTCGAGCCCCTCGGCCAGCGCCGCGGCGGTGGACGGGCCGTTGACCAGGATCGACCGGGCGACACGCTCTCGCGTGCTGCCGTCCTGGAGCCCGTCGGGCTGGCGATCCATTTCCACAACATCAGTGTGACGTTATTGGCAAGGCGTCTTCAAGCAAGGTTCACCTAACCTCTGCTCGTCATCCGCCGATCAGCCGCACCGGGGCCCGGTCTAGGCTCTCGAGCCATGGTCGGATCACTCCTTGGAAACGCCGTCGCCCGGGTCGAGGACCCGGAGCTGATCACCGGCGCGCAGCACCTACGTCGACGACCTGCGCATCGAGGGCACCGCGCAGGCGATCTTCGTGCGCAGCCCCTTCGCGCACGCCCGCATCGTGGCGATCGACACCAGCGAGGCCGAGGCCGCACCGGGCGTGCTGGCCGTGCACACGTCGGCGACCCTGGGCACCGACCCGGTGCCGCCCTTCGCGCAGATCCACCCGGACATCGCGCATCCCCCGCTCGCCGACGGCAACGTGCGCTACGCCGGGGACCCGGTCGCACTGGTCGTCGCGGAGACCCGGGCGCAGGCCGTCGACGCCGCGGAGCTGGTCGACGTCGACTACGAGGAGCTGCCCGTCGTGGTCGACCCGGAGGCCGCGCTGGCGCCCGGCGCCCCGCTGCAGTTCCCCGATCTCGGGACCAACGTCGCCCAGTCCGTGCACGCGGTGCATCCCGAGCCCGCCGCCGGTGACTCCGACGACGTCCTCGCGGACGCCGAGGTCGTCGTCCGCGCCCGGATCGAGAACCAGCGGCTCGCGACGGCCCCGCTCGAGGGCAACGCCATCCTCGCCGACCCCCGCCCGGCGGGAGACGTGCAGCTGACGGCGTACATCGCCACGCAGCAGCCGCACATGGCGCGCGACCTGCTGGTGAGGTTCACCGGACTGGACAAGACCCAGGTCCGCGTCAGGTGCCCCGCACGTCGGCGGCGCCTTCGGCGGCAAGGCCGGGATCAGCTGGACCCACGGCGCCGTCGTCGCGGCGGCGCGGGCCCTCGGTCGACCGGTCGCCTGGAGCGAGACCCGCAGCGAGGCGATGGTCTCGATGACCGGGCGCGGCGTGGTCCAGTTCGCCGAGCTGGGGCTCAGCCGGGACGGGACCATCGTCGGGCTGCGGGCCCGCAACATCGGCGACTGCGGCGCCTACGCCGGCTTCGGCGGCTCGCTGGCGGTCGGACCCGGCCACATCATGGCTCAGGGTCCCTACGAGATCCCCCGGATCGACTACGCCGCGGTGGCGGTGATGACCAACACCGCGCCCAACGGCGCGTTCCGCGGCGCCGGGCGGCCCGAGGCGGCCGCGCTGCTGGAGCGGTTGATGGACCTGGCCGCCGTCGAGCTGGGCCTGGCCCCGGAGGAGATCCGCCGGCGCAACCTGATCGCCAAGGACGCCTTCCCCTACGCCACCCGAACCGGGCTGACCTACGACGCCGGCGACTACGAGAGCGCGCTCACCGAGGCGCTGCGGGTGGCCGGCGTCGACGACCTGCGCCGTGAGCAGGCCGAGCGCCGGGGCTCCGGCGCGGTCAAGCAGCTCGGCGTCGGGGTCTCGACGTACGTCGAGATCACCGGCTTCGGCGGCACCGAGCTGGGCAGCGTGGTGATCGAGGACGACGGCTCGGCGACGCTGATGTCGGGGACGTCGGCGCACGGGCAGGGCCACGCCACGTCGTTCGCGATGATCGCCGCCGACCGGCTCGGCATCGCCATGGACCGGATCCGCTACGTGCAGTCCGACACCGCCGTCGTCCCGACCGGCGGCGGCACCGGGGGCTCCCGCTCGCTCCAGCTGGGCGGCAGCGCGATCTCGGCCGCCGCACGCGCGGTGCTGGACCAGGCGGTGCACCTGGCCGCCGAGCTGCTCGAGGCCTCGCCCGACGACGTCGAGGTGGTCGAGGGCGGTCTGGGCGTGCAGGGCGTCCCGGGCGCCACCCGCAGCTGGGTCGAGCTCGCCGCTGCGGCGACCGAGCGTGGCACCCCGCTGCGCGCCGACCTCGACGTGCCGCAGAAGGGCGCGACGTTCCCCTTCGGAGCGCACGTGTCGGTGGTCGAGGTCGACACCGAGACCGGGCACGTCGTACCCCTGCGGCACGTCGCGGTCGACGACTGCGGCCGGATCCTGAACCCGACCATCGTCCTGGGCCAGCAGCACGGCGGCATCGCCCAGGGCATCTCCCAGGCGCTGTGGGAGCAGTTCGTCTACGACGCGCAGGGTCAGCCGATCACCTCCTCCTTCGCCGACTACCAGATGCCGACGGCCGCGGACACGATCAGCTTCGAGGCCTCCAGCACCGAGACCCCGACCGACCTCAACGAGCTCGGCGCCAAGGGCATCGGCGAGTCCGGCACCCTCGGCTCGACGCCCGGCGGTGCAGAGCGCCGTCGTCGACGCTGTCGCCACCTCGGCGTGCGCCACGTCGACATGCCGTGCACCCCGCAGCGGGTCTGGCACGCCATCGAGGCGGCCCGCGCCGGCACCCTGCCCGACCCGTGGCGCGAGCCCCCGGCCGCCTTCGACGACCTCGCGCGTCACCGCCGGCGCCGACGGCGGCGTCGAGGTCTGAGCCCGGACCGGGCTGAGCCCGCCCCGTGTGGTCCGGATCGTCCGTGAGCCCGCCGGGACGGCCCGGGCGAATCTGTCCGGGCCATCCCGGCGCGGACCCGGGACCGGACGCTCCTAGACTCGAACGCGTGCCCGACCCCGACCCGACTCCCGCCGTGGAGATCACCGGTCTGACGATGCGCTACGGCGACAAGACGGCCGTCGACGACCTGACGATGCGCGTCGAGTCGGGCACGATCACCGCCGTGCTCGGCCCCAACGGTGCTGGCAAGACGACCTCGCTGGAGACCTGCGAGGGCTATCGCGTGCCCGCAGCAGGGCCGGGTGCGCGTGCTCGGTCTGGACCCGGTCCGCGACCGGCGCGGCCTGCTCCCCCGGATCGGGGTGATGCTGCAGGGCGGCGGGGCGTGGTCCGGCGTGCGCGCGATGGAGATGCTCCAGCACGTGGCCCGGCTGCACGCGCGCCCGTTGGACACCTCGATGCTCGCCGATCGGCTGGGGCTGGGCGACTGCGGGCGCACGCCGTACCGCCGGCTCTCCGGGGGCCAGCAGCAGCGGCTCGGGCTGGCGATGGCCGTGGTCGGGCGCCCCGAGCTGGTGTTCGTCGACGAGCCCACGGCCGGCATGGACGTCGCTGCCCGGCGCACGACCTGGGCGCTGCTGGAGGAGCTGCGCCACGACGGGGTGACCGTCGTGCTGACCACCCACTACCTGGAGGAGGCCGAGCGGCTGGCCGACCGGGTGCACATCATCGACCACGGCGCGCTGATCGCCTCCGGCTCGCCGCTCGAGCTGACCCGGGGCGGCTCGCACGCCACGATCCGGCTGGTCGTCACCGAGCCGTTCCCGCCCGAGGCGCCCGAGTCGCTGCGCCGCACGCTGGGCGGCGCGGTCGAGGTGACCGCGCGTCGACGCCTGCTCGCTGCTGATCTCCGGGCCGGCCGACTCCAGCACCCTGGGCAAGGTCTCGCGCTGGTGCGAGGAGCAGGGGGTGCTGCCGGAGTCGCTGAACCTCGGGCAGCGCAACCTCGAGGACGTCTTCCTCGAGCTGACCGGCCGCGGCCTGTCCTCGACCGGCCACGAGACCGCCACCGACCCCGGGCCCCGCGACGGAGGTGGCTCGTGAGCGGCACCTTCACCCCCGCCGCCGGGCGCCGCCCCGCTGGCGCGGATGGTGCGGGCGCAGGCCGCGATGGAGGCCCGGCTGATCCTGCGCAACGGCGAGCAGCTGCTGCTGGCCGTGGTGATCCCGGTGATCGTGCTGATCGGCGGGGTCGCCGGTGCCGACCACATCGGCATCGACTTCACCCGCAAGCCGGTCGACGTGCTCTCTCCCGGGCGTGCTGGCGCTGGCGGTGATGTCCACGTCGTTCGCCTCGCTGGCGATCGCGACCGGCTTCGAGCGCCGGTACGGCGTGATCAAGCGTCTCGGCACCTCCCCGCTCCCCCGCTCCGGGCTGCTGCTCGGCAAGGTCGGCGCGCTGCTGATGGTCGAGGTGCTGCAGGGTGTCGTGATCGGCGCGGTGGCCGTCGTGATCGGCTGGCGCCCCGAGGTCCTCCGTCGCCTCGGTCGGTCTCGGCCGTCCTGCTCGCCGTGCTCGGCACCGCGGCCTTCGCCTCGCTCGGGCTGTTCCTGGCCGGGGTCCTGCGGGCGGAGGCCACCCTCGCGGCGGCCAACCTGGCCTACCTGCTGCTGCTCGCCGGCGGGGCCGTCGTGCTGCCCAGCTCGTCGTACGGCGACTACGGCCGGGTCGCGCGAGCTGGCTGCCCTCCGGCGCCCTCGGCAACGGGCTGCGGCTGGCCTTCCTCGACGGCCGGCTCAGCGTGCACGCGGTCGTCGTGCTCGTGGTCTGGGGCGCCATCGGCGCCGCCCTCACCGTGCGCACCTTCCGCTGGGAGTAGCCGACCGGGCACCTTTTCACGCCCCAGAGCATCGACCGCGACTTTTTCACGTCGCAGCGCATCGACCGGGCACCTTTTCACCGCCGGTCGCCCCGCCATCGCCCGGTCGACGCCCAGGCCGGCACGCGACCGCCCGGTCAGCGCTGCCGTGAGGCCCGCTCGATACTCTGGCCCTGCCATGGCAGCCCCCACCACACGCGCTCCCGAGAGCCTCCCGACGTACGTCGCACCGGCTGGGCCGACCGCTGGCTGCGGCCGTTCGGCTGGGCCACGCTGGTCGCCAACGCCGTCCTCGTCTCACCGGGCGGCGCGGTGCGCCTGACCGGGTCCGGGCTGGGCTGCCCGACGTGGCCCCGCTGCACCGACGTCGTCGTTCACCCCGCACGGCGCGCTACGGCGTGCACTCGTGATCGAGTTCGGCAACCGGACGCTGACCTTCGTGCTGGCCGTGGTCGCGATCGCCACCGTCGTCGCGGCTTCGCAGCGCCGGCGCCGCGACCTTCGGGCGCTGGCCGTGCTGCTGGTCCTCGGCATCCCCGCCGCAGGCGGTGATCGGCGGGGTCAGCGTGCTCACCGACCTCAACCCGTGGGTGGTGTCCCTGCACCTGCTGGTCTCGCTGGCCATCATCGGGCTGGCCGTGCTGTTCCTCTGGCGCCACGCGCACCCCGGCACGCCCGCCGTCCCGCCGGCCGGGCCGGTCGCCTGGGCGGCGCGGGCGACGTTCGTGGCCGGCTGGGCCGTGCTCTACCTCGGCACGGTCGTGACCGGGGCGGGTCCGCACGCCGGCGACCGCACCGCCCCGCGCAACGGGCTGAGCCCGCTGCAGGTCTCCCAGCTGCACGCCGACCTGGTGTTCCTCTTCGTGGGCCTGACGCGTCGGCCTGCTCTTCGCCCTGCACGCCACCGGCGCCCCGCGCCGGTGCCGTGCGGGCGGTGCGGGTGCTGCTGGTCGTCGAGCTGGCGCAGGGCACCATCGGCTTCGTGCAGTACTTCACCGGGGTGCCGGTCGTGCTGGTCGGCGTTCCACCTGCTGGGAGCCGCGCTGATCTCGGCGACGCATGGCCTGGGCCCTGCTGGCGGCCCGGCGCACGACGCTCGACTGAGCCCGGACCCGGCTGCTCGCAGACCGGTCGCGACCCGTTCGGGTCCTACTGCGGTGCGGTGGGGGGAACGCACCGCGGTGCTTGCGCGACCGTGGCGATCCCGCCCTCCTCGGTCGGGTAGGCCGTCGAACCGGTGCCGGCGATGGTCGCCGGCGTCGGCTCCGGGCGGCCGAGCAGACCGCGTGCGCAGCAGCACCAGGCAGACGCGGCCCGAGCACGGCCGCCGCGCCCACGACGGTGACCGTCGGCGCCCACAGCCCGCTGAAGGCCGCCAAGGTCGCGATCGCGACCCACGTCGACGGTCCGGTCATCATCATGATCACCAGGCTGAGCAGATCGTCGTCGATCCGCAGCAGCGTGGGTCAGCACCAGGCCGGGGGCGAAGATCACGAACGCACCGATCGCGACCACCCTGAACGGCGCCGGTCCGCCGAACACCGCGGCGAAGCAGGCCAGCGCACACAGGGTCAGGGCCGGTAGAGCCGGCCGTCCTTCACCGGTAGCCCACCACCTTCCAGATCGAGGCGTCCGAGTTGCGGTAGACCAGCTGGTAGCGCGGGTCGTCGTCGAACGCGCTCGCCGCGCGATCCAGGGTGCCCGGCTCGACGTTGCCCATCAGCTCGGCCATCGCCTGCTCCGACTTGGTGTAGACGACGTAGACGACTTCGCCTGCGGGGCCGGAGGTCCTGCACGCTCTTGATCAGCGAGGTAGCCGCTGATCGGGGTGCTCCAGTCGGCCCCCGGCGCCGCGTCGTTCTGGTAGACCCAGGTGTCGGTGGCGTAGCGCTGCCAGACGTGCGGGGTGTTCGGGCGTCATCTGCTGGACCGTGACGCCCGGTCGGGCGTGTGCTTGAAGAACCAGTCGTACGCCGTGACCTCGGCCGGGCGTGAAGCTCTCCCCGCGCTCGTTGCCGTAGCGGGTGAGAACGGTGCCGACCGCCAGCGCCAGCAGGACCAGCGAACATCGCCACCCCGCGCCACAGGGCCGCGACCGGAGGCGACGCTGGACAGGAACACCGCGACCAGGAAGGCGACCAGCGGGCAGGCTGAACAGGAACGCTCGGATCAGCATCTCCCCGCCGTAGGCCTGCAGCGGGATCAGCATGAACGGCAGCCCGGCCAGCAGGATCACCCCGCGGACCCGGCGACGCGCCGAGATCAGCAGCAGGGTGCCCAGGCCGGCCATCAGCCACACCACCAGGGTCTCGCCGATCCGGGCGTGGACGACGCAGCGTGTGCTCGGCGCTGCCGCTGCGCGATCCGACCGGAGACCGAGGAGGTGTTCAGGCGTCGCGTCCGGCGGACGGGGCGGTGCCCAGCAGGCCGCCGGTGATGTCGTAGAGGTGCCCGGCCACGAAGGGCGCGGCCGGGAAGGCCAGCCAGAGCAGGAACATCACGCCGCCGCCGAACCAGAGGAACCAGTGCGGGGTGCGGCCGACCAGCCACAGCCCGAAGAGCACGAGCAGCAGCATCACCGGGGTGAGCTGGTGGCTGGCGATGCTCGCCCCCACGGCGAGGAGCAGCACGGCGTGGACGGTGTGCCACTGGGCTCGCGAGAGCCGCATGCGCACCCCCTCGTCACCGACCCACATCCGGTGCAGACCGTCTGCGTTCAGCGGCACCCGGACCCGCGGATCCGGGACGAGAGCCCTTGGGCGTCGCGGGTCGCCGCCGCGACGCATCACCGTCATCACCACGCCGAGGATGCACAGCATCAGCCAGAAGGCGAGGGTCTGGGGGGCGAAGTAGTCCTGCCCGCTCCAGTTGACGAGGAAGAAGATCCCGACCGCCAGCCACTGCAGGCGGCGCTGCGGGGTCAGCGAGCGGGCGATCAGCAGCAGCGGGGCGAGGTAGCCCAGAGCCGCCAGGGTCGGGCCCCAGCGCGCGACCCCGAGCAGCTCGGGCACGTGGGCCGAGCCCTGGACCATGCCGAGCATGGCGAACATCCCGGGCCAGTTGAAGTAGGCGTCGAGGTCGCGCCGCAGCTGACCGGTGCGGGCCAGCTGGTCGGCCAGCCCGACGTGGCGGTACGTCGCCTCGACCCGGATGGTGCCCTCGATCACCGACGGCGTGGTCCACAGCACCGCGATCACGACCAGCAGGCGCGAACAGCGCCAGGTCGGCCGTGGAAGTGCCGGGCGCGCAGCGCGCAGGTGAAGGACCCGATGCCGCCGGCCAGGGCCAGCCAGAACCACGGGGTCGCGGCGCTGATCAGGCCGAGGTCGGTGTAGTCGGCGGGCTCCATCGTCGCGCAGGCGAACGCCCAGGAGACCAGAGCCAGCAGTCCGATGCACGACCGCGGCGACGTTGCCCTTGCCCGGCGCCGCGGTCCGTCCGTCCCGGAAACGCGCCGAGCAGGCGCGCTGGAGCGAGTCCCGGCTGACCGCTCGGCCAGGGTCGCGGCCGGAGCCTGGGCCGGACCCAGGACCTCGCGCTGCTGCTGCCCGCGGACGCGGTCCCCGGTGCGCTTGAGCAGGGCACGACCCGGGCTGAGGACGTCGATGCTCATGTGCCGGTGTCGATTCGCCCGGCGGCGGCCGCCCGGTCGCGCACGCTGGTGGCGAGGTAGCCGTAGCCGGTCAGGGCCAGGCCGCCGGCGATGGCCCCGGCGCGAAGCAAGCCGTCGGTGTCCCCGCGGGCACCGTCGCGCACGGCGCGGCGCGAACGCGCGCGGCAGGATCTTGGTCGCGTAGTCGCGCTCCGTGCCCAGCGGCTCGGCCGAGAGCGTGCGCACGGTGGCCTTGGAGCGACCCTCGGCCACGCAACGCCGGCGGAAGTAGGTCCAGGTGCCGCGGTTGGGTGTGACCCGGTGGGCGACGACGGCGTCCGGCACGTACCAGACCATCCCTCGCGGGTGGCGCTGGACGACCCGGATGCTGGCCTCGGTCTCCTCGCAGCCCGCTCCGGCGCTGCCGACCCGGCCCGAGGCTCTCGCTGAAGCCACCCACGTCTCGCAGCGGTGCGGTGCGGAAGGACATGTTGGCGCCGATGGCGTTGCGGATCGGCGCGGGGTCGCTGGGCACCCCGGTGTGCGTGCAGCCGATCACCCAGTCGAAGTCGTGCGGGAACCAACCCGGCCGGGCGTCGTCCCAGGCCGGCACCAGCCGGCCGCCGACCCCGAGCACCTGGGCGTCGTCGTACGCCGCCAGGTGCGCCGCGAGCCAGCCGTCGTGGGCGCGGGCGTCGTCGTCGAGGAAGGCCACGACGGGAGCACGTGACGAGGGCGAGCCCGGTGTTGCGAGCACCCGAGAGGCCCTGCGTCCCGGCGTTGGCCACGATCCGGATCCCGGGGCGGAGCGGCAGCACCTCGGCAACGAGCCGTCGCAGGAGCTCCGGGTTGTGGTCGACGACCACGATCACCTCGACCGGCTCCGGGCGCTGGGCCAGCGCCGAGTCGATCGCGGCCGACACATCGTCCCAGCGTTCGAAGGTGAAGCAGCAGATGATCGACGGAGGCCGTGAGCGTGACCGGCCCAGAGGCTGAACCGGCGACGCCGTCCCGGTCCCCCGGTCGCGGACGCCCCGGTCACGACCGGGCCGAGCCGCGCTGCTGCGGGATGCTCGATGCGGCCCTGTCGGCGCCGGCGATCTTCTCGGGGCGGAGCTCCGGCTCACGCTGAGCCACCGGTGCGAGCTCGTAGCTCAGCGGGCTGGCACCGACGTGGCGCCACCACTCGCGGCCCGGCTGGGTGCGGGCCCGCAGGATCGTGGTCAGCACGCGTCGCCCGTCCTTGAAGGTGTTCAGGTGGCTCTCCCCGTTGAGCCGGTCGGCCTCGCGGCTGGGCAGCTCGGCGAAGCGCAGGCCGGCCAGCTGCGGCGTGGGTGACCATCTGGACCTCGATCTCGAACCCGGTGGCGTAGAGGCCGAGCCGGGGCAGCACCTCGCGGCGGAAACCGATGTAGCCGAACGTGATGTCGGACAGGCGGGTGCGGAACATCGGTTGTAGAGACCCACGAGGCCGCGGTTGCCGGCCCGGCGCAGCGGGGTGAAGTCGGTGGATCCGCCACCGACGGCGCCACGCGAGCCCTTGACCATGTCGTAGCCGTTCTCCAGCAGCGCCACGAAGCCCGGGATCTCCTTCGGGTCCATGCTGCCGTCGGCGTCCATGCTGATGATGTGCTTCGCCGTGGCGACCTCGAGCCCGGCCCGGACCGCGTTGCCCTTGCCGCTGGCGGGCTGCAGCACGATGATCGCGTCCGGGCGGTACTCACGCACGATCTCGGTGGTCCCGTCGTCGGAGCACGCGTCGACGATGATCAGCTGCTCGACGTCGGGCATGTCGGCCAGGACGTGGCGCGATGTTCTCCCCCTCGTTCCAGGTCGGGATCACCACGCTCACGGGCAGCGTGGTGAGCGAGCCGGCGCTGCTGCCGGCCGCTGGACGGACCTCGCTGAGCGTCGGGCGCATCGCCCCGGCCAGACGGGGCCGACCCCCGTGCGCGGTCTCGAGACCGATCCCCGGGCCACCCGTCGCAGCCGGCATCCCCTCGTCTCGCCCCGGATGAGCAGCGGTTCGACTACGCGAGTGCGCCTGACCTGCGGTCGGTGCGCCTGCGGTATCGCTGTCGAGAGGATTCAAGGACATGCTGGAAAGCCGCCGTTTCTGTCGGTGACCGTCGCGCGGGGTGGACCCGGCCGACGACCCGTGAACGGATCCTCGCGAACTTCCCCCGTACGTCGGTCAGGTGCTCCGTGGAGCGCGTCGCACGAGCCCCCCGGCCCGGACGTGTCTGACTGACACCTCAACTGTCTCGCAGTCGACGGGGAATCACCAACATATGGGCCGGAATCTGACCGAACGGACGATTGTAAAGTCGCTCTTCGACGCTTATGTCCGATTTGGAGGTCCCGGATCTGATGCCTCCGTCAGAGCAGTGAGACGAGGGCCACAGCCACGAAGAGCAGTGAGAGATACATGTTCGAGTAGTGGAAGAGCCGCATCGGCCGGACCACGCTGAGGTCGTCGGAGGTGCGGGCCCGCGCGTGCATCAGATGAGCCTGGACCAGGAACGCGACGCCGAGGACCAGGGCCGCGACCGGGTAGACCGGCCCCGTGTCCGCGACCGGCCACAGCAGCAGGGAGGTCGCGACCATCGCGTAGGAGTAGACGACGACCTGGCGCGCCACGTCCCGAGCCGGCCTGACCACCGGCAGCATGGGCACGTCGACCCGCGCGTAGTCCTCGCGGTAGCGCAACGCCAACGCCCAGGTGTGCGGCGGGGTCCAGAAGAAGACCACGAGGAACAGCACCACCGGCGCCCAGGCGAGCTCCCCGGTGACGGCCGTCCAGCCGATGAGGGTCGGGAAGCACCCGGCCAGGCCGCCCCAGACGATGTTCTGGGTGGTGCGACGCTTGAGCAGCATCGTGTACCCGAAGACGTAGAACGCGATGGCGCTCACCGAGAGCACCGCCGACAGCGTGTTCACCCAGACCGCCAGCACCACCGTGGAGAGCACGCCCAGGACCAGGCCGAAGACCAGGGCCGCCAGGGGCGAGACCACGTGCCGAGGCAGTGCACGTCGCCTGGTGCGCCGCATCTGCTCGTCGATGTCACGGTCGTAGACGCAGTTGAAGACCGACGCGGAGCCGGCGGAGAGGGTGCCGCCGACCACGGTCGCGAGGACCAGGCCGAGCGGCGGGACCCCGCGCTGGGCGAAGAACATCACCGGCACCGTGGTGAGCAGCAGCAGCTCGATCACCCTCGGCTTGGTGAGGCCGACGTAGGCCGAGACGACGTCACGAAGGTACGAGGCCGCGTCGGCCCGCGGAGCTCTGGTCGAGGAGTCGGTGTGCGGCTCGACGGCGGTCACTCGGGGTTCCTGCGGCGCGGTGTGCAGGAGCGGAGCGGGGGAACGCAACGTCGTGGGGTGATCACCCGGCACCTCACCTTCTCGAGCGGGAAACAGCTGTCGCGTCGGGGGCCGGACCTGGGCCTCGATCCGGCTGGCCTCGAACCTCGTTGAGTCTATCTCCGCCTCCAGGGGGGTCGAGGACCCGGTCGTACGTGAGTAGGCTCGAAGCGGAGCGGAGGCCACCGGCCCCGCCCCCCACGACTCCGCACTTCGTCCTTGGGAGGACCACGACGTGACCGCAGCTGCTCTGGACTGGAACGAGACCGACGACAAGGCGGTCGACACGGTCCGCGTGTTGGCCATGGACGCGGTGCAGAAGGTCGGCAACGGCCACCCTGGCACGGCGATGAGCCTGGCCCCCGCGGCGTACCTGTTGTTCCAGAAGGTGATGCGGCACAACCCCGCCGACCCGCACTGGCCCGGACGCGACCGGTTCGTGCTCTCCTGCGGCCACTCCAGCATCAGCCTCTACATCCAGCTCTACCTCGGCGGCTGGGGCCTGGAGATCGAGGACCTGATGTCGCTGCGCACCTGGGGCAGCAAGACGCCGGGCCACCCGGAGTACGGGCACACGGCCGGGGTCGAGACCACGACCGGCCCGCTGGGCCAGGGCATCGGCAACGCCGTCGGGATGGCCATGGCCGCCCGGCGCGAGCGCGGGATGCTCGACCCCAACGCCGAGGTCGGCGAGTCCCCGTTCGACCACCACGTCTACGCGATCTGCAGTGACGGTGACATCGAGGAGGGCGTCAGCTCCGAGGCCTCCTCCATCGCCGGCACCCAGCGCCTGGGCAACCTGACCCTGATCTACGACGACAACCAGATCTCGATCGAGGGCGACACCGACGTGGCGCTCAGCGAGGACGTCGCGGCGCGCTACGAGGCCTACGGCTGGCACGTGCAGCTCGTCGACTGGACGCACGGTGGCGGGCAGTACCGCGAGGACGTGCCGGCGCTCCACGACGCGATCCGCAAGGCCGAGGGGGTCGCCGACCAGCCCAGCCTGATCGTGCTGCGCACCATCATCGCCTGGCCGGCTCCGGACGCCCAGAACACCGGTGGCGCGCACGGCTCGGCCCTCGGTGAGCCCGAGGTCGCGGCCACCAAGAAGGTGCTCGGCTTCGACCCCGACCTCACCTTCGCGGTCGACCCGCACGTGCTCGAGCACACCCGGCTCGCGGTGTCTCGCGGCAAGGACGCCCAGGCGGCCTGGGACACGCAGTTCCAGCACTGGACCACGAAGCCCTCGGCCGACGTGGCGCTCTTCGAGCGGATGCAGACCCGCACCCTGCCGGAGGGCTGGACCGATGCCCTGCCGAGCTTCCCGGCCGACCCCAAGGGGCTGGCCACGCGCAAGGCCTCCGGCAGCGTGATCAACGCCGTCGCCGCCGTCCTGCCCGAGCTGTGGGGCGGTTCGGCCGACCTTGCGGGCTCGAACAACACCACGATCGAGGACGCGCCCTCGTTCCTGCCCAAGGACCGCTCCACCAAGGCCTGGAAGGGCGACCCGTACGCCGGTCGGGTGCTGCACTTCGGGATCCGCGAGCACGGCATGGGGGCGATCATGAACGGCATCGCCAGCCACGGCGGCACCCGGGTCTTCGGCGGCACCTTCCTCACCTTCTCCGACTACATGCGCGGCTCCGTGCGCCTGGCCTCCCTGATGGGGCTGCCGGTGACCTACGTCTGGACCCACGACTCGATCGGTCTCGGCGAGGACGGTCCGACCCACCAGCCGATCGAGCACCTGGCCGCCCTCAGGGCGATCCCGGGGCTCGACGTCGTCCGCCCCGCCGACGCCAACGAGACCGTGGCCTGCTGGCAGACCGTGCTCGAGCACACCGACCGCCCGGCCGGTCTGGTGCTGAGTCGGCAGAACCTGCCCACGTTCCCGCGCGACGCCGACGGGTTCTCCGACGTCTCGAACGTGCACCGCGGGGGCTACGTCCTGCTCGACACCGAGGGCGTCCCCGACGTCGTCCTGATCGGCACCGGGTCGGAGGTGCAGCTCGCGGTCGAGGCCCGCGCCCTGCTGGCCGAGAAGGGCGTGGCGGCCCGCGTCGTCTCGATGCCCTGCATCGAGTGGTTCAACGAGCAGGAGGCGGCGTACCGGGAGACGGTCGTCCCGCCGACCGTGAAGGCCCGGGTCTCGGTCGAGGCCGGGGTCAAGATGGGTTGGCGCGAGATCGTCGGCGACCACGGCCGGATGGTCTCGATCGAGCACTACGGCGCGTCGGCCGACTACGAGCGGATCTACACCGAGTTCGGGATCACCGCGCAGGCCGTGGCGGACTCGGCCGAGGACAGCATCCGGGTGGCCCGAGCCTGATCAGGCCCGAGCGCTGCTCACGTCCCCAACCGAACCACACCATCGAACAAGGAGAAGACATGGCTGACCACCTCAAGGAACTGTCCGACGTCGGCGTCTCGATCTGGCTCGACGACCTCTCGCGCGAGCGCCTGGAGACCGGGAACCTCGCCGACCTGGTCAAGAACGACCACGTCGTCGGTGTCACCACCAACCCGTCGATCTTCGCCGCAGCCCTCGCCGACGGTGAGCGCTACGACGAGCAGGTGCGCGAGCTCGCCGGCGAGGGCGCCGACGTGGACCGGACCGTCTTCGCCCTGACCACCACGGACGTGCGCGACGCCTGCGACGTGATGAAGGAGACCTTCGAGGCCACCGACGGCGTCGACGGCCGGGTCTCGATCGAGGTCTCTCCCCTGCTGGCCCACGACACCGACGCCAGCACCAGGTCGGCCCGGGAGCTGCGCGACGCCGTCGACCGGCCCAACGTGCTGATCAAGATCCCCGCCACCACCGAGGGTGCCCCCGCGATCACCACCACCCTGGGTGAGGGGATCAGCGTGAACGTCACGCTGATCTTCGGCCTGGAGCGCTACCGGGGCGTGATGGAGGCCTACGTCGCCGGGCTGGAGCTGGCCGACGAGAACGGCCA
Organism: uncultured Actinomycetota bacterium; assembly: GCA_963843875.1. Lineage (GTDB taxonomy): Bacteria > Actinomycetota > Actinomycetes > Propionibacteriales > Nocardioidaceae > Marmoricola. The sequence continues at coordinate 27,571 of CAWJMC010000010.1, read as the reverse complement.
TGACCTGTCCAAGATCCAGTCCGTGGCGTCGTTCTTCGTCTCCCGCGTCGACACCGAGATCGACAAGCGGCTGGGGGACGGGCACGAGCTGGCCGGCAAGGCCGGCGTGGCCAACGCCCGGCTGGCCTACCGCGACTACGAGGCGTTCTTCACCGGCGAGCGCTGGGAGGCGCTGGCCGCCAAGGGGGCGCACAAGCAGCGCCCGCTGTGGGCCTCGACCGGCGTCAAGAACCCGGACTACCGCGACACCATGTACGTCGACGACCTGGCGGTGGGCAACACGGTCAACACGATGCCCGAGAAGACCCTCGACGCGGTCCGCGACCACAGCGACGTCCAGGGGGACCAGGTCACCGGCCACTACGAGGACGCCGCCCGGGTGATGGCCGACCTGAAGGCCGCCGGCATCGACTACGACGACGTGATCGACGTGCTCGAGAAGGAGGGTGTCGACAAGTTCGAGAAGTCCTGGAACGAGCTGCTCGACACCGTCAAGACCCAGCTGGAGGCGGCGGGCAAGTGACCCAGGCGCATCCCGAGCCAGCACCGGTCGACGCGACCTCGACCCCCGCCTGGTCGGCGCTGGCCGCTCTTGCCGCCGGCTTCGCGCCGGACCTGCGCTCCTGGTTCGCCGACCAGCCGGACCGCGTCGAACAGCTCACCTTCACCGCCGGCGACCTGCGCGTCGACCTGTCCAAGTCGCTGCTCGACGGCGACGTCCTGCCGTCGCTGCTGGCGCTCGCCGAGCAGTGCGGGGTGAGCGAGCGCCGCGACGCGATGTTCGCCGGTGAGCACATCAACGTCACCGAGGACCGGGCGGTGCTGCACACCGCCCTGCGCCTGCCCGATAACGCCACGCTGTCGGTCGACGGCCAGGACGTCGTCGCCGACGTGCACGAGGTGCTCGCCCGGGTCTACGCCTTCGCCGGGAAGGTCCGCTCGGGTGAGTGGACCGGCGTCACCGGTGAACGGATCCGCACGGTCGTCAACATCGGCATCGGCGGCTCCGACCTGGGTCCGGTGATGGCCTACGAGGCCTTGGCGCCGTACCGCCAGGACGGTCCGGACAACAGCATCGAGTGCCGGTTCATCTCCAACATCGATCCGACGGACGCCGCCCAGAAGCTCGCTGGACTCGACCCGGCCAGCACCCTGTTCATCGTCTCGAGCAAGACCTTCGGCACGCTGGAGACCCTGACCAACGCCCGCCTGTGCAAGGAGTGGCTGCTCGACGGGCTGTCCGGTGAGGACCAGGACGCGGCCGTCGCGAAGCACTTCGTCGCCGTCTCGACGGCGCTGGACAAGGTCGCCGACTTCGGGATCGACCCGGACAACGCCTTCGGCTTCTGGGACTGGGTCGGCGGGCGCTACTCGCTGGACTCGGCGATCGGCACGTCGCTGGTCGTCGCGATCGGCCCCGAGCGGTTCGCGGAGTTCCTCGCGGGCTTCCACACCATGGACGAGCACTTCCGCACCGCCGAGCCCTCGCGCAACGTGCCGATGCTGATGGGCCTGCTCAACGTCTGGTACTCCAACTTCCTGGGGGCGCAGAGCCACGTCGTGCTCCCCTACGCCCAGCTGCTGCACCGCTTCCCGGCGTACCTGCAGCAGCTCACCATGGAGTCCAACGGCAAGGGGGTGCGCTGGGACGGCTCACCGGCCACGACCACCACCGGCGAGGTCTTCTGGGGCGAGCCCGGCACCAACGGCCAGCACGCCTTCTACCAGCTGATCCACCAGGGCACCCGGCTGATCCCGGCCGACTTCATCGCCTTCGCCAACCCGGCGTATGCGCTCACCGACGGCTCCCAGGACGTGCACGAGCTGTTCCTGGCGAACTTCTTCGCCCAGACCCGTGCACTGGCCTTCGGCAAGACCGCCGACGAGGTCCGGGCCGAGGGCACCGACGAGTCGGTCGTGCCCGCCCGGGTGTTCACCGGCAACCGGCCGACCGCCTCGATCTTCGCCCCCGAGCTGAGCCCCTCGGTGCTGGGTCAGCTGGTCGCCCTCTACGAGCACATCACCTTCACCCAGGGCGCGGTCTGGGGCATCGACAGCTTCGACCAGTGGGGCGTCGAGCTGGGCAAGAAGCTGGCCCAGGAGGTCGGGCCGGCCATCTCCGGTGATGATCACGCCCTCGCTGAGCAGGACGCCTCGACCCAGGCGTTGATCGGCTACTACCAGGAGCACCGACACCGATGAGCTCAGCCGAAGCGGCCCGCCAGCGCGGCTGGGACAACCCGTTGCGTGACCCGCAGGACCGGCGTCTGCCCAGGATCGCAGGACCCTGCTCGATGGTGCTGTTCGGCGTCACGGGCGACCTGTCGCGCAAGAAGGTGATGCCGGCGATCTACGACCTGGCCAACCGTGGCTTCCTGCCCCCCGGCTTCTCGCTGGTCGGCTTCGCGCGCCGGGACTGGGCCGACCAGGACTTCGCGAAGATCGTGCACGACTCGGTCAAGGAGCACTCCCGCACCGAGTTCCGCGAGGAGGTCTGGGCCCAGCTCAGCGAGGGCTTCCGGTTCGTGCCGGGCGAGTTCTCCGACGACCAGGCCTTCCACCAGCTGCGCCGTACGCTCGAAGAGCTCGACGAGGCCAGGGGCACCGGCGGGAACCACGCCTTCTACCTCTCGATCCCGCCGAAATTCTTCGGCGACGTGGTCAACCAGCTGGAGAAGAGCGGACTCACCGAGCCCGAGGAGAACCGCGTCGGCAAGGCCTGGCGCCGCGTCGTGGTGGAGAAGCCGTTCGGGCACGACCTCGCCTCCGCCCGCGAGCTGAACGACGTGCTGGACGGGGTGTTCTCCCCCGAGTCGGTCTTTCGCATCGACCACTACCTGGGCAAGGAGACGGTGCAGAACATCCTCGCCATGCGGTTCGCGAACAACCTGTTCGAGCCGATCTGGAACTCCAACTACGTCGACCACGTGCAGATCACCATGGCCGAGGACATCGGCATCGGCAGCCGGGCCGGGTACTACGACGGCATCGGATCGGCCCGCGACGTGATCCAGAACCACCTGATGCAGCTGATGGCACTGGTGGCCATGGAGGAGCCCGGCTCCTTCGAGGCATCGGCCCTGCGGATGGAGAAGCAGAAGGTGCTCTCCTCGGTCGTGCTCCCGCCGCGTCTGGACCTGACCACCTCGCGCGGGCAGTACCAGGCCGGCTGGGCGGGTGGGGAGAAGGTGCTCGGCTACCTCGACGAGGCCGACATCCCGCAGGACTCCGCCACCGACACCTTCGCCGCGATCACGCTGCACCTCGAGACCCGCCGCTGGGCCGGGGTGCCGTTCTACCTGCGCACGGGCAAGCGCCTGGGCCGCCGGGTGACCGAGGTGGCGGTGATCTTCAAGCGCGCCCCGCACCAACCCTTCAACGCCACGCAGACCGAGGACCTGACCCACAACGCTCTGGTGATCCGGGTGCAGCCCGACGAGGGCGTCACCATCCGGTTCGGCTCGAAGGTGCCGGGCACCGCGATGGAGATCCGCGACGTCAACATGGACTTCCAGTACGGCGGCACCTTCACCGAGGCCAGCCCCGAGGCGTACGAGAAGCTGATCCTCGACGTGCTGCTCGGCGATCCGCCGCTGTTCCCGCAGCACGAGGAGGTCGAGCTGTCGTGGAAGATCCTCGATCCGATCCTCGACTACTGGGCCAAGCACGGGAAACCCGATCCCTACGAGTCGGGCAGCTGGGGGCCGGACTCGGCCCACAAGATGCTGGCCCGCGACGGCCGCGTGTGGAGGCGGCCGTGAACGCGCCACACCGACCGGCCCGCTCCGCTCCGACCTCCGTGGGGACCCCTGATGATTGAGCTCACCGACACCACCAGCAGCGCGATCAGCGCGGCCATGGTCGCCGAGCGCGCACGGCACGGCAGCCCCGCCATGGGCATGGTGATGACGATGGTGATCGTCGTCGACGAGGACGAGGCCGACGACGCCCTCGCCGCCGCCCGACGTGCCTCGCACGAGCACCCCGCACGCGTGCTCGGGGTGATCCTCGGTGACGGACGCGGCAAGCCCCGCGTGCACGCCCAGGTCGGCGTGGGAGACGACTGGTCCGGCGAGGTCGCCGTGATCCGGCTCTCCGGCGAGGTGATCAAGCACGCCGACTCGGTCGTCGGCCCCCTGCTGCTGCCCGACTCCCCCGTGGTGGTGTGGTGGCCCAAGGAGCACCCCGACGACCCGGCCAGCGACTCCATCGGTGCTCTGGCGACCCGCCGGATCACTGATGCGGCGGCCGTGTCGACCGGTCGGGCGAACGCCGTGAAGCGGCTGTGTGCGTCGTACGCCCCGGGCACGACGGACCTGGCCTGGACCAGGCTCACGCCGTGGCGCGCCCTGCTCGCTGCCGCCTTCGACCAGCAGCCGCTCAAGGTCAAGGGCGCCACCGTGACCGCCGAGAAGGTCAGCCCCAGCGCCGACCTGCTCGCCGCGTGGCTGGCCGACCGGCTCAAGGTGCGGGTCGGCCGGGAGGTCTCCGAGGGCCCCGGCATCACCGACGTCGTGCTGAGCACCAAGGAGAGCACGGTCGAGATCTCGCGTCGCGACGGCAAGCTCGCGACGTTCCGCTCGCCCGGCAACCCCGACCGGCCGATGGCGCTGAAGCGGCGAGACGTCGCCGAGCTGCTCGCCGAGGAGCTGCGCCGTCTCGACGAGGACGACGTCTACGCGGCCACGGCCAAGAAGCTGCTCGCCACCACCGAACAGACACCTGGGAGGAAGAAGCGATGACCGAAGCGGAGCTGCGCATCCACGAGGGTCCCGAGGCCCTCGCCGCCGACGTGGCGGAGCGACTGCTGGTGGTCCTGCGCGACGCGCAGGCCGCTGGCCGCACGCCGCACGTCGCGCTCACCGGCGGCACCATCGCCGACACCATCCACGAGACGCTGGCCCGGGTCGCTGCCTCCGCGGAGGTCGACTGGAGCGACGTGGTGTTCTGGTGGGGCGACGAACGCTTCGTCGCACCGGACTCCGAGGACCGCAACGCCGTGCTGGCGCGCCGAGCCCTGCTGGACCGCCTCGAGGGGCTCGATCCCGCCCACGTCCACGAGGTGCCCTCGACGGCGGACGCAGCGTCCGTGGACGAGGCGGCCGCGGCGTACGCCGAGACGATGCGGGCCGACGGGGCCGGCGAGTTCGACGTGGTGATGCTCGGCCTGGGCCCGGACGGGCACGTGGCCTCGCTGTTCCCGGGGTTCGACCAGCTGGGCGTCGACGACGCCATCGCGGTGGGAGTCACCGGCTCGCCCAAGCCGCCGCCGGAGCGCGTCACCCTGACCTTCCCCGCCCTGAACCGCGCTCGCGCGGTCTGGTTCGTGGTCTCCGGCGAGGGCAAGGCCGACGCCGCCGCCCTGGCGATGCAGGAGGGGCCGGTCCGAGAGATCCCGGCCCGCGGCGTCACGGGCCGCGAGGAGACGCTCTGGTTCCTGGACGAGGCCGCCGCCGCCGACCTGCGCTGACCGGGCAGGTTTTCACCGCTGTGGGCGCTGACCGGGCAGGTTTTCACCGCTGTGGGCGCTGACCGGGCAGTTTTCACCCGTGAGGGCGCTGACCGGGCAGGTTTCACCGAGCTGACTCAGCGCCGGGCCAGCTTCCATGGCGCCAGCGTCGCGCGTGCCTTGACGATCCCGGACCTCAATCGGTCGCTCGGATCGGGGCGCCGGCCGTACACCGAGTCCTTGCGGAAGACGTCGATGATCCAGCCCCGATGCACACGCATCCAGTCCCGGCGCTCGGCGTCGGCCGCCCGTTCGGCCTCGCTGTGAAACTCCTCGCCGTCGTACTCGGCGGCGTAGCGCAGCTCAGGGGCCGTCAGGTCCAGGCGATAGATGCCGACGCCGTGGTCGTCCTCGACCCACCGCTGTGGCTCCGGGTCGGGCAACCCTGCGTCGATCCAGTGCAAGCGGAGCGCCGACTCGCCGGGCGACTCCGAACGGGCGTCGCCGAGCGGCGCCAGTGTCCGCAGCTGGCGGATCCAGCGGTAGCCACGAAAGCGCCCCGAGCTCGCCTCGGAGACGATCGCTTCCTTGGGTACGCCGTACTTGAGGTAGAGGTCGATGGCGGCCAGCGCGTCGAAGCGCCACAGCAACCGTCCGAGATCGCACACCGTCCGGGTCGGCGTGGTGACGACGATGCCGCCGATCTCCATCACGTCACGCCGCGCAAGCATCCGGATGCCGCTGCCCACCCCGTCACGACGTACCCGGCTCGCCTGCGCGCTGAAGACGGAGATCGGTGGAGGCGTGGTCGGCGCGGTCCGCTCGAGGAGATCGACGCCGTGCAGGTAGGCGGCCGTGCGGTCGGTCACCACCGCTCCCGGCCGCAGCACCAGGGCGACCGATCGGACGCGTTGCTCGATGTCGTCCGGCGCCTGGGCGGCGAGGTACACCCCCTGGAGCGGATGACGCAGCAGCGCTCGCTCCACGAGCTCGGCGAGCTCACGCGCGCTCAGACCGCAGCGTCGCGCTTCGGCGTGGGCGAAGGGTCGATCGAGCGGCAGCGGGAAGGCGCTTCCCAGCAGGCCCGTCGAAGTGATCGCGTCGTCGATGCGCACCTGGACAGGGTGCCCCCATCGGCGCACCCTTCCCGGGTTGTCCACAGCCCTTGGTGGCGCCGTACGGTGAAAACCTGCCCGGTCAGCGCTCGTGACGGTGAAAAGCTGCCCGGTCAGCGCTCCTGACAGTGAAAAGCTGCCCGGTCAGCGTGCTGGGCGGTGAATTCGTGACCGGTCAGAAGATGATCTCGCCGCGCTTGCGACGGTCGCGCAACGTCTTGATCGCCTCGTCGAGGATGTTCGCCGCCTCGGCGTCGGAGCGGCGCTCCTTCACGTAGGCCAGGTGCGTCTTGTACGGCTCGATCTTCGGCGGCGGAGGCGGGTTGTCGGAGTCCAGGCTCGCCGGCAGGCCGCAGCGGGGGCAGTCCCACGTCTCCGGCGCCAGGGCCTCCACCGAGAACGCGATCAGCGTGCGGTGCTCCTGGGAGCAGAAGTAGGTGACGTTCTGCCGGGGCGCGGCCTCACCGCGCTCGGCCTCCCCCATCGGTCCGGCGCCTACTCGGCTGCCACGAATGGCGCTGCCACCACCTGCCACGTGTCAATACTCCTTGTTGATGACGCGTAGGCGCGTCAGTTGCCAGACTTCAGGAGCAGCCCGAGTGCGACCACACAAGCAGCCCAGACCACGCCGATACCAACGGTGATCCGGTCCAGGTTGCGCTCGGCGACCGAGGACCCACCCAGGCCGCTGGACATCCCGCCGCCGAACATGTCGGACAGACCTCCGCCGCGCCCCTTGTGCAGGAGCACGAGAAGGATCATCAGCAGACTGGAGATGACGAGCAGCACCTCGAACACGATCACCACGCGGTGGACTCTAGCCCACGATCGGTCGCTACCCCACAACCGGCGCCCCGCAGGATCCGCGCGTCCCGGTCGGGGCTCACAGCATCGGCATCGAGTAGAAGCGACAGATCCCGCCGAACTCCTCCGCCTGCAGGCTCGCACCGCCGACCAGCGCGCCGTCGATGTCGGGCTGGGCCATGATCGCGGCGACGTTGGCCGCCTTCACCGACCCGCCGTAGAGCACCCGGACGCCGCCGGCAGCCACTTGGTCATGGGTCTCGGCGATGCGGGCACGGATGGCACCGCACACCTCCTGGGCGTCGTCCGGGGTGGCCACCTCGCCGGTGCCGATCGCCCAGACCGGCTCGTAGGCGATCACCAGGTCGGCGACCTCCTGGCTCGAGTAGCCCGCGATGGAGCCGTCCACCTGAGCCAGGGTGTGCTCTACCTGCCGACCCTCCTTGCGGACCTCGAGCCCCTCGCCGACGCACACGATCGGCACCATGCCGGCCTTCGACGCGGCGCGCGCCTTGGCGTTGACCACGGCGTCGTCCTCGTCGTGGTGCTCGCGTCGCTCGGAGTGCCCGACGACGACGTAGGAGCAGCCCAGCTTGTTCAGCATGGCCGCGGAGATCTCACCGGTGTAGGCGCCGTCGGCATGCGTCGACACGTCCTGGGCGCCGTAGCGGATCTCCAGGCGGTCACCGTCGACCAGGGTCTGCACCCCACGCAGGTCGGTGAAGGGGGGCACCACGACGACCTCCGCCTTGGCGAAGTCGTGCTCCTTGTCGGCCAGCGTCCAGGCCAGCTTCTGCACCAGGACCACCGCCTCCTGGTGGTTGAGGTTCATCTTCCAGTTCCCCGCCATCAGCGGGGTACGCCCACTTGCGTCCTTGGTTGCCACTCAGTCCTCCAGGACGTCGATGCCGGGCAGGTCCTTGCCCTCGAGGTACTCCAGGCTCGCACCGCCACCGGTCGAGATGTGCCCGAAGGCGGACTCGTCGAAGCCCAGGGTGCGCACGGCGGCCGCGGAGTCTCCGCCCCCGACGACCGAGAGGCCCCCGGATGACGTCACCTCCGTCAGGGCGTGCGCCACCGCACGGGTGCCGGCAGCGAAGGCCTCGTGCTCGAAGACCCCCATCGGGCCGTTCCAGAACACGGTGCGCGCGTCGGCCAGCGCCGCGGCGAAGGCCTTCGCCGACTCGGGACCGATGTCGAGACCCAGCTGGTCGTCGGGGATCGCGTCGGCGGCCACCACGCTCGGGTCCGAGCCGGAGTCTCCCGAGGGGAACGACGACGCCACCACGACGTCGGTCGGCAGCACCAGCTCGACGCCCTGGTCGCTCGCGCGCCGGAGGTACTCCGCGCAGACGTCGACCTGGTCCTGCTCGAGCAGGCTCTTGCCGACCTCGTGGCCCTGGGCCTTGAGGAAGGTGAAGAGCATCCCGCCACCGATCAGCAGCTTGTCGGCCTTGCCGAGCAGGTTGTCGATCACGGCGAGCTTGTCAGAGACCTTGGACCCCCCGAGCACGACCACGAAGGGTCGCTCGGGATCCTCGGTCAGGCGGCGCAGCACCTCGATCTCGGTCGAGACCAGCCCACCCATCGCGTGCGGCAGGCGCTGGGCGACGTCGTACACCGAAGCCTGCTTGCGGTGCACGACCCCGAACCCGTCGCTGACGAAGGCACCCGAGTCACCGACCAGCGCGGCCAGCTCGTCGGCGAAGGCGCCGCGCTCGGCGTCGTCCTTGCTGGTCTCACCGGCGTTGAACCGGACGTTCTCCAGCAGGGCGACCTGACCGTCGCCGAGACCCTCCACCGTCGAGAGGGCGCCCTCACCCACGGTGTCGGTGGCGAAGGCCACCGGCTCCCCGAGCAGCTCCCCGAGTCGCTCGGCCACGGGCGCGAGCGAGTACTTCGCCTCGGGAGCCCCCTTCGGCCGGCCCAGGTGGGCGACGACGACCACCCGGGCTCCGGCATCGACGAGCGAGCGGATGGTGGGCACACTGGCCCGGATCCGGCCGTCGTCGGTGATCCGGGTGCCGTCGAGCGGGACGTTGAGGTCGGAGCGGACCAGGACCCGTCTGCCCTGGACGTCTCCGAGCCCGGCGTACTCCCCCACGCTCAGAGGCTCTTGCCGACGAGCGTGATCAGGTCGGCGAGGCGGTTGGAGTAGCCCCACTCGTTGTCGTACCAGCCGACCACCTTGACCTGGTTGCCGATCACCTTGGTCAGCGGGGCGTCGAAGATGCACGAGGCCGGGTCCGTGACGATGTCGGAGGAGACCAGCGGGTCCGTGGAGTAGCGCAGGAAGCGGCCGTCCGCGGCCTTCTCGATCGCGGCGTTGACCTCCTCGACGCTGGTCTCGCGCCCGGCCTCGAAGGTGAGGTCGGTGGCCGAACCCGTGGGGACCGGCACCCGCAGCGCGTAGCCGTCGAGCTTGCCCTTGAGCTCGGGCAGGACCAGGCCGATCGCCTTGGCCGCGCCGGTCGAGGTGGGGACCACGTTGATCGCAGCGGCCCGGGCGCGGCGCAGGTCCTTGTGGATGTTGTCCTGGAGGTTCTGGTCGGCCGTGTAGGCGTGGATCGTGGTCATCAGGCCCTTGACGATCGTGAACTCGTCGTGCAGCGCCTTGGCCATCGGCGCCAGGCAGTTGGTGGTGCACGACGCGTTGGAGATCACGTGGTGGCTGGCCGGGTCGTAGTCACCGTCGTTGACGCCCATCACGACGGTGAAGTCCTCGTTGGAGGCCGGTGCGGAGATGATCACCTTCTTGGCCCCCGCGTCGATGTGGGCGTGCGCCTTGGTGGCGTCGGTGAAGAACCCGGTGGACTCGACGACGACGTCGACGCCGAGGTCACCCCACGTCAGGTTGGCCGGGTCCTTCTCGGCGAAGGTCTTGATCACCTGGTCGCCGACGCGGATCTCGTCCTCGCTGGCGACGACGTCGGCGTCGAGGCGCCCCAGGATGGAGTCGAACTTGAGCAGCGGGGCAAGCGACTTGTTGTCGGTGAGGTCGTTGACACCGACGATCTCGATGTCGGCGCCGGAAGCCCGGACGGCACGGAAGAAGTTGCGGCCGATCCGGCCGAATCCGTTGATGCCTACACGAACGGTCACGGGGTTTCACTCCTGAGCAGAAGACGACGAATGAGGCTTCAACCTATCGCGCTCCCACGGCGTTACGTGCCGGTAACCGTCGCGAATCTTGGATCGATCCAAGAAACCCGCTCCCACCCCGCTCGCTTGATCGGCAGCGAGCTCCGCACGCTGCGGCGGCTGGTCTCCACACGCTCGTCGCGAGACCAGCACCGGGAGGGCCGCACGGCTGCGGGCCCAGGTCTCCACACCCTCGTCGCGAGACCAGCACCGGGAGGGCCGCACGCTGCGGGCCCAGGTCTCCACACGCTCGTCGCGAGACCAGCACCGGGAGGGCCGCACGCTGCGGGCCCAGGTCTCGACACGCTCGTCGCGACTTCGTTCCTCAGTCGCGGTCGCTGCTCGACCACCGACGACGAAGGCTTCGCAAGCTCAGCCTTCGTCCGCCAGCATCTCGGCCGTGAGGGAGGACTCGGTGTCCGGGATCCCGAGCTCCTCCGCCCGCTTGTCCGCCATCGCGAGCAGGCGCCGGATACGCCCGGCGATGGCGTCCTTGGTGAGCACCGGGTCGTGCAGCTGACCGAGCTCCTCGAGCGAGGCCTGCTTGTGCTCCAGGCGGAGCCGACCAGCCTGCAGCAGGTGGTCGGGGATCTCGTCGGCCAGGACTTCCAGTGCTCGCTCGACGCGCGCCCCCGCGGCCACGGCGGCGCGCGCCGAGCGCCGCAGGTTGGCGTCGTCGAAGTTGGCGAGCCGGTTGGCCGTGGCCCGGACCTCGCGGCGCATCCGACGCTCCTCCCACGCCAGCAGGGACTCGTGAGCCCCGAGCCGGGTGAGCAGCTCGCCGATCGCGTCGCCGTCACGGATCACCACCCGGTCGACCCCGCGCACCTCACGGGCCTTGCTCGAGATGGACAACCGGCGGGCCGAGCCGACCAGGGCGAGGGCCGCCTCGGGGCCCGGGCAGGTCACCTCGAGCGACGAGGAGCGACCGGGCTCCGTGAGCGAGCCGTGGGCGAGGAAGGCGCCACGCCAGGCCGCGACGGCGTCACACCCGGAACCGGAGACGACCTGTGGCGGCAGACCGCGCACCGGACGACCCCGCTGGTCGATCAACCCGGTCTGGCGGGCCAGGGACTCCCCCTCACGGACCACGCGTACGACGTACCGGCTGCCCTTGCGGATGCCGTTGCCCTGCACCAGCGCGACGTCGGAGTCGTGCCCGAACACCTCGGCGATGTCGCGACGCAGACGGCGCGCGGCCGCACCGGTGTCCAGCTCGGCCTCGACCACGATGCGGCCGTTGGCGATGTGCAACCCGCCGGCGAAACGCAGCATCGAGGAGACCTCGGCCTTGCGACAACAGGTCTTCGACACCTTGGTGCTGGCTAGCTCTGCCTTGACCTGCGCCGTCATTGCCATGCCGATGTTCCCCAAACCCGTCGCCGTGAACGCCTCGCCCGGACCCTGAGCTGGACCGCGGGCCGGCACCAAGAACTCACCTTAGTTGGCCATTCATGATGCGCGCACAGGCGGCCGCAAGTTTGCCGGGATCATGCTGGTCGCGATGATCGCCACGGGCCAGGTCGGCGAGCTCGAGCCTCCCGCCGTACGCCGCGACTGCCGCCTCCAGCTGCTCCGGGTCAGGGACAGATCCCCGGTCCGCGAGCACCACGTCGAGGCGCAGGTCAGGGGCATGGCGAGCGAGCTCGTGAAGGTGGTCGGCGGCACTGAAACCCTCGGTCTCACCGACCTGCGTGACCAGGTTGAGGTTGACCAGGCGTCGCGCACGCGTCTCGACCAGGGCCCGGCGGAGGTCGGGGACCAGGAGGTGCGGGATGACGCTGGAGTACCACGATCCGGGACCGAGGACGACCCAGTCGGCCCCCCGCACCGCCTCGAGCGCCTCCGGGCAGGCCCGGGCGTCCTCCGGTTCGAGTCCGACGTCGAGGACCGTCCCGGTGGTGCGGGCCACCTCGACCTGGCCACGGATGGTGCTGACCGCCCTGGGGGCGGACGGGTCGGCGCCGAGCACCCGCGCCGTGATGTGCATCGGGGTGATCGCCATGGGCAGCACCCGGCCCTCGGCCCCCAGCAGCTGCGCCACCCAGCGCAGGCCGTCGACGTGGTCCCCGAGCAGCTCCCACAAGGAGAGGATCAACAGGTTGCCGACCGAGTGCCCGTGCAGGTCTCCCCCCGACTCGAAGCGGTGCTGGAGCACCCGCGCCCAGGTGCGACCCCAGTCGTCGTCACCGCACAGGGCCGCCAGCGCCATCCGCAGATCGCCTGGCGGCAGGGAGTCGAACTCGTCCCGGATCCGCCCGGACGAGCCGCCGTTGTCGGCGACGGTGACGATCGCGGTCAGGTCGTCGGCGACGTGGCGGAGCGCGGTGAGCGAGGCCGCGAGACCGTGCCCCCCACCGAGCGCGGCGATCTTCAGGGTCGCGCCGGAGCCGTCCACCTACTCGCGCCCCAGGTCGCGGTGGGTCGGCGACGCGTCGAAGCCGAGCGCCGTCAGCCGGGCCGCGATCTCCTCGGTCATCGCCACGCTGCGGTGCTTGCCCCCGGTGCAGCCGACGGCCACGGTCATGAACCGCTTGCCCTCGCGGAGGTAGCCGTCGCTGACGGTCTCGATCACCGGGACGAAGCGCTCGAGGAACTCCTGTGCATCCGGGCGCGTGGTGACGTACTCGGCGACCTCGGCGTCCTTGCCGGTCTGGTCGCGCAGCTCGGGCACCCAGTACGGGTTGGGCAGGAAGCGCATGTCGGCCAGCAGGTCGGTGTCGACCGGGATGCCGTACTTGAAGCCGAAGCTGACCACCGTGATCTGCAGCCGCATCTGCTCCGGGGTGCCGAGGGCACGCGACACGCGGTCCTTGAGCTGGTGCACGTTGAGACCGGTGGTGTCGATGACCAGCTCGGCCTCGCCGCGCAGCGGTGCCATCACCTTGCGCTCGCGGTCGATGCCCTCGACGAGCCGGCCCTGACCCTGCAACGGGTGCGGGCGGCGGGCGGCCTCCTGCCGGCGTACCAGCACGTCGTCGGAGGCCTCCAGGAAGAGCAGGGTCGTGCGCCGCGACGGGATGCCGGTGGCCAGGTGCTCCTGCAGGGTCTCGAAGAACGCCCCGGCACGTACGTCGACCACGACGCCCACCGGCTGGGTCCGGCCCCTGGTCTCGTCGACCAGGCGCACGACGTCCTCGACCAGCTCCGGCGGGAGGTTGTCGACCACGAAGTAGCCGAGGTCCTCCAGCTCCTTGGCCGCCGTGCTGCGCCCGGCACCGGTCATCCCGGTCACGACCACGAGCTCACCCAGGGGCTCCTCCGGCGTCTCCGGCTGTTCCCCGGGCTCGGCGTCTCGCACCATCAGCTCTCCTCGATCTCTCCGGTGGCGGTGTTCACCGACACCGAGCGGCCCTGCGCCGGACCCGCCGCCACGGCCTCGGCGATGGCGGTCGCGGTGCGGGCCCCGATGCCCGGCACCTCGGCGATCTCCTCGGTGCTGGCGGCGCGAAGCTTCTTCAGCGAGCCGAAGTGCCGGATCAGCGTCTTGCGGCGGACCTCGCCGAGCCCGGGAACCTCGTCGAGCAGGCTCTCCACCATCGACTTCGAGCGCCGGCCCCGGTGGTGCGTGATCGCGAACCGGTGCGCCTCGTCCCGGATCCGTTGCAGCAGGTAGAGGCCCTCGCTCGTGCGCGGCAGGATGACCGGGTCCTCCTCGCCCGGCACCCAGACCTCCTCGAGGCGCTTGGCCAGCCCGACCACCGGCACGTCGTCGATCCCCAGCTCGTCGAGCGCACGCTGGGCCGCGGTGACCTGGGGCGGACCGCCGTCGACGACGACCAGGCCGGGCGCGTAGGAGAACCGGCGCGCCCGCCCGGTCTCCGGGTCGACCAGCATCGGGCCCGGACGCCTCACCCGCACCGTCCGGCACGGCTGCCCCGGGTCGTGCTCCGGGTCGCCCGGCAGCTCGGGACGCTCGTTGCGCTCGTCGAGGAGGCGACGGAACCGCCGGGTGATCACCTCGTGCATCGAGGCGACGTCGTTCTGGCCCTCGACCCCGCGGATCACGAAGCGGCGGTACTCGCCCTTGCGGGCCAGCCCGTCCTCGAAGACCACCATCGAGGCGACGACCTCGGTGCCCTGCAGGTTGGAGATGTCGTAGCACTCGATGCGCAGCGGCGCCGTCTCGAGGTCCAGGGCGTCGCGGATCTCCTCCAGCGCCCGGTTGCGGGTGGTCAGGTCGCTGGCGCGCTTGGTCTTGTGCAGCGCCAGGGACTGCTTGGCGTTGGCGGCGACCGTCTCCTGCAGGGCCTTCTTGTCACCACGCTGCGGCACCCGGATGGAGACCCGGCCGCCTCGCGCCTCCCCCAGCAGCTCCTCGTACGTCGTGGCGTCCTCCGGCAGCGCGGGCACCAGGATCTCGCGCGGGATCGCCTCGCCCGACTCCCCGGCGTACAGCTGGAGCAGGAAGTCGCCGACCAGGCGCCGCGGCGTCGCTCTCCTCCACCCGGTCGGCGACCCAGCCCCGCTGGCCCTTGATCCGTCCGCTGCGCACGTAGAAGACCTGCACCGCCACCTCGAGCGGGTCCTCGCACAGCGCGAGCACGTCGGCCGAGGTGCCGTCGCCGAGCACCACCTGCTGCTTCTCCAGCGCCCGGTTGAGGGCGCCGAGGTCGTCTCGCAGCCGGGCCGCCTTCTCGTAGTCCTCGCGCTCGGAGGCGGAGTACATCTCCCGCTCGACGCGCCGGACGAAGGCGTTGGTGTTGCCGGCCATGAAGTCGCAGAAGTCGTCGACGATCTCGCGGTGCCGGTCCTCGCTGACCCGGCCGACGCACGGCGCGCTGCACTTGTCGATGTAGCCGAGCAGGCAGGGCCGCCCGATCTGCGCCGACCGCTTGAAGACGCCGTTGCTGCACGAGCGCATCGGGAAGACCCGCAGCAGCAGGTCGACCGTCTCGCGGATCGCCCAGGCGTGGCTGTAGGGCCCGTAGTAGCGGGTGCCGCGGCGCTTCTTGCCGCGACCCGACCATCACCCGCGGGAAGTCGTCGCCGTAGGTCACCGCGAGCCACGGGTAGGACTTGTCGTCGCGGTACTTGACGTTGAAGCGGGGGTCGTACTCCTTGATCCAGGAGTACTCCAGCTGCAGCGCCTCGACCTCGGTGTTGACGACCGTCCACTCCACCGAGGCCGCCGTGGTCACCATCGTCGCGGTGCGCTGGTGCAGGTTGGCCAGGTCCTGGAAGTACGACGAGAGCCGGGCCCGGAGATTCTTGGCCTTGCCGACGTAGACCACGACGCCGTGCGGGTCGCGGAAGCGGTAGACGCCCGGCTGGGTCGGGATCGACCCCGGCTTCGGGCGGTACGTCGAGGGGTCGGGCACGAGTTCAACCCTACGGCCGGGCGCCGAGCGCCGGTCACTAGCGTGGCGGGCATGGGCGACCCCGCGACCACCGACCCCGACCACGACCCGGACCTGGCCGCCGACCTGGTCCGCCGGGCCACCGCGATCGCGGCCGGCACCCGGGCCGAGGGCCTGGACACCGACCGCAAGACCGGCTTCTCCGACATCGTCACCTCGGCCGACCTCGCGGCCGAGCGGTTCGTCACCGACACCCTCGAGCGGCTGCGTCCGGACGACGGCCTCCTGGGCGAGGAGGGTGCGGCTCGCGCCTCGAGCTCCGGGCGGACCTGGGTGGTCGACCCCGTGGACGGCACCTGGAACTTCGCCAACCACATCGCCTCGTGGTGCAGTGCGGTCGCGCTCGTGCGCGGCGATCCGGAGGAGCTGGTCCCGGTCCTCGGCGCCGTCCACCGACCGGACCTCGACGAGACCTGGCTGGGCGGGCCGGACCTGCCCACCCGGTGCAACGGCGTACCGGTCGAGCCGCTGCGCGACCGGCCGCTGGCGGAGGTGACGCTGGCCGGCTACATCCACCCCTCGACGCTGGCGGACCCCGACGTGCGCGAGCCCTTCCTGGCCCTGGTGCGCGGCGCCGCCACCGTCCGGATGCTCGGCTCGGCCTCGGTCGACCTCACCTCGTCGCCGCCGGGCGCCTCGGCGCCTGGGCCCAGCACTCGGTGGCGCTGTGGGACTGGCTGCCCGGCAAGGCACTGGTGGAGGCGGCCGGCGGCGCCACCGCCGAGGTCACCCACCGCGGCCACGACTGGCGACTGGCCGGCAACCGGCAGTCGCTCGGTGAGCTCCGCGAGCGGCTGCTCGGGTCCTGAGAGCGCCGGACGGGCACCTCGCTCGCTCCTGGGGCGGCACGGGGTCGAGGGAGTCGTCGTGCCCGGCCGAAGGACGGCTCGCTAACGTCACGCCATGCTTCCACGACGCTGGGTCGCTCTCGGCGACTCCTTCACCGAGGGCGTCGGCGACGTCGCGACCCCACACTGCCCAACCAGGTGCGCGGCTGGGCCGACCGGGCCGCCGGGGTGCTAGCCGCGCAGGACCCGGAGTTCGCCTACGCCAACCTCGCCATCCGCGGGCGCAAGCTGATGGCGATCGTCTCCGAGCAGGTCGAGCCGGCCCTGGCGCTGCGGCCCGACCTGGTCAGCATCTACGCCGGCGCCAACGACGTGCTGCGCCCTCGCATCGACGTCGACGCGCTGGTCTCGGCCTACGACGTGGCGCTGGGCCGGCTGGCCGCGTCGGGGTCGCGACTCGTGGTCTTCACGGCCTACGACCCGGGCGACGCACCCGTGTTCGGGGCGCTGCGGGGCCGCTTCGCGACGTACAACGAGCTGGTCCGCGAGGTCGCCGAACGCCACGGAGCGACGCTCGTCGACTTCTGGCGGATGCGGGAGTACCGCGACAGCCGGTTGTGGGCCGAGGACCGGATGCACATGTCCGGCGCCGGGCACCAGAACATGGCGCGGGCGTTCCTGGAGGCGATCGGCGTGCCGCACGACCTGGCTCCCGAAGCGCTGTCCGAACGGCCCGAGCTGACGCCGGCCCAGCAGCGCGCCGAGGCGTTGACCTGGCTGCGCCGCGACGCCGGCCCGTGGGTCAGGCGCCGCCTGACCGGCACGTCGTCAGGTGACTCGCTCAGCCCCCGGTGGCCGGACCTGATCCGGCCCTGATCAGCCCCAGACCTCCGCAGCCGTCTCGACGATCAGCGCCAGCTTGGCCCGCTCGTCGTCGATGGTCAGGGCGTTGCCCTCCACGGTCGAGGAGAAGCCGCACTGCGGCGAGAGGCAGAGCTGCTCGAGCGGCACGTGCTTGGCCGCCTCGTCGATGCGGCGCTTGAGGTCGTCCTTGGACTCCAGGACCGGCGACTTGGAGGTGACCAGGCCGAGCACGACGTACTTGCCCTCGGGGACGTAGCGCAACGGCTCGAAGCCACCCGAGCGCGCGTCGTCGAACTCGCAGAAGAAGCCGTCCACGTCGAGCTGGCCGAAGAGCGCCTCGGCGACGAAGTCGTAGCCGCCCTCCGCCGCCCACGCCGAGCGGTAGTTGCCCCGGCACATGTGCGTGGTCACCGACAGCCCCTCGGGCCGGTCGGCGAGGGCAGCGTTGATCTGCGCGATGTAGCGCTCGTGCTGGTGCTCGGCGTCGCGCCCCTGGGCGGTGAGCTGGGCCCGCTGCTGCGGGTCGTTGAGGTAGGCCAGGCTGGTGTCGTCGAGCTGGAGGTAGGTGCACCCGAGCGCCGCGATCTCGCGGACCTGGTCGGCGTACGCCGCCGAGAGGTCGGTCCAGAAGGCGTCCTCGTCGGGGTAGACCGCCGGGTCGAGGGCGGCCGCGCCGCCGCGGTAGTGCACCATGCTCGGCGACGGGATGGTGAGCTTGGCCGTGCCGGTGCCGACCACCGACTCCAAGAAGCTGAAGGCCTCGCCGAAGATCGGGCCGTCGATGCCGAGCTTGCCGTCGACCTTGAGCCCCGCGGAGGTGAAGGCCGTCTCCCCCTCGGCGTTGTGCATCCGCACCTCGAGCTGCTCCTCGGTGCGGGAGATGCCGCGCAGGGCGTAGATGAAGTCCATGTGCCACGACGTACGTCGGAACTCACCGTCGGTGGCCGTCTGCAGGCCGACCTCCTCCTGCAGCGCCACCACCTCACGGATGGCGCTGTCCTCGGCCGCGCGCAGGCCGCCGTCGTCGAGCCGCCCGGCGGCGTGCTCGGCGCGGGCGTCCAGCAGGACCTGGGGACGCAGCAGGCTGCCGACGTGGTCGGCCCGGAACGGGGGTGTGTGGCGACGCATGGGATCAACCTAGACCGCGTCGGTCAGGGGGCCCGGGGTCGGGTTGTGGTCCGTCACTGCCGCACTCGCGCGGAGTCCGCCTACGATGCTCGGCGATGTCCTCTGCTGCGCGTGCGCTGGGCGAGACCCTCGCCGACTCCCTGCGCCGGGCGGGGCAGACCAGCCAGGCCGACACCCTGCTGATGGCGGTCCGTGACGCCCGCGACGGATCCCCCGGGCTCGGAACGACCGGATCGGACGCCCTCGCACGGGAGGTGGCGGCGTCCTACTACGCCGATGCCCTCGCGGTCGCGCGAGCCGGTCGCCTCGGCGTCGTGGCCGAGGCGCTCAGGCCCTTGACCGAGCAGCTGCACTGGACCCAGACCACCACCTACGTGCGGTCGCCCCCGCACGAGCGCTTCCTGGAGCGCTACGCCCACGCCACGATCCTCGGAAGCCAGCCCTCGACGTCCGTCCTGGTCGACGAGTCCGGGACGGCGGCGGTCGGAGTCCTGCTGCTCGGTCCCGACAACCAGTACCCGCACCACGAGCACTACGCCGACGAGGTCTACCTGCCGCTCACGCGGGCCAGGTGGAGCCGCGGCACGGACGAGCCATACGTCGTCGTACCGCCCGGAGGCACCCTGCACCACCGTCCGCTCCAGTCGCACTCGATGCACACCGACGACGGCTCGTTGCTCGCCCTGTACCTCTGGACCGGCGACACGACGACGTCCGCCTGGCTGAGCTGAGCTGAGAGCAGGTCACCGGCCATCAGTCGACGCGTTCGGTCCCGGAGTGCCCCGCTCGGCCCGGACGAGCTCCACGATGTCGAGCAGAGAGGCAGGGTCAGCCAGCTCGAGGTCCGCCAGCTCACGGGGAGCGAACCATCGCAGCCGGTCGTGCTCCTCGGGTGCGGCATTGACCGGCTCACCGTCCCAACGGCCGACCACGAACGCGTGCATCTCGATCGCGGGGTCGGTGAAGGTCATCGCCACCGGTCGAGGGTCACGGATCCCGATGCCGAGCTCCTCAGCGCACTCTCGGATCACGGCCTGCTCCGCGGACTCGCCTGCTTCGACGTGTCCGCCGACCAGGTCCCAGCAGTCGGGGTACCAGCGTCGCTTCGGGTGCCGGTGCGCCAGCAGAACCCGCCCGTCGCGCACCAGGGCCGCAGTGGCGACGGCGGTACGAGCAGACATGCCGGCACCGTACAGAGCGCGGGTGGCACGTTCCCTCCCGGGCCGGGCCCGAAGGCGTCGTGCCGACCGCAGGACGGACGGGGCCAGGCCTCCAGCCCGTAGCCTGCTGGTGAAGCGGGTCCCGCTCCCCCGGGGCCGGACCGGCCGCAACGAGAGGCAGCAGGTGGCCCTGAACATCGAGGAGATCGACTGGGCCGACACGCCGATCGGGGTGATCAGCCTTCGCCGGCGCTTCGAGCCGGTCGTCGGCCACGACGTCTACGAGGTGAAGATCGACGACGAGTTCTTGATGTCGAGCCTCTTCACCGTGGTGGAGACCGAGCTGGCGCACCTGGGCCTGGCGCGGGCCGAGGCTGAGCGGCTGCACGTGCTCGTGGGTGGCCTGGGGCTCGGCTACACGCTGCGGGCCGCCCTGGAGGACGACCGGGTCGAGCAGGTCCAGGTGGTCGAGGCGGTCGCCGCGGTCATCGACTGGCACCGGCGCGACCTGCTGCCCGACACCGTCGGCCTGGCGGCAGACCCGCGCTGCGACCTCCAGTCCACGGCGACTTCTTCGCCCAGGTCGCCGACGGCACCACGCCGCAGCCGACCTACGACGCCGTGCTCCTCGACATCGACCACTCGCCGCGGAACCTGCTCCACCCCAGGCACGCGGCGTTCTACAGCGGCGACGGACTGCGCCGCCTGACGGAGCGGATCGTCCCCGGCGGCGTCTTCGCCCTGTGGTCCGACGATCCGCCCGACCCGACCTTCGAGGCCACGCTCGCCGAGGTGTTCCTCGACACCCGAGCCCACGTCGTGACGTTCCCCAACCCGCTCACCGGTGGCGAGTCGGCGAGCACGGTGTACGTCGCCCGGGCCCGAACGGCTCCCGGCACCGAGGGCACGCGGACCTGACGCTGGCCAGGGCCCCGTCCGGTCGGCAGACTTCGATCGTGCCCGACGACCAGGATCAGCAAGGTGGCTCCCACGAGCCGCACGAGGCGGGCCGCCACCGGTTCTACGTGCACACCTCGGTCCCGGCCTGGCGACTCGTCCTTGCCGCCGGAGCCCCGGCCCTACCTGGACTGGTCGAACAGGACTGGCGCTTCACTCGATCCCGGAGCGTGGAGGACACCAACCCGGACGTCCGACGGGAGTGTGGCGAGCAGGGTTTCAGCCTGTTCAAGCCCGGCGGCACCTTCGCCGACGTGGCCGCCCTATGCCACGTCCGGCTAGTGGCTCCTCTGCGGATCGTGGCGGCGGACCACGTCGCACCCGGGCGGGCGCCGCAGGACCAGACTTCTTCCACGGGCTTCGACAACCACACCACCGGCCGAGCGGAGTGCGTGACTCCTGGCCGGGCAGCGCCGGAGCGACTCAGCGCCGAGCTCAGGCGGCGAGCACCGAGTCGCCGCTGACCTTGATCGCGACCTCGCTCGAGCGCTGCCTGGGCCGGGCCCCGCTTCACCGCACCCGTGGCGGCGGAGTACTCGCTGCCGTGGTGGTTGCAGTTGATCACGTCGTCCTCGACCGAGGTCACGGTGAAGCCCTGGTGGGTGCAGATCGCCGAGAACGCCTTGAAGGTGCCCTTGGTCGGCTGGGTGACGACGATCTTGTCGATCGGTGAGGATCACCCCGCCCCCGACCGGCACGTCGGAGGTCTTGGCCAGCTCGGCGCCAGCCTTCGCCGACGGGCTCGCCAAGCCGCCGGGGCCGCTGGCCTCACCCTCGGAGCCCGCCGCGCGCCGCAGCCGGCCAGGGCGACGGCGACGCCCAGCGAACCCAGGCCGCTGAACAGGATGCGTCGGGTCGGTCGGAAGCCGCTCTCGTCGCTCATCGGGCCCTCCATGCTCTGGTCGTTGAAGGTTCAACGGTAGTCGGCCGGGTCAGGAAGCGGCTCGGCTCTTGCTGAGGTTTCGCTGTGACTTCCCCGCCGGCTGCTTCTTCGCGGGCGCCTTCCTGGAGGCCTTCGTCGGGGCGGCCACCCGGTCCGCCGCGCGGCTGGTCCGTCGCCCTGCGCACCGGGGGCGACTCCCGGCTGCGACCCTGCAGGAGCGGGGCCAGGAACTGACCCGTGTAGCTCTCCTCGCGGTCGGCGACCTGCTCGGGCGTGCCCTCGGCGACCAGGGTGCCGCCGCGCTTGCCGCCCTCGGGACCCATGTCGACGAGCCAGTCGGCGGTCTTGATCACGTCCAGGTTGTGCTCGATCACCAGCACGGTGTTGCCCTGGTCGACCAGGCGGCCGAGCACGAGCAGCAGCTTGCGGATGTCCTCGAAGTGCAGCCCGGTGGTCGGCTCGTCGAGCACGTAGACCGTGCGGCCGGTCGAGCGCTTCTGCAGCTCGGAGGAGAGCTTGACCCGCTGCGCCTCACCACCGGAGAGCGTCGTGGCCGGCTGCCCGAGCCGGACGTAGCCGAGCCCGACCTCGACCAGGGTCTTCATGTGCCGCGCGATCGCCGGGATCGCGGCGAAGAAGTCCTCCGCCTCCTCGATCGGCATGTCCAGGACCTCGGCGATGGTCTTGCCCTTGTAGTGCACCTCGAGGGTCTCGCGGTTGTAGCGCGCGCCGTGGCAGACCTCGCAGGGCACGTAGACGTCGGGCAGGAAGTTCATCTCGATCTTGATCGTGCCGTCGCCCGCGCACGCCTCGCAGCGACCGCCCTTGACGTTGAAGGAGAACCGACCCTGCAGGTAGCCCCGCATCTTGGCCTCGGGGGTCGAGGCGAACAGCTTGCGGACGTGGTCGAAGACGCCGGTGTACGTCGCCGGGTTGGAGCGCGGGGTGCGCCCGATCGGCGACTGGTCGACGTGGATCACCTTGTCGACGTGCTCGAGGCCGGTGATCTTGGTGTGCCGGCCCGGCACCGTGCGGGCGTTGTAGATCTGCTTGGCCAGCGAGGTGTAGAGGATGTCGTTGACCAGCGTCGACTTGCCGGAGCCGGAGACCCCGGTGACGGCGACGAACACCCCGAG
This sequence comes from uncultured Actinomycetota bacterium, assembly GCA_963843875.1. Taxonomy (GTDB): domain Bacteria; phylum Actinomycetota; class Actinomycetes; order Propionibacteriales; family Nocardioidaceae; genus Marmoricola. The sequence goes on along the minus strand of CAWJMC010000010.1, from coordinate 4,786 downwards.
CGGGAACGCGACGTCGATGTCGTGCAGGTTGTTCTCCTTGGCGCCGTGCACGACGAGCTCGCGACCCTTGGTGCGCGGGCGGCGTACGGCGGGCAGCGGGATCTCCTTGCGACCCGGACAGGTAGAGCCCGGTGGGCGAGTCCGGGTGCTCGAGCAGGCCCTGGACGGTGCCCGAGTGCACCACCTGGCCACCGTGCTCGCCGGCGCCCGGGCCGATGTCGACGACCCAGTCGGCGGTGCGGATGGTGTCCTCGTCGTGCTCGACGACGATCAGGGTGTTGCCGAGGTCCTTGAGCCGCTTGAGGGTCTCGATCAGGCGCTGGTTGTCGCGCTGGTGCAGCCCGATGCTGGGCTCGTCGAGCACGTAGAGCACGCCGACCAGCCCGGCCCCGATCTGGGTCGCCAGCCGGATCCGCTGGGCCTCACCACCCGACAAAGAGCCGGACGGCCGGTCGAGGGAGAGGTAGTCGAGGCCGACGTCGAGCAGGAAGCGCAGCCGCTCCTGGATCTCCTTGAGCACCCGCTCGGCGATCTGCTTCTCGCGGGCGCTGAGCTCGACGGTGGCGAGGAAGTCGGCCGTCTCGTTGATCGCCATCGCACACACCTCGGCGATGCTGAGCCCGCCCAGGGTGACCGCCATCGAGACCGGCTTGAGCCGGCTGCCCTGGCAGGCCGGGCAGGGCACCTCGCGCATGTAGCCCTCGAAGCGCTCGCGGCTGGTGTCGGACTCCGCCTCGCGGTGGCGGCGCTCGATGTAGGGGATGACCCCCTCGAAGCTGGTGTAGTAGGAGCGCTCGCGGCCGTAGCGGTTGCGGTGCCTGACGTGCACCTTGGTCGCGTGCCCGCCCAGGATCGCGGCCCGCGCCGGCGGCCGGGATCTTCGACCACGGCGTGTCCATGGTGTAGCCGAGCTCGCCGCCGAGCGCCTCGAGCAGGCGGGCGAAGTAGTCGGCGACGTGCGCGCCGCTCCAGGGCTGGATCACGCCCTCGCCGAGGGTGCCCTCGGGGTCGGTGACGACCAGCTCCGGGTCGACCTCCATCCGGGTGCCGAGACCGCTGCAGTCCGGGCACGCGCCGAACGGCGAGTTGAACGAGAACGAGCGCGGCTCGAGGTCGTCGGTGTCGATCGCGTGGTCGTTGGGGCACGACATCTTCTCGGAGAACTTCTGCTCGCGACCCGGGTCCTTGGCGTCGAGGTCGACGAAGTCGAAGACCACCAGGCCCGCCGGCCAGCTGCAGCGCGGTCTCGACCGAGTCGGTGAGGCGACGCTTGGCCGACTCCTTGGCCGCGAGCCGGTCGACCACCACCTCGATGGTGTGCTTCTTCTGCTTCTCCAGCGTCGGCGGCGTCGTCGAGGGTGTGCGGTCTCACCGTCGACGCGGACCCGGCTGAACCCCTGGGTCTGCAGCTGGCGGAACAGCTCGACGTACTCGCCCTTGCGCCCGCGGATCACCGGCGCCAGCACCTGGAAGCGGGTGCCCTCGGGCTCGCTTGAGCATCCGGTCGACGATCTGCTGCGGGGTCTGCCGCTCGATCGGCGACGCCGCAGACCGGGCAGTGCGGCCGGCCGGCGCGGGCGTAGAGCAGGCGCAGGTAGTCGTAGACCTCGGTGATCGTGCCGACCGTGGAGCGCGGGTTCTTCGAGGTCGACTTCTGGTCGATCGAGACCGCGGGCGAGAGGCCCTCGATGAAGTCGACGTCGGGCTTGTCCATCTGGCCCAGGAACTGCCGGGCGTAGGCCGAGAGCGACTCGACGTAGCGGCGCTGGCCCTCGGCGAAGATGGTGTCGAAGGCCAGCGAGGACTTGCCCGAGCCGGACAGGCCGGTGAAGACGATCAGGGAGTCCCGGGGCAGGTCGAGCGAGACGTCCTTGAGGTTGTGCTCCCGCGCTCCGCGGATGATCAGCTGGTCGGCCACGAGGTTCCTTCGAGTGGGCTCGGACAAGGTCGTACGTCGAACAAGTGTTCGTCGGATCGGGTGGCTGCGCAAGCCCGCCACGCCCGGGACGAACACCTTCTCACGCACCACCGAGACCCCTTTCGGGTGACCAGGACCGGCTGAGACGGGTGGCCGTGGGCACGGGTGTGGTCAGTGCGCACCCTGGAGGTTCAGGACCACCACGCCACCGACGATCATGCCCAGCGCGGCGACCTTGGTCAGGTTCAGCGGCTCACCGAGCGCGACCACCCCGACCACCGCGATGGCTGCGGTGCCCAGGCCGGCCCAGATCGCGTAGACCGTGGAGACCTCGAGGTACTTCACGACGACGGCCAGCAGCCAGGTCGACACGACGTACCCGGCGACCACCAAGGCGGTCCACCCCGGCACGGTGAAGCTGTCGGTGCGCGGCAGGGCCGCCGTCGCACCCACCTCCAGCACGACCGCCACCATCAGCAACGGGAACGCGAACCACATCGGCCCACCCTTTCTGTAGCGACTGCTACGCGCTACTGTAGCAGCCGCTACATCCGAGTCGTGCCCGAGGAGCGTGAGATGGGCGACCGCCGCCAGGAGCTGGCCGAGCAGGCCACCGACTACGCGCTCGAGCACGGCCTGATCGGGCTGTCCCTGCGCCCGCTGGCCCAGGCGCTGGGCACCAGCGACCGGATGCTGCTCTACCACTTCACCGACAAGGACGACCTGGTCGCGACGCGTCCTCCGGATCTCCAACGACCGCTCGATCTCCGGCATCCGGCGCGATGCCGCCCTCGGCCGACGCCGGCCGGGCGGTGCTCGACCTGTGGGCCACGCGTGAGCGAGGGCGAGCAGGCCCGCTGCGCCCGGATCTACGTCGAGGCCAGCGCGCTCGGCGTGCTCGGCGCGGGCGCCGTACGCCGCGCCTGGCCGCGGAGTGCGACCGGGCCTGGCTGGACGCGCTGGCCGACCACCTCGCCCGCTCCGGCGTACGCCGCGCCGGCGGCCGCGCGCGCGGCGGCCCTCGTCGACGCCGCGTTCATGGGCCTGCACCTCGACCAGCAGCTCGACGACGGAGCGGCCCGGCGGCGCACCGTCGCCGACCTGGCGGCCGCCGTCGGCGCTCGACCTGACGCCCGCGCGGCCCGTGGCTACGCATGGACGCAGGATCGAGGTCATGAACCGCAGCTGCACCGCGCGGGCACCTCGTGACCGAGGACTTCCTAAGGTCTGCCCGCGCTGCGGTGCGCCGTGCCCGGCGCCACCGGCAAGGTGCAGAGCCTCGCGCCCGCGCAGGCCCGCCCGGCCTCGACGTGCCCAAGCTCAAGCCGTTCCTGTTCGGCGGGCTGGTGCTGCTGCTCTTCGGCGCTCCTGCTCACCCACGCGGCCGAGCGGGCCCGGCCGAGGTCTTCGGCTGGGTGCTCCTCGTGCCGGACTCGTCGTCGCGGGCATCGGGATCTGCGACGGTGTCCGCGCTCCGCCCGTCCTGGCTCCAGGACGCCGCGGCCGGTCCTAGGATCGGCGCCATGAGCACCTACACCGGCGAGGTCGCCCCCGGCGGCCCCGCGCAGACCCGGACCTCGCCCACCTGAGCATCACCAAGGTCGCGGTCGACCCGAAGATGTCGAACAACTGCTACCTGCTGCGCTGCCGCGCCACCGGTGAGCAGCTGCTGGTCGACGCCGCCGACGACGCCCCGACCCTGCTCGGCGCTGGTCGGCGACGCCGGGCTCGCCACGGTGGCCACCACCCACCAGCACTGGGACCACCACCGGGCCCTGGCCGCGGTCGTGGAGCCGACCGGCGCCGAGCACCGTCGCCGGCACCCCCGACGCCGACGCGATCACCGAGCAGACCGGGGTCGCCGGTCGACCGCGCGGTCGACGACGGCGACGTCGTCGCGCGTCGGCGAGTGCGAGCTGCGGGTGATCCCGGTCGTCGGGCACACCCCGGGCTCGATCTGCCTGCGTCTACGACGACCCCGACGGCACCCCCACCTGTGGACCGGCGACACCCTGTTCCCCGGCGGCGTCGGCAACACCTTCGGTGACGCCGACGCGCTTCGCCACCCTGATCGACGACGTCGAGCACAAGCTCTTCGGCGCGCTGCCCGACGACACCTGGTTCTACCCCGGCCACGGCAACGACTCGACCCTCGGCGCCGAGCGCCCGCACCTCGCCGAGTGGCGCGAGCGCGGCTGGTGAACGCCCGGCGAACGGGCACCACCGTCGTCTCGGTGACCTCAACGCCGCCGAGACCCCGCCCATGCCCGTTCGGGGGCAGCCGCGCCACACCGACCTGCGCGTCGTCGACCGAACTGTCGATGCGCCGTGGCACTCCGCAGACATGGACAGCCCGGCACCCGCCTCCCCGCCCCCGGCCCCTCCTCGCTGAGCGAGGCCGAGCTGGCGGTCCTCGACTTCGAGTCGCGCTGGTGGACCTACCCGGGCCCGAAGGACGCCGCGATCCGCGAGGCCTTCGCGATGACGTCGGTGCGCTACTACCAGGTGCTCAACGCGCTGATCGACCTCCCGCAGGCCCTCGAGCACGACCCGCTGCTGGTCAGGCGGCTGCGTCGGCTGCGCTCCCGGCGTACGGCCAGCGGTCCGCCCGCCGGGAGACCGATCTGGGTTGACGGCCCTGCCTCGGGTCTCCCGCATGCCGGTGTACGCCTTCGAGGACAAGATCCCGACCATCCACGAGACCGCCTTCGTCGCCCCCACGGCCACCGTCGTCGGCGACGTCACGATCGAGGCCGGGGCCTCGGTCTGGTACGGCGCGGTGCTGCGGGCCGACTTCGGCGCGATCGTCGTGCGGGCGGGCGCCAACGTGCAGGACGGCTCGGTGCTGCACTCGGGCGAGACCCAGCC
>CAWJMC010000009.1:0-173892 GCA_963843875.1 uncultured Actinomycetota bacterium | reverse complement strand
ACCAATCGCCCCCCCCGCCACCCTCGCCCCCCTCGGCCTCGCCCTGGCCGCCCTCTTCCTGGCCGGCTGCGGCGGAGGCAGCGATGCCGGCGGGTCCGGCTCCAGCGGTGGCGAGAGCCCGTCGGCGGACGCCGGCTCCTCGGGCGGCGACAAGGCGCTGTGCGGCAAGCCCACGAGCGAGTGGCAGCTCGGGCTGCGCGACGTGGCTCGGGCCGACCCGTCCGACCGGGCGGCGTACGACGCAACGCTGGACCAGGCGGTCCAGGACACCACCGACCTCGCCGGCCGGGCCCAGGACGCCGACCTGAAGGCGGCGTACACCACGGTCGCCACCGGTCTCGCGGACCTGAAGGACAAGGTCGCCTCCGGTGCGATCGACACCTCCAACCCGGCGATGATGCTGCGGGCCGGGGCCGACGCGGTGGCCGGCCAGGGCGACGTCGCCGAGGCCTGCCTCGCCCTCGGCGCCGCCTGAGTCGGAAGCCGCTACGCCTCCAGCCACCCGTCGGAGCGGGCGTGCCGCACGGCCGAGACGGTGTTGGTGACATCGCGCCCGAGCCGCGGAACTTCTCGCACGCGTTGTTGAGGTGGGACTTCACGGTCTCGGTGCTGATGCCGAGCCGGCTCGCGATCTGCTTGTGGCCGAGGCCGTCGTCGACGGACTGGAGGATCTGACCTCGCGGGCGTGCAGGGCCGCGGTGAGGTGGGGTCCTCGAGGAGCGCCTGGGCGAGGGTGCTGGAGACGGCGTACTCCTGCACCCCATCTCCAGCAACGTCTCGCGCAGGGACTCCGGCCGTCGCTCTTGAGGACCAGCCCGTTGGCGCCGGCGGCCATCGCCTCACGCAGCAGGACCGGGCTCTCCTCGGAGGTGTGCAGCAGCACCTTGGCGCCCCACGCGCGCAGCGCCGGGATCGAGGGCGTCGACAGGACGTCGTCGCGGCCGAGGCGGAGGTCGAGCACCACGACGTCGGGGACGGGATCGCGGTCCAGGTCGATCTCGGCCACGTCGCCGTAGGAGCCGAGGATCAGCGAACTCGTCCGGGTGCTCCAGCGCCAGGGCCTCGACACCGCGCCTCATGGTGGGGTGGTTGTCGATGACGACGAGGCTGGGCCTCAGAGGGAAGGGTCACGAGAACGTCCTACCCGCTCGAGCGCGTCGGTGGAATCCCCGGTTAGGGGGAGGTCGCGAGGAAGCGGAGCACGGTCGAACTCGTCGACCGGTCGGGTGCAGCGCCGGGTGCTCCCGGCGACCCGCGCGTGCTCGCAGGTCCGCCGGCAGGCGGGTACGACCAGACGATGCGGACGCCGTCGGGCTGGGCCGAGACGGTGATCCGGTGCGAGGGAGGCAGGTCTTGGACCAGCAGCGCCGCAGGAGCCGGCCCGACGTACGCCGTGACGCACCCGGCGCGACCCCCGCGCGCACCACGACCACTCCCCCACGCCGGCGGTAGTCGGTGACCAGCGAGCGCAGGTGTCGTCGAAGACGCCGGGGGCGTAGAGGTCGTCGCGCGCCTCCGCCCCCAGCAGGATGGCCCGTCTCGCGGGCCTCGTCGGTCGTGACGTCGGCCCGCCCGTCGGCGACGGACTCCAGCCAGGGCAGGATCGCGCTCCTCGGTGTGCTGGAGGTAGTGGCTGCGCGCGCGCTCCAGGTACTCCGCGCGCTGCGCCTCGCGGTGGGCGACGACGACCCGGCTCTGCTGCTCCTCGGTCCTGGCCGTGGAGCGCCGCACCATGATCCCCATCGCGACCGCACCGAGGGGGATGACCAGGCCGGCCTGGAAGCAGCCGAGCGCGTCGACGATGCTCGAGGTCCGGTCGAGCGCCGTCGCCAGCGCCACCGCCCCGACGACCGGGACGACCAGGACGGGTGCGTAGCGAGCCGGCGCGACATAGGCGAGCAGCAGCAGGGGCAGCGTCGCGAACCCGACGGCGAAGGACCGGAAGTCGCCCACGGCCCCCGGCCCACCCGCCACCAGCCCGATGAGGCCAGCGCGCCCATGGCGAGGCCCCAGCCGACCAGGCGTGGCCAGGTCGGCGCGCTGCGCACGACCCGCCGCCGGGCGAGCAGCGCCGCGACGACGAGCGCACCCGCGACCACCGGCGTGACCCAGGAGCGCGACGCCGTCAGCGTGACGTGCAGGGCCGACCGCGGTCTGCGCCACGCAGCATCGGATAGGCGACGGTGTTCACGATCGCCGCTCCGCCCGACGAGCTCATCGTCAGGGCGTAGGCCCGAGCGATCCGGGCGTCGTGGCTGCGCGGGGAGGCCGGCCAGAGGAGCCGGACGGTCGTACCGTGCCCTGTGACCCGGCCCGATCTCCGCGCTGCCCCCTACCTCGGCCATCCGGTGGCTGATGGACTCGCGGATGCCGTAGCCCGGCGTACTCCCCTCGGACACACCGGCGCCCCGGTCGCGCACCTCGGAAGCCTCGTGCCGCCCGCGTACCTCGAGTCACGTCGACCGCGCGCTCGCGGCACGACGTGTCGCCGGCCGACGTTGCGCAGCGCCTCGAGCACCGCGCCCGCTCCATCGCGACCACCTCGGCCTCCGGTGGCGCCCGGGCCTCGCCGACGCGCTCGTCGACCGGTCGACCGCGACCTGCGAGCCCCGGCCCCTCGGTCGCGGCCCGCGGCGAAGGCGCGCGGCCCCGCTCACCGGACCTCCGTCCCGGAGCCGTCCTCCACGGCGGCGGCCGCGCCTCCGCGGCAGGCGCCGACGCACGTCCTCCTCCTGCGCCGGGGTGGCGCGTCCCGGCCGGCGGCCCGCTGTCCCGGCCACGGCGCGCAGCGCGCTCAGCACGTCGTCGTGCAGCACCCGCTGCACCACCGCGGTGGAGGCTGCTCGAGGTCGCGCAGGCTGGTCTCGGTCTCCGAGCTGCTCCTGCTCGGCCGCCGCCGGTCCTGCACGCGGGAGTTGCCCACCAGGCTGCGGAGGAAGACCACCTCGGCCACGCACATGCCGGTGTTGAGCGCGGCGACGTCGAGCGCGTCGGCCACGGTCTGCCCCGACAGTCCGGTCACGCTGGCCAGGCGACACCAGACGCTGACCCCCAGCAGGGCCAGGCCCCACGCGCGGGTGAGGACGGTGAGCGCGCCGACGAGGAAGAACGACGAGAACAGCCCGCCCAGCAGGCCCGCACCGATCGGGAGCACGTCGGGGACGGCGTTGACCATCACCACCGGCGCCAGCAGGAGCAGCAGGTCGGCCAGGGTCAGCCGTCCCCGCGCGCAGCGCCAGGTCAGCGCCAGGCTCGACCAGCCCGGTCGCGGCGTACAGCACTCGGGCCTCGCCCGTGGCGAGCCCGGCACCCGCCAGCGGCGAGCAGCGTGCCGCCGGCGTACAGCAGACCGATGCCGCGGGTCAGTGCCCGGCGCAGGGGCGCGCGGCGGGCCCGTCGTCGTGCTCCCACATCAGCGGCTGCGGCACAGCAGGGATCGTGGCAGCGCCGGGCCCCGGCCGCCAAGGGTCGTGTCCACGGGGTGGGGCCCGGGAGGGGCCGGGACCCCGTCGGAGGCGTCGGGAGCGCACCCGTCGCGCCCCTAGACTGGGCCCCCGACCCGCACGACCCCGCCGAGGTGCCCCCGTGACACCTCGACGTCCACGAGCTCGACCGCCTGCTGCTGGTCGGGGCGGGCGTGCTGCTGCTGGCGATCCTCGCGGTGCGGCTGCGCGTGCGGCGCCGGGCTGCCGAGCCTCCTGGTCTACCTCGCCGATCGGCGTGCTGCTGGGCGAGTCCGGGCTCGGGATCCGCTTCGACGACGCCGAGGTCGCCCACGCCCTCGGCTTCGCCGCGCTGGTGCTGATCCTGGCCGAGGGCGGTCTGACCACGCCCTGGCCGGAGATCCGGCCGGTGATGCGGCTGGGGCGTCTCGCTGGCCACCGTCGGGGTCGCGGTGAGCGTGCTGGTGGCCGCTGGTCGGTCACTACGCTGCTCGGCGCTCGACCTGGCGAGCTGGCCGTCGCTGCTGGGCGCGGTGACCGCGCCCACCGACGCCGCGGCGGTGTTCTCCGTGCTCCGCCGGCTGCCGTCTGCCACGCACGGCTCACCGGAGCCCTCGAGGCCGAGTCGGGGCTCAACGACGCCCCGACGGTCGTGCTGGTCACCCTGGTCAGCGCCGGCAGCGCGGGCGGGGGCCACGGCGTCCTGGGCTTCGCCTTCGAGATCGTCTACGAGCTCGCGCTCGGCGTCCTCGGTGGCGCCGTGGTCGGCTTCGGCGGCGCGTGGCTGCTGCGCCGCTCCGCGCTCCCGGCCTCGGGCCTCTACCCGCTCGCGGTGCTGTCCTTCACCGTCCTGGCGTACGCCGGCGACGGCGACCCTCCACGGCTCCGGCTTCGCCGGGTCGAAGAAGTAGCGACCCACGAGCGGCTTGTCCAGGTCGAGCTGGGCACTGATCTGCTTCACCCGGGCCGGGTCGGAGTTGTAGTTGCGCCCGAGGATCGCCCGCACCGGGTCGCCCAGAGCCGAGGTGGCGAAGTAGACCAGGATCGAGACCAGCCACAGGGTCAGGACCGCCAGCCCGAGCCGCCGTGCCACCCACCCGGTCCAGGCGAGTGCCGCGGACCGGGACTGTGGTCGAGCCTCCTGGCCCGGATCCGGCTCCGTCTCGGGTGGAGGGGTCGCGACCGCAGTCATCGGATCAGACCGAGGCGAACTGGAACTTGTAGGAGTCCAGCGGCAGGTAGGCGCTCGGCTTGAGCCCCTGGACCTTGTTGGAGTAGCCGTCGACCTGCTGGCGGAAGCCCCAGATGATGTAGCCACCCTCGTTGTACTCGATCTCCTGGGCCTGCTGGACCAGCGAGCGCCGCTTGTCCTTGTCGGTGGACGCCGCGGCGGCCGAGATCAGGCCGTTGAACTTCTTGTTGTCGAAGTGCGTCTCGTTGTAGGTGCCGCCCGGGATCGCGCAGACCTGCGCCTGTGGGATGTAGTTGCGGGTGTTCCAGAAGTCCTGGGCGAACGGGTAGGACAGGTAGTCGTCGCCGTAGAAGGGGTTCTTCTTGGTCACCCGCACCTGCACACCGGCCTTCTTGGCCTGCTGCACGAACAGCGACGCCGCCGGTCCGGCCGCCGAGCCGATGTCGTCGCCGGTGAACAGCTGCACCTGCAGGTCGCTCTGGCCGGCCGCCTTGAGCAGCGACTTGGCCTTGTCGATGTCCTGCTCGCGCTGGGGCAGGTCCTTGGCGAAGTCCGGGTCGAACGGCGCGTAGAGGTCGTTGCCCAGCGTGCCGTAGCCGTCGAGGGCCTGCTTGAGCATCTGGTTGCGGTCGACGATCAGGCGCAGGGCCTGGCGCACGCGCACGTCGGAGAAGGGCTTGGAGTCGACCCGCATCGTGAAGGGCACCCACGCACCGGTCTTCGAGATCAGCGACTGGCCGCCCTGCTGCTTGACCGAGTCGATCAGGTTGGTGGGCAGCCCGTCGATGGTCTGCACCTGCCCGGCGAGCAGGGCGTTGACCTGGGCGCTGGGGTCGGAGAAGTCCTGGATCTGGAGCTCGTCGACGAATGCCTTGTCACCCCAGTAGTCGGCGAACTTGGTGAAGACGCTGGTCTTGCCCGGGGTGAACGACTTGTAGGCGAAGGCACCCGTGCCGACCGGGTTCTTGATGTCGAAGTCCGCGGGGATGATTCCGAAGGTGTACTCGGCGAGGGCGAAGTCGAGGATGGCGTAGGGCGTCTTGAGCCCGACCTGCACCGTGGACGCGTCCAGCTTCTTGGTGGCGTCGAAGTCGATGATCTTGCTCAGTGCGCCACCGGCCGACGTCGGGTTCTTCGGGTCGGCGACCCGCTTGATCGTGAAGATCACGTCCTCGGGGGTCATCGGCTTGCCGTTGTGGAAGGTCACCCCGTCGCGCAGCTTGATCGTCCAGGTCTTGGCGTCCTTCGACGGCTCGACGGACTCGGCGAGGGCCGGGGTGATCTTGTAGTCGCGGTCCCAGAAGAGCAGCGGCTCGTAGAGGTTGCTGACCCGCGCGATGTCGGGGTTGGTGACCGGGCTGTGCGGGTCGATGGTGTCCTTGGAGCTGCCACCGGTCGCACCGTGGACCAGGGTGCCGCCCGACTTCTGCGGACCGCTCGAGCTCCCAGAGCTGCTCCCGCTGCCGCAGGCGCTCAGGGCGCTCGTGGCCCCCACGGCCGCTGCGGCCACTCCCGAGTACTGCAGAACCTGTCGTCGGGTGAAGCTGTGGCCGCTCTCGGGCCCCTGCACGTTCGCCATGTGAACACCTCCGGTTGACATGCGAACATAGGGTGGCTCACATCACGCGTCAAGCGGATCGCAGGAATGGAAACCAAGATGTCATCGGAGATCGCGACCGGCGTCGCGGAGGCCGCGCCCCGGTCCTCGCGCGTGCAGTCGGTCGACCGGGCGATGACCCTGCTCCGGGCCATCGCCGACTCACCCGCCTCGGAGTGCACCGCCGCGCTGCTCGCCGAGCGCACCGGACTCAACCGGGCGACCGCCTGGCGGATCCTGAGCACCCTGGAGACGCACGGGATGGTCACCAGCGACCGCGTCACCGGCCAGTGGTCGATCGGGCCTGGCGTGATCGAGGTCGCCAGCTCCGCCGGACTGCGCGCCGTGATCCGCTCCGCCCGTCAGGTCCTCGAGCGCCTGAGCCTGGTCACCGGGGAGACCGCGTCCTTGGCCGCGCAGGGCGCCGGGGGGCTGAGCTACGTCGACGAGGTGACCCCCGGCAGCGCCAGGGGTCCCGGGCCGGGATGGGTGGGGCGCGACGTACCGCTGCACGCGACGTCCACCGGCAAGGCGCTGCTGGCGCTCAGCGACCCGGTCCAGATCGACCTCGTGCTCGCAGGCCCGCTGCGGCGCTACACCGCGAGCACGATCACGGACCCGGCGCTGCTGCGCGCGGACCTGGCCCGGATCCGCGAGCGCGGGTACGCCGAGTGCCACGGCGAGTTCCAGCTCGACGCGTGGGGTGTGTCCGCCGTGGTGCTGGCCGGACGCAGCCCGATCGCCGTGCTGAGCGTGTGGGGTCCGACCGAGCGGGTCAGCCAGGCCCGCTTCGCCGCCCTGGGCACCCTCACCAAGGACTCCGCCGAGGCGCTGAGCCGACGCTGAGCTGACTTCGGCCCGCAGGGTGGGGCGGGTGTGCGGGAACCGCGGACCCAGCCTCTATGCTGGTTCGGCTCTCCGGCCGTCGTGGCCGACCGAGCGGGCCCCCATCGTCTAGCGGCCCAGGACCCCGCCCTTTCACGGCGGTAGCACGGGTTCGAATCCCGTTGGGGGTACGCCGCCGCACCGTTCGATTGGGAGTTGCACGAGCAGGTGCGTTAGCATCTTCTGGCTTCACAAAACCGCTTCACGAGGCCCCGTAGCGCAGTTGGTTAGCGCGCCGCCCTGTCACGGCGGAGGCCGCGGGTTCGAGTCCCGTCGGGGTCGCCACGGATCGCCCCGGACCATCACGGTCCGGGGCGATCGTCGTTCGCGGACCCGGCCCGGACCTTGGCTCAGGCGCCGATGACGAAGCCCAGCCAGCACAGCACCAGCGAGCCGACCAGCGTGAGGCCGAGGTACGTCGCTCCCAGGCGTGGGCCGCGGCTGCTCGTCTGGACCATCCACGAGCTGAACGTGGTGAGGCCGCCGCACAGCCCGGTGCCGAGCAGTGCGAGCTGCGCGCCGTCGAGCGCGAGAGCGCCGAACAGCCCGAGCAGGAAGGAGCCGACCAGGTTGACCAGCAAGGTGCCCGTCGGCCACCGCTCGCCGTCCAGGCGGCGACCCGCGCTCCAGCGCAGGCCTGCACCCGCGCCGGCGCCGAGCGCCACGAGGAGCCACGTCATCGCTCGTCCGGGTGACTCACTCGTCCCCACCCTCCTCGCGGAAGATCTCGCGCTCCACCGGGGTGGCGAAGCGGCGTACGACGAGCACCGCGGCGAGAGCGAACGCCACCGACGTCACGACGTAGGTCGCCGCCAGCAGCGTGCGGCCGGAGTGGAGGAGCACCCTGGTCTCCTCGGAGAACGCCGACAACGTGGTGAAGCCACCGAGGGCCCCGGTCCCCAGGAACAGCGGCAGGGCCGGGCGTCGGTCGACGGCGGGGATGGCGGGCAGGCCCGCGAGCAGCGCCGAGCCGAGCACGTTGATCGTGAAGGTCGACCACGGGAAGGCGGTGACCGGGTAGAGCACGTCGAGACCGTGTCGCCCCAGTCCGCCGACGGCGCCACCGAGCACGACCAGGGTCAGCGACACCAGCGGCCCCGGGGGCCTCACGAGACGGCGTGGCGGCGGTGGTCGGCGTACCCACCCGCCCACGCACGCGGCAGTCCTCCCGCACCCTGGCGGACGTACTCGTCGAGGTACCACGTCTGCACCTCGAGCTGGCGCGTCGACGGGGACGGCGTCAGCAGGGTCTCCTCCTCGAGGAAGGCGAAGACCCGGTCCAGCAGGTCGCGCAGGGCGCTCATCGTCGCCGGAGCGGTCGCCGGCGTCACCCCCGGCAGGTCGACCTGCGTGGCGCCCGCGTGCCCGGCGTCGCTGAGCTCCTGCTCCATCCCGCTGCTCTGGCGGCGCTCCTGCTCGACCTGCGTGGCGAGGTCGGAGAACTCCACGGCCAGCGGGTAGCGGTCCGGGTTGGTCAGCGCCACCAGCCGCAGCTCACGACGCAGCTCGCTGTAGTAGCGCAACAGGTCGAGCAGCCCCTCGACCGGCGCCCCGAGCAGCGTGATCCCGACGGTCTCGGCGGGTGGCTGGGCTACGTCCGTGCGGGCCAGCAGCTCGTCGGGGTCGAACAGCTCCCCGACGGGTGCGACGGTGCCGTCGGGCTCGCGCACCGGCTCGAACCACACCGTCTTGCCGTGGCCGTCCTGGTCGAGGTCGGAGCCCCAGGCGGAGGAGTGCACGGCCACCAGGCCGAGGCCGCGACCGAACGTCAGCAGGTCGTCGTCGGAGGAGGCCAGCAGGCTGAACCTCGGTGGGACCAGGGAGCGGTCGGCGACCTCGATCCGCGGGTGCGCCTGGGTGCCACGAACCCGGACGGCGAGCGGCGGCGTCGAGTGGATGATGGCGTTGGTGACCAGCTCGGACACGCCCAGCTCGGCCGACTCGACGAGGTCGTCGCGGCCGATCTCGTGCAGCACCTTGCTCACCCACACCCGGGCGAGCTTGACCGCGCGAGGGTTCGCCGGGAGGGTCAGCGCGTGGTGGCGGCCCAGTGTCATCCCAGCCTCACCCCAGTGTCGTCCCAGTCGTCTCGGTGTCCCCGGGCCAGCACGATACGCGCAGGTCGGTGCGGAGCATTCCCCCGATCGCAGCGCTTCAACCCCCAGCGGTCGGCGGATCCGGGCTCAGTCCAGCAGCTCCTCCGCGCCGAGCAGGGCGTTCTCCACGACCTCGGCCAGCGCCGGGTGGATCCAGTACTGCGAGCGGGCCAGACCCTCGAGCGGTACGCCGAGGCTCATCGCCTGGATCAGGGGCTGCACCAGGATCGAGGCCTGGGGCCCGATCAGGTGGGCCCCCACCAGTGCGCGGGCGTCGAGGTCGACGACGAGCTTGACGAAGTGCGAGTCGTCCTCCATCGCCCAGCCGTAGGCCACGTCGCCGTAGTCCTGGAGCTTGACCCCGACCCGCAGGCCCTGCTCCCGCGCAGCGCGCTCGGTGAGCCCCACCGTCGCGACCTGGGGTGAGCTGAAGACCGCGCTCGGCACGAACCGGTGGTCGCTGACGACCAGGTCGTCGGGGTGCAGCAGGTTGTGCTGCACGACCCGGGCGTCCTGGTTGGCGACGTGCTTGAGCATGTACGGACTGCTGACGTCGCCCAGCGCCCAGATCCCGTCGGCCGTGGTGTGCTGGTGCTCGTCGACGACGATCCGGCCGTCCTCGTGGACCTGCACCCCGGTCGTGCCGAGGTCGAGCTGGTCGGCGTTGGGCACCCGCCCGGTGGCCATCAGCAGGACGTCGACCTCGAACGGCTCGCTGCCGTCGTCGAGCTCGACCAGGATCCCGCCCTCGCTGGGGCCGACCCGGGCCAGGTTGGCCTCGAGGCGCAGGTCCCACTGCTCGGCGGCGATCTCGGTGAAGCGCGCCGACACGTCGTCGTCCTCGGCCTGCAGCAGCCGCTTGCCGCGCTGGACCTGGGTGACCCGCGCGCCGTACGCCGAGAAGATGTGGGCGAACTCCGCCCCGATGAACCCGCCGCCGACGATCGCGACCCGCTGCGGGAAGCGCTCGAGGCGCATCACCGTGTCGCTGGTGTGGAAGGGCACGCTCTCGAGGCCCTCGACCGGTGGGACGTCGACCCGGCTGCCCGCGGCGATCACCACCTGCTCGGCGCTGATCTGGGTCGTGGACCCGTCGTCCAGGTCGATCGTCAGGGTGCGCGACCCGGAGAACCGGCAGGTGCCCGAGTAGACGTCGACGTTGGCCAGGCCCTCGCGGTAGTCCTTGCCGGACGCGGCGATCGGGTCGATGCGGGAGAAGATCCGGTCCCGGATCCGCGGCCAGTCCGCCTCGGCGGACGACGTACGCACGCCCAGCTCGGGACCGTGCTCGGCCTGGCGGGCCACGTCGGCGGGATAGACGAACATCTTGGTCGGGATGCACCCGACGTTGAGGCAGGTGCCTCCGAAGGTGCCGCGCTCGACGATGGCGACGCGGCGGTCGGCGAGCTCCTCGTTGACGATCGAGTTGCCGGATCCGGTGCCGATGACGATCAGGTCGTAGTGCTCCACGGCATCGATTATGTCGGGCGGCCCCGAAGCTCCGCGCCCCGGCACGTCGGCGTGAGCCTGCTCTCAGTCGTGCGTCGGGAGGACGTGGATCCCGGGTCCGGGTGTTCTACGGGTGTGCACAACGGGGTTCTCACCCAGCACAATGGGTCGGGACCTCCCCGGCGGGAACGCAGTCAGGTACGCACTCAGGAGAAGGCGGGACGATGTCCGAAACCACACGGCACCAGGTGGTGGTGATCGGGTCCGGCTTCGGCGGGCTCTTCGGCACCAAGGCGCTCAGGCGCGCCGACGTCGACATCACGATGATCGCGCAGACCACGCACCACCTCTTCCAGCCGCTGCTCTACCAGGTGGCGACCGGGATCCTCTCCGAGGGCGAGATCGCGCCGCCGACCCGGGAGATCCTGTCCGGCCAGCGCAACGCCCGGGTGCTGCTCGGCACGGTCACCGGCATCGACCTGGAGGCCCGCACCGTCACCCACGACGTGCTGGGGCGGACGACGATCACGCCCTACGACACCCTCCTGGTGGCGGCCGGGGCCTCCCAGTCCTACTTCGGCAACGACCAGTTCGCCGAGTTCGCACCCGGCATGAAGAGCGTCGACGACGCCCTGGAGCTGCGCGGACGGATCTTCGGTGCCTTCGAGATCGCCGAGGTGATGGCGAGCGCCGGCCACGACGTGGACCACCTGCTCACCTTCGTGGTGGTCGGTGCGGGACCGACCGGCGTGGAGATGGCCGGCCAGATCGCCGAGCTGTCCAGGCGCACGCTCAAGCGCGACTTCCACGCCATCAACTGCCGCCAGGCCCGGGTGATCCTGGTCGACGCGGCCTCCCAGGTGCTCCCGCCGTTCGGCGAGAAGCTCGGGGTCAAGACCCAGCGTGAGCTGGAGAAGCTCGGTGTCGAGGTGCAGCTCGGGGCCATGGTCACCGACGTCGACGAACGCGGGCTCGAGGTCCAGGACAAGGACGGCTCCAAGCGCGAGATCCGGGCGGTCACCAAGATCTGGGCGGCGGGCGTCCAGGCGAGCTCCCTCGGCCGGACGCTGGCCGAGCAGAGCGGTGCCGAGCTCGACCGCGCGGGCCGGATCGGCGTCCAGCCGGACCTGACCCTGCCCGGACACCCCGAGGTCTTCGTGGTCGGCGACATGATCTCCCTGGACCACCTGCCGGGAGTCGCGCAGGTGGCGATCCAGGGCGGCCAGTACGCCGCGGACACGATCCAGGACCGGCTGGCCGGCAAGCCCGAGGGCAAGGCCTTCCACTACTTCGACAAGGGCAGCATGGCCACGATCAGCCGCTTCCGGGCGGTGGCGATGGTGGGCAAGCTGCGCCTGACCGGGACGGTCGCCTGGCTGATGTGGCTGGGCGTGCACCTGGTCTACATGACCGGCTTCAAGAACCGGTTCTCCGCGCTCGGGCACTGGACGGTCAGCTTCTTGGGCAGCGGCCGCTCGGAGCGCGTCTCCACCGAGCAGCAGGTGTTCGCGCGCAGCGCGATCAATCGGCTGCACGGTGGCACGACCGAGCTGGTCAGCACACCGGGTGTCTACGAGGCCACCGCGGACCTGCTGGCCACCACGCGCGCGGAGCTGGAGGAGCGTGCCGAACGAGGAGGCGCGGCTCACCGACTCCGGCAAGCGCGGCCACGCGAACGTGTGAGCCACGCCGGGCCGGTGAGTCACGCAGCGGTGACGAACCGGCCCAGCAGGTCGATCAGCCGTTGGACCGCGGTCTCGTCGAGCGCGGCGAACAGGGCCGCGTCACGGCGGTTCGCGCCACGGGTCGCCTGCTGCAGCGTGCTCCGGCCGCGCGGCGTGAGGTGCACCAGCTGGGTGCGCCGGTCCGACTCGTCGCGGCGCCGCTCGACGAGCCCGTGCCGCTCGAGGTCGTCGACGATCTGCACGACCGTCGCCCCCGAGACTCCGAGCATCCGGGCCAGCTCGCTCTGCGAGACCGCGCCAGTCGCCCGCAGCCCGGTCATGGTGCCGAGGTCGCGTGGGGCGATGCCCAACGGCTCGAGGAACGTCGCGGTCTCGCGGTGCTTGCGCGCGTGCACCTGGGTGACCAGGAAGCCGATGCTGGCGCGCAACCGGGGTGGGGTGTGCTCGTGCAGGTCGGCGACCGCGATCCGCTCCATCAGGTCGTGCAGCTCGACCACCTCGTCCGGGTCCAGGTCGCCGACCAGCCGGTCCTCCAGCGCTCCGGCGTGCTGCTCCCACTCGGTGGCCACCTCCGCGCCGGCGGCGGTCCGGGTCAGGGCGTAGGAGCGGCGGTCGTGCGGGTTGCGCACGCGTTCGACGAGTCCTGCGGCGGTGAGCGCGCCCGCGACCCGGACCATCGTCGTCCGGCTGACACCGGTCCGGTCGGCCAGCTCCTGCTGGGACAGGGTGACCTCGTCGGCCAGCGCGACCAGCGCGGCGTACGTGTGGATGTCCGAACCGGCGGGCAGGGCCTGGGCCAGCGCCTGGTCGACGCGGGCGGCAGCACGCCAGAGCAGGTGGCCGGGCAGCCGCGCCAGGGCGGGAATCAGGGCGGGAATCAGGGCGGGTGCGGAGTGGTTGTCGGTGCCAGGTGCTGTGCTGGATGCCCGGGCCGGTGAGTCGTCCGGGATGGCATCCGTGTGACATGCGACAACTCCTGTCCTGCGGCCTTGACCAGAAACGTACCCCATGTAATCGTTAGGTTCTTGATGATTATGTGAGTGACGAAGTCTTGATCAACGACGAACGAGGAGCTCCCGTGGCCGCGAAGTGGTGGACCCTGGTGGCCGTGTGCGCCGGCGTTTTCATGCTGCTGCTCGACATCACGATCGTGAATGTCGCCCTGCCCGACATCCAGCGCCAGTTCGACGGCTCGCTGTCGGACCTGCAGTGGGTGATCGACGCCTACGCCCTGAGCCTGGCGGCCCTGCTGCTGACGGCCGGCTCCCTCGCCGACCTCTACGGGCGCCGCCGGGTGTTCGCGATCGGCCTCGTCCTGTTCACGATCGGCTCCGCGCTGTGCGGCTTCGCGCCCAGCCTGCTCTTCCTCTGCCTGGCCCGGGCCGGGCAGGGCATCGGCGGCGCGGCGATGTTCGCCACCGCGCTGGCCCTGCTGGCCTCGGCGTTCCACGGCAAGGACCGTGGTACGGCGTTCGGCGCGTTCGGCGCCACCACGGGTGTCGCCGTCGCCATCGGCCCGGTGCTCGGCGGCGTGCTGACCAGCGGGTTGTCCTGGCGCTGGATCTTCTTCGTCAACATCCCGATCTGCCTGGTCGCGCTGACGGTCGCGCTCACCCGGGTCGAGGAGTCGCGCGACCCCGACGCGGGGCGTCCCGACTGGCTCGGCTT
The DNA here is from genome assembly GCA_963843875.1 of uncultured Actinomycetota bacterium. Taxonomy (GTDB): domain Bacteria; phylum Actinomycetota; class Actinomycetes; order Propionibacteriales; family Nocardioidaceae; genus Marmoricola. The sequence continues at coordinate 159,877 of CAWJMC010000009.1, read as the reverse complement.
CGTGACGTTCTCCCTCGCCCTCGGTCGGTCTGGTCTTCGGCCTGATCGAGGCCGGGCGCAAGGGCTGGGGCGACAACGTCGTGCTGATCAGCCTCGCGGCCGCGGTGGTGCTGCTGGTGGCCTTCTTCGCCACGCAGGTGTGGCAGCGCCAGCCGATGTTCGACCTGAGCCTGCTCCGCAAGCCGACCTTCACCGGGGGTCTGATCGCCGCCTTCGCCGTCTCGGCGTCGATCTTCTCGCTGCTCGCCTACCTGGTGATCTACGTCCAGAACGTGCTCGGGTACTCGGCCGTCGGCACCGGTTTCCGATTTCTGTTCCTGTCCGCGACCTCGTTCGTGGCCGCCGTGGTGGCCGGACGCCTGACCACCCGCGTGCCGACCAAGCTGCTGATCGGTCCGGGGTTCGCGGTCCTCGGCGTCGGTCTGCTGCTGCTGCTGCGGATCAGCCCCGACTCGTCGTGGACCGTGCTGATCCCGGGGCTGCTGGTCAGCGGCGCCGGCGATCGGCCTGATCAACACCCCGCTCGCCTCGACCGCGGTCGGGGTGGTCCGTCCCGAGCGCTCGGGGATGGCGTCCGGAGTCAACTCCACCTTCCGCCAGGTCGGGATCGCCTCCGGCATCGCGGCCCTGGGCTCGATCTTCGCCCAGCAGGTCGGCAACCACGTCAGCGACGGCCTGGCCGGCACCCCGGCCGCCGCCCAGTCGGGCCGGATCGCCGACGCGGTGACCGGGGGCCAGGTGCAGCGGGTGCTCGAGAACACGCCGCCCAACCTGCGCGGCCGGGTCGCAGACGCCGCCACCACGGCCTTCGTCGACGGTCTCAACGAGATCACCCTGATCGCCGCGGTGCTGGCCTTCGTGGCCGCGGTCTTCGCCTTCATCCTGATCCGGCAGAAGGACTTCGAGCAGCACGGCCCGCCCGCCGGTGCCTCGGGCGGGTCTGGGGCCGGTGCTGAGTCCGTGGCCGACTCCGGGGCGTCCGACGTGCCGCTGACCGGTGCCGACACCAGCGGTGAGCACGCGGCCGACGTGCCGGTCGACGCGCCCTCCCAGGCCTGAGACCACTCGGCGGGCTCGGGGCCTGTGGACGACCGGTCGGCGACGACCCGGCGTCGGCGCACACTCCTGCCATGCCGGTACCGCAGCACCCACCACGCCGCCCCGCCTTCCCGGGCGGGGCGGCGTGGCTGCTCGTCGTGGCCCAGGTCGGGTTCGACCTGTTCGCCGGCCTCAGCGCCCTCTTCGCCAGTTCGGTCTCCGCGCACGACGTGACCGCCCAGCTCCTGCTGGCGGTGCTCCTCCTCACCTACGTCGTACTGCTGGTGGTCTCGGTGCGCCTCGCGGGACGCGACCGGCGCAGCGGTCGTCGTAGCCCTGCCAACTGGGCGATGACCGGGCTGCTCGCCTCCGCCGGGGTGACGTTCGCCTTCTTCGTCGTCCTGGCGATACTGGGCTACGACGCCTCCGGGACGGCCGCACCGGGCGTCCCCGGTGGTCGCGGTGCGCCGCGGGTCGAGATACTGGCCCGGTGAGCGAGATGAACCCTGGATCCGCGTCCGGCCTCGACGGCGACATCATCGGCGACTTCGTGCGGCACCTCGGCCTGGAGTTCGCCGAGCACGGCCCCGACCGGGTGGTGGGCACCTGGTCGGCCGAGCCCAAGCTGCACCAGCCGTACGGGATCGTGCACGGCGGCGTGCACTGCAGCGTGATCGAGACGCTCGCGAGCGTGGGGGCCGCACTGTGGTTCGGCGAGCGTGGCCAGGTCGTCGGCGTCAACAACAACACCGACTTCTACACCGCCGTCCGCGAGGGCACCCTGACCTCGACCGCGACCCCCGTGCACCGCGGCCGCTCCCAGCAGGTCTGGCTGGTCGAGACCGTCGTCGACGCGACCGGCAAGATCGCCGCCCGCGGCCAGGTCCGCCTGCAGAACCTCACGGGTTGAGTGGGGCCTGGCACCGGGTTGAGTGGGGCCTGGGAGTCGGGCTCAGAACGGCGTGCGGGCCAACCAGCCCTGCACGACCGAGGGATCATCGCGGACCTCCAGCGGCGGGGACAGGTCGCGGCGTCGGGTCAGCGCCAGCAGCAGCTCGGCGGCCGTGCCGACGAGGGCCGCGTCAGCATGGCCGCGCCCGGTGCCGAGCTCGAGGCCGGTCGCGGTCCCGCGCAGCAGCCAGGTCTGATCGGTGTCGGTGGTCTCGATCGCGAGACCGACACCGGACTCGAGCGGCCCTGAGCCGGGGCCCGTCGGTGCGGTGACCGTCAGTCGCTGCAACCACTCCTCGACACCGTCCGCAGCGACCTCCGGCGCGATGTCGTACGTCGTGCCCAGCGCCAGAGCGACATCGGCGCGGTGGACGGTGGCCTCGTGCAGGCGACGGCGTACCCACCAGGTGGGTGGCTTCGGCCCGGTGAACGTCCAGACCTCCGCGTCCGGAGCCGTCGCGACGTCGGTCAGCACCTGTGCCGCGCTGGAGCGCAGCCAGGCGATCGCACCGGCCTGGTCGTCCGGGGGGCGCCCGTCGGGCACCTGGCGAGGATCGCGTGGCTCGCTCGCCTGGTCCCGGACGATCTGGGCCGCCCACCGGTGCCCGCGGCCGACGTGCTTGAGCAGCTGCAGCAGCGACCAGCCGGGACAGGTCGGCACCTCACGCTCGAGGTCGGCCTCGGCGAGCAGGTCCGCCAGCAGGTCGTTCTGTGTCGTCAGCTCCCGCGCGTGGTCCATCGTTCGACCTTAGGCCGGTGCGCGGCCCCACTCGACCCGGTGGGAGGCCGAACTCAACGCAGCAGGTCGGCGTACGCCGCGGCGACGGCAGCGCCGAGGCGGGCGTTGCTGCGGACCAGGGCGATGTTGGCGGTGAGGCTGGCGCCACCGGTGATCTCGACGATCCGGCCCAGCAGGTACGGCGTGGCGTCCTTGCCGTGGATCCCGCGCGCGTCCATGTCGCCCAGGGCCTGCTCGATGATGGCGCCGATCTCGTCGGCGGGGATCTCGTCCTCGACCGCGATCGGGTTGGCGACCACGAGGCCGCCGGTGAGCCCGAGGTCCCACTTGGCGTCCATCACGTCGGCGATCTCCGCAGGCCCGTCGACGCGCATCGGCGCCGCGTGCCCGCTGCTGCGGGAGTAGAACGACGGGAACTCGTCGGTGCCGTTGACCAGCACCGGCACCCCGAGGGTCTCGAGGGTCTCGAGGGTCAGCGCGATGTCGAGGATGCTCTTGACGCCCGCGGAGATGACCGCGACCGAGGTGGTGGACAGCTCGGTCAGGTCGGCCGAGACGTCGAAGCTCTGCTGCGCCCCGCGGTGCACGCCACCGAGGCCCCCCGTGACGAAGACGCTGATCCCGGCGAGCGCGGCCAACCGGGTCGTCGCGGCGACGGTGGTGGCACCGTGCTCGCCGCGCGCGACGACGTAGGCCAGGTCGCGCACGCTCACCTTGGTGACGTCCTCGGCGCTGGCCAGCAGCTCGAGGTCGTCGGCGCCCAGACCGATCCGGGGGATCCCGTCGAGCACCGCGATCGTCGCCGGCACGGCGCCGCCGTCGCGGACGATCTGCTCGACCTCGACGGCCATCGCGACGTTCTGCGGGTAGGGCATCCCGTGGCTGATGATCGTGCTCTCGAGCGCCACGACGGGGGCTCCGTCGCGCAGCGCGTCGCGGACCTCGTCGGTCAGCTCGAGGGCGGGGTGCGGGGTCTTCACAGAACTCATCGCGGAACTCATTTCCGGGTGCTCCTCACGAGGCGGTCGGTCAGGTCGGGCCGGACGGTGTGGACGCTGGCGACGGTGAGGGCCGCCGCCGCGTGGGCGTACGCCGCCGCCTCGGGCGCCGGGTCCCCGCGCAGCAGGGCGTGGCAGAAGGCGGCGACCATCGCGTCGCCGGCCCCGGTGACGTCGGCGACCTCGGCGGGCACGCTGGCGATCCGGTGCCGGCCGTCGGGGCCGCTGAGCAGCGACCCGTCCGCACCGAGGCGCACCCAGACATGCACGGCGCCGCGCGCGTGCAGGGCGTCGACCGCCCGGTCCAGCTCTCGCTCGCTGTGCACCGGGAGCCCGGTGAGGGCGATCAGCTCGTCGTGGTTGGGGGTCACCACATGGACCGGGCGGTCGGGTGCGATCAGCGAGGCGAGCGCACTCGCCTTGGGGACGCTGACCGGTTCGAGGAGGACCTGCACGCCGGCCGCTGCGGCGAGGTCCAGGGCGTAGCCGATGACCTCGGCGGTGCAGGTTGCCGTCGAGCACGACGAGGACGGCGGCCGTGATCAGGTCCCGGGCCGCGTCGACCTGCTCGATCCCCAGGGCGTCCGTGGCGGCCATGTCGGCGACGGCGGCGACCAGCTCACCGTCCCGGGCGAGCACCGCGGTGTAGGTGCCCGTCGAGCCGGCGCAGCGGCGTACGTGCTCGACGTGGACGCCGCCCTCCGCCGTCGCGGCGAGCACCTGACGGCCCAGCTCGTCGTCACCCAGGGCCGCGACCAGGTGCGTGCGGGTGCCGAGGCGGGCGAGGTTCTCGGCGATGTTGCGACCCACGCCACCGGGGGAGACGGCGGTGCTGCCCGGGTTGCTGGTGCCGTGGACGAGGGTCTCGGTGCTGCGCGCCTTGACGTCCATGTTGGCGCCACCGACGACCACGACGCCGCGCTGCTCGTCGAGCACGTAGCCGCGCCCGCGGATGACGCCCTTCTTGTGGAGGTTCGAGAGGTGCACGTTGACCGCGGCGCGGGTGGTGCCGAGGGCTTCGGCCAGCGACTCGGAGTTGGCCAACGGGTCGCGGCGAAGCAGCCGGACGATCTCCTGCTCGCTCCCGGTCAGCTCCACCTGATCAGACTAAGAGATACTTGCTGTAGTAAGAAACCGGCGCGCGACAGTCCGGGGCACGCGACACGCCCGGGATCACGGGCCGAACGTTCGGGACTATCCCAGCGACCGGTCCAGGTTGATCGCGGCGCTGATCAGGCTCAGGTGGGTGAAGGCCTGCGGGAAGTTGCCGAGCTGCTCGCCGTTCAGCCCGACCTGCTCGGCGTACAGCCCGAGGTGGTTGGCGTAGGTGAACATCTTCTCCAGCGCCAGGCGCGCCTCGTCGAGCCGACCGACCCGGGTCAGCGCCTCGACGTACCAGAAGGAGCACAGCGAGAAGGTGCCCTCCTCGCCGCCGACGCCGTCGGGGGACTGCTCGTGGTCGTAGCGGTAGACCAGGCTGTCGGAGACCAGCCGCTCCTCGATCGCGGCCAGCGTGGAGACGAAGCGGGGGTCGTTGGGGGCGACGAACTTGACCATCGGCATCAGCAGCACGCCGGCGTCGAGCGCCGGCGCCCTCGTACTGCATGAAGGCGCCGGCCTCGCTCGTCCCAGCAGTGCTCCATGATCCGCTGGTAGATGTCGTCGCGGACCTCGGCCCAGCGGTTCAGGTCGCCGGGCAGGCCGCGCTGGCGGGCGATGCGCATCATCCGCTCGACGGCGACCCACTCCATCAGCCGGGAGGTGGTGTGGGCGCGGGGCTCGTCGCGGATCTCCCACATCCCGGCGTCGTCGCGGTCCCAGTTGTCCAGCAGCCAGTCGACGATCCGGGTCAGGTCGGTCCAGGCGGCGTGGCTGAGGCCGGCACCGTACTTGTTGAACAGGTAGACCGAGTCGATCAGCTCGCCGTAGATGTCGAGCTGGAGCTGCTCGACGGCGGCGTTGCCGACCCGCACCGGCTGCGAGCCGCGGTAGCCGGAGAGGTGGTCGAGCTCGCGCTCGGTGGTCGGCACGTTGCCGTCGAGGTCGTAGAGCACGCGCAGCGGGCCGAGCTCGTCGTTCTCCGGGGTCTCGCCGAGCCGCTCGGAGAGCCAGCGCACGAAGGCCGCCGCCTCGTCGGTGAAGCCGAGCCGCAGCAGGGCGTAGAGGCTGAACGCGGCGTCGCGGATCCACACGTAGCGGTAGTCCCAGTTGCGCCCGCCGCCGATGTGCTCGGGCAGGCTGGTCGTGGGCGAGGCGATGATCCCGCCGGTCGGCTCGTGGCACATCAGCTTGAGCATCAGCGCCGAGCGGTTCACGCGCTCCCGCCAGCGCCCGGTGTACGTCGAGCGGCTCAGCCAGTGCGCCAGAACGCGGCGGTGGCGTCGAAGAGCCGGTCGACGTCGCGCTCGTCGAAACCCTGCATCTCCTCGTCCGGTCCGAGCACCTCGAGCACGAACAGCGCCGAGTCGCCCTCGCTCATGCTCAAGGTCGCGGTGACGTCCTCGCCGTCGACAGCCAGGTCGACCGTGGCGCTGAGCCCGATCGTGACCTCGCCGTCGACGACGCGGACGCCACCCTCGACCTCGTGCGGGGTGACCCGTGCCTGGCCGTAGTCGGGCCGCGCCGCCATCCGCATCTCGAGCTCGGAGGTGCCGCGCACCGCGACCACCCGGCGTACGACGCGCTGGCGGTGGTCCTCGTCGTGGGCCTTGAGCAGGGGCATGAAGTCGTGCAGCTCGGTGACGCCGGCGTCGGTGAGGAAGCGGGTGACCAGGATGTTGGACTCGGGGAAGTAGTACTGCTGGGTGCGGGTGACGCTCCCGGTCGGGTGGATCCGCCAGTCGCCGCCCTTCTCGGCGTCCAGGATGGAGCCGAAGATGCTGGGCGAGTCGAAGCGCGGCGCGCAGAACCAGTCGATCGTGCCGTTGGAGCCGACCAGCGCACAGGAGCGCAGGTCGCCGATCAGGCCGTGCTCGGCGATCGGCAGGAAGCCGTCGGTCAGCGGGTCGCTCATGACAGCCGCCAGCCGCCCTCGGGCAGGTCCAGCGCCTGCTGCGGACCCCACGACCCCTGCTCGTAGGAGTGTGTCTCCGGGCGGTCGTCGAGCACCGGCTGGCAGATCTGCCAGAGCCGGTCGACCTCGTCGGAGCGGGTGAACAGCGTGCGGTCACCCCGGATCACGTCGAGCAGCAGCCGTTCGTAGGCCTCCAGCGGCTCGGCGTCGGGCAGCTCCTCGGCGAAGTCGAGACGCAAGGTGGCCTCGGCGAGCTCCATGTCCGGGCCCGGCTTCTTGGCTCGGACGTCCACGCCGATCCGCGGCTCGTCGGTGAGCTCGAGCACCAGCTCGTTGACGCCGGGCGGGTCGTCGGTGGGGGTCGTGAAGATGTCCGACTCGGGGGTGCGGAAGCGCAGCGTGATCGTCCGCCGGGTCTCGGCCATCGCCTTGCCGGTGCGCAGGTAGAACGGCACGTCGCGCCAGCGGTCGTTGTCGACCCAGGCCTCCAGGGCGACCATCGTCTCGACCTCGGAGTCGTCGGCGACGTCCTCCTCGTCGCGGTAGCCGTCGTACTGGCCGAAGACGACGCGGGCCGGGTCGAGGGGCAACATCTGCTCGAAGACGGCGTGCTTGGCGTCGCGCACCGCGCCCTCCTCGAACGCGCCGGGGTCCTCCAGCGCGACGAAGCCGAGGATCTGGCACAGGTGGGTGGAGATCATGTCGCGCAGGCAGCCGGTGGACTCGTAGAACGAGCCGCGGCCCTCCATCGCGAGTGTCTCCGGCACGTCGATCTGCACCTGGGCGATGCTGGTGCGGTCCCAGGCCGGCTCGAAGAGTGCGTTCGCGAAGCGCAGCGCCAGGATGTTCTGCACGGCCTCCTTGCCCAGGAAATGATCGATCCGGAAGATCTGGTCCTCCTCGGCGACGCCCTTCAGTGCGGCGTCGAGCTCCCGGGCGCTCTCCAGGTCGAGCCCGAACGGCTTCTCCAGCACCAGCCGGGCGCGCTCGGTCAGCTTCTCCCGCCCGAGCATCGCGATCATCGGCTGCATCGCGCTCGGTGGCACGGAGAGGTAGATCAGGCGGCGTACGTCGCTCGCGTCGGACCCGTCCTGCTGGGCGTACTTCTGCTCGGCCTCGCGCACCTTGGCGGCCAGGTCGGCGCCGTCGTCGGCGCTGGAGGTCGCGAAGCTGACCCGCTCCAGCAGCTGTTCGGCCACGTCGTCGTCGAGGTCCGCGACGGTGTCCTGCAGTCCCTGGCGCAGCTGGTCGCGGAACTCCCCGTCGGTGCCGGGCGAGTGCCGCCCGCTGCCGATCACGACGTAGTCCTCGGGCATCCGGCCGGCGGCGGCGAGGTGGTAGAAGCCGGGGAAGAGCTTGCGGGCGGCCAGGTCACCGGTGGCGCCGAAGAGCACCAGCACGTGCGGTGGCAGCGACTCGGCGGGGGAAGAGGTCGAGGTCATGACTCTTGAGTACCCGATCCACCCAACCGCACCCGCACCGGGTCGGCGTCAAGCCAGCCTTGACATCAACCAGGCGTCAAGAGATGGTTGACGCATGGAGAGGACCCGCCGCACCTCGAGGCCCAGGATCGGCCCCGCCGGGCTGCTCATGGTCGTCATCGGCCTGCTGGCCGCCACGCTCTCCCGGTCGCTGGACGGCTTCTCGGGCGGCGCGCTCGCGGGCGCTGGCATCGCGCTGTTGCTGCTCGGCGTCCACCAGATGAGCGCCGCGCGTCGCCCGCGCCGGGACCCCGACGGCACGCCGCGCAGCTGGCTGCCCAGCCGGGACGGTCGAGGGTGAGTGAGTCCTCGGTCGACCTGGTTGAGGAGATCGGGCGGGCGATCCTCGGCGAGGAGGAGTCCGAGAGCGGGATGGACCCCCGTGCCCTGGTACGCCGGGCGGCCCAGGCCGAGCACGTGACCCGCGGCCTGCTCACCGACGTGGTCCGCGCCGCCCGTGCGTCGGGAATGAGCTGGGGCGCTGTCGGGGCCGAGCTCGGGATCAGCCGGCAGGCGGCCCAGCAGCGGTTCGGGGTCGAGGAGCGCGACGTCGACGAGCCCGAGACCCGCTGGCTGGGCCCGGTGACCGCCTTCGACGAGATGGTCGAGCTCGAGCTGGCCGGGCGGATGGGCTGGCACACGGTCGCCGCGGGCCTGCTGCGGCACCGGGTGCGGCGTACCGACACCCAGTGGGAGCACCGGCGGGTGCTCTGGGCGCGCCCGGTGCCGCACTACGAGCAGGACGGCTGGGTCGTCGGAGCTCGCGCCTTCCCGTGGCTCTACCTCGTGCGCGACCTGGGTCTGCCCCCCGAGACGGAGGCCGGAGCTCAGAACCCGATCGGCAGTCCGGCGTAGTTCTCGGCCAGCCCTGCGGCCCCGGGCTCGGAGGACGTCACCCAGCGCAGCTGGGAGAGCTGGAGCTGGGCGTCGAACTCGTCGTCGTCCGGGTTGCGGTGCAGCATCGTGGTCATCCACCACGAGAAGTGGGTGCAGCGCCAGACCCGGCGCAGCGCGGTGTCGGAGTACGACGTGGCGAGCCGGTCGTCGCCGCCGAGCAGGGCCGCGAGCGCCGGTGCGAGCAGGGCGACGTCGGCGATCGCGAGGTTCAGCCCCTTCGCGCCGGTCGGCGGCACGATGTGGGCCGCGTCGCCGGCCAGGAACAACCGACCGTGCCGCATCGGCGACTGCACGAAGGAGCGCATCGGCAGCACGCTCCGGTCGGTGATCGGGCCCGGAGCGAGCGACCAGCCGTTCTCGCCGTGGCCGAGCCGGGTGGCCAGGGCGTCCCAGATCCGGTCGTCGGACCAGTCCTCGACCGGGGTGTCGTTGGGCACCTGCAGGTACAGCCGTGACACCTCGGCCGAGCGCATCGAGTGCATCGCGAAGCCGTCGGGGTGCCAGGCGTAGATCAGCTCGTCGGTCGACGGTGCGACGTCGGCGAGGATCCCGAGCCAGGAGTAGGGGTAGGTGCGCTCCCAGGTCCGCCGCGCACTGTCCGGCATCGCGCTGCGCGATGGCCCGAACGAGCCGTCACAGCCCACCACGACGTCGGCCGTGATCCGCTGGGCCACCCCGTCCACGCCGGTGAAGGTGACGCTCGGGGCGTCCGTCTCCAGGTCGTGCAGCACGGTGCCACTCACCTCGTAGACCACCTGCTGGCCGGCCTTGGTGCGGGCCTCGACGAGGTCGGCCTGCACCTCGGTCTGGCCCCAGACGTAGACCCGCCGGTCGACCAGGTCGACGAAGTCGAGGTGGTGCCGCTCGCCGGGCCACTGCAGGTGGATGCCACGGTGCGGATCGCCCGCACGGTCCAACCGGTCGCCCAGCCCCGCGGTGCGGAGCAGGTCGACCGATGACTGCTCCAGGATGCCGGCGCGGATCCGCCGGGCGACGTACTCCTCGGTGCGGGTCTCGACGACGATGGACTCGACACCCTCCGCGTCGAGCAAGTGGGCGAGCAGCATGCCGGCGGGACCGGCGCCGACGATCACGACCTGGGTTCGCATGGACACGGGCACTCCTGGGGGAAGGGTCGGGTGAAGAGATCGCCGCCGCGGCGCCGCACTCCGGCCCGCTCGATGTGGGGAGGCACGGCCCACGGGTGCTGCGCCGCGACGGCAGACTGGGTCGTCCTGCGAGCAAGCGTCCAGTCAAGCCCCAGCGCCTCGGGGAGGCCCAGGTGGTGCTTTCACTGAGCGGAAGTCAGACTGCGTCCGATCCCGCGCGACGCGACCTGCAGGGCCGAGACCAGGCGACCACGTTCGCGGCGCAGGTCGGCCACCACGATGCCGAGGGCGGCGACGACCTGGTCCTCGTGCCACACCGGTACGGCGGCCGAGCACGCCCCCGGGCTCATCTCCTCGCTGGTGGTCGCGTAACCCTCGTTGCGGACCCGGGCCAGCTGTCGCTGGAGGCGGCCGGGCTGGGTCACGGTGTACGGCGTGACGCGGGGCAGTGGGGCGGCCAGCACCTCGGCGCGAACCTCGGGGGGCGCGTGGGCGAGCAGCACCTTGCCGACCCCCGTGGAGTGCAGCGGCAGCCGGGACCCGACGGTGCTGATGATCGGCACCGACGTGCTGCCCCCGAGCCGGTCGAGGTAGAGCACCTCGGTGCCGTCACGGACGGCGAGGTGCACGGTGGCGAAGGTGGTGCCGTACAGGTCGTTGAGGAACGGCGAGGCGATCTCGACCAGGCCCCGCTGCACCGGCGCGAGGAGCCCGACGTCCCACAGTCGTCGTCCTACGACGTACGTCCCGGCCCCGGTGCGGGCCAGTGCGCCCCACTCGACCAGCTCACCGACCAGCCGGTGTGCCGTCGGCACGGGCAGCCCGGCCCGCTCGGCGAGCTCGGTGAGGCTCAGGCGGCGATGATTCTCGTCGAACGCAGCGACGAGTGCGAGCGCCCGGCTGGTGACACTGGCGCCGGGATTGGATGCGTGACCGGCCACGCCCTGATCATTCCACTGGGTGGAAGGTGCGGGTGTGCGCCGGTCGAGTCCGACCGTAGCCTCGCCGCGTGAGCACGACATCCGAGCAGGTCCTGCCCAGCCAGGCAGGGATCAGCGAGCAGATCGCGAGTCAGGCCCGGGACTTCGCGCAGGCGGGTTCCGCGGAGGCGCGGGTCAGCCTCGACTACCCGCCGTACCGCTCCAGCCTGCTGCGGCACCCGACCAAGGCGCCGTACCAGGCCGACCCGGAGGAGCTCGAGCTGATGGCCCCGGTCTTCGGCCCCCAGGACGTCGGCGTGCTCGAGGCCGACCTGACCGTCCAGCACCGAGGCGAGCCGCTCGGGGAGCGGATGACGGTCAGTGGGCGGGTGCTCGACGGCGATGGTCGACCGGTACGCCGTCAGCTGGTCGAGGTCTGGCAGGCCAACGCCGGCGGCCGCTACATCCACCAGCGCGACCAGCACCCGGCCCCGCTGGACGAGAACTTCACCGGCACCGGACGATGCCTGACCGACGACGAGGGTCGGTACTCCTTCACCACCATCAAGCCCGGGCCCTACCCGTGGAAGAACCACCAGAACGCCTGGCGCCCGGCGCACATCCACTTCTCGCTCTTCGGCACCGACTTCACCCAGCGCTCGATCACCCAGATGTACTTCCCGGGCGACCCGCTGTTCGACCTCGACCCGATCTTCACCGCGGTCCGCGATCCCCGCGCACGGGAGCGGCTGGTGGCGACGTACGACCACGACCTGACCCGACCCGAGTGGAGCCTGGGCTACCGCTGGGACATCGTGCTGACCGGCAGCCACCGCACCCCGACGGAGGACGACTGATGACCCGGTCACCCACCCCGGGCCAGACCATCGGCCCGTTCTTCGGCTACTCGCTGCCGTACGCCGGGGACAACCGGTTGGTGCCACCCGGTCACCCCGGCTCGATCCGGCTGCACGGCCTGGTGCTCGACGGGGCCGGCGACCCGGTGCCCGACGCCCTGGTCGAGCTGTGGCAGCGCGACGCCGAGGGCGGCGTCGTGCAGCGGGCCGGCTCGCTGCACCGCGACCCGCACGACTTCACCGGTTGGGGCCGCTGCGCGACCGACGCCACGGGGCGCTACTCGTTCACCACCCTCGAGCCCGGGCCGAGCGCGAGCGGCGGAGCCTTCTTCGCCCTGACCGTCTTCGCACGCGGGTTGCTCGACCGGCTCTTCACCCGTGCCTACCTGCCCTCGGCGACGCAGGACGCGTTCCTGGCCGGGGTGGTCGAGGGGCGGCGCGGCACCCTGGTCGCCACGGCGGACGACCAGGGCTACGTGTTCGACGTCCACCTCCAGGGCGAGCTCGAGACCGTGTTCCTGGACCACCAGCGAGAATGACCGGGTGAGCGATCTCTTCTGGCCCGGCGACGAGCGGGCCGACGGCGTCCTCGACGACACCACCCTGATCAAGGCCATGATCCGCCTCGAGCAGTCCTGGCTGGAGGTCGGCCCGGCGGGGACCGAGGTCGACCTGTCCGGGCTGGTCGGTCCCGACGACCACGAGGCCCTCGCCCGGAGCGCCGAGGCGGGCGGCAACCCGGTCATCGGTCTGGTCGACCTGCTCCGCTCCCGGCTCGAGGGGGACCACGACGTCGCGGCCCGCTGGCTGCACCGGGGCCTGACCAGCCAGGACGTCCTCGACTCGGCGCTGATGCTGTGCGCCCGTGACGCGCTGGTCCTCCTGCGCCGGCACCTCACCGACCACGCCCGCCTCCTGGCCGCGCTCGCCACCGAGCACCGCGACACCGAGATGGTGGCGCGGACGCTCACCCAGCCCGCCGTACCCACGACGTTCGGCCTCGTCGCCGCGGGCTGGCTGCGCGGGATCGGTGACGCGGTCGAGGTCGTGGATTGCGCTGCGGTTCCCCGTGCAGGCCGGGGGGGCCGCGGGCACCCTGTCCGCCGTGGTCGAGCTGGGCGGGGGGCTCGAGCAGGTCGACGAGCTCGCCGCACGCGCTGGACCTGGACAAGAGCCCGTCCTGGCACACCCGGCGCGCGCCGGTGACCCGGGTCGGCGACGCCGCCGTCACCTGCACCGACGCCTGGGGTCACCTCGCCAACGACGTGCTCACGCTCGGTCGCCCCGAGGTCGGCGAGGTCCACGAGGGCGGTGGCGGCGGCTCCTCGACGATGCCGGGCAAGACCAACCCCGTGCTGTCCGTGCTCGTGCGGCGGGCCGCCCTGAGCGCGCCCCAGCTCGCCGCGACGCTGCACCTCGCCGGCGCCGAGCAGGTCGACCAGCGCGCCGACGGCGCCTGGCACGCCGAGTGGGCGACGCTGCGCACGCTGCTGCGCCGCACCGTGGTGGCCGGGTCGCAGGTCACCGACCTGCTGACCGGGCTGGTCGTCGACCCGGAACGGATGGCGGCGACGCTGGCCGGCGTACGCGTGCAGGCCACCGCGGAGCAGCGCACCATGGCCGGCCTCGCCGGCCACGAGCCGAGCGGGCAGTATCTCGGTGAGGCCGGTCGCCTGGTCGACCTGATCACCACGCACGAGCGCCGACGAATCGAGGATCAGCCATGACCGTGCCCCGCCTGACCGCCGTCCGACTCGGCGGTGCCCCGGACCTGCCCCTGCTGGTGCTGGGTCCGTCGTTGGGCACCTCCTCCCAGGCCCTGTGGTCGGCGGCGGGCCGCTCGCTCGCGGCCGACTACGAGCTGCTGGCCTGGGACCTGCCGGGTCACGGGAGCAACACCTACTCCTGCGAGCCGTTCGAGATCCACGAGCTCGCGGCGGCCGTCCTCGGCCTCGTCGACGACATGCTGGCCGAGCGCGGACGCCCGGGTGCGAGCTTCCACTACGCGGGGGTCTCGCTCGGCGGTGCGGTCGGGCTGCAGCTGCTGCTCGACGCCCCTACCCGGATCGACGCCGCGGTGCTGCTGTGCACGGGAGCCAAGATCGGTGAGCCGCTGGACTGGGCCCAGCGGTCGGCGACGGTGCGCGAGAACGGCACGCCCGCCGTGGTCGAGGGATCGGGCGAGCGCTGGTTCGCTCCCGGGTTCGCGGACCGCGAGCCCGACGTCGCCGGTGGCCTGCTGCGGGCGCTCTCGGGCGTGCTCGACGGCGGGTACGCCGAGTCCTGCGACGCCCTCGCCCGCTTCGACGTCCGCGACCGGCTGGGCCGGATCCGCACGCCGGTGCTGGCCGTGGCCGGGGCCGACGACGTCGCCACCCCGCCGGAGAACCTCGGCGAGATCGCCGCCCGGGTGCGCAACGGACGCTCGGTGGTGCTGCCCGGTACCGCCCACCTGGCCCCGGTCGAGCGCCCGGTCGAGGTGGCCGGCCTGATCCTCGGCCACCTGCGCGGGGAGCAGCCACCGGCCGACCTGGAGGCGGCGCCCGCGCCGCCCGAGCCCGAGCCGGTCCCCGAGCCGACGCCGCCGGAGTCGCCGGCGTCGCCGCCCCCGCCGGCGCCGGCCGACCCGGCGTACGTCGCGGGCAACGACGTACGCCGCGAGGTCCTCGGTGACGAGCACGTGAACCGCTCGATCGGCGCGGCCACCGACTTCACCCGCGACTTCCAGGAGCTGATCACCCGCTACGCCTGGGGCACCGTGTGGACCCGGCCGGGACTGGACCGCCGCAGTCGCTCGATGATCACCCTGACCGCACTGGTGGCCGGCGGCCACCACGAGGAGCTCGCCCTGCACGTGCGGGCCGCGCGGCGCAACGGGCTGAGCACCGAGGAGATCAAGGAAGTCCTGCTCGCGGCCGCCATCTACTGTGGCGTGCCCGCAGCCAACACCGCGTTCCGGATCGCCCAGGGCGTGCTCGAGGAGGAGACCAACGATGACTGATGCCTTCATCTACGGCGCCACGCGGACGCCGTTCGGCCGGTTCGGTGGTGCGCTGGCCGGCTGCCGCCCCGACGACCTCGCCGCGACCGCGCTCAAGGGCGTGCTGGCCAAGGCGCCCGGGCTCGACCACGCCGCCATCGACGACGTCGCCTGGGGCAACGCCAACGGTGCCGGTGAGGACAACCGCAACGTCGGTCGGATGGCCGTGCTGCTCTCCGGGCTGCCCGTGTCGGTGCCGGCCAACACGGTGAACCGGCTGTGCGGCTCGAGCCTCGACGCGCTGATGCTGATCTCGCGCCAGGTCGAGACCGGGGACGCCTCGGTGGTGGTCGCGGGCGGGGTCGAGTCGATGACCCGCGCCCCGTGGGTGCTGCCGAAGCCCGCACGGGCGTTCCCGGCCGGCAACGTCGAGGCGGTCTCGACGACGCTGGGCTGGCGGTTGGTGAACCAGAACATGCCCGAGGAGTGGACGGTCTCGCTCGGCGAGAGCAACGAGCAGGTGGCCGACGAGACCGGGATCGGACGCGACCGGCAGGACGCCTTCGCCGCCCGCTCGCACCAGCTCGCCGCCAAGGCCTGGGACGACGGCTTCTACGACGACCTCGTGACGCCGGTCGAGGGTGTCGACCTCACCCGCGACGAGGGGATCCGGGCCGACTCCACGCCCGAGACGCTGGCCAACCTCAAGCCGGCCTTCCGCAAGAACGGCACGATCACCCCGGGCAACGCCTCCCCGCTCAACGACGGTGCCTCCGCGCTGCTGGTCGGCTCCGCCGAGGCCGCCGGGACCATCGGGCTCTCGCCGATCGCGCGGGTCGCCGGCCGCGGCACGCACGCCAACGAGCCGCAGCGCTTCGGCGTCGCTCCCGTCGAGGCGGCCAACAAGGCGCTCGCCCGAGCCGGCATCAGCTGGGCCGACGTCTCGGCCGTCGAGCTCAACGAGGCCTTCGCGGTGCAGTCCCTGGCCTGCGTCGACCTCTGGCTCAAGGACGGCATGTCGGACGCCGAGATCGTCAACGCCCGCGGCGGCGCGATCGCGATCGGGCACCCGCTCGGCGCATCCGGTGCCCGGATCGTCGGCACCCTGGCCCACCGGCTCAGGGAGTCCGGCGACCGCTGGGGTGTCGCCGCGATCTGCATCGGCGTCGGGCAGGCCCTGGCCGTGGTGCTGGAAAACGTGTCGTAGGCCGAGGCGTCGCAAACGCAGGCCCTGATGGCGCCGAGGCGTCGCACACGCACGGCGGCGTCTCGACGTTGATCCCTTCTCGACCCGCGGTGGTCTTCGGTGGTTGAGGAAGGACGCACCTTAGGGTGAGTGCATGGCGCTGATCACATCTCGGGCGGTGGCGATCGTGGGCTCCGGTCCGGCCGGCTTCTTCGCCGCGGCGGCGCTGCTGGACCTCGACGACCTCGACGTGCACGTGGACATGTACGAGCGGCTGGCCACCCCGACCGGGCTGGTCCGGGCGGGGGTCGCACCGGACCACCCGAAGATCAAGCTGGTGGCGGCAACCTTCGACAAGACCGCCGAGCACGAGCGGTTCCGGTTCTTCGGCAACGTCGAGCTCGGCACCCACGTCCACCGCGAGGACCTGCTCGAGCGGTACGACGCCGTGCTCTACACCGTCGGCGCCTCCTCCGAGCGGCGGCTCGGGATCCCGGGCGAGGACCTGCCCGGCAGCGTCGGCGCACTCGACTTCGTGGCCTGGTACAACGGTCATCCCGACTTCGCCGACCGCGAGTTCGACCTCGGCGTCAAGCGGGCGGTGGTGATCGGCAACGGCAACGTCGCGCTCGACGTGGCTCGGATCCTCGCCTCCCCGCGCCGCACGCTCGCCACGACCGACATCGCCGAGCACGCGCTGGAGGCCCTCGCCGACAACGTCGTCGAGGAGGTCGTGGTGATCGGACGCCGTGGCCCGGTCGAGGCGGCCTTCACGACCGCCGAGGTGGCCGAGCTCGGCGAGATGACCGAGGCCGAAATCGTGGTCGAGGGGGCCGACCTGCACGAGATCGACATCGACGCCCAGGCGCCGATGACCAAGCGGATGCTGCACGCCCTCGAGCACTACGTGGATCAGGAGCAGCCGCGCGCCGTGCGCCGGGTCGTGCTCCGCTTCCGGACCTCGCCGGTCGAGATCCGCGGCGAGGACCAGGTCACCGGCATCGTGCTCGGGTCGCAACGAGCTGGTCTCCGACGGCGAGCGGGTGCGGGCCCAGGACACCGGGGACCGCGAGGAGCTCGAGGCCGGGCTGGTCGTGCGCGCCGTCGGCTACCGCGGAGTGGCCCTGCCGGGGGTGCCCTTCGACGAGGAGGCGGCCGTCGTGCCCAACGTGGAGGGCCGGGTCACCGACGGTGTGCGGGAGTACGTCGCGGGGTGGATCAAGCGCGGGCCGAGCGGCGTGATCGGCACCAACAAGAAGGACGCCCGGGAGACCGTCGCGCACCTCGCCGACGACCTGCGGGCCGGCGTCGCGCTCTCCGCGGAGCCGCAGAGCGTCGTACCCGTCGAGACCGGGTGGCTCGAGGAGCGTCAGCCCGACCTGGTGCCGTGGTCGGGCTGGACCGCGATCGACGCGCACGAGCGCAGCGCCGGTGAGCCGCACGGGCGTCCGCGGATGAAGGTCTCGCTGACCGAGCAGCTGCTGGAGATCGCGAAGACCACGGAGGGAGGCTGAGGTGGCTCTCGACCGCGTTCATCCCGGCCCGACGCTGGAGACCCTCTTCGATCCCGCCCACCGCGCCGACCCGTACCCGAGCTTCGAGGCCTGGTCGCGTGGCGCTGCGGTGACCGAGCTCGCCGACGGCACCTGGTTCGTGACCCGGTACGCCGACGCCGAGGCGGTGCTGCGCGACCCGCGGTTCGGCCACGCCGAGCCCGGGACGCTGCGGTCCGACGGTGCGAAGGTCCCGGACCGGCGCTCCTTCCTGCGGATGAACCCGCCCGACCACTCCCGGCTTCGGCGGCTCGTCTCGCACGCGTTCACCGCGCGCACCGTGGCCGCCCTCGAGCCGCGGATCGCCGAGCTGGCCGAGGACCTGGTGCGCGAGGTCGTCGCGGCACCGGGAGAGGTCGACCTGATCGCCGCGCTCGCGGCGCCGTTGCCGATCGCGGTGATCTGCGAGCTGCTCGGGGTGCCGTACGCCGACCGGGAGCGGTTCACCCTCTGGAGCGCCGCGGTCGCGCGCGGGCTGGACCCGGAGTTCCTGCTCAGCGAGGACGAGCGGGTCCGCCTGGAGACCGCCCGCACGGAGCTGGGCGGCTACTTCGCCGAGCTCGCGGAGGTCAAGCGGCGCGACCCGCAGGACGACCTGCTCTCCGCACTGGTCGGCGTGCGTGACGAGGGCGACCGGCTCAGCGAGGTCGAGCTGCTCACCACCTGCAACCTGCTGCTGATCGCCGGCCACGAGACCACCGTGAACCTGATCGGCAACGGGATCCTCGCCCTGCTGCGACACCCCGACCAGCAGGACCGCCTGCGGGCGGAGCCGGACCTGGGGGCGGGTGCGGTGGAGGAGTTCCTGCGCTACGACCCGCCCGTCCAGCTCTCCTCGCGCACCGCGCTCGAGGACGTGCCCGTCGCCGGCACGACCGTCCCCGCCGGCGACACCGTGCTGGTCGGGATCGCCGCGGCGAACCGGGATGCGCGGGTGTTCGACGAGCCGGGGCGCCTCGACGTCACCCGCACCGACGTCCGCCACCTCACCTTCGGCCACGGCATCCACTTCTGCCTCGGCGCACCGCTCGCGCGGCTGGAGGGCCGGATCGCGATCGGGACCCTGCTCGCGGCCGCCCGGCACCTGGAGCTGGCGCGCGAGCCGGAGTGGAAGGACAACCTGATCCTGCGCGGTCAGACCGCACTGTGGGTGAGCGCCCGATGACCGTCCATCACATCGGCTCCCCCGAGGGGGTCGAGCTGGATGTGCTCGACCAGGGCGCGACCGCGCAGCGCCTCTTCGTCACGGGCGGCGACGGCGTACGCCGCAACGTGCTGCTCGGGCACCGCACGCCGCGGGAGTACCTCGACTCGACGGCGTACCTCGGCGCCACCGTCGGCCGGCACGCCAACCGGATCGCGGGTGGCCGCTTCGTCCTCGACGGCACCCCCCACCAGGTCGGTGCCCACGACCGCGGCAACTCCCTGCACGGCGGTCCGGACGGCTTCGACCGTCGCCCGTGGCGGGTGAGCCACCATGACGCCGAGAGCGTGCGGCTGGAGCTGGACAGCCCCGACGGCGACCAGGGCTTCCCCGGGCACGTGCACGCCGGGGTGACGTACGCCGTGACCGGCGAGACCGTGCGGATCGCGCTGGAGGCGACCACCGACGCCCCCACCCTGGTCAACCTGACCAACCACAGCTACTTCTGCCTCGAGGGCGATGAGCCGGGTGCAAGCATCCTCGAGCACCGGCTGCGGGTGCCCGCGTCGCGGTGGACCCCGGTGGATGCGGAGAGCATTCCGCTGGGCGACGACGCCGCCGCCGAGGGCACGCCGTTCGACCTGCGGGCCGGACCGCGTATCGCCGACGTGCTGGGCGCCGACCACGAGCAGCTCGTCGCCGCCTCGGGCGGCATCGACCACAACCTGTTGCCCGACGGCACCGGTGAGCGTCTTGTCGCCGAGGTCGTGGCGCCACGCAGCCGGCTCCGGCTCGAGGTGACCAGCGACCAGCCCGGCCTGCAGGTCTACACCGGCAACTTCCTCGACGGCTCCCTCACGTCGTACGCCGGGCACCCGCTGCAGCAGCGCGCCGGTCTCGCGCTCGAGCCGCAGGTCCCGCCCGACTCGCCGAACCGGCCCGGCACGCCGACCTGCGTGCTGCGCCCCGGCGAGACCTACCGCTCGGTGATCACCTGGCGCTTCTGCGGAGTGTGAGGACGATCCCGCGATGAGAGCAGTCACCTGTGCCCACGGCGAGCTGGAGGTCGTCGACCTCCCCGAGCCCGAGCCGGCGAAGGGACAGCTGGTGCTGCAGGTGCAGCGTTGCGGCATCTGCGGCTCCGACCTGCACGCCAGGCAGGACCCCGACGGGCTCGAGGCGGTGCTGCGCGAGCTCGCCTACGACGATTTCATGAGCTCGGGCAACACCGTCGCGATGGGCCGCGAGCTCGCGGCGAGTGGTCGAGACCGGCCGGGCGTGGGCGCGGCCGCGCGGGAACGCCGGTGGTCTCGTTCCCGCTGGTGCGGGGTCGGGGCGGCGAGGTGCACCTGACCTGGCTCTCGCCGCTGGCCCCCGGCGGGTACGCCGAGCGCGTGCTGGCGCCGGCGTGGTGGTCGACCCGACCGGGGACTCGCCGTACACCGCCGCGGGTCGCCGCGGCTTCCTCACCACCGCCCCGACCTGCTCAGCCTGGCCGTCGACTCGATGGACACGCTGCGTCGGCTCCCGGGCTGGTCGCACGTCTACCGCGCGGTCGACTCGCTCGGCGCGGCGGACCCGAAGCGCCCGGTGGTGTTCGAGTGCGTCGGGCGTGCCCGGGATGCTCGAGTCGATCCTCACCGGTGCGCCGCTGGCGTCGCGGGGGGTGGTGGTCGGGGTCTGCACGGGTGAGGACGCGCTGCGTCCGTCGATGGCGATCAACAAGGAGCTCGAGCTGCGCTTCGTCCTCGGCTACACCCCGCTGGAGTTCCGCGACACCCTGCACCAGCTGGCCAAGGTCCTGATCGACCCGGCCAGCGACGTGGCCGAGCTGGCGTCCGTCGCGATCGGCTAGACCTGGGTGAGCAGCGGAAGGTGACCTCGCTTCACGCACCAGAGCAGTGGGAGGGGACTCCTGCGACGGGTCGGCCTACGACCCTGGACTCAAGCAGAGCCGGCGAAAACCCATCCGCGATCTGAGAGTCCAGCTGTGCCCCCAGACCGTCCAGGACCGCGGTGAAGAAACAGCGAGCGAAGACGACATCGGCGATGTCGGCGTCGCAGAGCCCGGCGTCGCGCAAGCGGGACACATCCTGCCGCTCGATCGAAGCCGCGTCGGCGGCGAGCTTGGCAGCAAGCTCGTGCACGGCGCCGGCCGATCGATCCCGTCCCGGATGGTCGCGTTGAGCGCGTTCCAAGCCCGCGCTAAGTCCGTGCGAGATGTCACCTACGACGAAGCCCTCACGGGATTCGCAGACGCGGTCTTCGATCACCATCTCGATCAAGGCTTCGCCGAGCCACTGCGGCGAGCAGACCGTTCAACGCGGGAGAACACCCTTACCCGGCAACAGAATGCTTACGCCGGGGCCCGTCAGTGCAGGTCTTGGCTCGCAGCGACTGCTCCTCGCATGCTGGACCATCCTGGAGGAGTGGGATCTCAACATTCCCGGTTGAGATCCGTCAACGGGCAGAAGAGGTCACACGAACGTAATACCCGTCGGGATCGATCAGGCGGAAGTCTGTGGCGCCCCATGGCCGATCGGTCAGCGGCTCGATCTGTCCTCGGTGACGAGTCGCTTCGGCGTGGGCGAGGACGTAGGCCCGATCGATGTCGTCGACCTCGATGACGATCTCAACGCCGATGCCCCGCGGCGCGGACAAGCGCGTGGGGCTGAAGTGATGATCGGCGGAAAGGTTCTCGTCAGGCTGAATCCCGATCGTGAGTGCTCCGGCGTGCATGGGAATGTAGTCACCCGGCGACCAGTTCGTGGGCGGCGCGAGCCCGAGCGTCGCCTCGTAGAAGCGCACAGACGCCTCGACATCAGCGACGAACAACTCGAACCGCAGCCCGACAGGGAGTGCCCCACCAGCACCTACCGGCACGTCACAGTCGGATGTAGCCATGGTTGCGACGATATCGGCGACGATCACCGCATGGGATCGGTGATCGGCGCACCTCAGTGCTCAACGGGATTGCCAGAGGGATCGTCCAGCAGAATCCGCCGACGCCGGAGACGATTCCGTGACGAGAGTGGGAACCGGCTCTGCTCAGTGCATCCACGGTTGCCTCCAGGTCAGAGACCTCGATGGAGAACCGATTCCATCCTCCGGGCGCAGGGACCGATCCGTCCGGCATGGTCTGCCCCCGCCAGGGCCGGCACCAGGTGCGCTGAGCACGAGACGGAGGTCCCCCGCGGGAGTCCGGTGGGCGTGCACTCGAACTTGTGAAGGGTCGCCAGGCAGACCTCTCCAGTGCGAGGATCGGATCCATGGCGTCCGTCAACCTCGGCAAGCAGCACCCCGCCGCCTACAAGGGTGTCATCGCCCTGAGCAAGGAGACCGACGAAGCGGTGGTACGGGCCGGACTCGAACCCGCGCTGGGCGATCTGGTGAAAATTCGCGTGTCCCAGCTCAATGGATGCGCATTCTGCCTGCGGATGCACACACGTGACGCGATCGCGAAGGGCGAGACGACCGACCGCCTCGCGGTCGTCGCAGCTTGGTGGGAGTCTCAGTACTTCAGCGACCAAGAGCGGGCCGCGCTGGCTCTTGCAGAGGAAGTCACCCGGCTGTCGGTCCCCGAGCGCCTCGACTGGGACAACGGCTCACTCAGCGATGAGCAGGTCTCCGCGATCAGCTGGCTCGCGATCGCGATGAATGCCTGGAACCGCATCGCCATCCGTAGCCACTATCCCGTCGCGCCCTGACACGAACCTTCGGCGGAGTCCAGGTGCTACGTCGGCTCCTGCGACCACCAGGTGGGCGCGGAGCCCGCTGCATGATGGACGCACCAGACGCGGAGGAAGACTCGATCGCCTCGAGCGCTCGTTGTCGGACGGCCCTAACGGCCGGTGACGCCTCGCGCGTAGTCCTCCGCCACGCGGATGGCGCCGTCCACGTGCTGGAAGCCGAGGCCGGCGACGTCGCTGCTGGCGAAGGCCACCGGGCCGACGTGCTCGCGCAGGTGTCGTCCGTAGCGGGTGAGTGAGCCGATGTCGAAGCTGGTGGCGTAGGCGCCGGCGGTCCACTCGTCGTACATCCACGGGCTCTCGTAGTAGCCGTTCGGGTGCAGGGCCTGGTCGCCGTAGTACGCCGCCATCGCCGCGAGCACCTCTGCCCGGCGGGCGTCGGGGTCGAGCTCGAGCAGCCGGTCGGCGTCCTCGTCGGAGCAGAAGCCGACCAGGGTGCCCTGCTGGTCCTCGGTGAGGTCCTCGTTGGTGTTGTCGTAGGCCTCGTGAACGACCGAGTAGGGGCTGAAGGCGGTGCCGGACAGTCCGGCGTCGCGCCAGAACGGCCGGTCGTAGGTGAGGTGCAGCTTGATCACCAGGCCGAAGGACTGGTGCTGCACCAGCTGCTGCTGCATCACCGGCAGGTTCGGCGCGAAGCCGATGCGGGTGCGCAGGGTGGGCGGTACGGCGACCAGCACGTCGCGCGCCGCGAAGGTCTGCTCGGCGGTGCTCACCCGGGCGCCGTCGTCGGACCAGTCGATCTCGGTGACGGGGGAGCCGACGTGCACCCGCTCGCCGAGCAGCTCGGCCAGGCGCAGCGGCACGCTCGCCAGACCACCGGCGACGCGTCGGTCGAGGATGAAGTCGGCGTCGACCAGGCTGCTGAAGCCGCCGGCACTGGCCGCCATCAGCACTGCGGTCAGGGCCGAGAAGGTGTGCGTCGGCTTGGTCAGCATCGCCGGGCCGAGGTAGAGCCCGATGTTGTCGCGCGCCTCGGCGTCGTCGGTCTGCGCGCCCAGCCAGTCCGCGAACGAGACCCGGTCCAGCGCGTCCGCGTCGGGGTGCTCCCACGGCAGCCAGGGGTCCATCTCCTTGGCCAGCCGGTCCAGCTCGACCGTCAGCCGGTCCACCTCGCTGGTGGTGGTCGCCGACACCGGGAAGGCCTCGCCCTCGAACGTCCGGCGTACTCCGTCGCGCCCGATGTAGACCGAGGAGCCCGCACGGTGCCGGGCGTACGTCTCCAGCCCGAGCTCGTCGATCATCGCCAGCAGCGCCGTCTGGTCCGGGGAGACCCACTGGCCGCCGATCTCCAGGCGTACGCCGTCGACCACCTCGGTCAGCAGCCGTCCCCCGACGCGGTCGCGGGCCTCCAGCACCACCACGTCGAGGCCCTGCTGGTGCAACCGCCAGGCGGCGGTCAGACCGGTCACGCCTGCGCCGACGACGACTACGTCGGCCCTCGTCCCTTCCGCACTCATCTGTCCACTGTCCCACCATTGATCTGCTCTGCCGAGGCGGGTGGGGGCGAGCGGATCAGTGGTCGGGAGCGTGCGGGGAAGTGGGGATGGGCTGCGGCCCGGGCTGAGGGAGGACGGCCGGCCTCAGGTCGCGACGAGGTGCTCCAGGAAGTGGTCGCAGGCGAGCTCGGCCAGCTCGCGGAGGAGGATTCCGTAGACGTCGAAGTGGCCGCCCGGGCGCAGGACCAGCTGCTTCGGTTCGTGGGCGCGGTTGTACGCCTCCAGGACCTCGTCGGTGTTGACGACGGTGTCCTGCGCCGCGCAGATCACCAGCAGCGGCGTCGGGCTGATGTCGCCGATGTGGACACCGGGCTCGTAGGCGGAGTACAGCTCCGTCGATCGCAGGGTCAGCTCGTTGCGCCAGGCGTGGGTCCGGTCGGACCCCATGGTGGACATCCAGGCCAGCTGGTCGTTGCCGGCGGGGACGGGAGGAGCGTCGTTCTGCGACGGCACCGGCTCCCAGCCGGCGACGATCGGGAACATCTGTGGCGGTTCCCCCCGCATCCGCGCGTCCCGGTCGGCCGCCAGGCGTCGCTGCTGCTCGAAGGCGGCATCCCCGGCGAAGCGTCGCTTCGTGTTCCGCTGCCCGCTGATCGTCGGCACCTGGGCCACCACTGCCCCGACGCGGCGGTCGGTGGCGGCGACGACGAGCGCGTGCCCTCCGGAGAACGAGCTGCCCCACAGCCCCACCTGGCCCCGATCCACCCCGGGCAGGGTGCGGGCGAAGGTGATGGCGTCGCGGGTGTCACTGATCTGCAGCTGGGGGTCGAGCTCCTGACGGACCGCCCCACCACTGGCCCCCAGGCCCCGGTGGTCGTAGACCAGGCACGCCAGCCCCCTCTCGGAGAAGTGCTCGGCGATCGTGTCGAGGTACATCTCCTTGACCGCCCCGTAGCCGTGGCTCAGCACCACCACGGGCGAGCCCGCGGAAGGCGGCTCCCCGGGACCGGCGGTGGGGTAGTGCCATCCGTGCAGCTCGATCCCGTCGCTGGACTCGAACATCACGTCCTCGCGTCGTGCCATGAGTGGGTTCGACCTTCCCTCGGTAACTCGTGCGGTGGACCGCTGACGGTTCTACACCCTTCAGTCGGCCTGGCACCTCGGGCGCGGGGCCGGAGGCACTGCACCTGTGCCGGATCTCGTCGGGCTCAGGTGCGCGAGAAGATGACGCGGCCGTTCTTGGTCGTCATCATGGTGTATTTCTTCTGGTGGGCCATCGCGTGGTGTCTGGGACAAAGCAGTCGACCCTTGGTGACTGATGTTGCTCCGCCCTGGCTCCAGGGATCGTTGTGGTGGACGTGGCACATTCCTGGGGGCCAGTCGCACCCTTCGGCGGTGCAGGTCCGGTCCCTGATCGCGATGGCGACCCTCTGGGCTGAGGTGTGGAAGCGCTTGGCGCGTCCGACGTCGAGGGGCTGGCCTTGTCCGTCGAGGACGACGGGCACGATGCCGGCCTCGCAGGCCATCGTCCGGGCGTGGGCGGCGCTGACCGGGTGGCCGGTGTCGAACATGGTGGGGGTGTCGGTCTCGGCGGTGAAGTCGTCCATCGTCATCGTGACGACCACCTGGGCGGAGACGCCGCCGGCGTTCGGGGTCCGGTCGGTGGGGTAGCGGCGGATGTATTCGCAGAACGCCGCCCCGAGTCGTTGGGCGAGTGGGCGGGTCTCGACGTGGTCGCTGGCGCTCCCTGCTCGACCACCAGCTGACGCCTGGTGCTTGGGGGCGGCGAGGGCGTCGAGGTTCTTGCGGAGCATGGCTGCTTCGGCCGAGGGCAGGACGAACGATCCCCGGCACTGGCCGTGGCCGTCGTCGCGCATCACCAGGCGGCACGCTTGGTGGGCGGCTTCTTCCTCGTCCTCGAGGGTCTTGGCCAGCTGGGCCTCGCCGATCTCGGGGGCGACGACGTCGAGGATCCGTTTGCCCAGGCGGGTCAGATCGTGGGCGTCGTGGAACCCGGCCAACCGGACGAGCTCCTTCTCGGCCAGCTCCTTCACATCGGCCTCGACGTCGGCAGGGAGTGACTCGAGGGCACGCACGATCACGGTCGCCTGGTCCTCGGCGAGAGCGCCGACAGCCAATGCGTCGCGGAGCACCGGTCGGTCCTCGAGCGCGGTCGCGAGGTGCATCCGCCGGTGGACGTCGCGTCGGGTCTGACGGGTGGTGTTGGCCCACCAGGCTTTGGTGTCGGTGGCACCGATTTCGGAGCCGACCCCGTCGGCGGTGGCTTGGCGGACCAACCTGAGCTCGAGCTCGACCAGGCGGGCCTGCTCGCGGTGCAGCGCGATGAGCGCCACGGCGAGGTCGGACGGCTGCATGGACCAGGCCGGTGTGGTGGCAACGCCGTCGAGCGCGGAATGCAGGCCGGCGACGAATGCCGTCATCGGGTGCAGCTTCGTGGATTCCCGTGCTCATGGAAATGATTGTTCCTGGCCCCACCGACACTTTCGGACCGGAATGCTAGGTGGTCTAGCGGTGTGGAAAGGACTGTGGATTGTTGTTCAACGCGGATTTCCGTTGGTCGAGCAAGGCGCCCTGAGCGCCTGACGTCGAGACCGGAGCGGGTCCTCACCTGCTGGGGTCTCGACGCGCTCGCCAGCGCTCGCTGCTCGACCACCGGGGTACCGGCGGGGCTCGACGTCGGTTGCCGGAGCACCTGCTCGACCAACAGTCACCGCCACTGCCTACAGGTCGTTCAGCACCCGGACCAGGTCGTCCTCGGTGTCGTTGCCGACCTTCTCGAAGATCACCTTCATCACGGGGGCAGCCAGCTTCGCGGCTCCGTCCATCACGATCTCGGCCTCGTAGGTGATCTCGGTGCCGTCGGCGTGGGTGGACACGGAGATCGAGTCGGTCGAGGTGGCGGTGTCGTTGGTGCCGACGAACACGATCTTGCCGCCGGTGAGCTCGGTCAGCTCGTAGGTGAGCTCGGTGGAGACGCCGGCGATCTTCGAGACGTTGGCCCAGGTGCTGCCGACCCGGACCGGGCCGCTGTCGTTGCGCGAGCACGACTCGGTACCGGGGTCCCAGGCCTCGGCGTGCGAGAAATCCTTGAGGTAGTCGATGACGACGTCGGGGGAGGGCTTGACGATGAAGGTCCGGCTCACGGTGGTCATCGTCCAAGTCTGTACGACGTGCCGGCGCTTGGTGGGCCCCCAGGGGATCGAACCCTGAACCCGCGGATTAAAAGTCCGCTGCTCTGCCGATTGAGCTAGGGGCCCGGGACGTGCGGATCTGTTCGGGAGAACCCGCCGCACGCCGACGGTCCGCGCTGGTGAGTGCGCAGACCGGCATGGGAAGTCTAAGCGCGCGCTCTCCTTGGGGTGTCAGTCTCGGTGAGGCGACTTCGGGCCGGGCCGCGAATCGACCGGACGATCGCGACCGGTCACACGACTCGGCTTTGGATCCGAGGCTCAGCCGCGGCGTCGCGACCGGCTCGGGTGGGCGGCCACCGCGGCGGCCCGCAGTGCGCTGGCCCGGAACACGCGGACGGCGGGGCGCTCGGCGGCGGTGGCGTCGTAGGCGAGGAGGAGCTGGCGGTGCAGCGGGCGCTCGAGCTCGAGGACGTCGACACCACTGGGCAGGAAGGCGCGGCCGAGGTCGGTCATCAGGCTGATCCCGAGGCCCGCGGCCACCATCGCGAGCGCGGTTGCCTGCTCGTCGACCTCATGGGTGATCCGGATCTCGAAGCCGTTCTCCCGGCAGGCCGCGCGTACCGCGCGCCCGTAGTAGGTGTGCGTGCCGGACAGCACCCACGGCTCGTCGGCAAGGTCGGCCAGCGCCACGGTCGTGCGCTCGAAGCGGCCCGCGGGAGTGACCAGGTGCAGTCGGTCGAGGCCGCACGGGACCACGGTCAGGCTGGCCGGCCACGGCTCTCGGGCTTCGGGGTAGTCGATCAGGAAGGCGATGTCGAGGTGGCCGTGGCGCAGGTCGAGCACGGCGGTCTCGACGTCGATCTCACGGGTGCGCAGCTGGATCCGCGAGTCTCGGACCGCGAGGTCGCGCGCGATGTGGGGGACCAGGCCTGCTGCGACCGTGCTGAACACGCCGACGGTCAGGTCGACCGCGCGCGTGTCGCGGGCCTGCTCGACGGCCGTACGCGCTGCACTCTCCGCATCGAGCAGGATCTCGGCGTGCTCGACGAGCACGGCACCGACCGAGGTGAGGCGTACGCCGCGCCCCTGCCGCTCGAGCAGCGGGGCCCCGACCTCCTGCTCCAGTGCGGCGATCTGCTGGGAGATCCCGGAGGCGGAGTAGTGCGTCGCGCGGGCCGCCGCGGTGACGCCGCCGTGCTGGGCGACCTCCCGCAGCAGCCGGAGTCGTCGCAGTCCCAGTTCCATGCGTAAATCATAAACTGTCAGTTCAGTTTTCGTCACTGGACGCGCATGGTTACACCCGCTCACACTGGTGGAGCAGCTCCGGTCCGGGGCCGCAACAAGCTCGCACGTGTGAAAGGAACTCAAGGTGTCAACCGCTCTGGACCTCGCCGGCTGGGTAGGAGGCGTGCTGGGCATCGTCGCCTACGCGCTCGTGTCGCGAGGTCGTGTCGCCCCGGAATCCGCGGTGTTCCAGGGAACCAACATCGTGGCGGCGGCCATGCTCGCCGTCGCCGCACTGCACCACGGCGCCCTGCCGAGCGCCTTCATGAATCTCGCCTGGATCGGCTTCGGCTGCCAGGCGCTGGTGCTCGCCTCGCGACGTACGCGCACGGCGTACGAGCGGCCCGAGCCCGGGCGGGACGAGGTGGGCGTGCGATGAGCGTGTCGAGAGCCCGGTCCTTGACTGACCGATTCCCCGACGACCGTTCTGCTGACCGTCCTGACGGTCCGGCCGAGGCCTACTGGCGCACCGGTGCGCTGGTCGAGCTCAGCGCCCGCCTGGACCGGAGCCTCGGTGAGCTCTCCGGCTGGTGGGCCGAGCAGGATCAGCGCGGTGCGCTGGTCGCGGAGCAAGGCCCGTTCGCCGGTGAGCCGGGCGCGGCGGTCGCGGTGAGCGTCGACTCGCTCGCCGCCGCGCGTCGGGCGTGCGACGACCTGCACGCCGCCCTCGAGCGCGCCCAGATGGCGAGCGCCGACCTCGAACCGGCGTCGACCCCGAGGGCCGATGATCGACGACACCTCTTCCGGCGCCGCTGAGGGCGTCGGCACCGCCACCCCGGGGCTAGGTTGGAACACTCGACAACCGACGAGAGGACGTGGACCAGTGCTGCTCGACGACAAGACGATCGTGGTGACCGGAGCCAACAGCGGCATCGGGGAGGCGATCGCACTGGCCGCCGCCGCGGAGGGCGCGAACGTCGTCATCGACTACGTCGCCCACCCCGACGAGACCACCGAGCTGGTCGAGAAGATCGAGCAGGCGGGTGGCAGGGCCGTCGGGGTGAAGGCCGACGTGTCGAAGTCCGCGGACCTGCACGCGATGGTGGCCAAGGCGGTCGACACCTACGGCCGCCTCGACGTGCTGGTGAGCAACGCCGGGATCGAGACCCGCACGTCGCTCCTGGAGACCACCGAGGAGGACTACGACAAGGTGCTGGGGATCAACCTGAAGGGCGCCTTCTTCGGCGCCCAGGCGGCCGCCAAGCAGTTCATCGCCCAGGGCGGCGGCGGCCTGATCCTGAACATCTCCTCCGTGCACGAGGACTGGCCGATGCCCGGCAACATCGCCTACTGCGTGTCCAAGGGCGGCGAACGCATGCTGACGCGTACGGCGGGGGTCGAGCTCGGTGAGCACGGCATCCGGATGGTGAACATCGCCCCCGGTGCGGTCGACACCCCGATCAACGCCTCGACCAAGTCCGACCAGGACAAGCTGGAGAAGCTGCAGGCCGCCATCCCGCTGGGTCGGATGGCCGAGCCTTCCGACATCGCCGACGTGGTGGTCTTCCTCGCCTCCGGCAAGGCCGGCTACATGACCTCGACCACGGTGTTCGTCGACGGAGGCATCATGCAGGGCAGCGTCGGACTGTGAGTCGGCACGCCGGACTCAGCCCAGGGTCGAGGCCCGGGCGATCAGCTCCGGGGTGAAGACCACCTGCCGGTGCTCGTGCTCGGGGTTGCCGGCCTCGTCGAGCAGCAGGTCGGCGGCGGTGCGGCCGAGCTCGAGGCGCGGCTGGCGCACCGAGGTGAGCGGCACGGCCGCGGCCCCCGCGAAGTCGATGTCGTCGTAGCCGACGATCGCCAG
Organism: uncultured Actinomycetota bacterium; assembly: GCA_963843875.1. Taxonomy (GTDB): domain Bacteria; phylum Actinomycetota; class Actinomycetes; order Propionibacteriales; family Nocardioidaceae; genus Marmoricola. The sequence goes on along the minus strand of CAWJMC010000009.1, from coordinate 129,586 downwards.
GTCCTCGGGCACCCGCAGCCCGCTGCCGACCGCGTGCTGGAGCAGGCCCAGCGCGACCAGGTCGTTGGCGCAGAAGGCTGCCGTCGGGCGACGCGCCGACGGCAGCCCGGACAGGCGCTGGCCGGCCGCCCGCCCCGCGGCGACGCTGAGCTCGTCGGTGGCGAAGGCGACGAGGCGGTCGGCGTCCAGCCCGGCGCCCGCCCAGGCCTGCTGCGCCCCGGCCCAGCGGTCACGCACCTGGCCCAGGCTGCGGGGCCCGCCGACGTAGGCCACCCGGTCGTGCCCCCGGTCGACCAGGTGCTCCACCGCGATCCGACCCCCCAGGTGGTCGTCCACCGCCACGGAGCAGAACCGGTCGCCGGAGCGGATCCGGTCGACCACCACGATCGGGACCCCGCGGGCCGCCACCTCGTCGAGGAGCGCGTCGTCGGGGTCGATGGGCGTGATCAGGACGCCCTGGACGCGCTGGCGCATCAGGTGGTCCAGGTGCGCCCGCTCGCGGACGGGCCGGCTGTTGCTGTTGCAGATGACGACGGAGACGTCGGCCCGCTCCGCACCCAGCTCGATGCCCTGGGCGACGTCGGTGAAGAACGGGTTGCGAGCATCGAGCATCACGTAGGCGATGGTGTCGCTGGTGCCCATCCGGAGCTGGCGGGCGAACTCGTTGCGCACGAAGCCCAGGTCGGCCATCGCCCGCTCGACCCGTTCGCGGGTCGAGGCGGCCACCCGTTCGGGTCGGTTGAGCACGTTGGAGACGGTGCCGAGCGAGACGGCCGCCGCCGCGGCGACGTCCTTGACCGACGCCGTGCGCAGTGCACGTGGGTCCGGTTCGTGCATCGCCGCCGCCTCTCGTCGCGCCGTGATATTGAAACGTGATGAACAGTAGCCGCCGCCGTGCTCCAGCGTCCGGCGGACCACACGTTCGGCCGAGGCGCTTGACAGGTGTGAGGGTCGTCACCTAGTTTCACGACACCAGATTGAAACCTTTCAAAAGGAGTGGCACGTGAATCGAGACGCCGCCGCGCTCGAGCTGCGCGGGGTGGCCAAGTCCTTCGGGTCGGTCGTCGCCCTGCGCTCCGGTTCGCTGCGGGTCGAGGCCGGCTCCATCCACGCCCTGGTCGGAGAGAACGGCGCCGGCAAGTCGACCCTGGTCAAGGTCGTGGCCGGCGTGCACCGCCGCGACGGCGGTGACCTGCTGCTCGACGGGCGATCCGTGGACTTCGCCTCGACGGCGGAGTCGAAGGCGGCCGGTGTCGCGGTGATCTATCAGGAGCCCACGCTGTTCCCCGACCTGTCGGTGACCGAGAACATCTTCATGGGCCGCCAGCCGCTGCGCAGCGGCCGACGGATCGACCGGGCGGCGATGTACGCCGAGGCCGAGCGGCTCTTCGACGGGCTCGGCGTCGCGATCGATCCGCGCCGCCCGGCGCTGGGTCTCTCGATCGCCGACCAGCAGATCATCGAGATCGCCAAGGCGATCTCCCTCGACGCCCGGGTGCTGATCATGGACGAGCCGACCGCGGCCCTGAGCGGCGTCGAGGTCGAGCGGCTGTTCACCGTCGCCCGACGGCTGCGTGACGAGGGCCGCGCCCTGGTGTTCATCTCGCACCGCTTCGACGAGGTGTTCGACCTGTGCGACACCGTCACCGTGCTGCGGGACGGGGAGTACGTCGACACGCGGCCGGTGGCCGAGACCGACGTCGAGGAGATGGTCGCCCTGATGGTCGGTCGTGAGGTCGGCAACCTGTTCCCCAAGGTGTCGGCGACGATCGGCGAGCCGGTGCTCCAGGTGTCCCACCTGGGCAGCCCCGGGACCTTCCACGACGTCAGCTTCGAGGTGCGGGCCGGTGAGATCGTCGGGCTCGCCGGACTGGTCGGTGCCGGTCGCAGCGAGATCGCCCGCGCCGTCTTCGGCGTCGACCCCTACACCGAGGGCACCGTCACGCTCAACCGGTCCGCGGTGCCGCCACGCAACCCCCGCGCGGCGATCCGCGCCGGCATGGCCTTCGTGCCCGAGGACCGGCGCAAGCAGGGGTTGGTGACCGAGTCGTCGGTCGCGGGCAACATCGCCGGTGTCATCCGCACCAAGCTCAGCCGGGCGGGGCTGCTCACCCACCGCTCGGAGAACCGTGCGAGCGCGCCCTGGGCCGAGATGCTGGAGGTCAAGACCAGCGCCCTGGACATGAGCGCCGCCACGATGAGCGGTGGCAACCAGCAGAAGGTGGTCATCGCGAAGTGGCTGGCCACCGAGCCCAGCCTGCTGATCATCGACGAGCCGACCCGCGGCATCGACGTCGGGACCAAGTCCGAGGTGCACCGGCTGCTCTCCGAGCTCGCCGGCGAGGGGCTGGCGATCTTGATGATCTCCTCCGAGCTGCCCGAGGTGCTCGGCATGGCCGACCGGGTGCTGGTCGTCTGCGAGGGCCGGATCACCGCCGACATCTCGGCCGACGAGGCCACCGCCGAGAACGTGATGCGGGCCGCCACCCGCAGCCATGAGGAGGCCGTGTCGTGATCGAGACCCGCCGCTCCGCCAAGGCCGAGGAGTCCGCCGTGAACACCAGCCCGACCGCGACGCCCGGCGCCAGCCGGGACTCCGGCCGCACCCAGCCGGGCGAGCACCGGCGACCGGTTCGCCGCGACCGTGCTCCGCTCCCGCGAGGCCTCGATCGCGCTGGTCCTGCTGCTGGTGATCGCCGTCGCCACGATCAAGAGCCCGAGCTTCCTCTTCCAGGCCACCAGCTGGCGCGACCTGCTGCTGACCCCCTCGATCCTGCTCCTCCTCGCGATCGGCCAGTCGGTGGTGGTGATCACCCGCAACGTCGACCTCTCCGTGGGCTCGGTGCTCGGGCTCACGGCGTACCTGACCGGGCGGCTGTTCATCGACAACCCGGGCATCCCGATCGTCGTGGTCGTGCTGGCCGGTCTGGTCGCCGGTGCGGTGCTCGGACTTGTCAACGGTCTGCTGGTCGGCTTCGGCAAGGTGCCGGCGCTGGTGATCACGCTCGGCACGCTCTACATCTACCGCGGGGTCGTGCTCACCTGGGCCGGCAGCAACCGGATCAACGCCTCCGACATGCCCGACTCCTTCGGTTCGCTGGGCACCAGGACCGTGGCCTCGATCCCGGTGCTGTTCCTGCTCGCCGTCGTCGTGCTGGCAGCGGTCGGCTACTACCTGCACACCGCCCGCGGCGGCCGGGAGCTCTACGCGATCGGCTCCGACCCCGACGCCGCCGTCCTGTACGGGCTGCCCGTGCGCCGCCGCGTGATCGGGGCGTTCGTGCTCAGCGGAGCACTGGCCGGCCTGGCCGGGGTGGTGTACGCCGCGCGCTACGGCACGGTCAGCTCGGGCGCCGGCACGGGGATCGAGCTGCAGGCGGTCGCCGCCGTGGTGATCGGCGGCGTGGCCATCTTCGGGGGCAGCGGCACGGTCTGGGGCGCCGCCATCGGTGCCGTGCTGCTGGTCACGATCAACCGGGCGCTGCCGATCGTCGGGATCCCCGACTTCTGGCAGCAGGCGCTGGTCGGTGCGCTGATCCTGGCCGCCATCGTGCTCGACCGCTTCCTGGCCGCCCGCCGGGCCCGAGCGCTGATCGCGGCGCGTGACGACGAAGGAGCGCTCGCATGAGTGCCGACACCCTCACCCCGGCGGAGAGCTCGCGGAGCTACCCGGCGTACAGCCGACCGCTGTGGTGGCGCCTGCTGCTGACCCGGGAGGCCGCCGTGATCGCGCTCCTGGTCGTGGTGATCGTGTGGGCGATCAACGGCGTGCTCTACTTCGGCACCCAGCTGACCCTGACCTACCTGTTCCTCGACACCGCGCCGATCCTGCTGATCGCGCTGCCGATGGCCCTGGTGATCGTCACCGGCGAGATCGACCTGTCCGTGGCCAGCGTGGTCGGCCTGAGCAGCGTCATGCTGGGCACCCTGGTCGACCACGGGTGGTCCGTGCCCGCGGCCGCCGTCGTGGCCCTGGTGGTCGGGGTGCTCTGCGGCGCCCTCAACGGCTTCCTCGTGGCCTACGTCGGACTGCCCTCGCTGGCGGTCACCATCGGCACCCTGGCGCTCTTCCGCGGCATCGCGGTCGGAGTGCTGGGCACGACGGCGATCACGGACTTCCCGGACCGCTGGACCTCGCTGGCCCAGTCCGAGATCGGCTCGACCGGCGTCCCGCTGGTCGTGGTCCCGATCGTCGTGCTCGCGATCGGCTTCACCCTGCTCCTGCAGTTCTCCGGCTTCGGGCGAGGGGTCTACGAGATCGGCCTCAACGCGGAGGCGGCGCAGTTCACCGGCGTCGCCGTGGCGCGCACCAAGTTCGTGCTGTTCCTGCTCACCGCGCTGGTCTCGGCCTTCGCGGGGATCTACTTCACGCTGCGCTTCTCCAGCTCGCGAGGCGACAACGCCACGGGCCTGGAGCTCCAGGTGATCGCCGCGGTGCTGCTCGGTGGGGTGTCCATCTTCGGTGGACGCGGTCGCCTGCACGGGGTGCTCGCCGGCGTGCTGCTGATCGGTGTGCTCTCCAGCGCACTGCGCCTGCTCGGGGTGACGGTCAACGTCATCAACATCATCATCGGGCTGCTTCTCGTGGCCTCGGTGGTCTCCACCAGTGTCCTGGCGTGGGTCTCCGACGCCGCTGCCAGGCGCCACAACCGGGGTCGGCTCCAGCCGGACCCGCAGAACGCGCCATCCGGCGTTGGATCCAACGAGAGGGAAGCACGATGACGCTCGCGAACAAGAAGGTGCTCGGCCTGGCGGCCGGCGCCGTAGTGATCGCCCTGGCCGTGACCGGCTGTGGCAAGGGAGCCGGGGACAGCTCGGGATCCGGTGGCGGCAGCGCCGCGAAGGAGACCGTCACCTTCATCCCCAAGAACCTGGGGAACCCGTACTTCGACACCAGCGACAAGGGTGGCGCGTCCGCGGTCAAGGCGTTCGGGGGCACCTACTCCCAGGTCGGTCCGCAGGACGCCAGTCCGGACGCCCAGGCTCAGTACATCGACACCGCCGCGCAGAAGCACACCAGCGCGATCGTGATGAGCGCCAACGACCCGAAGGCGCTGTGCGACTCGGTCGGCAACGCCCAGAAGGCCGGCACCAAGGTCGTCACCTTCGACTCCGACACCGACCCGACGTGCCGCGACATGTTCATCAACCAGGCCAGCTCCGACGGCATCGCCAGCGTCCAGGTCGACATGATCGCCGACCAGATCGGTGACTCCGGCGAGATCGCGGTCCTCTCCGCCGCCGCCAACGCGACGAACCAGAACACCTGGATCGCGATCATGAAGAAGGAGCTCGCCGCCGACCACCCGAACATCAAGCTGGTCGACACCGTCTACGGCAACGACGACGACCAGACCTCCTTCGACAAGACCGCGGCCCTGCTGCAGAAGCACCCGAAGCTGAAGGGGATCATCTCGCCGACCACCGTCGGCATCGCCGCTGCGGCTCGCTACCTGTCCACCTCCAGCAGCAAGGGCAAGGTCGCGCTGACCGGGCTGGGGACGCCGAACCAGATGCGCAAGTACGTCAAGGACGGCACCGTCACCGAGTTCGCGCTCTGGAACCCGGCGGACCTCGGCTACCTGGCGGCGTACGCCGCGCACGCGCTGGTCACCAAGGAGATCACCGGCAAGGACGGCGACACCTTCAAGGCCGGCAAGCTCGGCAAGTTCAAGGTCGGCGCCGACGCCACCGTGGTGCTGGGCGACCCGTTCAAGTTCAACAAGTCCAACATCGACAAGTTCAACTTCTGATCCGGACGCGGACCGGGGACGCACCCCGGTCCGCGTGCCCGGCCGAGACCTGAGGGAGGCGACCGTGGAACGTGTGTGCTTCGTCCTCCAGGTCCGGCCGGACCGGCTCGAGGAGTACGCCGAGCGGCACGCGGCGGTCTGGCCGGACATGCTGCGAGCGCTGGGCGGGACCGGCTGGCACAACTACTCGCTGTTCGTCGGCGACGACGGTCTGCTGGTCGGCTACTTCGAGACCCTTGACCTGCAGGCGGCCCTCGACGGGATGGAGGCGAGCGAGGTCAACGCCCGGTGGCAGGGCGAGATGGCCGGGTTCTTCGTCGACCTCGGTCCCGAGGCGCGACCCGACACCGGGTTCCTGCGGTTGCGCGAGATCTTCCACCTGGAGGACCAGCTCGACCCGGGACCCACCCACGAACAAGCCCGACCAGAGGAAGATGTGAGATGACGCAGTTCGCACAGGTCGCCGGAGCGCTCGAGGCGCTCGCGCTCGAGGTGCCCTCGTGGGCCTACGGCAACTCGGGCACCCGGTTCAAGGTCTTCGGCTCACCGGGCACCCCGCGCACGGTCGAGGAGAAGGTCGCCGACGCCGCCCAGGTGCACGCGTTCACGGGCCTGGCCCCGTCGGTCGCGCTGCACATCCCCTGGGACGTGACCGACTACGCCGCCCTGCGTGCGTACGCCGAGGACCTCGGCGTCACCCTGGGCACGATCAACTCCAACACCTTCCAGGACGAGCACTACAAGCTCGGCAGCCTGACCAACGCCGATCCCGCCGTGCGTCGCAAGGCCGTGCAGCACAACCTCGACTGCATCGACGTGATGGGCCGGACCGGCTCGCGCGACCTGAAGATCTGGCTGGCCGACGGCACCAACTATCCCGGCCAGGGCGACATGCGCGCTCGCCAGGACTGGCTGGCGGAGGGGCTCGGCGAGATCTACGCCCAGATCGGTGCGGACCAGCGGCTGGTGCTGGAGTACAAGTTCTTCGAGCCGGCGTTCTACCACACCGATGTGCCCGACTGGGGCACGTCGTACGCCCAGGTCAGCGCGCTGGGGGAGCGGGCCGTGGTCTGCCTGGACACCGGTCACCACGCGCCGGGCACCAACATCGAGTTCATCGTGATGCAGCTGCTGCGCCTCGGCAAGCTCGGCTCCTTCGACTTCAACAGCCGCTTCTACGCCGACGACGACCTGATCGTGGGAGCGGCCGACCCGTTCCAGCTCTTCCGGATCATGGTCGAGGTGATCCGCGGCGGTGGCTACGGCCCCGGCCCGACGGCACCCCCAACCAGGTGGCGCTGATGCTCGACCAGTGCCACAACATCGAGGCCAAGATCCCGGGCCAGATCCGCTCGGTGCTCAACGTGCAGGAGATGACCGCCCGGGCACTGCTGGTCGACACCGAGGCCCTCGAGCAGGCGCGGGTGGCCGGTGACGTGCTGCTGGCCAACGAGATCTTCATGGACGCCTTCTCCACCGACGTACGCCGCGACCTGGCCGGCTGGCGCGAGGACCACGGCCTGCCGGCCGACCCGATGCGCGCCTACCTGGCCAGCGGCTACCAGGAGCGGATCGAGGCCGACCGGGTCGGCGGCACCCAGTCCGCCTGGACCTGACCCGCACCCCCCCAGAGACCACCGACGAGAAACGGAAGACCGACGTGACCAACCCCACCGTGACCGAGCTGATCGAGCGATCCAACCGGCTCGGATCCGACCCGAAGAACACCAACTACGCCGGTGGCAACACCTCGGCGAAGGCCAGCGAGACCGACCCGGTGACCAACGAGCCGGTCGAGCTGGTCTGGGTCAAGGGCTCCGGCGGTGACCTCGGGACCCTGAAGGAGTCGGGTCTGGCCGCGCTGCGCCTGGACCGCATGCGGGCCCTCGTCGAGGTCTACCCGGGCGTCGAGCGCGAGGACGAGATGGTGGCCGCCTTCGACTACTGCCTGCACGGCAAGGGGGGTGCGGCGCCCTCGATCGACACCGCGATGCACGGGCTGGTCGACGCCCCGCACGTCGACCACCTGCACCCCGACTCCGGGATCGCGATCGCGACCGCGGCCGACGGCGAGGAGCTGACCCGCAAGATCTTCGGCGACACCGTGGTCTGGGTCCCCTGGCGACGCCCCGGCTTCCAGCTCGGGCTCGACATCGCCGCGATCAAGGCCGCCAACCCGGAGGCGATCGGCTGCATCCTCGGCGGTCACGGCGTCACGGCGTGGGGCGAGACCAGCGCCGAGTGCGAGGCGAGCTCGCTGCAGATCATCGACACCGCGGCCGAGTACATCACCGCGAACTCGCGACCGGAGCCCTTCGGGCCGCCGCTGGAGGGGTACGCCGCCCTGCCCGTGACCGAGCGGCACGCCAAGGCCGCCGCGATCGCCGCGACCATCCGCGGCATCGCCTCCACCGACCGCCCGATGGTCGGGCACTACACCGACTCGGAGGTGGTCCTGGACTTCCTGGCTGCCGGCGAGCACCCACGGCTGGCCGCCCTCGGCACGTCCTGCCCGGACCACTTCCTGCGCACCAAGGTCAAGCCGCTGGTGCTCGACCTGCCCGCTTCGGCGAGCGTCGAGGAGACCGATCGCGCGGCTCAAGGAGCTGCACCAGCCCTACCGCGACGACTACCAGGGCTACTACGACCGCAACGCGACGCCGGACTCCCCGGCGATCCGCGGCGCCGACCCCTGGTCGTGCTGGTGCCCGGGCGTCGGGATGTTCTCCTACGGCAAGGACAAGCAGACCGCCCGGGTCGCGGGGGAGTTCTACGTCAACGCGATCAACGTGATGCGCGGCGCCGAGGGGCTCTCGACGTACGCCCCGATCGACGAGGCCGAGAAGTTCCGCATCGAGTACTGGGCGCTGGAGGAGGCCAAGCTGCAGCGGATGGCGAAGCCGAAGCCGATGGCCACCCGGATCGCCCTGGTCACCGGGGCGGCGAGCGGCATCGGCAAGGCGGTCGCCACCAAGCTCGCCGCCGAGGGGGCCTGCGTGGTGATCGCCGACCTGTCCCTGGCCAAGGCCCAGGAGGCCGCCGCCGGCATCGGCGGGTCCGACGTCGCCGTCGGCGTCGAGGTCGACGTCTCTGACGAGGCGGCGGTGCAGGCCATGGTGGACGCCGCCGTGCTCGCCTTCGGTGGGCTCGACCTGGTCGTCAACAACGCGGGCCTCTCGCTGTCCAAACCGCTGCTGGAGACGACCGTCGCCGACTGGGACCTGCAGCACGACGTGATGGCCAAGGGCTCGTTCCTGGTCTCGCGGGCGGCCGCGAAGGTGCTGATCGAGCAGGAGCTGGGCGGCGACATCGTCTACATCTCCTCGAAGAACTCCGTCTTCGCCGGCCCCAACAACATCGCCTACTCCGCGGTCAAGGCCGACCAGGCGCACCAGGTCCGGCTGCTGGCCGCCGAGCTCGGCGAGCACGGGATCAAGGTCAACGGGGTCAACCCCGACGGCGTGGTCCAGGGCTCCGGGATCTTCGCCGGCGGCTGGGGCGCCAGCCGGGCCGCGGTCTACGGCGTGGAGGAGAAGGACCTCGGTGCCTTCTACGCCCAGCGCACCCTGCTCAAGCAGGAGGTGCTCCCCGAGCACTGCGCCAACGCCGTCTTCGCGCTGTGCGGGCCCGAGATGACCCGGACGACCGGTCTCCACGTGCCCGTCGACTCCGGGGTCGCCGCGGCCTTCCTGCGATGACCCCGTCGTGAGCGCGCGCGTGCGCGTCGTCGCCGTCGACCTCGGTGCCACGTCGGGGCGGGTGATGACCGCGGTCGTCGGGGTCGACCCGGACGTGCTCGACCTCGAGGAGGTGCACCGCTTCCCCAACGCCGGGGTGCGAGCGGACGACGGGTCGTTGCGCTGGGACCTCGAGCGGATCCACGACGAGGTCCTGGCCGGGATCGCGAAGGCGGCCACCACCGGTCCCGTCGACGGGATCGGGATCGACTCCTGGGCGGTCGACTTCGGGCTGCTCGACGCATCCGGCGACCTGCTCGGAGCGCCGTACTCCCACCGCGACAGCCGGACGGCGGGAGTGGCGCCCCAGGTGGTCGCCGAGCTCGGCGCCGAGCGGATGTACGCCGAGAACGGGCTGCAGCAGCTGGCCTTCAACACCGTCTACCAGCTGGTCGCGGCCCGCGACGCCGGGGAGCTCGACGACGCCGAGACGATGCTGCTGATCCCTGACCTGCTCGGCCACCGGCTCACGGGCGTCGCCGGGGCCGAGCGCACCAACGCCTCGACCACCGGGCTGTACGGCGCCCGCACCCGGGCCTGGCTGGGCGACCTGGCCGCCGACGCCGGGCTGCCCGTTCGGCTGCTGCCCCCGCTGCGCGACCCAGGCACGGCGACTGGGACCCTGCTCCCCGAGGTCGCCGAGGCGCTCGGACTGGCGGAGACCGTCCCGGTGATCGCGGTGGCGTCGCACGACACCGCCTCGGCCGTGGTCGGCGTACCGGCCGAGGGGAGGTTCGCCTACCTCTCGTCCGGCACCTGGTCGCTGATCGGGCTCGAGCTCGATCAGCCGGTGCTCAGCGAGGCCGCCCGGGCGGCCGACTTCACCAACGAGGCCGGGCTGGACGGCACCGTCCGGTTGCTGACCAACGTGATGGGGCTGTGGGTGCTCTCGCAGTGCCAGCAGGAGTGGGACCTCAGCAGTGCCGGTGGGCTGTCCGGTCTCCTCGAGCGGGCGGCGGCGCTGCCCGCGCTGCGTTGCGTGGTCGACGTCGACGACCCACGGCTGCTGCCACCCGCCGACGACGGGGTCGCCCCGATGACCCACCGTCTCGCGACCCTGGCCGCCGAGACCGGCGAGCCGGTGCCGATCACGCCGGCGGAGATCACCCGGTGCGTCCTGGACAGCCTCGCCGTGGCCTACCGGCGGGCGCTGCGGACCGCCGCCGAGGTCTCGGGTCGGCGGCCCGACGTGCTGCACGTGGTCGGCGGCGGCTCGCAGAACGCGCTGCTGTGCCGGCTCACCGCCGACGCCTGCGGGCTCCCGGTGCTGGCCGGACCCACCGAGGCGGCGGCGCTCGGCAACGTGCTGGTGCAGGCCCGGACCCTGGGCGTCGACCTGCCCGACCTGACCGCGATGCGCGCGCTGCTGCGGCGTACCCAGACGCTGGTGCGCTACGAGCCGGGTGCCGGTGGCCCTGGTGGGACTGGTGGCACGGACTGGGCGGGCGCCGAGCGACGGCTCTGGTCGGATGAGGCCAAGGGATGAGGCCAGGGATGAGGGCCGTGAGGTCCGGGATGAGGCATGGTGAGCACATGCGCGTAGCGCTCCAGGTCACCTGTCTCAACGACGCCCTGTTCCCCGACGTGGGCAAGGCGGTCGTGACCCTGCTGCGCCGGCTCGGCGTCGAGGTGGACTTCCCGGCGGCCCAGACCTGCTGCGGGCAGCCGATGGTCAACACCGGCTACCTCGACGAGGCGGTGCCGGCGGTGCGGGCCTACGTCGAGGCGTTCGAGGGCTACGACGCCGTCGTGACGCCGTCCGGCTCCTGTGCCGGCTCGGTGCGCCACCAGCACGCGATGGTGGCCCGGCGCTCGGGTGACCCGGGCCTGGTCCGCGCGGTCGAGGAGCAGGCGCCCAAGGCCTACGAGCTCAGCGAGTTCCTCCTCGACGTGCTCGGGGTGAGCGACGTCGGCGCGAGCTTCGCGCACACCGCGACGTACCACCCGACGTGCCACTCGCTGCGGATGCTCGGTGTGGCGGACCGACCGACCAGGCTCCTGGAGCAGGTGCGCGGGCTGCGCCTGCTCGACCTGCCCCGGGCGACGGAGTGCTGTGGCTTCGGCGGCACCTTCGCGGTCAAGAACGCCGACACCTCCGTCGCCATGGGCTCCGACAAGGCCCGTCACGTCCGCGAGAGCGGTGCCGAGGTGCTGGTGGCCGGCGACTCGTCCTGCCTGATGCACATCGGCGGACTGCTCGAGCGCCAGCGGGCCGGCGTACGCGTGATGCACCTGGCCGAGGTCCTGGCGGCGACCGAGTGAACGCCCCCTCGCAGGCCACCTTCGTCGGGATGCCCGCCTTCCCCGAGGCCGCTCGCCGGGCCCTGGCCGACACCCAGCTGCGGCACAACCTCGCGCACGCCACGACCACGATCCGTGACAAGCGGGCCCGCGTCGTCGCCGAGGTCGACGACTGGGAGGGGCTGCGTACGGCGGGGGCGGCGATCAAGGACGCCACCCTGGCCGACCTGGAGCAGCATCTGGTCACTCTCGAGGCCTCGCTCACCCGCGCCGGCGCCACCGTGCACTGGGCCCGCGACGCCGCCGAGGCCAACGCGATCGTGGCCCGAGGTCGCGAAGGCGCACGGGGTCGACGAGGTGGTCAAGGTCAAGTCGATGGTGACCCAGGAGATCGGTCTCAACGAGGCGCTGGCCGAGGACGGGCATCGCCGCGTGGGAGACCGACCTCGCCGAGCTGATCGTGCAGCTCGGCGACGACCTGCCCAGCCACATCCTGGTGCCGGCGATCCACCGCAACCGCGCCGAGATCCGGCAGATCTTCCGTCGACCGGATGGCCGCCGCGGGACGCCCGGCTCCGGACGACCTCACCGACGAGCCGGCCGAGCTCGCGGCGGCGGCCCGGCTGCACCTGCGCGAGAAGTTCCTGCGCGCCAAGGTGGGCGATCTCCGGGGCGAACTTCGCCGTCGCCGAGAGCGGCACCCTGGTCGTCGTCGAGTCGGAGGGCAACGGCCGGATGTGCCTGACCCTGCCCGAGGTGCTGATCAGCGTGGTGGGCATCGAGAAGGTGGTGCCGTCCTGGGCCGACCTCGAGGTGTTCCTGCAGCTGCTGCCGCGCTCCTCGACCGGCGAGCGGATGAACCCCTACACCTCCACGTGGTCGGGCGTCACGCCTGGCGACGGACCGCAGGAGGTGCACGTCGTGCTCCTCGACAACGGTCGCACCCGTGCCCTGGCCGACGAGGTCGGCCGGCAGGCGCTGCGCTGCATCCGCTGCTCGGCCTGCCTGAACTCCTGCCCGGTCTACGAGCGGGTCGGCGGGCACGCCTACGGATCGGTCTACCCGGGCCCGATCGGTGCGATCCTGAACCCGCTGATGAAGGGCGTCGGGGTCGACGAGCAGACCGACTCGCTGCCGTACGCCTCCAGCCTGTGCGGGGCCTGCTACGAGGTCTGCCCGGTCAAGATCGACATTCCCTCGGTGCTGGTCGACCTGCGGGCCCAGGTCGTCGACGCCCATCGGGGCGGAAGGTGGGGCGGTGTCCCGGACGCGACGGGGGCCGCGATGAAGGGCGCCGCGCTGACCTTCGGCTCCGCGCGCCGGCTCGGGTTGGCCGAACGGCTCACCCGGGTGGGGACGACGCTCGCGCGGCGCCTCCCGATCGCCCCGGCCTGGACCAGCGCCCGCGACCTGCCGCACGGCCCGAGGGAGTCGTTCCGGGCCTGGTGGCGTCGTACCGACGGGGGGCGAGAGAACGATGGCTGAGTCGCTCCTGGCCCGGTCGACGGAGCCGCACGCGCGGAGATCCTGGCCCGGGTCAGGGCCGCCACCGTGGGCGCGGAGGTGCCGTCGCGTCCCGTGCTGGCACCGGTCGCCGGGCTGCCAGCATCGACCTCTTCGCCGAGCGGGTCGCCGACTACCGCGCGGTCGTGCGAGCGTTGCTCGCCGAGCGATCTGGCGTCTGCGGTCGACGCCGTGGTCGACGGCCGCAGCGTCGTGGTGCCCGAGGGGCTCGGGTTCGAGGTGGCCGGAGGGGGCGTCGACGAGGGACTGTCCAGCGCCGAGCTCGACGCGATCGCCGTGGTCGTCACCGAGGCCCGGCTCGGGATCGCCGAGACCGGCACCATCGTGCTCGACCACGGTCCCGGCCAGGGACGTCGGGCGATCAGTCTGGTGCCGGACACCCACGTCTGCGTCGTGCGGGCCGACCAGGTCGTGGCCGACGTGCCCGACGCGGTCGCGCTGCTCGACCCAGCGCGGCCGCAGACCTGGATCAGCGGTCCGTCCGCCACCAGCGACATCGAGCTGGACCGGGTCGAGGGCGTCCACGGCCCCCGCAACCTGCACGTGTTCCTGGTCGAGGCCTAGCCCCGAACCCACCGCACCGACCGAGGAAGGACGAGTCCGCTCCCCGGTGGTTGAGGAAGGACGGAGTCCTGTCCCGACACCTCCGGCCAGGCGGCGCGCCGGCTGCGGGGGGTCTCGAGACGGCGCCGGCGCGCCTCCTCGACCAGCGAAGCACCCCCGGTGGTTGAGGAAGGACCGGCGCGCTTCCCGGTGGTTGAGGAAGGACGGAGTCCTGTCTCGAAACCCCCGGTCAGGTCAGTTCGCGTGGATCTGGCGGTGGTGGAAGGCGCAGAGCGGTATCGCGTCGGCCAGGTCGGTGGATCCGCCGTGACTCCAGGGTTGTCGGTGGTGGATCTCGCACCAGGCGAAGGGTCGTTGGCAGTCGGCGGCGGCGCAGTGGGTGTGTCGGGTCGAGAGGGCGATGCGTTGGGTGTCGGAGTACAGGCGTCGGGTGCGGCCGAGGTCGAGCGGGAGGGACTTCCCGCCGAGGACGGCGGGCAGGATCCCGGCCGAGCAGGCGAGCCGTCGGGCTTGGCCGGCGGAGATCTGGTCGTCGGTGTCGAGCCGGGCGGTCTTGAGGTGTCCGCGCAGGGTGTCGAGGTCGAGGTGGACCACGACGGTGGCGGCGGTCTTGGCGTGCAGGTGGTCGGTGGGGAGCCGCTCGAGCAGGGCGGCGAAGGCCTGGCCGCGGCGGGTCGACCAGTCGGTCCTGCGATCTGCGGCCGGGTCGCTGCCTGCTCGTGCACCGGGAGTGTTGTTGCGTCGCGGTGCGGTCATGGCTTCGAGGATCTTGCGCAGGAACGCGAACTGAAGAGCCGGGACGGTGAAGTGTCCGGTCACGGTGGCGTCGTCGTTGTCGTGGAACGTGAACGACGACGTGGCGTAGGCGGTGTCTTCCTCGGTGTTGACCTGCTCGTTCTCGGCGGCGTCGACGACCGTCTCGTCGGGCTCGATCGAGGCGAGTGCGCGTCGGGCGGCCCGGCGGAGCTGCGCGGGGTCGAACCGGGCGGCCATCGTCACGAGGTCGGCCTCGACCCGGGCACGCTGCTGGGCGGTGACCCGGGCCGGGAGCTGGGCCAGGGCGTGGGTGATCACGCTCGCGTGCTCGGCCGAGAGCGCACCCTCGGCCAGGGCGTCTGCGGTGGCGGGGGCGGTGCCGAGGTCGTCGGCCAGCCGGGCCTGGCGGGCGGCCGCCGGCCCGGACTGGCGGGTCTGGCGGGCCAACCAGGCCGCCTTGTCGGGGAACCCGTCCCGTCGAGCGGCCGCGGCGGTCTCGCCACGGGCGACGAGTCGCAGCTTCAGGGCGTCGAAGCGACGTCCGATCCTCTCCAGGTCACCGACCAGGCCCGCGCACTCGGATGGTGCGAGGTCGTCGCCGACGCCGGCGAACATCCGGTCCAGGGTCGCGTTGACCTCGCCCACGCCTGCGGCGAGCGGACCGGGGTCCGGTGCGAGGTCGAGTGCTGCGGTCATGACCCCACTGTAGTCGAACAGGTGTTCGAGCGTCAAGGGGTTGAGGGTTTCGTGTTTCGTGGGTTTCGAGACGGGCCTGGCGGCCCTCCTCAACCAGCGCCGGGGTCGGGCAGGGCGTGGGCTGCGGGGGTTTCGAGACGGGCCCGGCGGCCCTCCTCGACCAGCGCAGGGGTCGGGCAGGGCGTGGGCTGCGGGGGTTTCGAGACGGCGCTGGCGCGCCTCCTCGACCAGCGCGAATCCCCCCGGTGCCGGACGGCAGACGAAGGACCGGCGGCCATTCCCGTCCCCCGGTGGTTGAGGAAGGACGAAGTCCTGTCTCGAAACCTCAGTCACCGCGGTGGTGACCGACGGGGGTCTCGAGACGGGCCTGGCGGCCCTCCTCAACCAGCGCCGGGGTCGGGCGGCGGTGACCCACGGAGGTTTCGAGACGGCGCTGACGCGCCTCCTCAACCAGCGAGGGCCCTCGGTCGGGCAGGGCGTGGGCTGCGGAGGTTTCGAGACGGCGCTGACGCGACTCCTCAACCAGCGCAGGTTCCCCGACGGTCGGCCGGGGAGGTCAGCGGCCGCGGACCTGGCGGCCCGCGCCGCGGTCCACCTCGGCGCGGTAGTGCTTGACGATCGCGGAGAACTCGGTCGGGTCGACGGCCGAGGCGGGGATCACCAGCTCGGTCCCGTTGGGCCGGGTGATCGTCGTGCGCCAGTTGCGAGAACCGGGGTCGTCGTCGACGTCGATCATCAGCTTGGGGCTGCGCAGGTCGAACCGTTCACCGTCGGAACCGCGTGCGACCTCGAGGACCGAACCGCTCAGCGACACGATCGTGGGGGTCCAGCTCAGCAGTCCCCACCAGAACGCGAGGGCGAAGAACCGTGACTCCCGCGGCGATGCCGATGGCGGCCTGGCTGCCCTCCGACACCGCCCAGAAGATCGCCACCACGGCCAGGATCGCTGCGGCGACGAACAGCACGCCGAGCAGGGGCGGTAGGCGCCGCGCGGCTTGTACTCCACGAACGGCGGGATCTTCTCACCGTCCACGACCGGCGGGGTGGCGGTGCCTTCTGGCTCCGGCGCGGCATGGGCGCCAGCCTGACGGACGGCATGGGCGGCCGGTAGTGCCTCGGGGCCCGCTACCTCGGGGCTCGCCAGGTCGGCGTCGGCGGGTGCGTCCGTCAAGGGAGCCGCATGGGCAGCGGACGTGGGGATGGCCTCGGTCGCGGGCAGCGCCTCCGGTGCCTCGCCCGGCCACATGGCCTCGGTCGCCGGAGCGGAGTCGGACCAGGCAGGGATGTCGCCGCCGGGGGTGGATGGCCAGACCTCGTCGGCGAACGCCTCGTCGGCAGCGTGGTCACGGGTACCGGTCTCGGCGTGGCTGCCCGGCCCGTCGGGTGGGGCGTCCTGGACGTCCTCCTCGGCCCGGTCCCTGACCTCGTCGCGGAACAAGGGCGCCGCATGAGCAGGAGCGGGGCCGGCGTGGGACGGGGCGAACGCCGGCGCCTCCGGCTGCTCGACCGCCGAGGAGGCGTGCGTCGGTGCTGCAGCGGCACGCGGCGCCGGGAGATTGTCGGAGGGTACGTCGATCGGCTCTCCGATCTCGGCGTTCCAACCCTGGCCGTCGTCGGAGAACCAGGTGTAGCCGCCGTCGCCGGAGACCCAGCGGAGTCCGTGATCGTCGAACCACTCCTGGTGGTCCTCGTCGTCGCCGACGGCGGTCGCGGACACCGGTTCCGGGGCAGGCTCGTCGTCGGCGGGAGCCGGCTCGGGGGCCGGGTCGCCGGTCAGGGTGGCGAAGAGGGGTTCGAGCGGCTCGACCGCCCCTGCCGGTGCGTCGGCCACCGCGATCGAGTCGTCGGACGCTGCTGGGGTCGGCTCGCCAGGGGAGTACGACGGCGGCGGTTCCTGCACGACCGGTGTGGCCAGGGTGCCGTCGGTAGGAGCCTGTTCGAGGTCGGGTGCGGAGTCCGGAGCCGCTCCGGCGGCTGGCTGCTCGGCCTCCAGCGACTCGATGTTGAGCACGTCGAAGTGCTGCGTGGCGTCCGGGTCGTCCCAGGTCTGGCCCGGCGAGTCGGTGTCCGGCGAGCCGGCGTCGGTTGAACCACTGGCCGTCGAGCCCGGGTCGAACAGCGCCTCCTGGCCGTCTGCGGCGGGCTGGACGGGAAGATCGGTCGCGGTGTCGTGCTCGTCGTCCCACTCGACGTCGTGCTCGGCCCAGCCCTCGTCGGGCCCGGGGACCACAGGGGGAGCCTCCTCAGTCTCTGGGCCAGGCTCCTGGGCAGAGGACTCTTCCGCGGGCTCGTCGCGCAGGGCGCGGAAACGGGCCAGCGGACCACCCTTGGGCTCATCGGGAGGGCTCTGAACCGCGGTCGGCGCGCTCTCCTCGGTCTCATCGCTCGCGACCGGGACGTCGGGGTCCTGCTCCGCCTCCGGGCCCGCATCCGTCTCGGTGGCCGGCTCTTCGAGCGGCTCGGGCACGACGGTGGGAGTCCAGGCGAAGCTGCTCGGCTCGGACGGCTCCACCGGTTCGGGCTCGCTGGTCACGAGGGAGGGCGCGCCCACCTCGGACGCCGGGGCCGCGGGCTCCTCGTCGGCCGGTGCGTCGGTCCGGGGCGCCGCGGCCTCGGGCGGGGTCGCCTCGGGCGGGGTCGCCTCGGGCGGGGTGGTCTCGGGCCGATCCTCGAGCGGGCTCGCCGGAGCGTTCTTCGTGCCGAGCCACGAGGCGAACTCGTTGCTGCCCTGCGCCTTGATGTAGGACTCGAAGTCGTCGAGGCTCCAGTGCGTCGTGGCGCTCAGGTCGGGCCCGCTCGCCGCGGGCGACGGCGATGAGGCCTCGGTGACCGAGGTGTCGGTGACCGGGGTGTCGGTGACCGGGGTGTCGGTCGGAGTCCCGGCCGCGGCTTCTGGAACCGTCGGCTCCGCGGCCCGGACCTCGGGGCCCGCCTCGCTGCCCACCTCGTCGGGAAGGTCCGTGTCGGCACCGGTGTCCTCGGGCGCCGCGGAGGTCGCCCTCGGACCGAGATCGGCGGGTGGTCTGGACGAACCCGTCCTGGGCCAGGCGGAGCGTGAGCCGAGCCTGTCGAGAACGTCCTCGGCGGTCTGGGCGGCACCGAAGGATGCCCAACCGCCCGTTCCCCGCTCGTCGTCCGGGCCTGGCGGAGCCCCGGGTGCGGCGGGAGCACGAGAGTCGGCGGCAGGTGCGACAGGTGCGGCAGGTGCGGCAGGTGCGTCGGCGGCCGACCACTCGGTCTCGACCTCCTCGTGCAGTCCGTCCGGGCCGGGCTCGGCCAGAGCGGCCGGCACCGGGTCGGGCCCGTCGTCGGGCCGGCTCTCGAGCTGTCGCGGGTCATCGCTGTCAGCGTGCTCCGTCGAGGAGGTCTCGGGCTCGGTGTAGGGCCACCAGGCGGCCGCCTGGTCAGCGCCGCCCTCGTCGGTGGTGCCGACGGTCGGCTCGGCGGCCGAGGTCGCAGCCGGACCCGACGCCGTGCCGGCTGCAGTCGCACTCGCTGCCGGCACGTTCGGGTCCGGGACGTCGGAGGAGCTCGGCCACCATCCGCGGGCCGCAGGCTGCTGGCCGGGCGTCCCCGGATCGGGTGCTGCGTCGGCGGGTGCTGCGTCGGCGGGTGCTGCGTCGGCGGGTGCCTCGTCGGCCGGTGCCTCGAGGTCAGCCTCCTGGTTCTCGACCGGATCGGCGGTGCCAGCGGTCTCGCTGGGCACGTCGGTCTCGGTCGGCTCGCCGATCGTGGCGGGCTCGGTCACCTTCCCGGCCTTGTCACGTCCGGCGATCCACATCTGAAGCAGGTCGGCCGGTGCGGCCCCTTCGCCTTCGGGGTCGGGTCCGGGGGTGTCGTGGCGCTGCGACATCGTCGTCACCCCTTCCTGGATCGTCCTGCGGTGGCTCTCGAGCACGTACGTGGGAACCCATCTTGTCCCACTCGGGCCAGGATCGCAGAACCGCACTCGTTCCGACGAGGGTCAGCCCTGAACTCATCTTGTCTCGCCGACATCACGGCTGATCCGGGGCCCACACGCCCGACCACCCCTGTGGGGGATGCAAGTGCCCAAGTGGTTGGTACGCTCTGCAGTGCAGCGGTTGCAAGTTCCAGCGGTACAACGCCAGTTGGGGTTTGAAGGCCAACGGCGTTTCTCTTTGCTTTGCGAGGCGGGACGGCGTGACACCGCAGCTGTTGCTGGGTACGACCGACGTGGTCACTCCCACGCCTGTGAAACAAGGAGAACAACCAGCATGGCTCAGGGCACCGTCAAGTGGTTCAACGCCGAGAAGGGTTTCGGCTTCATCGCTCAGGAGAACGGAGGGGACGACGTGTTCGTCCACTACTCCGCGATCCAGACCCAGGGCTACAAGTCCCTGGACGAGAACCAGAAGGTCGAGTTCGACGTCACGCAGGGCCCCAAGGGTCCCCAGGCTGAGAACGTCCGGCCCGTCTGAGGTCAGACCTTCAATACGCACGAAGGCCCCGACCGGTTCGGTCGGGGCCTTCGTCGTGCCCGGGGCCGTCGCGCCTGCACAATCTCGCACCTGCACCCTTCTGGGGTGGTCCGTGCGTTTCCCGGCACCCGGGGCTGGGTATGTCGTTGACAGTGGGCGTTCTCAACGGCCCATTCGCAACAGCCCAGGGGAGGGAGCGAGAGACATGGACGACCAGTTCGACGTGTCGCTCGAGGATGACGACCTGCTCGACGAGGTGGAGCTGACCGCCAGCTTGATGGTCGCGGCCAACAGGTCCGAGCGTCACCTCACCACGGCGGAGGTCGATGACGTCCTCGGAGTGGACAGCCGGGTCCCCCGACAGCGCACGAGGAGTGAGCGGCCCGACCTCGTGCGCGAGTGACCATGGGCCAGCTTCGACGCCCGTACGACGTGTGAGTCGTGCGGGCTCGCCGGTGTCGTCCGGACGCCGCATTGACTACGCTGTACACGTGGCCAGCCTCGCCCAGCGTCTGGACCGGTTCCAGCGCCGGCACCGGATCGTCGGTTTCCCGCTCGCCGTCACCTACAAGTTCTTCGACGACCAGAGCAACTACCTCGCGGCCACGGTCACCTACTACACGTTCGCCGCGATCTTCCCGCTGCTGCTGATCTCCTCCTCCGTCCTCGGCTTCCTGCTCCAGGGCAACCCCGACGCTGCAGGCGCCGAGGTGCTGAACTCCGCCGCTGAGCCAGTTCCCGATCGTCGGCACCCAGCTCGGCACCCAGGAGGGCATCCAGGGCAGCGTCGCCGGCGGTCGTGGTGGCCTCGGTCGTCGCGCTGTACGGCGTGCTCGGCCTCGGCCAGGCCGCCCAGAACGCCGTGCACGTGGCGTGGGCGATCCCACGCAACAGCCGGCCGAACCCGTTCCTGAGCCGGCTGAACTCCGGGCTGCTTGATGATCGTCGCCGGCATCGTGGTGGTCTTCGTCGCCACCTTGTCCTCGATCGCGGCCAACGCCGACTCCCTGGGCATCGTGTTCGGTCGGGGCCTCGGCTGGATCCTCGACGCTGGTCTCGCTGCTGCTGACCGCGGCCGGTGTTCACGGTGCTGATGCAGTTCGCCACGCCCGCACAAGGCGCGCAGCCGCGACCTGTTCCCCGGAGCACTGGTCATCGCCGTGCTCTGGCAGCGCTGCAGCGGCGGGCTCGGCCTACGTCGAGCACGTGCTCAACCGGGTCGACGACCTCGGCGCCGCCTTCGCCGTGCCGCTCGGCCTGCTGGCGCTGATCTACGTCGCGTCGACCATGGCGGTGATCGGGGTGCAGGTCAACGTGGTGATCCGCAAGCGGCTGTGGCCGCGCGCGCTGCTCACGCCGTTCACCGACGCCGTGGAGCTGACCGACGCCGACCAGCGGGCCTACGCGTCGTACGCCAAGGCCCAGCGGCACAAGGGCTTCGAGACGGTCAGCGTCACCTTCGACAAGCACACCCAGACCCCGGGCGATCCTGCCGTCACGCCGACCGAGGTCGCGCCGGTCCCGACCCGGAGCCGGCGGAGGAGATCTCCACTGAGGCCACGGAGCCGGGCGGCGAACCGGCCGAGCCGGCTCCCGGGGCAAGGTGAGCGACGCGTTCGCGACGCCCGCCGGGCGCCCGGACGCGCTGTGGCGGCTGCGCTGGTGGATGGCAGCGGCGCAGTGGCGTCCTGGTGGCGCTGGTCGTGCTGGCCACCATGCGCGCCACCCTGCGCCGAGGCCGCTGGTGTGGGGAGCGAGCGGTGTGGTCGCATGGCGGCGGTCCACGCCGTCGAGCGCCCGCTCCGCAGGCCGGCCTGACGAGCGAACGCCGCGTGGGTGCGCCGCCTCGCAGATGTTGTGGGGTGGTCGCGGCGGGATCGAGCAGCGGGTCGTCGTGCGCCGCGACGTGCGACCTGCCGTGGCTGATCCTGGGGGATCACGGCGTACGTCGCGGTCGCGCCCCGGTGTGGCCGCGGTCTGCCGGTCGTGAACGCCGACTGGTCGGCGTGACACGACCGTGCGAGTGGCGGAGGATAGGGGATTCGAACCCCTGAGGGCGTTAACCCAACCCGCTTTCCAAGCGAGCGCCATAGGCCACTAGGCGAATCCTCCGTCGGGAAGGCTACCGCCCGGTGGCCCGTGGACCGAAATCGCGCCGGTTGGGATGCTGCCCGGACCCTCCTCTAGACTCCTGATCAACCCCCCGTGCGGCGACACCTAGGCGAACTCCCCCAGGGCCGGAAGGCAGCAAGGGCAACCAAGCTCTGTCGGGTGCGCGGGGGGCCTTTTCGTGTCCGGGCGCGCTCCGGCACCGCGGCCCTCGAGGGTCCGTCGTTCGCAGCCCTCGTGAGTGTCGGCGGCGCTGGCTAGGGTTCGCGTGTGGAGCCCTCCCTCGCGCTGTACCGCCGCTACCGGCCGGAGACCTTCGCCGAGGTGATCGGCCAGGACCACGTCACCGAGCCGCTGCGCGCGGCGCTGGCCAACAACCGGGTCAACCACGCCTACCTGTTCTCCGGTCCGCGGGGGTGCGGCAAGACCACCAGCGCCCGGATCCTGGCCCGCGCGCTGAACTGCGAGAAGGCCCCGATCGCCGATCCGTGCGGGGAGTGCCGGTCCTGCCGCGACCTGGCCCGCGGCGGTCCCGGCTCGATCGACGTGATCGAGATCGACGCCGCCTCGCACGGTGGCGTCGACGACGCGCGCGACCTGCGGGAGAAGGCGTTCTTCGCCCCGGTCAGCAGCCGCTACAAGGTCTACGTCATCGACGAGGCGCACATGGTCAGCTCGCAGGGCTTCAACGCCCTGCTCAAGCTGGTCGAGGAGCCGCCGGAGCACCTCAAGTTCATCTTCGCCACGACCGAGCCGGAGAAGGTCATCCCGACCATCCGCTCGCGCACCCACCACTACCCGTTCCGGCTGATCCCGCCGCGCACGCTCTCGGCGTACCTCGCCGAGCTGTGCGAGCAAGGAGGGCGTGCGGATCGACCCCGCGGCGCTGCCCCTGGTCGTGCGCGCGGGCGCCGGGTCGGCGCGCGACACCCTCTCGGTGCTCGACCAGCTGCTCGGCGGGGCCGGCCCCGACGGCGTGACCTACGAGGTCGCGACCGGGCTGCTCGGCTACACCCCCGACACGCTGCTCGACGAGGTCGTCGACGCCTTCGCTGCGGCCGACGGCGCGACCGTCTTCGGTGTCGTCGACAAGGTGATCGAGACCGGTCAGGACCCCCGCCGGTTCACCGAGGACATGCTGCGCCGTCTGCGTGACCTGGTGATCGTCGCCGCCGTGCCCGACGCGCCGGCGAGCGGACTGATCGACGTGCCGCAGGACCAGGCCGAGCGCCTGGTGGCGCAGGCCGCCCGGTTCGGTCGCGCCGAGCTGGTCCGGGCCGCCGACCTCGTCGCCACCGGGCTCACCGAGATGCGCGGTGCGACCGCCCCCCGGCTGCTGCTCGAGCTGATCTGCGCCCGGGTGCTGCTGCCCGGTGCCGACCACGCCCGCGGACGGCCTCGCGACCCGTCTCGACCGGCTCGAGCGTCGGATCAGCCTCGGCGGCATGCCCGCGCCGTCGCCCGCCGCGCCCCCTGCGCCGACCGAGAGGCCGCTGGCCGAGCGACCTGCGCAGCCACCGGAGCCCCCGGTGGTCGAGCCGGTCGACACCGCGCCCGCCGAGCGCGTCGAGACCCGCGCCGAGCGCGTCGAGACCCCCACAGTCGAGCACCCACCCGCACCGGCGCCCGAGCGGGCGTCTGAGCCGGAATCCGAGTCTGCACGTGACTCTGCGCCCGAGCCCACCGGGTCCGGCGGCCTCGGGCTGGGCGACGTACGCCGGATCTGGCCCGAGCTGCTCGAGCAGGTCAAGGGGATGCGGCGCTTCACCTGGATCCTGCTCAGCCAGAACGCCCAGGTGACCGGCGTCGACGCCAGCACGCTCACCGTCGGATTCAAGAACGCCGGTGCTCGCGACTCGTTCCTCTCCGGTGGCAGCGAGGAGGTGCTGCGCCAAGCCCTGATCGACCTGCTCGGGGCGGAGTGGAAGATCGACTCCATCATCGATCAGGCGGCCATGCCGGGCGACGTACCGGTGCGCGTTGACCGCCCGGCGGTCCCGTCGGCGGGCTCCGCCCCCGACACCCCTCCCGGCACCCCTCCTGACGGTCCTCCTGGCGATCCCGCCTGGGCCACCGGCGCGCCTGACGGCCCGCGCGGTGCCGCGGCGGAGACGATCGCTGCGGCGCGCAGCAACATCGCGCCGACCCGGCCCGCCGGTGCGGGCGCGTCGGTGCAGGACGAGGATGGTGACAAGGCCGGCGGGGACCACGGCGCCGCAGAGGGCGCGCACCGCGACGACCCGGACGTCGAGGACGACGGACTGCAGGGCGCCGCCCTTCTCGAGCGTGAGCTCGGGGCCACGGTGATCGAAGACATCCCGCACGAGTGAAGGAGACCTGAGATGAGCGACAACAACCCGTTCGCCGGCCTTGGCGGTGGCGAGGAGGGCGGTTTCGACATGAACGCCCTGCTCCAGCAGGCGCAGGCCATGCAGGAGCAGCTGATGGTGGCCCAGGCCGAGCTGGCCGAGTCCGAGGTCGAGGGCACGGCCGGGGGCCTGGTCACGGTGACCGTCAACGGCACCGGTGACCTGGCCAAGGTGGCGCTGAAGACCGGCTCCTTCGACCCCGACGACGCCGACAGCCTGGCCGACCTCGGTGACCTGGTGGTGGCGGCGTACCGCGACGCCAAGGGCCGGGCCGACGCGCTGGCCGCCGAGAAGCTCGGCCCGTTGGCCGGCGGTCTCGGAGGCGGCGGCGGGCCCGAGCTGCCGGGCGGCCCGGGACCGGGGTCGGTGGGCTTCGGTGTATGAGGGCGCGCTCCAGGACCTGATCGACGAGCTCGGCCGGCTGCCGGGCGTGGGTCCCAAGAGCGCGCAACGGCTGGCCTTCCACCTGCTGGCCAGCGACCCGGTCGACGTACGCCGTCTCGCCGACGCCCTGCTCGAGCTGAAGGTGCGAGCCCGGTTCTGCGAGGTCTGCGGCAACGTCTCCGAGGAGGAGCAGTGCCGGATCTGTCGTGACCCGCGCCGCGACGAGACCTCGATCTGCGTGGTCGAGGAGCCCAAGGACGTGGTCGCGATCGAGCGCACCCGTGAGTTCCGCGGGCGCTACCACGTGCTGGGCGGGGCGATCTCCCCGCTCGACGGGATCGGCCCGGAGCAGCTGCGGGTGCGCGAGCTGATCGCGCGGCTCAACGACGGCACCGTCACCGAGATCATCTTGGCGATGGACCCCAACATCGAGGGGGACGCGACTGCGGCCTACCTGTTCCGGATGCTCAACCCGATGGGGCTCGCGGTCACCCGGCTGGCCAGCGGCCTGCCCGTCGGCGGCGACCTCGAGTACGCCGACGAGGTCACCCTGGGGCGCGCCTTCGCGGGCCGGCGCTCGGCCGGGGTCTGAGACCACCGGGCGGTCGTGATCGTGACCCCACCCGGGCGGGGGTTGACGATGCTCCCGCGCCCCGATGAACTTTTCACCAGGTTCGTGCGTTGGTCGAGATGGCTGCGTTGGTCGAGATTGCACAGCGGACGTGAGCAGGAGGAGGAGACAAGCGTGAGTGACGTCGACGAGGCGGAGTTCGCCCAGCAGGTGGCGGACTCGGTCGACAGCTTCCTGATCGCCCTGCGCGCGGTCGCCAGCGAGGGTGACGCCGGGCGGGGCATCTCGTTGCTCCTGCTCGAGATCAGCCAGGTGCTGCTGGCCGGGGCCAGGCTCGGGGCCCAGCGCGACTTCGTGCCGCGCGGGGAGTTCCAGCCCGACGTGGGCCCGGAGGCCGACGCCGACGAGCTCCGGCTGAAGTACGCCGAGATGCTCGGCAACATCGACACCTACAGCTTCGTGTTCGACCCCTACGACCCCGAGGTCGTGGAGAGCCAGCTCTCCGACGACCTGGCCAGCATCGCCACCGACCTCGAGAACGGCCTGCGGCACTACCGCAGGGGTGATGTCGAGGAGGCGCTGTGGTGGTGGCAGTTCTCCTACGTCTCCTCGTGGGGCAACCTCGCCGGTGCCGCGCTCAACGCGTTGCTCTCCGTGGTCGCCCACGACCGGCTGGACGCCGAGATCGCCGGCGAGGAGGAGCTGGTCAGCGAGGTGGCCTCATTGCTGGACACCTCCAGCGCCCAGCGCTGAGGACTCCGTAGACTCGGGGGGTCCGTCGTACCCGAGGAGCAGAGGCAGCAAGCACGTGGGCATCGTGGTCCAGAAGTACGGCGGCTCGTCCGTCGCCGACGCGGCCGCCGTCAAGCGGGTGGCCCAGCGCATCGTCGAGACCAAGAAGGCCGGTCACGACGTGGTCGTCGCCGTGTCCGCCATGGGCGACACGACCGATGAGCTGCTCGAGCGCGCCCAGGCGGTCAGCCCGCTCCCGCCGGCCCGTGAGCTCGACATGCTGCTCACCGCGGGCGAGCGGATCTCGATGGCGCTGGTCGCGATGGCGATCTCCGACCTCGGGTTCACCGCCCGCTCCTTCACCGGCTCCCAGGCCGGCGTGATCACCGACTCCGTGCACGGCAAGGCGAAGATCATCGACGTCACCCCGGGCCGGATCTCGGCAGCGATCGACGAGGGCCACATCGTGATCGTGGCGGGGTTCCAGGGCGTCAGCCAGGACACCAAGGAGATCACCACGCTCGGGCGCGGCGGCACGGACACCACCGCGGTCGCGCTGGCCGCGGCGCTCGACGCCGACGTGTGCGAGATCTACACCGACGTCGACGGCGTCTTCACCGCCGACCCGCGGATCGTGCCCACCGCCCGCAAGCTCGACCGCGTCACCTACGAGGAGATGCTCGAGATGGCGGCGTGCGGGGCGAAGATCCTGCACCTGCGCTGCGTCGAGTACGCCCGCCGCTACGACATCCCGATCCACGTCCGCTCGTCGTTCAGCCGGCTCGACGGCACCGTCGTCACCGGCAGCATCAACGACGAGACCCCGCAGCCCGAGGAGGGCAACATGGAAGCACCGATCATCGCCGGGGTCGCCCACGACCGCAGCGAGGCCAAGATCACCCTGGTCGGGGTGCCCGACAAGATCGGCTACGCCGCCCGCGTCTTCGAGGCGCTCGCCGCCGCCCAGATCAACCTGGACATGGTCGTGCAGAACGTCTCCGCCGCCGCGACCAGCCTCACCGACATCTCCTTCACGCTCCCGCGCACCGACGGCACCGTCGCGATGCCGGCGCTCAAGGCGCTGCAGGACGAGCTCGGCTTCGTCTCGCTGCTCTACGACGACCAGATCGGCAAGGTCTCGCTGGTCGGGGCCGGGATGCGCTCGCACCCGGGCGTGACGGCGAAGTTCTTCTCCTCGATCGCTGCCGCCGGGGTCAACATCGGCATGATCTCCACCTCCGAGATCCGGATCTCGGTGATCGTGGACGAGGTCGATGTCGACGCGGCCGTCGCCGCCGCGCACACGGCGTTCGACCTGGACGCCTCCGAGATCGAGGCCGTCGTGTACGGCGGGACGGGGCGCTGAGGTCGTGGTGCAGCAGTCGGCATCGTCGGGGCCACCGGGCAGGTCGGCGTCGCGATGCGGCAGATCCTGCTCGAGCGAGGCTTTCCCTGCGGACCAGGTGCGGTTCTTCGCCTCGTCGCGCTCGGCGGGCACCGTCCTGGGCTTCGGTGAGCGTGAGATCACCGTCGAGGACTCCGAGACCGCCGACCCCAGCGGGCTGGACATCGCGCTGTTCTCCGCCGGCGCCACGGCGTCGCGGGCCCTCGCGCCGCGCTTCGCCGAGGCCGGTGCCACCGTGGTCGACAACTCCTCGGCCTGGCGGATGGACCCCGACGTGCCGCTGGTGGTCAGCGAGGTCAACCCCGCGGCCATCGCCGAGGCCCGCAAGGGCATCATCGCCAACCCGAACTGCACCACGATGGCCGCGATGCCGGTGCTCCAGCCGCTGCACGCCGAGGCCGGCCTGCGCCGGCTGATCGCCTCGACGTACCAGGCGGTCAGCGGGTCCGGCGTCGCCGGTGTCGACGAGCTCGCCGGCCAGGTCGCGCCGCGGCCGGCGACAAGGCCCGCGAGCTGGCCTACGACGGCGAGGCGATCGCCTTCCCCGAGCCGGTCGAAGTACCAGCGCACCATCGCCTACAACGTCGTGCCGCTGGCCGGCTCGATCGTCGACGACGGGCTCGAGGAGACCGACGAGGAGCACAAGCTGCGCAACGAGTCGCGCAAGATCCTCGGCATCCCCGACCTGCCTGGTCAGCGGGATCTGCGTGCGGGTGCCGGTCTTCACCGGCCACTCGCTGGCCATCAACGCCGAGTTCGAGCGCGCCACTGACCCCGGCGCGGGCGCGGGAGATCCTCGGCGACGCCCCCGGCGTCGAGCTGGCCGACATCCCCAACCCGCTGGCCGCGGCCGGCGGGACCCGTCGTACGTCGGGCGGCTGCGCCAGGACCCGGGCGTGCCCGACGACCGCGGGCTGGCGCTGTTCGTCAGCAACGACAACCTGCGCAAGGGCGCTGCGCTCAACACGGTGCAGATCGCGGAGCTGCTCGTCGCCCGCTGATCCCTCGACGGTTGAGGGCAGGCTGGTCTGGTTCCGGTGGTTGAGGAAGGACGAAGTCCTGTCTCGAAACCTCGCTGCCGACCAGCGACGTCTAGCGCGCGTTCTCGCGCTCCCGCTGCGCCTCCCGCTCCGGGGCGTCGAAGCGTGAGGTGACGAACCAGGACAGCCAGAACAGGCCCGCGGACAGCACGGGGATCACGATCACCATGAACCACCGGTCGATGATCGGCAGCAGCACCAGCATGGAGACCACGGCCAGCAGTGCCACCGCGAGGAACGACGTGGTCAGCGCCTCGTCGACGAACCACGCCCGCAGCAGCGCGGCCCCTTCGAAGACCATCACGATCAGCACCGCGAGAAGCAGCAGCAGCCCGGCGGTCCCGCAGGAGCCGGCACCGCGCACCGCACCGCAGCCGAGCTGGAACAGATAGGTCAGCAGCACTCCGGTGAGGCCGACGACGACGCCGGTCACCGCGACCGCGATGCGGTCCTCGAGCAGCGGCAGGCTCAGGTCGGGAGTGGAGGGCAGGGACGGCATCGAGGGGCGCCGACGCTTGCGCGGCGGCTCCTCCGGCTCCTCCTCGGCGTACGCCGCCTCCGGGGCAACCAGTTCGGGCCCGTGGTCGGCGACCGGCACCCGGTGAGGTGCCCGGGTCGGGTCGTCGTCCCAGTCGATGTGCGTGACATCCGTGTCCTCGTCGGCGGTGTCATCGATGTACTCGGGCTCACGGACCGCGCCCGACTCGTCGAGGTTGTCGTCCGGGACGAGGATCGTCGGCGGCTCGTCGTGCTCCGCAGGCTCACTGACCCGGAGCGGTCGGGTCTCCTCGACCGGCTCCGACGAATTGGCGGCCCCGGGGGCGTCGAGGTCTACCTCGGGATCGGCCTGTTTCGCGCTCTTCCTCCTGCGGCGCAGCATGCCACCGAGGCTGGGCAGCTCGAGCTTGTTCTCGTCGGGCTCCGAGGGATCCTCCGGTGTGGACGACATGGCTCGAAGTATGCCCGAGCACCCGCGGGCGCACCTGGGGAATCGGCCGACCCCCGGGCCGGAAGAAGGCGCCGACCCGGAAGACAGCAGACCTCCGACCGCACGGATGCGGTCGGAGGTCCGCCGAACTTCGCATGGTCGGGCTGACAGGATTTGAACCTGCGGCCTCCTCGTCCCGAACGAGGCGCGCTACCAAGCTGCGCCACAGCCCGAATGCCTGAACAACTGTACCGGAGGATCGGCGCCGTTCCGACCGGGGTTCAGGCTGCGGTCGCGAGCACCGCCGAAGTGAGCGGGACGAGCGTGGCGAGGGTGGCCTCGGGTCGGCAGCAGAAGCGGATCGGGGCGTACGGCGAGGTGCCGGCGCCGGCCGAGACGTGCAGCCACGTGGAGCCGTCCTGGCCCGGCACGGAGTCGGCGGGGTGGCGGTGCAGGCCCTTGGCCCGGGCCCGGTCGAGGTCGCAGTTGGTGACCAGGGTGCCGTAGAACGGCAGGCACACCTGGCCGCCGTGGGTGTGTCCCGCGAAGGTGACCTCGTAGCCCCGCTCTGCGAACGCGTCGAGCACCCGAAGGTACGGCGCGTGGGCGACGCCGACCCGCAGGTCCGCGTCGTAGGGCGCCGGCCCGACGGTGCTCAGGTCGTCGAGCTCGAGGTGCGGGTCGTCCACCCCGGCGAAGGCGATCGTCGTGCCGCCGACCTGGAGTCGTCCTCCGGCGTTGTTCAGGTCCAGCCAGCCGCCGGCCAGGAAGCCACGGCGCAGGTCCTCGAAGGCCAGCTTCGAGGTCGAGGTGTTGCGCCAGCCCGAGTCAGGGCGCAGGTAGTTCAGCGGGTTGCGTGGCATCGGTGCGTAGTAGTCGTTCGAGCCGAAGACGAAGACGCCCGGGCGGTGCAGCAGGTCGCCCATGCCGTCCAGCACGACCGGGACTGAGTCGCGGTGCGCCAGGTTGTCGCCGGTCACCACGACCAGGTCGGGCTCCAGCGCGGCCAGGGAGGCCAGCCAGCGTCGCTTGCGGTGCTGGTACGGCGTCAGGTGGAGGTCGCTGACGTGCAGCACCCGCAACGGCCGGTGTCCCTCGGGCAGGCACGCGATCTCGACGTGGCGCAGCGCGAAGTTGCGCACCTCGATGCCGGCGGCGTAGCCGAGAGTGAGGGCGCCGGTGGCGACGCCGGCCCCGAGCGTGCGGACGGCGATGGTGCGAGCCCGGGAATGCATTCGCCAAGGCTGCCACAATGTCTGGTGTGTCAGAACTCAAGGACCGACTCCGCACCGACCTGACCACGGCGATCAAGGCCCGCGACGAGCTGCGCTCCTCGACGCTGCGCATGGTCCTCTCGGCCATCACCAACGCCGAGGTCGCCGGCAAGGCGCCCCGTGAGCTCACCGACGACGACGTGCTGGGCGTGCTCACGAGCGAGTCGAAGAAGCGCCGCGAGGCGGCGACGGCCTTCGACGACGGCGGTCGCGCCGAGATGGCCGACAAGGAGCGCGCCGAGGCCGTGGTGCTCGCCGACTACCTGCCCGAGCCGATGACCGGCGAGGAGATCACCGCGCTGGTCACCGCCACGATCGCCGACCTCGGTGTCGCCGCTGACGGGATGCGGGCGATGGGTCGCGTGATGGGCGTGATCACCCCTCAGGTCAAGGGCCGCGCCGACGGCGGCGCGGTGGCCGCCGAGGTACGCCGGCAGCTCGGCTGAGCCGTCTGCGCGCCGGCTACCGGCCGTTGTTGTTGTTCGCGTTGGGGTCGAACCCGTTGTTGTAGCTGCTGGTGGCGGCCGGGCGTACGAAGTCCTTGTACTTGAGGTACTGCGAGACGCCCTTCATGGCGTCGCCCCAGATCGGGCCGGCGATGGTCGAACCGTGCGCCGTGCCGATGTAGGACCCACCGACGGTCTGGCCGTTCAGGGTGATCGGCGTGCCCTGCTGGTTGGCGCCGGCGACCATGGCGGCGGTGCCGATCTGCGGGGTGAACCCGTCGAACCAGACCGCCTGGTTGCTGTTCGTCGTGCCGGTCTTGCCGGCGCTCGGCTTGCCGAACTGCAGGGCCGAGCCGAAGCCGTGCTCCATCACGCCGCGCATGATGTCGGCGATCCGGTCGGCGGTGGCCTTGCTGAGCACCCGCTGGCACTGGTTGTCGTACTTCTTGAACACCTTGCCGTCGCTGTTCAGGATCTCGCTGACCGGCTTGGCGTCGCAGTGCACGCCGCGCGCGCCGATCGTGGCGTAGGCCTGGGCCATCTCGACCGGGCTGACGCTGGCGACACCGAGGGTGAAGGAGGGGATCCGCTCGGCGCCCGGCCCGGTGGGGTTGGTCAGCTCGACGCCCATCTTCTTGGCCAGGTTGAAGGGCTCACAGAGCCCGGTGCGCTGCTCGAGCTGGACGAAGAAGGTGTTCACCGAGTCCTGGGTGGCCTTGTACATGTTCATCGTGCCGCTCGTGGTGGAGTTCGACACGGGGTACGGATCGGTGCTCGAGTAGGGGCCGTCGCAGTCCTGGAAGGAGTTCTGCGCGACGGTGATGTGCTCCGGAGCGTTGATCGTGGTGTACGGCGAGATCCCCTGCTGCAGCGCCGCGGCGAGCACGAACAGCTTGAACGTCGATCCACCCTGGAAGCCGCCGCTGTCGCCCAGGTCGCTGGGCACGACGTAGTTGAGGTAGGTCTGGCCCTTCTTCGAGTCCCGGCCCATCGGGCGGGACTGGGCGATCGCGAGCACGTTGCCGGTGCCGGCCTGGACCATGGCGATCGCGCCGATGGCCTGGTCGGTCGGGTTGACGTGGGCCCCCACGGCCTTGCCCGCCTGGTCCTCGAAGCGCTGGTCGAGCGTGGTCCTGATCGTCAGACCACCGCCGTTGATCAGCTGCCTTCGGGCCTCGACGGTCTTGCCCAGCGCGGGGTCCTTCTCCAGGTAGCTGATGGCGTAGTCGCAGAAGAACGGCGCGGTGGAGGACACGCAGCCGTTGCGCGAAGGGGTCAGCTTGAGGCCGAGGGCCTGCTTCTTGAGCTTCGTGGCGGTCGCCTTGTCGATCACCTTGAGCTGGGCCATCCGGTCCAGCACCACGTTGCGACGGTCCTTGGCGGTGGCCGGGTTGTTGGTCGGGTCGAAGCCGACCGGGTTCTTCACCAGCCCGGCGAGCAGGGCCGACTGCTTCAGGGTCAGCTTGTCGGCGTCGACGCTGAAGTAGTGCGTCGCGGCCGACTGGATGCCGTAGGCGCCGTCGCCGAAGTAGGCGATGTTGAGGTAGCGGTTGAGGATCCAGTCCTTGGAGTAGTTCTGCTCGAAGGCGATCGCGTGACGGAGCTCGAGGATCTTGCGCTGGTAGGTGTCAGCGGTGGCGGCCTTCTTCTGGGCCGCGGTCGTGGCCTGCTGGACGGCGGTCAGCTTGGCCATCTGCTGGGTGATCGATGAACCGCCCTGGATCGAGCTGGCCCCCGCGCTGTTGGTGATGAAGGCGCGAAGGGTGCCCTTCAGGTCTAGCGCACCGTGCTGGTAGAAGCGGTAGTCCTCGATCGAGATGATCGCCTTGCGCATGATCGGCGCGATGTCGGCCAGCTTCACGTTGACCCGGTTCTGGTCGTAGAACGTCGCCACCGTGTTGCCACCCTTGGTGACCATCCGGGTGCGCTGGGGCAGCGCGGTGGTCGCCAGGTCCTTCGGCAGCGCGTCCAGGCTCTTGGACGCGCCCTTGCTGGCGATGCCCAGGGCGCCGGCGAACGGGATCGCCAGGCCGCCGACCAGCAGACCGAGAACGACGGAGATCGCCACCATCACGCCGACGTGCGAGAGCACCCGGCCGGTGTTGAGCTCACTGTCGGGTGAGGCAGACGAAGACATGGAGCGAAGGATACGGGAGACGGCGGTGAGCCCTCGACCGACCGGAGACCCGGACTAGTCACATCGGGCTATGCGGCTTTGCTCACATTGTGTCTTACCTCAGTCTCGATATTCGCCAACACTTCATGGTGGGGAAGGCGAGCGAGGGGAAGACACGTATGTGGAACGACGACTGGGCCTCGGCAGCGGTGTGCAAGCAGGCATCGCCCGACGAGCTCTTCGTACGCGGGGCCGAGCAGCACCGGGCGAAGCTGGTGTGTGCGGGCTGCCCCGTACGCACCGAGTGCCTGGCCGAGGCGCTGGACAACGAGATCGAGTGGGGCGTCTGGGGTGGCATGACCGAGCGTGAGCGCCGCGCCGTCCTGCGCAAGCGTCCCAACGTGACGTCCTGGCGGACCCTGCTCGAGACCGCGATGTCCGAGCACGCCGGCCTCTCCCAGGCCGAGGCCGTCCAGGCCTGAGCGCCCCGCGGCACGAGCCGCGGGTCTCGAGACGGCGCTGGCGCGCCTCCTCCACCACCGGGGTCTGTCCGGTGGTGGAGGAGGGACGGAGTCCCTTCTCGAAACCTCCGGCTCAGCTGTCGCTGGCCGGCTCGGCCAGCAGCTTGCCGATGCGGCGCAGGCCGTCGAGGTCGTGCACGTCGGTGGACAGTGCCGGCAGCACCACCGTGGCGACGTCGGGGTGGCTGGTGGCGAACTGCCCGCGCAGGCGGCCCTCGCGCTCGACGATGCGCAGCCGGTCGGCGTGCAGGCGCAGCAGCCCTGCCGTCATGCTGGTGGCCGGGTCGTCCGCCGCCTAGATCACGCAGCCGCTCGACCCCCGCCATCGCCCGGTCCGCGGACAGCTCACCGGTCGGTGCGACGCTGGCCCGGTTGACGACGAGCCCGGCCAACGGCATGTCCTCCGCCGAGAGCCGCTCGACGAAGTAGGCCGCCTCGCGCATCGCGTCCGGCTCGGGGGCGGCGACGACGAGGAACGACGTACCGTCGGCCTGCAGCAGGTCGAAGGTGCGCTGGGCGCGGGCCCGGAAGCCGCCGAAGAGGGTGTCGCAGGCGGTGACGAACGTCTGCAGGTCGGTCAGCACCTGCGCCCCGATCACCTTGGCCAGGGTGCTCGTGACCAGGCCGAACCCCATCGTCATCAGCCGGGCCGGGCCTCGCGCCGGGACGAGCAGCAGCCGCATGAACCGGCCGTCCAGGAACGACGAGAGCCGGTCGGGGGAGTCGAGGAAGTCCAGCGCGGAGCGCGAGGGTGGGGTGTCGACGACGATCAGGTCCCAGCGCCCGGTCTTGCGGGCGTCCTTGTCGAGCTGACCCAGCTTCTCCATCGCCATGTACTCCTGCGTGCCCGCGAAGGAGGACGAGACGGCGATGTAGAACGGGTTCTCCAGGATCTGCTTCGCCTTCTCCGGGGTGGCTGAGTTCTCGACCACCTCGTCGAAGGTGCGCTTCATGTCCAGCATCATCGCGTCCAGCGATCCGCTCCCGCCGTCGGCGCTCACGACCCCCGGCACCGGTCGGGGGGTGTTGTCCAGCTCCTCGATCCCCATCGACTGGGCGAGCCGCCGGGCCGGGTCGATGGTGAGCACGACGACCTTGCGGCCGCGCTCGGCGGCGCGCAGCGCGATGGCGGCCGACGTGGTGGTCTTGCCGACCCCGCCGGCACCGCAGCACACCACGATCCGGGTGCCGGGATCGTCGATCAGCGCGTCGACGTCGAGGGCCGGTGCCGTGACGTTGCGCGACGTCAGCGGACCGACCCGGGCGCGGGGGCGGGTCATCGGCTCCTCCTGATCAGCCCGGCGTTCATCGACCCTGAGTTGACCGACCCTGCGTTCATCGACCCTGCGTTCATCGACCCGAGTTGATCGACCCTGCGTTGATCGACCCTGCGTTCATCGACCCGGGGCCCATCAGCACAGGCCCTGGTCGCACAGGTCGGCGGCGAGCTCGTAGAGCGCGGACAGGTCGACGCCGCCGGGCAGTCGCGGCAGCTCGTACGTCGGGACCCCGATCTCGCCGACCAGTCGCCGCTGGTCGTCCTCCAGGGCTCGCCGCTCGGCGTGGTCCCGACCCTCGGCGAGCAGCACGTCGAGCAGCGCGCCGCCGGGGGCGTCGTTCTCGATACCGGCGCTGGCGAGGTCGCGGCCGATCGCGTCGCGGTCGACCGTGCCCCGGCCCAGCGCCTCGCGTGCGGTGGCGTCGAGGTCCTGCGGGCGGACCAGGTTGACCACCACGCCCCCGACGGGCAGCTGGGCGTCACGCAGCTGCCGGACCCCGTCGGCGGTCTCCTGCACCGGCATCTCCTCGAGCACCGTGACCAGGTGCACGACGCTGCGCTGCGAGCGCAGCAGCCGGGTGATGGAGTCGGCCTGGGTCCGGATCGGTCCGACCTTGGCCAGCCCGGCCACCTCCTCGTTGACGTTGAGGAACTGGGTGATCCGACCGGTGGGGGGCGCGTCCAGCACGATCGCGTCGTAACGCCGTGCGCCCTTGTTGCGACCCCCCTCCCCGCGGTTGGCCGCCTCGTAGAGCTTGCCGGTCAGCAGCACGTCGCGGATGCCGGGGGCGATGGTGGTCGCGAACTCGACGACCCCGAACCGGTCCAGCGCCTTGCCGGCGCGGCCGAGCCGGTAGTACATCGCGAGGTACTCCAGGAGCGCCTCCTCCGGATCGATCGCGAGCGCGTAGACGTCACCGGCCGCAGCTCCGGGACCGCGAACGATCCGACGCTCCTCGTAGGGCAGCGGCGCCACGTCGAAGAGCTGGGCGATGCCCTGGCGGCCCTCGACCTCGCACAGGAGCACCGTCTTGCCGCGCGAGGCCAGCCCCAGGGCCAGCGCGGCCGACACCGTCGACTTGCCGGTGCCGCCCTTGCCCGTGACGACGTGCACCTGAGCTGCGGGCCAGTCTCCGTCGGACCGGTCGCTGGCGGGGTCACCGGGCATGCGCAGCAGCCTAGTGAGACCCCTAGGATCGCCGTACGGGTGGTCGCGCAGCCGAGCGAGCCCGGGGAGGTTGGACATGGACAAGGTCGTGGCGAGTGCCGCCGAGGCGGTGGCCGACATCGCGTCCGGCTCGACGCTGGCGGTCGGTGGGTTCGGGCTGAGCGGGGTGCCGGAGGTGCTGATCGACGCCATCCTGGCCGCCGGGCCCGACGAGCTCGAGGCGGTGTCGAACAACTGCGGCGTCGACGAGGCCGGGCTGGGCAAGCTGCTCAAGGCCCGGCGGTTGCGCCGGATGATCTCCTCCTACGTGGGGGAGAACAAGGAGTTCGCCCGGCAGTACCTCTCCGGTGAGATCGAGGTCGAGCTCACGCCCCAGGGCACGCTGGCCGAACGGCTGCGCGCGGGGGGCAGCGGGATCGCGGCGTTCTTCACGGCCTCGGGGGTCGGCAGCCAGGTCTCCGACGGTGGGATCCCCTGGAAGTACGACGCCGACGGCAACGTCGTGACCTCCTCGCCGGCCAAGGAGGTGCGGGAGTTCCTCGGGGCGGACGGGCCCAAGCACTACGTGCTGGAGGAGGCGATCGCGGCCGACTTCGGGCTGGTCCGGGCCTGGAAGGGCGACCGGCACGGCAACCTCGTCTACCGGATGTCCTCGCGCAACTTCAACCCGCTGGCGGCGATGAGCGGGCGGATCACCATCGCCGAGGTCGAGCACCTCGTCGAGCCGGGCGAGATCGACCCGGACGCCGTGCACACGCCCGGCGTCTTCGTCCAGCGCGTCGTACCGCTGAGCCCGGAGCAGGCGGCGGACAAGCCGATCGAGAAGCACACCACCCGTGAGCGGCCGGAAGGGGCACAGGCATGAGCTGGACCCGAGAGCAGATGGCGGCCCGGGCGGCCTCCGAGCTGGTGGACGGCTCCTACGTCAACCTCGGCATCGGCCTGCCGACCCTGGTGCCGAACTACGTCGACGACGACGTGGAGCTGGTGCTGCAGAGCGAGAACGGGATCCTCGGCGTGGGGGGCTACCCCTACCCCGGCGAGGAGGACCCGGACCTGATCAACGCCGGCAAGGAGACCGTGACCGTGCGCCGCGGGGCGTCGTTCTTCGACTCCGCGGCCTCGTTCGCGATGATCCGCGGCGGCAAGATCGACATCGCCATCCTGGGCGCCATGCAGGTCAGCGTGAAGGGTGACATCGCGAACTGGATGATCCCCGGCAAGATGGTCAAGGGCATGGGCGGCGCGATGGACCTGGTCCACGGCGCCAAGCGGGTGATCGTGCTGATGGAGCACGTCGCCAAGGACGGCTCGTACAAGATCGTCGACGAGTGCTCGCTGCCCTACACCGGGCTCGGGGTCGTGCAGCGGATCATCACCGACCTCGCCGTCATCGACATCGACGAGCAGGGCCTCAGCCTGGTCGAGCTCGCGCCCGACGTCACCGAGGACGAGGTCCGCGAGAAGACCGAGCCGCCGATCAGCTGAGCCGTCGCAAACGCACGGCGTGAAGCCGGTGAGGGGTCGCAAACGCATGGCCTGACGGGTGTGAGGCGTCGCACACGCACTCCCGGGTCGCTCCCGGGGACCGACGCGGGCGCCCGGGGGAGCTGCACTTGCGACGCCTCGGTGCCTCTACAGCGTGCGTTTGCGACGCCTCGGCGGTCAGGGGGCGTACGCCGCGACCACTTTCCGGAAGGCCGGGTCCCTCGGGTCGACCGGCTCGAAGTGGCCCACGCCAGGGAGCTCGGTCAGCTCGATCCAGCGATGTCGGGCGACCAGGCCACGGCTGTTCTCGATCCCGACCGAGGTGTCGGCGCTGCCGTGCACGATGCGGACCGGGCACGCCGGTCGGTGGGCGTCGAAGAGCACCGCGGGGTCGGCCGCATCCACGGGTTCGACCGGCTCGTCCCCACCCAGGAAGGCGGCGACGGCGCCGTTGCCCATGCCGTCGGCGAGAGCCGCGCGCAGGTCACCGACCGGGGCGACCGCGACGCTCAGGTCCGCTGCGGCGCCGGTGGCGGCCAGCCAGAGCGCGAGGTGACCGCCGGCGGAGTGACCGGACAGGACCGTGCGGTCCGCGACGAACCGGGGGTCGGCGGCGGTGGCCGCGAGGGCCCGGCGTACGTCGTCACAGGTGGTCGGCCAACCGCCGCCCCCGCCGACCCGCCGGTACTCCGGCAGCGCCACCACGAACCCCTCGTCGGCGAGCGCACGGGCGAACGGACGCGCGTGCGTGCGGTCGTAGGCCTCGCGCCAGAAGCCACCGTGCACGTGGAAGACCGCCGTCCGCGAGGGACCGGACGGCAGGTAGAGGTCGACGAGGGCTTCCGGGCGCTCGGCGTAGCGCAGCACGGCGTCGGGCTCCGGGGGCTTGCGGTCGAAGATGCTCACGGGCCTAGGGTGCCGTCATGACCAAGTGGGAGTACATGACGGCGCCGGTTCTGGTGCACGCGACCAAGCAGATCCTCGACAA
This sequence comes from uncultured Actinomycetota bacterium, assembly GCA_963843875.1. Taxonomy (GTDB): domain Bacteria; phylum Actinomycetota; class Actinomycetes; order Propionibacteriales; family Nocardioidaceae; genus Marmoricola. The sequence continues at coordinate 91,058 of CAWJMC010000009.1, read as the reverse complement.
CTTCGGCCAGGACGGCTGGGAGCTGGTGCAGGTGGTGCCGGGGATGAACCCGGAGAACCTCGTCGCCTACTTCAAGCGGCCGCTCGCATGAGCACCCCGGAGGAGCGCCTGGCCGAGCTGGGGCTCGCCGTGCCCGAGGTGGCCAAGCCGGTGGCGGCGTACGTCCCGGCCGTGCGCAGCGGCAACCAGGTCTTCACCTCCGGGCAGCTGCCGATGCGCAACGGTCAGCTGATCCAGACCGGCAAGGTCGGCGGTGAGGTGAGCGCCGAGGAGGCGACCGAGTGCGCTCGGCAGTGCGCGCTCAACGCGCTGGCCGCGATCCGTGCCGAGGTGGGCGAGCTGTCGGCGGTCAAGCGGATCGTCAAGGTGGTCGCGTTCGTCGCCTCCACGCCGGACTTCACCGGCCAGCCGCAGGTCGCCAACGGGGTGTCCGAGCTGCTCGGCGACGTCTTCGGTGACGCTGGGATTCACGCCCGCTCGGCGGTGGGGGTGCCTGTGCTGCCGCTGGACGCCCCGGTCGAGGTCGAGCTGCTGGTCGAGGTCTGAGGCGTGTCCGAGGGCTTCATCGACCTGCCCGACTCGTTGTTGCCCGCGCTGCGGGAGTTCGAGTCCGGTGAACGCGAGCCGGTCGAGCCGCGCAACGCCGCCACGGTGGTGCTCGTGCGCGACGGGGAGACCCCCGGCCCGGGAGCGATCGACGTCTACTTCCTGCGACGGGTGACGCAGATGGCGTTCGCCGGCGGGATGGCCGTCTTCCCCGGCGGCGGGGTCGACCAGCGCGACTTCCCGACGTCCGGCTCCGACGCCGGCTCCGACGAGATCGGGTGGGCCGGCCCGGCGCAGTCGGAGTGGGCCGACCTGCTCGGGGTCGACGTACCGCTGGCGCGTGCGCTGGTGTGCGCCGCCGTGCGCGAGACCTACGAGGAGTCCGGGGTGCTGCTGGCGGGGGCGGACGCCGGGTCCGTGGTCGCCGACACCACCGGAGCCGACTGGGAGGCCGACCGGGTGGCACTGGAGGCCAAGGAGCTCTCCTTCACCGACTTCCTGCGCCGACGCGACCTGGTGCTGCGCTCGGACCTGCTCACCCCGTGGGCGTGCTGGGTGACGCCGGTCTTCGAGCCGCGGCGCTACCGCACCTGGTTCTTCCTCGCGCGCCTGCCCCAGGGCCAACGCACCCGCGACGTGTCGACCGAGTCGTCGGAGGTGATGTGGCTCTCCGTGGTCGACGGGCTGCACAAGTCGCAGGCGGAGGAGGTGCTGATGCTGCCGCCGCAGTACAACACCCTGCTCGAGCTGTACGACGCGCCCGACGTCGACTCGGCCGCCGCCCTGGCGCGTGCGCGAGAGATGTCGCTCGTGCAGCCGACGGCCCGCTTCGTCGGCGACGCCGCGCACCTCGAGATCCCGCAGCGGCTGGTCGACCTCGGGGTCGACGTCCGGTCCCGGCTGTGACGGCGGCTCCGGCCTGGTCCGGCGGTGCCTTCGGCGAGCGGGCTCGTTGCGTGCTGGCGCCCAACGCCAACGAGATGACCCTCGACGGCACCAACACGTGGGTGCTGCGCGAACCGGGCGCCCGACGCTCGGTCGTGATCGACCCCGGGCCCCCGGACCAGGGTCACCTGGATGCCGTGGCGGAGCTCGCCGGCGAGGTCGGGGTCGTGCTGCTCACCCACCACCACCTCGACCACTCCGAGGCCGCCCGGGAGTTCGCGGAGCGGGTGGGGTGCGGCGTACGCGCGCTCGACCCGGCGTACCGGCTCGGCTCGGAGGGGCTCGGCGAGGGCGACGTGGTCTCGCTCGACGGCCTCGAGGTGCACGTGGTGGCGACCCCGGGACACACCGCCGACTCGCTCTCGTTCGTGCTGCCGGCCGAGTCGGCCGTGCTCACCGGCGACACCGTCCTCGGGCGGGGCACCACGGTCGTGGCCCACCCCGACGGCCAGCTCGGCGCCTACCTCTCGTCGCTGGACCGTCTGCACGCGCTGGCCTCGGCCCACGAGATCGCCACCATCTGGCCCGGCCACGGCCCGGTGATCGAGGACGCCCTCGGTGCCCTCGACTTCTACCGCTCCCACCGCCGTCAGCGCCTCGAGCAGGTCTCCGCCGCGCTCGAGCGGCTGACCTCGGCCGACGTCGTACCCACCGAGGACGACCTGCCCCGTCAGGTCGTGGAGATCGTCTACGCCGACGTCGACCCCGTCCTCTGGGGTGCCGCCGAGCTCTCCGTCCGCGCCCAGCTGGCCTACCTGCGCAGTCGTTGAGCTGGGCCCCGCACCGGGTTGAGTCGGGCCCCGCACCGGGTTGAGTCGGGCCTGGTCCTGGGGTCAGTCGGCCCCCACACCGGCACGCTCGCACTCAGTTCTCCACAGGAGTACGCCGGGCAGGTGAACGAGCGCGGTATCGCAGCCACCCTGCGGCAATGACGACCGAACCTCACTTTCGCGACGTTCCCTTCACGAAGCAGCAGGCTCTGGCCGCCGGCATGAGTCACTGGCGCCTCGAGCAGGCGTTGGCCAACAGCGACGTACGGCGAGTGCTGCGGGGCGTCTACGTGCGCTCCGACGTACCGGACTCGATCGAGCTGCGGTGTCGGGCCTCAGCGTTCGTCATCCGGCCCGGGTCGGTCGTCCGGGACCGGACGGCGGCATGGCTGCACGGCGTCGACGTCCTCGAACATCACGAGCTCGAGATCCTGCCGCCGTCGGAGACCTGCGTGGGGCGCTGGCGAGAGCCGACCCGGCGTAGGGACCATGGCGGCGCCACGCGCGACCTGGCCGAGCGGGACGTCGAGCTGCTGCACGGAGTGCGGGTCACGACCGCCATGCGGACGGTCCTCGATCTCGCCTGCTCGCTCTCCCAGCGCGACGCACTGGCGGCGTTGGACGCCTTCATGCGCGCCTTCGGCATCACCCGTGAGCAGCTCGTGCGAGCAGCGGCGCGATACCGGCGGCGCCGCGGCGTGGTCCAGCTGCGCCGGCTCATCCCATTGGCGGACGCGCGGGCCGAGTCGCCAGGGGAGTCGTGGACCCGGTTCGAGCTGATCGACGCCGGACTGCCCAGACCCGCGATCCAGCACTGGGTCGAGATCGGAGGAGTCCCGACGTACCGCCTCGACACGGCCTACCCGTTGCACCGGGTTGTCGTCGAGTACGACCGTGAGGAGTTCCACGACCGACCGGAGGACCGGGAGTACGACCGGGAGAGACGCGACTGGCTGGAGGCGCACGGATGGATCGTGGTCGTCGTAGGCCAGGACCAGTTCACCCGCCGGGCGGCGGAGGAATGGACACACGCAGTGCGGGAAGCACTGCGATCGCGCACCTACCGGCACTGAACCCGACTCGACCCGGGACGGGGCCCGACTCGATCCGGCGCGGGGCCCGACTCAACGGGCGCGGCGACGCATCCGTTCGATGTCCATGATCACGACGGAGCGGGGCTCGAGGCGCAGCCAGCCGCGCGAGGCGAAGTCGGCGAGAGCCTTGTTGACGGTCTCCCGGGAGGCGCCGACCAGCTGGGCGAGCTCCTCCTGGGTGAGGTCGTGGTGCACGTGTACGCCGTCGTCGGCGGTGCGGCCGAACCGGTCGGCGAGGTCGAGCAGCGCCTTCGCGACCCGTCCTGGTACGTCGGAGAACACCAGGTCGGCGGCCACGTCGTTGGCCTTGCGCAACCGGCTGGCCAGCTGGAGCAGCAGCCCCCGGGCAACGGCCGGTCGGCCCTCGAGGAACTGGAGCAGGTCCTCGTGGGACAGCGACAAGAACACCGTGTCGGTGACCGCGGTGACGGTGGCCGAGCGCGGGCCGGGGTCGAACAGCGAGAGCTCGCCGAACATCTGCCCGGGCCCCAGGATCGCCAGCAGGTTCTCCCGGCCGTCGGAGGAGGTGCGCCCGAGCTTCACCTTGCCCTCGGTGACGATGTAGAGCTTGTCGCCCGAGTCGCCCTCGTGGAAGAGCGTGTCGCCGCGCTGCAGCTCGCTCTTGGTCATGGACTCCCGCAGGGCCTCCGCGGCCTCGTCGTCGAGCGCGTTGAACAGGGGTCCCTGTCGCAGGACGTCGTTCTCCACCTGGTCCTCCTGAGCAATTCGCACGCTGCTAGACGATGCCGTTCCGGTGCTGCGAGTCACAGTCTGGACCAACACCGTGGCATTTGCCACGCGAGCACCGCCACCCGTAGGGGTGGGCGCGCCGTGCAGAGGTACGCCGGACCGATCGGTCGGTGCCTCCACGTAGGCTGAGCGGCGTGCCCGACACCTCCCCCGACACCGCTCTGGTCCGCCGGGCGCGCAAGGTCGACCGGGTGCTCGCGGACACCTATCCCGACGCCCGGTGCGAGCTCGACTTCACCAGCCCGTTCGAGCTGCTGGTGGTCACCGTGCTCTCCGCGCAGACCACGGACAAGCGGGTCAACGCGGCGTCCCCGGCCCTGTTCGCCGCCTACCCCGACGCCCGGGCGATGGCCGCCGCCGACCGCGCCCACCTCGAGCAGCTGGTCGGGCCGCTGGGATTCTTCCGGGCCAAGACCGAGTCGATGCTCAAGCTCAGCGCCGCGCTCGTCGAGCAGCACGCCGGTGAGGTGCCGGGCCGCCTCGAGGACCTCGTCAAGCTGCCTGGCGTGGGCCGCAAGACCGCCAACGTGGTGCTCGGCAACGCCTTCGACGTCCCCGGGATCACCGTCGACACCCACTTCGGCCGGCTCGCGCGTCGCTTCGGCTGGACCGAGGAGACCGATCCGGTCAAGGTCGAGCACGCCGTGGGCGCGCTGTTCCCCAGGCGGGACTGGACGATGCTCTCGCACCACCTGATCTGGCACGGCCGGCGCCGCTGCCACGCCCGCAACCCGGCCTGCGGGGCGTGCCCGGTGGCCCGCTGGTGCCCGGCGTACGGCGAGGGCCCGACCGATCCGGACAAGGCGGCCGCGCTGGTCAGGACCGAGGGGCGCGCATGAAGCGCGCGCTCCTCGCTCTGCTGAGCGTTGCTGTGGCGGCGGTCGTGGTGGTGGCCCTGCTCGGCGGCTTCGAGGGTGACTCCGACACCGGGAAGACGAAGGAGTCCGCCGACCGGCTGCCCGACGTGACCCTGCAACCGCTGCGACCCGAAGGCAAGCCGATCGACCTCGGCACCCTCAAGGGCCCGGCCGTGGTCAACCTGTGGGCGAACTGGTGCGCGCCGTGCCGCAAGGAGATGCCGATCATCGAGCGCTTCCACCGCTCGGATACCGGCGTGTCGGTGATCGGGGTCGACAGCCTGGACACCCAGCCCGGACTGGCCCGGAAGGTGGCCGACCAGGCGGGGGTCACCTACCCTCTCGTGGTCGATGACAGGCGAGCCGTCGCGTCGGCGGCGCGTGGACTGCCCCAGACCCTCCTGATCGATGCCAAGGGCCGGGTGGTCTTCACCGCCCCCGGTGGCTTCGAGAGCCTGTCCGAGCTTCAGGACCTCGTGAAGCAGCACCTGCCGTCCAGCGCCGGAGCCGGCCGGTGACCCGGACCCTGCCCGACTGGCTGCACCCGGTCGCCGACGGCGCCGGCACCATCACCGCCGACGACCTCACCCGCTTCGTGCCGCCCGAGGACTCGAGCGTGCGCGAGGGGGCGGTGCTGATGTTGTTCGGGGACGGAGCGCAGGGACCTGACCTGCTCGTCACCGAGCGTTCCCGGGAGATGCGCTCGCACCCCGGACAGATCAGCTTCCCCGGTGGTTCGACGGACCCCGGCGACGCCGGTCCGCGGGCCACGGCGCTGCGCGAGGCCCGGGAGGAGATCGGGCTCGACCCGGCGGGGGTCGAGGTCTTCGCCGAGCTGCCCCAGCTCTGGCTGCCCCCCAGCAACTTCGCCGTGACCCCGGTGCTGGCCTGGTGGCACGACCCGTCGCCGGTCGGGGTGGCCTCGCCGGCGGAGGTGGCCTCGGTGCACCGGGTGCCGGTCGCCGAGCTGCTCGATCCGGCGTACCGGATCACGGTGACGCACCCCTCGGGCTTCCGCAGCCCCGGTTTCCTGGTCGGCCCGGCGCACGACCTGATCCTGTGGGGCTTCACCGCGGGGATCATCAGTCGGCTCTTCGACCACGTCGGCTGGACCCGCGACTGGGACCGCAGCGCGTCCCGGGAGCTGCCCGGCTACATGCTGGCCCGCGACGAGCCTCGCGCGAGCGCCGCGGTGCCGGTCCCCAACACCGACTTCAGGGGCGAGTGATGAACTTCCTCGACTGGGTGCTCGTGGTGCTCGTCCTCGCCTACGCCGTCTCGGGCTACTGGCAGGGCTTCATCTCCGGTGCGTTCGCCACCGTCGGGCTGATCGCGGGCGGGCTGCTCGGGATCTACGTCGCTCCGCTGGTGCTCGGCCGGCTGCAGCCCTCGGTCGGGGTGTCCATCCTCGCGGTGTTCGTGGTGCTGATCTGTGCGACCTTCGGCCAGGCGCTGTTCCAGTACGCCGGAGGGATGGCGCGAGACGCGATCACCTGGCAGCCGATCCGTGCGGTCGATGCGGTCGGTGGTGCCGCGCTGAGCGTGGTGGCGGTGCTGGTGGTGTCCTGGATGCTCGGAGTGGCGATCAGCGGGTCCCGGATCCCCGGCTTCGGCCCGCTGGTGCGCAACTCGGCGGTGCTCGGCGAGGTGAACAAGGTGATGCCGGCCAAGGCCCAGGCCACCCTGCGCTCGTTCAACGACATCGTCGGCTCGAGCTTCTTCCCCAGCTACCTCGAGCCCTTCGCGCAGGAGCGCATCGTCAACGTCGGACCGGCCCCGAGCCGCACCGTCACCGACCCGGACGTCGCGCGCGCCCGCTCCAGCGTCTTCAAGCTGCGCAGCAACAACAGCTGCGGCCAGGGGGTGGAGGGCAGCGGCTTCCTGTACTCCGAGCACCGCTTGATGACCAACGCGCACGTCGTGGCCGGCGTACGTCGCCCGATGGTGGTCGTCGACGACCAGCTGCGCGCGGCCCGGGTCGTCTACTACAACTCCGACGTCGACATCGCAGTGCTCGACGTCCCCAGCCTGGACGGACGCACCCTGCGCTTCGACAACAGCGGCAAGGCACGGGAGTCGGGCGCCGCGCTGGGCTATCCGCAGGACGGACCGTTCGACGCCGAGCCGATCCGGATCCGGGCCGAGCAGAGCCTCCGCTCGCCCGACATCTACGGCGACGGCACCGTGACCCGTGAGGTGTTCAGCCTGCGCGGCGTGATCCGGCCGGGCAACTCCGGCGGACCGCTCGTTGCGACCTCCGGGCGGGTGCTGGGCGTGGTCTTCGCGGCGTCGGTGACCGACCAGGACACCGGCTACGCGCTCACCGCGGAGCAGGTCAGCGCCGCCGCCGCCCGAGGGATCAACAGCTCCACGACCGTCAGCACCGGCGGGTGTGCCTGAGCCGCTGCTCGGGCCTCGGGGGGGTCGAGACAGGGCTTCGTTTCTCCTCAACCAGCGTGACCCTTCGTCGCTGCGCAACCAGCGCGGGCGGAGTCAGCGCTTGAGCACGGCCTTGGTCTGCTTCAGCTGCTCGATCGAGCGCTCCGGGGCGCGGACCTTGCGCACGCTGCGGTAGCCGATAAGACCCAGCACCAGGGCGACCAGCACGTAGGCGCCGAAGACGATCAGGAAGCACCAGGCCAGCTTCAGCCCCGTGAAGTGCAAGAAGAAGCCCGCCGCCACGGACAGGACCACCACGGCCAGCAGGAGCAGGAAGCCGGCCACGGCGAACAGCGCGATGCCGACCACGCCGACCTTGGCCGAGAAGCGCAGCTCGGACTTGGCGAGCTCGATCTCCTTGCTGATCAGCGTGGAGACGTCCTTGCTCAGGTCCCCGACCAGCTTGCCGATCGTGGGATCTTCGGGCGTTGGGTCCTGCACGGGGGAGGGTACGCGCTCAGCCATGGGGTTCCTTCCAAAGGTTCGCCGCCCACCCTATGGGTTGGCTCACCCGCGGTCTCGATGCACCCGGTTGCGACGCCCGAGCACGACGCCGGCGAGCACGGCCGAGACCACCGAGCCGACCAGCACGGCAGCCTTCGCCTCGTCCTGGCGTACGTCCATGAAAGACAGGTCGGAGACCAGCATCGAGACCGTGAATCCGACGCCGGCCAGGATCGCGACCCCGGTGATGTCGCGCCACCCGAGTCCGGGGTTGAGCTCGGCGTGGGTGAAGCGCGTGACCACCCAGGCGCCCCCCAGCACACCCAGCGGCTTGCCGACGACCAGGCCCAGGGTCACCCCGATCGTCACCGGGCTGATCAGCGCCGTGTCGCCACCGAACACCACGCCGGCGCTGAGCAGTGCGAAGAACGGCACCGCCACGGTCGAGCTGATCGGCGTCAGCCGGTGCTCCAGGCGCTCGGCGGGGGAGCGCTGCTCGCCGTCGTCGGGCAGCACGCGGGTCAGCAGGCCCAGCGCCACGCCGGCGACGGTGGCGTGGACTCCGCTCTCGTGGACCGCCCACCAGGTCGCTGCCACGAGCGGTACGTAGACCAGCCAGGTGCGGACGCGCATGCGCTGCAGCACGGCGTACGCCGCCAGCGCGACCAGCGACCCGGCCAGCCAGAGCAGGTCGAGCTGCTCGGAGTAGAAGATCGCGATGACCGCGATCACGATCAGGTCGTCGACCACGGCCAGGGTGAGCAGGAAGGCGCGCAGCTGGGTGGGCAGGCTCGAGCCGACCACGGCCAGCACCGCGAGGGCGAAGGCGATGTCGGTCGCGCTGGGGATGGCCCAGCCCCCCAGGTTGTCGGTGCCGAGGTTGAGCACGGCGAACAGCAGGGCCGGCAGCGCCACGCCGGCGACCGCGGCCGCGATCGGGACGGCGGCGTCGGCGGGCTTGCGCAGCGAGCCGACCAGGAACTCCCGCTTCACCTCGAGCCCGGCGACGAAGAAGAACACCGCGAGGGCGCCGTCGGCGGCCCAGGTCTCCAGGTCCAGCGGGCCGACCTCGAGGTGGCGCAGCGAGAGGTAGCTCGCGTCGGCGACGTTGGCCCACACGACGGCGACGACGGCGGCGATGAGTGCGAAGGAGCCGCCGACCGCCTCCTTGCGGAGCAGCTCGCCGACGAAGGAGCTCTCCCCGGCGTCGGCGTCGGGCAGCCAGCGCGGTCGGCGGGTCAGGGCCATCACGGTGGGCGCCTTCCGGGGTCGTCGAACAATGTTGCCGACCAGACTTCCCGGCGCATCCACCCTGATCCTATCGGGCGCGGAACAACCGGCGTACCTCGGTAGGTTGGGTCGTCGGGGCGAGAGCCGCACCCGGACACGACTCGTCCGGGAGGATCGAGAAGACGGAGGTGGCAGGGTGGACGACGTCGTCCCCTTCGGGCTGGCGGTCGCGGTGATCTCGGTCGCCGGCCTGCTCGCGGTCTGGTCCAACCGGGTCAGCGAGCGGATCCGGATCCCGGCCCCGGCGATCTTCCTGGTCGCCGCCGCGCTGGCCTCCGACATCGCGCCCTCCCTCGGCGACCTGCCGGTGATCAACGTGCAGCGGGTCGTCACCGTGATGCTGGTCCTGCTGCTCTTCGACGGCGGCCTGCACATCGGGCGCGGCCGCTTCCGGACCGCGGCGGTCCCCGTCCTGCTGGTGGGCGTCGTCGGCACCGTGCTGACCGCGGGCGGCATCGCCGTGACGGCGCACCTGCTCACCGGGTTCGACTGGCGGGCCTCGTTGCTCCTCGGGGTGGCGCTGTCACCGACCGATCCTGCGGTGGTGTTCTCGGTGCTCGGTCGCCGCGAGGTCTCGGGGCGCTCGGGCACCGTGCTGGAGGGCGAGTCCGGCGCGAACGACCCCGTCGGGATCGCGGCCATGGCGGCCCTGCTCGGCGCTGGCTCGGCCGGCGGCTTCGACTCGGTCCTGGGCGGGATCGGCGAGTTCGCGCTGCAGATGGCGGTGGGCGGGATCGTCGGGATCGTCGGCGGCTACCTGATCGGTCTGGCGATGACGAGGATGCCGCTGCCGAGCGGCGCGCTGTACCCCGTGCAGACGCTGCTCGGCTCGGGCGCGGTCTTCGGCGTGGCGACGGTGCTGCACGGGTCGGGCTTCCTGGCCGTCTTCGTGGCCGGCATCGCGCTGGGCGACCTCCGGGCGCCGTACAAGGCGGAGATCGAGCGCTTCCACTCCTCCTTGTCCAGTCTCGCCGAGATCGTCGCGTTCACGCTGCTGGGCCTGACGGTGTCGCTGAGCTACCTGTTCACCAGCGGCGCCTGGGCCGAGGGCCTGGTGATCGCGGTGGTGCTGGCCCTGGTGCTGCGACCGGTGCTGGTGGGACTGCTGCTGATCCCGGTGGACCTGCGCGTGGGCGAACGGGTCTTCGTGCTCTGGTCGGGGCTCAAGGGCGCCGTGCCGATCCTGCTGGGCACCTACATCCTCGGCTCGGGGGAGCGCAACGCCAGCGAGCTCTACGAGGTCGTGGTCGTCGTGGTGGCCTTCTCCGTGGTCATCCAAGGCGGGCTCGTGCCGAGCGTCGCCGAGCGGGCCGGCGTGCCGATGCGGATCGTGGACCCGGAGCCGTGGGCGCTCGGGATGCGCTTCCGGGACCGGCCCAGCGGTCTGCAGCGCTTCCTCGTCACGCAGGGCGCGCCGGCGGACGGGACCTCGATCGGTGAGCTTTCCCTCGGGGAGGACTCGTGGATCAGCATGATCAGCCGCCGCGGTGCGATGGTCGCCATCCGCGGACGCACCGTGCTGGAGGCCGGCGACGAAGTGCTGGTGCTGACCGATCCGGATGCCGACCCAGAGACGAAGACCGATGCGGCGGCGGTCTTCGAGGGCTGACGGTAAAGTCCGGCGCAGGCACGGGGGTGTGCCGCCATCACCTTGGGGGAACTCGATGAAGAAGCTCGTGGCGGTCGGACTGGGTGCGACGGTCCTCGCGCTCGGCGCAGGAGCACTGTTCGGGGCGGCGTCCGCGGCGCCGGCCACGGGTCGGATCAGCATCGTCCAGGCGGTCCCGGGCCAGCAGGTCGGGGTCACGGTGGGCGGCCGCAAGGTCGAGTCCGCGGCGGCTGTCGGCGCGGTGCTCGGACCCTTCGACCTCCCGGTCGGCCAGCAGCAGGTGACGTTCACCAGTGGCGGCAACCAGATCCACACCCAGGTCGACGTGCGCAGCGGCGACTCGAGCGACGTCGTGCTGCACCTGCCCGCCCGGTCAGCCGGCGCACCGGTGATCAACACCTACCGGGTGCCGCTCGGGCCGATCGGGGTGAACAAGTCCCGGGTGCTGCTGGCCCACGCCGCGACCGTGGGTGCGGTCGACATCGCCGTCAACGGCAGGACCACCTTCCGCGACGTCGCCAACGGCCAGTTCGCCAAGGCCGACGTGCCCGCCGGTGACTACCAGGTGGCGCTGGACGGCGTCGCCGACAAGGCCCTGCACGCCGACTTCGACGTGCCCCTGGCCGCGAGCACCCTCAGCATGGTCTTCGCCTACGAGCAGGGCGGGAAGATGAAGACGATCGTCGACTCCCGCAGGCTCGCCTCGAACGGCGTCACCGCCCCGACGCGGATCCACACCGGTTCCGCCGGGCTGGCCTCGGGCGGGGTGTCCTCGTTCGGCGACTCCTCGGGCTCCGGGCCCACGGTCTCCGAGGGCCTGCTCACGCTGGGGGTCGTGCTCCTGATCGGCCTGGTCACGCCCGGGCTGCGTCGTACGCCGGCCGTCGTGGTCGCCCGACGCGACCGCTGACGTGGCCGACGAGCGGGCCGCGCGCCGCGGCACCCCCGACAGCGGGGCGGACGGTGCCCAGCCGGCGAAGGCGCCCACCGGCGGGACCCCCCGGGCCGCCGGCCCGCAACCACCCGCCCGCCGCATCGCTCGGGCCGTGCTCGCGCTGGCCCTGGCTGCGGTGATCGTCGCGTCGCTGGTGCAGTTCACCCTCAAGGGCTCCGGGTCGTCCTTGGCGGGCGGGCCCACCGAGGCGAAGGCCGCTCACGCGGCCACCAGCGCCACGAGCGACACCACCACCACCACCACCCGGCCGCCGCCACCGGGTCCTCCCAGTCGCTCACGGCGGCGCCGGCCGAGCAGGTGGCCGGGCTCGCGCAGCGCCCGACGAAGCTGCGGCTGCCCGACGGCACGACGGTGCCGGTGCTCGCGGTGGGCACGAGCCGCGGCCAGCTGCAGGTGCCCGAGGACATCCGCAACGCGGGCTGGTGGAAGGGGGGCGCGCGGATCGGCGACCCGTACGGCGCGATGCTGATCGCCGCCCACGTCGACTCCGCCACCCAGGGCCTCGGCCCCTACGCCCAGCTGCTCAGCACGCCCGAGGGAGCCAAGGTCACGGTCTCCTCCCACGACCTCCGCCAGCGGTTCGTGATCAGGTCGCGTGAGGTGATCTCGCGCAGCTCGTTGCCGGACCAGCACGCGATCTTCTCACCGTCGGGCACGCCGCGGATGGTCCTGGTGACCTGCTCGGGCCCCTACGTCAAGACCAGGGGCGGCTACCAGAACCTCGCCGTCCTCACGGCCGAGCCCGTCGGCTCCCCGAGCGACGCGGGCTAGCCCCGGCCGGACGCGGGCCGCGCCGCACACGTGTGGGGTTGTGGCACCAGCGAGCCGTGCTCGCTGTCACAACCCCACAACTCCTGCCCCTCGGGGGCCTGCCGCTCAGTCCTCGCTGGAGTTCTTCGAGCCCTCGGAGATCAGGTCCATCACCGTGGAGTCGGCCAGGGTGGTGACGTCGCCGACCTCGCGGTGCTCGGCGACGTCCTTGAGCAGGCGGCGCATGATCTTGCCCGAACGGGTCTTGGGCAGCTCGGGGACGATCATGATCTGGCGCGGCTTGGCGATCGCGCCGATCTCCTTCTGCACGTGTGAGCGGAGCTCCTGGATCAGGTCCTCGGAGGCCTCCTCGCCGTCCTCGAGCGCCGACTCGCGCAGGATGACGAAGGCGCAGACCGCCTGACCGGTGGTCTCGTCGGCGGCACCCACCACGGCCGCCTCGGCGACCTTCGGGTGCGAGACCAGCGCCGACTCGATCTCGGTGGTCGACATCCGGTGCCCCGACACGTTCATCACGTCGTCGACGCGGCCGAGCAGCCACAGGTCGCCGTCCTCGTCCTTCTTGGCCCCGTCGCCGGCGAAGTAGTAGCCCTGCTTGGCGAACTTCGACCAGTAGGTCTCCTTGAACCGCTCGTCGTCGCCCCACAGGGTGCGCAGCATCGCCGGCCACGGCGCGGTGAGGACCAGCAGGCCGCCCTGGCCGTTCTCGACCGACTCGCCCTCCTCGGTGACCACGTCGGCACTGATCCCCGGCAGGGCCGTCATCGCCGAGCCCGGCTTGCCCTCGGTGACGCCGGGCAGCGGACTGATCATCTGCATCCCGGTCTCGGTCTGCCACCAGGTGTCCATCACCGGGGTCTTGCCGGCGCCGATGGTCTCGCGGTACCAGACGTAGGCCTCGGGGTTGATCGGCTCACCGACCGAGCCGAGGATCCGCAGGGACGACAGGTCGAACTTCCCGGGGATCTCCGAACCCCACTTCATGAAGGTCCGGATGGCGGTGGGCGCGCAGTAGAGGATCGTGACCTTGTACTTCTCGATGATCTCCCACCAGCGGCCCTTGTGCGGGCTGTCGGGCGTGCCCTCGTACATCAGGCTGGTGGTGCCGTTGGCCAGAGGCCCGTAGACGATGTAGGAGTGCCCGGTGATCCAGCCGATGTCGGCCGCGGTCCAGAACACGTCCTTCTCCGCCTTGAGGTCGAAGACCGCCCAGTGCGTGTAGGCCGTGCCGACCAGGTAGCCGCCCGTGGTGTGCAGGATGCCCTTGGGCTTGCCGGTCGTGCCGGAGGTGTACATCACGAACAGCGGGTGCTCGGAGTCGAACATCTCCGGCTGTGCTCGGTCGAGGCGCCGTCGACGGCGTCGTGCCACCACACGTCGAGGTCGTCGTTCCACTCGATGTCCTGGCCGGTACGACGCACCACCAGGACGTTGGTGACCAACTCGGCCTTCTCCTGCTCGACCTTGGCCACGGCCTCGTCGACGGCCGGCTTCAGCGCGGCGGGCGATCCCTTGCGGTAGCCGCCGTCGGAGGTGATGATCACCTTCGCCTCGCAGTCGACCACGCGGCTGGCCAGGGCGTCGGAGGAGAAACCGCCGAAGACGACGGTGTGGATCGCACCGAGCCGGGCGCAGGCGAGCATCGCGATCGCCGTCTCCGGGATCATCGGCATGTAGATGGCGACCCGGTCGCCCTTGGCCACGCCCATCTCGGCCAGCGCGTTGGCGGCCTGCGCAGACCTGGTCCTTGAGCTGGGAGTAGGTGATGTCGCGGGTGTCGTCCTCGGGCTCGCCGACCAAGTGGATCGCTACCCGGTCGCCGTTGCCGGCCTCGACGTGGCGGTCCACGCAGTTGTAGGCCGCGTTGAGCGTGCCGCCGACGAACCACTTGGCGAAGGGCGGGTTGTCCCAGTCGAGGACGCTGGTCCCACTTCTGCCCCCAGCTGATCCGCTCGGCCTGCCTTCTCCCAGAAGCCCAGCCGGTCGGCGTCGGCGTCGGCGTAGGCGGAGGCGTCCACGTTGGCCTCGGCCACCAGGTCCTCGGGCGGCGGGAAGCGGCGCTCCTCGTGGCTCAGGCTGGACAGGGTCTCGTTGCTGGTCTCGCTCACGGGTCCATCTCCCTCGAAGGATTCGACGTGTGGTGCAGGTCAGCCGGGCAATCCGGATGATGTGGAGGCGGTGGGGCCTCTGGTTCGGGTCCGCGAGACCCCACCGCATCCTCGATGATCGTGCCGGCAGGTTGCCTGCAGGTTGGTCGACCCTGCCGCTCCGGCCTCAGCGCGGCATGGTCGGGACGAGCTCCTTGCCGTGGGTGTACGCCGTGACCCCGGCGAACGAGGCGTACCAGGCCGCGAGCGCGGTCAGGATGCCGAAGTAGCCGCCGATCTTCACGATCCCCTCGACCCCGGCCCAGTTGCCGATGCCGAGCAGGAGGAAGGTGATCGTCAGCAGCGCGAAGACCGCGAGCACGGCGCCGCTCTCCCGGGTCGCGGCGACCGTCATGTAGGCGGTGAAGACGCCCCAGACCACGAGGTAGAGCCCGATCCCGGTGCCGACGTCGCCCGCGGGGATGCCGTAGCCCGCGAGGTGCCCGGTCAGCCACCAGAAGGAGATCCAGAACGCGCCGTAGGAGGAGAACGCGGTGGCACCGAAGACGTTGCCCTTGGCGAACTCCCACATCCCGGCCAGCAGCTGGGCGCCGCCGCCGTAGGCGAGGGCGAGGCCGAAGACGACGGGCTCGACCGTCTCCGGGACGATCCCGGCGTTGACGAAGCTGAGCACCATCGTGGTCATCGCGAAGGCGGCCAGCCCGAGCGGCGCCGGGTTGGCGATGTGGTGGCCGGGGCGGGTTGGGCATGACCGGCTCGGAGCTGGGCGGCATCGGAGATTCTCCTCGTGTCGGGGTACGACGGCGTCGGCCGTCGTCGGCTCCCTGACGCTAGGGCCGCCGGGCCCGGCACCGGCAGGGGTCGCCCGAGGTACGTCGACCAACGGCGCCGTCGGCTCGGTGTGCGCAGCGTCACACCGCGGTAGAACGGTCGGTCGGCGCGACGAACGGTCGGGCTGCTGACCGTTCGGCCCGGAGCCTCCGGCGCCATCACTCACCGCTCGACCGGTCCCTCGACCGCGCGATCGGCGCCCCGGCCGGGCGGAAGGAGCCCCGGTCCAGCGCGACGTGCCTCCGGGGTGTGCAGGCGCACCATCGTCTGCGAGACGTGCGGCCGGCATCGCGGTGCCGGTGAGCAGCGACCCGACCACCATCGTCGCGAAGGCGGCCGGCACCGTGACCAGCGCCGGCTGGGCCAGCACGGCGCCCGGCCAGCCCGGCAGCGTGAGGCCGACCATCACGGCGACCACGGCGCCGCCCGACGAGCAGCCCGCCGAGCAGCAGGCCCGGCGACCGCGCCCGCGGCGGTCAGCCCACGCCACCAGATCCCGAGCAGCAGCAGCGGGCAGAAGGTGGAGGCGGCCACGGCGAAGGCCAGCTCGACCGCCTGCGCGACGGGCAGGCCCTGGCTGACCACCGTCAGCCCCAGCGTGACCAGCGCGGCCGCGACGTGCTGCCGGCCCGGAAGGCCGGACCCCGTCCAGCCGCCGGCTGAGCAGGTCCTGGCTGAGCACCCCGCCGACCGAGATCACCAGTCCCGAGGAGGTGGACAGGAACGCGGCGAACGCCCCGGCCGCCAGCAGGGCGGTCAGCGCGGTCGCCCGCGCCGGCACCCAGCATCCGCTCGGGCAGCGCCAGCACCACGGAGTCCGCGCGGCCCGCGCCGATCAGGTCGGTGGCGTAGATCCGGCCGAGCACGCCGTAGCCGGTCGGGACCAGGTAGAAGAGGCTGAGCAGGCCCAGCACCACCACCGTCGTACGCCGGGCCGAGCGGCCGTCGCGGTTGGTGTAGAAGCGCACCACCACGTGCGGCAGGCCCATCGTGCCGAGGAAGGTCGCCGCGATCAGCGAGTAGGTCAGGTACGTCGCGTGCTCGCGCTGCAGCGGCTCGACCCAGTCGGCGGCGTGCAGCCCGGTGCTGGGGGCACCGTCGTCCGCGCCAGACCAGCAGCAGGAAGGCCAGCGGGGTCAGCAGGGCGACCAGCTTGGTCCAGTACTGGAAGGCCTGCACCAGGGTGATGCTGCGCATCCCGCCGGCGACGACGTTGAGCAGCACCACGAGGCGACCACGCTCGCGCCGACCCAGGCGGGGGCGCCGGTCAGCGCGCGCAGGGTCAGCCCGGCGCCCTGGAGCTGCGGCACCAGGTAGAGCACCCCGACCAGGCACACCAGCGCGCCGGCCACCCGCCGCGCGGCCCGCGACTCCACGCGCAGCTCGGCGAAGTCCGGCAGCGTGTAGGCGCCCGAGCGGCGCAGCGGGGCGGCCACGAACACCAGCAGCAGCAGGTAGCCGGCCGTCCAGCCGACCGGGTACCAGAGCATGTCGACGCCGCGGACCAGGACCAGCCCGGCGACGCCGAGGAACGAGGCCGCCGAGAGGTACTCCCCGCTGATCGCCGAGGCGTTCACGCCCGGCCCGACGCTGCGCGAGGCGACGTAGAAGTCGCTGGTGGTGCGCGAGACCCGCAGCCCGAAGGCGCCGATCACCAGCGTGGCCACGGAGATCGCGGTGACCGCGAGCACGGCGGTCCACTGGTTCACGGGCGGTCCAGCAGGTCGGAGAAGCGGCGCTCGTTGCGCTCGGCCCGGCGTACGTAGGCCCAGCCCACAGCGACCAGGAACGGGTAGACGCCGCCCGCCGAGGATCCAGCCACGCCAGCGGCACCCCGAACAGCTCGGCGCGGCGTACGGCGGGGGCGAGGGCGAACAGCAGCGGCAGCGCCCCGATCGTCACCACCAGCAGCAGGACCACCCCGAGGGCCAGCCGGAGCTGGCTGCGCACCAGGGAGCGGACGTAGACCTCGCCGACTCCGCTCTGGGCGTCGATCTCGGCGGCGACCGTGCGGCTGCCGGGGCCGGCTGGCGACCGAGCGGGGGCTGCTCACGCGGACCCGTTCGGGAGGACTCGGTCACTCGGCTGCCTCGCCCGGCGCGCGGCGATCCGGTCCCGCAGCTCGCGGGTGTGCCGACGGCTGACCTGCAGCTCGTCGTCGCCGACCCGCACCCAGCAGCGACCCGCCGTCGAGGCGGACCTCGCCGACGTAGCGCAGCGCCACCAGCAGGGAGCGGTGGATGCGCACGAAGCCGGCCTCGGCCCACTCCGACTCCAGCTCGCCGAGCGGCACCCGCAGCAGGTGCGTGTCGGTGGCCGTGTGCAGGCGCACGTAGTCGCCCTCGGCCGAGACGAAGCGCACCTCCGAGCGGGCCACGAACCGGGTCACCCCTCCCCGCTCGACCGGGATCGTCTCGTCGGACCTCGTCGTCGTGCTCGCCACCGTCGCCGCACCGGCGATCCGGCGCACGGCCTCGCGCAACCGCTCCTCACGCACGGGCTTG
Organism: uncultured Actinomycetota bacterium; assembly: GCA_963843875.1. Taxonomy (GTDB): domain Bacteria; phylum Actinomycetota; class Actinomycetes; order Propionibacteriales; family Nocardioidaceae; genus Marmoricola. The sequence continues at coordinate 73,145 of CAWJMC010000009.1, read as the reverse complement.
AGCACGAAGTCGACGGCGTGCACGTCGAAGGCCTCCACCGCGTGCTCGTCGTGCGCGGTGACGAAGACGATCGGGGGCGTCACGTCCTGACGGGCGAGGACGGCGGCCAGCTCGAGCCCGCTCAGCCCGGGCATCTCCACGTCGAGCAGCACCCCGTCGAAGAATTCCTGGCGCAGCGCCGCCAGCGCGTCGGTCGCCGACCGGCTGGTGCGCACCCGGGCCACCCGGGCGTCGCGGCCGAGGAGGTAGGACAGCTCGTCGAGCGCCGGCTGCTCGTCGTCGACGACCAGCAGCGCCATCCCGGCAGCAGGGTCGGCGGGAGGACCGTCAGCGGGGCCGAGGCTCACGCGCGCACCCCCGGTGCGTACTTCGGGACCCGCACGGTGACCTTGGTCCCCGCTCCCGGAGCCGTCTCGACCACCAGGCCGTAGTCGTCCCCGAAGGCCGAGCGCAGCCGGGAGTCGACGTTGCCGAGCCCGACCGAGTTGCCCGGGCCCGCCTCGGAGCCTCTCTCCGGCCGGGCCTCGCCGGCCAGCGCCCGGCGTACCCGCTCGGGGTCCTCGCCGATGCCGTCGTCCTCGACGGTGATCATCGCCTCCTGGTCGTGGTCGCTGGCCAGGATGGTGATCTGCCCGTCGCCCTCCTTGTGCGCGAGCCCGTGGCGTACGGCGTTCTCGACCAGCGGCTGCAGGCACAGGAACGGGATGCTCACCGGCAGCACCTCGGGGGCGATCCGCAGGGTCACCCGCAGCCGGTCGCCGAACCGGGCGTGCTCCAGGAGCAGGTAGCGCTCGATCGAGCGCAGCTCCTCGGCCAGGGTCGTGTACTCCCCGTGCTGGCGGAACGAGTAGCGCGTGAAGTCGGCGAACTCCAGCAGCAGCTCGCGGGCCCGGTCGGGGTCGGTGCGCACGAAGGAGGCGATCGCGGTCAGGGAGTTGTAGATGAAGTGCGGGCTGATCTGCGCCCGCAGCGCGCGCACCTCGGCGTCGGCCGAGCGGGCCCGGGTCGCCTCGAGCTCGGCCAGCGCGAGCTGGCCGGAGACCCAGCCGGCGACCTCCTCACTGGCGCGCAGCAGGCTGGCCGAGGTCGAGGCCCCGAACGCCTGCAGCGAACCCACCACCCGGTCGTCGACCACCAGCGGCACCGCCGACCCCGCTGCGCACCTCGCAGCTGGGCCGGTCGCAGGCCAGGTCGCGGCTGCCGAGGACGGCGACCACCGCCGTCCGGGCGACCACCGGGCGGCGAGGTCCTCCGCGTGCGCGCGGTGATGGGCGTGGCGCCCGTCCCAGGCCAGCACCGCGGTGGTGTCGGTGAGGGCGACCGCCGGGGCGCCGAGCAGGGCTTGCAGGTGGCGTACGGCGCGCTCGGCGGACTGCTCGGTCAGTCCGTCCGCAGGGCCGGTCCGGCCAGGGAGGCGGTGTGCAGGGTGCGGAACGTCGCGCGGTCGGCCTCGGTGCCGAGCTGCGCCTGGCCCGAGACCCGCCGCAGCCACTGCCTCAACGGGTCACGCGCGGAGGTTAGCCCCGCCCACGATCACTGCAGCGAAGATGCGCGGATCCGAACCGCCGATCTGCGGCGGGGGCGATGATCGGTCGGTGACCACGACCACGACCCGCCGCCCGCCCCGGGTGGTGCGCGACCGGCTCGCCGCGGCGGCGACGTACGCCGCCGGGGTGGCTCGCTGGGCTTCACGGTGTGGATCTGGGCCCGAACCGGGCAGCTCGACCCGATCCTGCGCGACCCGACGGTGCCCGAACCTCTCCGAGGCCTTCCTCACCGGGCTGGTCTCCTCGCACCTGATGGTGCTCCAGGTGGTGCTGATGGCCCGGCTGCCGTGGCTCGAGCGGGCCTGGGGCCGCGGCCTGCTGGCCCGGCGGCACCGGCTGCTGGGCTACGCCTCGTTCTGGCTGATGCTGGTGCACGTCTACCTGTTCGCGCTACAGCGGGTGCTGCGCGAGCCCGTCGCACCGGGGCGCGGCACTGTGGCGGGTCTTCGTCACCGAGCGGCACATGCTGCTCGCCACCATCGGCACCCTGCTGATCGTGCTCGTGGTGCTGACCTCGATCCGCGCGCGCCGTCCGCCGGCTGCGCTACGAGTCGTGGCACCTGATCCACCTCTACGCCTACGTCGGGATGGGCCTGGCGCTGCCGCACCAGCTGGTCGCGGCCGACTTCGGGCCGCTCTGGGTGCGGGCGTGGTTCCTGCTCCTCTACGTCGGGGCGCTGGTCGTCGGTGCTGTGGTGGCGCGTGCTGGTGCCGCTGCGGGTCTCGGCGCGGCACCGGATCACGGTCGGCTCGGTCGTCCGAGCGAGGGCGGCACCCGGGCGCCGGTGTCGGTGACGCATGCCCGGGCGCGACCTGGACGCGGCTCGGGGCGCGGGCCGGCGACTTCCTCACCTGGCGGTTCCTGACCGGGCGGGGCGCGCTGGGCGGTCACCCCTACTCGCTGTCCGCCGCCCCCACCGCCGACAGCTGCGGGTCACCGTCGGGGCCGGCCAGGAGGACGGCGAGCGGCTCGCCGGGCTGCGACCCGGCACCCGGGTGCTGGTCGAGGGCCCGTACGGCGCGCTGGCCGACTGCACCGTCGGCACCGGCACCTGCTGCTGGTGGCGGCCGGGCTCGGGATCACGCCGCTGCGGGCGCTGCTCGAGGAGGTGCGCCCGGGCGAGGCGACCCTGCTGCACCGGGTCGTCCGGCGCCGCCGGCAGCGTCCGCTCGGGCAGGAGCTCATCCGCGCTGGCCCGCTGCGCGCGACGTCGCCCTGGTGCGGCTCGCCGGCCCGCGCCGCTCGGCGTACTCCTGGCTGCCGGAGGGGTACGAGGGGCCCGAGGCCGACGTGCTGCGCGGCCTGGTCCCGAGGCTCGCCGACTCGGACGTCGTGCTGTGCGGTCCGCCGGACTGGTCCGACCGGGTCGCGGCGATCGCTGCGACGAGGCCGGCGTACGCCGTCGCGACGTGCACCGCGAGGACTTCGGCTGGTTCGGCTGACCGCGGAGCTCCGACGCTCAGCGGAAGTCGATCAGCAGGGTGCGTGTCGTCCGGGCCCTCGCCCGGAGCCGGCGTCGCCGGGCCGTGCGGGGTCCGTCCGACGTGGCATCGTGCGGGCAGCTCGGTGAGCGGTCCAGCGCCTGGGTCGGCTCGCCGACGTATCCGCGCGCGGGCGCTGCCGGGGCGGGGGCGCGGGGCCGCTCCAGCACGGCGCGGAAGCAGCGGGTCAGGTAGGGCAGCTGCAGGCCGTCCGGTCCCGCGGCCGTAGTCGTCGTACAGCGCCCCGATCTGCTCGAGGCGCTCGTCGCGCTCGTCCTCGCCCATGCTGGCCAGGTTGGAGCGCGAGGCGGCGAGGTCGAGCAGGCCGCGGCGGTCGAGGGTCTGCCAGTGCCGGAAGGTCCGGGTCTCGACCTCGCCGAACTCGACGAACGCCGTCCAGCCGCCGGCCGGGTCGCATCCGCTGATCCTGGGTGCCGATCAGCCGGCCCAGCTTCTTGACCCACGGGACCGCTCTCGTCGCGCTGGTTCCAGACCAGGGCCAGCACCGCCGCCGCGGCCGCAGCACCCGGGCCATCTCGGGCACCGCGAGCGACAGGTCGAACCAGTGGAAGCGCCTGCGCCGCCACCACCACGTCGGCCGAGCGGTTCGGCAGCCGGGATCCGCTCGGCCCGCCCGGCCACCGCGTAGCGCGTCGGGCCGCCGCAGCCGCAGCCGGTGCAGCATCCGCTCGTCGGGGTCGGTGGCGAGCACCAGGTGGTCGAGGGCGACCAGCGCTCCGGTGAGCTTGCCGGTGCCGGCCCCGAGCTCGACCACCCGGGCCTGCCGGTCGCCGACCAGCCAGCGCACCGCGTCGCGTCGGGTAGCCGGGGCGGGCCCGGTCGTAGCGGTCGGCGACGCCGCCGAAGCTGAGGCTCTCGCCGACCATGGTCCTGCCCTTCCGTCCCTCGGCCGATCTGTGCCCGGCCCGCCACGGACGCCCTCGACGCTACCGGATAGCGTTCGCGCGGTGACGTCTCGACATCCCGGTGCCGGGCCCGATCCGCTGGCCTGGCTGCTCGGGCTCGAAGGTGTCCCCTCGGCGTACGCCGCCACACGCGACGGCATCGACGCGCTGCTGCGCGACCGTGGGCTGCGGCGTACGTCGCCCGAGCAGACCGACCGAGTCGCTGCTGCGCGGCGCCCACGCCTCCGCCCTGCTGGCCGGTTCGCCGGCGTCCGTCGCCGACATCCGCGACGGCACCGGCGACGCGGCGGCGCAGGCCGCGGTACGGATCTCCACCGAGCTGCTCTCCCTGGTGCCGGTGCTCGAGCGCTCGCCGGCGCAGGCGTTCGCCCGGCTGCACGTGCTCGCCTGCCGGCGCCGGGACCGGGGGCCGGCCGGTCTCGACGGACGCCGCCGCGCGGATGACCGGGCTGGCCGCGCACCCTGACCGCTCCCACGGCGGCCCCGGCCCTGGTGGTGGCCGCGCTGGCCCACGCGGAGATCGCCAGCGTGGCGCCGTTCGGCTCCTACGACGCACTGGTGGCGCGGGCCGTCGAACGGCTGGTGCTGGTGGCGCGGGGCGTCGACCCGGCCTCGCTGGTCGTGCCCGAGGCGGGGCACCACGCGCTGCGGGCGGAGTACGAGTCCAACCTGCGCGGCTACGCCACCGGTCACCGGCCCGGGCTGCACGCGTGGCTGCTGTACGCCGCGGAGGCGCAGGCCAGCGGAGCCGAGTCCAGCCCGCTGGCCGGCTGATCGGGTCCACCCGCGCCGGGCCCCGGGCACGCGGAACGGCACCGGCCCGCGAGCGGGTCGGTGCCGTTCCTGACACACGCCGCCCGGGCTACCAGGCGTGCTCGCTCCAACTGCTGCTCCGGTCAGGTGCCGGACGATCAGCGCCCTGTAGGAAGGGTGGTTCGCCGCGTGGGTACCCGGCTGCGTGTGACGTTGCTGAAGTTGTCTGCTTCCTTTGTACGCCGCCCGGCGCGGCCTGCAAGGGCGACCAGACCTACCGTGGTACGTACGTCGCGCGGACGTCAGGCGGCGAGGCTGCGGCGCCGCGCGCCGGCCCAGATCGCACCGGCGACGACCGCGGCCCCGCCGACCGCGAGCGCGGCCAGCGCCGGTCGGGCCGGCACCAGGCGGACGCCGCCCTGCAGGGCCACCGGGCGGTCGAAGACCAGCACCGGCCACTCGCGCTCGCGGGCCACGCGGCGCAGGTCCTTGTCGGGGTTGACCGCGTAGGGGTGGCCCACGGTCTCGAGCATCGCGACGTCGGTCACCGAGTCGGAGTAGGCGTAGCTGGCAGCCAGGTCGTAGCCCCGCTTGCGCGCCAGGTCGAGGATCGCGGTCGCCTTGTTCTCGGCGTAGGCGTAGAAGCGGATGTTGCCGGTGTAGCGGCCGTCCCGGACCTCCATCCGGGTCGCCACGACGTGGTCGGCGCCGAGCATCTCGCCGATCGGCTCGACCAGCTCGGAGCCGGAGGCCGACACGATGATCACGTCGCGTCCGGCGCCGTGGTGCTCCTCGATCAGCTGCACCGCCTCGACGTAGACCAGCGGGTCGACGACCAGGTGCAGGGTGTCGGCGACGATCTGGTTGATGGTCGCGACGTCCCAGCCGGCGCAGAGCGTGGACAGGAACGCCCGCATCTTCTCCATCTGGTCGTGGTCCGCGCCGCCGACGGTGTAGACGAACTGGGCGTAGACGCTGCGCAGCATCGCCCGCCGCGAGATCAGTCCGCCGGCCTGGAACGGCTTGGAGAAGGCCATCGTGCTCGAGGTGGCGATGATGGTCTTGTCGAGGTCGAAGAACGCTGCCTCGGGGCGTGCCGGCGCTGGCATGGGCCCAGCCTACGGTCTTCGCCGCGCACCGGTCGCGGACCGGAGTTCGCTCCACAGCCGGTCTGTTGCCGGTGCACAGCCGGGCCGCCGCACGCCCTGGCCCTGCCACAGGTACGGTTCCGGAGCTCGTCGCGCCGGGCCGTCCCGCCACCGCCGAGGGTGCGCCCCCATGAACGCGACCACGGTTGTCCTCAGCGACCCCTGTTGGTCACCGACGACGACCTGCTGCTCGACGACCTGCTCCGGCTCGCCGCTGCCGCGGGTGCGACCCCGCAGGTCGCCCGCGACGCTGGGCGAGCGCGCAGCGCGGCGTGGGCCGCGGCCTCGCTGGTGCTGGTGGGCGCCGACCTGGCCCGGCCGCTGGCCGGACTGGCCCCGCCGCGGCGTACCGGGGTGCACGTGATGGCGCGCGACCGCGTGCCCGACGACCTGTTCCGCTGGGCCCTCGAGATCGGGGCCGAGCACGTCGCGGAGCTGCCGATGTCCGACACCTGGCTGGTCGAGGTGCTCACCGACGCCGCCGACGGTGGCGTCCGGCCCGGGGTGACGATCGGGGTGCTCGGCGGCTCGGGCGGGGCGGGGGCGACGGTCTTCGCCGGCGCGCTGGCGCTGACCCTGGGCCGCACCCGGGCGCACCCTGCTGCTCGACGCCGACCCGCTCGGCGCCGGCATCGACCGGGTGCTGGGGATGGAGGACCTGCCCGGGGCCCGGTGGGACGCGATCAGCTCCACCACCGGGTCGCCTCAGCGGGCGGCACCTGCGCGACTCGCTGCCCCGTCGGGACGGCGTCTCGGTGCTCACCTGGACCGGCGATCGCGCGGTGGGCCTGCAGGACTTCGTGGTGCGCGAGGTGCTCTCGGCGGGTCGGCGTGGCCACGAGGCGGTCGTGGTCGACCTGCCCCGCCATCCGGGGCAGACGGTCGAGGAGGTGCTCGCCCGCTGCGACCACCTGGTGCTGGTCGCCGCGGTCGACGGTCCCCGCGGTGACGGCCGCGTCGCGGGTGGCGCGCCGCCTCTCGCGGGTCTGGCCGCCCGCCAGCACCTGGTGCTCCGGGGGGTGGCGGGGTGGCGCCGGAGCAGGTGGCCCGGCTGCTCGCGATGCCGCTGGCGGCGGTGATGGCCGACCAGCGAGGCCTCGACGAGGCGATCGACCTCGGCGTCGGTCCGGTGCGCTCGCGGCGCGGCGCCCTGGCTCGGGCGGCGCAGGCCGTCGCCGGCCGGGTCGGCCACCCGATGGCGATGGTCGCGTGAGCATCGCGGTCGCCCGGTCGGGCGCCCGGACCCCGCCGGCCCGGTGCGACCAGGGTCAGCCCGTGGCGTGCCGGCCGAGGTCGTCGACCGGGTGCGCGACCAGCTGGCGCGCGACGGCGCCGACGCTCACCCCGGCCCGGGTGGCGGGGGCGCTGCGGGCCCAGGGCCGACCGGTGGGCGACGCGACCGTGCTGGCGGTGCACGACGCGCTGCGTCGTGACCTGGTCGGGGCCGGGCCCGCTCGAGCCGCTGCTGCGCACCCCGGGAGTCACCGACGTGCTGGTCAACGGCCCCGAGCAGGTCTTCCTCGACCGTGGCGCCGGGCTGGAGCCGACCGGCGTACGCCTGCCGGACGACGAGGCGGTGCGCCGGCTGGCCCAGCGCCTCGCGGCGGCCGGCGGTCGCCGCCTCGACGACGCCACGCCGTACGCCGACCTGCGGCTGCCCGACGGCACCCGCTTCCACGCCGTGCTCGCACCCGCTCTCCCGGCCCGGCACCGTGATCTCGCTGCGGGTGCCTCGGGCCCGCGCCTTCACCCTGGCCGAGCTGGTCGAGGTCGGCACCGTCCCCGCCGCCGGGGCCGACCTGCTGCGGCGCATCGTCGAGGCCCGGCTGGCGTTCCTGGTCAGCGGTGGCACCGGCTCGGGCAAGACCACCGCTGCTCAACGCGCTGCTCGAGCATGGTCGACCCGACCGAGCGGCTGGTGCTGGTCGAGGACGCGAGCGAGCTGCGGCCCGACCACCCGCACGTCGTCGGGCTCGAGGCCCGCCCGGCCAACGTCGAGGGCACCGGGGCGATGACCGTGCGCACCCTGGTCCGGCAGGCGCTGCGGATGCGACCCGACCGGCTCGTCGTCGGTGAGGTGCGCGGCGACGAGGTCAGCGACCTGCTGGCGGCGATGAACACCGGTCACGAGGGTGGCTGCGCGACCGTGCACGCCAACTCGGCGGCCGACGTGCCGAGCCGGATCGAGGCGCTGGCGCTCGCGGCCGGGATGCCGCTGCCGGCTGTGCACAGCCAGCTGGCGTCGGCGGTCGACCTGGTCGTGCACGTGGACCGGTCGGCCCCGCGGTCGCCGTCGCGGTGCGCGAGATCGGCGTGCTGGGGCGCCTCGGTGGCACGGTCGAGGTGCTGCCGGCCGTGCGGCTCGACCGCGACCGTGTCGAGTCGCTCGGGGGCGCCGATCGCCTCGGCGAGCTGCTGCGCGTCGGTCGGGGTCGCGGGAGCGCGCCATGACCGGGCCGGTGGCTGGGCCGGTGACGGGGCTCGTGACGGGCCTCGGACCAGGCCTGCCGGCCGCCGTGCTGGCGGGCACGGCCGTGCTCGCTCTCGGCCGTCGGGGGCCGGCCGGTCGGGCCACGCTGCCGGCCCTCGTGGGAGCGGGTCCGGACCCGACCGGAACCGGGTCGCAGGGCGGTGGGTGGTCGCGGAGCCGGATCCTCACCCTCGCCGGCGGCGGCGGCGTCGCGGCCTCGATGCTGGCGCGGGGCCCGTCCCTGCTGCTGTCGCTCGTCGCGATCGGCGTCGCGCTGGCGGGCATCGATCTCCTGGGCCGGCACCGCGCCCGGCGTGCGGCCCAGGGGGCGGCGCTGCGCGCCACCGAGTTCTGCGAGGCGCTGGCCGCCGAGCTGCTCGCCGGTGGTGCTCCCGCCCAGGTGCTGGTCTCCGCCGCGCTGGACTTTCCCGAGTTCGAGCCCGCCTGTGCGGCCGACCGGCTGGGGGCCGACGTGGCCGTGGCGCTGCGACGGATGTCCGAGCGGCCCGGTCTCTCGGACCTGCGCCTGGTCGCGGGTGCCTGGCACGTCTCGCACCGGTCGGGGTCGGGTCTCGCCGAGTCCCTCGACCGGGTGGCGCGCACCCTGCGCGAGCCGGCGACGCACCGGCCGGCTGGTCGCGGCCGAGCTGGCCGCGGCCTACGCGACGGCCCGGATCATGGCGGCGCTGCCGGTGGTCTTCGTGCTGGTGGGCTCCGGCCTGGGAGCACACCCGCTGGACTTCCTCGCCGGCGGCACCGGCGGGGTGCTCTGCCTGGCGTGCGGGCTGCTGCTGACCTGGGCCGGGCTCGCGTGGCTGCAACGCATCGGTGACGGCGTCGGCACGCCGTGACGCCGCTCGCGGTGGCGGTGCTGCTCGGTGCTGCCGCGGCGCTGCTGGTCCGGTCCCGACCGGTCGTGCGGCGGGTCGCTGTCGCCGGCCCGCGACCGGAGCCGGAGGAGTCGTTGCTCCGACGCCACCGCAAGGTCCTCGCGCTGGCCTGTGGCGCCGGTGCCTGGGTCTTCCTCGGTGGGGCGGTGGGGGTCGCGGCCGGTGGGGCCGCGGTCGTCTTCGCGTGGCGGTTCCTGGGCCGGCTGCAGGGTCCGCAGGCACGGCGCCGGGCGGCGGCCATCGAGGCCGACCTCCCCGGCGCCCTCGACCTGCTGGTGGCCGGCTTCGTCGCCGGGCTCTCCCCGGGACCGGCCCTGGCCCTGGTCGCCGAGGCGCTGCCGGGCGACGTCGGTGACGAGTTCGCGGCCATCCGGCGCCGGCTCGATCTCGGCACCGACCCGGCGACGGTCTGGAGCGAGCTGAGCAGCCATCCGCAGCTGGGACCACTGGGTCGGGCGCTGGGCCGGGCCCACGGGCGTGGGGCCTCGGTCGTGATCGCCACCGAGCGCCTCGCCGAGGAGCTGCGCGAGCAGGCCGGTGCCCGCGTGGAGGGTCAGGCCCGCAGCGTCAGCACCCGCGCCGCCGCGCCGCTCGGCGCCTGCTTCCTGCCGGCGTTCGTGCTGCTCGCCATCGTGCCCCTCGTGGCGGGCCTGCTGCGCGACCTGCAGCTGTTCGGCTGAGCACCCGGGTCGCTCCGGATCCACACCGCAGGTCCGACCGGGGCACTCCACAGCTCGCGCTCCACCCGCCGCGGTACGCCGACGATCGGCGAAGTCTGTGCCTGGCGGGGACACGCCCCGCCTCGTCGATCCAGGAGCGATCCATGCAGTCATCCACAGTTCCGGCCAGGTTCCCCGGCCCCAGCGGGCAGTCCGGCGGCAACCCGGGCGGCAACCCCAGCAGCAAGGCCGGCAGCAAGGCCGGCAGCAAAGCCAGGGCGGTCCGGCCCACGTCGGGGTCAGCACCGCGCGGTGGTCGCGCGGCGACGTTGCGCCTGGTGCGACCCGGCGAGAGCGGCACCACCACGGCCGAGTACACCGTGGTGACCGCTGCTGCGGTGGCCTTCGGGGCACTGCTCCTCAAGCTGCTGACGGGCAGCTGGGGGCAGAAGATCCTGGAGACGGCCTTCCGCGAGGTCATCAAGATGCTGGGGTTCTGAGGCGCTCGTGCGCGCCGACGAGTCGGGCTCCACCACCGCGGAGGCGGCAGTGGTGCTGCCGACCTTGGTCCTGTTCACCGTCGCCATGACCTGGCTGGTCAGCCTCGGGGTCGCCCAGGTGCGGGCCGTCGACGCCGCCCGGGAGACCGCCCGCAGCATCGCCCGGGGTGACGACAGCGGTCAGGGGGTCTCGCTCGGGCGACGGGTGGCGCTTCCGGGCTCGCGGATCGCCGTCGACAGCGGCGGTCGGCAGATCGTGGTCCGGGTCGTCTCGCCGGTGCGAGGGCCGGGGGGAGCGTTCGACTTCCTGCCGCGGGTGCAGGTGCACGCCGAGGCGGTGGCGGTGCACGAGCCCGGCACCGACGGTGCCTCATGAGGCGGCGGCACCGGCGTGGGACCGGTCGGCCGGGGGCGGGTGAGCAGGGCAGCGCATCCGTCCTCGGCGTCCAGGTGCTGGCGGTGCTGGCGGTCGTCACCCTGGTCTGCTGCGCGGCGGCGGCCCTGGTCGCCGCCCACCGGCGGGCGCAGACGGCGGCCGATCTCGGGGCCCTCGCCGGCGCCACCGCCATCCAGCAGGGCGGCGCCGCCTGTCCGGCCGTCGCCCGGGTCGTGGTGGGCAACCACGCCCGGCTGCGCACATGTGCGGTCACCGGACAGACCGTGCGGGTCAGTGTCCTGGTGCGTACGCCGGTCCTGCTCGGGCACACCCGTGAGCTCACCGCGGCGGCTCGGGCCGGTCCCGCGACGGGCTCCGGGGGTGCTGCCCCGGGCTGAGCCCGGGCGTCGTGCAAGTCAGCGGGTGGGTCCGAGCCGCTCAGGGGGCTTCGTCGAGGAGCAGGTCGAGCAGGTGCACGGCACCGGGCTTGTCGAGGGGAGAGTTGTTGTTGCCGCACTTGGGCGACTGGATGCAGGAGGGGCACCCGTCGTGGCAGGGGCACGAGCTGATCGCCTCCCGCGTGGCCCGGAGCCAGGCCGGGGCTACCGCGAAGCCGCGCTCGGCGAAGCCTGCCCCACCCGCGTGACCGTCGTAGACGAACACGGTCAGCACTCCGGTGTCGGGATGGACGGCGGTGGAGACCCCACCGATGTCCCAGCGGTCGCAGGTGGCGAACAGTGGGAGCAGGCCGATCGAGGCGTGCTCCGCGGCGTGCGCGGCGCCGGGCAGCGCGTCCGCCCCCAGCCGCGGCTCCAGCGTCGCCGGAGGCACGGTCCACCAGACCGACCGGGTGGTGAGGGTGCGCGGTGGCAGGTCGAGCAGCTCCTCCCCGAGCACCTCGCCCGAGCCGGTGCGACGCTTGAGGAAGGAGACCACCTGCTGGGTCACGCGGACCTGACCGAAGCTGACCCGCGCCGGGCCCCAGTCGACGTGCGAGAGCTCCTCGACGATCTCGATGTCGGTGATCTCGCGGGCCGTCGTGGTGTGGTCGGGATCGTCGCGGTGGACGACGGCGACGTGCTCGTCGAGATCGAGCTCGTCGACCACCCAGGTCTCACCCTGGTGCAGGTAGACGGCGCCGGTGTGCGCCGTCGAGTGGGCGGCCCCGCCGTCGACGGTGCCGAGCACCCGCCCCGTCACGGCCTCCACCAGGCGTACGGCGCCACCCCCGGAGGAGCGGATGTCGGCGAGGTCGCTGGCCCGACGACGGTCGGTCCAGAACCAGCCGTGCGGCCGCTTGCGGAGCAGGCCCGCGGCGGTCAGGGAGTCGACGGCCGCGCCCGCTCCCGGACCGAACAGGTCCAGCTCGTCGAGGCTCAGCGGGATCTCGGCCGCGGCGGCGCACAGGTGCGGACCCAGCACGTAGGGGTTGTCCGGGTCGAAGACCGAGGCCTCGACGGGCGCGCCGATCAGCGACTCGGGGTGGGTCACCAGGTAGGTGTCCAGGGGGTCGTCGCGGGCCACCATCACCCCGAGCGCGTCGCCACCCTCGCGACCGGCCCGCCCGAGCTGCTGCCACAGGGCCGCCCGGGTGCCGGGGAACCCGGCGAGCAGCACCGCGTCGAGGCCGGCGATGTCGATGCCCAGCTCGAGGGCGTTGGTGGCGGCCATGCCGACCAGGCGCCCCGATCGCAGGGCGGACTCCAGGGCCCGCCGCTCCTCGGGCAGGTAGCCACCGCGGTACGCCGCCACCCGGGCCGACAAGCCGGGCTCCACCTCCTCGAGCAGCCGTCGGGCGGTGATCGCGACCGACTCCGCGCCGCGGCGGGAGCGGACGAAGGCCAGGGTCTGCACGCCCTCGACCACCAGGTCGGTCAGCAGGTCGGCCACCTCGGCGGTGCTGGAGCGGCGCACGAGCGGGCCGGAGTCGCCGCCGGAGGGGACCAGCGGCGGCTGCCACAGCCCGAGGGTCACCTCACCGCGGGGCGACCCGTCGTCGGTCACCGCCCGGACGTCCAGGCCGGTCAGCCGCTGAGCGGCCAGGGCCGGGTCGGCGACCGTGGCCGAGGCCAGCACGAAGGTCGGGTGGGCGCCGTACGCCGCGCACACCCGACGCAGCCGTCGCACGATCTGCGCGACGTGGGCCCCGAACACCCCGCGGTAGTGGTGGCACTCGTCGATCACGACGTAGCGCAGGGAGGCGAGGAACGAGCCCCACCGGGCGTGGCCGGGGAGCAGCGAGCGGTGCAGCATGTCGGGGTTGGTCAGGACGTACTCGGCGTGCTCGCGCGCCCACTGCCGCTCGTCCGGGCCGGAGTCACCGTCGTGGGTGGCGGCACGGACGTCGAGACCCAGGCCGCGGATCGAGGCCAGCTGGTCCTGGGCCAGGGCCTTCGTGGGGGACAGGTAGAGCACCCCGGCCCCGCGCTGGCCGCGCGCACCGCGCGAGGACCGGACCGTGCTGAGGCCGGGCAGCAGGTAGCCGAGGGACTTGCCCGAGGCCGTCCCGGTCGCGAGCACCACGTGCTCACCGGAGTACGCCGCGGTGGCGGCCTCCACCTGGTGCGTCCAGGGCCGTCGCACGCCGCGTCGGGCCAGGGCCGCCACCAGGTCGGGATCGCTCCAGGCCGGCCACTCGCCCGGACGGGCCTCGCGGGCGGGCAGGACCTCGCGGTGCAGCAGGCTCTCGGCGCGTCCCCGGGTCAGCGCGATGCGATCCAGCCGCTCACCCACGGAACCCACCACTGCCACCACGTCCCCCAGTCTCCCAGCCGCCCCCGACAGTCGGTCGCGCAGAGCCCGCGCGAAGAAGTCCGGGTTCCGTCATCGAGCGGACCCGCAGGGCGCGATCATGGTTGAATACCCCTTGGCCGAGCGCGGGCCAACCAACGCACGCGAGGAGGCGTGGTGGATCTCTCACTCGAGACGACCCGAGAGGGCGACGTGACGATCGTCGCCGTCGGAGGGGAGATCGATGTCTACACCGCTCCCAAGCTGCGCGACAAGATCACCGAGCTCGTCGGTGAGAACACCTTCGACATCATGGTCGACATGGAGCACGTCGAGTTCCTCGACTCGACCGGCCTCGGCGTCCTGGTCGGCGGACTGAAGAAGGTTCGCGCGCAGGGCGGTTCGATGGAGATCATCTGCAACCAGGACCGGCTGCTGAAGATCTTCCGGATCACCGGCCTGGCGAAGGTCTTCACGATCCACGAGTCCCAGTCCGCCGCACTCGCCGCGCGCTGAGCCCGGATCCACCGATCGCCGCCCGTCCGACCGGGCGGGTCGCGCGTACCCGATGGCGGGTCCGGTCCTCCTTCGGGGGTGGGCCCGGCTACAGTTCGACGCGGTCTGTAAGCACCATCACACCCGAGGAGAACCATGACCGCGATCAACCCCGCGATCGTGCACCTCTCCGGCGGCAACCTCGTCCTGATCATCGTCGTCGCCCTGATCGCACTCGGTGCGCTCGGTCTCGCCGCGATGTTCCGCAACGAGGTCCTCGTCGCCGGTGAAGGCACCGACAACATGAAGGTCATCGCCCAGGCCGTGCAGGAGGGCGCCAACGCCTACCTCCAGCGGCAGTTCCGCACTCTCGCCGTCTTCGCCGGCGTGGCGTTCCTGCTGCTGCTCGCGCTGCCCGCCGACGACATCTACGTGCGGATCTTCCGCTCCCTGTTCTTCCTCGTCGGCGCGGGCTTCTCCGCCGCCGTGGGCTACCTCGGCATGTCGCTGGCGGTGCGGGCCAACCTGCGCGTCGCCGCCGCCGCCGAGGAGACCGGGCGCGAGCCCGCGATGCGGATCGGCTTCCGCACCGGCGCCACCGTCGGCATGCTCACCGTGGGCCTCGGCCTGCTCGGTGCCGCCATCGTGGTGATCGCCTTCGGCAACGAGGCCCCCGACGTGCTCGAGGGCTTCGGCTTCGGTGCGGCGCTGCTGGCGATGTTCATGCGTGTGGGTGGCGGCATCTTCACCAAGGCCGCCGACGTCGGTGCCGACCTGGTCGGCAAGGTCGAGCAGAACATCCCGGAGGACGACCCTCGCAACGCCGCCACCATCGCCGACAACGTCGGCGACAACGTCGGCGACTGCGCGGGCATGGCCGCCGACCTCTTCGAGTCCTACGCCGTGACCCTGGTCGCCGCCCTGATCCTCGGCTCGCAGGCATTCGGGGAGAAGGGTCTGGTCTTCCCGCTGCTGATCCCCGCGATCGGCGCGCTGACCGCGGTGCTGGGCGTGTACCTGTGCCGCCCGAAGGTCGGCGAGAACGGCCTGACCACGATCAACCGGGCCTTCTACATCTCGGCTGCGGTGTCTGCGGTCGTGTGCGTGATCGTCTCGTTCCTCTACCTGCCGACGAGCTTCAGCGACTTCACCGGGGTCGGCAACAACACCCTGGACCAGCTGTTCGGCAGCGCCGACGGCAACCCGGCCCTGATCGCGGCCGTCGCGGTCGTGATCGGCATCGTGATGGCCTCGGCCATCCTGGCCCTGACCGGCTACTACACCGGCACGGAGTACAAGCCGGTCGCGGACGTCGCCAGGACCTCGCTGACCGGTGCCGCGACGGTGATCCTGTCCGGCCTCTCGGTCGGCTTCGAGTCGGCCGTCTACACCACGCTGGTGATCGGCGCCGCCGTGTTCGGTGCCTTCCTGCTCGGCGGTGCCTCGCTGACGGTGTCGCTGTTCGCGGTCTCGCTGGCCGGTGCCGGGCTGCTCACCACGGTCGGCGTGATCGTGGCGATGGACACCTTCGGTCCGGTCTCCGACAACGCCCAGGGCATCGCGGAGATGTCCGGCGACGTCAGCGAGGAGGGGGCCCAGATCCTCACCGAGCTCGACGCGGTCGGCAACACCACGAAGGCGATCACCAAGGGGATCGCGATCGCGACCGCCGTGCTCGCCGCGACCGCCCTGTTCGGCTCCTACGCCACCTCGGTGATCGACAAGCTGACCGAGGTCGGCACCCAGGCCGAGCTCAGCGACACCCTGACCAAGTTCCTGGTGTTCAACCCCTCGGTCCTGGTCGGGGTGCTCCTCGGCTCGGCCGTGGTGTTCCTGTTCTCCGGACTGGCGATCAACGCGGTGGCTCGTGCCGCGGCCGCGGTCGTCTACGAGGTGCGCCGGCAGTTCCGCGAGATCCCCGGGATCATGGAGGGCACCGGTCGTCCCGAGTACGGCCGAGTGGTCGACATCGTCACCAAGGACTCGCTGCGTGAGCTGGTCACGCCCGGCATCCTCGCGGTGCTGGCCCCGATCGCGGTGGGCTTCGGCCTCGGCGTGACGGCGCTGGCCGGCTTCCTGGCCGGGGCGATCGGCACCGGCACCCTGATGGCGGTGTTCCTGGCCAACTCCGGTGGTGCCTGGGACAACGCCAAGAAGATCGTCGAGGACGGCAACCACGGCGGCAAGGGTTCGCCGGCCCACGAGGCGACCATCATCGGTGACACCGTCGGTGACCCGTTCAAGGACACCGCCGGCCCGGCGATCAACCCGCTGATCAAGGTGATGAACCTGGTCTCGCTGCTGATCGCGAGCGCCGTGGTGTCGCTGACCACCGGGTCCAGCCAGAACGACCCGGTACGGATCATCATCGCGGTCGTGGCCGTCATCATCATCGCGGTGGCGATCGTCGTCTCCAAGCAGCGCGGGGTCGTGCTCGGCACCGACTCGGAGGAGCCGTCCGAGGTGAACCTCACGAATTAGCACCGGCCGCTCTGCGGACGGCCCCCGGAACCAGCACCGGTTCCGGGGGCCTTGCCGTGTCGTGGGGTGCGGTCAGGCTGTCGGCGCCACGCGGCCCTACGCTGGCGCGATGCCCGACACGCCGGCTCTCGTCCCTGACCTCGCAGCCGCGCTCCGGGCGGCGGACTACACCTACGCCGCGGTCGCCGAACGCCTCGGGCCCACGGCCCACGCGGCGCTCTCGCGCAACGAGACGGTCCCGGCCGAACGGGCCACCCGCGGGGCGAGCCCGACCGAGACCCTGACCCGGCTCTGGCTGCTCCAGGTACCGGTGCGCCTGCCCGACGCGGAGCGGGCCCTGCCCGGGCTCGTGGACCGGCTCTGCGCGGCCGGGCTGCTGGAGCGCTCGGTCTCGGAGGTGGCGGCCCGGGTCGACGTCCGTCCGTACGCCGTGGCCGGCGACCACGCCGGCCCGGGCCCGGACCAGGGCGACGCCGACCTGTGGGTGGCCAGCGACCTCACGCCCGGCCTCGACGGCGCCCCCAACCGGGTGGGCGCGGACCACGTGCTCGGGATCAGCCCGGCTGCCACCGCGCTGACCCAGCTCACGACGCGGTCCCCGGTGGCCGCGGCTCTCGACCTCGGCACCGGCTGCGGGGTGCAGTCGCTGCACCTGGCCGGGCACGCCGGCCGCGTCGTCGCCACCGACGTCAACCCGCGCGCGCTGTGGCTGACCCGGATCAACGCCGCCCTCAACGAGGTGGACCTCGACGTCCGGGAGGGCTCCTTCTTCGAGCCCGTGCGCGGTGAGCGCTTCGATCTGGTCGTGAGCAACCCGCCGTTCGTGATCTCCCCGGCCACCGGTGCGCAGCTGGTCTACCGCGACAGCGGCCTGCCCGGGGACCGCGTGGTCGAGCACCTGGTGCGACGGGTGCCCGGCCACCTGGCCGAGGGGGGCACCTGCCAGCTGCTGGCCAACTGGATGGTGCTTCGTGACCAGCCCTGGGACGAGCGGTTGGCCGGGTGGGTCGACGGCTGTGACGCCTGGGTGCTGCAGCGTGAGCTCGCGGACCTACCGGCGTACGTCGAGCTGTGGCTCAAGGACTCCGGGGCGCACCCCTCGACCGGCGGCGACCCGACGGAGTACCGGCGCCGCTACGACACCTGGTTGAGCTGGTTCGAGGAGCAGGGCGCCGAGGCGGTGGGCTTCGGCTGGATCAACCTGCGGCGCACCGACGCCGAGCCGGTGCTGCGCCTGGAGGACTGGCCCTACGAGGTGACCCTGCCGCTCGGCGAGGAGGTCGAGAACCACTTCGCGCGCTCGGACTGGGTGCGCGCGAGCGCCGACGACTCGCTCCTCGACGCGCACCTGGTCGCACCGACCGACCTGGTCCAGGAGACCCTCGGCCAGCCGGGGGCCGAGGACCCGAGCACGATCCTGCTGCGCCGCCAGGTCGGCGTACGCCGCGCCCGACCGGTCGACACCGCCGCCGCTGCCCTGGTGGGGGCCTGTGACGGCGACCTGAGTGTGCGGCAGATCCTGGGCGCCCTCGACCAGCTCGGGGTCGCCGTGCCGGACGGTCCGGGGCTGGTCCGCGACCTGGTGGGCGAGGGGTTCCTGACCACCGCGTCGGCGGGGCGCGGCGATGCCTGAGCGGGTCGGGCGCCATGGTCTGCTGGCGCTCGTGCTGACCGCGGCCCTGCTGCTCAGCGGGTGCCATCGACAGGCCGCCGACCCGTTGAGCTCGACCGGCGATCGAGAAGATCCGGCGTTCACCCTGCCGCCGGCATCGGGACCCTCCGTCCCGATCACCTCGCGAGCGATCGCGACGCTGGCGCTCAGCGTGCTGCCCGGTGACATGGCCGATCGCGCCTCGCAGGAGCTGAGGGCGAAGCAACGCCGCGACGGAGTCGTCAACGCGGTCCTGCGCTACCGCGGAACTCCCACCGGTGACACGAGCGACGACTCGGGGGGGCACGTTCGAGGGATCGCAGCTCACCGTGGAGGTCCATCCGCACGGCACCGACCTGTGTGACACCTCCACGCGCTGCGCCGACCTCGGCGAGCGGCACGGGTCCGCGCTGACGCTGCGGTGGGCCCTGGAGGAACCGGAGGAGGACCCGGGCTGGGTCGGGGTGGCCGCGAAGCGCGCGGACGGCTCGATGGTGCTCGTCTCCTCCTACCTCGACGTGATCCGGCGCGATCCTCGCCGGGAGCGGCTCACGGCCTCCATCGCCGAGCTGGCCGCGATCGCGGCGAACCCGCGCCTGGCTCCGCGGACGGACCGCGCCCTGGTGCGCTCGGCAGCCCGGTTGCGACGCTGGGACTCCGAGAACGATGCGGGTGGTGGCGACCGGGTCGCGCAGACCGATCGTGGTCTGGCCAACCAGCCGCTGTTCTTCACCGAGTACCTGCCGCTGTTCGTCTCGGCCGGGGTCTCGCCGTTCGCCACCCGGGCGAGGTGTGGCTGGTCGTCGAGCGCCGCAAGGACGTCGGGATCCTCCGGTTCAGCGGCGGCCCGGTGGGTGCCAGCGAGAACCAGGCCGACTCGGTCGGGCTGTGGAACTTCCACAGCGACGTGCTGGCCGAGGTCGGCCGGCGTGGCTACCGCTTCATCCGCGACTTCGACCCCCGCCCCGATCCAGCCCGGTCCTGACGTGCGCCCTGCCGATAGTCGCGAACAAGCGGCACCCGGTTCGGCCCGGATCGGGTGCCGCTCGATCGGGACTGTCCGTGCCGGCCGCTCGACGCCGCCCCGGTCCAGACCGGTACGCCCCGTAGGGGCGGGAGCCGCGGCCCGCCCTGCTGACTTGACCGGGTGGGTGTCCGCGCTACCTTGACCACGCTGGACACCGCCGTTCAGTCCGCCTCTCGCAGAAAGCACCAGGGAGCACGTGAGCAAGCTCGTCATCGTCGAGTCACCGGCCAAGGCCCGCACCATCGCGGGCTACCTCGGCCGCGACTACGTCGTGGAGTCGTCCATCGGTCACATCCGCGACCTGCCCTCGCGCGCCGCCGACACCCCGGCCAGGATCAAGGACAAGCCGTGGGGCCGGATGGCGGTCGACATCGACAACGGCTTCGAGCCGTACTACGTGGTGCCGCAGGACAAGAAGTCGCACATCTCCAAGCTCAAGGGGCTGCTCAAGGACGCCGACGAGCTGTACCTCGCCACTGACGAGGACCGCGAGGGCGAGGCGATCGCGTGGCACCTGCTCGACGAGCTGAAGCCCAAGGTGCCGGTCAAGCGGATGGTCTTCCACGAGATCACCAAGGCCGCGATCCTGGCTGCGGCCGACTCCCCCCGCGAGCTCGACATGGACCTCGTCGAGGCTCAGGAGGCGCGCCGGATCCTCGACCGGCTCTACGGCTACGAGGTCTCCCCGGTGCTGTGGCGCAAGGTGATGTCCGGGTTGTCGGCCGGTCGGGTGCAGTCCGTGGCGACCCGCCTGGTGGTGGACCGCGAGCGCGAGCGGATCGCCTTCACCATGGCCTCGTACTGGGACATCGCCGCGACCTTCGACGCCGGCGCGCGCCACGAGTCGCGGATGTTCCCCGCCAAGCTGTACTCCGTCGACGCGGCGCGGGTCGCGGGCGGTTCCAACTTCGGTCAGGACGGTCTGCTCAAGGCCGGCGCCAAGGCCGAGGTCGTGCACCTGGACCGGAACCGCGCCGAGGCCCTGGTCGAGGCGCTGCGGGACACGGCGTTCGAGATCCGCTCGGTGGAGTCCAAGCCCTACCGCCGCTCGCCCTACGCCCCGTTCCGCACGACCACCCTGCAGCAGGAGGCGAGCCGCAAGCTCGGCTTCAGCGCGAGCTCGACGATGTCGGTGGCGCAGCGGCTCTACGAGAACGGCTTCATCACCTACATGCGGACCGACTCGACGACGCTGTCGGGCACCGCGGTCGACGCGGCGCGCTCGCAGGTCCGCGAGCTCTACGGCACCGAGTACCTCCCCGACGCCCCGCGCACCTACGCCTCGAAGGTGAAGAACGCCCAGGAGGCGCACGAGGCGATCCGCCCGTCCGGCGAGTCGTTCCGCACCCCGGCCCAGACCGGCCTGTCCGGCGACCAGTTCCGGCTCTACGAGCTGATCTGGATGCGCACCGTCGCCTCGCAGATGAAGGACGCCGTCGGCCAGTCGGTGTCGGTGCGGATCGGTGGCCCGGCCAGCAGCGGCGAGGACGTCGTCTTCTCGGCCAGCGGCCGGGTGATCACCTTCCACGGCTTCCTCAAGGCCTACGTCGAGGGCCGCGACGACGGCGCCGAGGCCGACGACCGGGAGACCCGGCTGCCCAACGTCGAGCAGGGTGACGTGGTCACTCCCGCCTCGATGAGCGCCGAGGGCCACGAGACCAAGCCGCCCTCGCGCTACACCGAGGCGACGCTGGTCAAGGAGCTGGAGGAGCGCGAGATCGGCCGCCCCTCGACGTACGCCGCGATCCTGGGCACGATCCTGAACCGCGGCTACGTCTACAAGAAGGGCACCGCGCTGGTGCCGGCGTGGCTGGCCTTCTCCGTCGTACGCCTGCTGGAGGAGCACTTCCCGCGCCAGATCTCCTACGAGTTCACCGCTCGGATGGAGGACGTCCTCGACGAGATCGCCGGGGGGCGCAAGGAGCGCAACACCGAGCTCGGCGAGTTCTACTTCGGCGCCGGTGACGTGGTCGGGCTGAAGACCCTGGTCAACGAGCTCGGCGACATCGACGCCAAGGAGCTGGCGACGTTCCCGGTGGGTGGACCCGACTCCGGGGTGCACCTGCGCGTGGGCAAGTACGGCCCGTACGTCGAGGGGCCCGGCGACGACGGCGCCCCGATGGCCAAGAAGGCCAACGTCCCCGACGACCTGCCGCCCGACGAGCTGACCCTGGACAAGGCCACCGAGCTGCTGGCCAACCCGGCGGGCGAGGAGACCGATCTCGGCGACGACCCGGTCACCGGGCACAAGATCGTGGCCAAGAACGGGCGCTACGGCCCCTACGTCACCGAGATCCTGCCCGACGACGCGCCCGCGAAGACCAAGCCGCGGACCGGCTCGCTGTTCACCTCGATGTCGCTCGACTCCGTGACGATCGACGATGCCCTGAAGCTGCTCAGCCTCCCCCGGGTGGTCGGCGAGGACGACTCGGGTGAGGAGATCACGGTGCAGAACGGCCGCTACGGGCCCTACCTGAAGAAGGGCACCGACTCGCGCTCGATCACCTCCGAGGAGCAGATCTTCACGATCACCCTGGACGAGGCGCTGAAGATCTACGCCCAGCCCAAGCAGCGTGGCCGGGCCGCCGCCCAGCCCCCGCTCAAGGAGCTCGGCGACGACCCGGTGTCCGGCAACCCGGTGGTGGTCAAGGCCGGCCGCTTCGGCGAGTACGTCACCGACGGTGAGTACAACGCGACCCTGCGCAAGGACGACTCGGTCGCCGAGGTGACCCTGGCCCGCGCCGCGGAGCTGCTGGAGGAGCGTCGCGCGAAGGGTCCTGCGAAGAAGTCGGCCAAGAAGGGCTCGAAGAAGAGCACAGCGAAGGCCCCCGCCAAGAAGACGACCGCCAAGAAGACGACCGCCAAGAAGACGACGAAGAAGGCCGCCCCGAAGAAGAAGGCCGCCGCCGAGAAGTCGTGATGCCGGCGCGCCTTGCCGGACCAGCGGTCGGTGCCGGCCTGGTGCTTCTCCTGGCTGCCGGCTGCGCTACGACGCCCTCGTCCTCGGCGGGCAGCAGCACGCCGAGCGCGACCCCGACCCCCGCCGCCGCGCACCTCACGACCGAGAGGTGTGCCGACCTGGTCGTGCTCGGCCTCCGGGGCCAGGGCCAGTCGCGGCGCACCGAGCAGGGGGTGGGCGCCGAGGTCCGGGCCAGTGTCCAGGCGGTGGTGACGAGGTTGCCGCACGGCGTCAGCGTCCGGCTCGAGGCCGTGCCCTACCCGAACGGCTCCGACGCGACGTACGACGCCGACGTGGCGCGTGGCCAGCGGATGGCGAGGTCCCGCCTCAGCGCCCTCGCGCGCCGGTGCCCGCACAGCCGGCTCGCCCTGGTCGGCTACAGCGAGGGGGCCCAGGCGGTGCACCTGGCCGCGCTCAGGCTGACGCCGCACGAGCGGGACCGGCTCGCGCTCGTGGCCGTGCTCGGCGACCCGCTGCGCAACCCCGACGACCCCACCCGCGTCGTCGACTACGGCACCGGGCCCCTCGCCGGCCGCGGCAACGCGGGCCCCGGGCCGGCGTTCCCGGCGTCGACCAGGGCCCGGACGCTCAGCTTCTGCGTGCGCGGCGACAACGTCTGCAACGCTCCGCTCACCGGCCGGGTCGGCACCGTCTCGGCGACCCACCGGGGCTTCTACGAGCGTTCGGCCAGCGCCCGGACCACCGGGCGGGCCCTCGCCGGCGTCCTGAGGTCGGTCCCGTGAGCCCGCGCACCCGTCCTGCGCACCCGTCCTGCGCGCCCGTCCTGCGCGCCCGTCCAGCGCGTCCGCCTGAGCGCCCGTGCTGTGGGTGGCGCGTCGGTGGCACCACCTAGGCTGGCGCCGTGCTCAGCGAGACCGGTCTCTTCGTCGCCCTCGAAGGTGGTGAGGGCGCGGGCAAGTCCACCCAGGCGCGGCTGCTGCGGGAGCGGCTGGAGGCGTCGGGGCACGGCGTTCTCCTGACCCGGGAGCCCGGCGCGACGACGGTCGGGGCCGAGATCCGGCGGATCGTGCTGGCTCCGGAGACCGGCGCCCTCGACCCGCGCACCGAGGCCCTGCTGTACGCCGCCGACAAGGCCGAGCACGTCGAGACCGTCGTCCTGCCCGCTCTGCTCGCCGGCCAGGTGGTGGTGACCGACCGCTACGTCGACTCCTCCCTGGCCTACCAGGGCGGCGGGCGGGACGCCGTCGACCCGGGGCTGGAGCGGATGCTCCGCTGGGCCACCGCCGACCTGCGCCCGCACCTGACGGTGGTGCTCGACCTGGCCCCGGACACCGGGCTCGCGCGCTTCGCCGAGCGCGACCGGATCGAGGCCGAGGGCGCGGAGTTCCACGACCGGGTGCGCGCGCACTTCCTCGAGCTGGCCGGGCTCGACCCGGAGCACTACCTCGTGCTCGACGCCCGCGACGCCGTGGGGACGATCGCCGAGGCGATCCGGGCCCGGGTCGAGGGGCTGCTGGGATGACGGTGCTGCCGTGAGCGTGTGGGACGGCCTGGTCGGTCAGGCGAAGGTGGTCGCGACCCTGCAGCGCGCGGTCGCGGGCGACATGACGCACGCCTGGCTGTTCACCGGGCCGCCGGGCAGTGGACGCTCCAACGCGGCGCTGGCGTTCGCCGCCGCGCTGCAGTGCGAGCGGGGCGGCTGCGGGGAGTGCCACTCCTGTCACACCGCATCGGTCGGCAGCCACGAGGACATCTCGGTGACCCGCACCCAGAAGCTGTCGATCGGGGTGGACGAGGTCCGCACGCTGGTGCGCTCATCCGCCCTCGCCCCGGTCGGGCGGCGCTACCAGGTGATGGTCGTCGAGGACGCCGACCGGCTCACCGAGCAGGCCTGCAACGCCCTGCTCAAGGCGATCGAGGAGCCCACCGAGCGCACCGTGTGGCTGCTCTGCGCGCCCACCGTCGAGGACGTCCTGCCCACCATCCGCTCCCGCACCCGCTTGGTGGTGCTGGCCACCCCGTCGCCCGGTGCGGTCGCCGAGTTCCTGGTGCGCACGGCCGGTGTCGCGCCCGCCCGTGCGGCGTACGCCGCCCGCGCCAGCCAGGGCCACATCGGCCGCGCCCGTGCACTGGCCACTGACGACGCCACCGCCGGGCGACGTCGAGACGTGGTCCAGGTGCCGGCCCGGCTGACCTCGGTCGCGGCGTGCGCCACCGCGGCGGCCAACCTGGTCGACGCCGCCACCGAGGAGGCGGCGGAGATGACGACGAGCCTCGACCGGCGCGAGCGCACGGACCTCGACCGGATGTACGGCGTGGTCGAGCGCGGCCGGCGCCCCCGCGAGTACGCCCCGGCGCTCAAGGAGATGGAGAAGAACCAGTCGACCCGCGCCAAGCGTCGCCGGCTCGACGTGGTCGACCGCGGGCTGATGGACCTGGTCTCGGTCTACCGCGACGCGATCGCCGTGCAGATCGGGGCCGCCGGCGGGCTGGTCAACGAGGAGACCCGGGCCGACGTCGAACGCCTGGCCAAGGCCTCCAGCCCGGAGCTGAACCTCGCCCGGATCGAGGCCGTGTTCACGGCGCGCGAGCAGATGCTGGAGTTCAACGTGCCGCCGCTGCTGGCCCTGGAGTCGATGATGACCTCCCTGCGCACCTCCGGCTGAGACGTGCACTGCTCCTACTACGCCAGCGAGCTGTGCCGCTCGTGCACGCGCATCGAGACGCCGTACGACGAGCAGGTGGCGCGCAAGCAGGCCCGCGTCGTCCAGGCGCTGCCGGAGCTGGGGTGGCTCGAGCCCTTCCGGTCGCAGGAGTCGGGCTTTCGCAACAAGGCCAAGATGGTGGTCGGCGGCACCGCCGGGCGACCCACCCTCGGCATCCTCGACGGTGGTCGGCAGGGCGTCGACCTGCGGGGGTGCGGCCTGCACGAGGCGTCGATCGCGGCGGCCCTGCCGGTGCTGGCGGCCTTCATCGGGCGAGCCGGCCTCACGCCGTACGACGTGAACGCCCGCCGCGGCGAGCTCAAGCACCTGCTGGTCACCACGAGTCCCGTCGGCGAGCTGATGGTGCGCTTCGTGCTGCGCTCGAGCGAGGCCGTGCCGCGGATCCGCAAGCACCTCGACGTCCTGCAGGAGAGCCTCCCGGCGCTCGTGGTGGCGAGCATCAACCTCCAGCCCACGCACGCGGCGGTGCTCGAGGGCCCCGAGGAGATCGTGCTCACCGAGCGTGCGGCGCTGCCGATGCCGGTCGCGGGTCTGGATCTGGCGCTGCGCCCGCAGTCGTTCTTCCAGACCAACACCACCGTGGCGGCCGGGCTCTACGAGCAGGTCCGGGCCTGGGTCGGCGAGATCCGGCCGGCCGGCCTGTGGGACCTCTACTGCGGCGTGGGTGGCTTCGCGCTCGCCTGCGCCGCTCCCGGGCGTGACGTGCTCGGTGTCGAGACCAGCGAGGAGGCGGTGGCCAGCGCTCGGCAGGCGGCCGCGGCCGCCGGACTCGCGGCGCGGTTCGAGGCGGGTGATGCGACGACGTACGCCGTGACGGCGGAGAGCACCCCGGACCTGGTGGTGGTCAACCCGCCCCGGCGCGGCATCGGTCCGGAGCTGGCGTCGTGGCTGGAGCGCTCGGGCGTGCCGCACGTCGTCTACTCCAGCTGCAACCCCGACTCCCTGGCCCGCGACCTGGCCGTGATGCCCTCCCTGCGGCCGCAGCGGGGTCGGCTGTTCGACATGTTCCCGCAGACCGACCACGCCGAGGTCGCGGTCCTGCTCGAGCGGGGTCCGCAGAGTCCGGGCTGAGCCCGGTTCAGCTCTCCGCCCGGGCGAGGGAGGCGATCCGGGTCGGGTCGTCCAACATCCCCCGGTAGTGCACGAACCCGAAGCTGCCGCGATGGGTCGTCACCTGTGCCGCCGCACTGACCGCGACCGACCGGGGCGGGAGGTCGGTGCTGACCACGGCGTTGGCGCCGACCATCACGTCGTCACCGATCCGGATGTCGCCGCTCACCACGGCGCCTACCCCGATCCAGACCCGGTCACCGAGTCGGGGGCAGCGGCCCTCGGCGGTGCGCTGGTGGTCGGGGACGTCCAGCGGGTCCTCGGCCGCGCGCTGGGCGGCGTTGCCGCCGAGGCCGAGCGTGGCGAAGTGACTCAGCGTGAGGTTGCTGCCGGCAACGATGGGTCCCACCACGACCCCCTGGGCGTGGTTGACCAACAGACCCGGGCCGATGTGGGCCCTGGCGGAGATCTCCACCTTGGTGAGGCTGATCAGGACCCGGTGCAGGAGCAGTGAGAGCAGGTAGGCGATCGCTCGCAGGGGGGCGGCCAGCGGCGCGTGCAGCGCCGCGTGGGAGATCCGGTAGGCGCACACGCCGTACAGGCCCGGGTACAGCAGCAGCGCCTTCAACAGGGCGCTGGGTCCGGCGCCGTTCTCCTGCCGCTCGGAGAGCACCAGGCAGCGGGCCAGGTCGGTGGCGATCACCTCGCGCAGCCCCATCCCGCTCCCGCAGGGGCAGTCGCTGATCGCAATCGTCTCGCGGGAGACTTGTCGTCGCTTCATCTCGGCAACCTAGGTGGGCGGTGTCGTCAACCGTTCACGCCGTCTCAGCCCGCGGCCGACGGGAGGCGCCAGGACCTCGCGAAGCTCGCTAACCGGGCGTCAGTGTGAGCCACGCCTCGACCAGGGACGGGCCGTACCAGGTCAGCAGCCGGCCGCTGACCAGACGGGTCGGCACCTGGGCGAAGGCCTCGGGTCCGTCGTCGGCGGTGAACACGTACGGCTCGTCGGGCAGCAGCACCAGGTCGACGTCGGCGCGGTCGATCTCGGCGAGCTCGACCGAGGGGTAGCGGCCCTCCCGCTCGGCGCAGGCGTTCACCCAGCCCAGGCGCCGGGCCAGGTCACCGGTGAACGTGGGGGAGCCGACCACCATCCACGGGTCGCGCCAGACCGCGATCGCCACCCGGGCCACGGGCTCCGGCAACGGCCCGGACCACAGCTCGCGCGCCTGCACCAGCCAGTCCGGACGGGAGCGGTCGAGCACGGCGGTGAAGATCCGGTCCAGCGAGTCGAGGGCCTGCGGCACGGTCTCGATGTCGGTGACCCAGACCGGTACGCCGGCCTCGCGCAGCCGGCGTACGTCGAGCTCGCGGTTCTCCTCCTTGTTGGCCAGCACCAGGTCGGGGGCGTGCTCGACGATCCGGCGTACGTCGGGGTTCTTGGTGCCGCGGAAGCGCGGGACGTCGAGGTCGGCCGGGTGGGTGCACCAGTCCGTCGCCCCCGCCAGCACGCCGGTGCCGGCCAGCGACTCGGTGAGCGAGGGCACCAGCGAGACCACCCGTCGGGGCGCGGCGGGCAGCGACACCTCGGCGCCGAGGTCGTCGCGCAGGCCCCCTGCGGGGGCGCTCACCGGCGATCGCCTCGTAGCCGGACGGAGGTAACGAGGGCCGTATCACCGGGAGCGAGCGTGGCGATGCTCCGATCACGGGCGTTGGCTCCGTCCGAACACGTACGCCGGCTGATCACCGCGGCCGCCGCAGGGTCAGACCGGTGGCGACCTCGGCCAGCCACGGGTGCTCGGCGATGTCGGCGTCGAGGTTGGCGGCGATGTCGTCGGGGATCTCGGTGGCCCGCCGGTTCCCCATCGACACGTGCACGTAGGTGGCCTCGAGCATGCAGGAGAGCCGTTCGTGCTCGCGGTCCAGCACGATCCCGACCCCGTGCAGCGCCTTCGCGGTGCGCTCGACGAAGCCGGCGTGCACGCTGAAGCGGTCGCCGAGGCGCAGCTCGCCGACGTAGGAGATGTGGTGCCCGACGGTGAAGAACGACAGCTGGCGCTGCGGGATGTAGTCCTCGTCCATGCCGAGGGCGACCATCCGTCGCCACGGCGCCCAGCTGCCGAGACGGAAGTAGTCGCCGATGTTCATGTGACCGTTCTGGTCGATGTTGTCCTCGGTGACGTTCTGGTCGAACGGCGCCGGCAGGCGCAGCACCTGCTCGAACGTGGGAAGTGTGCTCACCGCCCGGACGCTATCGGGGCGGCCCGGTGCGACGACCTCCGGGCGGGCGCCGGTGAGCCTTGGGCCGCTGCTGCACACTGACCTGACCGCACCGAGACCAGGAGGTGGGCCGATGATCGCCCTGATCACGCCGGTGCTGCTGTCGCTCGGGCCGCTGGCGCTGCTGCTCGTGGTGGCGATCCTCTTCGCCGAGACCGGCCTGCTGGTGGGGTTCGTCCTGCCGGGTGACGGACTGCTGTTCACCGTCGGTGTGCTGGTGGCCGCGGGAGCGCTGCCGCTGCCGATCTGGTTGGTCCTGCTCGGCTGTGCGCTGGCCGCCGTCGTCGGTGACCAGGTCGGCTACCAGCTCGGGCGGAGCTACGGGCCGCGGCTGTTCTCCCGGCCCGGGAGCCGGTTCCTCGACCCGCACCACGCCGTCACCGCACAGGCGTTCTTCGACCGGCACGGACCCAAGGCGGTCGTGATCGCCCGCTTCGTGCCGTGGGCCCGCACGTTCACCCCGGCGGTCGCCGGGGTCGGGCGGATGCCGCGGCGCCGGTTCACGACGTACAACGTGCTCGGCGGGCTGCTGTGGACGGTCGGCCTGCTCGGCATCGGCTACCTGTTCGGCGGGATCCCGCTGGTGGCCGCGCACGTCGCCCTGGTGCCGGTGGCGCTGGTCTCCTGCTCGCTGCTGCCGGCCTCGGCGCTGGCCTACCGCAAGCACCGCTCGCGCCGTCGGGGCGGCGGGCCGGGACTGGTCGAGGACGGCCGGCGCGTCGTGGCCAGGATCGTGCGCAGAGTCGTACGCCGGCCCGCGCTCGCGCCCTGAGGCCGACCGGCGTCGGGCCGAGACCCCCGATCGGGTGATCCCCACCTGCCGCCGCTCGCTACGGCGGCCGTCGGGGGATCGGGCTCAGTGGCCGGTGTGTCGGGTGATCACGCGCCCGTCGCCGGCGTTGACCCGCACCGAGATCGTCGGCCGGGAGTTGTCCTCGCCCTGCCAGACCACCTGGCCGCGGTAGTTGCCCAGGCTGAACTCGTCGATGCCACCGGGCACCTGCTTCGCGACGATCCGGACCGCGACGGCGTAGTCGACGCTCGCCCCGTCGACGAGATGACGCTGCTTGGCGCGGTCGCCACCTCCCTGACGGCTGGGCCCGGAGCGGATCCGGTCGCCGGCGGCGTCGACCTCGGCCTTCTGGCGCAGACCACCGGCGGTGCTCACCCGCACCTGCCAGCCCCGCTGGTCGGTCCTGATCGAGGTCAGGGTGCTGCCCGGCACCTTGTCGATCACGAGCTTGGCCGCGTTGACCAGGGCGTCCGTGCCGGCGACACCGCTGCGCAGGTCCTTGGCCCGAGGGACCGGGGCGGAGGAGGTGGAGGATGCGGACGGGGTGGCGGTGTGGGCGCTGGTGCTGGTGTCGCCGGAGGCGTCGTTGCCGCACCCGGCCAGCGAGACGACCCCGGCCAACGTGGTGGCCGGGACCAGGAGCAGGAGCCGCCGGGCGCGCGTCGTCATGGCGTCACCCTAGGGCGCGGGCCCGTGGCGGTGCCGATGCCCCAGCGGCGACGGAAGGCGTCGGGGCTCGAGCTGCTCAGCTGGCGCCGGACCTCCTCGAGCAGCGAGGCAGCGTCGGCGGCCACCCCCACCTGGACCCGCAGCAGCTCGGCGCCGTCGTCGCGTCGCCGTACGACGACGTCACCGGCACGGGTGAGCTCGAAGGTGCCGCCCGTGGTGGCGCACCACAGGTCCAGCGCGGAGACCAGGAGCCGCTTCGCCGTCCCGCGGGGGCGGGGCTCCAGGCTGGCGACGTACACCCCTGCGGCCCACAGGTCGACGACGTCGCTCACGTCCTGGAGTCTACGTTCGTCCCCGCGACGCTCGACGTCCCTCGCTGGTCGAGGAGGAACGGAGTCCTGTCGGTCGCCCGAAACCCCGTCAGGCCGCGCGGCGACCTGGCGTCTCAGCGCAGACGGATCGAGCCGGAGAGCTCCGGCTCCCAGGGCAGCGACTGCTGCTCGGTGATCCGCGCGTCGAGCTTGGCGGCGACGTCCTCGGGCCACGGCGCCGTGCGGCGGGTGGCCATGTCGACGTGCAGGAAGATCTCCTCCATCACGTAGCTCAAGCGCTCGTGGGTGTTGTCGAGCAGGTAGACGACCACGTGCGCGGCCCGCTCGGAGCGCCCGATCAGCCGCACCCGCACCGAGATCCGGTCCCCGGTGCGCAGCTCGGCCGCGTAGGTCATGTGGTGCTCGGCGCTGAACACCCCGTGGCCGGTCTGCATCGGCCAGTTCTGCGGGATGCCGACCTCGGCCATCGCCTCGTCGAGACCCTCGCTGGCGATCCCGACGTAG
This sequence comes from uncultured Actinomycetota bacterium, assembly GCA_963843875.1. Lineage (GTDB taxonomy): Bacteria > Actinomycetota > Actinomycetes > Propionibacteriales > Nocardioidaceae > Marmoricola. The sequence goes on along the minus strand of CAWJMC010000009.1, from coordinate 42,739 downwards.
TGGCGGATGTTGAGGTGGCCGTTGAGGTCCTCGAACGGCGCCGGCACCACCTGGGGCAGGTAGGCGGGCAGGGCGGACAGCTCGGCGTACGACGGGTGGCTCACGTCACGAATGATGCCAGCGCCCTGGAGGGCCGGGGGACACGGGCCGCAGAAATACTCAGCGGTGTCCTGCGTTGGGTCAGGCATGACTGCAGTAGGAGTGACCGAGTACGGCGGGCCCGAGGCCCTGCACCTTCTCGACTTGGCGCCGGAGCCCCTGGGGCCCGGACAGCTGCGCATCGGCGTCAGGGCCGCGGCGGTGAGCCCGACCGACACCATGTGGCGCAACGGCGGGCGGGCCGACGGTCCGCTGGACCACGTCGTCGTGCCGGGGATGGACGCCGCGGGCGTGCTGCTCGAGATCGGGCCGGACACCGAGACCGACCTCGCCGTCGGCGACGACGTGATGGCGCTGGTCGCACCCGATGGCGCCGAGCACGGCGCCTACCGTGACGACCTCGTCGTGCCGGTCGGGTCCGTGGTGCGCGCACCGGCGGGTGCGTCGTACGCCGAGGCCTCGACGCTGCCGATGAACGCGATGACCGCGCGCCTGGCGCTGGACCAGCTGGGTCTGACGTCGGGCCAGGTGCTGGCGGTGACCGGCTCGGCCGGTGCCTTCGGCGGCTACCTGGTCCAGCTGGCCAAGGCGGACGGGATCACCGTGGTGGCCGACGCCTCCGACGCCGACGAGGCGCTGCTGCACGACCTCGGCGCCGACCACGTCGTACGTCGCGGGGACGGCTTCGCCGACGCCGTGCGCGCGATCTTCCCCGACGGGGTCGACGCCCTCGCCGACGGTGCGCTGCAGGCGGCCGACGTGCTGCCCGCGGTCAAGGACGGCGGTGCAGTGGCCACCATTCGCGGCTGGGAGGGCGACGGCTCGCGCGACGACCTTCGCTTCGAGCCGGTGATGGTGTTCGGCTCCGTCGAGGACCACGACCGTCTGGACCGGCTGCGCGAGCAGGCCGAGGACGGCACGCTCACGCTTCGCGTCGCCGACGTGATCCCGGCCGACAACGCCGCTGAGACTCACCGCCGCCTCGAGGCCGGCGGCGTCCGCGGCCGCCTGGTGATCGACCTCTCGTAGGTCGATCCGGGTCGTGGGTCCCACGTGTGTACATAGCACCACGTGGGACCCACGACCGAGACGTTCTACTCCCAGTCCTCGATGAAGGTCTCGACGTCCGGGTTGGTCGGGGCGATGCTCAACCGACGCATGACGGAATCGACGTAGCGGGTGGCGGTCGGATCGGCGTACGGCTGATCGAGCGGCTCGGCGTCGCCGTGTTCGCTGTGCCAGGACCACAGGCCCCGGACGAAGCCGTCGGGGTCGGTTCGTGGTGCCGGAAGCGTTGCCCAGCTGGACTGTTCGTCCGGTTGCATCATCGCCGAGAGGGGTGACATCGCGGCGTACGCCGAGTCCGGCCCGTGCAGCAGGCTCAGCGCCAGGGCGACGCCGGGCACCTCCCACAGCGCGTAGGTCGAGCTCCGACGGGGGTTGCGCAGGCGTCGACGCACCCACGCGACAGCGAGGTCGAGCAGTTCGTCGCCGAGCAGTCCGGAACCGGCCCACTTCGGCAGCTCCGCGATGACCATCTGCTGGACGCCGATCGACGACCTGAGTCCCTCACGAACAGCGACGTCGAGGTACTCCTCGGGGTGCAGGCTCACCAGCGCAGACCGGACGTGCCAGCGCTCCGACGCCTGCAGATCGATGTCCGCCAGCGCACTCAGCATCGCCGGCTCTGCGTCGAGATCGCTCAACGCGATGATCAGGGAGAGCCGGGAGTCACCTCCCTTGGCGCAGCGTCGGACGCCCTCGAGGAGCTGGGCGGCCGTGAACCGGGTCGTAGCAGGCACGTGCCTCATCCTGCACGAGCGACGCCGGTTGCCGGACACGCTGGTTGAGGAAGGACGAAGTCCTGTCTCGAAACCTCCCCAAGGACTCCGGAGCCGGGGTCGGCGCCGAACTCACCGGGTTTCGAGACGCGGCGCTGGTTCCTCGCAGGCTCGGCCCCAGCGCCGCTCCTCAACCTCTTCGGCCTACGGGTCCACCCTCGCAAGCTCGGGTGGACCCGGGCCTCAGACATTCCGGCGGTACTGGCCGCCGACCTCGAAGAACGCCTCGGTGACCTGGCCCAGCGAGCAGACCCGGGCGGCGTCCATCAGGACGGCGAAGACGTTCTCGCCGTTGATCGCGGCCTGCTTGAGGCGGGCCAGAGCCTCCTCGGACTCGCTCGAGTGCTCCGCCTTGTATGAGTCGATGCGCTCCAGCACGGTGGACTTCTCCTCGTCGGTGGCCCGGGCCAGCTCCACGTGCTGCGGGGTGGCGTCCGGGTCGGCCTCGCGCAGGAACGTGTTCACGCCGACGATCGGCAGCGAGCCGTCGTGCTTGCGGTGCTCGTAGAGCATCGACTCGTCCTGGATCTTGCCGCGCTGGTAGCCGGTCTCCATCGCGCCCAGCACGCCGCCGCGCTCGTTGATCCGGTCGAACTCCTCGAGCACCTCGGCCTCCACGAGGTCGGTGAGCTCGTCGATCACGTAGGAGCCCTGGAGCGGGTTCTCGTTCATCGCCATGCCCCACTCGCGGTTGATCACCAGCTGGATCGCGAGCGCCCGGCGTACGGACTCGGTCGACGGCGTCGTCACCGCCTCGTCGTAGGCGTTGGTGTGCAGCGAGTTGGCGTTGTCGTAGATCGCGATCAGCGCCTGCAGCGTGGTGCGGATGTCGTTGAAGTCCATCTCCTGCGCGTGCAGGGACCGCCCGGAGGTCTGCACGTGGTACTTCAGCTTCTGCGAGCGCTCGTTGGCGCCGTACTTGTCGCGCATCGTGACCGCCCAGATCCGGCGGGCCACGCGCCCGATCACGGAGTACTCCGGGTCCATCCCGTTGGAGAAGAAGAAGGACAGGTTGGGTGCGAAGTCGTCGATGTCCATCCCGCGCGCGAGGTAGGCCTCGACGTAGGTGAAGCCGTTGGCGAGGGTGAACGCGAGCTGGCTGATCGGGTTCGCCCCGGCCTCGGCGATGTGGTAGCCGGAGATGCTCACCGAGTAGAAGTTGCGCACCTCGTGCTCGATGAACCACTCCTGGATGTCGGCCATGCAGCGCAGCGAGAACTCGGTGGAGAACAGGCACGTGTTCTGTCCCTGGTCCTCCTTGAGGATGTCGGCCTGCACGGTGCCGCGCACGTTGGCGACGGCGTGCGCCGCGAGCATGGCGCGCTCCTCGTCGTTGGGCTCGCGCTCCTGCTTGTCCTTGAAGGCGTCGACCTGCTGGTCGATCACCGAGTTGAGGAAGAACGCCAGCACGGTCGGCGCGGGGCCGTTGATGGTCATGCTGACCGAGGTGGTCGGCGAGACCAGGTCGAAGCCGCCGTAGAGCACCCGCATCTCCTCGAGCGAGGAGATCGAGACCCCGGAGGTGCCGACCTTGCCGTAGATGTCCGGGCGGGGGTCGGGGTCGCGGCCGTAGAGCGTCACCGAGTCGAACGCGGTGGAGAGCCGTTTGGCGTCGCCGTCGGCGGAGAGGATCTTGAACCGGCGGTTGGTGCGCGCCGCGTCACCCTCACCGGCGAACATCCGCGCCGGGTCCTCGCCGTCGCGCTTGAACGAGAACACGCCGGCGGTGAAGGGGAAGTAGCCCGGCAGGTTCTCGTTGCGCCAGTACTTCACGAGCTCGCCGTGGTCGTCGTACGCCGGCAGCGCGACGCGCGGGATCTTGTTGCCGGACAGCGACTCCCGGACCAGCTTCGTGACGATCTCCTTGTCCCGGACCACCACGGTCTGCTCGTCGCCGGAGTAGGACTCCACGACCTGGGGCCAGTCCTCGATCTGCTGGGCCACCTCTCGAGGAAGCTCGGCGGAGGCGTCCTCGAGCAGCTGCGGGACGGCGCCGGCGTCGAGCTCGGCGGAGGCCAGGTCGGCGGCCACGCCCGCCAACCGCTGGCGTCGTCGGGCCAGCGCGACCAGCTCGGTCGTCCGCGCGTGGTAGCCGCGGATCGTCTCGGTGATCTCGGAGAGGTAGCGCACCCGGTCGGGCGGGACCACCTGCCGGATCGCCGAGGAGTGCCTGACCTCGGCCGGCTCCAGGGTGCCCTCGGAGACCTCCAGGCCCTCGCTCGGTGAGGAGGTCGCGCACGTGCTGGTAGAGCGCGGTGACGCCGTCGTCGTTGAAGGTCGCCGCCGAGGTGCCGAAGACGGGCATCTCGTCGGGCTGCTTGCCGAAGGCCTCGCGGTTGCGGACCAGCTGCCGCCCGACGTCGCGCATCGCGTCCTTGGCGCCGCGCCGCTCGAACTTGTTGATCGCCACGACGTCGGCGAAGTCGAGCATGTCGATCTTCTCCAGCTGCGAGGCGGCGCCGAACTCCGGCGTCATCACGTACATCGAGGTGTCGACGAACGGCACCACCGCCGCGTCGCCCTGACCGATGCCGGGCGTCTCCACGACGACGAGGTCGAAGCCGGCCGCCTTGAGGATCGTCACCACGTCGGCGAGCTGCTCGGGGATCTCACGGGCGCCGCGGGTCGCCAGCGAACGGAAGTAGGTGCGGTCGCCGTCCAGCGAGTTCATCCGGATCCGGTCGCCGAGCAGCGCGCCGCCACCCTTGCGCCGGCTCGGGTCGACGGCGACCACGGCGATCCGGACCTTGTCCTGCTGGTCGATGCGGAACCGGCGTACCAGCTCGTCGGTCAGCGAGGACTTCCCGGAGCCGCCGGTCCCGGTGATGCCCAGCACCGGGACGGTACGCCGCCCGGCCGCGTCGCGCAGCGTCTCGAGCAGGTCGTCGCCGAGGCGGCCCTGCTCGGCGCCGGTGATGGCGCGCGCGATCGCCGACCGCTCGCCGCCGATCACCTGCTCGGCGCTGGGCCGGTGCTGCTCCCACAGGTCGACGTCGCAGTCCTTGACGACGGTGTTGATCATCCCCGGCAGGCCGAGCCGCTGGCCGTCCTCGGGGGAGAAGATGGTGACCCCGGAGCTGCGCAGCCGCTCGATCTCGTCCTTCACGATCACCCCGCCACCACCGCCGACGACCTGGACGTGTCCGGCGCCCTGGCTCTTGAGCAGCTCGACGAGGTACTCGAAGTACTCCACGTGCCCGCCCTGGTAGGACGACACCGCGACGCCCTGCACGTCCTCCTCCAGCGCGGCGTCGACCACCTCCTGCACGGAGCGGTTGTGCCCCAGGTGGACGACCTCGCAGCCCTGGCTCTGGAAGATCCGGCGCATGATGTTGATCGATGCGTCGTGCCCGTCGAACAGGCTGGAGGCGGTCACCAGCCGGACCGGGTTGGTGGGCTTGTGAAGGTCGGGCATCGGCGCGGCTCCGGACAATTAGTTGGACGTCCTACTATCTTGTGCCCGAGCGTACGCCGCCCACCCGCGTTGGTCGAGCCGGCAAAGGTGGTCGGCCGCCGACGTGCACCTCCTGGGGTTTCGAGACACGACTTCGTCGTTCCTCAACCAACGAGGGCTTCCGGTGGTTGAGGAGGCGCGCCGGCGCCGTCTCGAGACCTCCGGTCGGCACCCGCGGCAACCACGGATTGGAACGATCATGCGCGCGAAACACGCACGGTCCAGACTGGTGGCCATGACCGACGTACGCACGGGACTGTCCACCGAGGAGATGATCGAGGCGGACCGGCGCGAGCCGGACGTGGCGCAGTTCGCGGGCGGGGTGTCCTCCGACGAGAAGCACGCGGCGCTGCGCGCCTCGGTGCGCCAGCTCGGCGCGACTGCTCGGCGAGGCGCTGACCCGCCACGAGGGGCCCGAGCTGCTCGCGCTGGTCGAGGAGGTGCGCCGGCTCGCCCGCGAGCCCGAGGACGACGACCTGCACGCAGCTGCTCGCCGGGGTCGACGACGCGACGGCCGTCGTGCTGGCCCGCGCGTTCACGGCGTACTTCCAGCTGGTCAACGTCACCGAGCAGCTGCACCGCTGGCAGGAGCTGACCGCCGACACGGTGGGCCCGCTGGCTGCCACCGCGCAACGGATCGGCGCGGCGCTGGAGGAGGGCACGATCGACCGCGAGCTGGTCGAGGAGGTGCTGGGCCGACTGGAGTACCGCCCGGTGTTCACCGCGCACCCGACCGAGGCCAGCCGGCGCTCCGTGCTCGACCTGCTGCGCAAGATCGCCGAGCTGGTGCACGACGCCGAGGACCCGCGGCGCCGCCCGGCCGACGGACCCCGCGCCGAGCGCCGGCTCGCCGAGCTCGTCGACCTGCTCTGGCAGACCGACGAGCTGCGGATCACCCGCCCCGAGCCCAAGGACGAGGCGCGCACGGCGATCTACTACCTGCAGACGCTGGTCTCCCAGGTGGTGCCCGACCTGCTCCAGGAGCTGGACCGGACCCTCGGCTCGATCGACGTGACCCTGCCCGTCGGCGCCCGGCCGCTGCGGTTCGGCACCTGGGCCGGCGGCGACCGCGACGGCAACCCCAACGTCACGCCCGAGGTGACCCTGGAGGTGCTCGGGCTGCAGCACGAGTTCGGCCTGCGCGCCCTGATCGGCGAGGTCGAGGAGCTGCTCAGCGAGATGTCGTCCTCGACCCGGCTGGTCGAGGTCACCGAGGAGCTGCGCGCCAGCCTGGACGCCGACGCCGAGGCGCTGCCGATCACCTACTCGACCATCAAGCGGCTCAACGCCGAGGAGCCCTACCGGCTCAAGCTGAGCTTCGTCCGGGTCCGGCTGCAGCGCACCCGCGACCGGCTGGCCCATGCGACCGCCCACGAGCCGGGCCGCGACTACCTCGTCTTCGACGAGCTCCTCGCCGACCTGGCCCTGGTCCGCGACTCGATGCAGGCCGGCGGCGACGAGCTGACCGCCGACGGCGGCATCCTGCGGCTGATCCGGCAGGCCACGTCGGTCGGGCTGGGGCTGGCCACGCTCGACATCCGCGAGCACTCCGAGAAGCACCACGCCGCGCTGGCCTGCCTGTTCGACCGGATCGGCGAGCTCGACACGCCGTACGCCGACCTGGAGCGCCCGGAGCGGATCGAGGTGCTCTCGGCCGAGCTGGCCAGCCGGCGGCCGCTGGTCGGGGTCGCGCGGCACGACCTGGACGAGGCGGCGACGGCGCTGCCTGGACCTGTTCGGCACGATCCGCACGGCGCTGGACACCTTCGGCCCCGACGTCGATCGAGACCTACATCGTCTCGATGACCCACGACGTGGACGACCTGTTCGCCGTGGTGGTGCTGGCCCGTGAGGCTGGGCTGGTCGAGACCGGCAGCGCCAGCGATCAGGGGGACGAGCCGGCCCGGGCGCGGATCGGCTTCGCGCCGCTCTTCGAGACGGTCGCCGAGCTCGAGGCCGCGGGCCCGCTGCTGTCGCGCGCTGCTGGAGGACCCGACGTACCGCCGGGTGGTCGCGGCGCGCGGCGACGTGCAGGAGATCATGCTCGGCTACTCCGACTCCTCCAAGGACGCCGGGATCGCCGCCTCGCAGTGGCAGATCCACCGCGCGCAGCGGGCGCTGCGCGACATCGCCCGCGAGCACGGCGTGGTGCTGCGGCTCTTCCACGGCCGCGGCGGCTCGGTCGGTCGCGGCGGCGGACCCACGGGCGAGGCGATCATGTCGCAGCCCTACGGCAGCCTCGACGGGCCGATCAAGATCACCGAGCAGGGCGAGGTGATCTCCGACAAGTACACCCTGCCCGAGCTCGGCCGGTGGAACCTCGAGGTGGCGCTGGCGGCGGTGCTCGAGGCCTCGCTGCTGCACCGCACCTCGCTGCTGCCCGTGGAGGTGCTCGGGACCTGGAACTCCACGATGGACCTCGTCGCCGGCACAGGGTCAGGAGGCCTACCGCGCCCTGGTCCGCGACGACGCGCTGGTGCCCTTCTTCGTCTCGGCCACCCCGGTCGACGAGCTCGGCAAGATGAACATCGGCTCGCGCCCCTCCAAGCGTCCCGGCGGCGAGGGGGGCCTGGACGACCTGCGCGCCATCCCGTGGGTCTTCGGCTGGACCCAGTCGCGGATCATCCTGCCCGGTTGGTACGGCGTGGGCAGCGGGCTGGCGGCCGCCCGCGAGGCGGGGCGCGGGGACACGCTGAAGGAGATGTACGGCTCCTGGGCATTCTTCCGCACCTTCATGTCCAACGTGCAGATGACCCTGACCAAGACCGACCTCGACATCGCCGCCCGCTACGTGCGCACCCTCGGTGCCGGACGACGCGGCCGGACTGTTCGAGCAGATCCGCGCCGAGCACGCGCGAACCGTCGCCGAGGTGCTCCGGGTGACGGGGCAGAGCGCGTTGCTGGAGTCGTCGCCGGTCCTGCGGCGCACCCTCGAGCTGCGCGACTCCTACCTGGCCCCGTTGCACGCGCTGCAGGCCTCGCTGCTGGCCCGGTTGCGCGAGGTGCCCAAGGACGACGAGCCGGACCCCGACCTGCAGCGCGCGCTCCTGCTGACCATCAACGGGATCGCCGCCGGCCTGAGGAACACCGGATGAGCGCCGGCTCCTGCGCTGCGGATCGGGCTGGTCGGGGCGGGGCCCTGGGCGGAGGAGTTCCACGCGCCGATGATCGCCGGCGGTCCGGGCACGGCCCTGGCCTCGGTCTGGGCCCGGCGTCCGGAGGCGGCGCAGGCGCTGGCCGACGCGCACGGGGTGAGCGTGGCGGCGAGCGTCGAGGAGCTGCTGGGCGACTGCGACGCGGTGGCCTTCGCCGTACCGCCCGACGTGCAGGCCGAGCTGGCGCCGCTCGCGGCGGCGGCCGGCAAGCACCTGGTGCTGGAGAAGCCGCTCGCCTTCACCGTCGAGGGCGCCGAGCGGATCGTGACCGCGGTGCAGGCCGCCGACGTACGCACCCTGGTGATCCTGCGCAACCGGTTCACCCGCACCGGCCGCGCCTTCGTGGAGCAGGCTCGTGCGGCCCCGGCCCGTGGCGCCCAGGCGTCGTTCGTGACCGGCGCAGCCCTGGCCGGCAGCAAGTTCGCCACTCCGTGGCGGGTCGCACGCGGCGCGCTGGACGACCTCGGCCCGCACGCCCTCGACCTGCTCGACGCCGCGATGGGCCGGATCGAGTCCGTGTCGGCCACGGGTGACCCGCGGCGCTGGATCTCGCTGGTCACCCGGCACGAGGGCGGAGCCATCGGCCAGGTGGCCCTCTCGATCACCACCCCCGACGTGCCCGGCGACCTGCAGATCGAGGTCACCACCGACGCCGGCCAGGTGCGCTTCGACGGGGCGGAGTCCGACGCGGAGCCCGACGTGGGGCAGGCCCTGATGCGGGCCCTCAAGGAGGCCGTCGCCTCGGGCGTCGACCCGGACACCGACGCCGCCCGCGGCCTGCACCTCCAGCGCCTGCTCGCCCAGGCGGAGCTGACCGGTCGAGCAGCGAGCGCCAGCGAGTGAGGTGGGCGCGCGTCCTCACTCGAGCCGACAACGGGCCAGGGCCGACCCGTCCGGTCGAGCTGCCGTGTGGTTGGTTGGCCCGGTGACCCCCGATGAGCTCGTCCAGCGCACCGTCGACCTCGCCCTGACCAACGTCGACCAGGGTGGTAAGCCCTTCGCCTGCCTGGTGGTCGACGCCGACGGGGAGGTGCTCATCGAGGCGACGAACCAGGTGGCCCAGACGGGCGACGTCACCGCGCACGCCGAGACGACCGCGATCCGGGCGCTGGCCGAGCGCGGGCGGACCTCACTGGTGGGCTGCACGGCGTACGTGACCGCCTTCCCCTGTCCGATGTGCCTGGCCGCGCTCTACTACGCCGAGCCGGAGCAGGTGGTCTACGCCGCCACCCGCGAGCAGGAGAACGAGCACTACGAGGACGGCGGTCGCTACATGACGCTGGCCAGCTTCTACGACGAGGTCGGTGGCACCCTCGAGCGGCGCTCGCTGCCGATGGTCCAGGGCGTCGTCGAGGACCCGGCCGCGTCGTTCCGCAGGTACACCGAGCTCGCGGACTAGCTGCGTCGGCCGTCCGGCCGGGATCGGGTGCTGCTCCCAGCTGAACCGCAGCACAGCCGGCCGTCGGTGCGGAGGCATTGGTGCTCGAGCAGCGAGCGTCAGCGAGTGGCGTCGAGACCCGGTGAGGTCGGTCGGTGTGCGTGGTCTCGACGTCAGGCGCTGGGGCGCCTTGCTCGACCAGCGGGGTAACGGTGCTCGGCCGGTGGAGGCATTGGTGGTCGAGCAGCGAGCGCCAGCGAGTGGCGTCGAGACCCGGGTGGGGTCGGTCGGTGTGCGTGGTCTCGACGTCAGGCGCTGGGGCGCCTTGCTCGACCAGCGGGGGTATTGGTGGTCGAGCAGCGAGCGCCAGCGAGTGGCGTCGAGACCCGGGTGAGGTCGGTCGGTGTGCGTGGTCTCGACGTCAGGCGCTGGAGCGCCTTGCTCGACCAGCGGGGGTATTGGTGGTCGAGCAGCGAGCGTCAGCGAGTGGCGTCGAGACCCGGTGAGGTCGGTCGGTGTGCGTGGTCTCGACGTCAGGCGCTGGGCGCCTTGCTCGACCAGCGGGGTGACCGTGCTCGGCCAGCGGGGGTATTGGTGGTCGAGCAGCGAGCGTCAGCGAGCGGCGTCGAGACCCGGTGAGGTCAAGGTTCGCGGCGAGGTCCGGAGTACCCCCAGGCCAAGGCGGGGAGGTCCTCGAACCGGCCCTCGATCAGCGCTTCGCGCTTGGCACGTGACCAGTTCTGCACCTTCTTCTCGAAGCTGAACGCCTCCGCCACGGTCTCGAACGCGCCTGACCACACGAGCTCGACCGGTCGTCGTCGTCGGGTGTACGCCGCGCCCAGACCCTGTTCGTGCTGGTAGAGCCGCGCGGCAAGATCGGTGGTGCTGCCGACGTAGTACGAGCCGTCCGAGCACCGCAGGATGTAGGTCCAGGCCATGCCCGATGCTGACGCCACGACCCCCAGGCCCACCAGCTGGTTGATCTGACCTGTGGACGGCCGGGTCTCGACGTCAGGCGCCGGGGCGCCTTCCTCGACCAGCGGGGGTACGGGGCGCCTTCCTCGACCAGCGGGGGACCGTCAGTCGACACGCCAGCGGTTCCAGGCCGGGTCGAAGTCGGGGTGACCGGCGTAGGCGACGGTCAGCAGGCCCAGGGACATCCGGTCCGGCGCCTCGCCGTGCTCCATCGCCCAGAGCAGCTCGTGCATCATCCGCAGCCCGCGGTCGCCGGTGCTGCCCGGGTGGGCGGTGGGGTCGTGGCTGCGGGCCTTGGCAGCGACCGTCTCCTCGGTCAGCCGCTCGCGCAGGAAGGCCAGGAACGCGGGGTCGGTGGGGGCAGCGCCGCCCGCGCCGTCCTGGTGCTGCATCGTCACCTCTCGTCACCCTCGCTCGTCCCGGGAGAGGGTACGTGTCGTCGCGCCGGTTGGGAGCCGCCGTACGCCGGCGGCTAGGTTGTGCGCCGTGGCCCTGCTCAAGCGCAAGCACCGGCAGCCCCCGGACCGCGTCTTCATCCTCAGCACCGGTCGGTGCGGCTCGATGACCTTCGCCTACGCCTGCCGGCACCTGACCAACTACTCCGCCGCCCACGAGTCCCTCACCGCCCAGCACGGTGCGGCGCGGTTCGCCTACCCCGACCGGCACATCGAGAGCGACAACAGGCTCTCCTGGATGCTCGGTGACGTCGCGGCGCGCTTCGACCCCGAGCGCACCCTGTACGTGCACCTGACCCGGGACGCCGAGGAGGTGGCGCAGTCCTACCTCAAGCGGTGGGACCTGCGCTCGGGCATCATCCGGCCGTTCTCGCAGAGCATCGTCCTGCGCGTGCAGGACTGGCCCGAGGCGGAGCGGGTCGAGCTGGCCCGCTTCTACGTGCAGGTGGTGACGGCCAACATCACCGAGTTCCTGAGCCACCAGCCCCGCACCCACGCGATGACCCTGGAGAACATCCAGTCCGACTTCCCGCGGTTCCTGGACCTGATCGGCGCGGAGGGTGACTTCGACGCGGCGATGAAGGAGTGGAGCACCGCCCACCACGCTTCGGAGGCCTGAGTCGTGCGACTGTCCGTGATCGGCTGCGGCTACCTCGGTGCCGTGCACGCCGCCTGCATGGCCACCCTCGGCCACGACGTGGTCGGGATCGACGTGCTCCCCGACCAGGTCGCCGCCCTCGGGCGGGGCGAGGCGCCGTTCTACGAGCCCGGCCTGCAGGACCTGCTCGGCGAGGCGCTGGACACCGGCCGCCTGGAGTTCACCACGGACCCGTCCCGGGCGGCCGGCGCCGACGTGCACTTCCTCTGTGTGGGCACCCCGCAGCGGCAGGGCGAGAACGCCGCCGACCTGACCCACCTGTACGCCGCCGTCGACGCGCTGCTGCCGCTGCTGCGCCCCGACGACGTCGTGGTCGGCAAGAGCACCGTGCCCGTGGGCACCGCCGAGCGCCTCGCCGTACGGTTCACCGAGGCGCAGGTGGAGCTGCTGTGGAACCCGGAGTTCCTGCGCGAGGGCCACGCGATCGAGGACACCCTGCGCCCGGATCGGATCGTCTACGGCGTCGAGAGCGACACGGCCGGGTCGCGTCGCGCCGCCGCCCGCCTCGACGAGGTGTACGCCGAGGCACTGGGCCGCGGGACGCCGAAGATCGAGACCGACCTGACCACGGCCCAGCTGGTCAAGGTCGCCGCGAACTCCTTCCTGGCCACCAAGATCTCCTTCATCAACGCGATGGCGGAGATGTGCGAGGCGACGGGCGGCGACGTCACCGCGCTCGCGGACGCCATCGGCCACGACGAGCGGATCGGGCGGCGCTTCCTCAACGCCGGTGTCGGCTTCGGCGGCGGCTGCCTGCCCAAGGACATCCGGGCCTTCATGGCCCGCGCGGGTGAGATCGGGGCCGACCAGGCGCTGACGTTCCTGCGCGAGGTCGACTCGATCAACCTGCGCCGGCGCACCCGGATGGTGGACCTGGCCCGCGAGGTCTGCGACGGCTCGGTCACCGGTCGTCGGGTGGCGGTGCTGGGTGCGGCGTTCAAGCCCGACAGCGACGACGTCCGCGACTCACCGGCCCTCAGCGTCGCCGCGCAGCTGCACCTGCAGGGGGCACGGGTCACCGTGACCGACCCGCGCGCCATCGAGCGCGCCCGGCCGCTGTGGCCCGACCTGGCCTTCGCCGACACCGCCGAGGAGGCGGTCAGCGGCTGTGAGCTGGTGCTGCTGCTGACCGAGTGGCCGGAGTACGTCGGCCTCGACCCGGTGGCGTTCAAGGCGCACGTCGCCCAGCCCCGGATGCTCGACGGACGCAACTGCCTCGACCCGGCGCAGTGGCGCGCGGCGGGGTGGACCTACCGCGCACTGGGCCGCCCCTGAGCGCGTCTGGTCGAGTTGGCTCGCTCGGTCGGGAGGCGGTCTGGCGAGGGGGGTTTCGAGACAGGACTTCGTCCTTCCTCAACCAGCGCAGGTGAGGGCGGAGCTAGTCGACCGGGTCGCCGGCGGAGCGGCGGTAGTGGCCGAGCAGGTCGGTGAGGCGGCGGGTCTCGTCCGGGTCGATCCCGGGGGCCTCGAAGACCGCGCCGTTCAGCCCGTCGGTGGCCCGGGCGAGCACCTGCGCGCCGGCGGGGGTGATCGAGGCGAGCACCACGCGGCCGTCCTGCGCGCCGCGCCGGCGTTCGACGAAGCCCTGGCGCTCGAGGCGGTCGACGGCGCTGGTCACGCTGGTGGGGTGCACCTGGAGCAGCGAGCCGAGCCGCTTCATCGCCATCGCGCCGGCTCGTGAGAAGGACAGCAGCTGGAGGATCTCGTAGCGCGCGAACGTCAGGTCCAGCGGCCGCAGCACCGTGTCGATCCGCTCCATCAGCAGCTGGTTCACGCGCACGACGGAGGTCACCATCGCCATCCCGTCGGCGGCCGCCGGCCAGCCGTGCTGGTGCCACTGCGCGTGCGCCTCGCGGATCGGATCACGGGGGCTGGTCATCCCCTGAGAGTCCCACGCCGGCCCGAGCCGGTGGGCACAGCCACCTACCCTTGCCCCATGTCGACGCCGACCCCGCCCGGGCACACCCCGCCGCCGGAGCCGCCGAACGGCCCCCTGCTGCCACCGGAACGGCGTCGCCAGCCCGGGTCGGGCCTGGGCAGGGCGGTCGTGATCGGGGTGCTGGTGCTCGCCCTGATCGCCGCCGGGGCGTACGGCGTGGTGCAGCTGCGCGACAGCAACGGCCCGGGCAGTGCCGGCGAGGCGAAGGCGCTGCCGAAGTCGGGGATGCCGAGCACCGATCCGGCGCTGGCCAGGTTCTACGACCAGGAGCTGAGCTGGAAGTCCTGCGAGAAGGCCAACCAGTGCGCCGACCTGACGGTGCCGCTCGACTACTCCGACCCGGGGGGCACGACGATCCGCATCGCGGTGAACAAGGTCCCCGCCACCGGCAAGGCGATCGGTTCGCTCGTGGTCAATCCCGGTGGCCCCGGTGGCTCCGGGATCGAGTACGCCGAGTCCGGCGCCGACGCCTTCACCGAGCCCGTCGCGAGCCGCTACGACCTGATCGGCTTCGATCCGCGCGGGGTCGACGCCAGCACCCGGCTGAAGTGCTTCGACACCGCGAAGATGGACGCCTACCTGGCCCAGGACCCCGACCCCGACACCGCGGCCGAGCGAGCGGACTTCGCCCGGTCGATCAAGGAGTTCGGCGAGGCGTGCGAGCAGAGCTCCGGCGACCTCGTGGCCCACATGTCCACCGAGGACGTGGTGCGCGACATGGACGTCCTGCGCCAGGCGCTGGGTGAGGCGCGGCTGACCTACTTCGGCGCGTCGTACGGCACCGACATCGGCGCGAAGTACGCCGACCTCTTCCCGACCCACGTCGGGCGGATGGTCCTCGACGGCGCCGTCGACCCCTCGCAGAGCAACGAGCAGGCCGCGCTGAGCCAGGCCAAGGGCTTCGAGACGGCGCTGCGGGCCTACGTCAAGAGCTGCCTCTCCCAGAGCGACTGCCCGCTCGGCACGAGTGCCGACGCGGCCGGCGTCGACGCCGGTGCGAAGAAGATCCACGACTTCATCGCCGCCACCGAGCAGCAGCCGTTGCAGACGGGTACGTCGCGCGAGCTGACCAGCGGGCTGGCCCTGACCGGCGTGATCGAGGCGCTCTACTCCCAGCAGCTGTGGTCGCCGCTCACCCAGGGCCTCACGCAGGCGCTCGACCAGGGCAACGGCAGCATCCTGCTGCAGCTCTCCGACCTCTACTCCGAGCGCGGGGCCGACGGCTACACCGGCAACCTGCTCTCCGTGCTGCAGGCGGTGACCTGCCTCGACGACGACGAGTCGATCCCGGTGCAGCAGGTGCCCTCGCACTTCGCGGAGTTCGAGAAGGCGTCACCGACCTTCGGGGAGACGTTCGCCTACAACCTCACCTCGTGCGCGACCTGGCCGGTGCACTCGGGCAACCGGGCCGCGCCGGTCAGCGCGAAGGGGGCGGCCCCGATCGTGGTGATCGGTACGACGCGCGACCCCGCCACGCCGTACGCCCAGGCGGTGTCCCTGGCCGAGCAGCTCGACTCGGGCGTCCTGATCAGTCGCGACGGCGACGGCCACACCGGCTTCAACCAGGGCAACAGCTGCGTCGACGGCGCGGTGCAGCGCTACCTGCTGGCCGGCACCGTGCCGAAGAACGGCCTGCGCTGCTGACCGGGGCGCTGCTGACCGGGGCTGCTGATTCCCTATAGTGGGGGGTCGCCCACCGGCCGGGGGCGAACGAGTCGGCAGCAGGAGTAGAGCGCGTGGTGGATCTGGTCGTCGTCGGTCTGGGGTACGTCGGGCTGCCGCTGGTGTCCGAGGGCTGTCGTTCGGGGCTCTCCGTGGTCGGGCTGGACGTCAACGAGGGTGTGGTCGCCGACCTCAACGCCGGCCGGTCGCACGTCGACGACCTCTCGGACGCCGAGATCGCCGAGCTGGTCGGTCTCGGCTTCACCGCGACCACCGACGCCACCGTGCTGGCGGACGCGAAGACCGTCGTGATCTGCGTGCCCACACCGCTCAGCGTCGACGGCGGACCGGACCTGGGTGCCGTCGAGGGGGCCTGCCGCACGATCGGGCAGCACCTCGTCAAGGGCACCCTGGTGGTGCTGGAGTCGACCACCTACCCGGGCACGACGGCCGAGGTGATGGTGCCGATCCTGGAGCGTGAGTCGGGTCTCTCGTCGAGCAGCGACTTCCACGTCGCCTACTCCCCGGAGCGGATCGACCCGGGCAACGCGACCTACGGCCTGCGCAACACGCCCAAGGTCGTCGGCGGCGACACGCCCGAGGCGGCGGCCGCCGTGGCGGCGTTCTACTCCCAGGTCGTCGACACGGTGGTGTCGGCCCGCGGCACCCGCGAGGCGGAGTCGGCCAAGCTGCTCGAGAACACCTACCGCCACGTCAACATCGCGCTGGTCAACGAGATGGCGAAGTTCTTCCACGAGCTCGACATCGACTTCTGGGACGTGATCCGCCTGGCCAGCAGCAAGCCGTTCGGCTTCCAGGCCTTCAAGCCCGGCCCGGGCGTCGGTGGGCACTGCATCCCGATCGACCCGAACTACCTCAGCCACCGGGTGCGCTCCGAGCTCGGCTACGGCTTCCGCTTCGTCGAGCTGGCCCAGGAGATCAACTCCTCCATGCCCGGCTACGTCGCGACGCGCGCCGCCGAGCGCCTCAACGACGATGCCCTCCCGGTGCGCGGCAGCACGGTGCTGCTGCTCGGCGTGACCTACAAGCCCGACATCGCCGACCAGCGCGAGTCGCCGGCCGTCGACCTGGCCGAGCGGCTGGTCTCGATGGGAGCCGACCTGGCCTACCACGACCCGTACGTCGAGAGCTGGGTCGAGGGCTCCACCCGGGTCGACGACGTGCTCGCCGGCGTCGCCGAGGCCGACCTGACGATCCTGCTGCAGAACCACGCCAAGTTCGACCTCGCCGCGATCGAGGGCGCCGCCAAGCGGTTGCTCGACACTCGCGGCGTCAGCGAGCAGCAGACCTCCCAGCGGCTGTGAGGCCGGTGCCCGGCCGGAGCGTCTCGTGACCGGGTGGGGGCGCTGGCGCCGACTGGCTCCCGGACGCAGCGACCGGGAGCGGGAGGCGGAGTCACGAGCGGTGCTCGCGCACGCCGCGACGTACGACCCGCGCTGGCTGGTGCAGTACGGCGCCCGCACCGGCTCGACGTGGGCTCGCGAGGTCTTCGCCCACCAGATCACCGACGGTGCGCTCGACGCAGAGCAGCTGCGCGAGGTGCTCAGCGACCCGACGGCCGCGGCTCGTGCCGGTGCGCCGACGTACCGCACCGACGGCCTGCTCCGCTACGCCCGGATGCTGGCCTCGACCCGCGACGTCGACCGGGCCGCGCTCGACGTGCTGCTCGACCACCTCGCTCCGCGGGTGCGGCGGCGCAAGAACGCGTGGACGCCGTCCAACCTGGGGGTGCTGGCCGAGCTCTGCGCCCGGGCCGGGCGCACCGAGGACATGCGCGCGGCCCTGGCCCGGCGCAGGCTCGACGACGTGGCGAGCCGGCTGATGGAGGCCGATGCGATCAACCCGTGGCTGGACGGTGGCACGGCGGGTGACGAGGGGGCCTGGCTGGGTCAGGTCAACCGCTGGTTCGACGAGGCCGGCATCGCACCGCTCGCCCTGACCGCCCCGGGGCCGACGCCCTTCGACCGGCTCGGGGTCGACCGGCCAGCTGCCGGTCCAGCTGCCGGTCCAGCTGCCGCTGCCGATCCCGGTCCCGGGCCGCTGGTCAGCGTCCTGATGTCGTGCTTCCGGCCCGGACCGGAGGCGGTCACGGCGGTCCGCTCGATCGTCGATCAGACCTGGGGCGAGTGGGAGCTGCTGGTGCTCGACGACGCGTCCGGCCCGGCGTACGACGAGGTGCTGGGGCAGATCGCCGCACTGGACGACCGGGTCCGGGTGCTGCGCGCGAGCGAGAACGCCGGCACCTACACCCGACGCAACGAGGGTCTGGCGAGCGCGCGTGGCGAGCTGGTGACGATCCAGGACTCCGACGACTGGGCCCACCCTCAGCGCCTCGAGCACCAGGTGCGACACCTGCAGGCGCACCCGGAGCTGCCGGCGAACTGGCTGTCCTGCCTGCGCTGCTCGGAGCGTCTGGAGTTCGTCAACGACCGCACCGGGCGGGTCTCGGTGTCACCGGCCGAGCCGACCCTGATGTTCCGGCGGGAGCCGGTGGTCGAGCGGATCGGCTACTGGGACCCGATCCGGCGCGCCGCCGACCGCGAGTACCGCCAGCGGATCGAGACCGTCTTCGGCACTGCCGTGCCGGACGTGACCCCGGGCGCGCCGCTGCTGGTCTACCGGGTGCTCTCCACGTCGCTGAGCTCCCCCGACTTCACCGGCAACTGGGTGCATCCGGCCCGGCTCGCCTACCGCAGCGCGTTCTTCCACTGGCACCGCCGGATCGCCGAGGGCGCCGACCCGCACCTGCCGCACCCGCTGCCGGATCGGCCCTACCCCGCGCCCGCGCGCTTCGTCGACGGCTCGACGGAGCAGCACCGTGTCGACGTGCTGGTGCTGCTGGACGTCCGCCCGGAGGCCAACCCCGACGGCCTGCTCGACACCGTGGTCGACGAGCTCGAGGCACTGCTGGCCACCGGGGCGAGGGTCGGCGTGGCGCACGTCGAGTCGCTCGCCGCCACGACCGAGCTGGGGGTGTTCCCGGACCGTCTCCAGGCGCTCGTGCAGGGCGGTCGGGTGGCGCGGGTGCTGCTCGAGGGCGACGAGACGCAGGCGGGGCGCGTCGTCGTCCGCACGGCGTCGGTGCTGCAGGGCCAGCCTGCACGGCCGCTACCGGTGCGCACCGAGCACGTGGTGCTGGTCGAGGACCAGGTCTCCCGTCGTGACCGGCGACGGGAGAGCTATGCGCTGGCGGAGGTCCTCGCGACGGCGCGCGAGATGTTCGGGGTCGAGCCGGTCCACCGGCTGGTCGGCTCCCCGCAGGCCCTCGCCACGGCGTACGACGCCCCCTGACGCCCCGGGCCAGTCTCGAATCCGCAACGCCCCTGTCCGGCGTACGTCGATCCGGGTTAGCGTGGCGCCGTACCGGCCCGACCGGTCCCGCCCGAGAACTTGTGGAGCATGCGTTGCGCGAGATCGTCGTCTTCTCCGGCACGGCGCACCGCTCGCTGGCCAAGGACGTCTGCGCCCGCCTCGGCGTCCCGCTCTCGTCGGTCGACATCACACGCTTCTCCAACGACTGCCTCCAGGCCCAGCTCCAGGCGAACTGCCGCCAGCGCGACGTCTACCTGATCCAGCCGCTGGTGCCGCCGACGCAGGAGCACCTGATGGAGCTGCTGCTGATGATCGATGCGGCCCGAGGCGCCTCGGCGTCGTCGATCACCGCGGTGATGCCGCACTACGCCTACGCCCGCTCGGACAAGAAGGACGCCTCGCGGATCTCGCTGGGCGGACGGCTGGTCGCGGACCTGCTCGCCACCGCCGGGGTCGACCGGGTGATGACGATGACCCTGCACGCACCCCAGGTGCACGGCTTCTTCTCGGTGCCGGTCGACCAGCTCACCGCGCTCGGGGTGCTGGCCGAGCACTTCGCCGAGCAGGACCTCACCGACGCGGTCGTGGTCTCACCCGACCTCGGCAACGCCAAGACCGCGACCCAGTTCTCGCGGCTGCTCGGGCTCCCGGTCGCGGCCGGCTCGAAGCAGCGCCTGGCCGACGACCGGGTGGTGATCGACGCGATCGTCGGTGACGTCTCCGGCAAGCGCGCGATCGTGCTCGACGACGAGATCGCCACGGGCGGCTCGATCATCGAGCTGCTCGACCGGCTGGCTCTGGACGGATGCACGTCGGCCGCGGTCGCCTGCACCCACGGCTTGTTCGTCGGCAAGGCCGTCGAACGGTTGCGTGGGCACCCGCAGATCTCCGAGGTGGTCACCACCGACACGGTGCCGCCGCCCGCCGACTGGCCCGAGCTGAAGGTCCGCTCGGTGGCCTCGTTGTTCGCCGAGGCGATCAGCCGGGTGCACGCCGGTGAGTCCGTGAGCAGCCTCTTCGACGGCGTCGACCCCGCCCTCGGCCCGCCCCAGCCCAAGCTCTTCGAGTAGTACCCGCTGCCCTTGTCACGCGGGGTTATCGCTGGTGAACAAGGCCTGGGCAAGGGGGTCAGCGACAACAACCCCGCACCAGACGAACGGCGAGGTTCAGCCGGTTCAGCCGCGGTGCGCTGGCCCGGCCGGCGCGTGGCCGGGTGTCTGGCGAGCGTCGGCAACGCAGCCACGTGCCTGGCTGGTGGCGCGCAACAGGCGGAGAGCGGTGGCTCCGGGCGCGTGCACCCGGTTGACGGCGTACGTCGTGTCGGGCGTGGCCGGCGTGCTGAACCGGGCGTTGGGCAGGTACAGCCCGTCGCCGAAGCGCGCCACCGTCGTCGGCACGTCGAACGCGGGCGAGGTCAGCGTCCGGGTGAGGCTGCCGCGGGAGCCGGTCCTGTCGAGCTCGATCACGGCGATCCTGTTCGATGCGTTCTGCACGACGTAGAGCGTGCTGCCCTCGCGCAGCAGCCCGTCGCCGTCGGTGACGGCATCGCCGCGGAGGTCGACGGTGCTGGCCCTGCCGCTGCGCGGGTCGACCCGGTAGAGCGTGCCGTCGGCCGAGCTGACCACCAGCAGCGCCGAGCCGTCGGGGGTGTTGGTGATCCCGTTGGCACTGGTGCCCGCGCCCTGCACCCAGTCGCCGGTCAGGGCGATCCGGCGTACGTCGGACTGCTGCGGCAGCTCGCCCTTGCGTCCCAGCGGCAGCACGAAGAGCTGGGCGCTCGCGGAGTCGGTGAGGTACGCCGCGCGCCGGGTCAGCAGCACGTCGTTGATGAACGCGTCCCCGGCGACGAGGCGGTAGTCGGCCAGGGTCCTCCCGCTGCGTCCGTCCAGCACTCGGGCGTCGCCGCCGGTGCCGCCGGCCACGAAGAGCCGGTCGCGGTTGTCGACCTTCAGCCCGAGCGAGGGAGTGCCGGGGCCCCGGGCGATGACGTTGCCGTGGCCGTTGCGCAGGTTCACCCGGTAGATGTCACCGTTGACACGGGAGCCGAGGTAGGCCTGGCCGCGTCGGTCGATCGCGATCCCCTCCGGCGCGAAGCCATGGGGCAGCGCGACCTGGGCCGGCACCGCGTCGTGCGGGCCGTGCCCCGACCCGTGCTGGCCGTCGGTCGCGGCCTGGGCCGGGGCGGCGACCGCGCTGAGCGAGCCGAGGGTGAGCGCCGCGGCCGCGATCGTCGTACGCCGGCGGGAAGCACCGCGTGGCGCCGTCGGGCCGGGAGAGGGCACCGGCCCGGGGGCGGGAGCGGGCGTGGGAACGGTGCGAGACATCGGTCCTCCGGGGGGCCGAGCGTGGTCCGGGGCCGCTCCCCGGTGGCTGGGGCCCACCGTAGGCGGACTGCTGAAACCGGCTTCTGGTGGACGACTGTCCACTGGTTATCCTGAGGCCATGCTGCAGGCGATCGCCGAACAGGTCCGGCCCACCGTGCGATGGGGCGTGAACCATGCGCTCCCGCGCACCCTGATGGCCGTCGAGGCCAGGCGGGGCGACCTCGAGGGGCGCCTGATCATGCAGGACAGCACCCTCGCGCCGTCCGAGCTGCACGCGCTGCTCGGCGAGATCCACACCGCCGGGTCCCTGAGCACCACCCGGATCGGCTACCTCACCGGGACGCACTGCGTGGTCAAGGAGGTGCTGACCAGCAACGACTTCCGCACCGGCGTCGACGTCTCCGCGGTCGACGGGCCGGTGGGGCGCCTGGCGCGCTGGGCGGGGCAGAACACCCCGATCGGACCGCTCACCCCACCGTCCCTGCTGGTCACCGAGCCGCCGCAGCACACGCGCTACCGCAAGCTGGTCAGCCGGGTGTTCACCGTGCGTGCCGTCGAGCGGCTGCGCACCCGGGCCGAGCAGGTCGCCACCGAGCTCCTCGACGCGATGGCGGCCTCGGCCACCTCGGGCGGACCGGTCGAGCTGGTCTCGGCGTACTGCGCCCAGCTGCCGGTGACCCTGATCGCGGAGATCCTCGGCGTGGCCGTCGAGGACCGGCACCGGGTGCTCGAGTTCGGCGGGGGCGCCGCGCCGAGCCTCGACGTGGGGTTGGGGTTCGGCGAGTTCCGCAGCGTCGAGCGGGCGCTGCGCCAGTTCGAGCACTGGCTCGACGGGCACCTCCACGGGCTGCGGGCCAACCCCGGTGAGGACCTGATGAGCCAGCTGGTGCTCGCTCGTGAGGATGGCGTCGGGCTGAGCAACGAGGAGCTGAAGGCCACCGCCGGCCTGGTGCTCGCGGCCGGCTTCGAGACCACGGTCAACCTGCTCGGCAACGGCATCCGGCTGCTGCACGACCACCCCGACCAGCGTGCCCGGCTGCGCGAGGAGCCCGGGCTCTGGTCGAACGCCGTCGACGAGGTGCTGCGCTTCGACCCGCCGGTCCTGCTCACCGGCCGCGCGGCCCGTCGCGACACCGAGCTCGAGGGCGTCCGGGTGCCTCGGGGCTCGTTCGTCACGACCGTGCTCGCCGGGGCCAACCGCGACCCGGAGGTCTTCGCAGACCCGGGCGCCTTCGACGTGTCGCGCGAGAACGCCCGCGACCACCTGTCCTTCTCCTCCGGGCGTCACTACTGCCTGGGCGCCGCCCTGGCGCGGATGGAGGGCGAGGTAGGTCTGAAGGCGTTCTTCGACCGCTTCCCCGACGCGCACCTGCTCCCCGGTGCGCGCCGCCGTACGACCCGGATCCTGCGCGGGTACGCCGCCCTCCCTGCCGTCCTCAACGGCGGTTGAGCAGCGAGCGCCGGCGAGCGCGTCGATACCCGGTGACTCGAGGTCCCCACCCCATCGGCGGCCGCTCCCACCACGATTGGTTGCCCGCCACACCCGACCTCTATAGTGGTCCGGCGTGCTCGGCCGTACAGCTGGGCACTGCGCCGCCTTAGCTCAGTCGGTAGAGCATCTCACTCGTAATGAGAAGGTCGTCGGTTCGATTCCGACAGGCGGCTCATCGCATAACCGCAGGTCAGAGGCCTGCAGGCCGCCAGTAACAGAGCATCAAGCCCTCAGAAACGAGGCAAGTGGTGCAGTTCTGGTTGCAGTTGGTACGAGAGCGGTGCTCCCACAGACAGGCCGGTGCAGGGCCAGGAACCTCGGCACTCCCCGGTGCTGGGCTCCGCCTGAGGGCCGCGAATCACCTGCGTCCACGTGATCGCAGGCACCCCCTCTGGCGACCTTGGAAGCCATGGACACCTATCGCCACCCAGGCACCTCTCGCGGCTGGCTCCCACGCCGAGGTCGGCCGGTTGCTGGCGCATCTGGAGCAGCGGCTGGTCGAGCTGGACCGACTGCACCACGAGATCGCTGAGGACGCCCAGGCCCTGGCGCACGCCGCCGCTGCCCCCGCCGATCGCGAAGGCACCGGCAACGGCGTCGGCGCTCGCTCGGTCTACTCCGTTCGCGCTGCCGCGACCGAGCTGGGGGTGAGCGTGTCCATGTTGCACAAGCTGCTCAAGCAACGCCGGCTGGGTCACCTCAAGGTCGGCGCCCGCACCCTGATCACCGCCGAGCACCTGGCACAGTTCCGAGAGGCATCCGAGGCTCCCGGCCCCGATCGCCCACGCAGACGTCCTCAGAACAGCCCTTGAAAGTCACTGCGCAGGCCGCGCCCGTCCATCAGGGGCGCACGACATCCGCAGCGGCGGATACTTCGGCGGCAGCGTCATGAGCCGGCGTGAGCCCAGTGGCCGGGCCGCCAACGGACGCTCCTCCATCTACCGCGCCAAGAACGGTCGGTGGCAGGGCTACGTCTCGATGGGGACGCACCGATGCGGGCAAGCCGATCCGACGGCATGTGCGAGGAAGCACCCGCACGGAGGTCGCCGAGAAGGTAGCGGCCCTGGAGAGCGAACGGGCCCGCTCAGGGCATCGACCCAGTCCGAGTCAGCAGCTGACCCTGGGCCAATGGCTCGATGAGTGGCTGGTGATCATCCAGCGCACTCGCAAGCCCAAGACCTTCGACAACTACACCAGCCTGCTCCGGGCCCACTGCGGCCCGCTGCGGTCCAGACCGCTGGCACGCATCGCGGTACGCGACATCGACGACCTCCTCTACCGGGTGGCCGAGCAGTTCCCGCAAAGTGCCGTCGCGCTGCACCGGATCCTGCGCTCGGCGCTGAACACCGCCGTCAGACGCGGACTGCTGGTCGCCAACCCGTGCACCCACGCGGTCGTCCCGCGTGTTCGCGAGGTCGAACTCGAGCCGTACGCGTTGGAGGAGTGCCGTCGACTACTGCTGGCTGCCACCGAGCTGCCCAACGGTGCGAGGTGGTCGGTCGCCCTGGCTCTCGGGTCTGCGGCAGGGCGAGACCCTCGGGCTGATGTGGGACGACATCGACTTCGAGAAGCAGCAGATCAGGGTGCGGCGCCAGTTGCAGCGTCCCGGTTGGCACCACGGCTGCGGCGACCCCCAGCCGGACCACAAGCCGTCCAAGATGCCCCCAGCGCACCGGGGGCGGCTGGATCTTCGAGGACGTCAAGTCACGTGCGGGGCGGCGGACGCTGGCGGTTCCACCGCAGCTGATGCAGCAGCTGCGCGAGCACCGCCGCGACCAGGCCGCTCAGCAGCTTGCCGCCGGCCCCGCCTGGCATGACTACCACCTCGTGTTCCCCCGACCGGACGGCCATCCTCAGCACCCCTCGGTCGACGCGAAGGCGTGGCGCACCCTCACTCAGCGAGCCGACGTCCCCCCACTGCGGCTGCACTACGCACGACACACCACCGCCACCATGCTCCTGGCCCAAGGCGTCGACGGGCGCGTGGTGATGGCACTGCTCGGTTGGTCCCAGTCATCACTGCTCACCCGCTACCAGCATGTCCTCGAACCGATGCGCCGCGACGCCGCCGCCCGCATCGACCAGGCCTACTGGCCCACCGCGGAGTCACCGTCATGACACCACTCACCCGAAGTCGCGCTGATGCTCAGATGCCCCGGCCGGAAGGAAACCCACGACGCCCGAGTCATCCGCCGTGCCGCTAGTGCCACCTCACGTCCGGGAGTCGGCTGAGGAGGCTGCGTACCGGACCCAGGTGCGCCCCAACTCAGCCACCTGGTCGGTCTGGGTTCTCCATGTCACCGACTGCCCACGTCGCCTGCCCGGCTCAACGTCGGCAGAGACCAGCCCGCTGCGCTCCAACACGATCAGGTTTCGGTGGATGCTCGCCGGATGCACGCCGATCCGGTCCGCCAGCTCCAGAGCCGTCAGACCCCGCTCAGAGGTCTGCCGCAGGATCTCGGTCCGCACGTTGTTGCCGATGGTCTCGATCGCCACCAGTACCTCTTTCGGCATGTCCCCGGGCATCGAGAGGCGTGGCATAGGCGTGATTGTGCCCGATCAAATGCCTGTTGCGCTTAGCGCGAGTGAGTGCAACTATCGTGCTCTCAAGGATGCAGACCGAACCGACCAGGGGAGGCATCCAATGGGCGCTCGGGCACCCCATCCGCATCGCGGAGTCAGCGCAGGTTGCCCGGCCCCGAGTTCGTGGGCCCTCCCGGAGAGGTCAGCCGATCCCAGCATGCCGCCGTGCCAGGCGAGCCAGCCCGAGCATCTCAAGCAGCCGAGCAGCCGGTCTCGGTCGCCTCGACCGCGTCACGGTTCCTGGAGGTCCACGCGATGACGCTTCGCCACCGCGTCGCGACCCTCACCCTGATCGCGGCGCTCAGCGGCAGCCTCACCGCGTGCGGCGGCGGTAGCGACCCGGCAGACGCAAGCCTCCGCCGAGCAACACAGCGAGCACGAGCAGATCCCAGCCCCAGCGCAAGCCCCAGCGAAGCCGGGCGGCCCTCCAACCGGCTGGAAGACAAGTTCACCCGCGAGCAGATGAACACCTACAACGCTGCGCTGAGGCGATGGGAGCAGTACACGAAGCTCTCCAACGAGATCTACCGCAAGGGCAAGGACACCCCGACGCTCGAGACACGCTGCAGGAGTTCTCGCTGTTCTGGCAGCGGGACGTCGTGACCTTGGCCACGGACTACGACAAGGGCGGCCTTCGACGATGAGGTCCCGGCTGAGCCGCTATGGACCTACGCCACTTCGGTCAAACCGACCTACGTGGCGTCATCGTTCAATGCACCGACTACAGCAAGCTCAAGTACACGAAGAACGGCGACGTCCTCGACAACAAGCCGAGACACTTAGCCTCGATCCACCGATGGCTGGGTTGCGATGAGGTGATCGTCGGCGTCGCGGGGTACTGAGGCTGGGACGCGATGGTCCGCCGGACCTCGGTGTCCGGGTGTTCCACTGGGGGTCTTGGTTGCGCAGCGGTGGCTGCTGGGTGGTCAGGCCGTGCGGGCTGGCGGCGGGTCGTTGACTCGGTCGAACAGCGCTGTCCAGGCGGTCTGCCATGGCCACGACTTGGGGAGATGCAGGGTGATCCGGCGCGCCGAGGACGCGACGCGTGTCGGCACGGTGATCAGCTTGCGCCGGATCGTCGCGGTGGTCGCCTTGATGAGGTCCGGCTCGGTCAGGCTCGCTGCGGCACGAGTCAGGTTGAACGCGATGACTGCGAGCACCAGCCACGCGGCGTTGGCGGTGAACACCCCGGACGGCAGGTGTGCCAGGGCAGAGTTCTTGAGGTCGGCGTGGACCTGCTCGATGACGGCGTGCTGGCGGTGGGTCTTGTCGGCTGCGACGGTGTCGAGGACCTGAGGGTCGGTGGTGGTGAAGAAGGCGTGGAACCGCCACACGTCGAACAGGGTGTCCTGACCGGCGGCCTTGTTCTTCTCGGCGTTGAAGTCGGGGATCCGGCGCACCACAAGCCGACCGGGCACGTGGTCGGACTTCTTCTGCGCAGCGAACGCGGTGAACGCGACCTCGGCGACCTCAGCACGAGAGACCCAACGGCCGGTGGGCTCGTCGAAGACGGCGTCGGTGTACTCGATGGTGGTCCACGCGGCGTCGTCGATGCCGGCGATCGCCTTCTTGACCGCCTTGTCCATCCGCACGGTGACCGACACTGCGGCACCACCGCCCAGAGCGGCATGAACAGCGCCGCGGCCGTAGAACGCCGAGTCCAGACGCACCAGGATCAGCTGGGTCTTGCCGAGCAGCCGTCGCGCGGTCCTCACCGCGTCGCCGACCAGACGCTTCGCACCGCGCGGTGAACCGCAGGCACCCTTGCGGAGCCGCTGGGCCACGATCACCGGCGCCGCGGTGGCGGTCGCCAGCGTGGCGAGCAGGGCGTTCAACCCGCGAACCCCCGAGTAGCCGAACCCGGTGCCCTGTTTGGCGTGACCGTGGACCTCGATGATGGTGTCGTCGACATCGAGCAGCACGTACCCGTCGGCGGCGGCGTCGACATCGGCAGAACCGGTGTTCACGCCCAGCAGTCGGGTAAGGCCGGCCAGCGCGATCAGGAACCGGGATGCGATCGCGTCGAGCTGGCGGACGTGGCCGAAGGCGAACTCGCGCAGGAACGAGCCCAACGTCGAGGGGGCGTATGCGCGGGCGAAGACCCGCCCCATCCCGCCGTGCCGCAACACCGCCAGGTCGTCGATCGAGTCCGCACCGGCAACCATCCCGCCGACCAGCGAGGCAACCTTCAACCCGGCGTTCGCGCCCTTGTCGGTCGGCACGCTGAGATGCTCATCAGCCAGGTCTCGCAGCCCAGCCCGATCGGCCAGCGCAAGCACTGGGACCAGACCGCCGGCCGACACGAGATTCGGATCATCGAACGCCACCGACGTCCGGCCAAGGGTGTGAGAGAGTCGCATCTCAGAGGTGCCCTTCCGGGTTGGTGCTGATTGGACCGTCGCAAGTCCCAATCTCCCAGCCGGCAAGGGCATCCTCGCGTTACGGCACGCTCACCCGACCACTCTCATCGGTGGATCGAGGCTTAGGGGTGATGGCTCAGCGGGTCGCGACCTGGGCCACCAGGTTGATCGTGCTGGCCAGGATCACCGCTCCGAAGACGTAGGACAGCAAGGTCTGGCGCAGCACCACGGAGCGGATGTCGGGGCTGGAGACGTTGGTGTCGGAGACGGCGTAGGTCATGCCGAGGGTGTAGCTGAAGTAGAGGAAGTCGCGGTACGACGGCTCGAGGTCGGAGTTGAAGTCGATCCCGCCCCGTCGCTCACCTCGTAGTAGAGGTGGACGTAGCGGGCGGCGTACATCAGGTGCAGGCTGCCCCAGGCCATGAACACACCACCAAGCGCGAGCACGGCCGCCACCTCGCCGCTGTCCGAGGTGCCGACGGCCAGCAGGACGCCGATCCCGACCAGCGCCCCGACCGAGACCAGGACGACGACCACCTCGTGCGCGACCGGACGGAAGTCCTCACGCCGCGCGTTGGCCCTGGTGGCGTTGGCGTCGAGCGGCCACAGCACGATCCAGCCACTCACGACGAAGAGCGTGTGCAGCGTGGCGACCCCGGCCAGGATCCCCAGCGCCACGCCGACCCAGAGCCCCAGCGCCAGCCCCATCAGAGCGCCGGCGACGACGGACACGAGAAGTCGCAGACGCGCCGAGACCGGCAACCGACCCGTCCCACTCACGTCGGTCCCCCCTCCGGTCCGTCGAACGTGCAGAACTCATCAAATCAGGGCACGAGGGCGGGTTGTGCCCAGTCCTGCATGTTCGCGGGATCAGACGAAGTCGTAGCCTCCCGTCGTGACGGAGCTGGCTCGGGTGGTCCAGATTCGCGATGAGACGTCGGCGGATGGTGATGCGCTGGCGGCACTGCATTCCTGAACACGGGCTGCGTACTACCGTGCCCGGGGCTTCGATGTGGCGGCGCACCCTGACCAGTGGAACCGAGAGATTTGGCGCACGATGCTGGGCGATCCGCGGATCGCTGTCCTGGCCTCCGTCAGGGACGGTGACATCGACGGGGTGGCCACGGTGGATGTCGGCGGGGCGTTTCCGCCCGGGGGCGCAGCACGAGAAGCGCGTCCGGCTCAGCGGCACCGTCGTCGAACCGGACCAGTGGTCCATGGGTGTCGGGAGCAGCCTCATGGCACCCCTCATCCTCCTCGCACGCCAAGCCGATGCCGTCGGCGAGGTCGAGGTGTGGGAGCGGAACTTTCAGGCCCTCCCGTTCTACGAAGGACACGGCTGGACCCGGGACGGGACCTCGCGTCCAGGGCCCGCCGGGGCGGACTCCTCGCCTCGCTGCTGGTGCACTACCTGTACGGCGGGATCTACCTCGGCTCGTGCACCTGCCATGACGAGTCGAGCCGCGGCGTGCGTGCTCGCTCATGCCGCGGCCGCGGCCAGGTCATTGCGTCAGCGGCGCGGTGACCCATGGCGAGTCGGGGTTGGTCCGCAACGCCTCCTCGTCGAGCCCCAGGCTGCTGAGTCCGCGGAGGCTCGGGGCGGAGCGGACCAGGTGGGCGAGGTGCACGATGCACATGTCGTCCGTCTTGTGGCCCGAGGCACCGCAGTGGATGCTCCAGTCCTCGCCCCGCGCCTCGTCCGATTGCCGTGCCACCCACAGGACCGCCTCGCCGTCGTCGACGACGTGGGTGCACGAGAACGCCCCGTAGTCCGGCGGCACCGGGAATTCCCAGTCTGGATCTGCGGCCAGACCGCCGCCGTGTTCGAAGGGAACGCGCCACTCGTGGGGCTGAAGCTCGTCGAGGGTCTGGGCAGCCCCGGGCTGCCACGCGAAGACGCCGGTCCGGTCGGGCCACACGATCGCCAGCGCCTCGGGCTTGCGGCGGTGGAACCATCCCGACCACGTGACGGTTTCTCCGAGCCGGTCCTCAGCGACTCGCTCTATCGCCACAGGAGCGCCGGCCAGTACATCCTCGAGAACGTCACCGACGGCGAGACGTCGACCGTTCATGATCCGCCGTGCGACGTCGTTGAGTGCGCGATGCATCAGGCGTTGGTCGAGCCCGGACATCAGGATCTCGGGATGTCCCAGTCGATGTCCCAGGCCGACCGTGTACGCGAAGGCCGGCCCGGGGTCGACGAGGTCGTCGACCGAGTGCTCCTGGTGATCGGGGTCGTCGCAGCCGGCTCCCGCGGCCACCATGATCACCTGCCATCCGTGCTCGAGCACCGTGTCGATCGTCCGCCGATCCACGGCGTCGTACGACGCGTCCGGACGGCAGATGTGACAGCCGCAGCCGGGGGCCGCCGGGAGCGGCCCCATCCAGCGCCTGACGTCGTCCTCGGGTCGTGACATCGGTCCTCCTCCTGCTGGAGCAGTTCTACCCCAGGGCCGCACCTGGAACGGTGGGTTATCCACAGCAGTCGGGACGGGCGGTTGCCCGGCTGGCCTGATCGTCCAAACGTTGTCGGCATGGGCTACCAGACTGACTTCATCGGCTACCTCGAGATCGATCCACCGCTGGGGCAGCGCGAGATCACCGTCGTCAACAGGATTTCCGGCTCGCCGTTCCTCGAGCGCTCCGATGCCGGTCTCCGCGTTGCGGATGAAGACGACGAGGAGTTTCGCGACCTCATGCGGGGCGCACCACGCGGCTGGTCGAACTGGGCCGTGTGTTCCCAGGGGTGCTGTCTCAGCTACAACGGCGGTGACAAGGCGAACCACATGGTGCCGTGGCTCAGGTTCCTCGTCTCGACGTTCCTCGTGCCGGGCGCGACGGCGGAGCGGATCAGGGGGATGACGTGCGATCACGTCCTCAACGGCATGGTCGTCGGCTCGCGTCGCGACACCCGGGAGCTCTACTCGATCACGGCGCGTTCCAACGAGATCCGGGTCGAGCTGCTGTGGCCCGGCAATCCTGGATGGAGCGACTATCCGAGGCTCGCCTATCAGACCGAGATCGATCGGTTTCGGGACTGGGTCATCGATCAGAAGGCACGCAGGTAGGGGAGCGCCTGCCTTGCACGAGCGAGGGCCCCGATTTGAAAACCGGGGCCCTCATTTCTCGAGAGTTCAGCTTGAGCTGTACTCCCACATCCGATCTCAGATGTCGTAGTAGAGCTCGAACACCCCAAGCGGTGTTGGCAGGTATTGATCAACTCGGGAAAACATGGTCTGACCTGCGCAAACGCCGATTTCGCGAGGTGGTCGATGTTCGCCGATTTCGGCCTCGAACGGATCTCCTGCGGAATCCCTGCGGAATCCCTGCGGAATCTGGAGGGTCAGGCGACCGAGTGAAGTTCGAAGCGCAGGCCGAGTGCATTGGTCACCTTGAGGATCGTCGACCAGGTGGGGTTGCCTTCTTCGGAGAGGGCCTTGTAGAGGCCGTCGCGGCTCATGCCAACCCGTCGGGCTAGCTCGCTCATGTTCTGCGACCGGGCGATGATGCCCAGGGCATGCGGAACCGCACTCGGGTCCTCGGCGGAGTCTTCGAGCGCGACCTCCAAGAACACCGCGACGTCGTCGAGGTTCTTCAGGTAGTCGGCGGCGTCGAAGCGCTTGTACTTCTCGTTCATGGTCATGGTTCTCCCTGCGCTTCCTTCTGCCTGTCGGCTCGCCACTCGTCGGCGAGCTCGTGCGCCTTCTCGATGTCCTTTTGCTGTGTCGACTTGTCGCCGCCGCACAGGAGGAGAACCAGTGTGTCTGCGTCCTGCAGGTAGTAGACCCGGTATCCCGGTCCCACATCGAGACGTAGTTCTGATAGTCCCTGACCGATCGGCCTCACGTCGCCAGGGTTGCCGTTGGCGAGTCGGTCGATCCGCCGGATGATGCGGGACTTGCCTCGTAAGTCCTTGAGCTTCTCCAGCCACATCTCGAACTCGTCTGTGCGGACGACTTCGATCATGTGTCGACTCTATCTGACAGTAGTCGGGTGGTCCAAGTTCCTCGCGCGCGACCATCACGCTTGTCGTGCGAGGAACGCCGCCGAAGTGCAGACATGCCGCAAGTAGGCGCTCTTCAGGAGGCCCGACAGCCGATAGGCGCTGATCAGGTGCCAAATAGGTGCCCGTTAGTGCGAATCCTGTGCGAAGCGATGGGTGCTGAGTAGCGGGACTTTGAACCCGTCATCAAGCCGGTGTCGCAGTTTGAAGCCCGGGCGGACGACTGACTCGGTAGTCCGGACTGTTGAGCAGGGCCCAACGCCCGGCACATGTCGGGTCTGCCGCCTAGAGTTCAAGATCGACGGGGACGATGACGCCTCGTTGCTCGCGCCTTTGCCAGGAGACCAGATGAACGACGCAGTACCGCCGCCCGACTCGGTTAACCCTGCCTCAGCCGATAGCGAGGATTCGGCAGCCCCGGAGCAGAAGTCAGGTCTCGAGCTTGAGCAGGTCGGCTACACGACCGAAATCATCGAGGTCTTCCCGAACGTCGTCGCAGTACTCGGTGCGCTTCCTGCTGAGCTCGAACACGTTCTCGAGCCGTTGAACACGGGGCTGCTGTCGGTGTTCGATCACGACCACGTCAACAACGCCTTGTCGGTGGTTGGTAACGGCGCGACTGTCGGCGGGAACCTTGCCCAGGCCGCGACGGGGATGCAAGGGCTCTACAGGATGGCCGACGAGAGCCAGGCACTATTGAAGGCTGGCGGGAAGCTGGCGGCCAAGGACGGCAAGAGCCTCGGCACGATCATCCCGCTCAAGGGCTCGGGGGACACCATCGCCCAAGCTCGCTTCACGCCGATGACCGGCCTGACCGCCGCGCAGACGGTTGCGGCGATCGGTCCTGCGCTGGCGATGTTCGCCCTCCAGTCGCAGCTGAACCAGGTCAGCACTCTGGTCCAGAAGAACATCGAGCTGACCAGCCAGGTGATCGAGGCGTCCCGCCGTACCGAGCGGGCCACGCTAATGAGCCTGGTCGACACGGTCGAACAGGCGCTCGAAGACGCCCGAGACGCAGGCTCGGTTCCACGGTCGCTGTGGGAGACAGTCGCAGGCAAGAAGGCCAACCTGGATGCCGAGCGGAAGAAGTACCGCTCGCACGTCGAGGCCCACATCGAGAAGATCAACAACGCCGGCCTCCACCAGCGACGCGAGTACCTCCAGGGGAATGCGCAGGCGGTCGTCTTCGACGCCTTCGCGCTCCTATCGACGATGAAGGCCTGGACCGGCTACCAGGCGATAGCCGCGGCTGTAGCCCGCGAAGCCGGCGCCGACAATCCTGCCGAAGCGAAGCACTTCGACTCCATCGTCGCCAACACGCGACGTGACTTCGAGAACGACATGAGCGAGGCAACCAGGCTCGTCGGGTGGCTGACCCGCGAGCTGCGCATCATTGCCGAACTACCCGGCCCGACCACCGATGATGCTGTCGTCGAAGCGCAAGGATGTTGACGCTGCGCGCAGGATCTCGGCGAGAGTGTTGGCTGCGATCGCACCGCTCGCTGACGCGCTCCTGCCACCGCGTGAGCCGCTTGAGGTTCCCGACGTGCTCTGTGCGCCTGCCGACGCCGATGTCGACCCGTATCTGCGAATCCTTCGGTGGATGTTGGAGCCCGATGAGGAGTTGCGGTTCCTGGGGGTCGGCAAGGACGCCCAGGCTCAGGGGAAGGTCGCTGCCCTGGTTGGCGCCACGAAGGACAAGATCACCTCGACCCTCGACAAGGAGCCGGCTCAGCTGCTGGTCGTCGGCACAGACCGGCGAGTTCTATCGACGGACACCCACGCGTTCTTGAAGAGGGCCGAGTTCCTCTACGACGACGGCCTCGAAACGGTCCGCTACGTCCGTTCACGGCCAGTCCAAGGTGAGGCGAAGGCTAGAAGAGTGGACCTCATCACCAAGGACCGGAACCACGAGTGGCAGTTCGGGTCGGAGGTTGAAGCGGGCGAGGTGGATGCCCTCGCTGCCATCCTCGCGGAGGCCATGGACCTTCCCGAACATGAGCGCGAAGACCTTCAGAGCCGCCGCCGACCTGCCAAGGAACTCGCAAACGCGCCGTCTGCTTGATAGGGACCTAGTCTCGATTGACGTCAGCCGTGCATGAGTTCCACGGAAAGGGAGAAGCCAGATGGACGAGGCGATCCTCGAGCCGCTGTCGGTTGGCGACCTCAGAGGGGCTGACGGCGAGCCGGCGACGTTCTGGGTGCCCGCCTACCAACGCGGCTATCGCTGGGGACCGCGCGAGGTCCAAAACTTGCTCAAGGATATCTGGGCGAGCGAGGGCAGCGCGTACTATGTCCAGCCCGTCGTAGTGAAGTGGCGAGCCGACCGCAAAGCCTGGGAGCTCGTCGACGGTCAGCAGCGGTTGACGACCCTCTTCCTCATTTTCCAATACATGAAGGACCCGGAGCGCGGGTGGAAGCGGTCGGGTGCCGACTACGAGCTCGAGTACGAGACACGCCCGGGTAGCGCGGGCTTCCTCCTGCACCCGACCAAAGACTTGGCCCCCAGCAACATCGACTTCCACCACATCTGGAAGGCCTACGAGAGTATCGATGCCTGGTTCTCGGAACACGGCAATCGCGCCGAGCATGCTGCCGGGCGTGTCTACGACTACCTGCTTGATCCCGACCCGAAGCGTGGCGTCAAGGTCATCTGGTATCAGGCGCCCGAGTCGCTCGACTCGATCGAGCTGTTCCGACGACTTAACGTGGGGCGCATCGCGCTGACGGACGCGGAACTGGTGAAGGCGCTGCTGCTCGCGCGCAGCAAGGGCCGCCCCGGGCTCGCTGATCGCAGCGACCAGATCGCTGCGCAGTGGGACGGGATTGAGCGTGACCTGCGCGAGCCTGAGCTGTGGGCGTTCGTGACGCGGAAACACCAGGACGAGGCGACGCACATCGAGCTGCTCCTCGACACCCTCGCCGACCGGATCGAGAAGCCGAAAGGGCCGCACCGACCCAGCCACCACACGTTCGAGACGCTTCGCAAGGGTATCGAAGAGGACCCCCAGGGCTTCTGGGACGACGTGGTCAAGTTGCACTCGCTGATCACGAGTTGGTTCGACGACCGGGACCTCTTCCACAAGGTTGGCTACCTTGTGGCCATCGGACGCGCCTTCCCGGAACTGGTCGAGAGCGCAACGCGCAAGACCAAGACAGAACTCCACGAGTATCTGGACGGACTCGTCCGAGCGCACCTCAACCTGACCGTGTCCGAGTTGAAGGCTCTCGAGTTCGAGAAGAACTATGCGAAGGCCCGCGACGTGCTTCTCCTCATGAACGTAGAGACCGTACGTCAGCGCGCGAACTCGTCGGAGAAGTACTCATTCCGAGCCCACGCGAGCGGTGCCTGGACGTTGGAGCACATCCACGCCCAGAACGCGGGCGAGATGAAGCGCGATTACAAGCTCTGGGCCGAGTGGTTGGACCGTCAGCGCAAAGAGCTGCTAGCAGTTCGCGACCTTGACCCAGCCCACCGCGACGAGCTGCTTACCGAGATCGCCGAGGTCCTAAAGGCGACCCAGGACGAGAAGCGCCGTGGCGGTCTCGCGCCCCGGTTCAATGCCGTGCGCAGCCGGGTTGAGATCGCGTTGTCCGACCCGTCGGTAGGAGCCGACGTGAGCGTCCATTCGATCAGGAACCTCGCGCTGCTCGACGGCGGTGACAACAGTGCACTGAGCAACTCGACGTTCGCCGCTAAGCGACGAGAGCTCCTCGAGCGGGACAGGGACGGCTCATACATCCCGGCCTGCACGCGAAACGTGTTCCTCAAGTATTACACCAAGTCCGAGGACCAGCAGTTCTACTACTGGAGCAACGCGGACCGTGACGATTACGTCGTGGAGATGGTCCGGGTCCTGAGCGAACGCCAATACCTCCTCGCGGATGGGAGTCTCGAGTGAAGGGCCAACTGACGTCCTACGTAGGTATGTACATAGGCACAAACGATGAGCTGACGCCACTACGGCTCATCGAGATCCCGATCATCCAGCGCGACTATGCCCAAGGACGCGACGTTCCTACCGTAACGGTGATCCTCGACGACTTTCTGGATGCCTGGTGAGCGCGCTGACGGGCGGGAAACCCATCAGTCTCGATTTCGTCTACGGCGAGATCGAGGACGGGACCCTACGACCCCTCGACGGTCAGCAACGCCTAACGACCTTGTTCCTGTTGCACTGGTACGTCGCCGCACGCCTCGACCGCCTCGCTGAGGCGCAGCCTTGGCTGCAGTTCGCGTACGCCACGCGGCCGACGGCCGAGCTCTTCTGCCGGGAGCTGGTGAAGCCGGACAATGGTCCCGCCGATGCGCTTTCGGAGCAGAAGCCCCAGAAGTGGGTCAAGGACCAGCCCTGGTACCTCTACTCCTGGCGCCACGATCCAACTGTGACCTCTATGCTGAACGTGCTCGACGCCATCCACCGGCGTCTCGACGACCCCCAAGTGGACTTAGACACGGTCTGGCAGTCCCTGACATCGACCGAGGGGACTCCGGCGATCGGGTTCTACTTCCTCCCGATCGACGACATGCCCTCAGGCGAAGAGCTGTACATCAAGATGAACTCGCGCGGCAAGACGTTGACGAGCTGGGAGAACCTGAAACCCCGTCTCGAGAAGCTGGTATCAGGCCCGCTCGGCGAGGCCCGCTTCAGCAAGTTTGTTCATCGGATCGACGGCATCTGGACCGACGTGCTCTGGCGCCTCGAAGCGGATGGCGGCGACTGGCGCGTCGACGAGGAGTTCGAGCGCTATCTCGAGTTCATTCTGGAAGTCGGCGAGTGGCGGGCCGACATCGCCGACCTCCCTGCGGGCGGCACGTTGCTGGACCGCGCCGAACGTGTCCTCGCCGGGGACGGAGACCATGTGAAGCCGAACCTGGACTTTTTTTTCCACGCCTTCGACACCTGGACCGAGGAGGCTTCGGACGGCCGCCTCAAGTCGATCGACACCGGCGCAGTGTTCGCCTCCCACTTCGCGAGCGCCGCGGAGACGGCCACCGCGATCGGCGATCGCGTCGTCCTGTTCGAGGAGACCCAGGACGTCGATCTGTTCAGGCAGTGCTGCGACAGGTACGGGACGGGAGGCAAGAACCGACTCTTCACCCTCGCGCAGACCCTGATGCTCTTTGCCGTGCTGATCCACCGGCAGGCGCCGAAAGCGGACGCGCAACGGCGGCTGCGCGTTCTCCGGAACCTCACAGACACTGCAGGCAACGAGGTCATCGAAGCGCGAATGCCCGACCTAGTCGCCGCCGTGGAGAAGCTCATGTCCTCGGAGTCAATCGATGCGGCACTCGAATGGATGGAGTCGCGACACCTCTTTCAACCCCGACCGGATCGCCGACGAGCGGGAAAAACTCAGTTGTTCCCCGACGCGAGTGAGTTGCAGGCGACAGTGTTCGCGCTCGAAGACCACGTCCTTCTGCGCGGTCGCATCTTCCCGTTCGACTTGGCGCCAGAAGGACTGGGCACCGGCTACCGGCTCGGACGACGGCCTTCCGGGCGATCACCCCGACCGAGCACTGGCCGCTGCTCACCAGGGCGTTGCTCTCGTCCGGCGACTACGGCTACCGGATCTGGAACCTCCGTCAGTTCGGGACCGTGAACCCGACGTACGGGGCCTCGTGGCGCGACGTCCTCACCCGGTACGGCCGCAAGAACAACGAGAACCTCCGTACCTCACTCGCGAAGCTCCTCGACAGGGTTTCTGGTCAGGAGTCCGATCCCGCAAGTGCCCTTCAGGCCGTGATCGATGAGTTCCTGCAGGACGTTCGGAGCGGGGAGGAACCCGTGTTCGACTGGCGCTACTACCTGGTGGCGTACCCGATCATGAGTTCGGCGCCACGAGGGGTGTACCAGGGCGAGTTCCTCGAGGCGACCGGGCTGTGGTCCTACTCCATGTGCCTCATGACGACGCAGTCAGGCGGTTTCGGTGGAGGTGCGACCTACCACGACCCGTTCCTGATGGCGGTCCGAGAGCGCAGCGCTCTAGAGGACAGGTTGATGGCCCCCACCTACAACTTGGGCAGCCCGGCAGCGCCCAGGTGGATGCGCACCACTCGCTCAGAGACGGGAGTCCGGTGCGTCCAGGCCGGCTTCGAGGTGGACCCTCCTCAGGACCCGGAGCTTGCCGAGACCTTTGACGAGGTGTGCCGAGCCGTCGGTGTCGAGGATGGGCTGCTGACGATCGAGCAGCGGCTTCGCGGTGTGGAGCTCCTGGACACCGAGGATCGCATCGAGGTAGGTGCCCGTCTGGTGATCGCGCTGGTCGAGGCAGGCCTCTGAACGTCTGCATGCGGCGCACGGAAGGCGAAGGGGAGGTACCGGGGCGATGGTCCCGCTGGCCTGGACGCCTTACCTACCATTCTGACGTGACGGTGGACGCGAGCCCCTTCGGGACGATGACTTGGGCAGATCTGCGTCTCCGGCACCGACTCCCGCGGAGCAGGCAGCCACGATCCCCAGCTGGCAGGTCTTCGACCCTTCTCAGACGGCGGCGCGTCGGGCGTTGCCGAAAGCCTCTGGTCACGAGTCGGCATGCTTCACGACGTCCAGCGGCGTGCGCCGGGTGTCCTCGTCGCGACGGTACTGCTCGGAGTCCGTGGCGATCGGTGCGTGGAGCGTGGCCTCGACGACCGCGGCCCAGTGGGTGCGCATCGGCTCGGGGACCTCCATCTCGTTCCACAGGTCGATCAGCAGCGCGCCGTCGAGGTAGAGGACCAGGCTCGCCTCGTCCCCGTAGGTGAGGAGCCGCTCGTAGACGAGCTTCCGGTCCGCGCGGATGGAGAGGTCCCACCAGAACTTGTCGTTGTCGTCGTCGATGAGGTCGAAGAACTTGATCGTGCGGAAGCATGCGGGGGCTTCGAGGCGCCACAGGCGGTCGGGGACGGTGAACGGGAATCGGAATCCCGGCGGCGCTGGGTGTTCGGTGAAGCTGACCCGCGGTTGGAGGGCGATGTTCCAGCCGGCGGCGTTCACGATTCGCTCGGCGACGGCGAGGCCCGGGCTCTTCTTGCCCCGCTCGTAGGCCGACAGCGTCGGCTGCGAGGTCCCGGCGAGGGTCGCAAGCTCGGCCTGGCCGAGTCCGCTCGCGAGACGCGCCTCCTCGATGACCGTCCTCGGCTGTGGTCTCCAGTTCGTCACACCTGCATCGTACATATCTACCCAGATCTAAATTCCGCGATCTGGGGACGCTCGCACACCTACCTGTCACCCAACCCGGGGCTGACAGGAAGGAGCAGCGTGATGAGCGTTGCCAAGTGCCTGGGCGTTGACGACATCAACGCCCCGAATATGCGAGAACTACGAGCCGAGTGGCCGCAATGGAGGCAGATGTCGTCTGATCTGCCGGACGTCGATGACCTGAAGGACCTGCCGCGCTGGATGCAGGACGCCGAGCCGGCCCAGCGCGACGAAGTGCTGGCGGCTCTCCGGAGGATTGCCGAGGGCGACCGACGGGCGTACGTCGCGCTCGCGTGGCTTCTGATGCCAGGTGCCGCGCGAGTCGCCGGCCGCATCACGCCGCCTGGCTGACGAGATCGACGAGGTCGTGGCCGGCCAGCTCTGGGTCCAGATCTGCGAACACGACCCTGCAGACGACAGGTACGTCGCGAAGAAGATCCTCGATCGGGTCTACCGGGAGTCGATGGCCGAGCTCGGCGTCGGCGATCTTGCCAAGCGTCGTGATGAGACGTGGGCGATGACGGTGCTGGTCGACGCCTTCGATGAGTCCATTCCGGCCGGACCTGCGCTCGACGAGGTGGCACGCAGGGAGGTGCTCGCCGATCTCCTCCAGCGCGGGATCGACTCGGGCAAGCTGGCGGAGGGCGATCGCGACCTTCTGCTCGACCTGGCGCACGCGGCCGAGCAGATCGAAGCGCCGGGCCGTCGCGGCCGGGGTGGGCTGATGACGCCGTCGGTCACGCAACTGGTGGAGGAAGCCCATGGGATGTCTTCCCGCTCGATCCGTCGTCACGCAGCCAGTGCTATCAAGGCAATGCGGGAGGAGGCCGAGCGCGGGCACCTGGCGATGTGAGCCGTCAGCCCTCTGGCGGCAGGAGGCCCTTCAAGCGCTCGACGGCGTCGGCGAGAGGCGCCAGGCGCTTGTCGATCGTGAGCTGGATGATCTCGGGATTCGTCGCGAAGTAGTGGTGAGCGAGGAAGTCGCGCATGCCCGCGATGTCGCTCCACTGGACGTCGGGCTCCGTCGCCGTCAGCTCGGGACTGATTCCTTTCACCGCTTCGCCGATCTCCAGGAGACGCATGGCGACCGCGTCCATGACGATCTCAACAGAGATCGGGCCATGCCGGAGGTGCGAGTGGATCGACGTGATAGCTGTGGCAATGTCGTCGAGGATGTCGGCGTCGGAGCGGCTCACAGTGGCAGCAAGTCCTTCGCGGCGCGTGTGCGCACGCGCTCCTTGAGGCCATTGCGCGGCACCAAGTCGACGGGCACACCGAGCACGTCTTCCAGTTCGCGCTTGATGCCGATGATGTCGATGATGTCGGTCCCGGCCGGGAAGTCGACAAGAAGGTCGACGTCGCTGTCTTCGCGATCGTCGCCTCGTGCGGCGCTGCCGAAGATCTCCGGGTTCGTGACGCCGTGACGGCGCAGCACCTCGAGCAGCTCGCCACGTCGGGCGGCCACACGTTGGCCCGTGGGGCCGCTGAGCGGCTTCCGGGCAGGCGCTGCGATATCGGTCATGCCTCTAGCGTATCGGCGACCCGACGCGTCGGCTCTGGTCGTGGTGCCGACGAAGGCATCAACATTCCCGATGAGTTTGGCCACCTCCGCCAGTGAGCCGTACGTCGGCGACTGGGCCAGGACCCGAGCCAGCGAATCGACATCAAGGCCGGCGAGCTCCATGAGGCGCCGGAGCAGTCCGGCGCCGTCGCCCCTGCGGAAACCGTTGCGGGCGGCGTACGGGGCTAGCAGCTCTTCAATCTGGGCGAGGTCGAGACGGCGTTTGCCTGCGGCGTCACGAAGGGCGCCGGCGATATGACGCAGATCGGCCTCGGCGTTGAAGAGATCGGCGATCGTCGCCTCCAGCGTCAGGGCGGGGAGCCCCTCGACGATGGTGACATCCCTCGGGTCCAGTCTGCGCTGGCGATAGCGGATCTCGGCACGCTGGCTCTGGCGGCGCGTCGGTGCGATGAAGTCGTGATGCCGATCCCATAGGTCACCGATGCCGTGCAGGCGAGCAGCAGAAGCACCCGCGAACACGACGTCGCCAGCGAGGTTCTTGCTGCGCTCGTAGGCCAGACGCTTGGGCACTGTGCTCATCCATGCCGCTCGGAGATCGTCGAACTGGTCGCCAGGAGCGCCGGCATCCTTGTAGACGCCGTGGGCGAGTCTCTCCAGGAGCCCCTCGGATGCGAGTCGCGACAAATCCAGCCGGGTGACGCCGTGCATGCTGGCCTGAGCCGACGTCACCATGCCCCACTGATAGGCGGTGACCTCGGCGAGCACGCGGAGAGCATTCTTCGCCTTCATGGCTTGGAGTGTATCGATAAGGTAGATACGTTCCAAGCCGTACGGCGATCAGAACCCCAGTGACGGGCCGGACTGCTGCTGGCTCGGGCGCGGGAATGGGTCGATCGACGGCACCGCCCGGCGCTGCCTCCGCGGCGTGACGAGATCCTTGACCCGGTAGGCCAGCGCGGCGGTGGGGTGGTCAACGGGCAGCGGCTTTCGTGCGGCGGCGAGGTCGAGGATGCGCTCGGCGTCGATGCCCTTGCGGGCGAGCTGGTCGAGGTACTTCGCGAGCTCACCGGTCTGCTCGTCGCGCCTGCCGACGTACTCGACGATGCGGTCGGCCCACGTCTTCACGGCCTCGCCGTAGCGGGTGTTGATCCGGCCGGTGAGGTTGCGGTGGTACGCCGCCTCCCGGTCGTCGTGCGGCACGGGCCCGGCCAGCGTTCGCTCGTCGGCGGGCACGCCGGTGGCTGCTCGCCAGACCACCAGTTCGCGCCTGAGTTCCAGGGTGAGGACGTCGTCGTACTTCGCCGTCCACTCCGGCAGCACGGGATCGGCGGCGACCTCGGCGGCGAGCGACGAGACTCGGCGGGACCGGGCGGCGAGGTACGGACCCCATGCCGAGTGCGACGCCGCCTCGGAAGGGATGCCGGCGAGCCAGGGGAGCGGACCGGGCTCGGCGAGGTCGGGGTTCGCTCGCATCTGGGACGTTGCGAGCGCAACGGCGTCCGCGTACCGAGCGACGGCGTCCTGCAACTGCGCTGCTGGCGAGGTAGCACGGGCCTGTGTCGACGTGGCAGAGACGGCGGCTCCATCGCGGGCGAGGATGCCTTCGAGCACCTCGGTCGCCGTCATCGCCCGCTCGACCGTCGGCGACGGCAGCGCGTGCGTCGGCTCGTCGGTGAGCACGATGTGGGCGTGGTTCTCGACCCGGCCGCGGGTGAGCATCGTGTAGAGCATCTGGCGGTCCTCGGTGCCGCTGACGATCCCGTGGACGACGTCGGTGGTGATGCCCTGGGCGGTGTGGACGGTCGAGGCGTAGCCGAGCTCGACATGCTGGCTCACGTACGCCGCGGGCAGGGTCGCGTGCAGCCGCGAGGTCGCGTGCCGCACCGACAGGGCGCCGTCGGCCCGGACGTCGGTGACGATCCAGCGGTCGCCGTTCTTCACCCAGTCGGTGCCGCTCACCCCGAGGCGT
Source organism: uncultured Actinomycetota bacterium (assembly GCA_963843875.1). Lineage (GTDB taxonomy): Bacteria > Actinomycetota > Actinomycetes > Propionibacteriales > Nocardioidaceae > Marmoricola. The sequence goes on along the minus strand of CAWJMC010000009.1, from coordinate 356 downwards.
CGGTCGTTGCGGCGGCTGATCACCACGTCACCGCCATGCGCCGAGCAGCCATCGGCGAGACCGACCGACCTGCCCGAGAACACCCCGCGACGCCTGCGCGCGAAGGTTCAGCTCACGCACCAGCTCCCGGGTCGGCGCGAGCATCAGGCAGTCGCGCCCACCGGCGCGTTCCCGTGACCAAGCAGCGAAGACGTCGTCGAGGCACGACGCCACGTCGCCGACGTGGACGCGGTCGTTGTCCAGGTAGAACCCCAGCGCGGCCCGATCGCCGTCGCGAAGCGACAGCGACGCCTCGCCCTCGGCGGGGTCGGCGAACCGGACCAGCTCGTCGAGCCGGATCGCGCCGTGGGTGGCGG
>CAWJMC010000008.1:0-755456 GCA_963843875.1 uncultured Actinomycetota bacterium | reverse complement strand
TCGCCACCCTGATCGACGACGTCTAGCACAAGCTCTCCGATGTGCTGCCGGACGACACCTGGTTCTCCCGGGCCACGGCAACGACTCGACCATCGGCGCCGAGCGCCTGCACGCCTCGAAGTGCGCGAGCGCGGCGGCCGAACGCCGGCGAACGGGCACGATCGTCGTCGGCCACCCAACGCCGCCGAGACCCTGCCCATGCCCGTTCGGGTAGCCGCGCCACATCGACCTGTGCGTTGTCGACTGAATCGTCGATGCCCTGTGGCACTCTGCAGACATGAACAGCTCCGATCCCGCTTCCCCCGCCTCCGGCCCCTCCTCGCTGAGCGAGGCCGACCTGCGGTCCTGGCCTTCGAGGCGCGGTGGTGGACCTTCCCGGGCCCGAAGGACACCGCCATCCGTGAGCAGTTGGCGATGACGTCGGTGCGCTACTACACGTTGCTCAACTCGCTGATCGACCGTCCCGAGGCGCTGTGCACGACCCGCTGCTGGTCCGACGGCTGCGTCGGCTGCGGTCGCGGCGTACGGCGGAGCGGTCCGCCCGCCGGGAGACCGATCTGGGTTGACGGCCCTGCCTCCGGGCCCGCCTAGCGTCGCGGCATGCCGGTGTACCCCTTCGAGGACAAGACCCCGACCATCCACGAGACCGCCTTCGTCGCCCCGACCGCCACCGTCGTCGGCGACGTGACGATCGAGGCCGGGGCCTCGGTCTGGTACGGCGCGGTGCTGCGCGCCGACTTCGGCGCGATCGTGGTGCGCGAGGGCGCCAACGTGCAGGACGGCTCGGTGCTGCACTCGGGCGACGACCCAGCCGTGCGTGATCGGGGCGGGCGCGACCGTCGGCCACCTGTGCGTGGTGCACAGCGCGGTGATCGGCACCGAGGCGCTGGTCGGCAACGGCGCCATCGTGCTCGACGGCGCCGTCGTGGGCGACCGGGCGATGGTCGCCGCCGGGCTCGCTGGTCACCGGCGAGGTGCCAGCCGACACCCTGGTGATGGGCATGCCGGCCCGGGCGAAGGGTCCGGTCACCGGGAGCACCGCCGAGTCGTGGGTGCGGGGCAACCCCTCGATCTACGCCGAGCTGGCCCGACGCCACCGCGCCGGCGTCCGAGAGATCTGAGCCGGGCGGCTCGCGCGCTACAGCGACTCGAGGAACTGCACCTGCGCGGCCACCGACTCCTCGAAGGGCTCGCCGCGATAGATCTCGAAGTGGCCGACGTCGAACGACTTGACGACCACGCGCCCCTTCGCTGCGGCCGCAGCCGCCTTGACCGCGGCGGGCGGGGCGATCGTGTCCTTCTCGGCGATCACCACGAACAGCGGCATCCGCAGCCGCTTGGCCGCGCGCACCGGCCGGTTGAAGAGGATCGGGATGATGCCGCGGGCCTGCATCTCGTTGCGGAACGTCGGGCCCATGATCGTCTCGTAGCCGCTCTCCCCGTCGGCCGAGCTGATCGCCGCCAGCGAGCCGGGCGGACCGACGATGGGGATCAGGTGCGGCGCCCGCCCGGCCAGCGCTCCGACCATGTCGCGCGCGCTGTGGCGCGGTGAGCCGCAGAGCTGGCCGACGCCCGGCGTACTGCTGGATCAGCAGCACGGCGCGCAGACCGTCCATGGCGGCGCCCTGGGAGATCACCCCGGCCATCCGCGGGTCGTCGGCCGCGACCGCCACCACGTGCCCGCCGGAGTACGACGAGCCCCACAGCACGATCCGCTCGGGGTCGACCCCGTCGAGGTCGCGCGCGTGGGCGACCGACGGCGCGGTAGTCCTCGCGGTGCCGACGGTGGTCGACGTCCTGCCGCGGGCCGTCGTCGTCGGAGGCGCCGAAGCCGCGGTAGTCGAAGACCAGCACGTCGGCGCCGGCGGCCGCGAACCGTTCGGCGAACGGCTCCAGCCCGGCGTCCTTGGTCGCACCGAAGCCGTGCGCCATCACCACGCACGGCCGGAGGTCGCGCCGGGTCAGCGCGTCGGAGTCGGCGACGTAGCGCCAGGCCGAGAGCGTGGTGCCGTGGGAGGCGAACGAGACGTCGTGGCGCATGGGTCCAGTGTGCCGCACGTCACGTCAGGGGCCGGGTCTGGGCGATCCTGGCCCTCGCGCGCAGGCCACCGGATCGAGCGACGGACCGCCTAGGCTTGTGCGCATGGGTTCCGGTGTCATCGTCGTGCTGGTCCTGCTCGGACTGCTGGTGGCGGGTGGTCTCGCCTATGGGTCGTACCTCGCCGCCAAGCGTCGTCGCGAGGCGTTCGCGGCCCTGGCCGCCGCGCACGGCTGGGTCTGGACGGAGCGGGACGACCGCTGGGCCGCACGCTTCGACGCCACCCCCTTCGGCACCGGGCGAGACCGCCGGGCGAGCAACGTGCTCACGGGCGCCCACGACGGACGCCCGCTGGTGGCCTTCGACTACCGCTACTCCACGACCCGGACGACCACCGTGAACGGTCGCACCCAGCACCGCACCGAGGACCACCCGTTCTCCGTGGTCGGTCTGGACGCCGGCGCACGGTTCCCGGAGCTTGCGGTGAGCCCGCAGGGCTTCTGGAACCAGATCGTCGACGCGGTGACCGGCAACGACATCGACTTCGAGTCGGCCGACTTCAACGACGCGTTCACCGTGACCTGCCCCGACCGCAAGTTCGCCTCCGACGTGATCCACCCGCGGATGATGGAGCTGCTGATGCGCGCACCCGACCTCGCTTGGCGCTTCACCGACGGCTGGGCGCTGGTGATCCGCAAGGGCAGCCACAGCGAGGCGGAGGTGACGGCCAAGCTGGCGCGGCTGGACGCGATCGTGGACCAGGTGCCGGACTTCGTGTGGCGCGACGTGCTCGGGTCGGTCCCTCCGGCCCAACCCAGCCAGCGGGCTGATCCGCCGGCTCCCCCAGACCCGACATGAGCGGCGTTGGGATCGTCGTCCTGCTCGTCGTGGGGGTGGTCGTGGTCGTGCTGCTCGGCCTCGCTGATCTCGTTCAACCGGTTCGCCCGGCTCGGGGCTCTCGTCGAGGAGTCCTGGCACGACATCGACGTGGAGCTGACCCGACGCCACGACCTGGTGCCCCAACCTGGTCGCGACCGTGCAGGGCTACGCCACGCACGAGCGGGCCGCGCTCGAGGGCCTCACCCGCAGCCGCGCGCAGGCGACGGCGCACCGATCCGACCCACCCGCCGGGCGCACGCCCTACGAGGACGCTCTCGGCGGCGCGCTGTCCGGCGTGCTCGCTCGGGCCGAGGCGTACCCGGACCTACGGGCGAGCCCGGGCTTCCTGGACCTCCAGGTCCGGCTCACCGACACCGAGGACCGGATCGCGGCGGCGCGACGCTTCTACAACGCCAACGTGCGGCGCTGGAACCAGCGGGTCGTGGCCATCCCGTCGAGCCTGGTCGCGGCGATGGCGCACCACCGCCGCCGGGACTTCTTCGAGCTGGCCGACCCCGCGGACGCTGCGCCGCCCGAGGTCCGTCTGTGAGCCGCCGGACGACGGTCGCCGACGCGATGCTCGTCTCACCGGTCCTGTCCCCCGCGGCCGCCACGGCGGCCGAGGTGCGCACGCTGCTGGACAGCGCGCACCGCCACGTCGCCCTGGTCGTGGACGACCGGATGCTGCTCAGCGTCGTCGGCCGGACCGACCTGGCCGGGGCGGACGACCTCACCCCGGCTGCCCGGCTCGGACGGCTCCAGGGTCGGGTGGTCGGCCCGGCCGCCGATCTCGAGCACACCCGTGCCTCGATGCTCGCCGAGGGCCGGCGCCGCCTCGCGGTGGTCGACGACGCCGGACGCCTGCTCGGCCTGCTCTGCCTCAAGCGTCACGGCCAGGGATTCTGCACGGCCGAGACCGTCGCCGAGCGGGACGGGAGCTGAACACCCGGCCCGGTGGATCCGAGCGTCTCAGGCGACCCGGGTGCCGGGTGACCTCGTCTTCGCCGGGTCGGCGATCGGCACCTCGCCGAGGACCTCGTCGACCCGGGTGAGCACGTCCGCGCGTCCAGCTTCAGCCCGGCCGCGCCCGCGTTGTCGGTGACCTGCTCCGGACGCGACGCCCCGACGATCGCACCGGCGACGTTGTCGTTGGCCAGGACCCAGGCGACGGCGAGCTGGGCCATCGTGACGCCGAGGTCGTCGGCGATCGGCTTCAGTCCTGCACCGCGGTGAGGGTCTCGTCGGTCGAGGTAGCGCTTGATCGATGTCGGCGCCGCCCTTCTCGTCGGTGGCCCGGCTGCCCTCGGGCGGCTGCTCGCCGGGCTGGTACTTGCCGGTCAGCACGCCCTGGGCGATCGGCGACCAGACCACCTGGGAGACTCCGAGCTCGCGGCAGGCCGGCTCGACCTCGGCCTCGATCACCCGCCAGAGCATGGAGTACTGCGGCTGGTTGGAGACCAGCTGGATGCCGAGGTCGGTCGCCAGCGCGTGCCCGGCCCGGATCTCCTCGGCGGTCCACTCGCTGACGCCGATGTAGAGCGCCTGGCCGCGTCGTACGACGTCGGCGAAGGCCTGCATCGTCTCCTCGAGCGGCGTCTCGTGGTCGTAGCGGTGGGCCTGGTAGACGTCGACGTAGTCGGTGCCGAGACGCTCCAGCGAGGCCCGGATGCCCTCGTGGATGTGCTTGCGGGAGAGCCCGGTGTCGTTCTTGCCGCCCGGTCCGACCGGCCAGTAGACCTTGGTCATGATCTCCAGCGACTCGCGCCGCTGCCCCTTCAGCGCCTCGCCGAGCACGCTCTCGGCCTTGCCGTTGGCGTAGACGTCGGCGGTGTCGAACGTCGAGATGCCGGCGTCGAGCGCCGCGTGCACGCACGCGATCGCGGCGTCGTTCTCGACCTGGGAGCCGTGGGTGAGCCAGTTGCCGTAGATGATCTCGGACGATCTTCAGGCCACTGTTGCCGAGGTAGCGGTATTCCATGGCTCGAGCCTGTCACGACTCCCAGCCGGCCCGCCTCGGGTGCGCGGGGGTGGGGCGGATCCCTCAGCGGCGGCCGACGATCAGCCGGAACGACCGCAGCTCGTGGACGCGCCCGAGCACGCTGACCGCGCGGGTGCGGGGCGAGTGCGGCGGCGGCGCGAAGTCCCGGGGCAGCACCGGATCCCGACCAGGGCGTGGCCGGTGCAGGTCCCACGGCTCCGGCGGGTACGCCGCGGCCGCGACCTCCTGGTGTCCGGTGGACCCGCGACCGCCCGCCACGGACCCGGCGCTCAGCGCCACGCGAACGCCTCGACGGTCGAGCTCGCGCGGTGGCGACGGCGTACGGGTGGGTGGCGCCGGGCCAGTTGGAGGTGATCCGGCCGTTGCCGCGGGTCGCGGTACCAGCTGTCGCAGGCGCCCAGGCCGAGCGCTCGAGCCGGTGCTGGAGCGCGGTGTCCCAGCGCTGCTCGGCCGGCTCGGTGACCTCGACGGTGGCCACGCCGGTGCGCCGCCATCCGCGTCGAGCACCTGGCGCATGTGCCGGGCCTGCGCCTCGAGCATGAAGATGATCGAGCCGCCGCCGAGGTTGGTGTTGGGGCCGTAGGAGACGAAGAGGTTGGGGAAGTGCGGCACGTAGATGCCGAGGTAGGCCCGCGCCCCGTCGGCTCCACTGGTCGGACAGCAGCCGCCCGCCGGTGCCGCGGATCTCGATCGAGTCGAGGAAGTCCTGGGCGTCGAAGCCGGTGCCGTAGACGATCGCGTCGACCTCCTGCTCCGCGCCGCCGTGCACCACGCCCGTGCTCGGTGACCCGCTCGACGGCTCGGTGACCACCTCGACGTTCGGCCGGGCCAGGGTCGGGGTACCAGGCGTTGGAGAACAGGATCCGCTTGCAGCCGATCGGGTAGTCCGGGGTGAGCATGCGCGCGCAGCGCGGGGTCGCGCACCTGGCGGCGCAGCAGCGCCGAGCGCGACCCGCTCGTTGACCTTCGCCATCACGGTGCCCTCGTCGAGCCCGAGCGAGAACAGCTCGGAGACGCCCTGCAGCACCGGCCGCTCGGCCCGCACGCCGGCGGCGTACCAGGAGGCGAACGCGCCGTCGGGCTTGGGCAGGATGTAGTTGGGCGTGCGCTGGAACACCGTCACCTCGCGCGCGCTCTCGGCCAGGGCGGGCACGAACTGGATCGCGCTCGCACCCGTGCCGACCACCGCGACCCGGCCCGATGAGGTCGGCGTCGTGGTCCCACTGCGCGGAGTGGAACGACGGGCCGGCGAAGTCCTCGATCGCCGGGGATCGGCGGCAGCACCGGGCGCGACAGCTGGCCGACGGCCGGCACCAGGACGTCGACGGTCTCGCTCGAGCCGTCGGCGAAGCGCACCGTCCACGTGCGGTCGGCGTCGGACCAGGCCGCGCCGACCACCTCGCGACCGAACGCGATGCGCCCGGTCACGCCGTGGGCGTCGGCGACCTCGCGGATGTAGTCGAGGATCTCCTCCTGCTGGGCGTAGCGACGCGACCAGTGCTTCGGCGCCCAGGAGTAGGAGTAGATCGGCGACGGCGCGTCGCAGCCGGCGTTGGGGTAGGTGTTGTCGCGCCAGACCCCGCCGAGGGCGTCGGCCTTCTCCCACAGGCGTACGTCGGTGTGCCCGTGCCGCAGCAGCTCGACGGCCACCCCGACCGCACCGAAGCCCGACCCGATGATCCCGACCGACGTCATGCGTCCTCACTCTCCTCCACGAACAGCAGCAGGGCCGCCGGTGAGCAGGTCGAGCGACTCCTCGCGGGTCAGCGTCCCGCGCACCAGCCACTCGCGGCAGACCCCCTTGACCAGCGCGGCGACCGGGCGCGCAGCCGGGCCCGCAGGTGCGCGTCGTCGGGCAGCCCGAGGGCGTCCAGCACCAGCCGGGCGGCCCGGTCGTCGGCCTCGTCGACGATGGCCTGGACGTCGGAGTCGCCGTGCAGGTTGGCCGCGCCCGAGGCGTTGACCCAGGCCTGGCCGTACGTCGTGGCCGCGCTCAGGATCCAGTCCATGGTCAGCCGGGCCCGCTCCTCGACGTCGAGGCCGTCCATCTCGGGCAGCGCCCGCTCGGGCATCAGCACCGAGTCGCGCATCGACGGCGAGGAACAGCGCCCGCTTCGACCCGAAGTAGTGGTTGATCAGCCCCCGGGCCACGCCGGCCGCGGCGGCGAGCTCGGCGGCCGACACCGCGTCGTACGGGCGAGTGGCGTAGAGGCCGCGTGCCGCCTCGACGATCTGGCGCCGGCGGGCGTCGGGCTCCATCCGGGTGACGGTCACAGCGCCATGCTGACCCACTGTTGACACAGTGTCAACAAAGCTCAGGTCCCCTCGTCGACGACGCCGTGGTCGCGACGGCCCCCTCACCGCCCGGCGCACGGGCCTGCCCACCACGGCGCTGCTGGCGAGCCCGCCGGTCCTCTCCTCGAAGGGCCAGTGAGACGGGCCCCTCCCCGCGCGACTCGGTGGAGGACTCGGGCCCGGATCCGGAATCAGGCCAGCAGCTCGGCGACCTCACGCACCTCGGCCGGGTCGTTCAGGGCCAGCAGGACGGTGGTGACGCCCGCCTCTTCCCACTCGGCGACGCGGTCCTTGACCTTGGCCGCATCTCCGACGATGTGCAGCGAGTCGACGAGCTGGTCGGGGATCTTCGCGATCGCCTCGTCCTTCTTCCCGGCCAGGTAGAGGTCCTGCACCTCGGCGGCCAGCGCTTCGTGACCCATCCGGACGAAGACGTCGTTGTGGAAGTTCTGGCCCTTGGCGCCCATCCCGCCCATGTACAGCGCGATGCTGGGCCGCAGCTCGTCGTACGCCGCTGCCGTGGCCTCGGCACCGTCGGTGATCCGCAGCGAGACGGTCGCGGCGATCTCGAAGTCGTCGCTGGTACGTCGCGCCCCCGGCCGGGCGAAGCCCTCGTCGAGCCACTCGCGGTACATCGGCGCCACTCCCGGGGAGTAGAACAGCGGGATCCAGCCGTCGGCGATCTCGGCGGTCTGGGCGACGTTCTTCGGGCCTTCGGCACCGAGCCAGATCGGTACGTCGGCGCGCAGCGGGTGCACGATCGGCTTGAGCGGCTTGCCGAGCCCGACCGAGCCCTCGCCGGCGTACGGCAGGGGGTAGTGCGGGCCGTCGTTGGTCACCGGCGCCTCGCGCGCCAGCACCTGGCGCACGATGTCGACCACCTCACGGGTGCGCGCCAGCGGCTTGGCGAAGGGCGCGCCGTACCAGCCCTCGACGACCTGCGGCCCGCTCACGCCCATCCCGAGCACCACCCGACCACCGCTGAGGTGGTCGAGGGTCAGCGCATGCATGGCGATGGAGGTCGGCGTCCGCCCCGACATCTGCACGATCGAGGTGCCCAGGCGCACCCGGCTGGTCCCCTGGCCCCACCAGGCCAGCGGCGTGAACGCGTCGCTACCCCAGGCCTCGGCGGTGAACACGGCGTCGAAGCCCGAGTCCTCGGCGACCGCCACCAGCTCACCCGCGTTGGCCGGCGGCTGCGCGCCCCAGTAGCCCAGCTGCAGTCCCAGCTTCATCGCGTGCTCCCTCGCGTCGACGTCGACCTCACGATAGGGCGTGTCTCTTCATCGTGGGCGCCGCGCAGCAGACCATGCGCTGAGGAGAGACGCCCCTGGGCCCGCCACCGCCGGGGTGGTGCCCGGGTCGGACCGGGCTGGTTAGGTGGAGCCATGACTGATCACATCGTGGTGGTGGGCGGCGGACTGGCCGCAGGGACGGCCGTGACGGGCCTGCGGGACAACGGCTACGACGGCCCGATCACACTGTTCACGGCCGAGCAGCACCCGCCGTACGAGCGGCCGCCGCTGTCGAAGGACATCCTGCTCGGCGACGGCACCGCCGACGACACCCTGGTCAAGCCGGCCGAGTGGTACGCCGAGAACGACGTCGAGCTGCGCACGGGCACCGACCGTCACCTCGCTCGACCTGGCGCGGCAGAGCTGCGGGCGGGCGGCGAGGAGGTCGGCTACGACAAGCTGCTGCTGGCCACCGGCGCTCGCAGCAAGCCGCTGCCGATGGCCGACCGAAGCAGGGGTTCCGGTCGTCTACCTGCGCACGCTCGAGGAGTGCCTCGCACTGAAGGACCAGCTGCGCGAGGGCGATGCCGGATCGGCATCGTCGGTGCCGGCTGGATCGGCCTCGAGGTCGCCGCGGCGGCCCGCAAGAACGGCGCCGACGTCACCGTGCTGGAGATGGCCCCGCAGCCGCTGCTCGGTGTGGTCGGCCCCGAGGTCGGGGCGATCTTCGCCGGCGTGCACGTGGCCGAGGGCGTCGACCTGCGACTGGGCACCACGATCACCGGCTTCTCCAAGGCCCGCAGCGGGGTCACCGTCGAGCTGGCCGAGGGCAACCCGGTGCACTGCGACCTGCTGCTGGTCGCGGTCGGCGCGCGAGCCGGTCGTCGAGCCCGCCGGCGCGGCCGGCCTGCGCATCGACGACGGCATCCGGGTCGACGCCCAGCTGCGCACCAGCGACCCGCACGTCTGGGCCGCCGGCGACGTCGCCAACGCCGAGCACCCCATGCTCGGCCGCTCCATCCGCGTCGAGCACTACGACGTCGCCTCGCAGCACGGCACGGTCGCCGCCGCCAACCTGGCCGGCGGCAGCGCGACGCACGACGCGCTGCCGTACTTCTTCACCGACCAGTACGACCTCGGCATGGAGTACGTCGGCCACCCCGGCCCCGACGGCTGGGACCGGGTCGTGCTGCGGGGCACCACCGACGGCGGATCTGGCGACCTCGCCTTCACCGCCTGGTGGCTGCGCGGCGGGCAGGTGGTCGCCGGGATGCAGGTCAACGACTGGGACGCCACCGACGAGATCCGTCGGATCGTCGGCACCGAGGTGGACGCCGACCGGCTCGCCGACGAGTCGGTCGCGCTGGGCGACTCGCTGAACGGCTGATCCCCGCGCGGCCGGTCGGCCAGCCGATTCTGCCGGCGGCGAACGCGGCCCGACCCGGCCGGGCCGCCGCGGCGTACCGTCGGGACATGGGTGACCTGGTCCGTTGCCGTCCGCAGCACCACGCAGGCACGGCTCGAGCCCGAGCCGCTGTGGCGCGAGGTGGTCGGCCGGGCGCTCCGGGCCGAGCGGCACCGCCAGCAGCGCACCCTCGCCGACGTCGCCGCAGCGGCGGGAGTCTCGGTGCAGTACCTCTCCGAGGTCGAGCGCGGCCGCAAGGAGCCCAGCACGGAGGTGCTCGCCGCGGTCCACACCTCGCTCGGGCCTGCGGCTGGTCGACCTCACCGCCCGCGCCACCCGCGGCCTGACTCCCGGCCCACCGGCCCGGTCGCCTCGCCGCCTGATCCGTCGGAGCCCGGCCACCGGTCGTGGTCCCGGCCTCGGACGGCCGCTCGAGCCCGACTCCGGCCGAGGTCACCGCTTGCGGCTGTTCAGCACCCCGTCGGCCAGGCCGTAGGCCACGGCCTCGGCGGCGGCGAGGACCAGGTCGCGGGCGGTGTCGGCGCGCAGGTTCTGCTCCGGCTGGCCGGTGTGGCGGGCCAGCACCTGCTCCATCTCCGCGCGCGCATCCGCACGATCTCCTTGGCCTGCAGCGCCAGGTCGGGCAGCGTGCCCTGGCCGCCGCCGGACGGCTGGTGCAGCACCACCCGGGCGTGCGGCAGCACCGCGCGGCGCCCCGGCTCCCCGGCCGCCAGGAGCACGGCCGCCGCCGAGGCCGCCTGGCCCACGCAGGTCGTGGCGATCGGCGCGGAGAGGTACTGCAGCGCGTCGTAGATCGCGAACATCGCCGTGACCGAGCCGCCGGGTGAGTTCAGGTAGAGGTCGATCGGGCGTGTCCGGGCTGTCCGACTCCAGGTGCAGCAGCTGCGCGATCACCACGTTGGCGACCCCGTCGTCGATCTCGGTGCCGAGGTAGACGATCCGGTCGCTGAGCAGCCGGCTGTAGATGTCGACGGCCCGCTCGCCGCGCACGGTCTTCTCGACGACGCTGGGGATCGTGTACGACGTCATCGGCCCCAGTCCCGGACGCGGCAGCGGCCCAGGCGAGACCGGCGTGGTCCACCGTCGCCGTCGGAGCGGGCGGGGTGAGTCGGACGTCGGTCGACGTCGACGAACCCGTAGTCCAGGCCTGCTCGGCGGTGAACCAGCGGTCCCGCTCCGCGTCGGCGGTGACCTGCTCCACGTCGGCTGACCGGTGTGCTCGGCGATCAGGCCGCATCAGCACGTTCTTGGTGTGCTCGAGGTTCTCGGCCTGGATCTCGATGTCGACCGCGGTGCCGCCGATCCCGGCCGAGCCCTGGTGCATCAGCACCCGGGAGTGCGGCAGGGCGTAGCGCTTGCCCGGCGTACCGGCCGAGAGCAGGAACTGCCCCATGCTCGCGGCCAGCCCCATCGCCAGGGTGCTGACGTCGTTGGGGATCAGCCGCATCGTGTCGTAGATCGCCAGCCCGGCCGAGACCGAGCCGCCGGGGGAGTTGATGTAGAGGCTGATGTCGCGGTGCGGGTCCTCGGCCGACGAGCAGCAGCAGCTCGGCGCACAGCCGGTTGGCGATGCGCGTCGTCGACCTCCTGGCCGAGGACGATGATCCGCTGGTGCAGCAGCCGGGTGGTGAGCTGGTCGTCGAGCGGTCCGGGCGAGTGTTCGGTGGTGCCGGGCATCGGTGCCTCCTGGGTTTGTCGGGGTACGACGACCCTGCTGCGGCCCGGGCGCGCACTCCAGCGTATCCGCCAGCGGCAGATCCGCCCTCAGCAGAGCGGGTCCCGCTCCGCTCGCCACCGGCTCGTCACGGGCTCGCCACCGGGCCTGCGACCCGTTGGGTGGGCGGGCGGCTCCCGAACGTAGGCTCGCGCACCATGATCGAGCTGCGCTCCCCCGCCGAGATCGAGCAGATGCGCCCGGCCGGGCGTCTTCGTCGCCGAGGTGCTCACCGCGCTGGCAGCAGAAGGCCGCCGTCGGGGTCAACCTGCTCGAGCTCGACGAGCTGGCGCACCGGATGATCAAGGAGCGTGGCGCGGAGTCCTGCTACATCGACTACCACCCCTCGTTCGGCGCGCTCGCCGTTCGGCAAGGTGCTGTGCACCTCGGTCAACGACGCGGTGCTGCACGGCCTGCCGCACGACTACACGCTCGCCGACGGCGACCTGCTCAGCGTCGACTTCGCCGTGCAGCGTCGACGGCTGGGTCGCCGACTCCGCGCTCAGCGTCGTGGTCGGCACGCCCGACCCCAAGGACGTCGCCCTGATCGAGACCACCGACCGCGCGCTGGCGGCCGGCATCGGCCAGGCGCGGGCCGGCAACCGGCTCGGCGACATCTCGGCCGCCATCTCGGCGGTCGCCCACGGCGGCCGGCTCACCGTGAACACCCAGTTCGGCGGCCACGGCGTCGGACGCACCATGCACGGCGACCCGCACGTGCCGAACGACGGCCGCGCCGGCCGCGGGCTGCGGCTGCGGCCCGGTCTGGTGATCGCCATCGAGCCGTGGTTCCTGCACACCACCGACCAGATCTTCACCGACCCCGACGGCTGGACGATCCGGTCCGCCGACGGGTCCCGCGGCGCCCACATGGAGCACACCGTCGCGATCACGATGGACGACGCCATCGTGTTCACCGAGCGCGGCTGAGGCAGCTCGGGCCGGACCCCCACCATGGGCCTGCACCGCCGCTCGAGCAGCGCGATTCGCGCGCCTGACACCCGGGCTGCGCGGACCCATCGGGCAGCGACCCCGCACGTGAGCACGAAGCAGCAGCACAGCCTCACCTCCTGTTCGACGCCGCTCCCGGGCTCGCTGCTCGACCGACACCTCACAGGACCGTCACAGACTCGGCACGGGGCCCGCGCAGCCGGCGACCGCGATCGTTGCGGACATGAACCCGGACTCCGCGACCCTGCACCGCGTGCCCCTGATCGACAACCGCCACCCCGGCGGCGCCGCGCCGCGCCCACCGGCGGCCGGCCGAGCCTGCTGCGCCGTCGCGTGGGCTGATCCCCGGCCTGGGCGCGCCCGGCGCTGCTCACCCTGCTCGTCGCTCACCGCCCTGCTCTACCTGTGGGGGCTCAGCGCCTCCGGCTACGCCAACTCCTTCTACTCCGCGGCCGCGCAGGCCGGGCTCGGCGTCCTGGAAGGCGTTCTTCTTCGGCTCCTCCGACGCCGGCAACTCGATCACCGTCGACAAGACCCCGCTGGCGCTGTGGCCGATGGGGCTCTCGGTTCGAGTCTTCGGGCTGTCGTCCTGGAGCATCCTCGCTCCGCAGGCCATCGAGGGCGTGCTCGCGGTCGCGCTGCTCGTCGCGACCGTACGCCGCAGCACCGGCTCGGCGGCGGCCGGTCTGATCTCCGGGCGGTGCTGGCGATCGACCCCGGTCGCGGTGCTGATGTTCAGGTTCAACAACCCCGACGCGATGCTGGTCCTGCTGCTCGATCGCGGCCGGTCCACGCCACGCTGCGCGCGGTCGAGTCGACCCGGGTCGAGAGCGCGGCACCCGGTGCGCTGGCTGGCCCTCGGCGGTGCCCTGGTCGGGTTCGCGTTCCTGGCCAAGCAGCTCCAGGCCTTCCTGGTGCTGCCCGCGCTGGTGCTGGTCTACCTGGTCGTCGCGCGAGACCAGCTTCGGCAAGCGGATCGGACACCTGCTGGTCGCCTTCGCCGCCATGATCGCCGCGGCCGGCTGGTGGATCGCGATCGTCAGCCTCTGGCCGGCCGACAGCCGCCCCTACATCGGCGGGTCGCAGGACAACTCCATCCTCGAGCTCACCCTCGGCTACAACGGCTTCGGCCGGCTCACCGGCGACGAGACCGGCTCGGTCGGCGGCGGCGGCGGCAACGGCGGCGGCATGTGGGGCAGCACCGGCATCCTGCGGCTGTTCAACACCGAGATCGGCGGCCAGGTCGCCTGGCTGGTCCCCGCGGCCCTCGTCCTGCTCGGCGCCGGGCTCTGGTTCACCCGCCGGGCGCCGCGGACCGACCTGACCCGCGCCTCGCTGATCGCCTGGGGCGGCTGGCTGCTGGTCACCGGGCTCACCTTCAGCTTCATGGCCGGCATCTTCCACGCCTACTACACCGTGGCCCTGGCCCCGGCGATCGGCGCCGCTCGTCGGCACCGGCGCCTGGCTGCTGTGGACCCGCCGGCACAGCGTCGACCGCCGCCGCGTCGCCGCAGCGACCATGGCCCTGACCAGCGTGCTCGCGCTTCCTCCTGCTGCAGCGCTCGCGCCGACTTCCTGCCCTGGTTGAGGTGGCTGGTGCTGGTCGGCGGCCTGCTCACCGCCCTCGCTGCTGATCGGCATCGGTCACCTGCCCCGCCGGCTCGCTGCCGGCGATCGCGGCGGCCGCACTGGTGGTCGGCCTCGCCGGGCCCGCGGCGTACGCCGTGCAGACCGCGACGACCGGGCACACCGGCTCGATCGTGGACGCCGGTCCGAGCACCGGCAGCGGCAGGGGCCCCGGGGGCGGCGCCCGCCCCGGTGGCTTCGGACAGCGCCGGCGGCGCCCAAGGCACCCAGGGCGCCCAGGGCAACGCCCGGGGCACGGCACCGGGTCGGTCAGACCGGCGCCCGCACCGGCGGCTCGACCGGCGGCCTGCTCACCGGCAGCAGTCGACCTCGCGAGATCACCGCGCTGCTCCAGGCCGACGCCTCGGCGCTACCGCTGGGCCGCTGCCGCCGTCGGCTCGAACACCGCGGCCGGCTACCAGCTGGCCAGCGAGGAGCCGGTGATGGCGATCGGTGGCTTCAACGGCTCCGACCCGAGCCCCACGCTGGCACAGTTCAAGGCCTGGGTCGCGGCCGGCGAGGTCCACTACTTCATCGCCAGCGGCACCGGCGGTGGTGGAGGCGGAGGCCTCAACGCCTCCGGCAGCACCAGCACCGCGATCGCCTCGTGGGTCGAGGACAACTTCACCGCCACCACGGTCGACGGGGTCACCCTCTACGACCTGGGCGCCGCCTCCTCGACCGGGTCGACGACATGACCGCGGCGTACGACGCGGAGCAGACCGGGCGCGCGACGACCGCACTGCAGCCGGACACGGCCGGGTCACCACGCTCGACGTGGTGATCCCGGTCTACAACGAGGAGGCCGACCTCGCGCGGTCGGTGGAGCGGGTGCACGCGCACCTGTGCACGCTGCCGTGGACCTTCCGGATCACGATCGCCGACAACGCGAGCACGGACGCCACCGCGGTCGTCGCCCGTCGCCTGGCGCACACCTTCGAGGAGGTGAGGGCCGTGCACCTCGCCGAGAAGGGCCGGGGCCGGGCGCTGAAGAGGGTCTGGACGGCGTCGACCTCGGCGGTGCTGGTCTACATGGACGTCGACCTCTCGACCGACCTCAAGGCACTGTTGCCGCTGGTGGCGCCGCTGATCAGTGGTCACTCGGACCTGGCGATCGGCAGCCGGCTGCGGCACGACTCGCGGGTCACCCGCGGGCCGAAGCGTGAGCTGATCTCCCGCTCGTACAACCTGCTGGTCCGCGGGGCCCTGCGCACCCGGTTCTCCGACGCGCAGTGCGGCTTCAAGGCCATCCGGGCCGACGTGGCCCGCGAGGTGCTGCCCCTGGTGGAGGACAACGCGTGGTTCTTCGACACCGAGCTCCTGGTGCTGGCCGAGCGGGCCGGGCTGCGGATCCACGAGGTGCCGGTCGACTGGGTCGACGACCCCGACAGCCGCGTCGACATCGCCCGCACCGCCCTGGCCGACATCAAGGGCATCGTGCGCGTCGGACGCGGGCTGCTCAGGGGGACCACCCCGGTGCGCGAGGTCGGTCCCCGGCTGGGTCGGGTCAGCGCGGACGCCGGGGGTGGCCGACTGGGGATGCAGGTGGTGATGTTCGCCCTGGTCGGGGTGGCCTCGACCCTGGCCTACGCGGCGCTCTACCTCTGGTTCCGCAGCACCATGCTTGCCCAGGGCGCGAACCTGCTCGCCCTGCTGCTCACCACGCTTGCGAACACCGCCGCCAACCGGCGCTTCACCTTCGGTGTCCGCGGGCCGGAGCGCGCGCTGCGCCACCAGGTGCAGGGACTGGTGATCTTCGCCGTCGGCCTGGGCGTCACCAGCGGTGCGCTCTGGCTCGTGGACGCGAGCGGCCCGAGCCGGTCCGGGCACCACGGCACCGAGGTCGTCGTGCTCACCGCAGCCAACCTGTTCGTGACCGTGACGCGCTTCGTCGCGATGCGGGCCTGGGTGTTCGTGCGCACCCGCGAGTGAGCGGGTGCGCACCTGGGGCGATCCTCACCCTCAGGGGTGAGTTTGCCAGCCCTTGTTCGGGTGCACCGGCGGGATAACTGAAGGAGGAAACATGGCTACCATCTTGTGGCTGATCGCGGTGGTGCTGGTGATCGCCGGCATCGTGACCGCGATCCGCGGACAGATCCTGTTCGGCATCGTGCTGATCGTGGTCGGGCTGCTCGTCGGCCCCGGCGGCGTCAGCATCTTCACCTAGGACGCCGAAGGGATTCCGACGGGCTCGACCACTGGTGGTGGGGCCCGTCGGGCGACGATCGGTCGACGGGCGGACGCCGGATCAGCGCACGGACCGGCGCGTCAGCGGCGGGTGCAGGGCGCTGGCGGGACCGGCCCGGAACATCCGCGCCGGACGCCCCGACCCGCCGGCTCGCCGCTCCCCCGTCTCGACCACGAAACCCTCGGTGCCGACGACCTTGCGGTGGAAGTTGCCCGGGTCCAGCTCGCTGCCCCAGATCACGTCGTACACGGCGCGCAGCTCGGAGATGGTGAACTCGTCGGGCACGAACCGGGCCGCGAGATCGGTGTACTCGAGCTTGGAGCGTGTCCGCTCGACACCGTCGGCGAGGATCCGGGCGTGGTCGAAGGCGGGTGCGTCGGAACCGACGAGCGCGCTCACGGGTCGCCACTCCGCGTCGGTCGCGTCCGATCCCGCCTGGGCCTCCGGTGCCCAGGGGATCACCGCCAGGTGGGCCACCGTGACCGTCCGCCCGCGCGGGTCACGGCCGGGGGTGCCGTAGGTCGCCAGCTGCTCGAGCCCGTCCACGCGGACGCCGGTCTCCTCGGCCAGCTCCCGGGTCGCGGCGTCGGCGAGATCCTCCTGCTCGCCGACGAAGCCGCCCGGCAGGGCCCAGGCTCCGACGTACGGCGGCTCCCCCCGGCGCACGACGAGCGCGCACAGCTCGCCGCGCAGCACGGTCAGCGCCACCACGTCGACGGTGACCGCGAAGATCGGGTAGTCGCTGGTGTACACGTCCAGAGCCTAACTTGTCGCTCACACACAAACAGACCGCTTGGCCGCACCCGGCCCTCCCGGCCCTCCCGGGCCGATCGACACGTGCCGGGTCCGCGCTCGGGCCGGTGGTCCGGTCTCAGCGGCTCGCGTCCAGCACACCGAAGAGGGAGGCGGCGAGCGCCGCGATCAGCTGCTGCTTCGACATCTGGTGGTCGTCCTCGGCCCAGGTCAGCACCACCGACTCCGCGAGCGCGCTCCAGCCGTGCACCAGCAGCCGCGTGGTCGGGGTGTCGTCGTAGCCCAGCAGGCTGGTCCCGTCGGCGCCGGCCCGGTCGAACATCCGCCCGGTGAGCGATGCGCGGGCCTGCTCGTAGAAGGTCCGCATCTCCTCGTTGCCCCCCTGGGCGGCGCGGACCATCGACTGGTAGCCGCTGAGGTTGGCGATGACGTAGTCGACGTAGGCCTCCAGCGACGCGGCCAGCACCGCCACCGGATCGTCCCCGTCGTCGGGGGCGGTGATCGCGACCAGGTCGTCGATCGCCGCTCGCACGACGTCTCGCCGGAACCCGTCGAGGTTGTCGAAGTAGTGGTACAGCAGGCCCCGGGAGATCCCGGCCTCGCGCGCCATCAGGTCCGTGGTCAGCTCGTCGAGGGAGTGCGACCCGAGCAGGCGTACGCCGTGCGCGAGCAGCTGCTCGCGCCGGTCGGCCGGCGTCATCCGGACTCGCGACGTGCTCATCTCGAATCCACCGGGCCCATGTGGCGCACCTTACTGAACGTTCTTCAACAGCGCTATTGACCTGAATTCAATACCGTCGGTACGTTCGGTGCATGAGCAGCACGCCTCCCGCCACCCCGCTCCCCGCCCACGTCCGCACCCTGGTCGTCGGGTCCGGGTTCGCCGGCCTCGGGATGGCGATCGCGCTGCAGAAGGCGGGACGGCACGACTTCCTCGTGCTCGAGAGGGGCCCCGACGTCGGTGGCACCTGGCGTGACAACACCTACCCGGGTGCAGCCTGCGACGTGCCCAGCCAGCTGTACTCGTTCTCGTTCGCGCCCAACCCGCACTGGACCCGCTCGTTCTCCTTCCAGCCGGAGATCCAGGCCTACCTGCAGCGGGTCTCGCGCCAGGCCGGCGTGCTCGACCGGTTCCGGTTCGAGACCGAGGTCCAGGACCTGGCCTGGGACGAGGGCGACCGGATCTGGCGGGTCACCACCTCGGCCGGCGCCGTCACCGCCGACGTCGTGGTCACGGGCTCCGGCGGGCTCTCCGAGCCCAAACGGCCGGAGATCGCAAGGCATCGACGAGTTCTCCGGCGAGGTCTTCCACTCGGCCCGGTGGAACCACGACTACGACCTGACCGGCAAGCGCGTCGCGGTGATCGGCACCGGGGCCTCCTCGATCCAGATCGTGCCGAAGATCGCTGAGCAGGTCGCCCACCTCGACGTCTACCAGCGCACGGCTCCGTGGGTGATGCCGCGTCACGACCGTGCCTACGGGCGGCTGGAGAAGGCCGCCCTGCGTCACGTCCCCGGTCTGCAGAAGCTCTACCGCACCGCGATCTACTGGGGCCGCGAGGGCTACGTGCCGGCCTTCACCTGGCAGCCCCGGATCGCCAAGCCGGTCGAGAGGATCGCGGCGGCAGAACATCGCACGCGGCATCGAGCGACCCCGCGCTGCGGGCCAAGGTGACCCCGGACTTCCGGCATCGGCTGCAAGCGGATCCTGATCTCGAACACCTACTACCCCGCTCTGGACCGCGAGAACGTCGACCTGGTCACCGAGCCCGATCACCCGGATCACGCGAATCCGGCGTGGTCACCGCCGACGGTGTCGAGCACCCGGTCGACGCGCTCGTCGTCGCGACCGGCTTCGCGATCACCGACCAGCCCATCGCGCACCACATCAAGGGCCGCCACGGTCGCACGCTCGCCGACGCCTGGGCCGAGCGCGGGATGGCGGCGTACAAGGGCACGACGATCGCCGGCTTCCCCAACCTGTTCCAGATCGTCGGGCCCAACACCGGCCTCGGCCACACCAGCATGGTGTTCATCATCGAGTCCCAGATCGCCTACGTCCTCAGCCGCGCTCGACACCATGGACACCGCGCGCCCTGGCCACGGTCGAGGCCCGGCCCGAGCCCCAGCGCCGCTGGAACCGCGACCTGCAGCGCCGGATGCAGCGCACGGTGTGGAGCAGCGGCGGGTGCTCGAGCTGGTACCTCGACGAGCACGGCAACAACACCACCCTCTGGCCGCGGGCCACGTTCACCTTCCGCCGGCTGCTGGCCACCGTTCGACACCGAGGCCTACGCCACCACGTCCCGCACGTCCCCGCGTCCCACTCCCCACGAGCAGAAGGAAGTCGCCTGATGAAGACCCTGGACAACAAGGTCGTCGTGATCACCGGTGCCGGCTCCGGCATCGGCCGCGCGCTCGCGCTCGACGGTCGCCGCGAAGGGGGCGCTGCGTCGCGATCAGCGACGTCAACGAGGACGGCCTGGCCGAGACCGTCGACCTGGTCAAGCACGCCGGTGTCCGCGAGGTCCGCTCCGACCGGCTCGACGTCAGCGACCGCGAGGCGTTCAGCGGCGTACGCCGCGGCGGTGCCGGAGCAGTTCGGCCGGGTCAACGTGGTGATCAACAACGCCGGCGTCTCCTACACCGGGCCCGATCGGGGAGATCACCTACGAGGGCTTCGAGTGGATCATGGGGATCAACTTCTGGGGCGTCGTCACCGGCACCAAGGAGTTCCTGCCGCACCTGATCGCCTCCGGCGACGGCCACGTCGTCAACATCTCCTCGCTCTTCGGGCTGCTCTCGATGCCCGGCCAGTCGACCTACAACGCCGCCAAGTACGCCGTGCGCGGCTTCACCGAGTCGGTCCGCGAGGACATGCTGATGGAGGGCACCCGGTGGGCGTGACCTGCGTGCACCCCGGCGGGATCAAGACCGGCATCGCCCGCAACGGTCGCGTCACCGACGGCGAGACCCTGGACCAGCCGTCGCCGGCACCTTCGACGAGAAGCTGGCCAAGACCACGCCCGAGCGGGCCGCCGAGATCATCGTCAAGGCCGTCCTGCGCAACAAGCCGCGGCATGCTGGTCGGCGCCGACGCCCACGCCCTGCACACCTTCGCCAAGCTCACCGGCGCGCGCTACCAGGACGTCGTGGTCGGCTCGGCAAGCGAGCCGGCCTGATCCCCGAGCGCGAGCTGCACGCGGCGGCGGCCTAACCTGGGCCGCGTGCAACCCGTCCGGATCATGACCCGCAAGTGGCCCGACGACCCGCACTGGGAGTTCGACGCCGTGCGGCTGGGTGCCGACGAGCACGGGGTCTGGTGCGGCTCTGAGCACGCGGCACCGTGATGAGCCGGCCCGGGCGCACGATGAGCGCGGTCGCCGACCACGTCGTGCTCACGCCGTACGACGACTGGTGGCTCGGCACCTTCTACGGCACCGACCCGCGCCTCGACGCGGTCGCGGCCCGTTCGACACCTACGTCGACATCACCACGCCCGGCTACTGGCAGACGAGCCGGCGTCGGGGTGCGAGGTGATGCGCGCGGTCGACCTCGACCTCGACGTGATCCGCGGGACCACCGGGCGGGTCTGGGTCGACGACGAGGACGAGTTCGCCCAGCACCGCGTCGCGCTACGGCTACCCCGCCGACGTCGTCGAGCACGCCATGGAGGCCTGCACCAGCGTGCTGAACGCCGTGCGCGCCGCGGAGCCGCCCTTCGACGGCGCCACCGCCGAGGGCTGGCTGGACCGGTTCCGCCGTCGCCTGGGACGCCCGTCGTACGACGGCCGACCCGTCCTGAACCCGGATCCACCGATGGCCGCCGTCGTGAGCGTCACCAGACGGGTGCGCTGGCCAGGCGCCGGCGCGTGGGCGTACCGGGTGTCTGGCGAGCGTCGGCAACGCAGCCAGCGTGCCTGGCCGGTGGCGCGCAACAGGCGGAGCGGTGGATCCGGGCTGAGCCCGCGCCCGGGCCGGGCCCTCGGCGCCGCTCACCGCACGTGCTGCAGCAGCTCGGGCTGCTCGCTCCCGGGTGCGAGCACCAGCAGGTCTCGTCGGTCCGCGACCAGCGCAGCAAGGTTCCACTGGCTGGTCGTGCCCGCGTCGAGGTAGTGCCGATGGACGTTCACCCCGGCCAGCACGGTGCCGTCACGGATCGACTGCCCCGTCTCCAACGCCCGGAACCCGACGGTGTGCGTCGGTGACAGACCGAACCGCTCGACCAGCGCCACCGGGTCGGTCGGCGTCGCCTCGACGTAGAGGTGTCCCGCCGGCACGTGCAGCTGCTGCACGGTCTCGGCCCCGGCCCCCGGTGAGCCGAACAGGGCCACGTCGTCGACGCCGGTGCTCCCGCGGGCGAGGGCGTAACCGGTGGTGCTGGAGCCGTAGGAGTGCCCCAGCGCGACCAGGTGCACGCCGTGCGGACGTGTCGCTCGATCCCGCGCAGGAAGCCCGACAACCCGGCGGCACCCTGCTCGGCCAGGTGCGCCGAAGCCACGCTGCGCCGACCGTCCCACAGCTCCGAGACCTGGGGTGCGTCGTACCCCAGCCAGGTCACGGTGGCCGTGGACGTCCCCGCGGCCGAGTCGGCCTCGGCCTGCGCACGCAGGTCACCCATCTCGGTGTCGTAGTCGGCGATCCCGCCCTGCAGGTTGCTGTCCAGGCCCGGGGTGAAGACCGCGACGTTGTCCGCGGTGTCGACGTCACCGACCGCGACCGCCGCGTGCACGCGCCGTCCCGACGAGACGTCGAGGCTGAGCAGGCGGCGCCCCGGCCGGGCGAGCACGGTGCCCAGCGCCGTCAGCGCACGCAGCTGCTCGAGACGGTGCTCGAAGGTGGGGTCGGCGCTGGTCAGGCGCGGCCCGGGCCCGGCGTAGGGGTCGTAGGCCCCCTGTCGCCGCCGTTCGTCGCCCAGCTCGTCCATGCGCCGGCGCAGCCGGGCACTGACCTGGCGGCGCAGTGGCCCGAGCCGCTCACGGTTGGCGAGGTCGCGGATCCCGGCGGGGACGCCGTCGAGGTTGCCGATCAGCTCCGGCCGGTCCCGCAGCACCGTCTGCTGCTGCACCGGCGAGAGCGCCCGCCACCACGCGGACGCCGTCGCGGGCGTGCTGGACACGAGCACGGTCCCGACCACACCCGGGACCACCGCGCGCGGATGCAGCCACTCGTCGAGCAGCGCCCAGCTCGCAGCCACGGGGGCGCCCGTCAGCACACGCCGCGCGGCGAGCGCGGTCGCGTCGACCGGTGCGACGACTCCCCCGGCGGTGTCGGCGATCGCCTCGATCCGCTGGGCCACACGGAGGGCCACCCGGTCGTAGCAGGCCCTCGCGTCCTGGGCGGACGCCAGGCAGCGACGGTGCACCTCCCGCCGCGTGCTCGCGCTCGCTCTCGATGCGGGTGTCCCCCGGCGCCATCGCCCGCACCCGGTCCTCCACCTCACCGGCCACACGTCGGGCCCGGCTCGCCTGCTGGTCCACCTCGTCGCGGGCCACCTGGGCCGCGGCCGCCAGCTCGTCGAGCGCATCCGCGAGGTCGGCGACACCCCTCACCGAGGCCTCGAGCGCGTGCGTGACCCCCGAGGCAGCGAGGCGGAAGTCGAGGGAGCGACGACCGGCCCAGGCCGCGGTCGTCCGCTCGACCGCACCGTCCACCTCGTGGCAGCGCCCGGAGAGGTCACCGGCGACCCCACGCAGCGCCCGAGCCGCGGCTCGCAGCTGTTCGGGATCGCCGGGGACGGTGTCGAAGCTCGCCGCGAGCCCAGGAACGAGCACGTCGAGGCTCATGATCCCTCCGCTGCACCCAGGTCGGCCGCTGCTGCGTCCGCCACCCGTCCGAGGGCGGTGACCTGCTCGGCGAGGACCGTGAACACCTGGCTCCAGGCCGCACCACAACGCGCGATCGCCACCATCGGTGGACCCTGGGCCGCCGCGTCCACGCCGCTGCGGGCGGCGGCGGCGCAGGGCTCCACCAGGCTGCCCACCCGCTCACCCGCGATGCGCAGCTCGGCCCCGATGCCCTCGACCGTGCTGGGCACCCCGCCCACGAAACCCCTCATCCGTGCCTCCCGATGACGCCCCGGCTCCGCGCCGGACTCGATGTCAGCCGGATTCCCGCTGCCGGTCGAGACGAAACGGGGCCCCGTCGTGGCTGTGGACGACGCTCAGGAACGGCTGATCGGAGGCACGGCGTCGGTCGCCTCGAACGGCTGCATCCCGGTCACCGAGAGCAGGTCGGCCAGGATCGAGCGGACCTGGGCCAGCACGACCTCGCCGGACAGCCCGGGAGCGCGGGGCACCTCGGAGCTGGCGTGGGCCAGCACCAGCAGGCCCGCGCGCGCCGAGACGGCCTGTCGACCCGCGCCGAGCTCCAGGGCCACCTCGTCGACGCAGCCGGCAAGGTCTCGCACCAGCAGGGCGTAACCGGGGGGCAGCGCCTCGCGACGGTACGCCGCCACCACGACCCGGCGTACCAGCACCCGGGTGTTGCGCATCGCGTGGTCGAGTGGCTCGACCAGCTCGGCCATCGCGCGCACGCCGGGCCGGTGCCGCACCCGGAACGGCGACGACGCGACCACGGCCAAACCCTCGTCGGCGGCCTGCTGCAGCTCGCGCAGCACCGGTTCGCTCGCCCTCGCCCGCTCCAGGACCTCGGCGGCCCGATCGACGTCGCCGTCCTCGATGCTGTCCGCAGCCGCGCGCAGCAGCTCACCCACGGTGCACATCACGACGGCCGCCTGCTCCCGCGGGCGCCGCAGCGGAGCACGGGGCACGACGGTCGCCGCGACCAGTGCCACCGCGCCCCCGACCAGCGCATCGGTCCACCGCGAGAACCCACGCGCCGGGTCGCTGATCAGCACGGCCACCACGATCGACTGCACGGCGGCCTGGGTGACCAGGATGGCGCCCGCGTCCAGCAGCAGCGCCACGCTCATCGCCAGGCCCACGATCAGCGTGATCTGCCACGGCCCGACACCGATCAGCCGGGTCAGCAGGTCTCCGGCCAGCACCCCGACGGCGACGCCGACCGTCACCTCGCCGACCCGCCGCAACCGCTGGCCGTACGACGTGCCCAGGCACACCACCGCAGCCACCGGTGCGAAGAACGGGCGCGGATGGCCCAGCACGTCGCCGGCCAGCCACCACGCCACCCCGGCCGCGACCGCACACTGTGCGACCTGCCAACGCTTGGCCTTCCACCGCCCCACCCGGTGCTCCAACGACGCCGAGCTCCGGTGCAGCACACGAGCGCGGAGCGGATCCTGCACAGGGCGGTCCATGCGCGCACGCTACTGGGACCTGGCCCCTGGCACCTGCTGTGACGCCGCCCACATCGTCGATCTAGGGTGCCTAGAGGCAGCCGCTCCCGCGCGCGGCGCACGTGATGTGGAGAGGACCCCCATGCCGGTGCCGATCGATCCGACCTCGGTCGCGTTCTTGATGGCCGAGAACCGCACCATGCCGATGCACGTCGCTGGCCTCGCCCTCTACGAGAAGCCCGCCGACGCACCCGAGGACTACACCCGCCGCCTGTACGAGCAGATGATCGACGTCGACGACATCGACCCGCTGTTCCTCAAGCGGCCCCACCGCTCGGTGCGCACCGCCGGACAGTGGACCTGGACCCCGGACACCCAGTTCGACATCGAGCACCACGTGCGGCACAGCGCCCTGCCGCAGCCCGGTCGGGTCCGTGAGCTGCTCGAGCTCTGCTCGCGGCTGCACGGCACGAGGTTGGCCCGTGAGCGTCCGCTGTGGGAGGCGCACGTGATCGAAGGGCTGGCCGACGGGCGGCTCGCGGTCTACACCAAGCTGCACCACTCGCTCGTCGACGGGGTGTCGGCGATGCGACTGCTGCAGAACGTGCTGAGCGACGATCCGACACGGACCGACCTGCCACCGATGTGGGCAGCGCGAGCGCGCAAGAAGCGGGTCAAGGAGGTCGAGCAGCCGAACCTCGCCGAGGTGCCGGTCGCGGCACTGCGCACGGCGATGGGTCTGGCCGCCGACGCCGCCGGGCTACCGTCAGCGCTGGTCAGGACGCTGACCAAGGGGGTGCGCAACGAGACGTCGGCGGTCTCGCTGCACGCACCGCAGACGATGTTCAACACCAACATCTCCGGCGCTCGACGCTTCGCCGCCGAGGGGTGGGCGCTGGAGCGGCTCAGGGCGATCGGCAAGGCCAGCGGAACGACTCTCAACGACGTGGTGCTGGCGATGTGCAGCGGTGCGGTGCGGGCCTACCTCGACGAGCAGGGAGCCCTCCCTGACAGCACCCTGGTCTCGATGGTGCCGGTGGGGCTGAACGCCAAGCAGTCCGGTGACGCCTCCTCCAAGGGTGGCAACGCCGTCGGCGCCGTGATGGTCAAGCTCGGCACCGATCTGGGCGATCCGGCGGCCCGGCTCGCGCAGATCCACGGCTCGATGAACGACGGCAAGCAGGCCCTGTCCTCGATGACGCCGAACCAGATCGTCGCGATGAGCGCCCTCGGGATGGCGCCCTCGATCGCGCTGCCGATGCTGCGGATGAACGGCATCGTGCGTCCGCCGTACAACCTGATCATCTCCAACGTCCCCGGTCCGAAGAAGCCGCTCTACATGAACGGCGCGAAGATGGTGGGCACCTACCCGTTGTCGATCCCGATCCAGGGGATGGCGCTGAACATCACCTGCAACTCCTACGCCGACGACATGGACTTCGGCCTGACCGGATGCCGCCGCAGCGTGCCGCACCTGCAACGCCTGCTGACCTTCCTCGACGACGAGGTGAACGCCCTGGAGAAGGCCACCGGCGTCGGCTGAGTGGTGGCTGGGTCGCGGCGACGGGGGTTTCGAGACAGGACTTCGTCCTTCCTCAACCACCGGAGGGACCTCGTCCCTCCTCAACCACCGGGGGGACTTCGCCCCTCCTCAACCACCGGGGGGACTTCGTCCTTCCTCAACCACCGGAGGGACCTCGTCCCTCCTCGACCACCGGAGGGACCTCGTCCCTCCTCGACCATGGAGATCGGTGAGGTGGTGCGGTGGCTCAGGTACGACGCACGACGTCCAGGCAGCGGGGGCTGCCGTGCGTCAGGCGGCGGAGGCGACCACGGCGTTGGCCGGGACCTTGGCCGGGCGCAGCGAAGCCACCTCTGTCGCGAGGCGCTGCTCCTGCTCGGCGACCGAGTCGCTGACCTCGCGGAGCACCTGCGAGAGGCGGAGGTCGAGGGCGCCGCACAACGCTGAGAGCAGCTCGGAGGACGCCTCCTTGTGCCCGCGCTCGATCTCGGAGATGTAGCCCAGACTGATCCGGGACTCACCGGAGAGCTGGCGCAGGGTCATCCCCCGACGGGTCCGCTCGGCTCGCAGCACTCCACCGAGGTTCTCGCGGAACAACACCATCGCCGCTGCCTCCCTCTTCTCCCTCGGGCAGGAACACCACGGTAGGCACCCTGCACCCAAGCCGAACGCTATCGCTCGACCCTATCTTCCCGTGCCGACATCATCCGGTCGGGTTCGTGGGATCCTGAGCGGCGTGCAGCCGTCCGCCTCCCGCCGCCGGGTCCGCGCGATCGTGCTCGCGGGGCTCGTCGTAGTGGTCCTGAGCACGTCGGCCTGCGGATCCGGCGCCGACTCCTCGTCGGGCTCCCCCTCCGCCACGACCTCCACCCGGACCTCCACCACGGGGACGCCTCCTCCAGCGCCATCCCGTCCGGGACCGCCGACAGCGAGGAGCAGCAGCGGCTGGAGGCCAAGGTCGCCGCCGACGCACCGCCGAAGGACCTCACCTGGCGCTACCCCGACATCCCCTCGTCGTGGACCAGGCTGAAGACCGAGAGCGGCACCGTGCAGTGGCAGCCCACCTCGTCGGCCTGTGTCCTCACCCTGGCGCAGCCGGCCGGCCTGGGCAGCGCCAAGGAGCCGACCTCGCAGCAGGTCGTCGACAGGGCCGTGTCCCAGGTCGCGGGGACCACCCCCGGCACCCGGAAGCCGACGGTGGTCAAGGAAGGCACCCTCGAGGTGGCCGCCCGGGTCACCGACCTCGACGCCACCGCCACGGTCACCGTCGCGGCGCGCCGGGTCCGCTTCACCCCCCAGGTGGAGGGACTCTTCTACGGCTACCGCGCCGGTGACTTCGCCCTGGACTTCTTCTTCGTGTGCGGCAAGGGCCAGTTCGACGACCAGACCGGCACGTCCGCGTTCCAGTCCTTCGTCCAGGGCCTGGCGGTGAGCACGACGTACTAGCCACGACGTACCAGGTGGTGCCCGGCGCGTGCGCGGACGGGGATCAGGTGGCACGGTGAACCCATGAGTCATGAGGTGAGCCGGTTCGGACACGTGGAGCTCGACGACCTGCCCGAGGACCTGCGGGCCCGGCTGGAGCCGGTGGTGGACAAGTCGGGTTTCCTGCCCAACGTGTTCCGGGCCCTCGGCCGGCGCCCGGGCGAGCTGCGCGCCTTCATGGACTACCACGACGCCCTGATGGACTCGGACGAGGGACTGAGCAAGGCCGAGCGCGAGCTGGTAGTGGTCGCGACGTCCGCAGCCAACGACTGCACCTACTGCGTGGTCGCCCACGGCGCGATCCTGCGGATCCGGGCCAAGGACCCCGAGATCGCAGACCGGGTCTCGGCCAATCCGCACACCGTCGAGCTCTCGCCCCGCCAGCGCGCCATCGTCGACCTCGCGCTGCTGGTCGCCGAGGACTCGGCCCGACTGGGCGGGGACGACCTCAAGCGCGCGCGTACGGCGGGCCTCACCGACGAGGAGATCTGGGACGTCGGCGCGATCACCGCGCTCTTCGCCCTCTCCAACCGGATGGCGCACCTGAGCGCGATGCAGCCCAACCCGGAGTTCTTCACGATGGGCCGGACCCCACGCTGATCGGACGGGGCCCGGTCCGGGCCTCAGCCCGGATCCACCGACCTCAGTCCTCGATCTCCTCGTCCAGTCCCTGCTCGATGGCGTAGCGCACCAGCTGCACGCGGTTGTGCAGCTGGAGCTTGCGCAGGGTGTTCTGCACGTGGTTCTGCACCGTGCGGTGGGACAGGACCAGCCGGTCGGCGATGTCCTTGTAGGCCAGCCCCTTGGCCACCATCCGCAGCACCTCGGTCTCGCGTGCCGTGAGGGCCGGCGTCGTGGGGTCGCGGTTCTCGCTCGGGGCCTCGGAGAGGCGTCGGTACTCCCCCAGCACCAGTCCCGCCAGGCCGGGTGTGAAGACCGTGTCCCCCTTGGCGACCCGCGTGAGCGCGGCCAGCAGCTCCGCACGGGACGCGGACTTGACCAGGTAGCCGGTGGCTCCGGCCTTGACCGCCTCGAGCACGTCGTGCTGCTCACCGGACGCCGAGAGGATCAGCACCCGCACGGTGGGGTCCTGCTCGATGATCCGCGCGGTCACCTCGACCCCGTTCGGCTCCGGGATCTGCAGGTCCAGCACCACCACCGTCGGTCGGGCCGCCGGGAACCGGGCCAGGGCCTCGGTGCCGGTGGCCGCCGTCGCCACCACCCGCAGCCCGGACTCCTCGAGGTCACGGGCGACGTTGTCGCGCCACATCGGGTGGTCGTCGACCACCATCACCCGGATCTCCCGGGTCTCGTCCTGCTGGTCGTTCATCGGTGCTCCTGTCTCGCCTCGCGCGTGGTCGGGCCCAGCGGAATCGTGAACTCCCACTCGGTGCCTCGTCCGGGAGCCGTGGTCAGGGTCGCCGTGCCACCCAGGTCGCGGGCGCGACCGCGGATCGACTCGCTGACCCCCAGCCGACCGGCCGCGACCGCCTCGTCGAGGCGCTCGGCCGCGATGCCGGGACCGTCGTCACGGACCGAGACCACCACCTCGGCGCCGAGGTCCTCGAGCAGCACCCACGCCTGCTCCTGCTCACCGACGTGGTCGCTGACGTTGTGCAGGCAGGCGCGGACCAGGGAGACCACCTCCTCGGCCACCCACCCCGGCACCAGCACCGCCTCCCCGGGTACCGAAACGCTCGTGCGGGGGCTGGGCCGTGCCCCGAGCGCGGTCAGGACCACCCCCAGATCGGTGACGAGGTCGCCCGGTCCCCCACCGGTGCCGGTGCTGCCCGCCGCGTGCTCGGCCTGCACCAGGGAGCGCAGCGCCACTTCCTGCTCGCCCGCGAGGCGGCCGAGGTCGGCGGTCGCGCCACCGATCTCCGTACCCCGGCGCTGGACCAGGGCGAGCACCTGCAGCACCCCGTCGTGCACGGCCCGCGCCAGCCGGACCCGCTCCTCGGCCGCCGCCGCTGCGCGCTCGGCCCGGTCCCGGGCGCGGGCCATGTCGGTGAGCAGCCCGGTCAGGAATCCCACCACCGGTCCGCCGATCATGAGCAGGAAGATGTTGCCGTAGTTGGTCTGGTCGATGTGGACTCGCGCCAGCACGTCGCAGGCGTTCACCACGAGCGCCGCGACGAGGCCCCCCTGCCAACGCCAGACGATCGCCCAGGCGAGCACCACCCCCAGCACCCAGAAGCCCGGCAGGGTCGACTGCATCGGCGCGCTCTTGATCGCCGGGGAGAGCAGGATCGCGGCGCCCGCCAACGCGAGATCGAGCACCAGCAACGGCGCCAGCCGACGGCTGGGGACGGCGTACGCCCAGAGCGCGACCGCCGTCCACACCGCGACCACCGCCAGGACCGCGATCGCCGCCACGGGATGCACCAGGGAGTCGCGGCGGAACCAGCCCAGAGCCAGCGTGTTGAGGAGCAGGACGACGCGCAGGACGGCGAGGGCCCGCAGCATCGTGTCCCGTACGGCGTCCGCCGGGGCATCGACGACGGCGTCGCGAATGCTCATCGCCCACTGCGGTCAAGATGGTTCGGCATCGGTCCGGACGGCGCTCAGGAGGCGCGCGGCTCCTGCACCTCGTCACCGTCGCGAGCGCCGGGGGCGGCAGACTTCGCGTCCTTGGCCTGCTCCTTGCTGATCTCCTTGGCGCGGGTGGCGTAGAGGTCGACGTACTCCTGGCCGGAGAGCTGCATGATCTCGTACATGATCTCGTCGGTGACCGAACGCAGGATGTAGCGGTCGTCCTCCATCCCCTCGTAGCGCGAGAAGTCCAGGGGCTTGCCGAAGCGCACCACCGGTCGGATCACCCGTCCGAAGGTCTTGCCCGGGGGCGCGACCACGTCGGTGCCCACCACAGCCGTCGGAACCACCGGTACGCCGGTCTCCAGCGCCAGCCTGGCCACGCCGGTCTTGCCCCGGTAGAGCCGACCGTCGTGCGAACGCGTGCCCTCGGGGAAGATCCCGAACAGCTCACCGGAGTCGAGGACGTCACGAGCCGCGCTCAGGGCACCGGCCGCCGCACTCGCGCCACCACGGTCGATCGGCACCTGTCCGGCCCCGTAGAAGAACTTCTTCTGGAACCAGCCCTTGAGGCCCGGGGTGTTGAAGTACTCCGCCTTGGCCACGAAGGTCACCCGCCGCGGGAGGGTGAGTGGCATGAACAGCCAGTCCGCGTAGGACAGGTGGTTGCAGGCCAGGAGGGCACCGCCCTCGTCCGGGACGTGCTCCACGCCCTCGGTGCGCGGTCGGAAGATCAGCTTGAGCAGGGGCCCGAGTGCGACCCACTTCAAGAACCAGTAGAACAACCCACGCCTCCGGACTGTCAGGACAGCGCAACCCTAGCCCCGATGTGGCGTGCATGACACGATGTCGCCCTCGTGCCGTAGCCCGTGCCGGAGCGCGCGCAGGGAGCGTGCTGCTCCGGGACCCGACCGGCAACCCTTCGCCGAAGCCGTCACCGGCAGAGTGGATGATGGAGTCGTGAACCAGCCCGACGAAGATGCGCTCTGGCGCTCGATCGTCGAGAACTACGGCGAGCGCGCGATGCTCGACCCACGCGCGGAGCGCGAGCGACCCGGCGAGGGGATGGCTGACCCGGCCGCGAACGAGACCACCGACGACACCGCCCAGGAGCTCGGCTCGCGACGGGACAACGAACGCATCGTCGAGCCCGTCGACCCCCTCACGAGCGGCGTCGGGGACCGCCTCGACGCGTGGGACGACCCCGAGGACCACTTCGTCCCGCCCGAGCCGCCGCCCCTTCCGCGCCTCGCCCCGCCGCAGCTGCTGGCGTGGACAGGGGTGTTCGGGACACCGGCGCTGACCGTGGCGATGGCAGTGCTGCACCTCTCGATCCCGCTGTGGGCGAGCCTGCTGGCGCTGATCTGGTTCGTCGGCGGGTTCAGCTTCCTGGTCGCGACCATGCGCCGGGACGACGATGACGACGAGTGGGACGACGGAGCAGTGTTGTGAGCGCACGGCAGCAGGAGAGCGTGGAGATCCGCGGCCACCTGATGGACTCGGGCATCCTCTCGCGGATCCTCGACGACATCCGGGGCTACGGCGGTGACTACGTGATCACCCGGATCGACATCGGTCACGAGCAGGGCGACGAGTCGCAGGCCACGATCGCGGTGACCACCGAGGACGAGGAGTCCATGCAGCGGCTGCTGATGCGGCTGCAGACCCGCGGAGCCAACCAGAGCGAGGTCGGTGAGGCCACGGTCTCGCCCTGCGAGCAGGACGGCGTATTCCCGGACGGCTTCTACTCCTCGACCAACCTGGTCACCCGGGTCCGCCTGCACGGGCACTGGCTGGAGGTCGAGAACCCTGAGATGGACTGCGGGCTGGTGCTGCTGGAGGAGCCGGGCTCCCCGGTGCGGGTGCGCACGCTGCCGATGTCCGACGTACGCGTGGGCACGCACGTGGTCTGCGGCGTCGACGGGGTCCGGGTGGAACCGCCGGCCGCCAAGCACGACGGAGAGTCCTTCGGCTTCATGGAGTCCGACGTGTCCAGCGAGAAGCCGCAGACGGTCCTGGTGCGCCAGGTCGCCGACGGGATGCGCGAGGCGAAGGCCGCCGGGCTGAAGGTGCTCTGGGTGGGCGGCCCCGGAGTCGTGCACACCGGCGCGGCCCCCGCGATGGTCGAGCTGGTCCGGGCGGGGTACGTCGACGTCCTGTTCGCCGGCAACGCCCTGGCCACGCACGACATCGAGTCGTCGCTCTACGGCACGTCGCTGGGCGTCGACCTCGCCGTCGGGCGTGGCGTGGAGCACGGCCACGAGCACCACATCCGGGCCCTGAACACGATCCGCAAGTGCGGCTCGATCCGTGCCGCCGTCGACTCCGGCGTGCTGACCGGCGGGGTCATGCACGCCCTGGTCAGCGCGGACAAGGAGTTCGTGCTGGTCGGCTCGGTGCGCGACGACGGTCCGCTGCCCGACGTCTACACCGACGTGATCGAGGGCCAGCGAGCGATGCGGGGGGCGCTGCCCGGGGTCGGCTACTGCCTGATGGTCGCCACCATGCTGCACTCGGTCGCGACCGGGAACATCCTGCCGGCCTCGATCCCGCTGGTCTGCGTCGACATCAACCCGGCCACCGTCACGAAGCTGGCCGACCGGGGCTCCTCGCAGGCGCGCGGCATCGTCACCGACGTGGGGCTGTTCCTCGAGCAGCTCGCTTTGGAGCTGGTCCCGACGTACCGCCGCTGAGCCGGCGTCCGGATCCAGCCGGCCCTTGGCACGAGCCCGCCCCCGCGCGGGCTCGTACCCAGAGGCAGCGACGCTAGCGGTGAATGTCCGCCGTTGTCCGTGCCGCACGGAGAAAATGTCCGATCGTCCGACAACGACTGACTCGTCCGGGTGAGCAGATGCACCGTTCGGTCACCGGCCCGACAACCGTGCGGGGCTCGGGCTCAGGGCGCCGAGTCGCCCTCGCGCGCCTCCCACGAGTCGCCGGAGAGGTCGATCTTCTCCACCCGGGACCCTCCTCCCCCGTGAGCGTCCGGGGGCCGCGGACCGCCCCGGGACCCACCGGGGTCGATCAAGAGCGCAGTCGCCGCCCCCAGCAGCGAACCGGCAGCGTCAACGAGGTGCTGGCGCACCTCCGGACTGGTCTCGCGCACGGCCCGGGCCACCCGGCACACCGGGCAGTAGGTGCACTGCTGGTCACCCGTGGCCACGTGCTCGTCGACCCGACGCATCGCTTCGGCCATCCCGTGCAGGGAGTGCGCGGCGGCGGAGTCGGGACCGTTCTGCTCGCCGGCCGGGTGGTCGGGCCGGTCGTCGGCCCAGTCCGCGAATGCACCGAAGAGCTTGGCGGCCTCCTCGGCGAGGGTGCCGACCGGCTCGTCGGCACCAGCGCCTGCTTCCTGGGTCATCTGTCCGCTCCGTTCTCACCGGCCGCTCGGAACCGCACCTGAAGCGACCCGCCCTCGACCCGGGCACCGGTCACCTCGTGCCGGACCAGGGCCGCCGGCAGGGCCAGGACCCGACGATACGACCCGACGGTCACGACCAGCTCGTCGCGGTGCCGGGCCAGGTCGACGTCCTCCTGGGTGGCGAACGGTAGCGCGATCCGCAGGACCGCGTCGGCACCGGAGCGCTCGATCCGCAGCGGGCCCGCTCCGTGCGGCACGGCGTACGGGTCGGCACCGGCGTACGCCGCCGCGGCGAAGTCCGCGAGGGCGTCCGGTCCGACCGGCTCGGCCACCTGGTACGCCGAGGGCCAGACCGGGAGCGGCGCGAACGAGTCCACCACCTCCTCGAGCACCCGGCGCTGGGCCGCGACCCAGCGGGCCCGCCACGGGTCCTCGCCGCCCTCGGGGAAGATCCGGTTGGCCAGCACGCCGTCGACGCGGTAGCCGTAGAGCGACAGCGTGGTCAGCGAGCGCCGGGCCTCGGCGACGACGATCGTCTCGGGGGTCAGCACCAGCCGCACGGTCGCCGACGGGCCCGTGAGGATCCGCTGCACCTCGCGCAGGTCGGCGTGCAGCCGCGCCACCGCTTCGAAGACCGCGTCCGCCGGCATCGCGACCCCAGCCGTCCGGTTCAGCACCGGGCGCAGTGCCTTGACCACACGACGCTCGACCGGGAACACGCGGTCCATGTACCAGCCCAGCGCCTCGGGCAGCGCCAGCAGCCGGAGCGTCTCGGCGGTCGGCGCGCAGTCGAGGACGACCAGGTCCCAGTCGCCGCTCAACGCCTGCTCACGCACCTCGAGCAGGGCCAGCACCTCCTCCGCCCCCGGGATCACGGTGAGCTCCTCGGCGGTGATCGGGTCCACCCCGCCCGCGCCGAGGACCGAGAGCAGATAGCCACGGATCTCGGCCCAGGAACGCTCGAACCGGCGTTGGGCGTCGATCTGGAGCAACCACAGGTCCGGGCCGATCTCGCTCGGCCCGGACCCGGTCGACGATGTCGTGCACCCGAAGGCGTCGACCAGGGAGTGGGCCGCGTCGGTCGACATCACCAGCGTCCGCAGGCCGTCCCGCGCCGCCAGCGCCGCCGTGCCCGCCGCGGCGGTGGTCTTGCCCACGCCACCTTTGCCGGTGAAGAGAATGATCCGCACGTCGCGCCGGGGCAGCTCGTCGCTCAGCGCGACTCGACGCGCTTCTTCAGCCCCTTCAGCGCGGTGTCGATGATGACCTTCTCGGCCTTGCGCTTGAGCATCCCGATCATCGGGATGCTGACGTCGACCTTGAGCTGGTAGGTCACCAGGGTCCGCGACCCGCTCCCCGACAACCGGTAGGAGCCGTCGAGCTGCTTGAGCAGCTTGCCCTCCACCAGGGTCCAGGACACCGAGTCGTTGCCGTGCCAGTCGTAGGCGAGCGTGTAGGAGTCCTTGATCGGGCCGGCGTCGAGCTCGAAGCGCACCTGCTCGACCTGGCCGTCGCTCTCGGCGAGCACCTCCGCCGACTTCATCCCGGCCCACTCCGGGTAGGCCTCGAAGTCAGCGATCACCGCCATCACCTCGGCGGCAGGGGCGTCGATCTCGATGCTGGAGCTGGTCTGGTCGGCCATGGTGGGCCAACCCTAGCGCCGCATCGACCGGCGACACCCACAGCCCGCGGCCGAGTCCCCGGCGCGCCCGGCGGTAGCCTCGCGACCGGAGTCCGGTCGGAGACCGGAACTCCGGGCCGACGACGGGAGGGGCATCATGCGCGAGTACGCGACTCCGCTGGGCGTCGAGGTCCCGGGCGTCACCTCCGGCACCGCCAACCTGACCGACGACGTGGTGCGCAACGGCACGCAGCACCCGGAGGCCGTGGTGCTGAGCCGCCGGGGCGAGCAGGGTTGGACCGGCGTCACCGCCGCCGAGTTCCTCGACGAGGTGCGCGCCGTCGCCAAGGGCCTGCTCGCCGCTGGGGTGGAGGCCGGCGACCGGATCGCGCTGATCTCGCGCACCCGCTACGAGTGGACGCTGCTCGACTACGCCATCTGGTTCGCCGGCGCGGTGGGCGTTGCGGTGTACGAGACCTCCTCGGTCGAGCAGCTCGAGTGGATCCTCTCCGACTCCGGCGCACGGGCCGTGCTCGCCGAGTCGCCGAGCGTCGTCTCCCGGGTCAGTCAGTGCCGCGACCGGCTCGACGAGCTGCACCACGTCTGGTCGATCGACGGTGGCGCCGTCGACGTGCTCACCCGGCTCGGTGCCGACATCGGCGACGACGACCTCGAGGTGCGCCGTCGTACGGCGACCGCGGACTCGCTCGCCACCCTGATCTACACCTCGGGCACCACCGGGCGCCCGAAGGGCTGCATGCTCACCCACGGCAACTTCCTCTTCGAGACCGTCGTGAGCTCCAGCGAGCTCGAAGAGCTCTACGACAGCGACAGCGCCTCGACCCTGCTGTTCCTCCCGCTCGCCCACGTCTTCGCACGGGTGATCCAGATCGGCTGCGTCCGCAACCGGGTGCGGCTGGGTCACTCGGCGGAGATCGTGCACCTGCTCGACGACTTCACGCAGTTCGAGCCCACCTTCATCCTCGCCGTGCCCCGGGTGTTCGAGAAGATCTTCAACACCGCCTCCCAGCGCTCGGTCGCCGACGGCCGGGGGCGGGTCTTCACCCGCGCCGCCAACGTGGCGATCGCCTGGTCGCGGGCCCAGGAGGCGAACGGCCCGTCGCTGCGCCTGCGGGCCCAGCACCGACTCTTCGACCGCCTGGTCTACTCACGCCTGCGCGCCGAGCTCGGTGGCTCCTGCCGGTACGCCGTGTCCGGCGGAGCGCCGCTGGGTGAGCGCCTGGGGCACTTCTACCGGGGCATCGGGGTCAGCGTCCTCGAGGGCTACGGCCTGACCGAGACCACGGCCGCCCTCACCCTCAACCTCCCCGACGCCCAACGGGTCGGCACCGTCGGACGTCCGCTCGCCGGCACGGAGGTCCGCGTCGCCCAGGACGGCGAGCTGCTCTTCCGCGGCGGACAGGTCTTTGTCGGCTACTGGCGCGACGAGGAGGCCAGCGCCGAGGCCACGGACCTCGACGGCTGGTTCCACACCGGTGACGTCGGTGAGATCGACGACGAGGGTTTCGTCCGGGTCACCGGCCGCAAGCGGGAGATCCTGGTCACCGCCGGCGGCAAGAACGTGGCTCCGGCGGTCCTGGAGGACCGGCTCCGTGCCGAGCCGCTGATCGACCAGTGCCTCGTCGTCGGGGACGGTCGGCCCTTCATCGCCGCGCTCGTCACCTTGGACCGGGAGTCCTTCGCCACCTGGGCGCAGGCGCACGGCAAACCTCCTGAGATCGCCACCTGCGTCCACGACCCCGACCTGCGCGCGGTCATCGCTTTGGCCGTCGAGGAGGCCAACAAGGCGGTCTCGCGAGCGGAGTCGATCCGCAGGTTCGCCATCCTGGCCGAGGAGTGGACCGAGGAGGGCGGTGAGCTCACCCCCAGCCTCAAGCTCCGTCGTAGCGTGGTGATGCGCGAGGCGTACGAGGAGATCGAGGACCTCTACCAGCCCTGAACCCGGAAGCGCCGACGAGCGCCGTCATGAGCGTCGTCAGCCGGTGCGATGCCAGCTCGGGGGTTCCCCGCGGGCCGGTGGATCCGGGCTGAGGCGGCGAGCCGGTTTGTCCACGGGCCGCCGGCTGGCGATCATGTGACCTTGTGGGCGCTTTCGGCAAGGTCGCGATCGCGGTCCGCATGCTGGCCCTGCTGCTGATCCTGCCCCTGGCAGTGATCGTCGGCGTGCCGGAGACCGGCCGGGCCCTTGGCGGGGCGGTGCTGATCGGCGCGGCCTGCACCGCGGCGACCCTGCTCGACCGGGTCCGCCAGGACCACCTCGCGATCGTCGAGGGCGCCCTCGCCGGTGCGCTCGCCGCCGCCAGTGCGCCCGGTGGGTCGGACGCCTTCGGCTACCTGCTGGTGCCGTTGTTCATCGCCGGCTTCACCCGACGTCTCCTCGGTCTGGGACGGGCACTGCTCAGCATGGTCGGGGTGGGCGTCGTGGTCTGGCTGTCGGTCCACGGCTGGTCGGACCCCGCTGCGGTCCGTCCCCTCCTGCTGTGGCTCGCAGCGGGCGTCCTCGCCGGACTGCTGGGCACGTTGCTCCACCACCGTGGCTACCGCGACTCCGACGACGCGTCCTACCGCGACGCCATCGGGCTCATCCAGCAGCTGGACGCTCTCAGTGGTCGACTGAGCGGAGGCCTGGACCCGGTCACGCTGGCCGAGGAGATGATGGCCGAGGCGGACGTCGCGCTCCCGGTCCAGCAGTCGGCGGTGTTCACCCGCTCGGCCACCGGGGAGGTCTCCCCGTTGCGCTACTCCACCTTCACCGCACCGAAGACCTTCGGCGGCCTCGACGACTTCGTGGAGAACTGCTGGCGCAGCGAACGTCCGCTGCTGCGCTCGACGACGGCCGGGATCCCCGTGCGCACGGGCTCGCGCACGCTCGGGGTGATGGTGCTCGACCTCCCGCACATCGTGGACCAGCGCAGCCTGCTGCGTCTGCAGCACTCGCTGGCCGGGTCGGCACTGCGGCTCCAGGCGGCGCTGCTGTTCGACAACGTCCGCGCGCACGCCACCAGCGAGGAGCGCAACCGCCTCGCCCGGGAGGTGCACGACGGGGTCGCCCAGGACGTCGCCTCACTCGGCTACATGGTCGACGGTCTCAGTGCCGGCGCCACCAGTGCCACGCAGCGTGAGCAGATGGTCGCGCTGCGCACCGAGGTCACCCGCGTGGTCGCCGAGCTTCGGGCCTCGGTCTACGACCTGCGCAACGAGATGCGAGCCGGTCAGGGCCTCGGTCAGGGCGTGTCCGCCTTCGCCCGGCAGATCGGCTCACGCTCGGACCTCACGGTGCACGTGCGACTCGACGAGGGTGCGACCCGGCTGCGCACCGACATCGAGGCGGAGCTCCTGCGGATCGCCCAGGAGGCGATGAACAACGCCCGCAAGCACTCGGGCGGCAGCAACCTGTGGGTCAACTGCACGGTGCGCCCGCCGTACGCCGAGATCGAGGTGGTCGACGACGGCGGCGGGATGAAGCGCGGGCGACACGACTCGCAGGGGTTACGCATCATGCGGGAGCGGGCTGAGAGTATTGGTGCTCAGCTGGACGTCGAGAGCCTGGTGGGCGACGAGACCGGGACCCGGCTCCGGGTGCGCCTGGGCGGCTGAACCACCGTCGAGCCGACGCAGATGAAGAGGAGAACGATGACGACGATCCTGGTGGTCGACGACCACGAGCTGATCCGCAACGGCCTGGTCGGCGCGTTCCAGTCCTCCGGTGAGTTCCAGGTCGTCGGGCAGGCCGGCTCCGTCGCCGATGCGATGGCGGGCGCCCGGCAGGCCGAGCCCGACGTGGTGGTGACCGACGTACGCCTGCCCGACGGCAGCGGTCTCGACATCGTCAAGGCGCTGCGCGCCCAGCGTCACGACATCGGCCTGGTCGTGCTGACCATGTACTCCGGTGACGAGCAGCTCTTCGCCGCGATGGACGCCGGCGCCTCGGCCTTCGTCGGCAAGGACGCTCCGAGCACCGAGGTGATCAACGCCGCCAAGCACGCGGCCGTCTCCCCCCGCACCTTCACGTGCGTGGGTCTGGGCGAGGCG
The DNA here is from genome assembly GCA_963843875.1 of uncultured Actinomycetota bacterium. GTDB lineage: Bacteria > Actinomycetota > Actinomycetes > Propionibacteriales > Nocardioidaceae > Marmoricola. Next base: position 716,520 of record CAWJMC010000008.1, on the reverse strand, counting down.
ATGATGCGCAAGATGACCTCCACCTCGCCCCGGCTCTCCGAGCGGGAGCGCGAGGTGCTCGACCTCCTGGCCGCCGGGATGAACGTGAGCGCGATCTCCGCCAAGCTCTACGTGAGCGAGTCGACCACCAAGTCGCACATCACGAAGATCTACGACAAGCTCGGCGCGGCCAACCGGGCGCAGGCTCTCGTCACGGCCATGCGGATGGGTCTGCTGACCGACATCGAGCGTCCCTGACCCCGATCGTCCGCGGCCGCCCGGGCCCCCCGGTCCTGAGTCCAGGCTCAACGGGTCAGCTGGTCGCGCATCGCCTCCGCCATCCCGATCCGCTGCACCGTCGTCGGGTGCGTGCCGAACCAGTACTGCGTGAACGCGGGCGGCGCCGGCTCCGCGAGCGCCTGCAACGCCAGCCGCTCCTGCATCGCGTCGAAGGCGTCCGGGTCGCGGGTGGTGAGCAGCCCGGTGCGGTCGGCCCGTGCCTCGATCGCGCGGCTGGCCGCGTTCTCGACGGGGCTGGCCAGGAAGGTGCCCGTCGCGGTCAGCGCCAGCAGCAGCGCCAGCACCCTGGGATCGCCGGGACCGGTGGCACCCGCACGCCGCAGCAGTCCTCCGGAGGAGACCAGCAGGCCCAGCAGCCCCACTCCGAAGGCCGCCCCGAAGGCCCCGAGCACCGTGCCGGTGAGCACGTCGTCGTGCTCGGCGTGGCCGAGCTCGTGGGCCACGATCGCCTCGACCTGGGCCGGCGGCAGGTCCTTGACGGTGTTGTCGTAGAGCACCACACGGCGCGTGTCGCCGAAGCCCGTGACGTAGGCGTTGAGGGTCGTCGTACGCCGCGACGCGTCGGCCACCAGCACGTCGTCGAGGCGGACGTGCTCCTTGCTCGCCAGCGCCATGATCGAGCTGCGCAGCGGTCCGGCGGGCAACGAGGTGAAGGAGTTGAACAACGGCTCGACCAGGACCGGGTAGACGAAGGAGCCGAGCAGCACCAGCAGGCCCGCCAGCACCCCGGCCAGGGCCGGCCACAGGCGCGGCGCCCGCCGGGCCAGCCCGATCACCACGAGGGCACCGAGCGCGGTGTACACCGTGCTGACGCCGAGCTGGACGGCGTCGTCGCGCAACCAGCCCGCGACACCCTGGGTGGCCAGTCCGGCCCGCACCGCGTTGGCGTGCAACCTCAGTCCGAACGGCAGGGTGACCACCGCACCGATCAGCAGCAGCGAGAAGGCCCCGACCGGCACCTGCACCCACCACCGGCGGGCCAGCCAGCGTGGCTGACGGCCCAGCAGCCCGGACCCGAGCCGGGTCAGGCCGAGCAGCAGGCTCACCACGAGCGACACGCCGTACGACGAGAGGGACAGGGTGCGCTGCATGCCGGAGTACGCCGTGACCCGGTCGAGCTGGTCCGGCGAGAGCACCTGGTCCGGTCGGACCCGGGCCAGTGACTGGGCGCCTGGCAGCCAGTGCCACGGGATCAGCAACCAGCCCAGGACCACCAGGGCGATACCGGCCACCACGACGACCAGGACCGCCACCGGGCGAGACGATCGCGGTCGCCTCGCCGGTCGTTCAGCGCTCACGCGGCAATGCTGGCACGCCCGTGGTGGCGGTCCCACGCGCGAGGGCGGCCAGGTCGCTGCGCCAGCCGTCGACCACAGTGCGCTGGGGGACCCCGAGCACGGCGCGGAACGCCGTCGCGAGGCCGGCACCGCCGTCGACCCGGTCGTACAGCTCGATCAGGCGCTGCTCGCCGTACTCCTCCCCGATGTAGCGGCACACCGTCCAGGCCTCCTCGTAGGTGGCGCCCAAACCGGGGGCGGACGGGCTGAGGTCGTCGCTGCTCGGCAGGGTGTCGGGGGGGCCGTCTTTGCGGACCCGGGCGAAGATCTGGCTGGCCGCCGTGCTCAGCGGCACCCCGGCGTGGTCGAGGGCGACGTAGTCGGCGAAACCCTCGAGCAACCAGGTGGGCATCGAGGCGAAAGGAGCGTCGGTGGCCACGTGGGTGGTCTCGTGGCTGAGCACCACCTGGGCCCCCTTGCGCCCGAGCCCGTCGAAGACCTGCGGGTTGAGGAACACGTGGACCGGCGAGCTGCGCGCCTGCCGACCATCGACGGTGGTGGTGACACCGGCGATCGCCTTGTACCTGCCCGGCTCGGCGCCGAGCACCTGCTCGAGGTCCGCCTCCGACGAGGGCACCTCGACCACCAGCTTGCCGCGCCACCCGGTGAGCACCTTGCGCACGTCGGTGACCGCCTGGGCGGCGAACGCCGCGTAGCGCTGCGGCGACTCCCCGGCCTCGGTGCTCACCATCACCAGGGCGTCCTGGGACCTGACCACCTGCAGCGGCTCCATGAGCCACAGCGGCACCCGTGCAGGGTCTCCGGAGCCGGTGTCGCCAGACTCTCCCCCAGCCCCGGCGATGCGCGTGGACGACCCGATCTGCACGAAGCTGAACTCGGTCTCCTCGCGGCTGGTGCCCCGGTCGTATCCGGAGACGCGCCAGGTCACGCTCACCGTCGCCGTCCAGGCCGCAAGGCCGTAGCGACCGAGCCGGGAGGGCGGGTCACCCGCCCCTTCGTCGACGAATCCGAAACGCACCGAGGACAGGTCCAGTGCCCGCGCGTTGTCGTAGATCGCTCCCACTGCCGCACGAGAGGTGGCGTCCGGGGCGGCCAGCCGGGTCGTCGCAGCCCCGGTCCCCGGCTCGGATGCCGCCGCTGCAGGGCCCGCAGCGCATCGGTCGCTCCCGCCGCCCGCTGCGCGCTGGCGTCCCCGGGCGCCGTGGGCGGGGAGATCTCCTGTCCGCCGCACGCCGTGGCCAGCAGCAGGCACCCGAGGAGCGCCGGGCCCGGACCACCGCTCTCCGCCTGCTGCGCGCCACCGTCCGGGCACGCTGGCCGCGTCGCACCCGCCTGGTGAGGCTCGCTACGCCGGCCATCGGTAGGTCGGGGCTGACCCGGCCACCCCACGGGGGTGACCGGGTCGTGAGCGTCCCGGGCGGGCGTCGCTCAGCCCGGTCGGACGGCGCCGGAGTACGGCATCGAGTGCAGCGCCGACGACCTGGACGCCGACGCTGGGGTTCTGCGGCGTTGCACGATCATCCCGTTGCCGATGTACATCGCCGACGTGGTGCACGGGCGAGTAGTAGAAGACCAGGTCACCGGGCTGCAGCTCGGACTCCGAGACCGGACGTCCCGAGCCCATCTGGGCCGCGCGAGGAGTGCGGCAGGCCGACGCCGGCCTGCGCCCCAGGCCGCCATCATCAGCCCGGAGCAGTCGAAGCCACCGGGACCGGCTGGCGCCCCAGACGTAGGGGTGACCGACCTGGGCCAGCGCGTACTTGACCGCGGTGGCCGCGGAACCCTTGCCGGTGAAGCCGGACAGGTCGCTGGGACGGCGTCACCGGCGAGACCGCCTTGCGCTCCTTGGCCTGCGAGGTGTCCAGCTCGGCCTTGGCCGCGGCCGCCTTCTTGTCGATCGTGCGACTTGCTGGTGGCGAGCGACCTTGCGGGTCTTGCTCAGGGCGGCGACCTGGTCGCCGGCGGCCGCCTTGCGCAGCGTGAGCTGCTTGAGCTGCACCGTCGTAGGCGTCGATCACCTGGCCCTGACGCGAGCTGTAGGACGAGGCGGCGTTGAGGTTGTCGATGAACCGTCCGCGAGTCGTGGGAGAACACGACCTGGGAGGCGGCCGAGAGCGGGTTGCCCTGGTACTGCTCGACCATCAGCGAGGCGACGTCGTCGCGCATCGTGTCGACCTTGGCCTGCTGGAGGTGACGTCGCCCTCGAGCGCCTTGAGCCGCACCTGCGACTCCTTGAGCCGGATCCGGGCCGTGTTGTAGCGCTCGGAGGCCTGCTCGGCCTGCTGGTAGAGGCGCGTCGACCTTCTTCTTCACGGTGCCGGCGTCCGGGTCCGCGGCCGCCGGTGCGGCCCCGTGCAGCGTCGCGATGCCGATCGACCGCCATCAGAGCAGAGAGCACCACAGCGGTGGTGCGAGTACGGCCGACGGTCACTCGGTCGGTCCCTTCGTGTCGTACGCCTACCAGGTGAGCTGACGGATTCGGGCCCACGATCGCCCTACCGGCCCGGCCCGCGACCCCTTGCGGACGGTCTCGGACCTGCGGCGCGGATTCACCCCAAGTACTTGGTTCCCCGGCTCCGCTCCCGGTGCCCCGCTTCGAGGGGCGTCGTACGGCGGACTCGACGCGGCGTCCAGCAGGTCCTTGTGACCCACGTCGGGTGAACGCCTTCGCGAACAGTAGTTGAGCGCTCGAACCACAGACAAACCAAACCCACCGGCGATCTGTCGTGCCTGGACCTCACGGATCGTGGCGCGAAAACCGGGCAACCGGACATAGTCACCACGCGTCACACCAGCCCCAGGCACGGACGCGGCGGTCAGGCGGCACGACGGCGCTCAGGCGCTCTCGACCTCGGGGCCCGTGACCGGCGTCACCATCCGCAGCGGCGGCACCAGCCCGGAGTCGGCGAGCACGTCCGAGCGCGCGCTGCTCCTCCTCGTCGAAGCTCAGCTCGGGCGGCGGGCCCAGCAGCACGGTCACCACGCAGTCGTGGCAGGACAGCCCGCGCACCAGGCACGAGTCGCAGTCGATCCGGACACTCATCGTTCGCTCCTTCCCTCGTTCGTCGCTGAGCCGGACGCCGGGGATGCGGCGCCGGGCTGCGGTCTGGACGTTCGCACCCGGCACCGACACTTCCCCGGACGAGCGAGCACGCCACCCCGGCGGTTCCGCGGCATGCTTGTCGGTGCCGCCACCTAGCGTCGTCGGACATGAGCACCGCTCGGTGCACGCAGCGCGGAACAGCGACCGCTCCGACACGCAGCCGCCGGGCCGCGCGCCGCAGATGACCTTCGACGAGATCGGTCGCCCGCTGCGCGACCTCACCTTCTGCGTGGTCGACCTCGAGACCACCGGCGGCTCGGCCGCAGGCGGTGTCGATGATCACCGAGATCGGCGCGGTCAAGGTCCGCGGCGGCGAGGTGCTCGGCGAGTTCCAGACGCCTGGTCAACCCGCACACCGCGATCCCGCCGTTCATCGCGGTGCTCACCGGCATCACCAACTCCATGGTCGGCCGCGGCGCCGCCGATCGAGTCGGCGCTGCCCGCCTTCCTGGAGTTCGCCCAGGGCTGCGTCCTGGTGGCGCACAACGCGCCGTTCGACGTCGGCTTCCTCAAGCACTTCGCCGCCCAGCAGCAACGGCCGTGGCCGGCCTTCGACGTCGTCGACACCGCCAAGCTGGCCCGTCGGGTGGTCACCCGCGACGACGCGCCGAACTGCAAGCTCGCCTCGCTGGCCGTGGCTCTTCGGCGCCGCGACCACGCCCAACCACCGCGCGCTGTCCGACGCCCGCGCCACCGTCGACGTGCTGCACGGGCTGATGGAGCGGCTCGGGGTGCTCGGCGTGCACACCCTCGAGGAGCTGCAGACCTTCTCGGCCAAGGTCTCGGCGGCCCAGCGGCGCAAGCGCCACCTCGCCGAATCCCTGCCCCACGCCCCGGGCGTCTACCTGTTCCGCGACGAGCGCGACCGGGTGCTCTACGTCGGCACCTCGCGCGACCTGCGCACCCGGGTGCGCAGCTACTTCACCGCCTCCGAGACCCGCTCCCGGATCGGCGAGATGGTCGCGCTCGCGGCCCGGGTCAGCGCCATCGAGTGCAGCACCCCGCTGGAGGCGAGCGTGCGCGAGCTGCGCCTGATCGCCGCGCCACAAGCCGCGCTACAACCGCCGCAGCCGGTTCCCCGAGAAGGCGCACTGGATCAAGCTCACCGACGAGCCCTGGCCCCGGCTCTCCCTGGTGCGCCAGGTGCTCGACGACGAGCCGGCCCGGGCGCTGGAGCCGACTACCTCGGCCCGTTCCGCTCCCGCAAGCAGGCAGAGCGCTGCCTCGCCGCCCTGCACGAGGCCTTCCCGGTGCGTCAGTGCAGCGGGCGGCTCCCCGCTGCGACCGACCCGGCACGCCGTGCGTGCTCGCCGAGATGGCGCGCTGCCTCTCGCCGTGCGACGGCAGCGTCGGTGACGCGAGCGCTACGCCGCGATGGTCGCCGACCTGCGCGACAACCTGCTGCACCGCGCCGACGAGGTGGTCGAGGCGCTCACCGAGCGGATGGATCGTCTGGTCGGCCGACGAGCGCTTCGAGGAGGCGAGCCGGCACCGGGACCGGCTGGCGGCCTTCGTCCGTGCGGCCACCCGCACCCAACGACTCTCGGCGCTGACCGGCTGCCCGGAGCTGGTGGCCGCACGCAGCGAGGACGACCGGCGCTGGGCCGTCCACGTGGTGCGGCACGGCCGGCTCGCCGCAGCCGGGGTGATCCCGCCCGGTGCGCACGCCGGTCGACTGGGTCGACCTGCTCCGAGCGGGCGCCGAGACCGTCGCCGACGGTCCCGGGCCGACACCGGCCGCCTCCGCCGAGGAGTCCGAGCAGGTCCTGCGATGGCTCGAGCAGCCCGGGGTGCGTCTGGTCCATCTCGAGGGCGAGTGGTCCTGCCCGGTGCAGGGGCGCCGCACGCCACGTCGCCCTCCACGACGCGGTGAACGCCTCGCGGCAGAGCGCTGGTGCCGTTCGACGAGCGACGCGGTCGCTGCCCTCCAGCACCGACCCGCACGCTGAGCCGGGCTGAGCCCCGGGTGCTGGGCTGCCCGGTTCGAGCCGGCGCCGGTACCGTGGGTCCATGTTCACCGCCATCGTGTTCGTCAAGGCCGACGTCGCCCGGATCCCCGAGGCGGCCGAGGCCATCGCCGCCGCTCGACGGCGTCAGCGAGGTCTACTCCGTGACCGGTCAGATCGACCTGATCGCGATGATCCGGGTGCAGCACCAGGACGACATCTCCGCCGTCGTCGCCGACACGGCTGAACAAGATCCCCGGGATCATCTCCACCGAGACCCACATCGCCTTCCGCGACCTACTCCCGCCACGACCTCGAGGCGGCCTTCTCGCTCGGTCTGGACTGAGCCCGGATCGAGCTGGTCCGGGCCGAGCCACCGGGTCCCTCAGCCGCTGACGACGCGGTGGCCGCCACCCAGCGCTCGAGGCTGGCCAGGGCCGCGCCCTCGTCCAAGGCCCTCTCCGCCCGGACGATCCCCTCGGCGAGCCGCTCCTCGACCGTCCCGCCGGCCGGCGGCGTGCACGGCGAGCGCCGCACCGGCGTTGAGCACCACCGCGTCGCTCGACCGGCCCGCGCTCCCCCGCCAGGAGCCGGCGTACGACGTCGGCGTTGTGGGCGGCGTCACCGCCGCGCAGCTCCTTGCGCCGTACCGGTCGGGATCCCGAGCACGCGGGGATCGACGACCTGCTCGACGACCTCGCCGCCGTGCACGGCCCACAGGTGCGAGGTGGTGGTGGTGGTCAGCTCGTCGAGGCCGTCGTCACCACGAAACACCCAGGCGTCGACCCCGCGCCGGGCGAAGACCCCGGCGATCACCGGCGCTGCCGACGCGTCGGCGCACCCGATCGCCTGCGAGTCGGGACGGGCCGGGTTGGCGATCGGGCCCAGCAGGTTGAACGTCGTCGCGATGCCGAGCTCGCGAGCGGGCGAGAGCGGCGTGACGCAGGGCGGGATGGAAGGCGGCCGCGAAGCAGAAGGTGATCCCGGCCCGCTCGGCCACGCTCGACGACCGCTTCGGGCGACAGGTCGAGGCGGATCCCGAGGACCTCGAGCACGTCGGCGCTGCCGGCCTTGGACGAGGCCGAGCGGTTGCCGTGCTTGACCACGGTGGCACCGGCGCCGGCCGCCACGATCGCCGCCATCGTGGAGATGTTCACCGAGAACGACCGGTCTCCCCCGGTGCCGACGACGTCGAGCAGCCGCCCAGGCACCTCGAGCGGGCGCGAGTGGACGTACATCGCGTCCACCAGGCCCTGGAGCTCCTCGGCGGTCTCCCCCTTGGTGCGAAGCGCCACCGCGAAGCCGGCGATGTGCACCGCGCTGGCCTCACCGGACAGGATCTGGTCCATCGCCCAGGCCGTCTGAGCGGCGCCCAGGTCGCGTCGCGCGGTGAGGGTCGAGAGCACCTCGGGCCACGTCGCCGCAGCGTCCGGGTCGTCGATGCCGCTGTCCGTCCGGTGAGCCGTGCTCGCGCTCAGCGCGGCGCGGGCACCCGCGAGCGCAGCAGGTCGACGACGGTCTCGGCGAGCTGGAGCGGGTCGATCGGGTGGGGCACGGCGGCGTCGGCGCGTGACCAGGTCGCCAGCCAGGCGTCCTGCGGACGCCCCGTCAGCACCAAGATGGGCGGGCAGCGGTGGATCTCGTCCTTGAGCTGACGGGCCACCCCCATACCGCCCGCCGGGACGGCCTCCCCATCGAGCACGACCAGGTCGATGCCGCCGGCGTCCATCTGCTGCAGGACGACCGGTTCGGTGGCCACCTCGACGTAGGTCAGCTCCGGAAGATCCGGGTGCACGCGTCGACCGAGGCCGAGCAGGATCTCTTGGCGGGTGTTCGCGTCGTCGGAGTAGACCAGGACTCGCAGCGGCGGTGCGGTGGAGGTGTCGCTCACCCTGCGAACCCTACCCAACCGCTCGCCGCCGCGGTGCCCGGACCAACCACGAAGGGCACCCGATCGGGCAGTCATCGACACCCCTGGGGGTGCTCGGACCGGACCACTGAGCGGGGACCCCGCGGATCGACGTCATCGCTTCCTGAGAATCCGGGGGGTCGCGGTCGCGAGGGTCGAGCGTGGGGACATAATGAACACCGTGGCAACGACTGCGGCAATCCCGGCTTCCCGGCTGCACGGGCAGCACGACCGACCCAACATGGTGCAGGTCGGCACCATCGTGTGGCTCTCCTCGGAGCTGATGTTCTTCGCGGCGCTCTTCGCCGCCTACTTCACGATCCGGGCGGTGAGTCCGGAGCTGTGGGCGCAGAACACCTCGCACCTCAACGTGCCCTACGCCTCGGTGAACACCACGATCCTGGTGCTCTCGTCGTTGACCTGCCAGATGGGCGTGTTCGCCGCCGAGCGTGGACAGCCCGGGCGGATGGGCAGCATCTTCGCGTTCCGGAAGTGGGGCCTGCGCGAGTGGTTCGTGCTCACCTACGTCATGGGCGCGATCTTCATCGCCGGTCAGTCCTTCGAGTACACCGAGCTGCTGCACGAGGGGATCAGCATCCCGGCCTCGTCGTACGGCACGATGTTCTACCTGACCACGGGCTTCCACGGCATCCACGTGACCGGCGGGCTGATCGCCTTCCTGCTGGTCCTCGGGCGCACCTTCCTGGCCCGCCGGTTCACGCACGAGCAGGCCGTCAGTGCCATCGTGGTGTCGTACTACTGGCACTTCGTGGACGTGGTCTGGATCGGACTCTTCGCCACGATCTACCTGATCAAGTAGCCCCCAGCAAAGAACTCAGCCGAAGACTCAGCGCAAAGGACGAACAGAGTGCGAGTGAACTTCAAGCGGACCGCCTCACGGATGGCCGGTGTCGTCTCCCGGAGGCGACGCGGACGGTTCGCCGCTCCGGTGGTGCTCCTGCTGGGGCTGCTCGTGACCGGGGGGGCGTACGCCGCTCTCACGCCGGCCGACGCCGCCGGGGCCAAGCAGAGCGACACTGACGCGGCCGCCAAGGGCCGTGCCCTCTACCAGGTCGGGTGCGCCTCGTGCCACGGCCTGGGCGCCCAGGGCATCACCACGAAGAAGGGCGGCCAGTACGGTCCCCCGCTGGCCGGGGTCGGCGCCGCCGCCGTCGACTTCCAGGTCGGCACCGGTCGGATGCCGCTGGCCGCCCCCGGGGTGCAGGCCCCCGAGAAGCCGCGGATCTACTCCCAGCAGGAGATCGACCAGCTCGCCGCCTACATCGCCTCCCTCGCACCCGGCCCGTCCACCCCGACGAAGTCCGACTACGACGCCAGCGGGGCCACCGGCAGCCAGCTCACCCGCGGCGGAGCACTGTTCCGCAAGAACTGCACCGCCTGCCACAACTTCGCCGGCTCCGGCGGCGCCCTGCCGGGTGGCAAGTACGCCCCCAACATCAGCAAGACGAGCAGCAAGCACGTCTTCGAGGCTCTGCTCACCGGTCCGCAGCAGATGCCCGTGTTCTCCAACGACGTGCTGACGCCCGCAGGACAAGCGCGACATCATCAGCTACCTGCGCACGAACGAGAAGTCCCCCGGCTACGGCGGCTTCTCGATGGGTGCTCTCGGACCGGTCTCCGAGGGTCTGTTCGCCTGGCTGGTGGGGATCGGCGTGCTCGTGGGATTCGCGGTGTGGATCGCCGCGCACACCTCCCGGCGTCAAGAAGAAGCAGGCACCGGTACAGGAGGGACAGCCATGACCGACCTCACCGAGCGGACCAGCAGCGACCTCGAGCCGCTGGACGCAAGCCCGATCGACGACCCGGGCCTGCCCGAGCACCTTCCACGCCCCACGGACGTCGACGCGAAGGCCGAACGCCGTGCCGAGCGTCAGGTCGCCACGCTGTTCCTGCTCTCGGTCGTGTTCACGCTGCTGTTCTGCGTCGCCTACTTCGCGATCAAGATCAAGGACAAGACCGACCCGCCCACCGTCTTCGGGCTCGGCGCCTCCAACGTCGCGCTCGGCACCGCGCTGGGGCTTGCGCTGCTGCTGATCGGCGTCGGAGCGATCCAGTGGGCCCGCAAGCTGATGGGCGACCACGAGATCGTGGAGATGCGCCACGAGGCCAAGTCCTCCGACGAGGATCGCGCCGAGACGCTGGAGTCGCTGGCGCTGGGCACGGAGGAGTCCGGCATCGCGCGTCGCCCGTTGATCCGGAACTCGCTGCTCGCCGCGACCGGCGTGCTGGGCCTGCCCGCCATCATCGCGCTGCGAGACCTCGGGCCACTTCCCGGCAAGGCGCTGTACCACACGGTCTGGACCCGAGGAATGTTCGTCGTCCAGGACGGCACCGGCACCAAGATCAAGGCCACCGACATGGTCGTCGGCCAGCTGGTCAACGCCGAGCCGAGCGTCTTCTACCAACCGTTCGAGAAGGACGGCAAGACCGAGGAGGTGCCCGAAGGCACCAAGCTGCTCCAGGAGCAGACGAAGGCCGCGATCATCGTCGTCCGGATGGAGCCCTCCGACATCACTCCGGCCAAGGGCCGCGAGGACTGGGGCGTCAACGGGATCCTGGTCTACTCCAAGATCTGCACCCACGTCGGCTGCCCGATCTCGCTGTGGGAGCAGCAGACGCACCACCTGCTGTGTCCCTGCCACCAGTCCACCTTCGACCTGGCCGACAACGGCAAGGTCATCTTCGGGCCGGCGAACCGCAACCTGCCGCAGCTGCCGGTGATGGTGGACGGCGACGGATACCTGGTCGCGCAGAGCGACTTCACCGAACCGGTCGGCCCCAGCTTCTGGGAACGAGGGTGACACCGATGATGTCAGGAAGTGATCGTGCATGACTGAGTCAGCAGTGAGCACCAACGGCAAGACGGCCTCCGCCGCGAACAAGTCCACGAAGGTGGGCGCCGTCGCCGAGTGGGCCGACGAGCGCCTCGGCCTGGCCACCTTGGCCAAGAAGAACCTCCGCAAGGTGTTCCCCGACCACTGGTCCTTCATGCTCGGCGAGGTCGCTCTGTGGAGCTTCGTCGTGCTGCTGCTCACCGGGGTGTTCCTGACCCTCTGGTACCACCCGAGCATGGGCGAGACGACCTACCAGGGTTCGTACCAGCAGCTCAACGGCCTGGACATGTCCGAGGCCTACTCCTCGACCCTGAACATCTCCTTCGACATCCGCGCCGGCCTGCTGATGCGACAGATGCACCACTGGGCCGCCAACCTGTTCATCGCGGCCATGATGGTGCACCTGCTGCGGGTCTACTTCACCGGTGCCTTCCGCAAGCCCCGCGAGCTGAACTGGGTGATCGGCTCCCTGCTTCTGCTGCTCGGCACCCTGGAGGGCTTCACCGGCTACTCGCTGCCCGACGACCTGCTCTCAGGCACCGGTATCCGCGCTGCCGACGGCTTCATGCTGGCGATCCCGGTGGTCGGTACCTACCTGTCGTTCTTCCTCTTCGGTGGTCAGTTCCCCGGTGACGACATCATCCCGCGCCTGTACACGGTCCACGTGCTGCTGATCCCCGGGATCCTGCTGGGCCTGATCGCCGCGCACATGCTGCTGCTCGTCTACCACAAGCACACGCAGTGGCCCGGGCCCGGCCGGACGAACGACAACGTCGTCGGCTTCCCGATGTTGCCGGTGTACGCCGCCAAGGCCGGTGGGTTCTTCTTCATCGTCTTCGGCGTGACCTCGCTGATGGGGGCGTTCCTGTCCATCAACCCGATCTGGCGCTACGGTCCCTACAACCCGACCGAGGTCACGGCCGGTTCGCAGCCCGACTGGTACATGGGCTGGCCGGACGGGGCGCTGCGGATCATGCCCGGCATCGAGTCCCACTTCTGGGGCGTGACACTGAGCTGGAACATCCTGCTGCCGATCATCGTGCTGCCGGGAGTCATGTTCACGATCTTGTTGATGCTGCCGTTCGTGGAGTCCTGGATCACCAAGGACAAGCGCAACCACCACCTGCTCCAGCGTCCGCGCGACGCCCCGACGCGCACGGCGTTCATGGTGGCGCTGATGACCTTCTACGGCTTGATGTGGATGGCCAGCGGCAACGACATCATCGCCACGCAGTTCCACCTGAGCCTGAACGCGATCACCTACTTCAACCGGGTGGGAGTGTTCCTCGGACCGGTGATCGCCTTCATCGTCACCAGGCGGTGGTGCATCTCCCTGCAACGTCAGGACAACGAGACGCTGCTGCACGGCTACGAGTCCGGCGTCCTCATGCGCGACCCGCAGGGTGGCTACTCCGAGCGTCACGTCCCGCTGCCGCAGGACGAGGCCTACACCATCGGCTCTCGCGACCGCGACGTGCTGAGCCCCGCTGCGGAACAGCTCGACGAGAACGGGGTGTCCGCACCCGGAGGTGGCCCGTTGGAGAAGGTGCGTGGCCGGCTGAACCAGTCGTGGTACGGCCACAACGTGCAGCCGCCGACTCGGGACGAGCTCGAGGAGGCGCACCACCACGGCGACCACGCCGAGGGTGAGCACGAGGTCGAGCAGGGCGACGGTCCGGCCCAGATCGAGGGCAACCGCTACGCCGACGCCGACGACTGACGCAGGTCCGCACCGCACCAGCCCCCGGTGGCTCCCCCGCAGCAAGCGGGGGGACACCGGGGGTTCGTGCTGTCGCGCCGACCGGGCACATCTTCACATCCCTGAGCGCCGACCGGGCAGGTTTTCACGCTGGAGTGCGCTGGTCTGCGCAGTCACCCGAGGGGTCGGTCCGGCGGCGCCCCTTCGACGGCGCCCCTCTCCCCCATGGATCGACGACGCCGCGACCAACTCCTGCGGTGCGCCGTCCGGGGCAGCGAGCCACGTCGAGATGAGACCGGCCGGCGCGGGTGGTCCCGGACGTTCGGCGACTGATCCGCCCCCTCCACGAGCATCGCGTCAGGGACTACGCCGGGGCCGCACAAAGCCCCGAGGCCGGTCGCGGCATCGGGGCTGTGTGGGTGGAGCGAGGCTTGCTCAGGTGGCGTTGCCGCCAGTGGCGCTGCCCTTGACCCAGTCGGCCCAGGAGAGGTTCCAGTCGCCGTAGCCGTTGGTGAGCGTCATCGACCGGTCAGTACCGGAGTACTGCACCGGGTCGCCCACCATGGCCTGGTTGAACAGGTAGGCCGCGTTGGCGGTGCTCAGGCCGGTGCAGCCGTGGCTGACGTTCGAGCTCCCCTGGGATCCGACCGACCACGGTGCGGCGTGGATGAACTCACCGGAGTAGGTCAGCCGCATGGCGAACTCGACGCCCTTGAGGTTGTAGCCGTTGGGGCCGTTCGGGTCCAGGCCGATCGTCTCGGAGTTCATGTCGTGGCGACGGTCCTTCTCGACGATCACCTTGGTGCCGGAACGCGTGGTGAAGCCCGCCATGCCGGCCGTGACCGGGAGTGTGCGCTCGACCTTGCCGTTGCGCACCACCTGCATCTGGTCCGACTTGACGTTGACCTTCATCACGAGGGACCGGGCGACGTTGAACGAGTACTTGCGGCTGATCTGGCCGTAGATGCCGTCACCGGCCGACACGTTCTTGAGGTCGAGATCGACGTTGACCTTGGTGTTGGCCTTCCAGTACGCCTTGGGCCGGTAGTGCGCCGTCTTGTCGTCGATCCAGTGCCAGGCGCCCTTCTGGTTGCCCGTGGTCGTCACGTGCATGTGCTGCTCGAAGCGCTTGCGATCGCTCACCGGGTCGGTGAACGTCACCGAGATCGGCATCCCCACCCCCACCTCGGCGCCGGCCTGCGGATAGACGTTGGGGTAGGTCTGCTCGTCCTTGCTCAAGGTCGTCGTGTCGAAGCGCGACGAGAAGTCCTTGGCCAGCCCGCTGGCGTCGGCGGCGACGGCGCTGATCTGGTACTTCCGGCCGGAGTCGAGCCGGTCCGAGGCGACCCACTTGGTGCGGTCGGCGTTGAGAGCACCCTTGACCTCCACGCCCTTGAGCGTGCGCACCTGAACCGTGCGCAGGGTGCCCTCAGTGGCACTGACCTGCACGTTGCGGTTGACCCGGACATCCGTCGCATCGCTGGCGACGTTGGCGGAGACCTGCACGGCGGACGTCTTGGCCACGTCCTTCTCGGACGTCTTGCCGGTCCCGCTCGAGCTCTGGGGTGCGACGTCGCTACCACCGATTCCGGCGCACGAGGCCAGGGCCGGAACCGTCAGCGCCGCCGCGGCAACGCCGAGGAGGGCCCGGTTGAGGGCTGGACGGGTCGGAGCGGGCATCAAGGGTCTCCCAAGACATAGTGGTGTGGCTGCGTGCGCAGCCTAACAACCGATCCCAACGGATCCGTGCATCGAGAGTCCGGGGTCTCGAAACTGTGACGTACCCGAAATGTTGGGCCCCGCCGCGTGCTCCTGGTCGGCGTTCCCAGTGATCCGGAACGCCCCAGGGACAGGCTCAGTGAGCGTGCACTCCCCGGTAGAACTCATAGACCCAGCCGCTGAGGGTGAGCACGCCGAAGATCGCTCCGATGATCACCAGCCACCAACCGAACACGACACCGAGCACGATCGAGCCGAAGGTCATGCCGCACCACAGCGGCCACCAGGAGTACGGCGGGAAGAAGCCGAGCTCGCCGGCACCGTCCGCGATCTCGGCGTCCTTGCGGTCCTCCGGTCGGGGTCCGAGCTTCTTGGCGTTGACGCTGAGGTAGATGGTCACCATCAGGGTCAGCAGCCCGGTCATCACGAGCGCGGACGTCCCGGTCCAGTCACCACCGGTGCGGCTGGTGTCGGTCGCGAACCAGTACGCCGGGGTGACGACGACCAGGAAGATCGTGCAGATCGCGAAGATCCACGCCTCCACCTTCATCGGTCGGTGCCCCTGTCGATGTCGAGCCCCTCGTCGGGGATGGCCTTGCCCTGGTCGCCCATCCGCTCGCGGAGCACCTCGGCCCGGTTGTCGGTGTCGGGTGCGTCGGAGAAGCCGTGATTGTCCTGCATCTCGCCGTTCTCCTCGAGCTCGAGGGCAGCGATCTCGGGGTGGTGCAGGTCGAAGGCCGGCGACTCCGAACGGATCCTCGGGATGGTCACGAAGTTGTGCCGCGGCGGCGGGCAGCTCGTCGCCCACTCCAGCGACCGTCCCCAGCCCCACGGGTCGTCGACGGTGACCAACGGTGCCGACATCGTCTTGTAGACGTTCCACAGGAACGGCAGCGTCGAGGAGGCCAGCAGGAAGGCACCGACGGTGGAGACCTGGTTGAGCGTCGTCCAGCCGTCACTGGGCAGGTAGTCGGCGTAGCGGCGAGGCATGCCCTCGACACCCAGCCAGTGCTGGACCAGGAACGTGGTGTGGAAGCCGATGAACAGCAGCCAGAAGTGGATCTTGCCCAAACGTTCGTCGAGCATCCGACCGGTCAGCTTGGGCCACCAGAAGTAGAACCCGGCGAACATCGCGAACACCACGGTGCCGAAGACGACGTAGTGGAAGTGCGCGACCACGAAGTAGGAGTCGGAGACGTGGAAGTCGAGCGGCGGCGAGGCCAGGATCACTCCGGTCAGGCCACCGAACAAGAAGGTGGTCAAGAAGCCGACGGCCCAGAGCATGGGGGTGTCCATGGATATGGATCCCCCCCACATCGTGCCTATCCAGTTGAAGAACTTGACTCCGGTCGGCACCGCGATCAGGAACGTCATGCCGGCGAAGAACGGCAGGTTGACCGCTCCGGTGACGAACATGTGGTGGGCCCACACGGCGACGGAGAGGATGGCGATGCCGAGCGTCGCCGCGACCAGGCCGACGTAGCCGAAGAGCGGCTTGCGGCTGAAGACCGGGAAGATCTCGGTCACGATCCCGAAGAACGGCAGAGCGATGATGTAGACCTCGGGGTGGCCGAAGAACCAGAACAGGTGCTGCCACAAGATCGCGCCACCGTGCACGGAGTCGAAGACGTGGGCCCCGAGCTTGCGGTCGGCCTCGAGCGAGAGGAGCGCGCCACCGAAGATCGGGAACGCGATCAGCACCAGCAGGCTGGTGACCAGCGTGTTCCACACGAAGATCGGCAGCCGGAACATCGTCATGCCGGGTGCGCGCATGCAGATGATCGTGGTGATGAAGTTGACGGCGCCGAGGATGGTGCCGATACCGGCCATCCACAGCCCCATCACCCACAGGTCACCGCCCACACCGGGCGAGTAGATCTGGCTCGAGAGCGGCGAGTAGGCGAACCAGCCGAAGTCGGCCGCTCCCCCGGGCACGATGAACCCGGCGCCCACGATCAGGCTGCCGAACAGGTAGAGCCAGTAGCTGAACATGTTCAGCCGCGGGAACGCCACGTCCGGGGAGCCGATCTGCAACGGCATGATCGCGTTGCCGAACCCGAAGAAGAGCGGTGTCGCGAACAGCAGCAGCATGATCGTGCCGTGCATCGTGAAGAGCTGGTTGTAGGTCTCGTCACTGACCAGCTGGCTGCCGGGGAAGGCCAGCTCCGAGCGGATCAGCAGCGCCAGGATCCCGCCGATCATGAACCACGCGAACGTGGTCACGAAGTACAGGTTGCCGATCACCTTGTGGTCGGTCGTGGTGAGGACCTTGACGATCTTCTGCCCGAGTGGACGCGCCGGCGCCCGGGTGTCCGCCACCCGGGCGGTGCCCAGGCGCGGGTCGATGCTTTCGGTGGTCACTGCTCCCCGCCGCCTTCGGTCTCTAGTCCGGGTTGCCGGTTGTTGTACGTCGTGCCCTTCGCGACCCCGACGTTGCCCTGGGCCTCGAGGTCCTTCAGGTGCGCCTGGTAGTCGGACTCGGAGACCACCTTGACGTTGAACAGCATGCGCGAGTGGTAGGTGCCGCACAGCTCGGCGCACTTGCCGACGTACGTGCCCTTGCGGTCGGGCGTGAGCGTGAAGTGGTTGTCGCGCCCGGGCACGACGTCCATCTTGAACAAGAAGGCCGGCACCCAGAACGAGTGGATCACGTCCGGGGAGTACAGGTCGAAGCGGATCTGCTTGTCGACCGGCAGCCAGAGCGTGGGGAAGTCGGCGGTGGTGCCCACGTCGTAGACCGTCTTGCCGTCCACGGCGTCGGTGTAGTTGAACGTCCACGACCAACGCTGGCCCACGACCAGGATCTTGGAGTCCGGTGCGACGGTCGCGCTGTCGGCCGGCAGCACCTCCTCCTGGGCCTTGAGGGTGAAGAAGAAGAAGACGATCACGATCATCACCGGCGCGACGGTGTAGAAGATCTCGATCGGCAGGTTGTAGCGGGTCTGCACCGGGATCTCGTCGTCGCTGCGACGCCGGAAGTGGATCACGGCGTAGGCCGATCAGGCCCCACACGATGACGCCGATGATGATCGCCACGAGCCAGGCCCAGTGCCACAGGTCGTAGATCGCCTGGGCCTCCACGGTGCGCGGCGCCGGCATCGCCAGGCGTTCGAACTGGTTCTTGCCCTCGGCCGAGCAGCCGCTCAGGGCCACGAGACCGACAAGACCGCACGAGTGCGAGTGCCGCACTACGAGCGACCCGGCGTGGACCCGAGGTACGCCGGGATGCCTGCCGGGGAGTCTGCTGACCCACGAAGGAGACCTCTTTCGTCGCCACGAACAAGCATTCTTCTCAAGGCGAGACACTACTACTGGAGGCCCACCTCCGACGGGGTGGTGGGTGTCGCGAGTGGAAAGGTTGTCCAGGTTGTGACCTATCTCGACGCGGCGTCCTCCGAGCCGCTGCACCCGGCGGCGCGGGAGGTGCTCCTCGCCGCCCTCGGACCAGGGGTACGCCGATCCGCGACGCCTGCACCGCGAGGCCCGCTCGGCGCGGCTGCTGCTGGACAACGCGCGGGAGGTCGTGGCCGAGCTGCCTGGGCGTGCGCCCCGACGAGGTCAGCTTCGTGCCCAGCGGCACCCACGCCGTGCACGCGGGGGTGCTGGGGCTGCTCGCCGGCGCCGCGCGGCGCGGCGACCTCCTGGCCCACCCAGCCGTCGAGCACTCCGCGGTGCTGCACGCCGGCCGCTGGCACGAGGCGCGCGGCGGCCGGGTGACCTCGGTGCCGGTCGACCGCGCAGGGTCGCGTCGCGGTGGCGGACCTCGCCGCCACGGGCGCGGCGGTGCTGGCCGTCCAGGCGGCCAACCACGAGGTCGGCACCGTGCAGCCGGTGGCGCAGGCGCGCGGCGCTCGGCGTACCCGTCTTCACCGACGCCTGCGCCGCTGATCGGCCGGCTCCCGCTGCCCGACGGCTGGTCCGCCGCGGCCGGGTCCGCGCACAAGTGGGGCGGGCCGCGCCGGGCGTCGGACGTGCTGCTCGTGCGCAAGGGCGCCCGCTGGCGCAGCCCCTGGCCCGGTCGACGACCGCGTCGACGAGCGGGCCACCGGGTTCGAGAACGTCCCGGCCGCCCTCGCCGCCGCAGCAGCGCTGCGCGCCGTCGTCGACGAGGCCGAGGAGCACGGCGCTCGCCAGCACGCGGCTGGTCGACCGGATCCGGCGCGCGGCAGACGCCGTGCCGGACATCGAGGTCGTCGGCGACCCGCTCGACCGGCTGCCGCACCTGGTGACGTTCTCCTGCCTCTACCTCGACGGCGAGGCCCTGGTCAGCGAGCTGGACCGGCTCGGGTTCGGTGTCGCCAGCGGATCGGCGTGCACGGCGAGCACCCTCGAGCCGAGCCACGTGCTCGCCGCGATGGGGGCGCTGACCCACGGCAACGTGCGGGTCTCCCTGACCCGCGAGACCACCGAGGACGAGGTCGAGCGCTTCTGCGCGGTCCTGCCGGACGTGGTCGCCCGGCTGCGCGCGGAGATCGGCCTGCCATGACCGGCTCCCCTCAGCCACCGCCTCAGCGACCGCCGGCACTGGTGCTCGACTGCCGGGGCATGCCCTGCCCGCTGCCGGTGATCGAGCTGGCCCGGCACCTCGCCGACGTGGCGGTCGGGGCCCTGATCGGGGTCGCCTCCGACGACGCCGCCGCGCGCTTCGACGTACCGGCGTGGTGCCGCATGCGCGCTCAGGAGTACGCCGGGGAGCAGACCGCCGCCGACGGTGTCGCGATCCAGGTGGTGCGCCGGCTCTCCTGACGAGTCGTCAGCCGAGGTGCTGCTGGACCTCCGCGGAGGCTGCGTCGCCGTACGTCGAGCGGAAGCGGTCGAGGAACTGCGCGGTCGTGAACGAGTACTCCTGGGTGCCCACCGTCTCCACGACGTACGCCGCCAGCGTGGAGCCGACCTGCGCGGCCCGCTCGAGTCCGAGCTCCCAGGACAGGGCGGCCAGGAACCCGGCCCGGAAGGCGTCGCCGACCCCGGTCGGCTCCACGGCCTCGACCAGGCAGGCCGTGACCACGATCGGCTCCTCGCCGCGGCGCTCGACCCGGGCGCCGTCCTTGCCGAGCGTCGTCACCTGGATCGCGACGCGGTCGAGGATCTCCTCGGCGCTCCACCCGGTCTTCTGCTCGATCAGGTGCGACTCGTACTCGTTGCTGAACAGGATCGCCGCGCCGTCGACGAGCTCGCGGATCAGCTCCCCATCGCTGAACGCGAGCTGCTGGCCGGGGTCCGACGACGAACGGGTAGCCGCGCTGCAACACTCGCGGGTGTGGCGCAGCATCCCGTCGGGGTCGTCCGGCCCGACCAGCACGTACGACGGCGCGCCGACCCGGGCCGACGATCGGGGCGAGCTCGATCGAGTCGCGCCTCGCTCATCGCGCCCGGGTAGAACGAGGCGAACTGGGCCATGGTGGTGTCGGTGGTGCACACGAACCGAGCCGTGTGGGCGGTCTCCGAGATCCGAACCGAGTCGCAGTCGACCCCGTGCCGCTCCAGCCACGAGCGGTACTCGGCGAAGTCGTCGCCCGCCGCCCCGACCAGGACCGGCGTGACACCCAGACGGGCGAGGCCGAAGCAGATGTTCGGACCGCAGCCGCCACGACGGATCTCCAGGTCGTCGACCAGGAACGACACCGAGAGCTTGTCCAGCTCCTCGACGACCAGCGAGTCGGAGAACTTGCCCCCGAAGGTCATCAGGTGGTCGGTCGCGATGGAACCGGCGATCAGCAGTGACATGGGGTCCGTTCGGTCGAAGGTGGTCGGCGCCCTCGCCGACCCAGGTGCCGCGTGCGCCTCGCGCCGAACCCTACCCAGCGGCCCGGGACGCACGAACGCCCGGACCCTCACGGGGTCCGGGCGCCGGTGCGGGGTGCCGGTGCGATCAGTGGAAGGAGTCGCCGCAGGCGCAGGAACCGGTGGCGTTGGGGTTGTCGATGGTGAAGCCCTGCTTCTCGATGGTGTCGACGAAGTCGATGCTGGCGCCGTTGAGGTACGGCACGCTCATCCGGTCGACGACGACGCCGACGCCGTCGAAGTCGGTGACGACGTCACCGTCGAGGCTGCGCTCGTCGAAGAACAGCTGGTAGCGAAGGCCGGAGCAGCCGCCGGGCTGGACGGCGATGCGCAGGGCCAGGTCGTCGCGGCCCTCCTGCTCGAGCAGGGTCCGCACCTTGGTCGCGGCGCCCGCGCTCAGGTTGATCCCGTCGGTGCGGTGCTCAGTGGTGGTCTCGACCTGCTCGGTCATGGTGCAACTCCCCAGACGTGTCGGTGCGGTGGTCTGATGGGTCCAATCCTCGCACAGGGCCGGTTATTCCTCGCCCACCCCGTGGGCAGTGCGGTCGGGAGGTCCGGGGCCGTCAGCGCGACCAGGTGCGGGCGACCCGCTCGGCGAGGGCGCTCAGGCTGCCCGCCGGATCGGCGAAGGCCCGCTCCTCCCCCACCAGCTCGACCAACGAGTACGCCGACTCGACGCCGAGCGCCCGCATCTCGCGTGCTCCGACCAGCACGTCACCGGCCAGCACGATGCAGGGACGCAGCGCGTGGGCGGCCACCTCGGCCACGCCGTAGGGCACCTTGCCGGCCCGCGAGGAGAAGTCGAAGGCGCCCTCCCCCGTGACCAGCAGGTCGCAGAGGCGGGCCTGCTCGCCCAGCCCGACCGCCTTTGCGACCATCCCGACACCGGGCTCGCGGGTGGCCCCGAGCAGCAGCAGCGCGAACCCGATCCCCCCGGCGGCCCCAGCTCCCTTCTGAGCGGCCTCGAAGGCGTCAGTGGCCCGCGCGAGCTGCTCGAGCAGCCCGTCGACGGCCAGCAGCCGGTCCTCGGGCAGGCCCTTCTGCGCCCCGAAGTTCTTGGTGGCGCCGAGCAGGCCGGTCAGCGGGCTGTCCACGTCGCTGGCCAGCACCAGCTCGACCCCCGCGACCACCCGCCGGGCCGGCTCCAGGTCGACCGCGCCGATCCCGGCGAGGCCCGCCCGGCCCGGCGTCGAGGGCGCCGCCGGTCGAGGTCGCGCCCAGCGCGGCCAGCAGGCCTGCCCCACCGTCGTTGGTGGCGCTGCCGCCGAGCCCGACCACGATCCGCCTCGCTCCGGACTCGACCGCCTCCCGGATCAGCTCACCGACCCCGCAGCTGGTGGCCAGCTCGGGCTGGCGCAGGGCGGCCGGGGTGAGGTCGAGCCCGACCGCCTGCGCCGACTCGACGTACGCCGTGTCGCCGACCCGCAGCACCATGGCGGGCACCGGGTCGTCGTACGGACCGGAGACGGTGACGGCGAGCAGCTCGCCCCCGAGCGCCTCGTGCAGCACGTCGACGAACCCGGGGCCCCCGTCGCACATCGGCACCGAGACCAGCTCGTCGTCGGGAGCGTGACGCCGCCAGCCCGCGCAGATCGCACGCGACGCCTCGACCGCCGACAGGGTGCCGGCGAACTTGTCCGGTGCTACGACGATCCGCATCGATCCAACGTAGCCACTACCGTGGCGGCCCATGAGCGGGGTGCGGATCAGACCGATGCGCATCGATGACCTCCCCGAGGCCGAACGGCTCTCCTCGCAGGCGTTCCTGGAGGTGACCTGGGCCACCCGATCCCCGGGATGCCCCCGCCGACACCACGCGATCCCGTCGCCGCGGGACGCTGGACGACCCGCACCGCGCACGTCCTCGGCACCGATCCGGGCGGTTGCTGGGTGGCGGAGGACGGTGAGGTGATGGTCGGCTTCACCGTCTCCCTCAAGCGCGAGCTGATGTGGTTGCTCTCGACCTTCGCCGTGCGGCCCGGACTGCAGGGGCGGGGCGTCGGCAAGGCGCTGCAGGCGGTGACCGAGGACTACGGCAAGGGGTGCCTGCGGGCGATGCTGGCCTCCTCCGACGATCCCCGAGCCGTGCGCCGGTACCGCTCGACCGGCTTCCACCTGCACCCGCAGCTGGCGATGACGGGGGTGGTGGACCGCTCGGCGATCCCGGTGGTCGATCACGTGCGCGAGGGCAGCATCGGTGACCGCGACCTGATGGACTCCGTCGACCGGCGCGCGCGGGGCGCGGCCCACGGGCCCGACCACGAGGTGCTCGCCGCATCCCTGCGGCTGCTGGTGACCGACCGGCCCGCGGGCTCGGGGTACGCCTACGTCGACCCCCGCGGGGTCCCCGCCCTGCTCGCCGCGACCGACCTGCGTACGGCGACCCGCCTGCTGTGGGAGTGCCTGGCGTCGGCACCCCCCGACGAGCACGTCGCCCTGCGCCACCTCACGGCCGCCAACGAGTGGGCCATCGACGTCGGGCTGGCCGCCCGGCTGGACCTGCACCACCAGGGCTATCTCGTCCTGCGCGGGATGAAGCCGCCGGCGCCGTACATCCATCACGGGGCGCTGCTGTAGACCCGGACCCCGTCAGCTCGTGGTCGAACCACCCTCGGCCGGTGCGTGCGAGGAGGTCCAGGTGTCGCGGGTCAGCCGGCCGTGCTCGGGACCGACCCGGGCCGGACGCCGGGGTCGAGGTCAGGGCGGCGACGAGCCGGGATGGCGCCGTACAGCCCGTCCGGCTCGGTGCCGCGGGTGAGCACGACACGTCGAGCCCGAGCAGCCGGAACCAGCGGCACCGGGCCCACACCGGCACCATTGCCGATCGCGCGACCCCCTGTCGGGCCAGCCCCCCGTCGCGCAGCCCACGGACCGGCCCACCCGTCCGGCTCAGTCCGTGACGTGCTCCCCGGTGCGGAACAGCTCCAGACCGGGGTCGTCGAGCCAGGATCCGGGCCCGGGCACGGCGCCGGTAGCGCCAGATCTGGACCAACCCGATCGCCCACAGCAGGTACTGGAAGCTCATCGCCCAGCGGAACGCGCCGGCGGTGTAGGCGTTCGAGACCCGCCCGGCGTGCGCCAGTCGAGGATCACCCCGATCGCCACCACCAGCACGAGGCTGGCCAGGAAGCCGCCCTGGTTGATGATCCCGGTGGCGCTGGCCAGCCGCTCGGGCGGGTTCGACGTGCGCCCGAGGTCGAAGCCGATCATCGAGGCCGGTCCGCCGACCCCGGTGACCACGACCAGCAGCACCAGCAGCCAGAACGGCGCGTCGCCGGGCCAAGCGAGCACCACCGTCCACATCGCGACGATCGCCGGCGATGATCGAGAGCACCAGGGTGGAGCGGTGCCACGGTTGCACGGTGATCCGCCAGCCCAGGACGGGCCCGGCGCTCATCACCGCGACCACCATGATCGTCAGCAGGACGCCCGCGCCGGCGGGACTCTGGCCCTCTCCTCGCACGAAGAACGGGTAGCCCCAGAGCAGGCCGAGGGTGGTGGCGGAGAACTGGGTGCTGAAGTGCATCCAGAAGCCGAGCCGGGTGCCCGGGTGGCGCCACGAGCGGGCCAGGCTCCCTCGGATGTCCGACGGGCGACATGCTGGGACCGCGCAGGTTGCGGCTCCCGGGCGCGTCGTGGACCACCGCCAGCAGCGCCACCACGAGCACGATGCCGAACGAAGCGGCCAGCAGGTAGCTCTTGTCCAGCCCAGGTGGGACAACGCGTAGGTCATCGGGATGGCGGCGATGATCGCCCCGGACTGGCCGATCACGCCGGTCAGCTGGGTGATGATCGGCACGCGCCGGGGCGCGAACCAGGTGTTGACCAGGCGCAGCACGCAGATGAACGTCATCGCATCGCCCATCCCGACGAACAGCCGGGCCAGCAACGCCCAGCCGTAGGAGTCGGCGAAGGCGAAGCCGCTCTGGGCCAGGGTCAGGGTGGTGGCGCCGACCAGCAGCACCGCACGCGAGCCGAAGCGGTCGACCAGCAGGCCGACCGGGATCTGCATGCCGGCGTACACGAGCAGCTGGAGCATGGTGAACGTCGCGAGCTGGGACGCACCGATGTCGAACCGGTCGGCCGCCACCAGGCCGGCGACGGCGAGCGAGGAACGGTGGAAGACGGCGAGCAGGTAGACCAGCAGCCCGACGACCCAGACCGCCAGCGCGCGCCGCGAGAGCGGCGGAGCGGTGCGCAGGGCGAGACTCACCGGATCATCGTAAGGAACTCTCGGCGTCCGGACGCATCCGAGGACCGTCGTGCGATACTTCTTGTCATGACGACAGTCGACCTTCCGCTCCTCCCACTCGGCCGAGGCACCGACTCCGGCTCCGAGCGCGGCGTCGACTGCCCCGGTGATCTGCCGGCCGCTTCCGACCCGGAGCTGGTGGCTCGCGCCCGGGCGGCCAAGGCCGCCCTCGGCGAGCGGGTGTTCGTGCTGGGCCACCACTACCAGCGCGACGAGGTGATCCAGTTCGCCGACGTCACCGGTGACTCCTTCAAGCTCGCCCGCGACGCCGCTGCTCGCCCGGATGCGGAGTACGTCGTCTTCTGCGGAGTGCACTTCATGGCCGAGTCCGCCGACATCCTGACCGCGCCCGGGCAGAAGGTGATCCTGCCCGATCTGGCGGCCGGCTGCTCGATGGCCGACATGGCCCGCCTGGCCCAGGTCGAGGACGCCTGGGACTCCCTGGTCGACGCCGGCGTGGCCGAGTCCGTCGTACCCGTGACCTACATGAACTCCTCCGCCGACATCAAGGCCTTCTGCGGACGGCACGACGGCACCGTCTGCACCTCGTCCAACGCCCGGGCCTCCCTGGAGTGGGCCTACGACCAGCGCGGACCCGACACGAAGGTGCTCTTCCTGCCCGACCAGCACCTGGGTCGCAACACCGCGGTGCTGGAGATGGGCCTCTCGCTCGAGGAGTGCGTGGTCTGGAACCCGCACCGCCCCGACGGCGGGCTCACCCGGGAGCAGGTCCGCGCGGCCCGGATGATCCTGTGGCAGGGGCACTGCTCGGTGCATGGGCGCTTCTCCGCCGAGGTGGTGGACAAGATCCGGGCCGAGGTCCCCGAGGTGAGGATCCTCGTGCACCCGGAGTGCCGGCACGAGGTGGTGCTGAAGGCCGACCTGGTCGGCTCGACGGAGTTCATCATCAAGACCGTCGAGGCCGCACCGGCCGGCTCGGTCTGGGCGATCGGGACCGAGCTCAACCTGGTCAAGCGCCTCGCGGCGGCCCACCCGGATCAACGGATCATGTTCTTGGACAAGACGGTCTGCTACTGCTCGACGATGAACCGCATCGACCTGCCGCACCTCGTCTGGGCGATGGAGTCGCTGGTCAAGGGCGAGGTGGTCAACGTGATCGACGTGGATCCCGAGACCGAGCACTGGGCCGGCATCGCCCTGCAGCGGATGCTCGACCTGCCGGGCAAGAGCCACCGCGACTGACGCTGACCGGGCACTTTTTCACGCTCCAGCGCGCTGACCGGGCAGCTTTTCACACTCCAGCGCGCTGACCGGGCAGCTTTTCACGCATAGCCTGCCGCCCATGCATGAGCTGATCCTCTGGGCCGGGTTCCTGGGAGCCTGGCTGCTGGTCGTCGGGCCTCTCTACCAGGCCGTCCTCGAGCTCAACGAGGAGGATGTCGAGGTCGATCGGCTGCGGGAGAAGATGCACAGCCTGCCGCCGCTCCCACCACCGTCACGGTGGTGGTGGCTGCTGCCTCCGGTCGCCTGGTGGTTACGACACCGCCAGCGCGAACGCGTCCAGCAGTCCTTGCTGGAGAGCCTGAGCCGGGCCGAGATAGCCACGCTCACGGCGTTCGTGAACAAGGCGCGCGGTTGGCTGTACGTCGGGATCGGCGGGCTCCTG
Organism: uncultured Actinomycetota bacterium; assembly: GCA_963843875.1. GTDB lineage: Bacteria > Actinomycetota > Actinomycetes > Propionibacteriales > Nocardioidaceae > Marmoricola. The sequence goes on along the minus strand of CAWJMC010000008.1, from coordinate 690,049 downwards.
ATCGCAGCCAAGGAGACGTGGGAGCTCGTCGAGGGCCTGGACTGGCCGGAGTGGCTGTTCTGGGGGCTGATCGTGCTGATGGTCCTGATCGCGGTCGGGAACAGCGTGTTCTCTGTGCGTCATGACCAGCAGGCCCTCGCCGAGCAGGCTTTGCGCCGCCAGGAGCGGGCGGTCACCGCAGAGACTTGATCCACCGGCTCCAGTCGTCCTGGCGGTGGAAGCCGGACGCGTTCCAGACGGCGTGCCCGAGCGTGTTCGGGTCGAGCACCATTGCGTCGATCCGGGTCGCTCCGAGCGTGCGAAGGCGCCGCTCCGCAGCGTCCAGCAGTCGCCTCGCCACACCCTGACGACGTACGTCGGGTGCCACCGCGAGCCGGTACAGGTGCGCGCGCCAACCGTCCCAGCCGACGATGACCGAGCCCACGATCCGTTCGGGCGTCGTGGCCAGCAACGTCGCCTCCGGGTCTCGCCGCAGGAGCTGGACGAGAGCCGACGCGGTATCGGTGGGTCGGCTGTCGTTCTCGGCCGCCGTGGACCAGAGCTCGAGCAGGTCGGCGGCGTCGTCCTCGGTGGCCTGCCGGATGCTGATCTGTCCCACATCAGCGAATCCTGCTGGTGGCGAGCCAGGGCTGTCGACCTGGATTCGGCGTGAAAACGTGCCCGGTCAGCGCGCTGAGCCGTGAAAACCTGCCCGGTCAGAGCCCTGAGCCGTGAAAACCTGCCCGGTCAGGGTTGGAGGACGGGGCAGTCCCAGACCGGCATCCACTTGGCGGTGTCGGCCTCGAGCGGGACCTCGTTGGTGAGCTGGGTGCGCACCTGCATCTCGAGGAGCTGGTCACGCTGGCGGTTGCCGGTGGGGGCGAAGGGATAGAAGCTGCCGGTGGTGTAGCGGTAGACGATGCCCGAGCGGCTGCGCGCTCGCGGTGCGGAAGCCGAAGACCGAGCAGAGCAGGCCGCGGGCGAAGCCGTCGTCCTGCAGGGCCGAGTTGACCGCGTGCAGGTCCGTGCACAGCGACCCCATGTCGGCCTGGGCTCCGGCGGGCTCGGTGCGCACGACCAGCCAGGTGAACCCGAAGCCGTCGTTGGTGCGCTCGACGTCGGGACCCTCGTCGGAGTCGAGAAAGTCCACCAGCCGGGCCTCGGCCTCGAGGAACGCCGGGCCCTCGGCCTGGCGGTAGCAGACCGCGCCGACCCCGGTGGGGTACGATGTCCATCGCGCTCTGCAGCGTGATCGGAGGCCCCGGGCACCGCGAACAGGCTGTCCAGCCGCGGCTCGGGTGGCTCCGAGCGCCCGGTCAGGGTGGACCACAAGCCCATCGACTTCTCTCCTCGGTCGTGCGGTGCTGACGGTCCGGGTGCTCCCGGCATACGAGCGGCTCAGATCTGCTGCGACGGGGGCAGGAAGCCGCCGTCGAAGGGTCGGCCCAGCTCGGCGGCGACCTTCGAGAGCTCCTCGAGCCGCTGCTCCAGGGACGGGTGGGTGGAGGTGATGGTGCGCATCGAGACACCCTTGATCGCCGGGGCGATGAAGAAGGCGTTCATCGAGGCCACCTCGCGCAGGTCCTTCTGCGGCGTGGCCGCGACCTCACCGGAGATCTTCACCAGCGCGCTGGCCAGCGCGGCCGGCTTCTGGGTCAGCAGCGCGCCGCTGCGGTCGGCGCACAGCTCGCGGTAGCGCGAGAGCATCCGGGTCAGCACGAAGCTCACGGCGTACACGACCAGGCTGACCACGAGGGCCGCGATCAGCGCCACCGCGAACCCCGGGCCGTCGTTGTCGTTGTCGTTGTTGCCCCCGCCGCCGAACCCGCGACCGCCGACCGCCGTAGCCCCCGCCGTACCCGCCACCGAAGAGGAAGCCGTACTGCGCGCCGTTGGTGACCATGCCGGCGATCACGCCGGCCGACGAGGCCACCGTCATCACCAGCACGTCGCGGTGGGCGACGTGGGACAGCTCGTGGGCGAGCACGCCCTCGAGCTCCTCGGCGGTGAGCGTGTTGAGGATCCCGGTGGTGACGCAGACCGCGGAGTGCTCGGGCGAACGACCGGTCGCGAAGGCGTTGGGCAGCGCCGTGTCGGCGATCGCCACCCTCGGCTTGGGCATGTCCGCCAGCGTGCACAGCCGGTCGATCATGCCGTGCAGCTCGGGGGCCTGCTCGGCGCTCACCACCCGGGCCCGCATCGCCTTGAGCGCGAGCTTGTCCGAGGAGAACCACTGCCACCACGCGAGGCCGAGCCCGCCAGCCCCACGAGCACGACGAGCGGCGCGCCGCCGAAGGCGTAGCCGACGTACATCAGCACCACCATGAACACCACGAACAGTGCTCCGAGCAGGAACAGCACCGTCGTCATGCGGACGGTGAGGCCGCGGTCCTGGACGAATCGGTTCCGGCTCATGGTGATCTGGCGCTCCTGGTTCAGTCGGACGTCGTGGGCTTGGGGGTGGTGCTCTCCTCGGACTGGGCGTCGAGGGTCGGCTCGGCGGAGGGCGCGTCGATCGCCGGCGTCTCGGAGGCGGCCGGCAGGTCCCGCCCTGGCCGGTCTTGCCGGCCTTGAGCGCGGCCAGCTCGTCCTCGACGTCGGACTGCGAGCTCATCGCCTCGAGCTCACGCGAGATGTCGTCGCCGCTGTTCAGCGACGAGGAGTCGTCCAGAGCGCCCGACGCGAGCAGCTCGTCGATCGCACCGGAGCGGGCCTGCATCTGCGCCGTCTTGTCCTCGGCGCGCTGGATGGCCGCCCCGACGTCACCCATCTCGCCACCGATGCCGGAGAAGGCCTCGTTGATCTTGGTCTGCGCCTCGGCGGCCGTGTAGGTGGCCTTGATCGTCTCCTTCCGGGTGCGGAAGGAGTCCACCTTGGTCTGCAGCTGGCGGGAGGCACCGGTGCAGCTTCTCCTCCTCGCCCTGGAGCTGGGCCACCTGGGCCTGGAGGTCGGTGACCTGCGCGTTCAGCCCCGACTTGCGGGTCAGCGCCTCGCGGGCAAGGTCCTCACGACCCATGTCGATCGCCTTCTGGGCCTGCTCACCGAGCTTCGTCTGCTGGCTGGTGAGCTGGGTGAGCTGCATCTCCACCCGCTTGCGGCTGGTCGCCACGTCGGCGACGCCCCGGCGGACCTTGGTGAGCATGTCGAGCTGGCGCTGGTAGCTGTAGTCGAGGGTCTCGCGCGGGTCCTCGGCACGGTCGAGAGCCTTGTTCGCCTTGGTCTTGAAGATCATCGTGAAGCGCTGCCACAGGCCCATCGGGTGGTCCCTCTTTCGTTGCGGGTGCAGAAGTTGGCCGCCAGTCTTCCCCATTGCCAACCCGGGCGGCACCTCCCAACCTACGAGGTCAACGGGTGACCCGTCGGGTTGGTTCCTTCCCAGGGGTCGCTTCGAGCCCCCTTCAGCGCGATCTCGGTCCCCGTGCGCCGGGTGCGCGGTTATGGTGGGGGCGTGTTCGGCCGTAGCGAGAAGCAGACCTCCACCCCCACCATCGAGAAGGTCGGGGGCAAGGGGCGCGCCACCCCCACCCGCAAGGACGCGCAGGCGGCCGCCAAGGAGCGTGCCCGCCAGGGGATGGACAAGAAGGCGGCCAAGAAGCTGCTGCGCGAGCGCCAGACCGAGTCGAACGCCAAGATGCGTGCCGGCATGAAGGCGGGCGACGAGCGCTACCTGATGGAGCGCGACAAGGGCCCGGTACGACGCTTCGTGCGCGACTACATCGACGTCCGGATCTCCTTCATGGAGTACCTGCTGCCAGTGCTCGTGCTGATCATGGTCATGCAGCTCAGCCGCGTCGACGCGCTCTCGCGCGCCAGCCAGACGCTGTGGGCCGTCTCGATCCTGCTGCTCGTCCTGGACGCGATCTGGCTCAACCTGCGACTGTCCCGCGAGCTGGCCACGCGCTTCCCCGACCAGGAGACCCGTGGTTGGCGGTTCTACGCCTTCATGCGCGCCATCCAGATCCGCCCGCTGCGCCTGCCCAAGCCGCGGCTGAAGGTGCGCGCGGAGCTGCCCGAGCGGTACTGAGCCCCGGCTCAGCGCAGGAGTCTCGGGTCGGCGAGGTCGGTGTTGTCGACCACGTGCGTGGCCGAGCCGCGCGGGTCCCGCTCGCTCAGGTAGATCCGACAGGCCGCGTGATAGCGGTCGCGGTACGCCGCTCGCACCTCGCCCGGCGTTCCGATCAACGCCTCATCTCGTCGTACGGCGCGACTCCACGGCGGCGGCGAAGCTCACCTCCAGCCACACCACGACGTCCCAGGCACCGCTCAGGACGGGCCGTTGCAAGAAGCTGCCGTCCACCACGACGACGCAGCCCGGGTCGAGCCGCTCGACCGGTCCGTCGAGCAGCTCGTCCGAGACCAGGTCGTGGCGACGCGGCAACACCCAGCGATCGCCGCGGGGAGCGAGCGGGTCGAGCACCCGCAGGCGGAAGGTCTCGAGGTCGTAGGCGTCGCGGTAGTAGCCACGGGCCCGGTCCGGGTCGGCACGTCGCCGGGCCTGGCGGTGGTGGTAATCGTCGGTCGACAGGTGCCTCGACGGGCGCCCCGTCGCGGCGACGGCCTCGCGCAGCTCCGCGGCGAAGGTCGACTTGCCGGCGGCGGTGATCCCGTCCACGGCGACCCGGAGGGGGTGGCCGGTCCGGGGCAGTCGCCCGGCGAGCTCGGCGAGCAGCCGCTCGCGCGGACTCACTCCGCGGACAGGCTCATCGGGCCGTAGACCTCGCGACTGCCCTCGAACAGCGTCACCGAGGCGGCGCCCTGCTCGGCGAGCTCGGCCCACTCCTCACCGACGTAGGACTCGGCGTCGCTGCGCGTGGGGAACTCCTGGCGGCCGCCGGAGGGACTCACCTCGGAGCCGTCGGCGGCGTCCAGGCGCCACCACCAGGACTCGGCGTCGGTCTCGGGCATCTCAGGACTCCTTGACGTCGGTCGGCAGGAACGGCGGCTTGGTGACCACGAAGACCTCGGGTCGGCCACGGACGTCGACGGTGACCTCGGCGCCGACCTCGACCTGGTGGTTGAGCATCGCGAGCGCGACGCCCTTGCGCAGGGTCGGCGAGAAGGTGCCCGACGTGATCTCGCCGGCGACGAAGTCACGGGTGAGCAGCACCCGCATCCCTGGCCGCGGGATGCCTCGCCCGGTCGCCACCAGGCCGCGCAGTCGCATCGTGGCCCCGGTCTCACGCTCGGCCACCAGGGCCGACCGGCCCCAGAACGCGGGCTTCTTCCACCCGACCGCCCAGCCGAGGCCGGCCTGGTTGGGGGTCCGGTCGAGGGTGAGGTCCTGCCCGTGCAGCGGGTAGCCCATCTCCAGGCGCAGGGTGTCGCGGGCCGCGAGGCCGCAGGCGCGGATGTCGTACGCCGCACCGGCGCTCATCAGCGCGTCCCAGAGCGGACCGGCCGCGGCGTCGGGCACGACCAGCTCGTAGCCGCGCTCGCCGGTGTAGCCACTGCGGCACGACCACCCGGTGGCGCCGTCGTAGCTCGGCCTGCACGAAGCTCATGTAGCCGTGTCCCGACGGCAGCCCGACCGCGTCGAGCACCTCGTCGGAGCGGGGACCCTGCACCGCGAGCACCGCGTGAGTGGTGTGGTGGTCGGTGACGGTGACCGAGTCCGGCGCCGCAGCCGCCAGCCGCCGCGCGACCTCGGCGGAGTTGGCCGCGTTGGGCACCAGCAGCAGGTGGTCGTCGTCGAGGAGGTAGACGATCAGGTCGTCGACGATGCCCCCGGTGGCGTCGTCGCAGCACAGCGTGTACTGCGCCCGGCCCGGCGTGATCCGCTCGAGGTCGTTGCTCAGCGGTGCGTTCACCAGGTCCTGGGCACCGGCGCCGCGGACGACCACCTTGCCGAGGTGGGAGACGTCGAAGACGCCCGACGGCGCCGCGCACCGCCGCGTGCTCGCGCAGGACGCCGCCGTCGGCGTACTCCAGTGGCATCTCCCAGCCGCCGAACTCCGCGAGCTTGGCGCCGAGTGCGACGTGCCGGTCGTGGAGCGGGGATCGCAGCAGCGCCATGCCCGGCAAACTACCGCAGCACGAGGGCGCCACGACGACGGCTTAGAGTGCGAAGCGATGACCACCTACACCTTGCGCAAGGGCGCCGCCGACAAGACCCGCGCCGACGTCGTCGTGGTCGGGGTGACCAACGACCCCAAGGGCCCGCAGGTCGCCCCCGGCGGCGAGCCGGTCGCGGCGGCGTACGGCCGCCGGTTCAGCCCGCTGCTCGCCTCGCGTCGGGGTCACCGGCGCCGCCGGCGACTGCGCCCGCGTGCCCACCGGCCGGCACGCTCACCGCCGGCTCCCTGGTCCTGGTCGGGCTCGGTCCCGCCGCCGACAGTCACGCCCGCGGTGCTGCGCCGTGCCGCCGGTACGGCGGCCCGCAACGTCGGCAACGCCGCCTCCGTCGCGCTCGCCCTGCCCGCCGCCGACGCCGAGCAGATCGGCGCGGTGGCCGACGGGTTCATCAGCGCCAGCTACGCCTACGCCGGCGTCCGCTCGGCGGCTCGCAGGAAGCAAGGACGGCGTCTCCGAGGTCGCGATCCTCTCCGAGGCGGCCCGCCGCAAGGACTGCACCGAGCGCGCTGGCCAAGGCCGAGATCCTGGGCCGGTACGCCGACCTGGTGCGCGACCTGGTCAACACCCCGCCCAACCTGCTGCCCCCCGCCGAGCTGGCCGAGCGGGTCCGCAGCATCGACACCCGCAAGAAGTCGCCGTCAAGGTCAGCGTGCTCGACGAGGGCGAGCTGGCCGACCTGGGTTGCGGCGGCATCCTCGGCGTCGGCCAGGGCTCGGACAACCCGCCCCGGCTGGTGCGCCTGGAGTACCGCCCCAAGGACGCCCCGAAGCAGGGCGGCCGCACGTCGCCCTCGTCGGCAAGGGGATCACCTACGACTCCGGTGGCCTGACCATCAAGCCCGGCGGCTCGATGGCCACGATGAAGAACGACATGGCCGGCGCCGCCACCGCCGTCGCGGCGACGTACGCCCTGGCCGAGCTGGAGGCCCCGGTCGCGGTCACCACCTGGGCGCCGATGGCCGAGAACATGATCTCCGGGCGCTCCTACCGCCCCGGAGACGTGCTGACGATGTACGACGGGCAGACCGTCGAGGTGATGAACACCGACGCCGAGGGCCGCCTGGTGCTCGCCGACGCGCTGGCGATGGCCGCGGAGTCCGAGGCCGACGTCGATCCTGGAGATCTCCACGCTGACCGGGCCGTGCGTGGTCGCCCTGGGCGACCGGATCGCCGGGCTGTTCGGCGACGACGACATGGTGCGCGCGGGTCGAGCAGGCGGCCGAGCGGGCCGGCGAGCTGGTCTGGCACCTGCCGATGCTCGACGAGATGCGCGACCGGATGCGCAGCGAGTCCACGGTCGCCGACCTGCTGCAGCACAACTGGGTGCGCTTCGGCAGCGCGTCGTGGGCCGCGGCGTTCCTGATGTTCGTCGGCGACAAGCCGTTCGCCCACATCGACATCGCCGGACCCGCCTGGAACGGCGGCGGGCCTTGGGGCCACGTGCCCTCCGGCGCCACCGGCTTCGGCGTCGCGACGCTGGTGCAGTACGTGCTCGACCACGCGCGAGCCAGCAGCGCCGAGGGCTCAGTAGATCCGGGGCGTCCTGGGCTTGTCGCCGCGCTGGCGCCGGTTGTACTCCCGCATCCGGTCGGGACCCCGACCAGCGCCGCGTCGTACGACGGGATGCCCAGGCCGTTGCAGAAGTCGTGCGCCCAGCGCACCGACGGCACCCGGCGCCGGGTCCACTCCCCGTCGACGGCCACCAGCAGGAGGGTGTACGACGAGACGGTGGTCTGCGGCTCGACGAACCCCTCCACGCCCTCGCGTTCGGCGCGCCCACTCGCGCAGGTGCACCTCGTCCCCGGCCTCGGACTGGCGCCGCGGTGCCGGCGCGGCCGCGCCGGAACCGGTCGAGGATCCCCACGGCAAAAGTGTGCCCGACAGGCGGCTGCGGGTGGTTGCGGACATGCCTTCGGATAGTGCAAGGATGAACGGACCGCTCGGGCCCGTGCCCGGCTGATCCCCGCAGGGGGATCCCCGCTCCGACCCCCGCAGCAACGCAGGGGGCCACCGACACCCGGAAGGACGACGAGGCCACGTGGCCCAGGAAGTGGCCCAGGCAGCCGAGTTCGACGTGGTGATCCTCGGTGCCGGATCCGGTGGGCTACTCCTGCGCGCTGCGGGCCGCCCAGCTCGGGCTCAGCGTCGCGCTGGTCGAGAAGGATCAAGCTCGGCGGCACCTGCCTGCACGTCGGCTGCATCCCCACCAAGGCGCTGCTGCACGCCGCCGAGGTGGCCGACGCGGCGCGCGAGTCGGAGACGTTCGGCGTGCGCGCCACCCTCGACGGCATCGACATGCCCGGCGTCACGGCCTACTCCGAACGGCGTGGTCGCCCGGCTGTTCAAGGGCCTCACCGGTCTGGTCAAGTCGCGCGGGATCACCGTGGTCGAGGGCGAGGGGCCGGCTCACCGGCCCGCGCACCGTCGAGGTCGACGGCACGTCGTACACCGGCACGCACCTGGTGCTGGCCACCGGCTCCTACCCCCGCACGCCTGCCCGGCCTGGAGATCGACGGCCGGCGCGTGCTCACCTCCGAGCAGGCGCTGCGACTCCCCGAGGTCCCCGCATCGGTCGTGGTGCTCGGCGGCGGGGTGATCGGCTGCGAGTTCGCCAGCGTCTGGCGCTCCTTCGGCGCCGAGGTCACCATCGTCGAGGCCCTGCCCCGACTGGTCGCGGCCGAGGACGAGGCGTCCTCCAAGGCCCTCGAGCGGGCGTTCCGCAAGCGCGGGATCACCGTCCGCACCGGCACCCCGCTTCGAGAGCGCGAAGGCCGACGACGACGCGGTGCACGTCACGCTCCAGGGCGGCGAGACCCTCGACGCCGACCTGCTGCTGGTCGCGGTGGGTCGCGGCCCGCGCACCGACGGGCTCGGCTTCGAGGAGCAGGGCGTCTGCCTCGAGCGCGGCTTCGTGCCCACCGACGAGCGCTGCCGCACCGGCGTCGAGGGCGTGTACGCCGTCGGCGACATCGTGCCCGGGCTCCAGCTGGCCCACCGCGGCTTCGCCCAGGGCATCTTCGTGGCCGAGGACATCGCCGGGCTGGCGCCGGCTCCGATCGACGAGGCGACGATCCCCCGGGTCACCTACTGCGAGCCCGAGGTCGCCTCGGTCGGCATCGACGAGGCCGCCGCACGCGCGTCGTACGGCGACGACGCGGTGCAGACGCTCGACCTACGACCTCGCCGGCAACGGCAAGAGCCAGATCCTGCAGACCACCGGGCTTCGTCAAGCTGGTCCGGGTCGTCGACGGCCCGGTGGTCGGCGTGCACCTGGTCGGCAGCCGGGTCGGCGAGCTGATCGGCGAGGCCCAGCTGATCACCGGCTGGGACGCCTTCCCCGAGGACGTCGCACCGCTGGTCCACGCCCACCCCACCCAGAACGAGGCCCTCGGCGAGGCCCACCTCGCGCTGGCCGGCAAGCCCCTGCACGCCCACTCCTGACCCCCGAACAGCCGCTTCCACCATCACCGAAAGGCCCACCATGTCGACACCCGTGAACCTCCCGGCGCTCGGCGAGTCCGTCACCGAAGGCACCGTCACCCGCTGGCTCAAGCAGGTCGGCGACACGGTCGCGGTCGACGAGCCGCTGCTGGAGGTCTCCACCGACAAGGTCGACACCGAGATCCCCTCGCCCGTCGCCGGCACGCTCCTCGAGATCAACGCCGAGGAGGACGACACCGTCGAGGTCGGTGCCCAGCTGTGCGTCGTCGGCGAGGAGGGCGAGGGCTCAGGCGGGTCCGAGGAGTCCGACTCCGCCGACGAGGCGGCGCAGGCCGGCAGCCCGCCGAGTCCGACGAGCCGCGAGCCGGCGACGAGTCGGCCGAGGAGGCACCGCGCCACGCCGGTGACCCCGACCCCAACGAGTCCGGCGACGAACCCGAGCCGGAGCCGGAGCCGGAGCCCGAGTCGGAACCGGAGCCGGCCGAGAAGCAGCCGGCGGCCCAGTCCGGGGGTGACTCCGGTGGCGGCTCAGGCACCTCGGTGACCCTGCCCGCGCTCGGTGAGTCGGTCACCGAGGGCACCGTCACCCGCTGGCTCAAGCAGGTCGGCGACGACGTCGCGGTCGACGAGCCGTTGCTGGAGGTCTCCACCGACAAGGTCGACACCGAGATCCCCTCCCCGGTCGCCGGCACGCTGCTCGAGATCAAGGTCGAACGAGGACGAGACCGTCGAGGTCGGTGCCGAGCTCGCCGTGATCGGCAGTGCCGACGCAGCACCCGCCCAGTCCGAGCCCGAGCCCGAGCCGGAGCCCGAGCCCGAGCCGGAGCCCGAGCCCGAGCCGGAGCCCGAGCCGCGAGCCCGAGCCGGAACCGGCCGAGCCGACCGCCCGGAACGCCGACCAAGGAGCCCGCGAAGCAGCCGGAGCCCGCCGCCCAGGCCCCGAGACGGAGTCCGGCGTCCGACGACGGCGGCGCCTACGTCACCCCGCTGGTGCGCAAGCTGGCGGCCCAGCACGAGGTCGACCTCGCCTCGGTGACCGGCACCGGCGTCGGCGGACGGATCCGCAAGCAGGACGTCATCGACGCCGCGGCCGAGGACGCGAGGCCGCGAGCACTCCCGCACCTCCGCTGCGCCGACGCGCCTGCGGCCGAGCCCGCAGGCCAGTCCACGGGCGTGCCGGCGCCGAGCCCGCTGCGCGGCAAGACCGAGAAGATGTCGCGACTGCGCAAGGTGATCGCGACCCGGATGGTCGAGTCGCTGCAGACGGCGGCCCAGCTGACCACCGTCGTCGAGGTCGACGTCACCTCGATCGCCCGCCAGCGCGACGCCGCCAAGGCGGACTTCCTGGCTCGCGAGGGCGTCAAGCTGTCGTTCATGCCGTACTTCGCCAAGGCGGCCGTCGACGCGCTCAAGTCGCACCCGTCGCTGAACTGCGGGGTCGACATGGACAAGGGCGAGGTGACCTACTTCGACGTCGAGAACCTCGGCGATCGCGGTCGACACCGAGCGCGGCCTGCTGACACCGGTGATCAAGGAGGCCGGCGACCTCTCGATCGCCGGGCTGGCCCGCAAGATCGCCGACGTGGCCGAGCGCACGCGGACCAACAAGATCACCCCGGACGAGCTGTCCGGCGGCACCTTCACGCTGACCAACACCGGCAGCCGGGGCGCGCTCTTCGACACCCCGATCATCAACCAGCCGCAGGTCGCCATCCTGGGCACCGGTTCGGTGGTCAAGCGAGCGGTCGTGATCGACGACGCCAACCTCGGCGAGACGATCGCGGTGCGGCACATGGTCTACCTGGCCCTCACCTACGACCACCGGATCGTCGACGGCGCCGACGCGGCCCGCTTCCTCACCGACGTCAAGGAGCGCCTGGAGTCAGCGGTCTTCGAGATCTGAGTCCGCACGGTTCGAGGCGACCGCCCGGACATGCACAAGCCCCGCTGAGAGCCTGATCCAGACCCTCAGCGGGGCCTCTGCATGTCGCAGTGGCTCAGGACCCGGGCAGGCGACCCGGGCAGGCGAACCTCCAGGCAACCCGGCAGGAGCTCAGACCAACCCGCGCTGAGCGGGGTTGCGGCGGTCTCGACGTGCTGCCGGGATCGCCGGCGCGTCACGAGCCGCCCTCCCCCGCTGCGCTCCTGCGGTGCGTTCGAGACGAGCCGGCTTCTATCTCTTCGCTCGTTGCACTCGCTCAGAGATTGATCATGTGGCCGGCCAGGCCCTCGACGGCCTCCTTGACCGCCTCGGACAGGGTCGGGTGGGCGAACACGTTGCGGGCCACCTCGTCGGCCGTCAGGTCCCACTTCTGGGCCAGGGTCAGCGCCGGCAGCAGCTCGGTCACGTCGGGTCCGATCAGGGCGGCACCGATGATCTCGTTGTGCGCGGAGTCGGCGATGATCTTCACGAAGCCGGCGGTCTCGCCGAGACCGGCCGCCTTGCCGTTGGCGGAGAACGGGAACTTCGCCACCTTGACGTCGTAGCCCTTCTCCTTCGCCTGCGCCTCGGAGTAGCCGAAGGAGGCGATCTGCGGCTGGCAGTACGTCGCGCGCGGGATCATGTCGAAGTCGATCTCGATGGTCTCGGCGTCCGCGATCGTCTCGGCGGTGACGATGCCCATCGCCTCGGCGGTGTGGGCCAGCATCAGCTTGCCCGTGACATCGCCGATCGCGTAGATGTGCTCGACGTTGGTGCGTCCGCGGGCGTCGACGGCGATCGCGCCGCGCTCGGTGGTCTCGACGCCGGACTTCTCCAGGTCGTAGCCGTCGATGCGCGGGGCGAAGCCGATCGCCTGCGAGCACCTTGTCGGCCTCGAGCACCTCCTCCTGGCCGTCCTTGGACACGGTGACCTTGACCCCGGAGCCGGTGTCCTCGATCTTCTCCACCTTGGTCGAGAGCCGGACGTCGACGCCGAGCTTCTTGTAGTGCTTGAGCAGCTCCTTGGAGACCTCGGCGTCCTCGGTGGGGACCATCCGGTCGAGGAACTCCACGATGGTGACCTTGGTGCCGAAGTTGGCCATCACGTAGGCGAACTCGACGCCGATCGCACCGGAGCCCGGCGATCACCACCGAGCCGGGCAGCTTCTCGTCGAGGATCTGCTCCTCGTAGGTCACGACGTTCTCGGACAGCGACGTGCCGGGCACGAGGCGGGTGGTCGCGCCGGTGGCGATGATCAGGTCGTCCCAGGTCACCTCGTCGGTGCCGCCGTCGTTGAGCTCGACGCGAGAGCGTCTTGGAGTCCTTGAAGGTGCCCCAGCCGTCGATCTCGGTGATCTTGTTCTTCTTCATCAGGAAGTGCACGCCGTTGACGATCGCCTTGGAGACCTTGCGGCTGCGCTCGAAGGTCGGCTGGTAGTCCATCGAGGGGTCGCCGGTGATCCCGAAGACGTCCTTCTCGTGGGTCAGGATGTGCGCCAGCTCGGCGTTGCGCAGCAGGGCCTTGGAGGGGATGCAGCCGACGTTGAGGCAGACCCCGCCCCAGTACTGCTTCTCGATCACGGCAACGGACTTGCCGAGCTGGGAGGCGCGGATGGCGGCGACGTACCCGCCGGGGCCGGCACCGAGGACAACGACATCGAAGTGGCTCACGAGGTCGATCCTAGTGGAGCGTCGCGGCTCGATCGTGGTCTGGGGCGGCGTTCGGGTGCCGGCACGGCAAGGCGCCGGCGCGACGCTCCTGCTGCTCGTCCAGCGGGTGAGGGCGACGCGTCGAGGGACGGGCTACCGGCGCTGCCCGGCGCTCCTCCCGAGAGGATGGTGTGCGCGTGGGGCGAACGTGCGAGCGTTGGGGCATGCGCTTCCTCGTCGCCGGCTCCTCCGGCTTCCTCGGCACCCGCCTCCGCGAGCACCTCGCCGGTCACGGTCACACGGCCGTGCAGCTGGTCCGGGGCCGAGCGTCGGGACCCGACCAGCGGCACTGGGCACCGTACGACGAGCCGCTGCATGCGAGCGCGCTCGACGGCATCGACGCCGTGGTCAACCTCGCCGGCGCCCCGTTGATCGGCAACCCGCACTCGGACAAGTGGCGGACCGCGCTCGAGCAGAGCCGGGTGGTCACGACCCGCCGGCTCGCCGAGGCCGTCGCCGCTCGCGAGGACAAGCCGGTGTTCCTCGCCGGCAACGGCATCTCCTACTACGGCGACCGCGGTGAGGAGCTCCTCGACGAGTCCTCGCCAAGCGAGGGCGACCACCTGCTGACCCACGTCAGCGAGGTCTGGCAGGCGGCCGCGGAGCCGGCGGTCGAGGCCGGTGCCCGGGTCGTCTACCTGCGCACCGCACCGGTGCTGGACCGGCGCAGCCCACCACTGAAGATGCTCCTGCCGCTGTTCAAGCTCGGCCTCGGTGGCAACCTCGGCTCCGGCGAGCAGTACTTCCCCACCATCAGCACCGCCGACTGGGTCGGTGCCGTGCGGTTCGCGGCCGAGCACGACGAGGTCTCCGGGCCGGTCAACCTGACCATCCCGACCCCGACGACGAACGCGCAGTTCACCTCCGCACTGGGCGCGGCGGTGCACCGACCAACCTTCTTCACCGTGCCCGCGATGCTGATCGAGCCGGCCGCCGGCGACCTCGCCCCGGAGCTCCTCGGCTCGGTGCGGGTGGTGCCGAAGGCGCTGCAGGACGCCGGCTACGAGTTCGCGCACGCCGACATCGCCAGCACGGTCGCGGCTGCCCTCTCCGCCTGATCCTCACCGGCTCCCGGCCTGCACCGACGACATCCGCCAGTCCCCCGCCGAGCGGCGCAGCACCAACGTGCGGGTGCTGGCCCGTGAGGACGGCAGTGCGCGACCGGACCCGCGGGCCGACGCGTCGTTCGGACGGGCGACGGCACCGACCAACCGGTCGGTGACGCGCAGCCGCAGCCGGTCCGGCTCCGCCTCGAGCACGCGTACGGCGACCACCTGGCGGCGCATTCCCGTCACCACCAGGCCGCGCCGGAGGTAGCGGGCCAGCAGTGCGACGTCGGCCCGCCCCGCGCTCGACCCGGCGACGTACAGCGAGCCGCAGCCGGCTGGCGTCGCCGTGCGCCCACGCGTCGGCGCGGGCCCGGTCCCAGCGGTGCAGCACGTCGACGCCGGTCGAGGTGCGCGGGCGCCATCGACCTCGACGCGGCCGACTGCCCGCGCTCGGTCGCACCGCCGAAGGTGTGTGCTCCCCGGCCCCGCCCGCGACCGAGCAGTGCCGCCCCCAGCAACCCGGCAGAAGCACCGAGCACCAGCACCACCAGCCAGCCACGCAGGGCGGGGATCCGGGAAGCCACCTCGACACTGTGCACCCGGTCCGCCCGGATCACGAAGCGACAATCCACAGGGCATCAGGCTCCCGTGCCGCCCTTCGACGCGCCGGGGCGCGGCGTACTCTCGGGTCCGTGGACGTCGTCGATCTGGGCACCCTCGACTACGCCGCGGCGTGGCAGCGCCAGCGCGAGGAGCACGCCGAGGTCGTGGCCGGCGGCAGCCGGCCGGACGCTGCTGGTCGAGCACCCGCCCGTCTTCACCTGCGGCAAGCGCACCGACGCCGCACGAGCGTCCGCTCGACCCGGCGGGCGCCGAGGTGATCGACGTCGACCGCGGCGGCAAGATCACCTTCCACGGCCCCGGCCAGCTGGTCGGCTACCCGATCGTGCGACTGCCCGACCACGTGCTGGTCGTCGACTACGTGCGCCGGGTCGAGGAGGCCCTGATCCGGGCCTGCGCCGACCTCGGCGTACGCGACCGCGCGGGTGCCCGGCCGCAGCGGGGTGTGGCTGCGCGCCGACGCGCGCGGTCCCGAGCGCAAGATCGGCGCGCTCGGGATCCGGATCAGCCGCGGCGTCACCATGCACGGCTTCGCGCTCAACTGCGACGTCGACCTCGGCTGGTACGACCGGTTCGTGCCGTGCGGGATCGCCGACGCCGGCGTCACCTCGCTCAGCGCCGAGCTCGGTCGCGACGTCACCGTCGCCGAGGCGACCCCGGTCGTGCGTCCGCCACCTCGACGACCTGCTCGGCCTGGGCGCCGTACGACGCCACGCCCGACTACGAGGCCCGCCCCGAGCCGGCCCACCTGCCGCGGGTCACGGTCCTCGCGCCGCGCACCTGAAGCCGCACCTGAACCCGGACCTGATCCCGGCCGACGCGCGGGCCGACCTCCGACACAGCGTCGCCTGGTTCACCGATGCTGGAGTCTCGGACATCGCCGACGGACGGAACAGGGTGGACGAACGTGCGGGCTCTGGTGATCGAGGCCACCGGCCTGCGCAAGAGACGCACGGGCGCCGGCCGGGCCCTCCTGCCGTCGACGGCCTCGACCTCGCGGTCGACGCCGGCCGCGTGCACGGGCTCCTCGGCCCGGAAGGCTCCGGCAAGACCACCACCCTCCGGCTGCTGCTCGGCCTGGCCCGCGCCGACGCCGGCGAGATCCGGCTCCTGGGCCGTTCGGTGCCGGCGAGCTGGCCGCGGTGGTCCCGCGGGTCGGCGCCGTGGTCAGGGGCCCGCGGTTCGCCACCTCGATCAGCGGTCGCCGCAACCTCGCGTTGCTCGGCGCGGGCCGCGGCGTGCCGAGCGCCCGCGTCGAGGAGTGCTCGACCGGGTCGGGCTCGCGGCGCAGCGACGGACCAGGGTGCGGCACTACTCACGCCGCATGCGGCAGCGGCTCGCCCTGGCCGCGGCCCTGCTGCGGGCTCCCGACCTGCTGCTGCTCGACGAGCCCACCAGCGGGCTCGACCCGAGCGGCGCCCGCGAGGTGTGGCGACGCTCGTCCGCGAGCTGGCCGGCGAAGGCGTCAGCGTGCTGATCGGCTCCGCGCGCGCTGGACGAGGTGCAGCAGCTGTGCGACACGGTGACGGTCCTCGAGCGCGGCCGGGCGCTCGCCACCGGCCCCGTGGACGACCTGGTCGGTGAGACGCGCACCCGCACCCGGGTCGGCATCGACGATCCCCGGATCGCGCCCTCGACCTGCTGCGCGAGGCCGGGTTCGGCGTCGAGCGCGGACGGAGCCGACCTGCTCGTCGAGGGCCACGAGCGCCCCGAGCAGATCAGCCGGCTGCTGGCCGGCCACGAGATCTTCGTGCACGAGCTGTCCGCCGTACGACCCGACCTGGAGTCGGTGTTCGGCCAGCTCACCTCCGCCCCGCCGGTCGAGACTGGCGCGACGTCGGAAGACGGCTCGTGAGCCGGCTGCTCCGCGTCGAGCTGCTCCGGCTCGTCTCGCGCCGATCGGTGCGCGTGGTGTCGGTGCTGGCCGTCCTGGTCTGCGTGGGCTTCGCGGTCAAGACGGGCTACGACAGCCGGCCGCTGTCGGCCTCCGAGCGCGCCACCGCCACCGCCCAGGCCCAGATCGGCGCGGCCGACGAGGACGCCCGGATCCAGCTCCGCACCTGCGAGAGGGACCCCGACCACCTACCTCGGACGGGCGGGCACGACGCAGGGCTGCCGCGACGCGATCCTGCCCAGTGCCGCCGACTTCGCCCCGCGCGGGCCTCTTCGCCTGCAGGTGGTGATGAGCGAACAACGGCCTCGACGCCGCCCTGCTGGTGGTGGTGCTGCTGCTCCTGCTCGGGGCCACGTTCGCCGGGGCGGACTGGAGGAACGGCTCGATCACCCAGCAGGTGCTCGCCGAGCCGCGCCGGGGTCGGGTCTGGCTGGCCAAGGCCGGGGCCGTCGCCGTGGTCGGCGCTCGCGGTCTCGGCGGCTGTCGATGGCGGTGTTCTGGGTCCCGCTCCGGCTGCTGACGGCCGCTCGGGACCTGCCGGTCCCGGACACGAGTCGACCTGCTCCTGTACGTCGTACGCGTGATCGCCCTGGCGGTGGTGGTGGCGGTCGCGGCCTACGCGCTCGCCATGCTGCTGCGCCAGACCGTGGCCGCCGTCGGGCTGGTCTTCGGGCTCAGCCTGGCCGCCGAGATCGCGCTCGGGCTGGTCCCGTTGCGCGACAACGGCTGGCTCTCCCCCAGCCACAACGTCTTCGCCTGGATCCTGGGGCGCACCCGCTACCTCGATCCCTCGTTGGCCTGCCGCGAGCGCCGACTGCGACCGGATCCGGACCCTGACGATGTGGCCGGCCGGACTGCTGCTGGGGGTCGTGGCGCTGGTCGTCGCGGTGATGTCCTGGGCGCTGTTCCGCCGCGCCGACCTGCGCTGACGCAGCAGCAGGGCAACGAACGGACAATTCGGAGCCGATGGGCTGCGCAACCACCACCTCTGACCTACGATGACACCAGCCTCGGGAAAGCGTCACTGTGCGCCGTACGGCGAGGTCGGACTGCACACTACGAGGGGAATCGCCGTGAAGACAGTCGCTGGCAAGCACCGGCGCCGAGCTGGTCGGCACCGTCGGGCCACTGGGCCTGGTCGCCGTCGGCTGGCTCGGGATGGGCATGGTGCCCGGCGCCGGCGTCCCGACCGCCAGTCCGTGCAGCACCAGGATGGAGCGCAGGCGCCCTCCGCTCCGATCTCCGCCGCCGACCAGGCTCCGGCCACCGCCGCCCAGGCAGGTCAGGCCGACGCCGACGACCTCCAGCTGGCCGCCTCGACCCGCAAGGCCCTGCTGAGCACCGCGGAGCTGACCGACATCCCGGCCAAGGCGATCGCCGACTACCAGCGGGCCGCGCTGGTCATCAACTCCTCCGACAAGGCCTGCCACCTCGACTGGACCACCCTGGCCGCGATCGGCAAGGTCGAGTCCGACCACGGTCGCGACGCCCGGGGCAAGACGTCCTCGGCGGGAGTCTTCGGAGTGCTGCTCAACGGCAAGCACAACACCGGGAAGGTCCGCGACTCCGACGGCGGCAAGCTCGACGGCAACAAGGTCTGGGACCGCGCGGTCGGACCGATGCAGTTCCTGCCCAGCACCTGGGCCGTGGTCGGGGTCGACGGCAACGGCGACGGGGTCCGCGACCCGCAGAACCTCGCCGACGCGGCCCTCGGTGCCGCCGTCTACCTGTGCGGTGACGGCGACGACCTCGCCACCAGGTCCGGCCAGCGTGCGGCGGTGGGTCGCTACAACCACTCGGGCTCCTACATCGACCTGGTCCTCTCGATCGCCAAGGCGTACGCCGCGAGCGAGCCGGCCTATTCCGCCGCCCAGGCGCTGCCGGTCGGCCACGTCTACGACGCCACGCCGGTCCACCGGGCCAAGGCGACCAAGCACACGGTCAAGAAGGTCAAGACCACCACCAAGAAGACCAAGACCACCGGAGCCGGCAGCACGGCCCACTCGCCGTACCCGGTCAAGATCCCACCGACCACCGACCCGACCGGCGGGCCCACCACCGACCCGACCGGCGGGCCCACCACCGACCCGACCGGCGGATCCACCACCGACCCGACCGGCGGGCCCACCACCGACCCGACCGGCGGATCCACCACCGACCCGACCGGCGGATCCACCACCGACCCGACCGGCGGGCCCACCACCCCGGGTGGCAGCGCGACTCCAGGCGGTAACGGTGGTCAGGGCACGGTCGTGACCAAGAAGGTGTTCGTTCCGACGGTCGCCGGCACGGACGCTCAACGGCGCCGGATCGGCTCTGACCCGCGCGGGCTCGAAGCCCGGCCCGGTGACCTGCGTCTACCGCTCGGACATCAACGCCAACACGGTGATCTCCTCGCCCGTCCAGGCCGGGACCAAGGTCGAGCCAGGGCACGGCGATCCCGATGACCGTCTCCGCCGGTCCGGTGCCGGTCCTGCCCGTCGGCCTGACCGTCGACCAGGCGAAGGACTTCTACGCGGCGCTGGCTCACCCCATCGCCGTCTCCCAGAACGAGCCCACCTACGCCAGCTCCGAAACCGTGGCCAAGGACCTCGTGGTGAGCGCCACCCAGGTGCCGCAGGACGCGGCGCCGGGTCTGATCATCACGCTGACCGTCTCCACTGGTCCGGCCCCGGTCGCACCGTAGCCCGGGCACGCAACGCGCACGCCCGGCACCCGCTCAGGTGGGGCCGGGCGTTCGTGCGTCCCGGCGTACAGTTGACGTTGTGACTCAGGCACCAGAAACGACGTCCGTCTCCCCGTCCGCACCCGCCCCCGAGGGCCGCAAGCTGCTGCGTCTGGAGGTCCGCAACGCCGAGACCCCGATCGAGCGCAAGCCGGCCTGGATCAAGACCCGGGCGAAGATGGGCCCGCAGTACAACGAGCTCCAGGCGCTGGTGAAGTCCGAGGGACTGCACACCGTGTGCCAGGAGGCCGGCTGCCCGAACATCTTCGAGTGCTGGGAAGACCGGGAGGCGACCTTCCTGATCGGCGGGGACCAGTGCACCCGGCGCTGCGACTTCTGCCAGATCGACACCGGCAAGCCCCAGCCGCTCGACCGCGACGAGCCGCGCCGGGTGGCCGAGTCGGTGCAGAAGATGCAGCTGCGCTACGCCACGATCACCGGTGTCGCCCGTGACGACCTGCCCGACGGAGGTGCGTGGCTCTACGCCGAGACGGTCAAGCAGATCCACGAGCTGAACCCGGACACCGGGGTCGAGAACCTGATCCCCGACTTCAACGGTCGCCCCGAGCAGCTGCGTGAGGTGTTCGAGTCGCGTCCGGAGGTGCTGGCCCACAACGTCGAGACCGTGCCGCGGATCTTCAAGCGGATCCGCCCCGCGTTCACCTACGAGCGCTCGCTCGGCGTGATCACGGCGGCCCGCGAGTTCGGACTGGTGACCAAGTCCAACCTGATCCTCGGCATGGGCGAGACCCGTGAGGAGATCAGCCAGGCCCTGGTCGACCTGCACGGTGCGGGGTGTGAGCTGATCACGATCACGCAGTACCTGCGCCCGAGCCCGCGCCACCACCCCGTCGAGCGCTGGGTCAAGCCCGAGGAGTTCGTCGAGCTGCGCGACGAGGCCGACCAGATCGGCTTCGCCGGCGTGATGAGCGGGCCCCTGGTGCGTTCGTCGTACCGCGCCGGACGGCTCTACGGCCAGGCGCTGGAGCGCCGCGGGATCACGACCGGGGCGGCGTCCGCGGGCGCCGCTGCGATCTGAGAGAGTCACGCCCATGGCCAAGAAGGACACCGCAGTCGAGAAGCCCGACGGGGCCTGTTCAACCGCTCCAAGCAGCCGACCGGTGAGAAGAAGCCCGGCCGGATCGCCCAGCTCGGCCAGACCTACACGCTGACGAAGAAGACCGACCCGACGGATCGGCCTGATCCTGTTCGGTTGCTTCGTCGCCGGCTTCGTGGTCGGGGCGGCCGTCGCCTACCTGCTCACCGGTGGATTCGTCTACCCGATCATCATCGGGGTCCTGTTCGGGTTCCTGGCTGCGCTGGTCGTCTTCGGACGCCGTGGTCAACGCTCGGCGATCAGCCAGATCGAGGACAAGCCGGGTGCCGCGGCGGCCGTGCTCGGGATGTTGCGCAAGGGCTGGAAGATCGACGCCGGCATCGCCTTCAACAAGCAGCAGGACGTCGTGCACCGCGTGGTCGGCCCGCCCGGCATCGTGCTGGTCGGCGAGGGCAACCCGAACCGGCTGCGCTCGCTGCTGGCCAACGAGCGACGCAAGCACGAGCGGGTGGTCTCCGAGACCGTGATCAGCGAGGTGCTGGTCGGTGACGGAGAGAACCAGGTGAACATCCACCGGCTGGTGAAGCACGTCTCCAAGCTGCCCAAGACCCTCAAGCCGGCCGGGATGACCGACGTCCTGGCCCGCCTGCGCGCCCTGGACGCCAACCGCTCCAACATCCCCCTCCCCAAGGGCCCGGTGCCCACCTCCATGCGGGGCATGCGCGGACGCTGAAATGCCTCGAACAAGCCCCCGAGCCCCTCGAGGCACCCGAGCCGAGTCGTCTGAAACGCACCGGAGGAGCGAAGCGGTGGAGGGCGGCTTCTGACAACTCGGCGATCCCGGCACACGCGGCGAAGGTGCCTCAGGCCCTACCCGCCGCGAGTTGGTCTGAAGCGCGACCCCGCCTAGCGCCCCGCCCTCAGCGCCCCACCCGCAGCACCTTCACGTCGTACGCCGCCGAGTCGGCCATGATGTCGTGCAGACCGCGCCCGTCCGGACGGAAGACCAGCGGCGGGACGACCACGCACACCAGCAGCTGTCGGGCCAGGGCGACCACGACGGGCAGGCGTCGCCCGTCGATGCGCAGGACCCGGACGCCCGCGACCTGCTGGCCGAACGAGCCGCCTGCCAGCGCCATGCCGATCACGGACTCGGCGAAGAAGATCCCCAGGGTCAGCCAGCCGGAACCGGAGCTCCCGGAGTAGTTGCCGGGGCCGAGGATCAGGACGGTGATCAGCGTCGAGGCCGCCCAGTCGACGGCGAGGGCGACGATCCGGCGGGCCCAGGACGCGGTGCCCTCGATCTGTCGGCTGGCCATGCGTCCACGCTATCCGTCCTGGGCCGACACCCTGGTGCCGGCCAGTCGTTACACGCACGAAACAATCAGGATACGGTCGAGAAACGGGACGTGCCTACGTTCGGTTCACCCGGGGAGGTCGACTCTTCGGTCCCTGCCGCCACAATGCCGGGCCGCCTGCCGAGGCGACCAAGGAGGACGAATGTTCAAGGACAGCTCCGAGCTGCTGAAGTACATCAAGGACGAGAAGGTCGAGATGGTCGACGTCCGCTTCTGCGACCTTCCAGGGGTGATGCAGCACTTCACAGTCCCGGTCTCGTCCTTCGACCAGTCGGTCTTCGACGACGGGTTGAACTTCGACGGCTCCTCGATCCGTGGCTTCCAGGCGATCCACGAGTCGGACATGTCGCTGTTCCCCGACCCGACGACGGCGTACCTCGACCCCTTCCGCGGCGCCAAGACGCTCGCGGTCAACTTCTTCATCCACGACCCGATCACCGGTGAGGCCTACTCCCGCGACCCGCGCAACATCGCGCGCAAGGCGATGGCCTACCTCGGCAGCACCGGGATCGGCGACACGGCGTACTTCGCGCCGGAGGCCGAGTTCTACGTCTTCGACAACGTCCGCTTCGAGACCAAGGCGAACACCGGCTTCTACGAGATCAACTCCTCGGCCGGAGCCTGGAACACCGGCGACGCCTTCGAGAACGACAATCGCGGCTACAAGGTCAAGTACAAGGGCGGCTACTTCCCGGTGGCTCCGACCGACCACTTCGGCGACCTGCGCGACGAGATGGTGATCGAGCTGGAGAAGTCCGGCCTGATCGTCGAGCGTGCGCACCACGAGGTCGGCACCGCGGGCCAGGCGGAGATCAACTACCGCTTCGACGAGCTGCTCAACGCCGCCGACGACGTGATGAAGTTCAAGTACCTGGTCAAGAACGTCGCCTGGCGCAACGGCAAGACCGCGACCTTCATGCCCAAGCCGATCTTCGGCGACAACGGCTCCGGCATGCACTGCCACCAGTCGATCTGGAACGAGGGCGAGCCGCTGTTCTACGACGAGACCGGCTACGGCGGGCTCTCCGACATGGCGCGCTGGTACATCGGCGGCATCCTCAAGCACGCCCCGTCGCTGCTGGCCTTCACCAACCCGACGGTGAACTCCTACCACCGCCTCGTGCCCGGCTTCGAGGCACCGGTCTCGCTGGTCTACTCCCAGCGCAACCGTTCGGCCTGCGTGCGGATCCCGATCACGGGGTCGAACCCGAAGGCCAAGCGCATCGAGTTCCGCTGCCCCGACCCCTCGGCCAACCCCTACCTCGCCTTCTCGGCGCTGCTGCTGGCCGGCCTGGACGGCATCCAGAACAAGATCGAGCCCGCCGACCCCATCGACAAGGACATCTACGAGCTCCCGCCGGACGAGATGGCTAACATCGACCAGGTCCCGACGTCGCTGAACGCCGTGCTCGACAACCTCGAGCGCGACCACGACTTCTTGACGGTCGGCAACGTCTTCACCCCCGACCTGATCGAGACCTGGATCGACTACAAGCGCACCCAGGAGATCCTCCCCGTGCAGATGCGCCCGCACCCGCACGAGTTCGAGCTCTACTACGACATCTAAGATCGTCGCAACCCGAAACCGGCCCCTGACCTGCGGAAACGCGGATTCGGGGTCGTTTTCGTTGGTTCGAGATGGCCGAAATTCCGCAGCAGAATCACTCCACGCGCTGTTTCGAGCCGGCAGCACCCACCGCGGGAACCCGCCAAAGCGGCTCTCGAGAACTCCCCGGGAGCAGGAGCATTGGCTACAAGATGAGGCGGGTACTGGCTTCCCCGGATGCACGCTTGAGCGACGATGAGGCACGACGATCGACCAGGTGACCTCCGCAGCGCTCGAATCGTTGGCCGGCGTCAAACATGCGCACGCCGACGCAGTTCGGCTCGTGCCGAAGGAACCTGGGCTCTATGCGTTCTACGGCGACGACCGCGCGTGGGCCCAGCTCCGGCTGAGGCCGGCCTTCGACGGCCAGCCTCTCTACGTTGGCAAGGCAGAGAGGAGTCTCAATGGTCGCGACGTGGGCACTCATTTCGCCGTTGGCAAGACCGGCTCCTCCACTGTCAGACGCAGTCTCGCGGCATTGCTCGTGGACGAGCTCGCCCTTGTTGCCGTACCGCGCAACCTGGCCAAACCTGACGGCAGCGCCAACTTCGGACTGGGCGCCGAAAGCGAGGACAGATTGAGCAGCTGGATGGGGCAGCGGCTGTCAGTGTCGACTTGGATCAAGCTCGAGGGCGCGAACCTCGACGAGATTGAGACCGCGGTCGTGCGCCGACTCCGGCCAGCCCTGAATCTCGACAAGGTCGGTGAACCGAGAACGCGACTTCGGGAAGCCCGACGACACATGTCATGACGGAGCCGTCTCGACGGTCCCTGACTGGGCACTGCGCTACGACGACGTCCTCACCCCTGATCTCCGAGGCGACCTCGCGTTCTGGCGTGCTGCGGCTGGCGTGAAGCCCGACGAGCGCACCCTCGCCGGCCCGCCTCCTCGCGACGACCGCGAGGCTGCCTACCACCGGCGACTGATCTGGACGATCGATGCCCGCCATGGCGAAGCTCTCAGGGTGTGGGAGACCCGGATCGCCGAGTACGTCGGCCGTCGCGACGAGCAGACCACCGAACTGGCCAAGCAGATCGACCAGCTCCAGCGTCGCGGCGTCGGCGCCGACCGGGTCCTGCACCGCGCCGCCGCCCGTGGACCACTTCCCGTCGGCCACGCGACCTCGGCGCTGGCCTATCGGGTGAAAATGCTGACCTCCCCCAGGACGAGCCGACCAGCCCCGGACTCCGATCCGTTCCCTCGCGCTCCGCAGCGCGACAGCGGCCGCGGGCTGATCATGTAGGTCGGCGAAATTGTGCGCATCGCCGATACGATGGATCTATGGCCGAGACCGCAGCACCCGCCCGGAAGCCGCTCAGCGGCCCCACGGGCCAGCGTGTGGTCGCCCGCCGGGGCGAGCTGCTCGATGTGCTGCGCCGTCACGGTGTCACGAACCCAGAGATCTTCGGCAGCGCCGCACGAGGCGACGATCGAGACGACAGCGACGTCGACCTGCTTGTCGACTTCCCGGCCGGAACCGACATCATCGACATCATCGGCATCAAGCGTGAACTGGAGGGCGTGCTCGGCGTGCCCGTCGACTTGGTGCCGCGCAACGGCCTCAAGGAGCGCGTTCGCTCTCGCGCAGCAAGGGACCTGCTGCCACTGTGAGCCGCTCCGACGCCGACATCCTTGACGACATCGCCTCGGCCATCACGTCGATCCGCTCCCACCTCCAACATGGCCCGATCACGGTTGAGATCGTCCTTGACGCCGTCGCCATGCGACTCCTGGAGATCGGCGAAGCGGTGAAGGGAATAAGTCCCGAGCTGACAGCGACGGAGCCCGACATCCAGTGGAGCGACATCGCGGGCATGCGCGACTTCCTCGCTCACCACTACTTCGCGACGAATCCGGAGACCATCCAGCTCACCATCGACAAGCGCTTGGCGCCTCTCGCCGACGCCATCGAACGCATGAGGACCTTCCTGCCCCCCGAGTCCTGACGGCTCACATCGCCAGGTCCCCGCGCTCGGCCTCCTGCCGAATCGCCTCGACAGCACCAGCTGCGTGACGACGGATCGAGCGGGAAGACATCGCGTGGGCTTCCTCCACCAGTTGCGTGACTGACGACACGGCCCCGAGTGTTCGAGCTCTACTACGACATCTGAGATCGGATGTGGGAGTACAGCTCAAGCTGAACTCTCGAGAAATGAGGGCCCCGGTTTTCAAATCGGGGCCCTCGCTCGTGCAAGGCAGGCGCTCCCCTACCTGCGTGCCTTCTGATCGATGACCCAGTCTCGAAACCGATCGATCTCGGTCTGATAGGCGAGCCTCGGGTAGTCGCTCCATCCAGGATTGCCGGGCCACAGCAGCTCGACCCGGATCTCGTTGGAACGTGCCGTGATCGAGTAGAGCTCCCGGGTGTCGCGACGCGAGCCGACGACCATGCCGTTGAGGACGTGATCGCACGTCATCCCCCTGATCCGCTCCGCCGTCGCGCCCGGCACGAGGAACGTCGAGACGAGGAACTTGAGCCACGGCACCATGTGGTTCGCCTTGTCACCGCCGTTGTAGCTGAGACAGCACCCCTGCGAACACACGGCCCAGTTCGACCAGCCGCGTGGTGCGCCCCGCATGAGGTCGCGAAACTCCTCGTCGTCTTCATCCGCAACGCGGAGACCGGCATCGGAGCGCTCGAGGAACGGCGAGCCGGAAATCCTGTTGACGACGGTGATCTCGCGCTGCCCCAGCGGTGGATCGATCTCGAGGTAGCCGATGAAGTCAGTCTGGTAGCCCATGCCGACAACGTTTGGACGATCAGGCCAGCCGGGCAACCGCCCGTCCCGACTGCTGTGGATAACCCACCGTTCCAGGTGCGGCCCTGGGGTAGAACTGCTCCAGCAGGAGGAGGACCGATGTCACGACCCGAGGACGACGTCAGGCGCTGGATGGGGCCGCTCCCGGCGGCCCCCGGCTGCGGCTGCCACATCTGCCGTCCGGACGCGTCGTACGACGCCGTGGATCGGCGGACGATCGACACGGTGCTCGAGCACGGATGGCAGGTGATCATGGTGGCCGCGGGAGCCGGCTGCGACGACCCCGATCACCAGGAGCACTCGGTCGACGACCTCGTCGACCCCGGGCCGGCCTTCGCGTACACGGTCGGCCTGGGACATCGACTGGGACATCCCGAGATCCTGATGTCCGGGCTCGACCAACGCCTGATGCATCGCGCACTCAACGACGTCGCACGGCGGATCATGAACGGTCGACGTCTCGCCGTCGGTGACGTTCTCGAGGATGTACTGGCCGGCGCTCCTGTGGCGATAGAGCGAGTCGCTGAGGACCGGCTCGGAGAAACCGTCACGTGGTCGGGATGGTTCCACCGCCGCAAGCCCGAGGCGCTGGCGATCGTGTGGCCCGACCGGACCGGCGTCTTCGCGTGGCAGCCCGGGGCTGCCCAGACCCTCGACGAGCTTCAGCCCCACGAGTGGCGCGTTCCCTTCGAACACGGCGGCGGTCTGGCCGCAGATCCAGACTGGGAATTCCCGGTGCCGCCGGACTACGGGGCGTTCTCGTGCACCCACGTCGTCGACGACGGCGATGCGGTCCTGTGGGTGGCACGGCAATCGGACGAGGCGCGGGGCGAGGACTGGAGCATCCACTGCGGTGCCTCGGGCCACAAGACGGACGCCATGTGCATCGTGCACCTCGCCCACCTGGTCCGCTCCGCCCCGAGCCTCCGCGGACTCAGCAGCCTGGGGCTCGACGAGGAGGCGTTGCGGACCAACCCCGACTCGCCATGGGTCACCGCGCCGCTGACGCAATGACCTGGCCGCGGGCACGGCATGAGCGAGCGCGCACGCCGCGGCTCGACTCGTCATGGCAGGTGCACGAGCCGAGGTAGTCCGCCCCGGCGGGCCCTGGACGGCGAGGTCCCGTCCCGGGTCCAGACGTGTCGATCGTAGAACGGGAAGGCCCGAAAGTTCCGCTCCCACACCTCGACCTCGCCGACGGCGTCGGCTTGGCGTGCGATGAGGATGAGGGGTGCCATGAGGCTGCTCCCGACACCCATGGACCACTGGTCCGGTTCGACGACGGTGCCGCTGAGCCGGACGCGCTTCTCGTGCTGCGCCCCCCGGGCGGAAACGTCCCGCCGACATCCACCGTGGCCACCCCGTCGATGTCACCGTCGAGGACGGAGGCCAGGACAGCGACCCGCGGATCGCCCGGCATCGTCCGCCAAATCTCTCGGTTCCACTGGTCAGGGTGCGCCGCCACATCGAAGCCCCGGGCACGGTAGTACGCAGCCCGTGTTCAGGAATGCAGTGCCGCCAGCGCATCATCATCCGCCGACGTCTCATCGCGAATCTGGACCACCCGAGCCAGCTCCCTCACGACGGGAGGCTACGACTCCGTCCGATCCCGCGAACATGCAGGACTGGGCACAACCCGCCCTCGTGCCCTGATTTGATGAGTTCTGCACGTTCGACGGACCGGAGGGGGGACCGACGTGAGTGGGACGGGTCGGTTGCCGGTCTCGGCGCGTCTGCGACTTCTCGTGTCCGTCGTCGCCGGCGCTCTGATGGGGCTGGCGCTGGGGCTCTGGGTCGGCGTGGCGCTGGGGATCCTGGCCGGGGTCGCCACGCTGCACACGCTCTTCGTCGTGAGTGGCTGGATCGTGCTGTGGCCGCTCGACGCCAACGCCACCAGGGCCAACGCGCGGCGTGAGGACTTCCGTCCGGTCGCGCACGAGGTGGTCGTCGTCCTGGTCTCGGTCGGGGCGCTGGTCGGGATCGGCGTCCTGCTGGCCGTCGGCACCTCGGACAGCGGCGAGGTGGCGGCCGTGCTCGCGCTTGGTGGTGTCTTCATGGCCTGGGGCAGCCTGCACCTGATGTACGCCGCCCGCTACGTCCACCTCTACTACGAGGTGAGCAACGGGGCGGGGATCGACTTCAACTCCGACCTCGAGCCGTCGTACCGCGACTTCCTCTACTTCAGCTACACCCTCGGCATGACCTACGCCGTCTCCGACACCAACGTCTCCAGCCCCGACATCCGCTCCGTGGTGCTGCGCCAGACCTTGCTGTCCTACGTCTTCGGAGCGGTGATCCTGGCCAGCACGATCAACCTGGTGGCCCAGGTCGCGACCCGCTGAGCCATCACCCCTAAGACGGCGATCTCGTCCTTCCTCCACCACCGGTCCGGGGTCTAGGTTGAGTCGCAGTGACACAGGTCACACACGGCTCGAACAGGTGGAGATCTGATGGCACGCAGACGTTCGGTGGGCACCCTAGCGGGGACGATGGGCGTCGCGGCGATGGTGGTGGCGCTCGCTCCGGTCAGCGGGGCGGCAGCCGCTGATCCGTCTGCGGGAGACACCGCAGCCGGTGCCCCCGGGGACCTGTCGCACTTCGACCTCGCCCGCAAGGACTGCGTGGGCACGGCGACCGGGCGCGCCTCGAAGGTCTGGTACACCGTCGCCAACGGCGTGCTCTCCGACGTCTACAGCCCGACCATCGACACCACCGACGTCGAGTCGTTGCAGTTCGTGGTCAGCGACGGGCACACGTTCTCGGACCTGCAGACGCGCGACGCGACGTACACCGCGCACGCGGACCCGACCGGGATGCTCTGCACGATCACCACCACCGCCAGGAGCGGACGCTGGCAGCTGCGCACCACCTTCGGCACCGACCCCGACCGCAGCACGGTGGTCGTCGACACCCGCCTGCGCGGGATGCACGGTGAGCGGACCAGCGCCCTGCACCTCTACGCCCGGCTCGACCCGAGCATCGGCGGCAACGGCGGCGGGGGCAGCGACAACGCCGGCGCCGACTCCGCGACCGTCGACCGGAGCACCGGCGCACTCGTGGCCAGTGACACCAACACCGTCACGGCGGCGACCAACCGGGACTACGCCGAGCCCACCTCGCTGGCGCTGCGCGCCGACCGACCGTTCGTCACCAGCACCAACGGGTACGCCGGCACGGCCAGCGACGGTCTCACCCAGCTGGACGCCTCGCACCGGATCACCAGCGTCACCCCCGACGCCCCGAACGGCAACGTCGTCGACACCGCGGAGGTCGCCACCCCCGGCGGGCACGCGACGCTCGCCCTCGGCTTCGGTCGCTCGGCGTCGTCCGCGGTCCGCACCGCCGGCGACAGCCTGCACCGGGGTGCCGTCTCGACCTTCGCCCGCTACCTGCGCGGCTGGGTGCGCTACGACGCGCACCTCAAGCGCCCGCCGCTCCTGCTGCCCGGCCTCGGTCTCACGAAGAGCCTGCGGATGGACCAGGCCTACTACCGCAGCGTCAACGTGGTGAAGGCCAGCGAGGACAAGACCTTCCCCGGCGCCGTCGTGGCCGGGCTCGGCTCCCCGTGGGGCCAGGCCGTGTCGGCGGGCACCCTGCAGGACGGCAAGGCGCCGTACTTCGGGTCCTACCGCGAGGTGTTCAGCCGCGACCTCTACGAGGCGTTCACCGCGCTGCTGACCGCCGGCGACCGCGACACCGCCCGGGCCACGACCCGCTTCCTGCTGCAGCGCCAGCAGCTGCCCGACGGCCGGCTGCCCCGCAACAGCCTGCTCAACGGCAAGACCGCCCCGGACACCGGCGGCGACCAGCTCGACGAGACGGCGTACCCGATCCTGATGGCCTGGCAGTCCGGGCTCACCAACCACAAGCTCTACGCCGAGCACGTGCGCAAGGCCGCCGACTTCCTCGTCGCCCACGGACCGTCGTACGGCTCGGAGCGCTGGGAGGAGCAGGGCGGCTACTCGCCCTCGACCATCGCCGCCGAGATCGCCGGACTCGTCGCCGCCGGTCGGATCGCGGCCAAGAACGGCGACACCACGCACTCGCGGCTCTACCTCGCCACCGCCGACCACTTCCAACGCTCGATCAAGGGCTGGACGGTCACCACCACCGGCCCCTACGGCAGCGGGCGCTACTTCATCCGGCTCTCGAAGGACGGTGACCCCGACGCGTCGACCTCTTACTCGCTGGGCAACGGAGCCCCCTCAGCCGACCAGCGCTCGGTCCTCGACGGCGGGTTCCAGGAGCTGACCCGGCTCGGGATCCTGTCCCCGCAGGACCGCGACGTGCAGGCCAGCCTCGAGGTCGTCGACTCCGCCCTGAAGCGCAGCACCCCCACCGGGGTCGGCTGGTACCGCTACGGCACCTCGACGCCCGGCACCGAGGACGGGTACGGCGACTGCCACGTCGCCGATCCCACGGACTGCCCGGTCGAGGGCCAGCCGTGGCCGACCACGGACACCGGCTCCGGACACCTCTGGCCGGTGCTGGCCGGTGAGCGCGCCGAGCAGCTGCTCGGGACCGGGGACCGCTCCTCGGCAGCGAAGCTGCTGCTGGCCATGAACGGCTCCACGTCCGGCGTCGGGCTGGTGCCCGAGCAGACCTGGGAGGACCCGGCGATCCCGGCCTCGCCGTACGGCACCGACCCGGCGACGGCCTCCATCGGCTTCAGCCCGGGCCACCCGGCCGGGTCGGCCGCACCGCTGACCTGGGCCCAGGCCCAGCAGGCCCGGCTGGTGCTCTCCCTGGCGGCCGGACGACCGGTCGAGCAACCGCGCATCGTCCGGTCGCGCTACGTCGACCACACCCCACCCGCGGCCGCACCGCTGAGCATCACCTCCCCCGCCGACGGCGCGGCGGTCACGACCGCCACCACCTCCGTCACGGGTACGACGGTCCCCCGCGGGCACGTCGTGGTCCAGGCCGGCAACACCGACACCGGTGCGCCGGCGACGGTGGCCGGCACGAACGCGAAGGCCGACGGGTCGTTCACCGTGCGCGTGCCGACCACGTTCGGGACGACCGTGCTCACCACGACCGTCACCGCGGGACGCCGGACCGGCTACGACCAGCGCTCGGTCAGCTCCGACGCCGTCCCGGGCACGGTCGTGCTGGACACCAGCGACCCCACCGGTGACGACAACGGGCCGGGCACCTTCACCTATCCCACGGCCTCGGACTTCCACGACGGCGCCTTCGACCTGACCCGCTTCGAGGTGGTGCAGGACGGTGAGACGACGTACCTGCGCACCAAGGTCCGCGACCTCTCGCCGACCTTCGGCAACGCCCTCGGTGCACAGCTGCTGACGATCTTCGCCCACCAGCCCGGTACCACCGGCTCCACGGCGGCGCTCTACCCCTCACGCCAGTACTCGATCGCCGACCAGGACGCGTGGACCCGGGCCGTGCAGGTCCGCGGCTTCGACGACACCCGGGTGTACGACGCTCCCGGCAGCCAGATCGGCACGGTGACGGCCCAGGCGAGCCAGCTGAGCGGCTACATCACGGTGATCGTGCCGACCGCACTGCTCGGCGGCACGCCCGGAGCCGGCTGGTCGTTCACGGTGGTGCTGCACGGCCAGGACGGCTACGGCCAGGACGGGGCCCGGGTGTTCTCACCGACGGCGACCGACTACACCTTCGGCGAGTGCCCCGCGGGTGGCACCGGCCCGATCTGCCAGGTGCCGGTCGACGCGCTGCCCAAGGCGATGGACGTCCTCACCCCCGCCGGCGTCGACCAGTCGAGCGAGCTCGACCCGACCTCCCCGGTGGTCCTGCGCGGGGTGCCGATCGGCTGACTGCGCGGCCTGACGAGGTCGAGGTCGCCCGGACGCTGCACCCGACGTCCCGGGCGCAGCGTGGCGTGGACCGGACCGCGATCGTCAGCGACGTGTGGTGGCCACCGAGAAGCTGCGAACCGTGAAGGTGGACGCGCTGCCTCCGGTGGAGACGACCTCGAACCCGAACCCGATCTGCGCGAGCTTCGCTGAGGTGGGGAGCCGCTTGTGCGAGGTCAACCAGTGCAGCATCGAGCCCACGTGCACGAGGCCGTGCGTGTAGGTGTGGGTCGGCACGAACGCGATGTAGCCGTTGTCCGACGTGGCGTAGACGTTCCAGGTCCGGTCCCCCAGGGAGAGGTTCGAGGCGACCCGGGTGCCAGCCGGGTGCTGACCACGGTTGTAGGTCCAGATCATCACCTCGCGGTGGAGACCGTCGAGCCAGACGTCGTACGCCGCGTCGTACGTACCCGTCTTGGGCGTTGCGGCGGTGAAGGAGCTCCGGATCGTGGCGAACGACGACAGCGCCGGCTGCGCACCCGTGTTCCAGTTGATGTAGTCCTTGTGCACGTTGGGGTAGGTCTTCACGGCGCCGTCGCCCGAGCTGTTGTCAGCCTTCGCGGACACGTGCCAGTTGTGGTAGGAGCACGCAGACAGCGTCTGCGAGACGGCGTACCCGGACGTGTTCCACATGTCGTTCGCCACGACGTACCCGCCGTTGTTCCACATGCCGTTCTTCGCGCTGGTCACGTACCCCGGCTTGGTGCACGAGGTGGTCGCGCTCGCTGGGGCCGACAGCAGCAGCGAGGCAACCACCAGAGCCAGCGCTGGGATGATCGTCGGGAGGGGCTTCTTCATCTGGTGTCTCCTTGGAGTCCTTCTCGGGCTCCCCCGTGCAGCCGGTCTCGACCACGTAATTCACGCATAGTTGGCGAAAGCGGCATGGGCGGGTCACACGGCCGTCGATTCGAGATCGGTCGCCCCGTGAAAATCCGTTGCCCGAGCCGGCCGACGGGTTCGCGTGGCAGGACACGGCGGTGGTCGCCCGGCTCGGTGCCGTGCTGCTCACCGTGCGCGCTGCCGTGACCGGTCCGGACGACATCGACCCGGACCACCGGGACGTTGCGATCGAGTCCGGTCCGGCCCGCAGCGAGCACCTCGGGAGCCTGCCGGACCTGGTCCCCGGCGATCGGGCTCAGAAGTCGTGACCCCCGTCGCCGATGCCGGGGACGTCGGGATGGAACCGCTGGAGGTGCACGCGACGGAGCAGGCGGATGACCGGTCGGACGAGCATCTCGACGCTGCCGATGACGAACAGCCAGGTGCCGGCGTAGGACGTCGAGCCGGAGAAGAACAAGAAGCTGCCGACGAGGAACCAGACCCCGATCAGGACGTCGTTGAGGATGCTGAGCGTCTCGTAGCGCTGGCGGATGACCAGCTCGTCGTGGCCCAGGTGCAGCACCAGCGGGTCGGCGGTGCCCTGCGAGGTCTTGGCCATCCTCCGAGACTACGACGCCGGTCGTTCACCCACGCAAGTCGCGGCGGTGGAACGCCACCAGTGCGAGTCCCAGCCAGAGCGCCGTGAGCACGATCAGCACCATCAGGTGCGCGAGGTCGGGCCCGTTGACCAGCGGCGTCGAGGCAGCGAAGTAGTACCACGGGCTGATCCGGGCCACCTCGGCCAGCGAGTCCGACAGCGGCACGAAGGCGTCGACCGCGAACGCCAGCCCGGCCAGGCCGCCCGCCGCCGCGTAGCCCAGCCGGCGGTCGCCGACCAGCCCGCAGACCAGCCCGGCCAGGGCGCCGAAC
The DNA here is from genome assembly GCA_963843875.1 of uncultured Actinomycetota bacterium. Classification (GTDB taxonomy): domain Bacteria; phylum Actinomycetota; class Actinomycetes; order Propionibacteriales; family Nocardioidaceae; genus Marmoricola. The sequence continues at coordinate 656,269 of CAWJMC010000008.1, read as the reverse complement.
ATCGTGCCGAGCAGGCCGGCGTGCAGGCAGACGGCGACGACCCCCGACGCGCGCAGACCCAGGTCACCGGCGACGTCGGCCAGGACCAGTCCGAGCGCGACGCCCAGGTCGGCGACGACCACGTGCGCCAGCATGGCGCCGCTCTTGGCGAGCAGGAACGAGGTCCGGCTGACCGGCGTCGAGAGCAGCACGCCGAGGGTCTTGGTCTGCTCCTCCCCCGCGACGCCGCGAACGATCGAGACCACCGCCGTGACGACCAGCACCGCCGGGACGACCAGTGCGGTCATCTCCGCGTCGACCCAGCCGCTGGGGGTGGTCAGGTCTGCACCGACCAGAACGGTGGCCAGCACGTCGCTCACCGACGCTGGGAGGTCGGCGAAGGTGTCGCGCAGCGGCGGCCAGAGCGCGCCGGTCATCGCACCCAGCCCGGCCGCCAACGCCCCGAGCAGGACGGCGAGCACGATCCGGTCCCGGACGGCCTGGTCCAGCACGGCCAGGGTCCGGCGCACGCCGGTGCGCCGCGGTGTCGTGATCGTGGTCGTGGTCGTGGTGATGGCCGTCATCCCTCCAGGTCGCGCTGCTCGAAGGCCGCGAACGCCAGGACCAGGGCCAGGGCGATGAGGATCAGGAGCACCAGCAGGTGCAGCGGATCGGCTCCGTTGGCGAGTGGCTCGTTGCCGGCGTAGTAGTGCCAGGGGCTGAGGCGGACCCAGCCGTCGAAGCCGGCCAGCGGCAGCATCGCGTTGGCCAGGTAGGAGACCACGGCCAACCCTCCCGCAGCGCCGGCGGACAGGGTCGGGTCGCCGGTGGCGGCACCGAACGCCAGCCCGGCCGCGCCGTAGAACACCGCGAGCAGCAGCAGGTGCACGCCGGTGCCCGCGAGATCGACCGCCCCGAGCCCGGTGCCGAAGACTGCCGAGGCGACCGCGGTGACCACGCACAGCACCATGATGACGGCGACCAGCAGGGCCAGCAGCGCACCGGCCTTCTGGGCCAGCAGCGAACGCCGGCTCACCGGCAGGGAGGCGAGCACGGCCATCGTCCCGGCGTCCTCTTCCCCGGCGGTCGCCGCAGCGCCGGCCAGCACGGCGTACACGACCAGGGCGAGCGGTGCGATCAGGTTGAACAGCTCGCCCACGACGTAGCCACCCGGCGCGGTCGGGATGAACGCCTCCAGCCCCGCGGGCATGCTCTGGGTCAGCTCGTCGAGACTGTCGGACATCCCCGCACCGATCCCGAGCGCCGCCACCGTGAGACCGCTCAGCACCACCGCGAGCACCGCCACCGGCACCCGCCGGTCGCCCAGCTCCTTGATCAGCACCTCAGCCGGCACGACCGGCGTCTCTCTGCTCGTCCGCCTCGTCGTCCTGCCCCCCGGTGTCGTCCGGGTCGCGGTAGTAGGCGAGGAAGATCTCCTCGAGGTCGGCGTCGCGGGTGTGCAGGTCGACCAGCTCATGGGCCATCGCCGCCTCCAGCACCCCGTTGATCGGCCCGTCGAAGGAGACGTCGGCCCGGGTCGCGTCGATCTCGGCCCTGCGGACGCCGTCCACGCCGTCGAACAGGTCGCTCGGCGGCGCCTGCGCGAACTCGATCTCCATCCGCCGGATCGCCTTGGCCTTGAGGTCGTCGATCCGCTCCACCGTGGCTAGGCGGCCGTGCCTGATGATGGCCACCCGGTCGGCGACCCGCTCCACCTCGGAGAGCGTGTGCGAGGACAAGAAGACGGTTCGCCCGTCGTCGCGCACCTCGCGCAGCATGGCGTGGAACTCCTGCTGCACCAACGGGTCGAGCCCGGCCTCCGGCTCATCGAGCACCAGCAGCTCGGGACGGTGCATGAAGGCCTGGATCAGCCCGATCTTCTGCCGGTTGCCGGTCGAGTAGGTACCCACCTTCTTGGCCAGGTCGGCGTCCAGCCGCTCGGCCAGCTCCGCGACGTACGACGCGTCGACATCGCCCCGCAGCCGGGCGAAGTAGTCCAAGGTCTGCCGACCGGTGAGCCGGGGGTAGAGCGCAAGGTCACCCGGCACGTAACCGATCCTGGAACGGATCGCAAGGGCGTCCGCGCGCGAGTCCAGCCCGAGGATGCGGGCGTGGCCGGAGCTCGCGCGGATCTGGTCGAGAAGCACCCGGATGGTCGTGGACTTTCCGGCCCCGTTGGGTCCCAGGAAGCCGAAGATCTCGCCCTGGTCGACCTCCAGGTCGAGGTCGGACAGGGCGGTGAAGTCACCGTAGGTCTTGGTCAGAGCGCTGGTCTCGACGGCCGGATCACTCACCGTCCTGCCCCTCGCTGTTCCTGCGGTAGCGCTGGTGCATGTCGGCCCAGGGAGGCCTCGAGGTGGCCCCCATCACCTCGACGAAGGCACCCAGAAGTGGATGCACCGGCTCGTCGGTGACGTCAGCAGCTTTCACAGCTTCACAAATTATTGAATTCCAGGCTCAGAAGCCACCCTGGCGCCGCAGCGGGCGCGGGCGACCGTCGGGGTCGTGCACCACGAGGTACGCCGGGAGCGCCAGCGCCCGGGTCAGCGGGACCATCTCGGGCGGATCGAGGCGCCGCAGACGGCCGGCCGGGCGCTCCCCGGCCTCTCCCCCGGCGTGCCACGCGTCGAGCGCTGCGGCGGACTCGGCGTACGCCGCGAACTGGCCGGCCGGATCGACGCAGTCGCCCATCACCGAGAGCAGCGAGCCGTCGTCGGAGGCGTCCACCTCCGGGTCGAACGGCCGGTCCAGGTGCTCGGCGGCGAGCGCGAGCCGCAGCCGTTGCGCGAAGCCGCTCGACCCCGTTCCCGAGGCCGTGTCGATCACCGCCGCCGACAGCTCGGAGTCGTGGGTCCACGAGCGCCGGTTGAAGTTGTCCGAGCCGACGGTGGCCCACTGGTCGTCGACGAGGCAGGTCTTGGCGTGCACGTAGACCGGGGTGCCGGCGTGGTTCTCGACCCCGTAGACCGCGACCCGGTCGGGCGCCGCCCGCAGCATGTCCAGCATCGCCCGTCGCCGCCCCAGCAGCTGCGGGGTGCGCGACGAGCCCGTCCTTGTCGGGGAACATCGGGACGACGGCCACCACGTGCAGGTCCGGGCTGGGCGCGCAGGGCGTCGACGAAGACGTTGCCGACGTGGTGGCCCCACAGGTACTGGTCCTCGACGTAGACCAGCCGGCGCGCGCGCCCGATCGCCTTGGTGTAGCCCCGGGCGACGCTGCGCTCCCCGCCGCGGGCGAACGGGAAGTCCCGGCCGTGGCGCAGGTTCGGGTAGGTGCGCAGCAGCTGGACGACGTGGGTGCCGCCCTCCTCGACCGGCACGGCCGGCGGCGGCGGCGCCTGCTCCGGCAGCGGGTCCGGGCTGAGGTCCATCCCGAGCAGCCGGTCCTGCACCAGTGTAGACCGGGTTGCGGCTCAGCGGCGTCGGGTCCTCCCACCGCTCGCGGAACACCGTCTCCACGTCGTGGACGGCCGGGCCGGTGATCGCCGCCTGGATGTCGTGCCACGGCGGGGTGTCGCCGTACTCCGGGGCCATCTCCAGCGCCTGGGGGTCGCCGTGGTGCTCGATGTCGTCACGTCGCGAGTGGCACAGGTCGATGCCGCCGACGTAGGCGATGTCGCGGGAGGGGTCGTCGCCGTGGCGGATCACCACCAGCTTCTGGTGGTGCGAGCCGCCGGTGCGCACCCGCATGTCGAGCAGTGCCTCGGCACCGCGCTGTCTGCAGGCGCCGTCCCAGGCGGCGGTTCTCCCCCGAGGTGAAGCCCATCACCTCCGTGTGCGAGCGCCAGACCAGCCCGCGCACGTCGACGCCACGCTCGTCGGCCCGGCCCAGCACCTCGACCACCTCGCTGCCCGGCTCGCCGGTCAGCCGCTCGTCGGCGTCACCCTGCCAGTCGGTGAAGAAGACCAGGTCGCCCTCGCGCGTCGCCTCCAGGCGCTCGTACAGCTCGGCGAAGTACGTCGCCCCGTGCACCAGCGGCCGCACCAGGTTGCCCTCGGACCAGGCCGCGTCACCGGGATGCCCGTCGTCGAGCCGGGTGCGCGGGTTGCCGCGCTCGCTCTGGGTCAGCAGCCAGTCGGTGATCCTCACGTCGTCCATGTCCGCCACTCTCGCGGCCTGGCGGGCTGGTGGCCAACCGGGTCACCGAGATGCCTCACGCGAACCACGCGGTCTCGCTGGTGAGGAAGGACGAAGTCCTGTCTCGAAACCCCGGTGGGGCAGTCCGACGGGTGCGAGAAGTCCCGAGACGGCCCGGACGTGGGCTCAGGACTGGGCCTGCCCGGCGAGGGACAGCGCGCGCAGCAGCAGGCCGACCCCGAGGACCACCAGCGGATAGACCCAGACCGGCCATCGGCTGCGCCACAACCACGCCGCCAGCCCGACGACCACTCCGGAGACCAGCCACGGGGCAAGCAGCTCCCCGGTGGTCTCCGCGTCCACGCCGCCGTTGATCGCGGCACCCAGCGCGAGGAACACGACGAAGAACGCCCCGGCGAAGAGGAACGCCCACCCCCACGCCCCCCGGTTCGCGCGGTAGGTCTCCCACAGCGGCCACCCGGGGGGCGGCGGGCCCCATGCTGGGTCCGGCTGCCAGCCCGGGGGCGGCGACCAGCCCGACGGTGCCGGCGGCCAGTTCGGAGGTGGGTTGAAGCGCACAGCCATGAGCGGAGCGTTCCCGGATCCCAGTGGGTGAAACCGCTGCGCCCGGTCGCTCCCACTTCGCAGCTGTTCCCGGCGCACCCTGAGCCCGGATCCGGGCTGAGCCCGCCGGTCGAGGAGAGACGAGCACCACTTCGGTGGTCGAGGAGGAACGAGCACCACCACCCCGGTGGTCGAGGAAGGCCGGCTCAGGCACCGAGGAAGCCCAGCAGCTGCTCGACGGTCGCGCCGGGCGCCTCCTCCGGCACGAAGTGCCCGCAGTCCAGCGCTGCGCCGCGCACGTCGTCGGCGTACTCCCGCCAGTTGTGAGCACGTCGTACGCCTTGCCGACGAAGCCGGCGGCCCCCCACAGCACCAGCAGCGGGCAGGCGACTCGCACGCCGTCGCGCACGCGACTGCTCGTCGTGCTCGAGGTCGATGCCGGCGGCGGCGCGGTAGTCCTCGCAGGACGCGTGGATCGCCTCGGGGTCGGCAGAAGCAGCGGACGTACTCCGCCATCGCGGCTCGGGTCGAAGGCCGTCGGGTCGGCGCACCAGGCCTCGAGCTTGGTGCGCAGGTAGTACTCCGGGTCCGCGCCGATCAGGCGCTCGGGCAGGTCGGTCGGCCTGCGGGAGGAAGAACCAGTGCTCGTAGGCGTGGGCCAGCGCCCGGTCGACGTGGGCGAAGACGTGCCGGGTCGGTGCGATGTCGAGGACGGCGGCGCGGGTCACCCGCTCCGGGTGGTCCAGGCACCATCCGGTGCGCGACCCGGGCGCCACGGTCGTGGCCGACCACGGCGAACTGCTCGTGGCCCAGCGCCCCATCAGCCCGACCTGGTCGGCGGCCATCGCCCGCTTGGAGTAGGCCGCGTGGTCGCCGCCGGAGACCGGTCGGTCGGAGTCGCCGTAGCCGCGCAGGTCCGCCACCACGACGGTGTGCTCCTGCGCCAGCCGCGGCGCCACCCGGTGCCACATCACGTGGGTCTGCGGATAGCCGTGCAGCAGGAGCACCGGGTCCCCCGAGCCGCCGACCCGCGCGTGGATCCGGAGGTCGCCGACCGGCACGTCGTGGGTGCTGAAGCCGTCGAGGAAGGTGCTGGGGCTGCTCACGGACTCGACGCTACGCGCCGGCAGCCGGTCGAGGAGACATCACGGGCGCCACCCGGTCCGGAGCCGGGGTCAGTTCCAGAACACCCGGTCCACGACCGCCGCCGCCCGCCGCGACGTGCGCTGGTAGTCGTTGAGCATCGCGTCGGTCTGGCCCGCCGGGTAGCGCAGCACGGCCGCGACCGCGGCGCGCTCGCGCGGATCGTGCGGCAGCTGGTCGGCCGCCTTGCCGCGCACCTGCACGGTGGCGTTGCGCGCACGGCTCGCCGCGACCCAGGCGGCGCGCAGCGCGTCCGCGTCCTCCGGCGCGAGCAGGTCCTCCCGGACGGCGGCCTCGAGCACGGGCAGGGTCTTCGGCGTGCGCAGTCGCGGGACGGCGTGGCATGGCGCATCTGCAGCAGCTGCACGGTCCACTCGACGTCGGCCAGCCCGCCGCGGCCGAGCTTGAAGTGGGTGGCCGGATCGGCGCCGCGCGGCAGCCGCTCGTCGTCGACGCGGGCCTTGATCCGGCGTACCTCGGCGACGTCGCGCTCGCTGAGCCCGGCCTCCGGGTAGCGCAGCGGGTCGATCATCTCGGTGAACCGGCGGCACAGGTCGCGGTCGCCGACCACGGCGTCGGCGCGCAGCAGCGCCTGCGCCTCCCAGACCGCCGACCACTTGGCGTAGTAGGCGGCGTACGAGCCGAGGGTGCGGGTCATCGGGCCGCCCTTGCCCTCGGGGCGGAGGTTGGCGTCGACCTCGAGCGCCGGGTCGCGACCCGGCGCCGACAGCAGCCGGCGCAGCTCGTTGGCGACCGCCTGGGCCATGCTCGAGGCCTGCTGCGGGTCGGCGCCCGGCAGCGGGTCGTGCACGAACATCACGTCGGCGTCCGAGCCGTAGCCGAGCTCGCCGCCGCCGTAGCGGCCCATCGCGATGATCGCCATCCGGGTCGGCATCGCAGCCTGCCGCTCGGCCTCGACGGCGCGGATCGCGACCGCCGAGCGAGGCCTCCAGCGTGGCGTCGGCGAGGTCGGTCAGCGCGTAGCCGACCTCGGCCACCCCGAACGGCTCGCACAGGTCGGCCACGCTGATCCGCAGCAGCTCGCGGCGGCGGATCGCCCGGATCGCGCGCGATCGCCGGCGCCGACCTCGTCGCGGCGCGAGGCGGCCGCCACCATCTCGGTCTGGACCTCCTCGCGGGTCAGCGGGCGCAGCTCCTGCTCGCCGAGGATCTTCACGCCCTCGGGCTCGCGCTGCAGCAGGTCGGTGGCGTAGCGGCTGGTGGCCAGCACCTCGGCCAGCCGCTGCGCCGTGCGGCCCTCGTCGCGCAGCATCTTGAGGTACCAGTGCGAGCTGCCGAGCGACTCCGAGATCCGCCGGAAGCCGAACAGCCCGGCGTCGGGGTCGGGCGCGTCGGCGAACCACTCCAGCATCGCCGGCAGCAGCGCCCGCTGGATCGAGGCCGTGCGCGAGACGCCGCCCGGTCAGCGCCTCGAGGTGGCGCAGCGCCGCGTCCGGGTCCTGGTAGCCGAGCGCGGCCAGGCGCTGCTTGGCTGCGTCCGTCGTCAGGCGGGCACCGTCACCCGGGATCCGCGCGACGGCGGCGAGCAGCGGGCGGTAGAACAGCTTCTCGTGCAGCCGGCGCACCTCGAGCCGGTGGTGGCGCCACTGCTTGTCGAGCTCCTCGACCGGGTTCTTCAGGTAGCCCATCGACCGTCCGAGCCGCCGCAGCGAGGCCTCGTCCTCCGGCACGACGTGGGTCCGGCGCAGCTGGTAGAGCTGGATCCGGTGCTCGAGCGCGCGCAGGAAGGCGTAGGCGTCGTGCAGCGACCGGCCCGTCCTCGCGGCCCGACGTACCCGGCGGAGGTCAGGTCGGCCAGCGCGCTCAGCGTCGTCGGGGCGCGCACCGAGGTGTCGGTGCGTCCGTGCACCATCTGCAGCAGCTGGACGGCGAACTCGACGTCGCGCAGCCCGCCCGAGCCGAGCTTGAGCTGGCGCTCGGCCTCGTGGGCCGGGATGTGCTCGATCACCCGGCGCCGCATCGCCTGGACGTCCTCGACGAAGCCCGGCCGGTCGGCGGCCGACCACACGAACGGCTGGATCTGCTCGGCGTACTGCCGCCCGAGCTCGACGTCGCCGGCGACCGGTCGCGCCTTGAGCAGGGCCTGGAACTCCCAGGTCTTCGCCCAACGCTCGTAGTAGCCGAGGTGGCTGGCCAGGGTGCGCACCAGCGGACCCGACTTGCCCTCCGGTCGCAGAGCCGCGTCGACCGGCCAGATGGTGCCCTCGACGGTCTGGTCCGAGCAGACCTGCATCAGCGTCGAGGCCAGCTGGCCGGCCACCCGCAGCGCGACCTGCTCGTCGGCGCCGGGCGCCGGCTCGGCCACGAAGATCACGTCGACGTCGCTGACGTAGTTGAGCTCGTGGCCGCCGCACTTGCCCATCGCGATCACCGCCAGCCGGCAGGTCGCGGCCGCCTCGCCCGCCTTCGCCCGGGCCACCGCCAGCGCCGCGTCGAGGGTGCCGGCGGCGAGGTCGGAGAGCTCGGCGGCGACGTCGTCGACGCCGACGTCGTGGGTCAGGTCGCGCGCGGCCAGGCGCAGCAGCACCCGGTTGTACTCGACCCGCAGCGCGCACATCGCCTCGTGCGTAGGTCCAGCGCGGCGACCGGCTGTGCTGCGTCCGGGGTCGGCGCCGACCGCCGCCAGCAGTCCCCGTGCGCACGGCGAAGGCGGCCGGGCGGGTGGAGCCCATCGTCGGGTCGGTCAGCTCGTGCCAGTGCTCGGGGTGGCGGCGCAGGTGCGTGGCGAGCGCCGTGCTCATCCCGAGCACGCACAGCAGCCGCATCGCGGTGCCCTCGTCGTCGACGACCGCGCTCCAGCAGGGCGTCGCGGTCCTCGGCGACCTCGAGCAGGTCGACGAAGCAGTCGAGCGCCTGGTCGGGGTCGGCGGTGCGGGCCAGGAGCGGCACGATCGGCTCGCGCGGCATCCGCCGAGTCCGGCCAGCAGCGTGAGCGGCGCGCTCGCCGTCGAGGAACCCGATCCGCACCAGGTTGCCCGGCGTGGTCATCGGACCCGGACGCGCGATCTGACACGCGTTCCACCCTACGGGGCTGCGGTGGGGAGCCAGGGTCGGGCGCGGCCGCGCCGCGCAACCCTCAGAGCACCGGCAGCATCCAGTCGCGCTCGAAGGCGCTGACCTGGCCGCGGTACTCCTCCCACTCCGCGCGCTTGTTGCGCAGGAAGAAGTCGTAGACGTGCTCGCCGAGGACGTCGGCCAGCAGCTCGGACTCCTCGGCGACGCACCAGCGCCTCCTTGAGCGTCAGCGGCAGCTGCTTGAGGCCGAGGGCACGGCGCTCGGAGTCGGTGAGCGACCAGACGTTGTCCTCGGTCTCGCGGGGCAGCTCGTACTCTCCCTCGAGGCCCTTCATGCCGGCGCCGAGGATCGCGGCGTAGGCGAGGTAGGGGTTGGCCGCGGCGTCGACGGTGCGCACCTCGACCCGGGTGGACTGGCCCTTGTTCGGCTTGTACATCGGCACCCGGACCATCGCCGAGCGGTTGTTGTGCCCCCAGGAGATGTACGACGGCGCCTCGCCGCCGCCGATCAGCCGCTTGTAGGAGTTCACCCACTGGTTGGTGACGACGCTGATCTCTCCCGCGTGGTGCAGGATCCCGGCGATGAAGTGCCGCCCGGTCTTGGAGAGCTGGTACTCGGCGCCGGCCTCGAAGAAGGCGTTGCGGTCGCCCTCGAACAGCGAGACGTGGGTGTGCATGCCCGAGCCGGGGTGGGTGGTGAACGGCTTGGGCATGAAGGAGGCCCAGATCTCCTGGTTGAGCGCCACCTCGCGCACCACGGTGCGGAAGGTCATGATGTTGTCGGCGGTCGACAGCGCGTCGGCGTACCGCAGGTCGATCTCCTGCTGCCCGGGTCCGCCCTCGTGGTGGCTGAACTCCACCGAGATGCCCATCGACTCGAGCATCGTGATCGCCTCGCGCCGGAAGTCGGAGCCCATCGACTGCGCGGTGTGGTCGAAGAAGCCGCTGCGGTCGACCGGGACCGGCTCGTCGCCCCGCTCGGGCTTGCCCTTGAACAGGTAGAACTCGATCTCGGGGTGGGTGTAGAACGTGAAGCCCTTCTCCGCCGCCCGGGACAGGGTGCGCTTGAGCACGAAGCGCGGGTCGGCGTACGACGCGGACCCGTCGGGCATCGTGATGTCGCAGAACATCCGCGCCGTCGCCGGGCTCTCCCCGCGCCAGGGCAGGATCTGGAAGGTCCCGGGGTCGGGCTTGAGCAGCATGTCGGACTCGGTGACCCGGGCCAGGCCCTCGATCGCCGAGCCGTCGAAGCCGATCCCCTCGCTGAAGGCGCCCTCGAGCTCGGCCGGAGCCACGGCGACCGACTTGAGGTAGCCGAGCACGTCGGTGAACCACAGCCTGACGAAGCGGACGTCGCGCTCCTCGAGCGCGCGCAGCACGAAGTCCTCCTGCTTACCCATGCCGCGAGCCTAGGGCAGGTACGCGACCGCTACCCACATCCTGGCGACGGCGCCGTCCGGCTGCTCGAGCAGCACGTCGAGACGGTCGACCTCCTCGAGCCGTTCGTGCCGCCCGGCGAGGATGCCCGGGCCGGACTCGCCCGGTCGCAGCCAGCGCCGGGACTGCTGCCGGGCGAGCTCGGGCTGTGACGGCGTCCAGGTCCACCGGCACACCTCCTGCTCGCCGACCCGTCCGATGGTGACCACGCGCTGGACGTGCGCCGCGTCGAAGAAGCCGATCTTCAGCCGGGCCGCCTCGAGCCCCGTGACAACCATCGTCAGCCCGCCCGGGCCGGTGGCCTCGAGGAGCACGGTCTGCCCGACCGAGTGCGGAGCCGGGAGAGTGGGTGCGGCCTCGAGCGCCTTCGCAGCGGGCGTCACGGCGGACCCCGGCCCCACGGGACCGATCCCTTCGGCGGGCACGTCGACGAACCCTCGGTGGCTGACCAGCGGCTGGGAGACCCGCTCGGGCGGGCGGCTCAGGGCCGCCTGCACCCGGTCGGAGGAACCGGGGTCGCGCGAGGCCACCACGAGCGTCCAGGTGTTGGCCATCGGCTCGACGTGCTGGGCGACCAGCCCGGCTCCGTCGAGCATCTGCTTGACGCGGGCCACGTCGAACACCGACGCGTGGCCCCAGACCTGTTCCAGGCGCCCGGCCATGGGCAGCGTGAACAGCAGGTCGGCCCCCTCTGGCAGCGCATCGGCCAGCACCCGCAGGGCCTGCTCCGGGTCGGGCACGTGCTCGAGCACCTCGCAGCAGATCATGAAGTCCACGTCACCGACCGAGGCCAGGGTGAGGTCGTAGAGGTCACCCTGCTCGAGGAAGACCGAGGAGTCGTCGAGGTCGTTGGCGCGGAACAGGTCCCGGGTGCCGTCCACCTTGTCGTCGAGGATCTCGATGCCGCGGTAGCTGGCGACGCCCCGATCGCGCAGCAGCACCGCCGCGAGGTAGCCACGCCCGAACCCGACGTCGAAGACCCGGTCACCGGGCCGGGCGAAGTCGATCGTGCGGCGGTAGCGCACCCGGTTGCCCGGGCTCTCCTGGATCTCCCAGGTGCGCTCGCCGGACTCCACCGATGCCATCGGCGCGATGCTCTCGTCGGCGTAGCGCTGCCAGGCGTCGAGCTCGTGGCCGAACACGCCACGGGCTCCCAGGGTGCTCAGCCGCTCGTGCGCGTCCACGAGCAGCCACCCCGAGCGGACGGCAGACGCGACACCGCGGTCGGTCGGTTCCCGGTCCTCGGTGCCGGACCTCGCTCCAGGCTCGCTGACCACCCGCAGCCAGTGCCCGGGCAGACCTGCCGGTGCCGCCCGTGCCGCTGACCGTGCCGCTGACGGGGCCGCTGACGGGGCCGCTGACCGGGCCGCTGACCGGGCGGGCGGCGTACGTCGTGGGGCGGCGGGCGGCGCAGTGCCGCGCACCAGGTCGCGAGCGCTGCTGATCAGCCGGCTGGCGGCCTGGTCGCGGGGCGTCGGGAGCGCACCGACGGCGCGACGCGCGAGACGTCGGGCCAGCTGTCGTGACGAGGGCCGGGAATCAGGCATACGCGTCATGCTACGGGCGGTCGCGACGAGCTCGGGCCAGCCCGGCCAGGGCTGCGCCGAGCGGGTGCCAGTCGGCCGCGAGCCGGTCGTGGGCCGCGGCGACCTCCGCCAGGGTCGCCTCCAGGAACGCCTGGTCGTAGCGGTCCCGATCCATCGCCGCCCAGGGCTCGATCGCGTGCTCGTCGACCTCCGGGTGCAGCTGCAGGCCCCACACGCTGGGCGCGTAGCGCACCGCCTGCGGCTCGCCGGCGGGCGCCGTGGCCAGCACGGTGGCACCGACGGGCAGGTCCAGCACCACGTCGTCGTTCCAGTGCACGCCCTGGCGGGCGGCGGCCAGTGCCGCCAGCAGCGGGTCGTCGACGATCCCGTCCCGCCAGCCGACGTCGAGCAGCCCGATCTGCTGGCCGCGCGGGTTGCGCCCCACGACGCCACCGAGCGCCACGGCGCACAGCTGGTGCCCCAGGCAGATCCCCAGGGCCGGGACGCCGTCCCGGGCTGCCTCTCGCACCAGCGCCTTGGTGCTGGTCAGCCACGGGTGGTCCGCGTCGGCCCCGGCATCCATCGCGCCACCGAGGACCACCACGGCGTCGTGGTCGGCGAGGGTGGACGGCAGGGTGTCCCCGGCGTACGGGCGGCGCACGTCGAGCGCGCAGCCGGCCTGCACCAGCGACTCCCCCACCCGGCCCGGCGGGCCGTCGTCTCCGTGCTCGACCACCAGCACGGCCAGCGGTCCGCGCGTCATCCGCGGCTCACCCGTTCGGCACGTTGCGCTCGAGCTCGGCCAGCCAGGCGCGGGCGTTGCCGTCACCCGGCGCGCGCCAGTCACCGCGCGGCGACAGCGAGCCACCCGCGACCACCTTGGGCCCGTTGGGCATGGCCGAGCGCTTGAACTGGCTGAAGCCGAAGTACCGCTGGCAGAACACCTCGAGCCAGTGCCGGATCGTGGCCAGGTCGTACGCCGTCCGGTCGGCCAACGGGGTACTCCGGGGGCCACTGCCCGACATCGGGGTCCGACCAGGCGTGCGTGGCCAGGAAGGCGATCCGGGACGGCACGTAGCCGTAGCGCAGCACGTGGAAGAGCGTGAAGTCGACGAGCGCGTACGGCCCGATCGTGTCCTCGGTGGCCTGCGGCTTCTCGCCCTCGCCGGTGGGCACCAGCTCGGGGGTGATCTCCTGCTCGAGGATCTCCGCGAGCACCTCGTGCACCTCCGGCTCGAACTGCTCCGAGGAGATCACCCAGCGGATCAGGTGCTGGATCAGGGTCTTGGGCACCCCCGAGTTCACGGTGTAGTGCGACATCTGGTCCCCGACCCCGTAGGTGCACCAACCCAGCGCCAGCTCGGAGAGGTCACCGGTGCCGAGCACGATGCCGCCCTGGTGGTTGGCCAACCGGAACAGGTAGTCGGTGCGCAGCCCCGCCTGCACGTTCTCGAAGGTCACGTCGTACACGGGCTCGCCGTCGGCGAAGGGGTGGTCGAGGTCGTCCAGCATCTGGTTTGCGGCCGGGCGGATGTCGAGCTCGGCGAAGCTCACCCCGAGCGCCAGCGACAGCCTGGTGGCGCGGTCCTTGGTCTCGGCCCCGGTGGCGAACCCCGGCATCGTGTAGGCCAGGACGTCGGTGCGCGGTCGCCCGAGGAGATCCATCGCCTTGGCCGCGACGATCAGCGCCTGGGTGGAGTCCAGGCCGCCGGAGACCCCGATCACGACCTTGGGCTGGCCGATGGCACCCAGGCGCTGGCGCAGGCCGGAGACCTGGATGTTGTAGGCCTCGAAGCAGTCCAGCGCCAGCCGGTCCGGGTCGTCGGGCACGAACGGGAACCGGTCGACCTTGCGGCGCAGGCCGATGTCACCGCCCGGTGGGTCGAGGGTGAAGCCGATCTCCCGGTAGTCGCCGTCGTCCAACCTCTGGTCGTGCCGGTTGTCGTCGATCGTGCCCTGCCGCATCCGGTTCTGGCGGATCCGGCGCAGATCGACGTCGACGGTCGTACGCCGCGGCCCGTCAGGGAAGCGCTCGCTCTCGCCGAGCAGGTCACCGCACTCGTAGACCATCGTCTGACCGTCCCAGGACAGGTCGGTCGAGGACTCACCGCGTCCCGCGGCGGCGTACACGAAGGCCGCCATGCAGCGGTTGCTCGCCGAGCGCACCAGCAGCCGGCGGTCCTCCGCCCGGGCGACGGTGATCGGGCTGCCGGAGAGGTTGGCCAGCACGCTCGCCCCGGCCAGGGCGGCCTCGGCGTGCGGTGGCACCGGCACCCACATGTCCTCGCAGACCTCGACGTGCAACCGGAGCTCGGGAAGGTCGTCGGCCACGAAGATCTGTTGGGGTCCGAAGGGCACGGCCCCGGAACCGAGCTCGATCTCGTAGCCGCTCTGGTCCTCACCGCTGGCGAACCAGCGAGCCTCGTAGAACTCGCGGTACGTCGGCAGGTGCACCTTGGGCACGACGCCCAGGACCCGACCCCGGTGGATCACGACGGCGCAGTTGAAGAGCCGGTGGCCCTTGCGCAACGCAGCGCCGACCACGATCACCGGGCGCAGGTCCTTGCTCGCCTCGACGATCGCGTCGATCGCCTCCAGGGTCGCCTCGAGCACGGCGTCCTGCAGGAACAGGTCGTCGATCGCGTAGCCGGTCAGGCACAGCTCGGGGAAGACCGCGACGGCCACCGAGTCGTCGTGGCAGGCGCGAGCCTGCTCGAGCACCGTGGCGGCGTTGGACGCGGGGTCGGCGATGCTGACCGGGACGGTGCAGGCGGCGACCCTGGCGAAGCCCTGCGCGTAGGCCGATCGGAAGTCCACGTCGTCCAGTCTTCCAGAGTCCGAAGGTCTCACGCGGCATCCCCGGGTTCTCGACCCCGTGACCCCGCCTAGGCCCCCGCCCGCGAGCGGACGTCGGCCCACATCTCGGTGAAAAACGATCTTTCATGACATAGCCACCACACGCGTGACACCACGACCGGATCTGCTGCACACTCGGGAGAAGGACGCCTGGGGGGGTGTCCACGATCACTTGTGGGGGACACACGTGAAGATGATCAGTCAACGTCGTGCACATCATGACAACGCGCACCCGGCCGACGCACTCCAGCTCGACGCGATCGCCGCGCGGGGGGACCTGCACGCTCGAGTCCGTTGGGTGCACCACCTGCACTTCGCCGACGAGGCGTCGGCGCGGCTGGCCAGCCGTCGCGTCCTCGCCGCCGGATGGGCCCAGGACTGGCTCTCCGCCCGGCCGGCCCCACAGCGGGGCTGGGTGCTGCGGGTGGTCCGCGAAGTGGTGATCAGCCAGGACGAGGTCAACGGCGCCCGCTCGTTCTTCGAGGCGCTGTGCGCCTCCGCCGGCGGCTCGTACGCCGGCTGGGAGGTACACCGCCGGCCCAGCCACGCCGTGAACTGACTCCTCGTCCGCCAGCAGGGCCCAGTAGCGTGAGGCGTCGGTGAGAGGGGACTCGACTCCGCGAGCCTCGAGACCGCGACCTGCTGGAGGCACCATGTCCGAGGAGACCGCGCCGTACGGTGCCGGCCCGAGCAACCCGTCGGCGCCACCCGCTCGACGGCGGGTGCGCACCCAGCACCTGCGCGAGATGAAGCAGCGCGGCGAGCGCTTCGCGATGCTCACCGCCTACGAGCAGTACGCCGCCCAGACCTTCGACGAGGCCGGCATCGAGGTCCTGCTGGTCGGTGACAGCGCCTCGAACAACGTCTACGCCAACGAGACCTCGCTGCCGGTCACCGTCGACGAGCTGATCCCGCTGGTCCGGGCGGTCACCCGCAGCACGCGGCACGCGCTCGTGGTGGCCGACCTGCCGTTCGGCTCCTACCAGGCCTCCCCCGAGCAGGCCTACCTGACCGCGGCGCGGTTCATGAAGGAGGCCGACGCGCACTGCGTCAAGCTGGAGGGCGGGCTCGCGATGCTCCCCCAGGTGCGCAAGCTGAGCGAGGGCGGCATCCCCGTGATGGCCCACATCGGCTTCACGCCCCAGTCCGAGCACACCCTCGGCGGCTACCGCGTCCAGGGCCGCGGCGACTCGGCCCAGCAGGTCATCGACGAGGCGGTCGCCCTCGAGGACGCCGGCGCCTTCGCCGTCGTGATGGAGATGGTGCCGGGCGAGGTCGCGGCCCGGGTGACGCAGGCGTTGTCGATCCCGACCATCGGCATCGGCGCGGGTGCCGGGCTGCGACGGCCAGGTGCTGGTCTGGGGCGACGCGTTCGGCTTCCGGACCGGCAAGATGGCGCGCTTCGTCAAGCAGTACGCCGACGTGCACGGTGTACTGCTCGAGGCGGCGCGGACCTACGCCGACGAGGTCCGCGCCGGCACCTTCCCCGGCCCCGAGCACACTTTCTAGCGAGCGCAGCGCTCGTCCTGAGGAGGTTGCGCAGCAACCGTCTCGAAGGGAGCAAGAAAGTGTCTCGTCGAGTTGGGCCTCGTGCCCACCGGCCGAAGGCCCGCACGGCACGAGACCCCACTCGACGCAACCCGAGTGAGCGCGAGGCCCGCGAGGCCCGCGAGGCCCGCGAGGCCCACTCAGCCGGAGTTCGCGGCGACCACCAGCACCAGCCAGACCAGGAGGCCCAGCACGGGCAGCACCAGCACGCCGCGCGGGTGCGGCGTGAACAGGCGCACGGCGACGAGCAGCAGGACCAGCCACAGCAGCACCAGGCCGATGACGGCCCACCAGCCGAGCACCGGCACCGAGGCGAGGTCCAGGAACAGCACGCAGGCCAGTCCCCCGACCCCGATGAAGCCACCGGACCGGGACAGGTCCGGGAGCACGCGCCGGCGCCGCGCCATCGTCAGGCGCCCGGCTCGTCGTCGCCCTTGGGCGGGCCCTCCCAGCGGGCGTCCTCGGCCTCCCACTCGGCGTTGCGCTCGCCCGCCTTGTCCAGGGCCGCCTCCGCCTCGGCGTACGACGAGAAGGGCCCGAGCCGGTCGATGGGCGGGCACATGTGGGCACCGGGCTCCTCGACGGCGTGGTGCCTGACGCAGAACCAGTACGACGACATGCGGACGAACCTACCGCTGCGCCGACTGGCTCCCCTCGAGGCCGCGGAGCACCGTTCGACCCTCCGCGCCATCGGGTCGGCACACCACTAGGGTCGAGGGATGGATGAGCGAGCCCCGGACCAGACCGACATGTTCGCCGGTTACTCCGACGCCATGGGCGAGGCCTACGACGAGATGTTCGCCGGCGAGGACCTGCGGCCGTCGTACGCCGACCTGCAGGGAGCCCTCAGCGGCATGGGCCGCAGCGAGGTCTCGTCCCGGGTGGAGTCCCTGGCCAGCAGCTACCTCGACCAGGGCGTCACCTTCGACATCGGCGGGGAGGAGCGGGCCTTCCCGCTCGACATCCTGCCGCGCGTGATCGAGATGGAGCAGTGGGCCCGGGTCGAGGCCGGTGTGCAGCAGCGGGTCCAGGTGCTCGAGCGCTTCCTGGCCGACATCTACGACACCGGGCAGGTCTTCGACGACGGTGTCATCCCGCGCCGGGTGATCACCACCTCCAGCCACTACCACCGCCAGGGTGCGGGGATCGAGCCGCCCAACGGCGTCCGCGTCCACGTGAGCGGGATCGACCTGATCCGCGACAACCTGGGCGAGTTCCGGGTGCTCGAGGACAACGTCCGGGTGCCGTCCGGGGTGTCCTACGTGATGACCAACCGCCGTGCCATCGCTGCGGCGATCCCGGAGACCTTCGCCGAGCACCGGATCCGGCCGGTCGCGGGCTATCCCCAGAAGCTGCTCGCGGCGCTCCGCGCGGCCGCCCCGGCCGGTGTCACCGACCCGAACGTGGTCGTGCTGACCCCGGGCGTCTTCAACGGCGCCTACTTCGAGCACGCCCTGCTGGCCCGGACGATGGGGGTGGAGCTGGTCGAGGGTCGCGACCTGGAGTGCCAGCGCGGTCGGGTGATGATGCGCACGACGCAGGGCCTCGAGCCGGTGCACGTGATCTACCGCCGGGTCGACGACGAGTTCCTCGACCCGCAGCAGTTCCGCAGCGACTCGATGCTGGGCTGTTCCGGCCTGGTCAACGCCGCTCGCGCGGGCAACGTCACCCTGGCCAACGCGATCGGCAACGGCGTCGCCGACGACAAGCTGGTCTACACCTACATGCCCGACCTCGTGCGCTACTACCTCGACGAGGAGCCGATCCTGCGCAACGTCGACACCTGGCGGATGGGTGACCCGGACCACCGCGAGGAGGTCATGGACCGACTCGACGAGCTGGTCCTCAAGCCGGTCGACGGCTCGGGGGGCAAGGGCATCGTGATCGGCCCGCGTGCCTCGACCGAGGAGCTCGACGAGCTTCGCACCAAGGTGCTCGCCGACCCGCGCTCGTGGATCGCCCAGCCCGTGGTGCAGCTGAGCACCGTGCCGACCTACATCGACGGCGACCTGCGCCCCCGCCACGTCGACCTGCGGCCCTTCGCCGTCAACGACGGCAACAAGGTGTGGGTGCTTCCCGGCGGACTGACCCGGGTGGCCCTGGGCGAGGGTGAGCTGATCGTGAACTCCTCGCGGGGCGGTGGCTCCAAGGACACCTGGGTGCTGGCCGGGCAGACCCCGCCACGGATCGTGGCGGAACCCGCGAGACGGATCGAGGACCAGGCCCAGAACCAGGGCCAGGGCCAGACGCAGACGCAGACGCAGGGACAGGTGATGGGCTGATGCTGAGCCGGATCGCGGAGTCGATGTTCTGGATCGGCCGCTACGTCGAGCGTGCGGAGGACACCGCGCGGATCCTCGACGTCCAGACCCAGCTGATCCTCGAGGACCCCACGGTCGACGAAGGAGTCACCGTGCAGGGGCTGCTGTCCATCATGGGCGTGGAGGACAACGACGCCCGTGACGTGGGCACGATGATGGAGGTGCTGGCCTACGACCCGTCGGCGCCGGAGTCCATCGCCGCCACGCTGGCCGCAGCGCGGGAGAGCGCCCGCCGGGCCCGGGAGACCTTGTCGACCTCGATGTGGGAGGCCGTCAACACCACTTGGCGCGCGATCCCCTCGGGGCAGCTGCGCAGCATGCGGCGGGCCACGGCGTTCCGCTGGGTGCGCGACCGGGCGGCGCAGATCAACGGCATCGCCGACGCCACGATGACCCGGGACGAGGGGTGGCAGTTCCTGGTGCTCGGACGCTCGCTGGAGCGGGCCGACATGACCGCCCGACTGGTCGCGGCAGCCTCCCTGGCCTCCGGTGCCGCGTGGGGCACGTCCCTGCAGGCCTGTGGCGCGTACGAGGCGTTCCTGCGCACCTACCGGGGCCTGGAGACGGAGCGGGGAGCAGCGGAGTTCCTGCTGCTCGACCGGCTCTTCCCGCGCTCCGTGGTGTTCAGCCTGAGCCGCGCCGAGCAGTGCCTGGGCAACCTCGAGACCACCGGGACGCGCTCCGGGTTCCACAACGAGGCGCTGCGGCTGATCGGACGGACCCGGGCCGAGCTCGAGTACCGCTCGCTGGCCGACGTCGTCGCCGACCTGCCGGTCGAGATGGAGCGGATGCAGCGCACCTGTGCACAGGCGACGGACGCCGTGACCAAACGCTTCTTCGCCGGCTCTGAAGCCGTTGCGTGGACAGGAGGCAACAAATGAGCCTGCAGCTGAGGATCGTGCACACCACGGGCTACACCTACGGCGAGAAGGCCGGCGCGTCCTTCAACGAGGCGCGGATGACACCGCAGAGCAGCCTCGGCCAGATCGTCGTGCACAGCCGGCTCGATGTGCAGCCGACTCCGTGGGTCTACTCCTACCGCGACTACTGGGGCAGCCAGGTCACCGCCTTCGAGGTCTTCGAGCCGCACGAGCAGCTCACCGTCACCTCGACCGCGACCGTGCAGGTCGACCGCGGCGCACCGGACGAGCAGACCACGACCTGGGACGACCTGCGCGATCCTGGGCTGACCGACCGGCTGGCCGAGTTCCTCGACCTGCCCGAGCGGGTGCGCGCCACCCGCAGATCTCGTCGAGCGGGCCCAGCAGCTCGTGGCCGACGGCGGCACCCCCGGCGCAGGTGGCGCGCGAGGTGTGCCGGACGATCCACGACGAGATCAACTACCTGCCGGGCTCCACCAGCGTGGCCACCACTGCCGACCGAGGCGTGGGACCGGCGCAGCGGGGTCTGCCAGGACGTCGCCCACCTGGTGATCGGGGCGCTGCGCTCGATCGGCATCCCGGCGCGCTACGTCTCCGGCTACCTGCACCCCGACACCGACGCTCGCGATCGGCACGCCGGTCACCGGGCAGTCCCACGCCTGGGTGGACTGGTGGGACGACGGCTGGGTGGGTTTCGACCCGACCAACCTGGAGGAGATCGGCGACCACCACGTGCTGGTCGCCTCCGGACGCGACTACGCCGACGTGCGCCCGCTGAGCGGGATCTACGCCGGCGGCGAGGACGGCGAGATGTTCGTCGACGTCCAGATCACCCGGCTGCAGTAGCGCCCGCCGGGCAGCCGGCACCACGGAACCGGCAGCCCGGGTCGTGGTTGGCGACCGAGACGGTCCCGCTGTGGGCCTCGACGATGCCTTTGACGATGGCCAGGCCGAGGCCGGCCCCGCTGCCGGTGGCCTCCTCCGGCGAGCGTGCGGCGCTGCCGCGCCAGGCCAGGTCGAAGACCCGGGGCAGGTCGTCCGTCGGGGATGCCCCCGCAGGCGTCGTCGACGCCGACCTCGACCCCGTCACGACCGCGCCGGGCGTGGATCGCGCACCACCCCGTCGTGGGGGCGTGTGCCGGATCGCGTTGGTGAGCAGGTTGAGCAGCACCCGCCGGAAGCCGGCCGGGTCGACGTCGACCAGGGTGTCGAGCTCGACCGCACCGGTCAGGCGTACGCCGCGGGCCCGCGCGATCGGGTCCGCTCCGGCGACCGCCTCGCTGACCAGGTCGCGGAGCGGGACCGCCATCGGGTTGATCTCGAAGACGCCGGCCTCCAGCCGGGAGAGCTCGAAGAGGTCGTCGACCATCCGGCTCATCCGCTCGACCTCCATCCTGATCCGGGAGTGGTAGCGCGCCGGGGTCGTCGACCATCTCGTCCTCGAGCGCCTCGGCCATCGCGCGCATGCCGGCCAGCGGGGTGCGCAGGTCGTGCGACACCCAGGCGACGAGCTCGCGGCGCGAGCCCTCCAGCCGGCGCTCCCGCTCGGCGGACTCCTCGAGCAGGTTCGAGGCGCGCTCCAGCTCCTCGCGCCAGCGCGCCCAGCTCCGCAGGCGCCGCGGTGCTGCTCGGCCGTGAACGCGACCGGTCTCGCCGAACGCCTGCGCCCGTCGCTGCAGGTCGCGAGAGCTGCCGGACGAGGTGCTCGCCCACGGCGCACCCGAAGAGCAGCGCGACCACCCCGGCCACCACGACCACCTCGGTGATCACCCCGAGGTCGTGGGAGGAGATGAACATCGCCCGTGAGGTGCCGACGAGGCCCGGCGACGAACACCCCGACCGTGATCAGGACCACGCCGACGGTCGTCAGCCGCAGCGACGCCCGGCGCAGCCGGTAGCCGATCACCAGGCCGAGCACGCCCGCGACGCCGGCGTACATCACGGCGATCACCGCGATCGAGGCCCGGTCGCTCACGGGTGCCTCGTCGGGCTGCTGTCGCCGTCGGCCGGACCGGTCGCAGCGGCCTCCCAGCGGTAGCCGACGCCCCACACGGTGACCAGCCGGGCCGGGCTGGTCGGGTCGACCTCGAGCTTCTCGCGCAGCCGGCGCACGTGCACCGTCACGGTCGAGTCGTCGCCGAAGGACCAGCCCCACACGTCGCGCAGCAGGTCCTCGCGGGTCAGCGCCACGCCCGGGTGGCGCAGCAGGTGGTGCAGCAGGCCGAACTCGCGCGCGGTCAGCGACAACGTGCGTCCGCCGAGCCGGACCTCGTGCCGCCCGGGTCGACGACCAGGTCGCCGTCGGTGAGCACGGTGGCGTCCGGACGTGCCGGCCTCACCTGATCGGCGCAGGATCGAGTCCACCCGCAGCACCAGCTCGCGCGGGCTGAACGGCTTGGCGACGTAGTCGTCGGCGCCGCGCTCGAGGCCGGCCACCCGGTCGCCCTCCTCCCCCAGCGCGGTCAGCATCAGCACCGGGACCTGGCTGGTCGTGCGGATCCGGCGGCACACCTCCAGCCCGTTGATGCCCGGCAGCATCAGGTCGAGCACGACCAGGTCGGGCCGCCGCTCGGCGAAGGCCCGCAGCGCCTGCTCACCGTCACCGGCCTCGTCCGGCTCGTGACCGGCCGCCCGGAGGTAGGACACCACCACCTCGCGCACGGTGAGGTCGTCGTCGACCACCAGGACCCGGGCCATCAGCGCACGTCGTCCGGGTCGCCCGACGACTCCTCGTCGTGCGGCTCCCGGTCCGTGTCGCCGTAGAGCTCGCGATCGGCGCCACCGACCCGCGCGCACGGTCGCGCAGCACGCCGAGCCCGGTGCCGAGCACCACCAGGGCGGCGAAGACCAGCCACCCCACGCTGTAGTGGCGATCGAGCAGGGTCGCGTTGTCGGCGCGCTCGCCGAAGCGGCCCAGCATCGGGATCGCGGTCATCGTCACCGTGCCGAGCACGATCAGCCCGGCCGCGATCGGCCCGCGCACCCGGCTGCGGCACCAGCACCACCGCCACCCCCAGCGCGACCAGCACCAGGCCGAGGACCCCGTCGTGCAGGATCACCCCGCCGGCCAGCCAGTAGGCGGTGGCCAGCAGGTTGTCCCAGCCCAGGCGCAGCAGCAGGTAGGCGCCGTACACCCCGACCAGGACGCCGATCGCGCCCAGTCCGATGCGGGTGCCGAGCTCACCGCCCCGCCCACCGGAGGCGCTGAGTTCGTGTCCCCGGTGTCGTCGGTGTCGTCGCGTCGCTCATGTGGAGTACACCTCCAGCCGGGTCACCCATTTGGTCTGCAGCACGCCCGGCCGGTCGGGCGCGATCAGCCGGCACGGGAAGCCGTGGTCCAGCGAGAGCCGCTCACCCGATAGGTGGGTCGCCAGCAGGGTGCGCTCGTCCTGCGCGAAGTTGTGCGGCAGCAGGGTCACCCGGTAGGGCCCGGACGGCTGCAGCGAGGTCACCTTGATGTTGGCGTCCTCCGGTGCGCCGACCATGGCCAGCAGGTCCGCGCATCCGGATCCCGCGCCAGTCCGCACCGGCGCTCCAGCCCTCGACGCACGCGATCGGCAGGACTCGAGGTGTGCTTGGCCATCGCGGACGAGGTCGTCGACGCTCGAGGCTGACCTCGCCGCTCACCGTTGGCCAGCGTGAGCCGGTAGTCGGCCGAGCGGGCCGAGTCGGTCACCCGCGCGGCCAGCGCCGACTTGTTGATCGGCACGCCGCTGCGGGCCGCCGCCCGAGCGCACGCCGAACACCGAGACCTTGCGCAGCAGCGGCACCGCCGAGCCGGCGCTGGCCAGCACGGCGACGCCGGACGCGACCCACGCCGTACGCACCAGACCGCGCCGGGTCAGCCCGTCGGTGGTGGCTGCGACGCTCTCGCGGTCCGACGACGTCGGAGTCGATGTCCGCACCGAAGACGCTGCGGATGATCGGCAGCTTGACCGCGATGTGCACGAGCAGCGAGCCGATCGCGAGCCAGGCGACGGCGTAGTGGGTGAGCCGGAAGGTGAAGCTCCACGGGTACCACTGCGCGGTGTTGGCCAGACCGCTGGCGAGCATGAAGATCGCCGAGGCGACCAGCACCCCGATCGAGCCTCGCTCGAGCACGTCGAGGGCGGCCCGGCGCGGCTTCTTGCAGGTCGGGCAGGGCCGCGAACAGCTTGGGGTAGACCGCCCACAGCTTGACCAGCAGCAGCGGGATCGCCGCGGTGCCCGAGGCGACGTGCAGGCCCTGGGTCACCCGGTAGCCCCAGGACGGGCTGGTGGGCGCCCAGAACCACGGGTCGGTGCTCTGCGACCAGTGGCTGAAGCAGCCCGGTCAGGAAGGCGATCGCCGAAGCAGATCCCGAGCGCGGTGCCGACCCGGGCGGCGACCGTGGCGCTGCGCAGGTGGGAGGTGAAGTCGGCCTCGCGCGGCGGACGGAGGGGCAGGGACTTCAGGGTTGGAGTGCTCATCAGATCGGGTTCTCCGTGGTCGGGGTGGCGCAGGGCGAGCGGGGCGGCGGCCGGTCCGGGTCGCACCGCTCGTCGGGACTCATGCCCGCTCCTCGGCTTCCGAGCGGGCCCGCCACGCTGCGGCGAACCGGGTGTGCGGAGCGTCGTCGGCCGCCCGCGCGGCCTCGGTGACGGTGTCGACGTCGTACGTCGTGGTGATCGTGGTGATCGCGAGGTCGGACAACGCGGCGAGCGTGTCGGCACCGGTGTCGTCGGTGGACATGGTCACCTCGCCCAGCACGCTCGCCCGTGCGGGATCGCGCAGGCCGAGCAACCACCAGCCGCCGTCCTCGGCGGACCGAGGACGCCTCGCTGCGCGCCAGCTCGTCCGCGGCCTCCTGCAGCAGCTCGGGAGCGAGGTGCGGGGTGTCCATCCCGATCTGCAGGACGGGACCCGCGGACCGTCGCGTGCGCGTTGGCCAGCCGCTCGCCGAACCCGTCGCCGTGCTGCGCCACCACCTCCCACCCGGCCAGCGCGGCCCGGATCTCCTCGCCCCGCTCGGCCCGGTCCAGGTCACCGGCCAGGGCCAGCACCACCGCGGAGCCGGGGAAAGGTCGTGCGCACCACGTCGAGGGTGTCCAGCAGCGCGGCGGCGGCCAGGTCGGCTGCCACCTGCGATCCCGATGTCGGCCCCGAGCCGGGTCTTGGCCTCCCCGGCGACCGGCGCCTTGGCCATCACCAGCACGGTCGGCCCGTCGCTGGTCGCTCACGGCAGCACCCGGGCGAAGTCGCGAGCGGCGCGAACGGTGCCCCGCACCGAGCCGGACACCTTCGAGCGGGTGCCCTCGGCCCGGGGGAGGTAGCGGATGTCGCGCTCCACCAGCCGCCAGCCGGCCTGCTGGGCCTTGGTCAGCAGCTCGACCGGGTAGCCGAACCGGCGGTCCTCGCACACCGAGCGCGAGCAGCGGCTCGCGACGGCAGACCCGCACGGGGGCGATGTCGTGCAGGCCGAGCCCGGTGCGCCGGCGCAGCCACCACAGCACGGCGGCGTTGCCGAGCCGGGCGTGCCAGGGCCACAGCCCGCGTCGGGCCGGTCGCCGCCGACCGCACACCATGTCGGCCTGGCCGGTGACGACCAGCTCGAGCAGGGCGGGCACCTCGCGCGGGTCCATCGAGCCGTCCCCGTCGAGGACCGCGACGTACTCGGCGCCGCGAGGCGACCATGCCCGGCGTGCACCGCGGCGCCGTAGCCGGGCTGCGTCCTCGACGCACCACGCTGCGCACCGAGGGAGGCGGCCACCTCGGCGGTGCCGTCGGTGGAGCCGTTGTCGACCACGACCACGCCGTAGCCCTCGGGGACGAGCGCGAGCAGCGCGGGCAGGGCGGCCGCCTCGTCACGGCAGGGCAGGACGAGGTCGCAGGTGGACATACCCCCAACCTATTGCCCCCGGGGCCCGGCTCGGCCGGATCGGGTTACGAATCCTTGCGTTGCATGTCCTGCCTCGCGCCGGGCCCGGGCTGCGCGGCGCCGCATCCGTACGCTTTGCGCCATGGTCACGCGAAGGGTGTCGGCAGTCCGCGGCCCGGACGCCGTGCACGACGGTGACGGCCAGCACGACCAGGACGACGGGGTGGTCGAGGCCCCGGCCGGTCGTGCCCCGGTCGTCGCTCTCGCCGCCGGGCTGGCGCTGATCGCCGTGGCCGTCCGTCGTGCCCGCTGCTCCTCGGCTGGGACGTCCACCCACGCGACGACGACAAGGCGTTCGCGCCCGCTGCACGGCTTCGTCGACGTCAAGGTCGGCGTCGGCACGCGTGCCGGCGCGTGCTGATCGCGCTGCTCGGCTGGCGCTACGCCGCCGACCTCGCCGAGCGGCTGTCCTGGCGCCGGCTGCTGGTGGCGTCCTACGTCGTCGGGGCTGGCCTGGCTGCTGGCGCTGGCGTTCGTCGACGGCCCGGACGGGATCACCCGGTCACTCGGCAACAACTTCGAGTACCTGCCCACGGCGCGCGACGATCACCGACGTCCCGGCGACGATCAGCGGCTTCATCGACCGGATCCCCTACTCGGCCGCGCCGGACAACTGGGTGACCCACATCGCCGGGCACCCGGTGGGCGCACTGCTGTTCTTCGTCGCACTGGCTCGGCTGGGGCTCGGCGGCGACTTCGCGGCCGGTCTCGTGGTGACGCTGATCGCCGCCAGCACGGCCCTCGCGGTGCTCGTCACGCTCCGGGCGCTCGGCGCGGAGCGCGCGGCACGGCGCGCGGCACCGTTCCTGGTGCTCACCCCCGCCGCGGTCTTCATGGCCGTCTCGGCCGACGCCCTCTTCGCGGCCGTGGCCGCCTGGGGACTGGCCGCGCTGGCGCTCGGGGCGACGGCCCGCGCCCGGGGCCGCTCCGGGGCGGTGCTGGTCGGCTGGGCGCTGCTGGGGGGGCTGCTGCTCGGCTGCTGCGTCGAGCTGTCCTACGGACTGCCGCTCCTCGGCCTGCTCGCCCTGGGCGTCCTGGTCGCCGCCCGCAGCTGGCGCCCGCTGCCGGTCGCGGTGGTCGGCGCGCTGGTCCCGGTGCTGGTGCTGGCCGCGATGGGCTTCGCGTGGTGGGACGCCTACCCGGTGCTGTCCCAGCGCTATGACGACGGCGTCGCCATGGACCGGCCGATGGCCTACTGGGTCTGGGGCAACCTGGCCGCACTGCTGGTCAGCGCCGGGCCGCTGCTGGCCTCCGGGGTCACGCGCGCGGTCGGGTCCGCGCGTCGGGTCCGTGCGTCGTCCTCGACGACGAACGGCGACCGCGTCGTGCTGGTCCTGTTCGCCGCGGCCGCCCTCACCATCGCCGCCGCCGACGCCTCCGGGATGAGCAAGGCCGAGGTCGAGCGGATCTGGTTGCCCTTCATCCCCTGGCTGACCCTGTCGCTGGCCCTGCTCCCCCGCGACTGGCGCCGCTGGGGCCTGGCCCTGCAGCTGCTCGCGGCGCTGCTGGTCCAGCACCTGCTCTACACGTCCTGGTAGGGCCCGTCGCCGCATGGTCCCGAACGATCGGCCCCGATCCAGCCATCGACGGGTGCCGTTCGTTCGGGACTGGGCGTTGCTCAGGCCCGCAGCGGCGCCGTACGGAACTCGGCGAGGCCCTGCTGCGGGTCGACCTCGGCAGTGAAGCCGAGCTCGGCGGTGGCGAGCGCGGGCGAGGCCACGACGTGGCGGACGTCGCCGAGGCGGTACTGCCCGGTGACCAGCGGCTCCTGGCCCTCGCCCAGGATCCGGGCGACGTCGGCGATGGTGATCGGACGGCCGGAGCTGACGTTGTACGTCGCCCAGGTCTCGTCCGGCGACTCGACGACGTGCTCGAGGGCGCGCACGTTGGCCAGCGCGATGTCGTCGACGTGCACGAAGTCGCGCATCTGCCCGCCGTCCTCGTAGACCCGCGGCTGCTCACCCTTCTCCAGCGCGGAACGGAAGATCGCCGCCACCCCGGAGTACGGCGTGTCCCGCGGCATCCCGGGCCCGTAGACGTTGTGGTAGCGCAGGGCGATCGCGGACGCCGGCGCCTGGCGCACCCACGCCTTGGCGAAGTGCTCCTGGGCCAGCTTCGACGCGGCGTAGGAGCTGCGCGGGTCGAGCGGGGCGTCCTCGGGCACCAGCTCCCAGCCCAGCGGTTCGCCGCACACGTCGCAGGTCAGGTCGAAGCGGCCGGCGTCGAGGTCGGCCACCGAGCGCGACCCGGCGACGCGCACGCCGTGGGTCTCGCAGGCGTAGCGGCCCTCGCCGTAGACCACCATCGAGCTGGCCAGCACCAGCCGGTCGACGCCGTGGCGGCTCATCGCGGACAGCAGCTGCGCGGTGCCGTGGTCGTTGTGGTCGGCGTAGAGCGGCAGGTCGGCCACGGTGACTCCGGCCCCGACCATCGCGGCCTGGTGGCAGACCGCGTCGACGTCGTCGAGCAGGTGCTCCCAGCGGGCGGGAGCGCGGACGTCGCCACGCACGACCCCCTCGGGCAGCTCGGCGTCGGCGGCGTGCGCCTCGGGGATCAGCGCGTCGAGCCCGACCCAGGTGTGCCCACGCTCCTCGAGGCGCCGCGCGATCGCCGTGCCGATGAAGCCGGCCGCGCCGGTCAGCAGGACCTTCATGGCAGCTCGTAGGCCAGGTCGACGCCGTCCATCCAGGACGCACACGTGCAGCCGTCGGGGTCCGGCATCGAGCCGACCACGCTCGGCCAGGAGCGTCTTGAGCCGCTCGACGTTCTTCGCGAACAGCGCGAAGACCTCGGCCTGCGAGACCCCGCCGCCGACCTCGAGGCCGGCGTCGAGGTCGGTGACCAGCGCCAGCGCGGAGTAGCAGAGCCCCAGCTCGCGTGCCAGCACCGCCTCGGGGTGCCCGGTCATGTTGACCAGCGACCAGCCCTGCCCGGCGTAGGCCTGGCTCTCCGCCCGGGTCGAGAACCGCGGACCCTCGATCACCACCATCGTGCCGCCACCGACGATGTCGTCCCCGGCGGCGACCAGGTGCTCGCTGATCCGCGGGCAGTACGGGTCGGCGAACGGTGCGTGGGACGCCCCGGTCTCGACGTAGGTCTGCACCCGCCCGCTGGTCCGGTCGACCAGCTGGTCGGGCACGACCAGGGTGCCGGGCGCGAGCTCCGGCCGGAGGCTGCCGACCGCGCACGGCCCGATCACCTGGCGGACGCCGATCGAGCGCAGCGCCCACAGGTTGCCGCGGTAGTTGACGCCGTGCGGCGGGTACTCGTGGTGGGCCCCGTGGCGCGGCAGGAAGGCGACCTCCCGGCCGCTGACCTCGCCCACCGACACCGGCACCGCGCCGTACGGCGTCTCGATCGGCTGCGTCTCGGGATCTTCGAGGAACGTGTAGAAGCCGGAGCCACCGATGACGGCGACGCGGGGACCTGGGGTGGGATCGGGCATGGCGACGATTCTCGCAGGTGACGCCCTCGTCGCGTCGGCGGCTCAGCCCGGGTCCGGGCTCAGGCGCGGACGGCGCCGTTGCCGTCGAGCTCGGCGACGATCCGCTTGGCGGCCTCGCGCAGCACGGGTACGGCGAGCTCGATGACGTCGTCGGTCATCCGCGTGGTCGGCCCCGACATCGACACGGCCATCGGCTGGGGCGCACCCGGCACCTCGACCGCGACGCAGCGCACCCCCATCTCCTGCTCGCCCTCGTCGAGGGCGTAGCCGAGCTCGCGCGCCCGGTCCAACGCCTCGAGGAAGGCCTCCGGAGTGGTCAGGGTGTGGTCGGTGTGGTGCGGCATGCCGGTGCGCTCGAGCAGGGACCGCACGTCGGACGCCGGGGCCGGCGCCAGCATCACCTTGCCCACGGCGGTGGCGTGCGGGAGGGTGCGCCGCCCGACCTCGGTGAACATCCGCATGAAGTTGCGGTCGGGCTGCACCTGGGCGACGTAGACCACCTCGTCCCCGTCGAGGATGGCCAGGTTGACCGACTCGTTGACGCGGGCGACGGCGTCGGCGAGGTGCGGGTTGGCCCAGGTGCCGATCCGCTTGGTGGCCAGGTCGGCCAGCCGCATCAGCCGGGGGCCCAGGGAGTACTGCCGCGACGGCTCCTGGCGCACGTAGCCGAGGTCCACGAGCGTGCGCACCAGGCGGTGGATGGTGGCCAGCGGGAGGTCCGCGCGCTCCGCCAGCTGCGAGAGCCCGATGATGCCCCCGGCGTCGGCCATCGTCTCCAGGATCGCGAAGGCGCGGTCCAGCGACTGCACACCACCCGAGGCGCGGGTGGTCTCGACCGGCGCGCCGTCCACGCTCTCGGTGGGGACGGTGCCGGTGCCCTCGGCGGGACTCTTCGTGGCCATGCCATGCTCCTCGGCGGTTCGCTAGGGTCCCGATCAGTTCTGCACACTGGTAATACAGTTCCGTATCGCGGAACAGTACCTCGGTCGATGCGCGTCCCGGTCAGGTGGGCACGGGTTCGCCACCCACCCAGACCTCCGCGACGTCGCTCGCCCCGCCCATCGCGAAGGCCCGCGCCAGGGCGGCCTCGGCGGAGTCGGCGTGCCGGATCGAGACGTCCAGGGCCGTGCCGTCCGCCGGTCGCAGCCACAGGGCGTCGAACTGCTTGCCGACCGAGAGGTCGCCCACCGACTGGTCCAGCCCGAGCGCCTGGGCCCCGGCCGTCGTCGCCAGGTGCAGCAGGTGCGCCGCGCCCAGGGGTGTGCCCGCGGTACCGAGCAGCTGCTGGTGGAAGTAGGCCTGGAGCCCCTCCTTGAGCATCGAGAACCCGGTGCCGGCCCCGACGTCGGTGCCGAGGGCCACCCGGACGCCGTGCTCGAGGTGCTCACGCAGCGGGAAGAGCCCGCTGCCCAGGGCACAGTTGCTGGTCGGGCAGTGCGCGACGCTGGCACCCGCCTCGGCCAGGGCGCCGAGCTCTCGCTCGGTGGGGTGGACGTTGTGCGCGAAGACGCTGCGCGGACCCACCAGACCGTGCTTGGAGTAGGTGTTGAGGTAGTCCTCGCAGTCCTCGAAGAGCCCCTCCACGGTGGTGATCTCCGCGAGGTTCTCGTTGATGTGGCTGGTGAACCAGGCTCCGGGCACCTCCTCCAGCAACGCTCCGCACCGCTCGAGCAGGTCGTCGCTGCACGAGAGCGAGAACCGCGGGATGACGGCGTACCGGTTGCGACGCACGCCGTGCCAGCGCCCGGCGAGGGCCAGGCCCTCCTCGTAGGCCCGGGTCGGCGAGGTGAACAGGTCGTCGCGCAGGATCCGGTCGGAGACCACCAGACCACTGGTGATCCGCAGGCCGACCCGGTCGGCCTGCGTGAACAGTTCGTCGACGGCACCGGCGAAGTGCGCGCCGAAGACCAGTGCGGTCGTCGTGCCCGATCGGGTCAGGCTCCGCACGAAGTCGCTCGCGACCCCCTCGGCGTACGACGGGTCGGCGAGGCGGGCCTCCTCCGGCAGGGCGCAGCGCTCGAGCCAGTCCAGCAGTGGCATCCCGAGCGCGCCGATCACGCGCGCCTGCGGGTAGTGGACGTGGGTGTCGACGAAGCCCGGGAGCACCAGTCCCCCGCGCAGGTCGACCTCGTCCTCACCGGGATGGGTGCGCCTCACCTCGACCAGGGGGCCGCGCGCTGCGACCGCACCGTCGTGCACGACCAGCGCACCGTCGTCCTCGACCCGCAGTCTCCCGCCGGTGAAGGGGTCGGTGGGGGTGTCCAGGAAGGTGCCGCGGTACAGCGTCACCGGGACGGCTCCTCGATCGGCGCCGTCCCCCGTGCGGTGCCCGTCGAGCGAGTCGGGCCCGTCGGGTCGAACGAGGCGAGCAGCGTCGCGGCGACCCCCACCGCGATCGTGGCCGGGTCCTTGCCCGGCAGCGTCTCCAGCCCGATCGGCGTGACGATCCGGTCCACGTCATCGAGAGGGTGCCCGTCGGCGAGCAGGATCCGGCGGAACCGCCCCCACTTGGCCGAGGAGCCGATCAGGCCGATCGGACCCAGGTGCGTGGCCCGCAGCGCGGCGTCGCACAGCGCGATGTCCTCGGCGTGGTCGTGGGTCATCACCAGCACGTGGGTGCCGACCGGCAACCCGGAGACGACGAGCTCGGGGAGCAGGCTCTCGTGGTGGACGTGGACCCGGGCGACGGCATCGGCCAGCGGGGTGAGGGCAGCCGGGTCGACGTGCTCGACGCGCGAGTCGATCAGGTGCAGCTCGAGGTCGTGGCGGGCGAGGATCCGGGCCAGCTCCAGGCCGACGTGGCCGATCCCGAAGATCGCCACGGCCGGGCGGACCGGCAGCGGCTCCAGGAGCACGCTCACCCGGCCGCCGCAGCACTGCACGCCGTGCTCGGCCGGCGCCTTGTCCGACAGGTCGCTGGTGAAGCTCGCCGGGCCCGGCTGCGCTGCGCCGGGGTCCTCCGCGGCGGCGAGCACCGCCTCGATGACCCCACGGGCGCGCTCCACGGCCGGCCTCCAGGTTGCCCCCGCCGATGGAGCCCCAGGTCTGGGTCTCCGAGACGACCATCTTGGCCCCCGCGGCACGGGGCGCGTGCCCGCTGACCTCGGTCACGGTCACCAGGACCCCGGTCTGGCGCTGCTCGCGCAGGCGTTGGACGGCCTCGATCCAGCTCATCGCTCAGGCCTCCGACAGCTCGTGGACCGCGGCCTCGGACTCCGGCAGCCGCTCCGGTGCCGACGGGTCGGCGGATCCGGCCGGGCGCCGGCGCCGTTCTCGACGTGGCCGTGGGACGTCGGCCCCGAACGGGTCGTGCCGCTCACGCCGGTCCGGGCCTGCTCGACCGCCCAGTAGACGGCCTCCGGGGTGGCCGGGCAGCCCAGGTCGATGCTGGTACCCGCCGGGCCGAACGCCGCGGCGGCCTGGCGCAGCGCCTCGCGGACGGCGAAGGCCAGCATCAACGGCGGCTCGCCGACGGCCTTGGAGCCGTAGACCGCACCGTCCTCGTGGGCCTGCTCGAGCAGGGCGACCCGGAAGTCGGGTGGCATCTCGGAGAAGCTCGGCAGCTTGTAGGTGCTCGCGGCCTGGGTCGTCAGCCGGCCCCGGTCGGGTCCGTCACCGGCGTCCCAGCGGAGGTCCTCCAGGGTCAGCCAGCCGGCACCCTGCACGAAGCCGCCCTCGATCTGGCCGATGTCGACCAGCGGCGAGAGGCTGTCGCCGACGTCGTGGACGATGTCGACGCGACGGGTCCGGTAGGCGCCGGTGAAGCCGTCGACCTCGGTCTCGACCGCGCGGCGCCGTACGCGAAGTACTTGAACGGCGTGCCCTGCATGCTCCCGGAGTCCCAGTGCAGGCCCTCGGTGCGGTAGTAGCCGGCCGCGAAGAGCTGGACCCGCGAGAAGTACGCCGCGTGCACCAGTTCCGCCCAGGGCAGGGTCGTGGTGGTGCCCAGCCCGGAGACGACGCCGTCGTGGAAGCGGACGTCGGCCGCCGGGACCGCGAGCTTGCCCGCGGCCACCTGGGCCAGGCGCTCCTTGATCTGCTCGCAGGCGTTCTTGACCGCACCTCCGTTGAGGTCGGCCCCGGACGAGGCTGCCGTGGCGGAGGTGTTGGGCACCTTGTCGGTGCGTGTCGGGGCCAGCCGCACGGTGCCGAACGGGACCCCGAGCGTGGTCGCGGCGACCTGCAGCATCTTGGTGTGCAGACCCTGGCCCATCTCGGTGCCACCGTGGTTGACCAGCACCGAGCCGTCCTTGTAGACGTGCACCAGCGCGCCACCCTGGTTGAAGGCGGTCAGGTTGAAGGAGATGCCGAACTTGACCGGGGTGATCGCCAGGCCCGCGCTTGGCGTGCGGGTGGGAGTCGTTGAACTGCGCGACCTCCTGGCTGCGGGCCGCGAAGTCCGAGGAGGCGCACACCTGGTCCCAGGCGGCCGCGGCCCGGTCGGCGTGCCGCACCGGCTGGCCGTACGGCGTGGTCTGCCCCTCGACGTAGAAGTTGCGGCGACGCAGGTCGGCCGGGTCGAGCCCGAGCAGCGGGGCGCAGCGGCCGAGGATGTCCTCCATCACCAGCATCCCCTGCGGGCCGCCGAACCCGCGGAACGCGGTCTGCGAGGTCTTGTTGGTGCGCGCGATCCGGCCGTTCACGCGGATGTCGGGGATCCAGTAGGCGTTGTCGATGTGGCACAGCGCTCGCGCGAGCACCGGCTCGGAGAGGTCCAGGCTCCACCCCCCGTCCGAGGTGAGGGTGGCGTCGAGAGCCGCGATCCGGCCGTCATCGTCGAACCCGACGCGCCACTGGGAGTGGAAGCCGTGCCGCTTGCCGGACATGGTGAGGTCCTGGGTGCGGTTCAGCCGCAGCCGTACCGGTCGTCCGGTCAGGCGCGCGCCGATGGCGGCGATCGCGGCGAAGCCGTGTGGCTGCATCTCCTTGCCGCCGAAGCCGCCACCCATGCGCAGGCACTGCACCGTCACCTCGTGGTTGGACAGCCCGAGGACGTGCGCCACGATCTCCTGCGTCTCGGAGGGGTGCTGGGTGCTGCTCTGGATGAAGACCTGGCCGCTCTCGTCGACCAGCGCCAGCGCGGCGTGGGTCTCGAGGTAGAAGTGCTCCTGGCCGGCGAGCTCGAACTCGCCGTGGAACACGTGGCGGGCGCCCGCCAGGGCGGCGTCGACGTCGCCGCGCTGCACGGTCGGCTGGGCGCCCTGGAAGCTCGTCGGCGGCGATCGCCTCGGGCAGGGTGATCAGCGACGGGAGCGGCTCGTAGTCGACCTCGACCGCCGCCGCGCCTCGTCGGGCCGCCTCGAGGCGTCTCCCCCAGCACCCAGCACACGGCGTGCCCGACGAAGCATGACCTCGTCGGGGAACAGCGGCTCGTCGTGCTTGACGCCGGCGTCGTTCACGCCCGGGACGTCCTCGCCGGTGAGCACCCGCACCACCCCCGGCACGTCGTACGCCGGGCCGGTGCGCAGCGCGGTCACCCGGGCGTGCGCGTGGGGCGCCTGCACCGGGTGGGCGTGCAGCACGTCCTTGGTCCGCGGGTGCAGGTCGTCGGTGTAGAGCGCGGTGCCCGTCACGTGCAGGGCCGCGCTCTCGTGCGGCATCGTCTGCCCGACGACGGCTCCGTCGGGACGTTCGGATAGCTGACTCATGTCCGACCTCGTCGTGGTCTCGGGGGTCGTCTCGGGGGTCGTGCCGGGGTGCTCGGCGTACAGCTTGCGCAGCGACTGGCCGAGCATCGCCGCTCGGTAGGCCGAGCTGGCCCGTTGGTCGTCGATCGGCGTGCCCTCGGCGCCCAGCAGCTCGGCGGCGTGCTCGACGCCCGCCTCCGACCACGGCCGACCGAGCAGGGCCGACTCCGTCCCCAGCGCACGGATCGGGGTGGCCGCGACGCCACCCAGCCCGATCCGGGCCCGGGTGACGACCCCGTCGGCGACGTCGATGGCGAAGCCGACGGCCACGCTCGAGATGTCGTCGAAGCGGCGCTTGGCGATCTTGTGGAAGGCGGTGAGCCCCGCCAGGGGCAGCGGGATCCGGATCTCCCGGATCAGCTCGTCGGCTCGACGCACGCTCTGCCGGTAGCCCGTGAAGTAGTCCGCCAGCGCGACGACCCGCTCGCCGGCGCCGCTCGAGACCAGCAGCACCTCCGCGTCGAGTGCGAGCAGCACCGGGGGTGCGTCGCCGATCGGTGAGCCCGTGCCGAGGTTGCCGCCGAGCGTGGCGCCGTTGCGGATCAGCCGCGAGGCGAACTGCGAGAACAGGGCGTCGAACAGCGGCACCCGTCCGTCGAGGGTGCGCTCGATCTCGCTGAGGGTCAGCGCCGCACCGATCCGGACCTCGTCGGGGCCGAAGGTGAGCCCCCGCAGCTCGGGCAGCCGGTCGAGCGCCACCACCAGGGTGGGCCGGCTGCCCCGGAGGTTGACCTCGACGCCGAGGTCGGTGGACCCGGCGACCAGGGCCGCCCGCGGGTGCTCGGCCAGGATCGCGGTCGCCTCGGCCAGGTCGCTCGGACGGACGAAGGTGGCTCCGTCGGCGCTGAGCCGGGTCGGTCGGGCCGCCGGCGCCTGCTGGTCACGGCGTACGGCGAGCGGGTCGTCGGCGAGCGGCTGCACCGAGGGCGTAGGCGGCGTCCTTGATCGGGCGGTAGCCGGTGCACCGGCACAGGTTGCCGCTCAGGGAGTGCAGGTCGAAACCGTTCGGACCGAGCTCGCCCTCGGGCGCGGCTCCGGGCTCCGGGCTCCGGTCCCGCCGGTAGAACTCGGCGGCCATGCTGCACACGAACCCGGGCGTGCAGTAGCCGCACTGCGAGCCCCCGCGGTCGGCCATCTCCTGCTGCACCGGGTGCAGCGCGTCGGCTGCGCCGAGGCCCTCGGCGGTGATGATCTCCTGCCCGTCGAGCCCGGCCGCGGGGATCAGGCACGAGTTGATCGCGACCCAGTCGGTGGCCTGGTCGGTGGCCTGGTCGGTGGCCGTGGGTCCGGCACCAGGACGCGCGACCAGGATCGAGCAGGCGCCGCACTCGCCCTCGGCGCAGCCCTCCTTGGCCCCGGTCAGGCCGCGGTCGCGCAACCAGTCGAGGACGGTGGTGTGCGGCGTGACCCCCTCGAGCGACTGGTGGCGCCCGTTGACCTGGGACCCGGGCGGCACGTGGAAGAACCGCCCGTCGACGGTTCGGGTGTGACGGTGCCGGTTTCGGTGACCATGACCTTTTCCTCCACGAGTCGAGTGTGGACTCCGCGGACCGGAGCCCGGCCGCTGGGACATGGTTGCTGATGGATGCTTCTGGGGTCGGACCCGATGGTTATCCATGTCGAACAACGGGCCGGACGAGGCGTGACCCAGATTACGTCGTGGGCGGGTCACCTGGGAAGACGTGAATGGAAACTATTTTCCGCATCTTGGACTTAGCTTGCGCACCACGCCTTCCCTCGGGTCAGAACGGGAGCTTGGCGTGCCGGTTGACGTCCTTGTAGAGCAGGTAGCGAAAGCGCCCCGGTCCCCCCGCGTAGCAGGCCTGCGGGCAGAACGCCCGCAGCCACATGAAGTCGCCCGCCTCGACCTCGACCCAGTCCTCGTTGAGCAGGTAGACCGCCTTGCCCTCCAGGACGTAGAGCCCGTGCTCCATCACGTGGGTCTCGGGGAACGGGATCGACCCACCCGGCTCGAAGTTGACGATGTTGACGTGCATGTCGTGGCGCAGGTCGGTCGTGCTCGACGAACCGCGTGGTCGTCCACGCCCCGTCGGTGCCGGGCATCTCCAGCGGCGTCGACGTCGTGCTCGTTGGTCACGAACGCCGGCGGCACGTCGAGCCCGTCGACGCGCTCGTAGGCCTTGCGGATCCAGTGGAACGTGGCCGGCCGGGCCAGGGTGTTGCGGACCGACCAGGCCGCAGCCCGGGGGGATGAAGGCGTAGCCGCCCGGGTCCAGCTCGTGCTGCTCCCCGTCGAGGGTCAGGCGCAGCTCGCCGTCCACCACGAACAGCACCCCCTCGGCCTCGGGGTCGGTCTCGGGGCGGTCGCTGCCGCCGCCCTTGGCCACCTCGACGATGTACTGCGAGAACGTCTCGGCGAAGCCGCGTCAGCGGCCGGGCCAGCACCCAGAGCCGGGTGTCCTCCCAGAACGGCAGGTACGACTGTCACGATGTCGGTCATCGTGCCGCGCGGCAGCACGGCGTACGCCTCGGTGAACAGGCCCGGTCGGTGGTCAGCTGCGTCTGCGGCGGCAGCCCGCCCTGGGGTGCGTAGTAGGTGTCTCATCGTTGTCCTCTCACCAGGAGCGCGCCGGTCGGCCGCCCGTCGATGTCGAGCTGCGCGCCGCGCAGCCAGGTCTGGCGGACCACACCACGCAGGTGTCGTCCGGCGTAGGCCGAGACCGGGTTCCGGTGCCGGAGGGCCGCGAGCTCGACGTCCCACTCCTCCTCGGGGGCGAAGACGGCGAAGTCGGCGTCGGCACCCGACGGCGATGCGGCCCTTGTGGGGCAGCCCGACGCGGTCCGCGGGCGCCGCGGCCATCCAGGCCACGACGTCGGTCAGGTCGATGCCACGCGCGCTCGCCGCGCGTCCAGACGGCGGGCAGCGCCGACCTGCACCGACGCGATCCCGCCCCAGGCCGCGGCGAAGTCGCCGGTGTCGAGGCGCTTGAGCTCGACGGTGCAGGGCGAGTGGTCGGAGACGACGAGGTCGATGTCGCCCGCGGCCAGCGCCGTCCCAGAGCCGGTCCTGGTTGGCGTGCCCGCGGATCGGCGGGCAGCACTTGAACTGCGTCGCGCCGTCGGGGATCTCCTCGGCGGTCGAGGCACCAGGTAGTGCGGGCAGGTCTCGACGCGTCAGGTCGACGCCCTCGGCGCGGGCGGCGTGCAACGCGGGCACGGCCTGCGCCGCTGGACAGGTGCAGCACGTGGGCGCCGGCCGCCGGTGGCCGCGCGGTCTCGATCACGCTGGTCGATCGCCGCGCCCTCGGAGCCGTCCGGCCGCGAGCCGAGGAAGCCGTCGTACGCCGTGCCCGCGGGAGCGTCGCGTCGATCAGGTCGGGCGTCCTCGGCGTGCACGATCAGCAGCGCGCCGAGCCGCGCCGTCTCGGTCCATCGCCGCGACGAAGCCGTCGCGGTCGCAGCGGCGGGAACTCCTCGACGCCGGAGTCGAGCAGGAAGCACTTGAACCCGAAGACGCCCGCCTCGTGCAGCGCCGCGAGGTCGCCGAGGTTGCCCGGCACGGCGCCGCCCCAGAAGCCGACGTCGACCGGCGACCTGGTCGCGCGGCCACGTCCTGCTTCTCGCGCAGCGCGGCGAGGGTGACGGTGGGCGGGATGCGAGTTGAGCGGCATGTCCACGATCGTCGTGACGCCGCCGGCCGCCGCCGCCCGCGTCGCGGAGGCGAAGCCCTCCCACTCGGTGCGACCGGGCTCGTTGACGTGGACGTGGGTGTCGACCAGCCCGGGCAGCAGCACCTCGTCGTCGGCCAGGTCGACGCTCCGCGCGGCGTCGAGCCGGGTCGTCGTACGCCGCCACCGCCGCGATCCGGCCGTCGCGCACGCGCGACCTCGCGCGCCCGTTCGGCGCCGTCGATCGACTGCCCGTCGCGCCGGATCACCAGGTCGTGCTGCATGGGGCTCATCGTGCCTCGACTCCCGTCGAGACGGCGGAGCAGCTCGCGCGGCCAGGTCGGCCCCGACCGCCTCGAGCAGGGGGCCGGGCGTCGCTCATGGCCTGGTCGGGTCACGGGCCCGGTCGGCCAGCACGAACGAGCGCCGCGAAGCCGGCCGTCCGCAGCCGCTCGTCGTCGAGCAGGCAGCGGCCCGCGACCGCGGCCACCGGCACGCCGCGCGCGGCCGCAGCGGCGGCCACCGCCGCGGGGGCCTTGCCGTGCAGGGTCTGCTCGTCCAGCGAGCCCTCGCCGGTGACCACCAGGTCGACACCGTCGAGCGCCTCACGCGAGCCCGGTCAGCGCGTGCACCAGCTCGGCGCCCGGGCGCAGGTCGCGCCTCGAGCAGGCGATCGCGCGCGAAGCCGACGCCGCCGGCCGCACCGGCGCCCGCGGCGTCACGCACGTCGCGCCCGAGCGCCGTCGCCACGAGCTCGGCCCAGCTCGTCAGGGCGGCGTCCAGCTCGGCGACCTGGTCGGGGCTCGCGCCCTTCTGCGGCCCGTAGACCGCCGCCGCGCCGGCCGGTCCGGTGAGCGGGTTGTCGACGTCGCAGGCCACCTGCACCTTCGCGCGCCGCAGCCCCGGATGGAGCCCGCTCAGGTCGAGGACGGCCGCGTGCACCAGGGCAGCGCCGCCGTCGGGCAGCTCGACACCGTCCGCGTCGAGGATCCGGGCACCGAGCCCGCGCAGCACGCCGGCACCACCGTCGGTGGAGGCGCTGCCGCCGATGCCGAGCAGGATCCGCTCGGCGCCGGAGTCCAGGGCTGCGGTCAGCACCTGGCCCACGCCGAGGCTGCTGGCGTGCATCGGGTCCGGGTCGCCCTCCACCAGCGCGAGCCCGCAGACCTCGGCCATCTCGACGACGGCCTCCACGACCCGTTCGCCGTCCCGGACGGCGTACGACGTGGGGCGGGGCAGCCGTCCGGCCCGGCGGCCTCGGCGTCGACCCGGGTGAACCCGCAGGTGAGCACGGCGTCGAGCAGGCCGTCGCCGCCGTCGGCGACCGGGACCGTACGGACCTCGATCGTCGGGATCGACCGAGGCCAGGCCGCGGGCCAGGTGGCCCGCGACCTGAGCCGCGCGTCAGGGTGCCCTTGAACTTGTCCGGGGCGAGCAGGACCCGCACCGTCAGTCCAGGTTGGCGTAGAGCGCGGTCGGGGCGCCCACACCGTCCTCGGCGAGCTCCTCGAACTCGGTGACGTTGTCCAGCTCGGTGCCCATCGACACGTTGGTGACGCGCTCCAGGATCACCTCGACGATCACCGGCACGCGGTGCTCGACGATCATCTTCTTGGCCTGCTCGAGGGCGGGCAGGATCTCGTCGGGCTCGAAGACCCGGATCGCCTTGCAGCCCAGCCCCTCGGCCACCTTGACGTGGTCGACGCCGTAGCCGTTGAGCTCGGGGGCGTTGATGTTGTCGAACGAGAGCTGCACGCAGTAGTCCATGTCGAAGCCGCGCTGGGACTGCCGGATCAGGCCCAGGTAGGCGTTGTTCACCAGGACGTGGATGTAGGGCACGTTGAACTGCGCCCCGACCGCGAGCTCCTCCATCATGAACTGGAAGTCGTAGTCGCCGGACAGGGCGACGACCGTGGCCTCGGGGTCGGCGGTGGCCACGCCCGATCGCGGCCGGGACGGTCCAGCCCAGCGGGCCGGCCTGCCCGGCGTTGATCCAGTGCCGCGGCTCGTAGACGTGCAGCAGCTGCGCGGCCTGGATCTGGGAGAGCCCGATCGTGCTCACGTAGCGGGTGTCGCGGCCGAAGGCGCGGTTCATCTCCTCGTACACCCGCTGGGGCTTGACCGGCACGTCGTCGAAGCTGGTCTTGCGCCACATCGTGCGCTTGCGCTGCTCGCACTCGCCGGCCCAGGCGGACCGGTCCGGCAGCGAGCCGCCGCCTCCGCTCGCGGGCGACCTCGACGAACAGCTCCAGCGCCGCCCTGGCGTCGCTGACGATGCCGTAGTCGGGTGCGAAGACCCGCCCGATCTGGGTCGGCGCGATGTCGACGTGGACGAACGTGCGACCGGCCGTGTAGGTCTCGATGCCACCCGTGTGCCGGTTGGCCCAGCGGTTGCCGATGCCGAGCACGAAGTCGCTGGCCAGCATGGTGGCGTTGCCGTAGCGGCGCGAGGTCTGCAGGCCGACCATCCCGGCGTTGAGCGGGTGGTCGTCGGGGATCGTGCCCCAGCCCATCAGCGTCGGCACGACCGGCACCCCGGTCAGCTCGGCGAGCTCGACCAGCAGCGCGGAGGCGTCGGCGTTGATCACGCCGCCCCCGGCGACCAGGAGCGGACGCTCGGCGGCGGCCATCATGTCCAGCGCCTTCTCCACCTGGGCCCGGGTCGCGGCCGGCTTGTGCGCGGCGAGCGGCTCGTAGGTGTCGATGTCGAACTCGATCTCCGCCATCTGCACGTCGATCGGCAGGTCGATCAGGCACGGTCCGGGGCGGCCCGAGCGCATCAGGTGGAACGCCTCCTGGAAGGTGCCGGGGACCTGGGCGGGCTCGAGCACGGTGACCGCCATCTTGGTCAGGGGCTTGGCGATGCTGGCGATGTCGACGGCCTGGAAGTCCTCCTTGTGCAGCTTGGCCACCGGCGCCTGCCCGGTGATGCACAGGATCGGGATCGAGTCGGCGCTGGCCGAGTACAGCCCGGTGATCATGTCGGTCCCGGCCGGCCCGCTGGTGCCGACGCAGACCCCGATGTTGCCGGCCACGGCCCGCGTGTAGCCCTCGGCCATGTGCGAGGCACCCTCGACGTGGCGGGCCAGCGTGTGGTGCAACCCGCCGCGGGTCTTCATCGCCTTGTAGAACGGGTTGATCGCCGCACCCGGCAGTCCGAAGAGGTGGGTGGCCCCTTCCTTCTTCAAGATCTCCACTGCCGCCTCGGCGGCCGTCATCCGTGCCATGTCAGTTGCCCTTCTCGCTGTGGTTCGGGTCGTTGTGGTCCGACTCGTCTTGGGGGTGGGTGCCGCACAGGCGCTCGACGCCGCGCAGCAGGGCCGAGTGGTCCAGTCCGCCGTCGCCGTTGGCGCGGGCGGAGGCCATCAGCTGGGCCATCAGGGCGCCGACCGGCAGGACGACGCCCGCCTCGCGGGCGGCGCTGGTGACGATGCCCATGTCCTTGTGGTGCAGGTCGATCCGGAAACCCGGCTCGAAGGAGCGCCCGGTCAGGTTGGCCCGCTTCTGGTTCAGCACCGTCGAGCCGGCCAGACCGCCACCGAGGACGTCGAGGGCCGCCTCGGTGTCCACGCCGTACGCCTCCAGGAAGACCAGCGCCTCGGAGACCGCCTGGATGTTCGTGGCCACGATCAGCTGGTTGGCCGCCTTGACGGTCTGCCCGGCCCCGTTCGGCCCGACGTGCACGACGGTCTTGCCGACGGCGTCGAAGAGCGGGCCGGCCTCGGCGAAGTCGTCGGCCGCGCCACCGACCATGATCGACAGGGCGGCGTTCTTCGCCCCCGCCTCACCACCGGAGACCGGGGCGTCGAGGAGGCGGAAGCCGCGTCGTCCGGCCTCCTCGGCCAGCTCGGCCGTGACGTCGGGGCGGATGCTGGAGAAGTCGATCACCAGGGCGCCCTCCCGAGCGTGCTCGAAGACGCCGCCGTCCCCGGTCAGGACCTCCGTGACGTCGGGTGAGTCGGGCACCATCACGGCGACCACGTCGGCGTCCTTGACCGCCTCGGCGATGGAGCCGGCCGCGGTGCCACCGGCCTCGACCAGGGGCTGGGACCGCTCGGGGTGCAGGTTGTAGCCGATCACCTCGAAGCCGGCCCGCTGGAGGTTGACCGACATCGGGCTGCCCATGATGCCCAGCCCGATGAAGGCGACGGTGGTGGCGCTGGTGGTGCTGCTCATGAGGTGGCTCCTTGTTCGGTGCTGGTCTGGTCGGTGCCGGTCTGGTCGGTGCGGGTCTGGTCGGCGCCGGTCTGGTCGGTGCTGGTCTGGTCGGTGGGTCCGCCGCGGCGCTCGGGCGGGAGCCAGGCGAGGCTCTCGAGGGTGGTCGTCGAGGGGGTGTACTCGAGACCGACCCAGCCGGCGTACCCGCGCGACTGGAGGTCCCTCAGCTGGGCGTCGAGCGCCAGGTGGCCGGTGCCGGGCTCCCCCGGCCCGGGCAGTCGGCGACCTGGACGTGCGCGACGCGGTCGGCGTACGCCGCGATCGCCGCGGTGGCGTCGTCGCCGTTGTTGGCCAGGTGGAACAGGTCGCACAGGAGTCCGAGGTTGGTGTGGCCCTCGGCCTGCACGGCGTCGAGGACGCCGACCACGTCGGCCGCCGTACGCAGCGGGTAGGGCTTGGGGCCGCTGACCGGCTCGACCAGGACGGTCGCGCCGATGCGGTCCGCGGCCCGGGCTGCGAGAGCGAGGTTCTCGATCGCCAGCGCGTCCTGCTCCTGGGCCGTCACGTCGTCCACCCGGCAGCCGTAGAGGGCGTTGAAGGCGGAGACGCCCAGCCGCTCACCGATCTCGAGCGCCACGTCCAGGTTGTCGCGGAACTGCTGCGAGCGGGACGGGATCGAGAGGACCCCGGCGTCCGGGCCGGTGAGCTGGCCGGCGAAGAAGTTGAGTCCGACGAGCTGCACGCCGGCGTCCTGCACGGCAGCGACGAAGGCGTCGACCTCCGCGGTGGACGGCACCGGCTGGTCCGGCCAGGGCCACCAGACCTCCACGGCGCTGAAGCCGGCCGCGGCGGCAGCGGCGGGTCGCTCCAGCAGGGGGTGCTCGGTGAACAGCATCGAGCAGTTGGCCAGGTAGGGCAGTGAGTGCGTCATCGCTACTTCCATGATGTGGAAAGTGTTTTCCGATTGGTGAAAGAGTAGGGGAATCCGCCGATCCGGGTCAAGCCGGATCAGCGGCTGCGCTCGAGCAGGCGGGTCGCGGCGGTGGTCGCGTCCCGGGTCAGGGCGGACTCCTCCACCCGGACCAGTCGGTCGTCCTCGACGACCGCGTGTCCGGCGACGAGCAGCAGCCGCAGCGCAGGCGGCGTACCGAGCACGAGCGCCGCGACCGGATCGACCACGCCGGCGTGCGCCAGGTCGTCGAGCCGCCACACCGCGAGATCGGCCTGCTTGCCCACCTCGATCGAGCCGATGGCGTCGTCCCAGCCCAGCACCCGGGCTCCCCCGATCGTGGCCAGCTCGAGCGCCTCCCGACAGCTCAACGCCTCGGGCCCGCGCGTCGCCCGCGCGAACAGCAGGGCGTGCCGGGCCTCCTCCAGCATCGAGGAGGCCTCGTTGGAGGCCGCCCCGTCGACCCCGAGCCCGACCGGGACCCCGCCGGCACGCAGGTCGGGGGTGCGGCAGATGCCGGCGCCGAGCCGGGCGTTGGAGGACGGGCAGTGCGCGACCCCGGTGCCGGTGCGGGCGAGCACCCCCAGGTCGTCGTCGCTGAAGTGGATGCCGTGGGCGAACCAGACGTCCTCCCCCAGCCACCCGAGCGACTCCATGTAGCCCAGCGGCGTGGTCGCGAGGTGCTCGGCGCAGTACGCCGCCTCGTCGGTGGTCTCCGCCAGGTGCGTGTGCAGCCGTACGCCGCGCTCACGCGCCAGCGCCGCGGCCTCGCGCAGCAGGTCGGCGGTGACCGAGAAGGGTGAGCACGGCGCCACCCCCACCCGCAGCATCGACTCCGGCGAGGGGTCGTGGAAGGTGTCGATCGCCCGCGCGGTGGCGGCGAGGATGGTGTCGAGGTCCTCCACCACGTGGTCGGGCGGCAGTCCGCCGCGACTGGCCCCGAGGTCCATCGAGCCGCGCGTGGGCAGGAAGCGCAGGCCCACCGCGCGCGCCGCCTCGACCTGTGCACCCAGCAGGTCGCCGGTGTCCCGCGGGAAGACGTAGTGGTGGTCGGTGCTCGTCGTGCAGCCGGTGCGGGCGAGCCAGCCGAGACCGGCTCGCGCGGCCGCGCCGACGGTGTCCTCGTCGATCCCGGCCCAGATCGGGTAGAGCGTGGTGAGCCAGCCGAACAGCGGGGAGTCCACGGCCAAGCCGCGCGTGACCCACTGGTAGAGGTGGTGGTGGGTGTTGACCAGGCCCGGGGTGACCAGGCAGCCGGTGGCGTCGACCACCCGGGGCTCGCCCGAGGTCGGTGCCGCGGAGCCGTCCGGCGACCACCGGCCGGCTCCGACCCCGACGATGCGCGTGCCCTCGACGACCACGTGACCGGTGGCGTGCTCGGTGCGGTCACCGTCCATCGTGACGACGGTCGCCCCGTCGAGGACGACGGTGGGTCCGGGCTCAGCTGCCACGGTAGGTCGCATAGCCGAAGGGGTTGAGCAGCAGCGGCACGTGGTAGTGCTGGTCGGCCGAGACGACGGTGAACCAGATGCTCACCCGTGGGTAGAAGCCGGCACCGTCGAGGTAGCCGCCGGTGTCGAACTCGAGGCAGTAGTCCCCCGGTCCGAGGGGGTTCGGCCCGAGGTGCGCGATCCGGCCGTCGTCGTCGGTGACGCCGGCGTCGAGCCGG
This sequence comes from uncultured Actinomycetota bacterium, assembly GCA_963843875.1. Taxonomy (GTDB): domain Bacteria; phylum Actinomycetota; class Actinomycetes; order Propionibacteriales; family Nocardioidaceae; genus Marmoricola. The sequence continues at coordinate 611,466 of CAWJMC010000008.1, read as the reverse complement.
GCGCCCGACTGGTCGTGGAGCACGATCGACAGTCCCGCCGCGGGCTGGCCCGCGCTGGTGTCGAGCACGTGGGTGGACAGGGTCATCCGCGATCTCCTCCGAAGGTGTCGCCCAAGAGCTCACCCAGTCTCAGGCGGGTGATCCGCCCCAGCTCACGGCGTACGACGTCGAGCTCGGCGGCGGGTGGGTTGGCCAGTCGCTCACGCAGCAGCGCGAGCAGCTCCGGCGCGGAGCGCCCGGCCGCCGCGACCAGGTAGATCCGGCCGAAGCGCGCCTCGTACTCGGCGTTGCCCGTGGCGAGGTCCGCCTTGACCTGCTCGTCGGCGTCACGCACGCCCGACTGCTCCCGCGCCGACCTGGCCGCGGCCTCGGGGTCGAGCTGTTCTGCTCGCTCCCCGATGCGGGGGTGACCCGACAGGGCGGCGTCGATCTCCGACTCGGGCAGGGCTGCGATCGCCTCGTCGGAGTGATCCAGCAGTGCGTCCAGGCCGGCGTACGGGCGGCTGCGGAGCACCGCCGCGGCCCAGGCCGGCGAGGCGGTCAGCGCGAGCAGCCGCTCACGCACCTCCGCCTCGTCGGTGCGGTCCAGCCAGTCGATGTCAGGCACGTCGGTCCTCGATCTCGCTCACTCGGTCGTCGGTCGGTGGGTGCGTCAGCTCAGGCGCTGCAGGTTGGAGGAGCGGATCAGCCCGAGCGGGTTGGTGTCCTCGACCTTGTCCGCGAGCCGGTGGTTGGCGATCTTGGCGATCTCCAGCAGCGCAGCCGCATGCTCCTGCGTGGCTGAGTTGTCCAACCGGTCCCAGGCCTGCTCGAGGACCTGCTCGGAGGCGAGGTCCCGGGTCGCGATGATCAGCGGGAACCCGAAGCGGGCCGCGTAGTCGGTGTTGACCTCGTCGAACGCCTCCTGCTCCTCCTCGGACAAGAACGTCAGCCCGGCCGAGGCCTGGTCGATCACCGAGTTCTCACCCAGGTCACCGGCGAGGAGCTCCACCCCGGCCAGCGACGGGTACGCCGCCATCAGGCTGCGTTGCTGCTCGGACGGCAGCGAGAACAGCTCGTCCTGCAGGGCGGCCCGCAGTCCCGCAGCGTCGGCGAAGGGCCGGGCCGAGGCGACCCGCTGCGCGATCGGCGACCCGCCCTCGAAGGCCGGTCCGACGAGACCGACGAACTCGTCGTCGGTCATCGCGTTGAGCTGCTCGACGGTGGCCCGACCGGTGACCTCGACGACCTGCTTGCCACCGAAGTGGTTCAGGAACAGGTTCAGCACGATGGCCACGATGCTGCCGGCGGTGATCCCGGAGTTCAAGAAGGTCTGGGCGTTGGTCGGCAGCTGGGCGAAGAAGGCCGAGGTGCTGTTCACCTGCGGGGTGCCGACCGGGATCATCGCGATCCCGATGCTCACCGCGACCACGATCACGTTGCGGTGGTTGTTGAAGTCGACCCGACCGAGGGTCTGGATGCCGACCGCCGCCACCGTGCCGAACATGACCAGGGCGGCGCCACCGAGCACCGAGGGTGGAATGGCCGCCACCAGCGCCCCGGCTTTGGGAAGCAGTCCCAGCAGGATCATGATCGCGCCGGCGGTGACGACCACCCAGCGACTCTTCACCCGGGTCAGCCGCACCAGCCCGACGTTCTCGGCGAAGCAGGTGTAGGGGAAGGAGTTCATGATCCCGCCCAGCAGCGTGGCGATCCCGTCGGCGCGCAGCGCCTTGGCGATGTCGGTGCGCGAGATGGGCTTCTCCACGATCTGGCCGGTGGCGTAGACGTCACCGGTGGTCTCGACGGCAGTGATCAGCATGACCACGATCATCAGCAGGATCGGTAGCACGGCGAACTTCGGCGCCCCGAAGTGGAAGGGGCCGGTGAAGCCGATCCAGTCGGCACCCGAGACCCCGCCGAAGCTGGCCACCTTGCCGCCCGCGCCATCACTGACCAGGGCCGCGATCGCCGTACCGACGACCAGTCCGACCAGCACCGCGACGGTGTTCAGGAAGCCGCGGGCGTAGCGGGTGATCAGCAGGATCAGCACGATCGTGCCGAACGAGAGGGCCAGGTTGGTCAGGCTGCCGAACCGGAGGGCCTCGGGGACCAGCTTGGGGTTGTTGAAGGCGAAGGTGCCACCGCCGGCGTCCATCGCCGCAGTCGGCACCAGGCTGATGCCGATGATCGTGATCACCGTGCCGGTGACCACGGGCGGAAAGAACGGAACCAGCTTGGAGAAGAACGGGGCGAGCAGCAGGGTGAAGATCCCGGCCACGATCACCGCGCCGTAGATGTAGGTCAGCCCGGCGGCCCCCTTGCCGTTGTCCAGGCCGATCACGATCATCGGCGAGACCGCGGTGAAGGTGACGCCCTGCAGCAGGGGCAGCTTGACCCCGATCTTCCACACTCCGGCCGCCTGGAGGATCGAGGCGATCCCGCAGGTGAACAGGTCGGCGTTGATCAGGTGGATCAGCTGCTGCTCGCTCAGCCCGATCGCCCCGGCCAGCAGGATCGGCACGACCACCGCGCCGGCGTAGAAGGCCATGACGTGCTGGAGGCCGTAGACGGCGAGCTGGCCCGGAGGCAGAACCTCGTCGACGGGGTGCTTCAGGCGTCCGCTTCGGGGCGCGTTCGTGGTAGCGCTCATCGTTGGTCCTCGGGGTTTCGGAGGGAGGTGGTGGCTCGGCCCGCGGGAGGGGCCGTTGCTCAGACGAAGCCGGGGACGGCGGTCCAAGCCTGGCCGGGCTCGCCGGCATCGTCACGGGTGACGGTGGCCTCGATCAGGCCGTACGGGCGGTCGGCGGCGACGAAGACCTCGCCGTCGTTCTCCAGGCCGAAGGGGGCCAGGTCGTAGGCGAAGTGGTGCTTGTTGGGCGCGGAGAACCGCACCTCGGCCACCTCGGGATGGGCCTCGAGAACGTTGCCGCCCATCACGTGGAGGGTCTCCTGGAGCGCGCGGCTGTAGGTCTCGGCGAAGCTGGCCAGCAGGATCGAGCGGATGTCGTCGTACGTCGCGTTCCAGTCGACCCCGTCCTCTGGGCCGTGCTCCCCGCCGTCGGCGCCGTCGGCGGCGTACCTCCAGCGCGCGGTGAGCGAGGTGGCCATCACCCGGTCGTCGGTCTCCTGCAGGGTCGTGTAGTCGTCCTTGAGGAAGCCCTTGAACTCCGAGCCGGTCGACTTCAGCAGGGTCAGGTCGCACAGCCCCGAGACGACCCGGACCCGCTGGTCCGCACCGCGCCCCTCGACGGTGACCACGCAGGTGCGGGTGTCGGTGCCGCGACGCACGAAGGAGTGGTCGTGCTCCTGCGGACCGTCCGGGCCGTCCACCGTGATCCGGTCCCAGGCGTACTCCTCGACCATGATCTGGGCACCGGTCGCCGCCGGCGCCGCGTCGAGGAAGTGGGTGCCCAGGGCGATCGCGTAGTCCTCGGGCGAGGTGACGCCGTGCAACTTGGCGTAGGCGAAGCAGGTGTTCTTCTGGGTGTCCGTCGGCAGCACGTCGCGCTGGTCGCCGTCGATGTAGGCCGCCGCGAAGTCGCCACGCAGGGAGGTGGAGACGTTGAGGTCGCGGATCTCGTGCCGGTCGGACTCGCGGTAGATCCGGACGACCCGGTTCTCCGCCTTGCCGTACTGGTTGGTTCCGATGATGATCGCCATGTCGGGCTCCTCGAGTCCAGTCCCCCGCGGCCGGGACTGGTGTGATGTGACAGGAATGTTTCCAACAGATGGAAACTTGTTACCGACTGATGGAAACAGTAGGAGCGGGTGTGATCTTCGTCAAGCCCTGGCCCGGACCAATTTTTGGCCGTTACCGGCGCAGCGGCCGGGCCAGGTCGCTCAGACCGGCCGCGTCGAGCCCCGTCGCCGTGGCGACCTCGTCGGACCCCAGCGCTCCGCAGTGCACCCCGCGCAGCACGAAGTCCGCCAGCGCTCGGGCCGTCGCCGGCTCGTCGAGGATCCCGCCCCCGCTGCGCTCGAGGTAGCGCCGGAGCCGGTCCGCGGCGCCGGCGAAGCCGTCACGGTAGAAGGCGTACGTCGCCGCGAACCGGGTCGGCAGCTGGGCGGGGTGCAGGTCCCAGCCCTGGTAGTAGCCGCGCTCCAGCGAGCGCCGCACCAGGCGCGTGTGCAGCTCCCAGCCCCGCCGTACGGCCGAGTCGTCACCGACCGGGAGGATGTTGGTGGACCCGTCCGAGAGACGTACGCCGGTGCCCGCGGCCGCGGCCTGCATGACCAGCTTGGCGTGGTCGGCCGCCGGGTGCTCCATGGACTGGTACTCCGCCGCGATGCCGCAGAAGGCGGAGTAGTCGTAGGTGCCGTAGTGCAGTGCGGTGCAGCGACGCTCGGAGGCGTGGATCATCCGGGCCACCAGGGCCGTGCCGTCCGGGCCGAGGATGGACTGCGGGGTCTCCACCTGGATCTCGAAGCCGAGGCGGCCCTCGGGCAGTCCGAGCGCCTCCTCCAGCCGCCCGCACGCGTGCACCATCGCGTCGACCTGCTCGACGGCGGTGACCTTGGGCAGGGTGACGACGAAACCGTCCACGGTGCCACCGGCCTCCAGGAGCGTGGCGAGGAACGCGGTCAGCGTGCGCACCCCACGGGCCCGGGTGGGGCCTTCGAAGCTCTTGAACCGGATCCCGACGAACGGCGGCCCACTGCCGCTTCCCTGGGCGTCGGCCAGGGCCCGGGCCGCCGCCGCCACGTGCTGGTCCTCCTCGGCGTCGCTCCTCGAGCCGTAGCCGTCCTCGAAGTCGATGCGGAGGTCCTCGATCGGCTCGGCCGCGAGCTTGTCCCGCACCAGGGACACGAGTCCACCCCGGTCGCCACCGACAACCTCCTCGAACAGCCCGGCTCGCTCGTCGAGCGCCTCCAGGGCGCGCCCGCCCCACGCCGGCACCAGCCCGGCGTCGAACACGTCGGCGGGGACGTAGACGGTGTGCACCGGCTGGCGGCCGGCCCGCTCCCCCGGGAACCCGGCGACCAGCGCGCGGTCGGACTCACCGAGGCGGTGGTCGAGCTCGGCGGTAAGGTCCGCGGTGAGACTGTCGGTGTCCATGAATGCTCCTTGCTTTCCGTTGAGCGGATAACCTATTCCATCTGACGGAAATACACACCACCGACCCTCTCGGCGCCCCGCCCAAGAGTTGCACCCCTCAGCGCGGAGCGACCGGGCTCCGGGCCGCTCGGAGGCTCGGCCCCTCGACGGTCAGGTCAGTTCGCGTGGATCTGTCGGTGGTGGAAGGCGCAGAGCGGTATCGCGTCGGCGAGGTCGGTGGGTCCGCCGTGACTCCAGGGTTTCGGTGGTGGATCTCGCACCAGGCGAAGGGTCGTTGGCAGTCGGCGGCGGCGCAGTGGGTGTGTCGGGTCGAGAGGGCGATGCGTTGGGTGTCGGAGTACAGCCGTTGGGTGCGGCCGAGGTCGAGCGGGAGGGACTTCCCGCCGAGGACGGCGGGCAGGATCCCGGCCGAGCACGCGAGCCGTCGGGCTTGGCCGGCGGAGACCTGGTCGTCGGTGTCGAGCCGGGCGGTCTTGAGGTGTCCGCGCAGGGTGTCGAGGTCGAGGTGGACCACGACGGTGGCGGCGGTCTTGGCGTGCAGGTGGTCGGTGGGGAGCCGCTCGAGCAGGGCGGCGAAGGCCTGGCCGCGGCGGGTCGACCAGTCGGTCCTGCGATCTGCGGCCGGGTCGCTGCCTGCTCGTGCACCGGGAGTGTTGTTGCGTCGCGGTGCGGTCATCGCTTCGAGGATCTTGCGCAGGAACGCGAACTGAAGAGCCGGGACGGTGAAGTGTCCGGTCACGGTGGCGTCGTCGTTGTCGTGGAACGTGAACGTCGACGTGGCGTAGGCGGTGTCTTCCTCGGTGGTGACCTGCTCGTTCTCGGCGGCGTCGACGACCGTCTCGTCGGGCTCGATCGAGGCGAGCGCGCGTCGGGCAGCCCGGCGGAGCTGGGCGGGGTCGAACCGGGCGGCCATCGAGACCAGGTCGGCTTCGACCCGGGCACGTTGCTGGGCGGTGACCCGGGCCGGGAGCTGGGCCAGGGCGTGGGTGATCACGCTCGCGTGTTCGGCCGAGAGCGCACCCTCGGCCATGGCGTCACCGGTGGCGGGAGCCGTGCCGAGGTCGTCGGCCAGCCGCGCCTGACGGGCGGCCGCCGGCCCGGACTGGCGGGTCTGGCGGGCCAGCCAGGCCGCCTTGTCGGGGAACCCGTCTCGTCGAGCGGCCGCGGCGGTCTCGCCGCGGGCGACGAGTCGCAGCTTCAGGGCGTCGAAGCGACGTCCGATCCGCTCCAGGTCACCGACCAGGCCCGCGCACTCGGACCGGGTGCGAGGTCGTCGTCGACGCCGGCGAACATCCGGTCCAGGGTCGCGTTGACCTCGCCCACGCCTGCGGCGAGCGGACCGGGGTCCGGTGCGAGGTCGAGTGCTGCGGTCATGACCCCACTGTAGTCGAACAGGTGTTCGAGCGTCAAGACCTAGAGGACTTCTTGTTTCGGGGTTTCGAGACGGGCCTGGCGGCCCTCCTCAACCAGCGCAGGGGTCGGGCAGGGCGTGGGCTGCGGGGGTTTCGAGACGGCGCTGGCGCGCCTCCTCGACCACCGAGGACGGCCGGGGGTCCCGATGCCGCCGCCGTGCTCCCGGCGGTTGCGCCAGGCCGGAAGTCTGCATGGGTCAACCAGTGCAGGTGGTGTAGGTGCGACAACCGACAGAACAGCAGTCTCCGGACCCCCTATGCTGAATCCGCGGATGAGCTGGCCGGGCGACCGCGACTCCGGGTGACCGGGGTCGAGGAAGGTCCGGGCTCCACAGGGCAAGGTGGTGGGCAACACCCACCCGGGGCAACCCGCGGGAAAGTGCCACAGAAAGCAGACCGCCGCTCGACCTGCGTTAGCGCGTGGGGAGAGCGGTAAGGGTGAAACGGTGGAGTAAGAGACCACCAGCGCGGCGGGTGACCGTCGCGGCTCGGCAAACCCCGCCTGGAGCAAGGTCAAGAAGGGTCCCGGTCACGGCCGGGGCTCGCGTGAACCGGGCGGCCCGCCCAAGGGTTCACGGGTGGACTGCAGGAGGCGGCCGGCAACGGTCGTCCTAGATGGATGGTCGCCAACCGGGCGTCGGCAACGGCGCCGGGAGAACAGAACCCGGCCTATGAGCCAGCTCATCCGCATCACCCCCTCTGACCAGGGGTTTTAGTATCCGAGGCTCGCTACTGTGCCATCGCTGTGCTGACCGGGACTCGTTGCCCGCGCGCACCACGAAGCGTCTGCATCTCAGACGGGGTCTGTGAATGAGATTGGCTTGCCGGTTGCTTTGGCGTACGCGATCTCCCTGCTCGTGGACTCGCCGATGTACCCACCTGGGTTGACGACCACAACCCGGTCAGCCAGGTCGATCTTTCGCAGGTGCAGGGCGTCCAGCGCGGTCTTCTGCTCGCTGCTGGTGATCAACGCGCCTGCTTGGTGATCCTCGGCGCGCACGAAGACGCATGGCGCGACGACGATGACACCTGAGAAGCTCAGATCCCGGTTCGCCGTGACCATCTCTTCAATGAACCGGGAGGAGCCGCAGATGCAGACAATCTCTGGCCGGTCGGACACGGCTCAGTCCTTCGGGTCGTACGGGAAACCGTCAGTGTGCGCGTAGACATCACAGCCGAGCACACGGTCCAAGACTCTACTCAGCGAGACGAACACCACGCGGCTGGGTCGTCGTAGAGGGAGACGTGCCCCACGTTGAGAATGACGCGGGTCAACGCCGAAGCCGGGAGCCCCGACTCACCAGCTTCCTTTGGAACACGGCCCAAGCCACTTCGGGCCAAAGGACATCGCTCGAACCAGTGCCCGCATGGCATAAACCCCCATCGGAGATATTTGTCATGACGACAAGCGACGTTGTGCTCACCGAGCACCACGACGGACTGATCTCCTCGCTGGTCCAAGCGGGTGACACCAGAACGCCAGTGAGGTGCTGCGAAGCGGTCTGCGCCAGCGAACACGAACAGCGTGAGTTCGAGGCCAGGCCCCACGCCCTGCGCGAAGCAGCACAACGCGGTTGGGACGACGTCGAAGCCGGCGACGACGTCGACGTCACCAGCGAGGCAGACCACCGGGCCATGAGGGACGCAGTGGGCCAACGGGTCGACGCACGACGCTCAGCGGGGCGACCCCGAGGAGCTGATGGAAGTCCGCCTGTCCCGGACCGCGATCGCCGACGTTGAGAACCTCCTCATCCGGACGAGCAGACTTCGGAGAATCTGGCGAGGATCGGTATTGACCCTTGTCGACCGCGCGATCCGCGACGTCGCGGAGGATCCGCGCCGAGTCCTGAGTGCCGAGCGAGGCGAGCTCGGCGAGGCCGTCCGCACCTGGCACCTCCGCTACAGCCGGGAACGGATCTGGGGTGACAGCGTCCGCTCCCCTCGACACTTCTCGTGTACCCGGTCGAGGGCGACCGGGTCGTCATCGGACGGGTCCTGCACGAGCGGATGGACTACACCCGCCACATCGACGCCCAACAGGGCTTCGACTAGTCCACCCCGGACTGCCGACGACGCTCAACGGCGTCAAGTGGCTCTGCACAGATGACGGGGCAGGTCGCATCGCGAGGTCCTGCCCCCGAGCGGGGCAGGGGCATCTGGATGTCCCCTAGCGTCTAAAGCGACTCGCGGCCCTGCCAAGTGGTCAGGCACGCGCGGTTGCCCTGCGGGTCGGCCAGCACCCAGAACGCCGGAGCAGCGCCGTCATCGACCAGCCTGCCGCCGGCCTCGATCGCGGCGGCGATCCGGTCCTCGACGATCTCGGGTGGGATCCGGAGGTCGAGGTGCCAACGCTGCCGCGGAACGTCGTGGGCGTCAGTGGGCTGGAACCAGATCGACGCCCGACGCCCGGTGGCGTCCCGGATCTGGATCTCCCCCCAGGCCTGGACGGTGTCGTAGTCGAGCAGCGCCGCCCAGAACGGCCTGATCTCTGCGTCGTCGGCCGAGTCGAGGCCGAGCTCGAGCACGCTGGTGCGCTCCGGGTGCGGCGTGGCCCCGGCGGCCAGGGCCAGCGTGCTGATGGTCTGGGCCAGTGCCACGTCGCGCGAGGTCACCCCGCCGACGTCGTGACTGATCAGCCGGACGTCTAGCCGCCCGAAGGCCAGGTCGAGGTCAGGGTGGTGGTTCATCTCCTCGGCGACCAGCGTGATCGCGTCGACCAGCCTGACCGCGCTGACGAAGTCGCCGGTGTCGAAGCTGGCATGGAGGCGGTCGATCAGCATCCGCCAGTCGAGCAGCTGTTCGCTGACCAGGTCCTGCTCGGTCAGCGTGCGTCTCGGGTCGGGCGGGGTCTCGGTCCTGTCGCTCACTCACGCACTCCTTGGCCTCCACTCGGCTGGGTTGTCGGCGACTCTGGCACAGGCCACCGACACGTGTTCTCGCCGTGGAGCGACCGGCCGGTCGCGCGTCTCCCCCGCCGACCTGCACCACGATCCCCGGTGCGGGTCCGGACACGCGTCCGGACCTGCTCGATCGCGAGTTCCGGCCCCGATGCCGAACCGCGTCTGGGTCGCAGGCATCACTTGCTGGCGCACCTTCGCAGGGTGCGTCTGCGCCGCCTTCGTCGACGACGTCAACTCTCGTCGTACTCGACGTCGCCGATAGCGGTGCCCTTTGCGGACCCCGCACGAGCGACCGGACGCCGTCCTCCACGTAGGTGGTCTGCTCGCCCGGCGTCCTCGATAGAATGAGCAGCCATGGCGCACCCCAGCTCGTCCCCGTGGGGAGTGACGTCTGTCGCGGCTGCGATGTGGTGCGCACTCTTCGCGTGCCTGCATCTGTTCTGGGCACTGGGCGGATCGATCGGGCTCGCCTCCTCAGCCGGCCGCGATCTGGCTGCACGCCGTCCGGCCAGCTTTGTCATCTTCGGCCTCTACGGCACCGCGCTGCTTCTCGTGGCGGGCATCCTGACCATCGTGGCTACGCAGTCCCGGCATGCGACCAGGCGTCCGCACCGCGCGGCGACAGTGATCCTGACTGTTGTCGGGGTGGTGCTCGTGACTCGCGGTCTTGCGCTCGAGGTGCTGCTGGCTACGAACACCGGCGGGATTCGCGAAGGTGTGGGCCCGCTGGAGACCCGCTGGAGTCTCATCCTGTGGAACCCGTGGTTCGCTCTCGGAGGAGTGCTGTTCATCTCGGTTGCGGTACGGGCCAGCCGGTCGAGGCTCGCGCCCACCTTCTCGCAGTAGGGGACGCCCTCACCGCTCAGCGATCGGCAACCGGAATTGTTCATGGACCTCGACAGGGCGAGGTGTCTCTGCGGCCCACGAGCCGGCTCATCCTCAACGCTTCGAACTGCACTCATCGGACTACGACCTAGGGGTGCTTTCTGGCGACTGAGATCCGGCTCAGCCAGAACTAGATGTGGCTCTCAGCCTCGGCGCCGCTCGGTGACGTCGGCTTTCCACACCATCGCCGCCAGTTCGACACGGTTGCGCAGACCGAGTCGACTCAGGGCAGCGCCGACGTAGGCCTTGACGGTGCTCTCGCTGAGGAACAGCTCGCGCCCGATCTCGGCGTTGCTCATCCCTTGGGCGAGCAGCCCAGCGACTTCGCCCTCCCGGGGCGTGAGGGCTTCGAGGACCGTCGCAGCCCGGGCGGCCTCGTGCAGACTGACGACGTGTCGCTGGACGTCTTGCGCGGCGAAGCGGGCGACGACGGGCGACAGCCAGGTCTCGCCGTGCATCGTTCCGTGGATCGACCGCAACAGGTCACGGGGATCCTCGGCCTTGAGCAGGAACCCGTCCGCGCCGGCAGCGATCGCACGGCGCACGTAATCGGCCTCCCCGAACGTGGTCAGCATGATGACCCGGACGTCTGCCCTGCGCAGCTCGTCGAGGGTGTCCAAGCCGTCGAGATGGGGCATCCGGATGTCGAGCAGGACGACGTCGAGGCGCTGGGCCCGCGCCATCGCCAAGGCCTCCCTGCCGTTGGTGGCCGTGGCGACGAGGTCCACCCCGGGATCGGTGCCGAGGACGTCGCCCAGGGTGCGGCGCACGTCCGGATCGTCATCGACGATCATCACCCGCACCGGCTCGCTCACCACAGCGGGGCTGCGGCGAGGTCGGAGATCCTGACGATCACGCCATGGCTCGCACACAGCTGGATCGTGGCGACTGCGAGTGGGAAGTTGCCGTTCGTGTAGGAGCGGCACTCCCACGCGGGCGGGTGTGCGGGTGCTCCGACCAGGCGGATCGGGGCCTGGCGTGGCGGGAGCAGGTCGTTGGCAGCGACCGTCGGCATCCCCACCTTGATCCGCGCTTGGGCGGCCGGCTCGATGGTGGCGTCGCGCGAGGCCCACCAGTACAGCCCCAGGACCACTGCGGCGGAGGCGAGGAGAGGGATGGCGACCTGACGCAGCAGGTCGCCGACCGGTACGGCACGGGGTGAGGTCGAGCGGCGCTCGACACGAACGACCTGACGTGGAAGCCGCGCAGTGAGGGTGTGGCCACCTGCGTCGTGGCTGATGGCGAGGGTCCCGTTCACCGACGCCAGACGGCGTTGCATCGAGGTCAGACCCCGGCCGCTGCCGGGAGCCGGGACGGGTGGGTCGGCCCCGAGGGTCGCGACGACGATCTCGAGGTCCTCACCGACGTCGCGCAGCTCGACCCGCACAGGTCGTCCTGGGCCGTGCCGGGCAGCGTTGCTCAACGCTTCGCGCAGGATCCACGCCGTGGTGACCAGGGCTGGCGCCGTCATCTCTCCAGGCGTTCCGGTCAGCGCGACGTCCGAGCCGGCATCGCGGAACTGGCCGACGATCTGCTCGACCTGGGTGACGGCGCGACTGCCGGGTCGGGTCGGGCTGATCAGCTCGAGGGTCTCGTGCAGGGCGCGGATCGCGGCACCGGCACGCTCCCGCAGCTCGGCGGCAACCTCGGCCTCGGGGCCCGAGGTGCGCAGCTCGAGCAGGCCGGCCTGCATCGCGATCAGGCTCAGCTCGTGTCCCACCAGGTCGTGGACGTCGTCCGCGACGGCGCGTCGGTCGTCCTCGCGCTGGCTGGTCTCACGCTCATGCGCGGAATCGCGGAGAAGCAGCGCGTATCGCCGCCCAAGTGCGACGCACCCCGTCAACGGCAGCAGCAGCACCTCACCCAGCGCGAGAAGCAACGCCGAGCGAGCCCATGAAGCGAGACCGATGACGACGACCTGGGCGACGAAGAACACCACGACGACGACGCGCACCCACCTGCCCGATCTCACCCGCACGAGGCTAGGCGTCGTGACGGTGCACGCACCACGCGGCGGCCAGGACCAGTGCGGAGCACCACGCCACGAGGACGAGGAGCCCCCCGGCGTATCCGTGACCCACGGAAAGGCCGTCGAGCCACCCGGCACCGGCCGGCCCGGGCAGCCACCGTCCGATCGACGCCGGAGCGGCGAGCGTGACCACGAGCAGCACGAAGCCCAGGCACAGGGCTCCGACTGCGCTCCGGGTCAGGAAGGCGAGGCCCACGCCCGTGAGTGCCGCACCCCCGAACACCACGGCTGTCCCGACGCTCGCTGCTGCCAGCGGGTACGGCGCGCCCCGAGCGTCACCGAGGACTGCCACGATGGCGACGTCGATCAGCGGCCCCAGGACTGCGCCCAGTGCACCGGCAGTGAGCACGGCCGTCGCAGCCTTGGCTGCGACCACGACCCAACGACGCGGTTGCGCGGCCAGTGTCGGACCGATCGAACGACTCGCGTACTCGGGCGTGACCAAGGCGATGGCATAAGCCGCCACCGCGATCTGCGCGAAGCCCACGGTGGGGCCCAGTGCGTCGAGGACCGGCATCAGCGCACCGCTCGGCCGCTCACCGACCGCGATGCCGTGCACGAAGTCGTTGGCCAGCGACGCCGCAGTGACGACGCAGATCAGCACCGTGCCGAGCAGCCACAGGGTCGGCACCCGCACGGACCACGCCTTGCCCCACTCGGCGAGCAGGCCGCGGCGAAGCTCTCCGATCGTCTCAAGCGACGTCTCGGGCGACATGGCTCACCTCCTGCCCAGCGGTGTACTCCGTGTGGTCGGCGACCAGGTTCAGGTAGCCCGACTCCAGGTCGGGCGCCGCACGTGAGAGGTGCAGCACAGGCACGCCCAGACGATGCGCCGCGCGACCCACGTCCCCCTCCTCGGCGTCGCCGATACGGATCGTGGCCAGTCCGCCGGTCACCTCCACCCCAACGGCCGTGAACTCAGCGAGCAATCGGCCCACCCGGTCGCTGTCCTCGGTGACCAAGATGGTCTCGTCCCGGCTCCTGCTGGCCAGGTCGTGCATGGGGAGGTCCGCCAGGAGGCGTCCTCGGCCCAGCACGATCACCTGATCGGCGACGGTCTGCATCTCGGTCATCAGGTGGCTCGACACGAGCACCGCCTTGCCCCCGTCGGCCAGGTCACGAAGCAGCCCACGGATCCATCGCACCCCGTCGGTGTCCAGACCGTTCACCGGTTCGTCCAGGACCACCACGTCCGGATCCCCGAGCAGTGCCGCTGCCAACCCGAGCCGCTGGCCCATGCCGAGCGAGAAGCCTCCCGCTCGATGCCGGGCCACGGCCGCGATCCCGGCCAGCTCGAGCACCTCCTCGACCCGTCGGGCGGGAATCCGGTCCGTACGTGCGAGGCCGAGCAGGTGCTGACGTGCCGACCGCCCCGGGTGCCACGGAGTCCCACCCAGGTGAGCACCGACCGCCCGCAGCGGGTGACGCAGGCGGGCGTAGGGCACCCCCTTCACCAGAGCCCGACCGCGCGTGGGGTGGTCGAGCCCCACGATGATGCGCATCAGCGTCGACTTGCCGGCACCATTGGGGCCCAGCAGTCCCGTCACCTGACCCGGACGCACCCGACACGAAACCTGGTCGAGCGCCACCGTCCCGCCGTACCGCTTCGTCAGCTCGTCGATCTCGATCACGGCACGAGCCTGACGCAGAGACGACTCCTGGAGTACCGACGAAAGTGCCGCTCGCACGGCACACCGCCGATGTCGCGCCGCGCCGGGTCCCGTCGTCTTGTCGCTGCCGATCGGGGGTGGTCTGCGCGGCAGCCCTGCCTGTCGGTCGTGAGCCCTACCGTGTCGGCATGAGGATCAGGCTGCGGATGGTCGAGGACGCCGACCTGGATCAGTTCTTCGACTGGCAGCGAGATCCCGGTGCCGTCGCGATGGCGGCCTTCACCAAGGCCGACCCCTCCGACCGTGACGCGTTCGACCGGCACCACCGACGGATCCGCGACGACGCGGACTGCACGTTGCTCGCGATCGAAGCCGACGACATCTTCGTGGGAACGATCGGGAGCTTCACCGTGGACGGTGAACGAGAGGTCACCTACTGGATCGACCCGTCGCGCTGGGGTCGAGGCCTGGCCTCGACGGCCCTGCGCACGTTCGTCGGGACCGAGCCGGCGAGACCACTGTTCGCGCGAGTCGCCGAGCACAACATCGGCTCCGCCACGGTGATCGCCCGGGCGGGGTTCGTCCGGGTCGGCTCAGACACCTCGCACGCCGACGGTCTCGGCCGGGACGTCGTCGAGCACATCTACCGCCTCGACCAGTAGCCCGGCCGCCCTCGTGCGATCAGCCGGCCCGGTCTGCCGGGCGCTCCCGCCGGCACCCGCGACCACAGCATCCCTCGAGAAGCCGCTGGCCCAGGCCGGGGCACCGGTAGGCGCGGCCATCCTCGGCGTTGCGGACGCGGACAGATGCCTCTCAAGGCCGCTACACCTTCAACCGGGCCACGCTCTTCGTGATGCTCGAGTCCGACTTCTCGAGAAACACGATCTCCCCGAACTCCAGGGTCAGCCAGTCGTCGGTGTTCTCGGTCAGGGGCTCGGAGGCGAAGATGACCGACGTTGCCTCCTCGACCGGACACACATCGACGTCGTAGGAGGACTCGTAGTCCTGGAAATTGCGACCCACCAGCAGATACATCGGCTCGAGGAGCATGGAGAGGGCAAAGTCGTCCGTGCCCGGCCCAGCTTCTCGTAGGGCTTCCCAGTCCCCCGCCGGATCAGTCTCGCCCTGGAGTCCTGAGCCGAAGTTGACCCCGATGATCCGGTTCGGCGAGACCAGGGCCATCTTCAGCTTCGTCAGCTCGACGAGGTCGAGCTTCTTCATGGCCCGGACGATCACCCGCAGCATCTCCTCGAACCCGCGTTGAACCTCCTCGTCGCTGTCACCCTCGAGCAGCGAGAGCAGGAGCACGTAGAGGAACTCGGTGTCGGTGGTGCCACGCATCTGCTCCAGGTACTTGTCCTTGCAGTGCGACAACAGCTCCCTCTGCAGAATCTTCCAGTTCGGCAGGTCGCCGTTCTGCGCGATGATCCAGGGGGTCTCCTTGTAGGAGAAGGGGTGGCAGTTCTCGTCGACGAGCACCGTCTGCGAGTTGTAGTCGGCCGCCCTCACGTGCGCGAGCAGGGTGCTGGCCTGGAGACTGGGAATCATGGCGTCGGCATTGTCGTCGTAGAAGGCGGCCATGGGCCGCCGGTAGAGCAACGGTGCCTCTGGTTTGAGCAGGTGTTCGCTCCAGACACCGAATCCCCACCCTGCGAGCTGGAGCAGCGGATGCCGCTCGGGATCGAGAGTCTGGTTGACCAGGCTGTTGTCCGGCTTCAGGAGCAGGCTCTCCACTGGTATCTCAGGCCCGATGTAGGCAAGGACTCGGCACATGGGTTCCCTCACTTGACGGGTCGTCGATCGGCAGCGTGGTTGGGTCGTGACGCAGGAGCTGGTGGAAATCCGAGAGGTCGAAACGGCATCGAGGCGTCGAGCCGGCAGCAGCGCGAGCCTAGGGCCCCAGTGGCGCCACGCACGACGTCGACGCCGCCCAACGCCCCGGGCAGGCCGTCGTCAAGACATCCGGCCGAGCTTCGTCGGGGTCGGTCGAAGCCTGAAGGCGCGGAGTGGCGATCGACCACCCCGGTGGCCCGATGCCGATGAAAGTCCCCCGCCAGGGCTCCCGACGACCGTAGAGTTCGGCGTCGGTGGAGCGAAATGCCTCGTTCCTCCGCACACGACCGCACAGGCGGCGAAGCTCTGAGAGGCGGGTGACATGGACCGGCGCCGCATCCGACGGGGCACGAGCCTCTCGATCGTGCTCGCCCTCGGCGTGGTCGTCGCGATCGCGGTCGCCGCGACCGCGTGGTGGCACAGCACGGGCCATCACGAGCAGAGCCTGGCCAACGACCTGCGTACGACGCCCGGCGTCGAGCGGGTCGACGGCTCCAGCCCCTCGCGAGCATCGAGCGACACCTCCTCGGACCGGCTGACGGTGCAGCTGAGCGACACCGCGACGCCGCGCCAGGTGGCGCACCTGATCAGGAGGCTGGGGGTCGAGACGACCTCGCCCGACTACGACCTGATCTTCTACCTCAGAGCCGGGCGCACGACGAGCTGCGTGTGTGACAACTCCACGAGCCACTCGGCAACGGTGGCCGGCGAGCTGGTCGCGCTGCGCGCGCTCACCACCGGCAAGGCGTTCGTCTACGACGACCGGAGCGTGGGCCTCGACCCGCCCTCCGACCAGTCCGGCGACTCGGCGCTGACCATGGCCCGATCCTCCTTGACGCTGCTGCAGGACCACGGGCTGGCGATGCCACCCGACTTCAAGACCTACGACGGTCGGATCGAGCTGAAGCACGCGGCCGGGACCGCCGGCCAGCTCGCCGCCGTCCTCGCCCGCTCACGGACGCAGCTGGAGCAGGGCTGGCGCGTGCGGTGGCTCTCGGGAGAGCGCCTGTACTTCATGATCCCGCCGGGCGTCACCAGGCCCCGGGCCGCGACCGCCGTCGCTGGCGTGGCGAAGGCGCTCGCCGACGTGAAGGACGGTGGTGTGCCGCTCGTGCGACGCGTCGTGGCGACGTCCGCGGACAGGTCCGTCTACGCCGACGCCGACGTCCCGCACTGATCCGGGCTCAGCCGTAGAGGCCCAGGAACATCCGGGTGGCGGCGTCGACGATCTCGTCCGGCGACGCGCGTCGAGGACGCCGTCGAGCCAGGCGGTGACCAGCTCGGCCATGCCGCCGACGAACAGCAGCCCGGCCACCTCGGCGTCGCTGGGGCGTGCGGCCGGGCAGGCCCGACCAGCTCGCCGGCCTCCTCGGCGGTGCGGTGGGCGAAGTGCCGCAGCAGCGTCCGTGCGCCGGCGCGCGCAGGGCGGGCACGCGCGACGGCCTCGACGATCGCGACCCGCCCCTTGCGCGGATCGTCGGCGAGCAGCCGCACGAAGCGCCCGACCGAGGCCCGCGACCCGGTCGGCCGGGTCGTCGCCCGCCGCCTCCGCGGCGGCCCGGGTGCACCGCCTCGATCTCGACGGCGATCGCGTCCAGCACGGCCGCTCAGCGCCTCCTCGAGCCCGGTGAAGCTCTCGTAGAAGTAGCGCTCGGTCAGCCCCGCCTCGGCGCAGACCGCGGTCATCGTGACCCTGGCGCCGGGCCCGCTCCACACCGCCAGCGTGGCCTCCAGCAGCCGCTCGCGGCGCTCGGCGGCGCGGTCCTCGGCGCTCACGCCGCGGTACACCCCGGTCTGGCCAGCCATGGCCCAACGTTCGCACGGGACACGGCGCCTGGCCAAAAGGTTGACAGGACGTCCTGTCTGAATCATGCGTGAGGCTGTCCGCCGCCACACCGGAGTGCCGACGATGTCGCGCCGCACCGCTCGCCCCTCCAGCCCGCTGCCCGCCGTGCGCCGCGAGGACCGCGGCCTGCCGGTGCTCGGGCCGGATGCTCGACTACGCCAAGCGACCCGCTGGCCCTGATGCAGCACCAGTGGGAGCACTACGGGCCGGTCGCGCCGATGCGGATGATGGGCCGCACCGCGGTGATGCTGCTCGGCCCCGACGCCTGCGAGGTGGCGCTGCGCAACCGCGACAAGGCCTTCGCCAACGGCCCGGCCTGGAGCCGGCTGGTCGGCCCGTTCTTCACCCGCGGGCTGATGCTGCTCGACTTCGAGGAGCACCACCTGCACCGGCGGATCATGCAGCAGGCCTTCACCCGCGACCGGCTCGAGGGCGTACGCCGAGCGGCATGCACCCGGCGATCGAGGCCGGGCTCGCCGGCTGGCCCGACCGGGACGGCGCGGCGTTCCAGGCCTACCCCGCGCTCAAGCAGCTCACCCTCGACATCGCCGCCGACATCTTCATGGGCGGCGCCGAGGACACCACGCGCGAGCAGATGGACGAGGTCAACCGGGCCTTCGTCGACCTGCGTGCAGGCCGCCGCCGGGATCGTGCGCGGCAACGTGCCCGTTCACCCGGTGGGGTCGCGCGTACCGCCGCGCGCCGGGTGCTCGAGGACTTCCTGCGCCACTACCTGCCCGCGCGGCGCGCCGCGCCGGACGCCCGACCTGTTCTCCCAGCTGTGCCACGTCGAGACCGACGACGGCGAGCGGTTCAGCGACGACGACGTCGTCAACCACATGATCTTCTTGATGATGGCCGCGCACGACACCTCGACCATCACGCTCACCACGATGCTGCAGTACCTCGGCCAGCACCCGCGAGTGGCAGCAGCGCTGCCGCGAGGAGTCCGCTCGCGCTCGGGCCGCGCCCGACGCCTGGCCGAGCTCGACAGCCTGGTCTCGCGCCGACCTGGTGATGAAGGAGTGCCTGCGGCTGCGCGCACCGGTGCCGGTCGTGGTGCGCAAGACGGTCAAGGACACCGAGGTGCTCGGCGTCCGCATCGCCGGCGGACACCGACGTCGTGGTCGCGCCGCAGTTCTCGCACGCTGATGGCGAGCTACTGGAGCGACCCGACGCCGTTCGACCCCGAGCGCTTCTCCGAGGCGCGGCGCGAGGACAAGTCGCACCGCTACGCCTGGGAGCCGTTCGGCGGCGGCGTGCACAAGTGCATCGGGCTGTTCTTCGCCGGCGCGGAGGTCAAGGCCGTGCTGCACCACCTGCTGCGGGAGTACACCTGGACGCGTGGACCCCGACGTACGTGCCGCCGATGAACAACCACTCGCTGCCGTTCCCCAACGACGGCCAGCCGGTCACGCTGCGCCCGCACCCGGCCCGACCCGCTCCTGAGAGGACTCCGCATGGACTTCGACGACACCCCCGACGAGGCCGCCTGGCGCGCGCGAGGTGCGCGCCTTCGTCACCGAGCACCGCGACGAGCTCGGCCGATGCCGGGCGGGGCAGCGGCGGGGCGGACGCGACGGCGACGACCGACGGCCGCCCGCGCCCGCGAGGCGCTGCTGCTACGACGGCGGCTTCGTCGGCGTCACCTGGCCGGCGGAGGCCGGGCGGCCAGGGCGGCACGCCGATGCAGCAGGCGATCGTCGACCAGGAGCTGAGCCGCGCCGGCGTGCCCGGGCTGGTCAACCTGATCGGCATCGGGATGTGCGGACCGACGGTGATCGCGCCACGGCAGCGAGGACCAGCACGCGCGCTACCTGCAAGCCGGCTGCTGCGCGCCGACGACCTGTGGTGCCAGCTGTTCAGCGAGCCGGCCGTCGGGCAGCGACCTCGCCGGCGCTGCGCACCAGGGCGGTGCCGACCGAGGACGGCACCTGGCGGATCAACGGGCAGAAGGTGTGGACCACGCTGGCCCACGTCAGCCGACTACGGCATCGTGCTCACCCGCACCGACCCCGACGTCGCCAAGCACCGCGGGCTGACGATGTTCGTCGTCGACATGAAGGCGCCCGGGGTCAGCGTGCGCCCGCTGCGGCAGATGAGCGGCGGCGTCCGACTTCAACGAGGTCTTCTTCGACGACGTCGAGGTCGCCCGACACCGAGCGGCTCGGCGACGTCGGCGACGGCTGGCGGGTCGCGCTGACCACGTTGATGAGCGAGCGGCTGACCCTCGGCGGCGGCGGCACCGAGCTCGGGATCGGCATCGACCGCCGTCGCCGCGCACGTCGCCGGACCGGATCGGCGACGCTCGCCCGCGGAGCGCGCAGGCGCTGGCCCGCCAGGACCTCGGCCGGGCGTACGTCGCCGCGCTCGGCGTCCGCTACACCGGCTACCGCCAGCTCTCCGCGCTCAGCCGCGGCGACCTGCCCGGCCCGGAGGCCTCGGCCGGCAAGCTGGCCGGCACCCGGACCGCGCGCGACCTCGCCGACCTCGCCGTGCGCCTGCTCGGCGACGACGCGGCGTACGCCGCGACCGCCGACGGCGTCGAGCACCTGGCAGGACGCCCAGGCCTCGCTGCCCGGGCCTGGCCATCGCCGGCGGCACCAACGAGGTGCTGCGCAACGTCATCGGCGAGCGGGTGCTCGGGCCTGCCCGCCGAGCCGCGCGCCGACAAGGGCGTCACGCTTCAGGGAGAGCATCAGCACGGCGGAGGAGCGGGCGCCGATGAACTTCGACCTCGACGACGAGCAGCGCGACCTCGCCGCCGCCGCCGCGCGACTTCCTGCGCCGGGCACGGCCTCCCCGGCCGCCGCCCGGGCCGCCCTGGAGGCCGAGCGCCGGCACCGGTCGCGCCCCGGGTCGGGCCGCGCTGGTCGACAGCGGCTTCGCGACCATCACCGTGCCCGAGGCCGCCGGCGGCGGAGGCGGCACCTGCTCGACCTCGCCGTGGTGGCCGAGCAGGCCGGCCGGGTGCTCGCCGGGCCGTCGCTGGTCACCTTCGCCCGCGCCGCCGTGCTGCTGGCCGACGACGCCGCGCGGCTGCGCCGCGCTGGCCGACGGCAGCGCGGCCGTACGCCGTCGTCGACGGCGACCGGGCCGGTCCTCGACGCCGCCGGGCGCCGACACCTTCCTGGCGCTGCGCGGCGACGACCTGGTGCTGCGCCGGCCGGGCACGGTCGACGGCTCGGCGACCCGATCGACCCCACCCGCGGGCTGGGCCGGGTCGACGCCTCGGCGACGCGCGAGGTGGTCGCGGCCGGACGCCGCGGACGCGCTGGGAGCCGCGCCGAGCAGGTCGGCCGCGTGGTGCTGGCCGCCGAGGGCCTCGGCGCGGCCGGCCCGCGCGCGTCGAGCTGGGCGTCGCCTACGCCAAGCGAGCGGCACGCCTTCGGCCGGCGCGATCGGCTCCTACCAGGCGGTCAAGCACTCCCTGGTCGACGCCTACGTGCAGGTCGAGCAGCTGCGCTCGCTGGTCTGGTGGGCCGCCTGGGCCGCCGACCACGCACCCGACGAGCTGCCGCTGGCCGCCGCCGCCGCCAAGGCGGCCGCCGCCGACGGCGCTGCGAGCAGGCCGCCGAGACCCTGATCCAGGTGCACGGCGGCATCGGCTTCACCTGGGAGCACGACGCGCACCTGTACTGGCGGCGCGCCAAGGTCGACCGGTTCCTGCTCGGCGACGAGGTCGCGGCCTACGACGAGGTGGCGCGCGCGCTCGCGCCTGGCCGGGGCGGCGCGACGACGCGCGGCGAGCCGGCAGTGGCGCATGAGCACGGCAGCCACCACCTCGCCCGCCTCGGCCGAGCGCCCGACGAGCGCCGGTCGGCGACTACGAGTCGCTGTTCTTCGAGGGCACCTGGCACACCAGCGGCGAGATCGCACGAGCGGTCGGCCCGGGTCGCCGGCGGCCTGCGCCGGCTCGGCGTCGGCGCCGGCGACCGGGTGATCGTGCTGATGATGAACACCCCGGAGGTGTTCATCACCTACCAGGCGGTCTGGCGCGCCGGGCGCCGTGCTGACGCCGGTGCTGTTCCTGCAGAGCCCGACCGAGCTGCGCCACATCCTGGTCGACTCCGGCGCCAAGGCCGTCGTCGTCACCCCCGAGCTGCTGCCGCTGCTGATGGGGTGCCGGCGAGGGCCTGGACCTGCAGGTCCTGGTCGTCGGCGACGACCGAGCCGACGCCGAGCAAGTCCCGCGGGCACCACGCCGTACGCCGAGCTGGAGGCCGCCGACCCGCTGCCGATCGAGCCGCGCGACGACGACGACCTCGCCGCGCTGCTCTACACCGGCGGCACGACCGGGCGCGCCAAGGGCGTGATGCTCTCCCACGAGGGCCTGTGGACCACCGGCGCACGGGCTGCACGCCGTGGCCAGCCGGCGACGCGACACCACGCGCACCCTGCTGCCGCTGCCGCTCTCGCACGCCTACGGGATGATCGTCATCGTCAGCGGGATGCACTCGGAGCAAGCAGACTGGTCTCCGTCGTGCAGCGCTGGTTCGACGCCGAAGAACTGGCTCGAGCTGGTCCAGGAGCACCGGCTGGAGTCCAGCTCGATGGTGCCCTCGATGCTGACCATGCTGCTGGCCCAGCCGACCGAGGACTACGACCTGTCCTCGCTGGTCTCCTTCGGCTCCGGCGGCGCCCCGCTGCCGATGGCCGTGCGCCGGGAGGCCGAGGAGCGCTTCGGCGTCGACCATCACCGAGGGCTACGGCTGCACCGAGTCCAGCGCCGTGATCTCGGCCAACGCCGGTCGACGCCAACCGCCCCGGCAGCGTCGGCGGGCCGCTGCCCCACGTCGAGGTGGCGATCCTCGACGAGTCGCGGCGACCGGCTCGCCGGCCGGCGAGGACGGCGAGGTCTGCGCCCGCGGGCCCGGGCGTGATGAAGGGCTACTGGAACGAGCCCGGACCTGACCGCCCGCACCGTCGTCGACGGCTGGCTGCACACCGGCGACGTCGGCCACCTCGACGAGGACGGCTACCTCTACATCGTCGACCGGATCAAGGACCTGATCATCCGCGGCGGCTTCAACGTCTACCCGCGCGACGTCGAGGACGTGCTGCTCACCCACCCCGACGTCACCTCGGCCGCCTGCGTCGGCCGCCCCGACGCCGACCGGGGCGAGGAGGTGGTGGCCGTGGTCGCGTGCGTCCGGGCGCCGAGGTCACCGGCGACGACCTGGTCGCCTTCGCCAAGCAGCACCTGGCCGCGGTACAAGTACCCGCGCGAGGTGCGCGATCGTCGACGCCGTCCCGCTGACCAGCGTCGGCAAGACCGACCGCAAGGCGGTGCGGGGACTGCTCGGGTCCTAGCGCCCGGCCGTCCCGGTCCGAGGATCAGGCGCCGTTGCACCAGCCGATCGTGTCGAGCAGCTTGTTGGTGACCACGCCGTTCACCCCGGCGGACACCACGCTCTGCCAACGCGGCTTCGAGTCGACGGTCCACGCCCACACCACGAAGCCGGCCTGGTGCATCTGGGCGACGTACCCGGCGCTGATCGCGGACTGCTCGATGATCAGCTTGTCGCCGTAGGGTCGAGCCTGGGCCACGGAGACGGCGCTCGTGCTGATCAGGCCGGTCTGCCAGGCCGAGCTGTAGCCGGCACGGACGGCGCTCAACGGCTCACCGTGGAACGAGGTGATCATCAGCCGCTTGGCGAGCTTGTGGGCGGCGAAGGTGTGCATCAGCGAGCGCAGCGCCGCCTGCGACACCATGGCCGGCTTGATCTCGATCTGGAGCTTCGTCGTGGGATAGGCGTCCATCGTGGTGAGGAACTGCTCGAGGCTCGGCACCCCTCCCTCGACTCCGTCCAGGGTGTGGAAGGTCTTGATCTGGCCGCTGGTCAGGTCGGCCACCCGCCCATGACCGTCGGTGGTCCGGTCGACGGTGCTGTCGTGCATCAGCATCCACACGCCGTCCCGGGTCAGCTGCAGGTCACCGTCCACGGCGTAGGCGTGCCGGGTCGCCGCGAGCCGGGCTGAGCGCCGGGTGTCCTCCGTGTGGTGGGCGTCGTGGCTGCCCCGGTGGGCCGCGACCCGGGCGGAGCTGCACGCCGCACGAGCGGCCGGGTCGGAGTCGGCATCGGCGGGAGCGGTGATCGCGACGCTGGTCACGGCGGCGGTCGCGACGGTGGCGAGCAGCCCGACGACTCTCGCCGTTCGACGGCGTACGGGACGAGAAGTTCGGGGAAGAGAAGGCATGGCGAGCTCCGAGACGGTGGGAAGAAGAACCGTGGGAGCCTAACCCGACAAGTGGCGCAGTGGTTCGGTCTTGTCTCATCCGTCACACCAGCAATGCCCGGAACCGGTCCCCGCACCGCTGCGTTGTCAGGTTGTGGACATCTTCTCGAGCCCTGACCTCTGGGTCGCCTTCCTGACCCTGTTCGCCCTCGAGCTCGTCCTCGGCATCGACAACATCGTGTTCATCTCGATCCTCACCAACCGGTTGCCCGAGCACGAGCGCCCGCGGGCCCGGATCGTGGGTCTCACCCTGGCGATGGTGATGCGGATCCTGCTGCTGCTCGCGGCCTCGGCGATCATCGGACTCACCGGCACCTGGTTCTCGCTGGGCTCCGGGACGGCGTTCCAGATCTCCGGACGTGACCTGATCCTGATCCTGGGCGGGCTGTTCCTGATCTACAAGGCGGTCGACGAGATCCACGGCAAGCTCGAGGGCGAGGAGGACCACGGCGGTGGTCCGGACACCCCGCAGAGCACGTTCGCGAAGGTGATCGTGCAGATCATCGCGATCGACGCCGTGTTCTCGCTGGACTCGGTGATCACCGCGGTCGGGATGGTCGACGAGCTGTTCATCATGATCACCGCAGTGGTGCTCTCGATCGGGCTGATGATGATCCTCGCCACCCGGATCAGCACCTTCGTCAACGCCCACCCGACGGTGAAGATGCTCGCGCTGTGCTTCCTGGTGCTGATCGGCAGCACCCTGGTCGCCGACGGGTTCGACGTGCACGTGGACAAGCCGCTGATCTACGGCCCGATCGGGTTCGCCATCGCGGTCGAGACGCTCAACCTGGTCCACGCCGCACGGGTCAGAGGCCCGTCGGGGCGCGCCCGCCGAGCCGGTGCACCTGCACCAGAGGTACACCGAGACCCCCGGCCGCTCGTCCGTGCACCAGTAGCCGGGCGCCCGGACATGCAGAAGTCAGCCCGCAGCCCTACGTGAGCCGGGCTCGCGGAGCTCTGCATGTCGGGCGGGCCGGGGCAGCAGCTCGAGGGTCTCGTGCACGTACTCGGGCTGCTGCATCACGTGCTCCCACGCGAAGCGCAGCACCCGCCAGTCGTGACACACGAGTGCGTTGTAGCGCCAGCAGTCCCGGACGTGCGCCTCCTGACCGGTGTGCCAGGTCCACGAGTCGGCCTCCAGGACCACCCGGCCGACCGGGTCGACGAGGTCCGGGTGGACCACCCGCTCCCCCACGTCGATCGGGAGCTGGGCGGTGAAGTGCAGTCCGGCCTCGAGCGTGATCGCCCTGAGCACCGGCTCGAAGGGGTTCGTCGCACGAGGGTCGGCGTGGGTCGCGACCCGACGGACGCGAGCAGCCCCGGCTCCACGGACGGCGTCGGCCGCAGCCAGCAGCTGCGACCGGGTGACCATCCCCGAGCACAGGGCGGAGTCGGCGATCGCCAGAGCCTCGTCGAAGGGCAGCAGCCGTGCACACGCCACCACGGTCTCGAGGGGCGGAACGACCAGCAGGCGTGGATCGAGGGAGGGGACCCAGAGCAGCCGGACGCCCCGGCCCGAGGGCCGGTGCCGGTTCCGCGCGACCGCGACCTCCGGAACCTGAGGCGGACGCTTCACGGCCCACCCGTGGGCCAGGGCGGCGCTGCGCAGCGCCGGAGCACCGCTGGGACGGCTCGCGCGCACCAGCGCGTCGTCGGTGTACGGCAGGCGGAACCGACCTCGCGCCGTGCGGACCACCTCGCCACGCTCGACGGCGGACCGGACCTGGCGCCGGCTGACCAGGACGAGCAGCTGGGCCGTCGTGGCCACACCGCCCAGCCCGGGTCATCGCCTCCACCGGGTCCATCGGCCCATCATGGCTTTCCCGGACGGCCCGGCGCCGGGGATCCACAGGCCGATCAGACATGCAGAAGTCGGTTCCCGACCCACCCGGGCCTCCGGGGTGCCGCTTCTGCATGTCGGGCGGGCCGAGCGCCTAGGCTCGGGGCCGTGACCCAGGCACCAGTGCGCCGCCGCATCGGGCGGTGGGACCCGCTCACCGTCGGTATCGACGTGGGCGGCACCAAGGTCCTTGCCGGCGTCGTCGACTCCGAGGGCACGGTGCTCGACGTGGAGCAGCGGGCCACCCAGGGGCACGACGTGCGTGCCGTCGAGGACACCGTGGTCAGCCTGGTCCGCGCCTTCGGCGCGCGGCACGAGGTGGCCGCCGTGGGCATCGGTGCGGCCGGTTTCGTCGACGCGACCCGCTCGGTGGTGAAGTTCTCCCCGCACCTGGACTGGCGCAACGAGCCGCTGCGAGCGCGGGTCGCCGACCGGGTGCGGATCCCGGTCGTGGTGGACAACGACGCCAACACCGCCGCGTTGGCCGAGTGCCGCTTCGGTGCTGCGATCGGGCACCGGACCGTGCTCTGCGTGACCCTGGGCACCGGCATCGGAGGGGCGCTGGTCCTCGACAACCGGGTCTTCCGCGGGGCCAACGGGATGGCCGGGGAGTTCGGCCACATCCAGGTCGTGCCCGACGGGCACCGGTGCGAGTGCGGCAACCGTGGCTGCTGGGAGCAGTACGCCTCGGGCAACGCCCTGGTCCGCGAGGCCCGGCAGCTGATCACGGCCAACTCCCCCGTGGCCCACCACCTGCGCTCGATCGTCGACGGGGACGTCGCGCGCCTCACCGGCCCCCAGATCACCGAGGCGGCACGGGGCGGCGACCCGCTTGTCGATCGAGCTGCTGGACGACGTGGGCGAGTGGTTCGGGATCGGCCTGGCCGGGATGACGGCCGCCTTCGACCCCAGCTGCATCGTGATCGGCGGCGGTGTCTCCCAGGCCGGCGACCTGCTGCTGGAGCCGACCCGGCGCACCTTCTCCCGGCACCTCACCGGGCGCGGGCACCGCACCGAGCCGGTGATCACCCTGGCGGCGCTCGGCCCGGACGCCGGCTTCATCGGTGCCGCCGACATGGCCCGCTCGGCGGCCCGGCGCTCCCGGCGCACCCGGGTCCGCAGCACCGACCGGGTCAGCCGCCGACGCCGCCTGCTGGAGGGCCTGACCGCGGCCGAGTAGCCCGCACCCCCTCACGACAGGGACGGGCGTCGCTCAGAGCGTGAAAGCGACCTTGCGGCTCGTCGGGTCGGCCTGGGCCAGGGTGAGCGTGACCGCGTCGCCGACCGGCAGCGGGTCGGCGGAGGTCACCTTCGCCTCGATCGCCGGTTCGCTGACCTGCACCTCGCCGCGGGTCGGGTCCTTGCCGTCCGCTTCGAGCACCACGCCGGCGAACTGCTGCCCCGACCGAGTCCTTGAGCAGCTCGGTCTCGACCAGGTCGACGACGGCGTTCTCGTAGGCGTGCGCTCGCCGGTCGGCGTCGCGCATCGTGTCCGGCAGCGCGGGCAGCGCCTGCTTGACCCACTGCGGCACCGGTACGCCGGCGCACAAGCGAGACGCAGACCTCGAGGCCGTAGCGGTCGACGAGGCGGCGCAGCGGCGCCGTGACGTGGGCGTACGTCGTGGCCAGCGCGGCGTGCTCGGGCTGCTCCGGCGGCGCGCCGTCGAAGGCCGCGTAGCCGGCCCCGCGGAGCAGCGAGGTGCAGGCCACGGTCATCGCCAGGTGCTTCGGTCTTCGAGGGGTCCAGCGAGCGGACGAAGGCGGGATAGTCGACGTCCGCCGGCCAGTCGACGTCGAGCGCCTTGGCCCGTCGCCGGAGCTTGTCGACCGCCCAGGACGGTGCCGGGGGCAGGGTGCGCAGGATGCCGATCCCGCCCTCGAGCATGATGTCGGCGGCGGCGATCCCGGTGAGCAGCGAGATCTGGGCGTTCCAGCTCTCGACCGGGTGCGGCGAGCGGAAGTCCAGCGTCCACCGATCACCCTCGACGTCGATCTCCTGCTCCGGCAGGGGCAGCGAGACACCGCCCCGCTCGGCCTCCTGCTGCAGGCGCAGCTCGCCGACCTCCTGGAGCAGCACGACCACCTCGCCGGCCCGACCGGCACCCAGGTCGGCCTGGACCCCGTCGTAGGACAGCTTGGCCCGTGAGCGCACCCGGGCCCGCTCGACCGTGCGGCTGGTGATCGAGCCCGTCGCGTCGAGCGCGATCGTCCAGACCAGCGCCGCACGCTCCTGGTCGGGCAGCAGCGACGCCGCGCCCTCGGAGAGCACCCGCGGGTGCAGCGGGATGCTCTGGTCGGCGCCGTACAGGGTCTCTCCGCGGCGGTGCGCCTCGAGGTCGATCGGGCCGCCCGGCTCGATGACGGCGGGGAGGTCGGCGATCGCGTAGTGCACGAGGTAGCCGTCACCGGCCCGCTCGAGGTGCATCGCCTGGTCGAGGTCCATCGAGGACTCGGGGTCGATGGTGACGAACTCGAGGTCGGTGAGGTCCTTGTCCGGCAGTCGCGGCCGCACCTGCTCGGCGGCGGCCTCGACCTCGGGCGGGAACTCGTCGGGCACCTTCTGCTCGACCCGGATCGCGGCGATGCCACGACGCAGCTCGTCGGTCGGGCTGCTGGCGACCCGGAGCACCCGCGCCGGCATCAGGCGGTCCGGCGACGGCGCAGGAACGGGTCCCCGAGCGCGTCGGGGGCGTAGCCGATGTCGGCACTGCCACCGACGTTGGTGCCCGGAGCCACGATCTCGTCGATCCGGTCCAGCACGTCGGTCCCGAGGCGTACGTCGGCCGCCCCGAGCTGGGTCTCGAGCTGCTCCATCGTGCGCGGGCCGATGATCGGGGCCGTGACGCCGGGGTGCTGGATCACGAAGGCCAGCGCGAGGTGGATCAGCGAGATCCCGGTGTCCTCGGCCAGCACCGCGAGCTGCTCGACGGCGTCGAGCTTGGCGGCGTTCTCCGGCGTTTCGAGGTCGCGACCACCCATCATCTTCGAGCGGTGCGTGTCGGGGGCGTCCTGGCCCTTGCGGTAGCGCCCGGTCAACCAGCCGCCGGACAACGGGCTCCACGGGATCACTCCCATGTGGTACTTCTCGGCCACCGGCAGCACGTCCGCGCTCGATTCCGCGGTCGATCACGGAGTACGGCGGCTGCTCGGTGACGAAGCGGCCGAGCCCACGCTCCTGCGAGATCCACTGCCCCTCGACGATCCGGTACGCCGGGAACGTCGAGGACCCGAAGGCCCGGATCTTCCCCTGGCGCTGGAGGTCGGTGAGTGCGGCGATCGTCTCGTCGTCGTCGGTGCCGCCTCCCCGCCGTCGGGCC
The DNA here is from genome assembly GCA_963843875.1 of uncultured Actinomycetota bacterium. Classification (GTDB taxonomy): domain Bacteria; phylum Actinomycetota; class Actinomycetes; order Propionibacteriales; family Nocardioidaceae; genus Marmoricola. The sequence goes on along the minus strand of CAWJMC010000008.1, from coordinate 582,513 downwards.
GGTGCACCTGGTAGAGGTCGATCCAGTCGGTCCTGCAGCCGGCGCAGGCTGTTCTCGACCTCCTGGACGATCCAGCGCCGCGAGTTGCCGCGCTGGTTGGGGTCACCGCCCTCCTCCCCCATCGCGACGTCCATCGGCCCGTGGAACTTGGTGGCCAGGACGACGTCGTCGCGGCGGCCCTCGAGGGCCTTGCCGACGATCTCCTCCGACTCACCGCGGGAGTAGACGTCGGCGGTGTCGACGAAGTTGATCCCGGCGTCGAGGGCGGAGTGGATGATCCGGATCGACTCGTCGTGGTCCGGCTCGCCCCAGGCGCCGAACATCATGGCGCCGAGGCAGAGCGAGGAGACCTGCATGCCGGTGTGACCGAGGTTGCGGTAGTCCATGTCCTCCAACCTACGACCGGTCCCGAGCGCGCTCCCGACCCACCCCTACGCTGGCCCGGTGCTGATCCTGCTCCCGCCGTCCGAGGGCAAGTCGGCCCCCCGTCGCGGCGCCCGGCTCGACCCGGCCCGTTGGTCCGCCGCGCTGGCACCGGCACGCGCCGAGGTGCTCGACGCGCTGGTCGAGCTGTGCTCGGGTGACCCCGTGGTCGCGGCGAGGACCCTCGGGCTGGGACCCAGCCAGGCTGAGGAGGTACGCCGCAACGCCGCCCTCCCGCACGCCGTCACGGCGCGCGCCGACCGTGTGTACGCCGGAGTGCTCTACGAGGCCCTGGACCTCGCCTCCCTCGACGAGGCCGCACGCCGTCGCGCGACCCGCCGCCTCCTGGTGACCTCCTCGTTGTACGGCGTGGTCCGCCCCGACGAGCGGATCGGCGCCTACCGGCTCTCCGGCGACGTCACGCTGCCCGGGCTGGGCGGGGTGGCGGCACACTGGCGCGAGCACCTCGACCCGGTGCTGCGTGAGAAGCTCGGCACCGGCCTGCTGGTGGATCTCCGCTCCGGGACGTACGCCGCGTTCTGGCGCCCCGGGCCCGACCTGGCCCGGCGTACGGCCACCGTCCGGGTGCTGCACGAGGTCGACGGCCGGCGCTTGGTGGTCAGCCACTTCAACAAGGCGACCAAGGGGCGCATCGTGCGCGCCCTGCTGGAGTCGGGGGCCGACCCGCGCACCCCGACGGCCTTCGCCGCCACGCTGCGCGACCTCGGCTGGGCGGTCGAGCAGGGCGAGCCGACCGCGAAGGGCGTCGCGCTCGACGTGGTGGTCACCGACGTGTGAGCCCCTCGCCCGTGGTCGAGGAGGGACGAAGTCCGCCCTCGACGGCACCGCACCGGGTGCACCGCCGGCGTCGAGCCTCACACCCCGAACGGCTGCTGCGTCGGACGTCCGTTGAACAGCCGCAGCGAGGCCGGTGCCGGGCGCCCCGTGGGCGACTCGGGGTAGTAGCTGATCACCGTCACCGAGGCCGGCGAGAGCTCCATCCGGTACAGCGCGTCGAGCGGGGCACCGAGCGCATCGGCGACCAGCGTCTTGATCGGCGTGACGTGGCTGACCGCGACCACCGTCTGTCCGGCGTACGCCGCGAGCAGCCGGTCGCGTCCGGCCAGCACCCGCGTCTGCGACGCTGCGGAAGGACTCGCCGTGACCGCCGGGAGCGACGTCGAGGGAGCCCAGCCAGGCGCTCAGGTCGTCCGGGTGCTGCTCGCGGACCTCGGCGAACGACAGCCCGTCCCAGGCACCGAACTCCATCTCGGCGATGCCGTCCTCGACCTCCGGCGTCGAGACCGAGCACGTCGGCGAGCACCTCCGCCGACTCACGGGTACGACGCACCGGCGAGGTCACCAGCGCGTCGAGGTCGGCGGCCATCGGCGCCAGCCACTCGGCGGTCGAACGCACCTGCGCGCGGCCCTCGTCGGTCAGGCCCGGGTTGGACCCGCCGAGCCCGCCGGAGAAGCGCTTGTCGGCCGTGTGCACGGTGACGCCGTGCCGGACCAGGACCAGGGTGGTGGGCGGCGTTCCGTCCCCGGACCAGCCACGAGCGCTCGCGGACCGCTCGGTCAAAGGCCACTCTCAGCCGTGCGCACGAGGATCCGCTGGCACTCCTCGCACCGCACCACCTCGTCGGCCGGCGCGGCCGCGATGGCCCGCAGGTCGGCCGCGTTCAGCGAGAGCCGGCAGCCGCCGCACTCGCCGCGCCGCAGCAGGGCGGCGCCGGTGCCGCCCTTGGACTCACGCAGCTTCTGTAGAGCGCGAGCAGGTCGTCCGGCAGTCCCTCGGCGGCCGAGGCGCGCTGGGCACGCGTCTCGGCGATCTCACCGTCCAGCACGCCGGTCTTCTCCTGGCGGATGGTCGCGGCGGAGCCGGCGCGGTCCTGGGCGGCCTCCATGTCGTGCTGCACGTCGGCGTGGTGGGCCTGGGCCTCCTCGAGCCTCTCCATCACCTCGAGCTCCTCGTCCTCGAGCGTGCCGATCCGGCGCTCCAGCGACTCCAGCTCGTGACCCATCGACTCCAGTGCCTTCGGGTCGGTGATCTGTCCCTGCTCCATCCGGCTCGCGGTCGCGCTCGCGACGGGTCTTGACCTGCTCGACGTCACGGTCGGCACGCTTCTGCTCCGACGTCGAGGTCGTCGACGGCGATGGTGAGGTCGCGCTCGCGGTCGAAGAGCGCGCGGTACTCGGCCTAGCGCCTCCTCCTCGATCTTGATCTCGGGCACGCTGCGCCGCCGGAAGGCGAGCGTGTCGAGCCGGGAGTCGAGCTCCTGGACGTCGAGCAGGCGCGAGCTGGGCGTGCGGATCGGCCTTCAGGGGAATCTCCTCGTTGCTTCGGCTCATGACGCGGCTCGGTGACTCGGTGCCGCCCGCGGTTCACACCCGGAACGTCCAGGGGTCGGTGGGCGTGGTGCTCACGCGGACCTCCACCGTATCGCCCAGCGCCTCGCCCAGCCGACGCTGCAGGACGGGCAGCCAGGTCCACTCGGCCGACCAGTGCGCGACGTCGACCAGCGCGGTCGTGCGCGTGCTCGCGCGCCTCGCTGGCCGGGTGGTGGCGCAGGTCGGAGGTCAGGTAGACGTCGGCCCCCGCCGCCCGCGCGGTGTCGAGCAGGAAGTCGCCCGATCCCCCGCACAGCGCGACCGTGCGCACCGCCTGGTCCGGCGGCCCGGCGACGCGTACGCCGTGGGCGCTCGGGCGCAGCCGCTCGTGGACCCGCTCGGCGAAGGCCCGCAGGGTCGTCGGGCTCGCGCAGCACCCCGATCCGGCCTGACCCGCGGGCCGGGTCGTCCGGGCTCGGCTCCAGCGGCCGGACCTGCTCCAGGCCGAGCGCCTGCGCGATCGCCGCCGAGACGCCGTACGCCGGGGAGTCGGCGTTGGTGTGGGCCGTGAGCAGCGCGCAGCCACTGCTCAGCAGCCGGTGCAGTACCCGGCCCTTGGGCGTGGTCGCCGCGACCGAGGTGGTGCCGCGCAGGTAGAGCGGGTGGTGCACGACCAGCAGGTCCGCGTCGTAGGCCGTCGCCTCCTCGGCCACCTCGAGCACCGGGTCGACGGCGAGCAGGATCCGCTCGACCGGCTGGTCGGGATCACCGGTGACGAGCCCGGGGGCGTCCCACTCCTCGGCGTGGTCCTCCGGGTACCACTCCTCGATCAGGGCGAGCACGTCGCGCAGCGCAGGCATGGACCGAGGCTAACGGCCGGTCAGTTGACCTGGCGGTCGCGGTCCTTCCAGTACTCCTGACGCAGCTTGTACTTCTGCAGCTTGCCGGTCGCCGTGCGGGCCAGCACGTCGCGGAACTCCACGCTGGAGGGCGCCTTGTAGCGCGCGACCTTGGACTTCACGTGGTCGATCAGCTCCTGCTCGGTCAGCTCCGAGCCCTCCGCCTTGACCACCAGCGCCTTGATCGTCTCGCCCCACTTCTCGTCGGGCACGCCGATCACGGCCACCTCGGCGACGTCGGGGTGGGAGAAGATCGCGTCCTCGACCTCGATCGAGGAGACGTTCTCACCGCCGGTGATGATGACGTCCTTCTTGCGGTCCTGGATCGTCAGGTAGCCGTCGTCGCCGATCACGCCGCCGTCACCGGTGTGGAACCAGCCGTCGCGCAGCGAGGCCGCGGTCTCCTCGGGCTGCTCCCAGTAGCCCTCGAGGATCACGTTGGAGCGGGCCAGCACCTCGCCCTCGTCGTCGATCTTGAGCGTCACCCCGATGGCCGGCTGACCGGCGCGCACGAGCTTGGCGGCACGCTCCTCGGCCGTCGAGGTCGTCCCACTCCGCCCGGGTGCGGTTGACGGTGAGCAGCGGCGAGGTCTCGGTGAGGCCGTAGATCTGGATGAACTCCCAGCCCAGCTCGGCCTCGACCCGGGCCACGGTCTTGCGTCGGCGGCGGGGCGCCCGCGACGATGATCCGGGTCGTGCCACGACCGGGGATCTCGCCCTCCCAGGTCCTGGGCCGCGTCGAGCACGGCGGCCACCACCGCGGGGGCGGCGCACATCACGGTGACGCCGTGCTTCTCGACCCGACGCAGGATCTCGGCCCCGTCGATCTTGCGGATCACGACCTGCGGCACGCCCATCCCGGTCATCGCGAACGGCATCCCCCAGCCGTTGGCGTGGAACATCGGCAGCGTGTGCAGGTAGACGTCGCGGTCGGTGACGCCGGTGTGCAGGGCGAAGGTCACGGCGTTGGTCCAGATGTTGCGGTGGGTGATCTGCACACCCTTGGGCCGCGCGGTGGTGCCCGAGGTGTAGTTGATCGTGGCCGTCGCGTTCTCGTCGGGCTCCCACGGCCTTCGGCTCGTGCGTCGAAGTCGTAGAGCTCGGCGTCGTCCTCGCCGAGGATGAAGACGTGCTCGGCGTCGAGGTCGCCCAGCGAGTCCTTGAGCTCGGGGTCGAGGTAGACCACGCGCGCCCCGGAGTGCGCCGACGATGTAGGTGACCTCGTCGACCGAGAGCCGGAAGTTGACCGGCACGAAGACCCGCCCGGACCCGCAGACACCGAAGAACGAGGTGTAGAGCCGGGCCGCGTTGTGCGACACGAAGGCCACCCGGTCCCCGACCCCGAGCCCGAGCTGGTCGAGCCGGGCGGCCTGGGCGCGGGCGAGCTCGCCGATCCGGGCGTAGCTGAGGTCGCCCAGCGACGGCGCCGGCTGGTCGGGCTCGTCGACCATCCCGGTGCGCTCGGCGTACACGGCCAGGGCGCGGGCCAGGAAGTCGTTGGCGGAGAAGGGGACGATCATTGGCACTCCTCGGTACGTCGTGTGACTGGCGACACTGTAGTCACGCGACGTTGGCGAGAGGTTGCCGCGGCGACCGGCCGCGCCGCCGCCGACAGGCGAGACCAGGAGTGCCCGGCCCCAGGGTGAGTGGCGTCCTCGCTGGTGGGCGTAGCAGGGCTCGAACCTGCGACATCTGCCTTGTAAGGGCAGCGCTCTACCGCTGAGCTATACGCCCCGACGGGTCGGGCGGAAGAAGACTACGCGAGGTCGGGGGCCGAGCACGTCGCGAGAAAAAGCAACGACCGCTGGAGTCTCGGGTCACCAGCGGTCGTTACTTGTTCAACGATGCCGTCAAAGAGCGCCGAACGCCATTCGGTCCACCCAGTCGGGGGGCAATGTCTAGTCCAGCTCGGCGACGGCGACGGCGTGCTCGTCCAGATCGCGGGGGGTGCCCAGCTCGTTGTGCACGCTCCAGCGGACCACGCCGTCGCGGTCGACCAGGACCGAGGACCGGGTGGCCGCGCCGTTCTCGGTGTCGAACACGCCGTACGCCGTGCACACCTCGCCGTGCGGCCAGTAGTCGGAGAGCAGCGGGAAGAACAGCCCGTCACGGTCGGCGAAGGCCCGCTGGCTGTAGACGGGGTCGCAGGAGATCGCGGCCAGGGTCACCCGGTCGCTCTCGAAGTCGCCCAGACGGTCGCGAAAACCGCTCAGCTCGCCGGTGCACACGCCACTGAAGGCGAACGGGAAGAAGACCAGCAGGACGGCCTTGTCGTCGCGGTACGACGTGATGTCGTAGCGGGCGCGATGCTGGTCCGGCAGCACCAGGACCGGCGCCGGGTCTCCCACCTGCAGGCTGCTCACGCGGGCGAACCTAGTGCACAGACCGGACACCCACGCGGGTGGTCCCGCTCAGTCCTCGCGCTCGACGAGCTCGCGCTTGAGGATCTTGCCCGTCGCGTTGCGCGGCAGCTCGTCGAGGAAGACCACGTCACGCGGCACCTTGTAGCGGGCCAGGTTCTCCTTGACCCACGCCTTGAGCGTGTCCTCGTCGACCGAGGAGCCGCTGGACGTCGCTGCGGACGACGAAGGCCCGCAGCCGCTGTGCCGAACTCGTCGTCGTCGACCCCGATGCAGGCCACCTCCTCGACCGCCTCGTGCCGGGCCAGGACGTCCTCGACCTCCTTGGGGAAGACGTTCTCGCCGCCGGAGACGATCATCTCGTCGTCGCGACCCTCGACGAAGAGCCGGCCCGAGTCGTCGAAGCGGCCGATGTCGCCCGAGCTCATCAGGCAGTCGATCCGGTCCTTGTCGCCACCGCCGGAGTAGCCCTCGAACAGCATCGAGTTGCCGACGAAGATCCGTCCGGTCCCGCCCGTGGCGACGGGCGCCCCGTCGGCGTCGTACAGCCTGACGATCGTGTTGACCGGCGGCTTGCCCGCGGTGCCGGGCGCCGCACGCATGTCCGCCGGGCTGGGCGATCGAGGCCCAGGCCACCTCGGTGGAGCCGTAGATGTTGTAGAGGTTGTCGCCGAACTGGTCCATCCAGTCCGTGGCCAGGTCACCGGGCAGCGACGAGCCGGAGGCCGCCACCACCTTGACGGTGGACAGGTCGTAGGAGTCCAGGGTCGGCTGCGGCAGCCGCATGATCCGCTGCAGCATCACCGGGATCACCACCAGCGAGTCGACCCGGTTCTCCTGGGCGACGCGCAGGCAGTCCTCCGGGTCGAACTTGCGGGTCAGCACGCACGTGGTGCCCGAGCAGCATCGCCAGGTTCAGGTGGGCCCAGCCCCAGGTGTGGAACAGCGGAGCGGCGATGTGCGTGCGCCAGCCCGACCGCAGCGGCATCCGCGAGAGCAGGGCGACCGCGGCACCGATGTTGCCGCCGCCGCGCGCCGCCCCCTTCGGCGTACCCGTCGTCCCCGAGGTCAGGATCACCGTGCGACCGGCGCGCTCCGGGGCGGGGACGCCGCGGGGATCACCCTTCTCGATCAGCTGCTCCAGGGTGGGCAGGTCCCCGCGGGCTCGTCGTCGACCCAGGCCAGGACGCGCTGCAGGTCGATCTCCGCCTTGTCGATCAGCTCGGTGAACTCCTGGTCGTAGATCACCAGGGACGGCTTCTCCCGCGCGCACACCTCGCCGAGCTGCGGTGCCGCGAACGCCGTGTTGAGGTAGAGCCCGTCGGCCCCGAGCTTGGCCACCGCCAGCGCCGCGTCGAGGAACCCGCGGTGGTTGCGGACCAGGATCGCCACCGAATCGCCCTCGCCGACCCCGATCGAGGAGAACGAGTCGGCCAGCGCGTTGCTGCGCCGCTCGATGTCGGCGAAGGTCAGCTCGCCGAGCTCGTCGACCACCCCGACCCGGTCGGGGAAGCGCAGCGCGACCGTCTTGAAGCCGCCCGCGATGCCGAGCCCCCACCGGCGCAGCGCGTCGACGACACCGGCGAGCGTGAGTGGTGAGTACGCCTGGATCAGGCCCGAGCGGGTGATCACCTTGACCGTGGTCACCGGCAACGACGCGCGTCGGACGACCTGCTCCAGCATTCGCGCACCTCTCGACGAGACGTGGACCGGCACTCAGGTTAACGACGCGGTCGCCGTTCGGCTCCGCGGTACGGCGCAGATCATCGGCTCCTCACAGCGTGCGCCGCGCAAGTGCGATGAGGACCCAGTCGGCTCAGCGGGTCTTGGGAGCGACCAGGCGGGTGCCGGTCCACTCGTTGCCCACCTGGACGGTCGTCGTGGTGGACAGGCCCGCGACCGGGGCGGCCTCGGCCACGTCGGCCGGATCGACGGCGTTGGGTCGCCCGACCTTGGGCGTCAGCAGCCAGATCGCGCCACCCCCGACGAGGTCGGTCAGCGAGTCGACCAGGGCGTCGACCAGGTCGCCGTCCTCGTCGCGCCACCACAGCAGCACGGCCTCCACCACGTTGCCGTAGTTGCCGTCCACCATGTCGGCGTCGATCGTGTTCTCGATCTCGCCGCGCGCGGCGTCGTCGACGTCCTCGTCCCAGCCGAGCTCTTGGACAACCATGCCTGGCTTGAAGCCCAGCCGCTCGCCGGCCTGCAGGTTTGCACCCCCTGCGGTCGTGTTCACGTCTGCGCTCCGTTCGGGTTCTTGTCGGGTCTCATCGGGCCGCCTGCTGGCGAGCCCGGGACACACAGTCCACCTGTTTGCCGCGCGACTCGCAACCCGGACCAGGAAAGAGCCGACAAAACGCCACCCCGCAGGGTGGTCAGCGGGCGCCATCCGGGCCGGATCCAGGATCTACCCGAGGGTAGATTTCGCGAGCGCCGGCAAAGTGCGACGATGAAGTGGTGAGTGATCCCACCGTGTCAGACACCGACGCCACCACCCCCGGCGACAGCTCCTCCTCCGACGACTCCTCGGGCAACAGCCCGCAGGCCGCCGCAGGAGCAAGCACCGAGTCCTCGACGGACGCCGGGTCGAAGCCCGCGCCGTACCCGGCCACCGGGGCTCCGGTGATCCACGAGGGTCTGCCGACGCAGCTGCCCGACATCGACGAGGAGGAGACCGAGGAGTGGATCGACTCCTTCGACGCCCTCGTCGAGAGCCGAGGTCGTGAGCGGGCGCGCTACGTGATGCTGCGCCTGCTGGAGCGGGCCCGGCACAGCCAGGTCGGCGTACCCGCGCTGCGCAGCACCGACTACATCAACACCATCCCGCCCGAGCGCGAGCCCTGGTTCCCGGGCGATGAGGAGACCGAGCGCCGGATCCGCGCGTTCATCCGCTGGAACGCCGCCGTGATGGTCTCGGACGCCAACCGCAAGGGGCTCGAGGTCGGCGGTCACATCGCGACCTACCAGTCCAGCGCGTCGCTGTACGAGGTCGGCTTCAACCACTTCTTCCGGGGTAAGGAGCACGCGGGCGGCGGCGACCAGATCTTCATCCAGGGCCACGGCTCACCGGGCATCTACGCCCGCGCCTACCTCGAGGGCCGGCTCAGCGAGCAGCAGCTGATGAACTTCCGCCAGGAGGTCCAGCACGGCCCCGGCAAGGGACTGCCGTCGTACCCGCACCCGCGGCTGATGCCGGACTTCTGGGAGTTCCCCACGGTCTCGATGGGCCTCACGGCGCTGAACTCGATCTACCAGGCCCGGTTCAACCGCTACCTGCACAACCGCGGGATGAAGGACACCAGCCAGCAGCACGCGTGGGCCTTCCTCGGCGACGGCGAGATGGGCGAGCCCGAGTCGCTGGGCGCGATCCGCGTCGCCGCCCGCGAGGAGCTCGACAACCTGACCTGGGTGATCAACTGCAACCTGCAGCAGCTCGACGGTCCGGTCACCGGCAACGGCAAGGTCATCCAGGAGCTGGAGTCGCAGTTCCGCGGCGCCGGCTGGAACGTGATCAAGGTGATCTGGGGCCGCGAGTGGGACGCCCTGCTGGCCCGCGACGTCGACGGCGTGCTGGTCAACGCGATGAACAGCACCCCGGACGGTGCCTTCCAGACCTACTCGGTCGAGGACGGCGCCTACAACCGTGAGCACTTCTTCGGCACCGACCCGCGACTGCGCAAGATGGTCGAGCACATGAGCGACCAGCAGATCGAGAAGCTGCCCCGCGGCGGCCACGACTACCGCAAGGTGTTCGCCGCCTTCGACGCCGCGACCAAGCACGTCGGGCAGCCGACCGTGATCCTGGCGCACACCGTCAAGGGCTGGACCATCGAGGGTCTGGAGGGCAAGAACGCCGCCCACCAGATGAAGAAGCTGACCAAGCCCGACCTGAAGAAGTTCCGCGACCGGCTCTACCTGCCGATGAGCGACAAGGAGCTCGACGAGGCCTACGACACCTCCGGCATGGCTCCGTTCTTCCACCCCGGTGCCGACTCCCCCGAGATCGAGTACATGCTCGAGCGGCGCAACCAGCTCGGCGGCAGCATCCCGCACCGGGCGGACCGGGCCAAGGCCGCTGAAGCTGCCCGGCGACGCGGTGTACTCCGAGCTGAAGAAGGGCGGCGGCAAGAACAAGGTCGCCACCACGATGGCCGTCGTACGCCTGCTGCGCGACTGGATGAAGGACGAGGAGATCGGCCAGCACCTCGTGCCGATCGCGCCCGACGAGTACCGCACCTTCGGGATGGACTCGATGTTCGCCAGCGCCAAGGTCTACAACCCGGGCGGCATGCAGTACGAGGCCGTCGACCGCAAGATGGTCCTGGCCTACAAGGAGTCCCAGCAGGGCCAGCTCCTGCACGAGGGCATCTCCGAGGCCGGGGCGGTGGCCTCCGCGACCGCGGCGGGCTCGTCGTACACCACCCACGGCGTGCACATGATCCCGTTCTACATCTTCTACTCGATGTTCGGCTTCCAGCGCACCGGTGACTCGATCTGGGCGATGGCCGACCAGCTCGCCCGTGGCTTCCTGATCGGGGCGACCGCCGGTCGCACGACCCTCACCGGCGAGGGGCTGCAGCACGCGGACGGGCACTCGCCTCTGCTCGCGGCGACCAACCCGGCCGTCGTGCACTACGACCCGGCGTTCGGCTACGAGGTCGCGCACGTCATGCAGTCCGGCCTGGAGCGGATGTACGGCGCCGACTCCGAGAACGTGATCTTCTACATCACCGTCTACAACGAGCCTGTCGAGCAGCCGGTCGAGCCGGAGGACGTCGACGTCGAGGGCATCCTGCGCGGCATCCACCACGTCGACGCGGCGCCCGAGACCGGGGCCGACGGCGAGGCGCCACGGGTGCAGCTGCTCGCCTCGGGGGTCGGTTTCCCGTGGGTCCGAGACGCCCAGCGGATGCTCGCCGAGGACTGGGGCGTCGCCGCCGACACCTGGTCGGTGACGTCGTGGAACGAGCTCGCCCGCGATGCCATCGCGACCGAGTCCGACGCGCTGCTCGACCCGTCGGCGCCGCTCCGTACGCCGTACGTCACCGAGAAGCTGAAGGACGTCGAGGGGCCGGTGGTCGCGGTGTCCGACTACATGCGCGCCGTACCCTTGCAGATCGCGCGGTGGATGCCGGCCGACTACCACGTCCTCGGCGCCGACGGCTTCGGCTTCGCCGACACCCGCCCGGCCGCGCGTCGGTTCTTCCACATCGACGCCGAGTCGGTCGTCGTCCAAGCGCTCCAGGCCCTCGCCCAGCGAGGCGAGATCAAGCCCGAGGTGGTCCAGGAGGCGTTCGACCGCTACCGGATCGACGACCCGACGGCGGTGGCCAACGTGTCCCAGGAGGGCGGCGACGCCTGACGCCTCGGCGGCTTTCCAGCCGCTCGGTCAGGCGGTACGGCGCGGCACCGGGCGGAGCGGGCGTTCCCCGGCGCGTTCCCGGGTGGCGGGGTAGTCCGGACCGTTGATGAGCATGTCGCGCCAGTCGTCGCGCTCGTAGGCGGCCGGGGCGGTCGCGCTCACGAAGTCCCGGATCAGGCGTACGACGCGCTCGGGGTGGTCGCGATGCGGGAAGTGGCCCGCCCTCGCCACCAGCTCCACCTCCGCGCCGGGGGCGATCGCCCGCGCGATCTCGGCGTGCGTCGCCGGGATGACGTGGTCCTCGGCGCCCCAGATCACGCACATCGGCATGGCTGCGGTGAGGTAGGCCCGGTCGGCCATCGTGACGATCTGGCCCTTCCAGTCGACGACGCTGCGCACGACGTGTGCGATGGCCGCCCGGGTCGCGGGGTCGCGGAATGAGTCGTAGATCGCGGCCACCTCCCCCAGGTCGCGGGTGATCGGGATCCGGGTGGCCGCCAGTGCGCGCAGGCCGAGCACGCCGAGGTGGCGGATGCCGGGCAGCGTGAGCAGCCCCATCCACTGGCGGAAGAAGGGCAGGGTGACCGCGCGGATCGCGGGCGTGACGTCCGGTCCGATCCCACCGGGTGCGAGCAGGATCATCCGCTCGGTGCGCTCGGGGAACTGGTAGGCGAACTGCATGGCCACTCCCCCGCCGAGGCTGTGCCCGACGACGGTCACGGTCTCGATGCCGAGCACCGTGAGCAGGTCCCGCATCCCGTTGGCGTAGCCACCGATCGAGTAGTCGGCGCGCGGCTTGGCCGACACGCCGTGCCCGAGCAGGTCGGGAGCGATCACCGTGTGGTGCTCGGCGAGGGCGTCGATCACCGGTGTCCACGTGGTGTGGTCGCAGCCGAGCCCGTGCAGCAGCAGCAGCGCCGGACCCTCACCGACCTTCACGAACGCGCGCTCGTGGCCGTGGACCACGACCCGCTGCACGGGATGCCGAGCTGCGTCGCCGTCGAATCGCGCCATCTCGAGCCACCCGCCTACGGACTTGGTCAAAACGTTGACCGGACCCCCCGAGTTAACCATGCGTGGGGCTCACGAACCCACGATTCGCCTTGCCAGCAAGGCGATCGCGACCCGTCACCACCGCCGTTCAGCTCGGGTGCACCTCACGGGCGTAGGCCGCCGGCGAGCGCCCGACCACGCTGGAGAAGGCCCGGGTCAGGTGCGACTGGTCGGCGAAACCCAGCCGGGCGGCGAGGTCGGACCAGTCGACCTGTGGTCCGGCGTGGGCCTCGGCCGCGACGTCGAGCAGCCGGCAGCGTTGCACCACCCACTTGGGCCCGATGCCGACGTAGTCGGCGAACTGGCGCTGCAGGGTTCGCAGACTCACCCCGGCCAGGGCAGCCAGCTGGTCGGCACGGTTGAGGGCCGGATCGGCCTCGACCCTGGCCACGAGGGTCGCCACCTCCTCGGCCACCGGGTCCGGCTCGGGCCCGACCGCACCGATCCACCCGGCCAGCAGACCCACCATCGACGCCTCGTCGATCCCCGGCTCGAGCAGGTCCGCCGCGACGTCGCGGTCGTCGAGGTCCAGCACGTCCGCGGCGGGCACGACCCGTCCGGTCAACGAGGAGACCCGCTCACGGAGCAGCGGGCGGAAGCAGCCGGGGCGGAAGGCGGCCGCCATCACGTGACCTCGACCCTGGAGGCGTCGCACGAAACGCGTGCGCCGGACCCCGTTGACGAGCAGTCTCGGCTCGCTGTCGTGCCACTCCGCGCTGAGGTGGACCACCGGGGCCGGCAGCACCTGAGAGGAGTACGCCGGATCGGCGCGCCAGCGCACCCACCAGAAGTAGTCGACGTACGCCGCCAGGGCCGCGGCAGGAGCGCGGCGACCGACGACGAGGTGCTTGCCCGCCCCGAACGGGTCGAGGATCGCCGCGTCGCCGCGGCCGGCGGGATCACTCATGGCACCCGACGACGCCCTGCGGCGTCGCGTTTGTTCAAGACCCGAGGATGGCGAGCGAGCAGCATGGGGCCATGGACGCAACCACGAACACGACCTCGCTCGCCATGGTGAGCATCGACTGCGCCGACCCCGGACCGGTGGCGGAGTTCTGGACGGCGCTGCTGGGCTGGCACGAGGCCTACCGCGACGAGAACTACGCGATGCTGCAGAGCCCGGACGGCCTGCGGATGGGCTTCGGTCGGGTCGAGGGCTACGAGCCACCGGCCTGGCCCAACCCGCACGGCACGAAGCAGTTCCACCTCGACATCGGGACCGAGGACGTCGCGGCCACGGAGGGGCAGTGCGTCGAGCTGGGAGCCACGGTGCCGGACGAGCAGCCAGGTGCGGACCGCTGGCGGGTGCTGCTCGACCCGGCCGGTCACCCGTTCTGCCTGACCGTGCTGGCCAACTGGGGCTGAGGCCTGGTCCACCGCTCAGCCCTCCCGGGGATCCCCGCCGACCACGTCGACGACGTGGGCCCGGACGTCGCGCTCGGGATCGAAGTCCGGGTCGTCGCCGAGCACTTCGCGGACGACCTGAGCGACGGTCCGGCAGGCCAGCTCCCCCTCACGGAGCAGGTCGACGCCGTACCGGCAGACCAGCTCGACCCGCACCGTGCCGAGTCGGCGGTGCCCACCGGTGCGCGATGCCGCCGCGGCGACCAGGTCGATCCGGTCGGCCACGTGGGCGTCCGACTCGAGCCGCTGACGCAAGGCGGGCAGGAGCACCCGGGAGGAGACGGCGATGCTCGAGCCGCGCTCCCCCACGACCACGTGGGCCGCGAAGGTCTGGGCCGGGACCACCGAGGAGGCCAGCCGCTCACGGATCCCGTGCGAGACCTCGGTCCAGTCGTCGGGCGGACGGTCGCGCAGCAGCCGACTGGCCCGTTCCAGCACGTCGTCCGCCGGCCCCTCCCCCCGCACCGACCCGTCGTTCGTCGGCTCCTGGTTCACTGCCATGGCGCCAACCTCTCGCTCAGGGCGACCCGGGACCGCTGGAGCAGCCCTCGCACGCTGTCCGGCGTGATCGCGAGGGTCTCGGCGATCGCGGTGTAGCTCAACCCTTCCACCTCACGCAGCAGCCACACGGCCCGCTGCGACTCGCTCAGCTCGGCGAGGGCGCGCTCCACCGCCGCCACCAGCGCGCTGTCCATGACCCGCTGCAGCGGGTCCTCCGCCGAGGTCCCGGCGTACGCCGCGATCACGCTGTCATCGACGGGCACCGGACGACGCGTGCCGCTGCAGGTCCACCGCGCGCCGGTGCACCAGGGTGAACAGCCACGTGCGGAGTGCCGAGCGCCCCTCGAAGCCGGCGATGCCCGACCAGGCCGAGACGAACGCCTCCTGGACCGCCTCGGCGGCATCGGCGTCGTTGCCCAGCAACCGGGACGCGTAGCGGTACATGTCCGGGCCGTAGCGGTTCACGATGGCGTCGAAGGCCCGGCGGTCGCCCAGTCGCGCGTTGCGCACGAGCGCACGGTCCGCCGCGCCGACCCGCGAGTCGAGCCCCTTCGGTGCGACGCTCACCCCCGCAGTATCGCCGACCCGGTAGCCGTTGTTCGAGGTGATCCAGAACACAGCGACCGACGCGTGCGGAATCGCCCCCGTCGGACGACTCATCTGCACCAACCGACGAGAGGACCCCACCATGGCCGAGAGCACGGACCTGACCAAGACCCGGAGCACCGAGGTGGCGCCCACCACGCCCGTCGACAACGGGCCGCTCTTCACCGAGCACGGTCGCACCACGATCGCCAACATCGTGGTCTCGAAGATCGCCGGCATCGCCACGCGCGAGGTCAACGGGGTGCACGCCGTCGGCGGTACGACGGCCCGCACCGTCGGCGCGCTGCGCGAGCGCATCCCCGGCTCCAGCACCAACCTCAGCCAGGGCGTCACGGTCGAGGTGGGCGAGCGCCAGGCCGCCGTCGACCTCGACATCGTCGCCGACTACGGCGTCGCGCTGAGCGACCTCGCCGAGGGCATCCGGGCGAACGTCATGGACTCGATCCAGCGGATGACCGGTCTCGAGGTGACCGAGGTCAACATCATGATCCACGACGTGTTCTTGGAGGGCGACGACTCCGACCAGGTCAGTGACGCGCGTGTCGAGTGACACCGATCCTGGTCCCGGTGCTGATCGCGGCGGGCCGAGCCTGGCCGACCGGGTCGCCGCGGCGGTGCTGGGCGTGACCGGCGTGCACGCCCTGCACGCCGGGGTGCTGGGCGAGGTCGCGACGTACCTGCCCGGTCGTCGGGTCCCGGGCATCCGGCTGCGCGAGGCCATGAGTGGTGCGAGCGGTGCGAGCGCACCGACCGAGGTGCACGTCGTGCTCGACTGGGACTCCCCCGCGCTGGCCACGGCCGATGCCGTCCGGGCCCGGCTCGAGGGCCTGGTCCGCGGACCGGTCCACGTGGTCGTCGAGGACGTCACCGATCCCGATCCCGCCCTGGCCTCCGTGCCCGCCGTCGGCCGCGTCCCCGCCACTGATCCGAAGGAGCTGCGATGAACCTCTCCACCACCGGCCTGATCGCCGGCCTGCTGGTCGCCGTCGCGACCGCCGTCGCCGGGTTCGTGGGTCTGCTGCTCGCTGTCGTGTTCGGCCTGATCGGGTTCCTCGTGGGGGCCCAGATCGAGGGTCGGCTCGACATCGTCACGATGCTGCGGGGCGGCAACCGTGAGTGAGCTCCAGGAGACCCTCCCGACGCAGCCCCACCGTCGCGCCGAGACCGTGGCGACGACCGAGGACAGGGGTGTCCTGGACGTCCGCAAGAAGGCGGTCGAGAGCATCGTGCTGCACGCCGCCTCCGCCGTGCCGGGCACCGTGCGTGTGGGCGGGATGGTCCAGCGGTTGCGGCGCAGCACCTGGCCCAGCGCGTCGGTGACGCTGCGCGGCGGTCGGGCCTGGGTCGACCTGCACGTGGCCGCCGCCTGGCCGTGCCCGGCCGAGCGGCTGGCCGACAACGTGCGCCGTCAGGTGTACACCGAGGCCGCCGAGCTCTCCTCGGTGCACATCGAGCGCCTCGACGTCACCCTGCACGTGGTCGACGCCGCCGAGACCTCACGGAGTCGGTCGCGTTGAGCACCGACACCCTGACCACCGCCTCACCACGTCGTCGCCCGGCCGCGACCCTGCCCGCGATGCTGCTGGCCGTCGGCCTCGTCGCCATCGCCGTCGTCGGGGTGCACGACCTGCTCGCCGACCGGGGCGCCGTCGCGGGGCGACCCTGGCTGCAGTCGCTCGCCGACGACCTCGACGGGCTGACGCCGAACGGCTGGACCACGGCGCTCGGCGTGCTCGTCGCGCTGATCGGGCTGGTGTTGCTGTGGACCGCGCTGCGACCGGCCCGTCGTACGCACCAGGCGACCCCGATGGACGACGGGGACGTGTGGATCTCCAAGCGTGCGGTCGGCCGACTGGCCGAGCAGGCCGCCGAGCGCACGGCCGGGATCGAGTCGGCCCGGGTCGAGGTGGGCCGCCGCACGATCCGGGTCCGCGCCACGACGGGTGCGGCCAGCATGGCCCCCGACCGGGTCCGCGAGCGCGTGCAGGACAACGTCCGCTCCGCCCTGGACGGCTTCAGTCCCCTGCCCGTGAAGGTGCGCACCAAGGAGGCGAAAGATGTCACCTAGGACCCGTGCGATCGACCGGCTGCTGACGGCCCTGGTCGGCCTGCTGCTCGTGGCCGGCGGGCTGCTGGTCGTGGAGTGGCGCTACGACCTGCTGCTCGGCCTCGGCCGCCGGCTCGACCTCACCCAGGTGGACGACGTGCTGCGCAGCCAGTGGTGGCCCTGGGTCTTCGCGGTCGCCGGCGTGGTCGTCGGACTGATCGGTCTGCGCTGGTTGCTGGCCCACGTCGGCACCCCGAGCGGCGTGGTCGTCCGCACCGTGAACGACGACGCCCGGGGCAGCAGCCGGCTGGACCTCTCCTCGCTCGCCGCGGCGAGCGCGGCCAGGTTCGCCGAGCTCGCCCCGGTCGTCAGCAGCGGGGGCAGCTACCGCCGTATCGAGGGCCATCACGTGGTCGAGGTCCGCGCAGCGGTCGACGATCGCACCAACGCCCGCCTGCTGGCCGAGGCAGTGAGCTCCGTCGACGCCGACCTGCGGGCCGCCTTCAACGACGGTGCTGCCCACCTCCGGGTCCTGCTCGGCTCCCCCTCCCGGTTGCCGCACGCGATCACCCGCACCCCGATCGCCAGCAGCAGCGCGGACGCGTCGAGCGTGCGGGTCGACCGATCCGTGACCCGGACAAGGGACGGTGACAGGGGTGGCGCGGACCACCCGGACCTGGCGGGCGACGCCGAGGACTTCTCCGAGAAGTGACGGGGCAGAGCAACGCGAGGGGGCGGACCGATCTCGGGTCGCCCCCTCGCCGCCCCGCCCCCGACCCACGCGCGGCATAGGCTCGCGCGATGACCGCCCCCGTCGAGCAACCGGAGCCGCACCCCGCTCCGCACGCGGGTCGGGCCCGGATCGCCGGCCGCCTGGAGCAGTCCGTCGGGCGGCTGAGCACCACCGCACTGCAACGCATGGAGCGGGAGATGAGGTGGTTCCGCGAGCTCGGCGCCCAGGAGCGCTCCTGGATCGGGATGGTCGTGCAGGCCGGGATCGCCGCGTTCGTCGACTGGTACCGCGATGCGGACTCGTCCGGCCCCTCGCTGCGGGCCGAGGTCTTCGGCAACGCGCCCCGGGCGTTCGCCGGGCAGATCAGCCTCCAGCGGACCGTCGCCATGGTGCGCCTGTCCATCGAGGTGGTCGAGGAGAACGTCATCGACGTGCTGGGCGAGCAGGACGCCGCGCCGGTCCTGGAGGCGTTGACCCGCTACGGCCGCGAGGTCGCCTTCGCCACCGCCGAGATCTACGCGCGGGCCGCGGAGACCCGCGGGGCCTGGGACGCCCGGCTCGAGGCGCTGGTCGTGGACTCCGTGCTGCGCGGGGAGACCGACGGCGAGGTCGAGTCCCGTGCCAGTGCACTGGGCTGGACCGGGTACGGGCAGCTTCTCACGATGGTCGGTCCGGTGCCGGCCGGCGACGAGCACACCGCTCGCCGAGGACGGGACCCGATCGACGACGTCCGCCGGATCGTGCACGAGCACGGGGTCCGCTCGCTCTCGGCGATCCAGGGTGACCGGCTCGTGGTGATCCTCGCCTGCGGCACACGGACGCCACCGCTCGACGGGCTCAGCGAGGTCTTCGGTCCCGGGACGGTGGTCCTCGGCCCGTCCGTGGAAGCCCTGGTGGACGTGGCGACCAGCGCGGCCGCGGCTCTCGCGGGCTACCGGCACGCCGGCGCCTGGGTCGGCGTACCCCGGGTCCGTGGCGGCCGACGACCTGCTGCCGGAGCGTGCCCTCGGCGGCGACACGAGCGCGCGCGACCACCTCGTCACCGAGATCCACCGGCCGCTGACCGAGGCCGGGCCCGTGGTCCTGGAGACCCTGCAGACCTACCTCGACGGCGGCGGGTCGCTGGAGGGCACCGCGCGGGCGCTGTTCGTGCACGCCAACACCGTGCGCTACCGCCTGCGCCGGTCCCACGAGGTGACCGGCCTCGATCCCACCGACCCGCGCGACGCCTACACGCTGCGGATCGCGCTGACCCTCGGCCGGTTGACGACACCTGGCGAGTGAGCCTTGTAGGTTTCCTACAACATCGGGCAGGGTGTTTTCGTACCCGCCGCATGCGCGGCACCACCTACGACGACGGAGAGCATGGACAGGTGCTGATCATCGTCGCGCCCGGACAGGGCGCCCAGACGCCCGGCTTCCTCGAGCCTTGGCTGGAGGACCCGGCGTTCGCCGAGCAGCTCGGCTGGCTCGGCGCCGTCGCCGACCTCGACCTGGCCCACTACGGCACCGCAGGCCGACGCCGAAACGATCCGCGACACCGCGATCGCCCAGCCGCTGCTGGTCGCGACCGGGCTGATGCGCCGCTGCGGCGCCCTGTTCCCGGATCCGGCCGACGCCTTCGACCAGGTCGGCGCGGTGGCCGGGTCACAGCGTCGGCGAGCTCACCGCCGCCGCCGCGGCCGGCGTGATCAGCGCCGAGCAGGCGATGGCGCTCGTCCGCGAGCGCGGACGCGCCATGGCCGCCGCGGCCGCGGCCACCCCCACCGGGATGACCGCCGTGCTCGGCGGTGACGCCGAGGACGTGCTGGCGGCGCTCGACGAGCACGGTCTGACCCCGGCCAACGTCAACGCCAAGGGTCAGGTCGTGGCCGCCGGCACCACCGAGCAGCTGGCCGCGCTGGCCGACGACCCGCCGGCCAAGGCCCGGCTGACCCCGCTCTCGGTCGCCGGCGCCTTCCACACCGAGCACATGGCCCCCGCGGTCGAGGTGCTCGGCGACGCTCGCGCGCGGCCGTGCCGCGCCGCACGACCCGCGCATCGCCGCTGATCTCCAACGCCGACGGCGCAGGTCGTCCGCGACGGCGCGCGAGGTGGTGCGCGGCTCTGTCGCCCAGATCGCCCGCCCGGTCCGCTGGGACCTGTGCATGGAGACGATGGCCGACCTCGGCGTCACCGGGCTGCTCGAGCTGCCGCCCGGCGGGCACCCTGACCGGGATCGCCAAGCGCGCGCTCAAGGGCGTCGAGACCTTCGCCCTGAAGACCCCCGACCAGCTCGACGACGCCCGGAGCCTTCGTCGAGCGACACCGCAGCGAGCAGCCGCCTCCGCATGAGCGAGCCGCTCACCAGCCTGCCCGACCCGCCGGCCGACCGGCGGCCACTCCGCGATCCTCGGCGTCGGCTCCTACCGGCCCAGCCGGGTCGTGCCCAACGCCGAGCTGGTCGAGGCGATCGACTCCAGCGACGAGTGGATCCAGCAGCGCTCCGGCATCATCGAGCGCCGCTGGGCCACCGACGACGAGACCGTCCAGATGATGTCGGTCGCCTCGTGCCGCACGGCCCTCGACGCGGGCCGGCGATCTACGCGGCCCAGGTCGACGCCGTCGTCGTGGCGACCGTCTCGCACTTCATGCAGACCCCTGCCATCGCCCCGGCGATCGCCCACGAGCTCGGCACCGAGCGCGCCGCGGCCTTCGACGTCTCGGCGGCCTGCGCCGGCTTCTGCCACGGCGTCGCGCTGGCCTCCGACATGGTCCGCGCCGGCACCGCCAGGTACGTCCTGGTGATCGGCGTCGAGCGGCTCTCCGACCAGCTCGACCTGACCGACCGGGGCACGGCGTTCATCTTCGCCGACGGCGCCGGAGCCGTGCTCGTCGGACCTCGCGACGAGCGCCGCATCGGTCCGGTCGTCTGGGGCAGCGACGGCGCCCAGTTCGACCTGATCCGCTCGCGCGAGGACTGCCGCGACGCGCTGCACGGCGAGCACCGCGACGTCGTGCCCCCGCTGACGATGCAGGGCAGCGCCGTGTTCCGCTGGGCCGTCCTTCGAGATGGCCAAGGTCGCCCGCGAGACGCTCGAGCGCACCGGGCTCAGCGTCGACGACCTCGACCTGTTCGTCCCGCACCAGGCCAACATGCGGATCACCGACGCGATGGCGCGCGCCCTCAAGCTGCCGCCCACGGTGCGGATCGCCCGCGACATCGCCCACCAGGGCAACACCTCCGCCGCCTCCGTCCCGCTCGCGCTGGACGCGATGATCGACGAGCGGCGAGGCGAAGTCCGGCGACACCGCGCTGCTGATCGCGTTCGGCGCCGGACTGGCCTACGCCGCCCAGGTCGTCGTCGTCCCCTAGCCCCGGCCCTTCCCGCGCCGGCCTCGACACTCCCCCACCTGTCCGAATCGCAACCGCACCACCCAACCGAGAGGAAGCCGCCACCATGGCAACCACCGAAGAGATCCGCGCCGGCCTGGCCGAGCTCGTCAACGAGGTCACCGACATCGACGCCGACGACGTGCAGCTCGACAAGTCCTTCACCGAGGACCTCGACGTCGACTCGCTCTCGATGGTCGAGATCGTCGTCGCCGCCGAGGAGAAGTTCGGCGTCACCATCCCCGACGACGAGGTCAAGAACCTCAAGACCGTGGGCGACGCCGTCACCTACATCGAGGGCCAGCAGTCCTGATCCACCCGCCCGACACACGAGTGACCGGCGGTCGCCCGGCCCGCGACCGGCCGGGCCGTCGATCGCCCAACGAATGAGGAACAGATGAGTCGCACCAGAGTCGTGGTCACCGGCCTCGGGGCCACCAGCCCCGTCGGCGGAGACGTCGCCAGCACCTGGGAGGCGCTGCTCGCCGGACGCTCCGGCGTACGCCGCGCTCGGTGAGGACTGGCCCGAGGACCAGCCGGTGCAGATCGCCGGTCGGATCGCCGTGGAGCCCAGCGAGGTGCTGGAGCGGGTCAAGGCCCGCCGGCTGGACCGTTCGTCGCAGTTCGCGCTCATCGCGGCCATGGAGGCCTGGGCCGACGCCGGTCTCGACGACGGCAACGGGGTCGACCCCGAGCGGCTGGGCGTCGCGATGGCCTCCGGCATCGGCGGGGTCACCACCCTGCTGGCCAACTACGACGCGTTGCGGGAGAAGGGCCCGCGCCGGGTCTCCCCGCTGGCCGTGCCGATGCTGATGCCCAACGCCCCCGCCGCGCAGTGTCAGCCTGTACATCGGTGCCCGCGCCGCCGTGAACACGCCGGTCTGCGCCTGCGCCTCCGGCAACGAGGGCGTCGCGCTGGCCCTGGACCAGATCCGGCTCGGCCGGGCCGACGTCGTGGTCGCCGGCGGCACCGAGGCGGCGATCCACCCGCTGCCGATGGCGGCCTTCGCCAACATGATGGCGCTCTCGAAGAACGCGGGCGACCCGACGACCGTGTCGCGTCCCTGGGACACCGCCCGCGACGGGTTCGTGCTCGGCGAGGGCGCCGGGGCGCTGGTCCTGGAGTCGCTCGAGCACGCCCTGGCCCGCGGCGCCCGGATCTACGCCGAGGTGCTCGGCGCCGGGATCACCGCCGACGCCCACGACATCGCCCAGCCCGACCCCGAGGGTCGCGGCGGCACCCGCGCGATCGCCCGGGCGCTGCAGGAGGCCGAGATCAGCGCCTCGCGACGTGGTGCACGTCAACGCGCACGCCACCTCGACGCCGCAGGGCGACATCGCCGAGGGCCTGATGCTGCACGCGACCCTCGGCGCGCAGGCCGACGAGCGTCGTCGTCACCTCGACCAAGTCGATGACCGGGCACCTGCTCGGCGGCGCCGGCGCCGTGGAGGGCGTCGCGACCGTGCTCGCCCTGCACCACCGCACGTCGCCGCCCACCATCAACCTGGACAACCTCGACCCCCAGGTCGAGCTGGACATCCCGACGTCGGCCCGCGACCTGCCCCGGGCGACATCGCCGCGCTGAACAACTCCTTCGGCTTCGGCGGCGCCAACGTCGCGGTCGCCTTCGCCAGCTACTCCTGAGAGCGGTCCGGGGCGGTGCACCGGCGCCGGGCCCGGCCACACAGCCGGGTGGGGTGGTCACTGCCTTCGGCGGAGCCAGAACGCCGGGTTGCTGCTCGACGTGCCGAGCCCAGCACGCACCCGCCGCCGCAGGCGGTGTCGCTCGAGCGTCGACGACGCCCCCAGCGGGTCCGGATGGTGCCGCGCGCCGGGTGGGAAGCGGTGGGCCCGGGCTCCGCGTGGATCCGGGCTCAGACCACCTGGTGCAGCCACCGGACGGGTGCGCCGTCCCCGGCGTGCCGGAAGGTCTCCAGCTCGTCGTCCCACGGCTTGCCGAGCAGCTTGTCGATCTCGAGGAGCAGCGTGGTCTCGCCCAGAGCGCGGCCTTGACCACCGCGGCCTTGAGCCGGTCCTCGGGGATCATGATGTCACCGTGCAGACCGGTGACGGCGTGGAAGACGCCGAGGTCCGGGGTGTAGGAGTAGCGCGCGCCCTCGGTGCCGGACGTCGGCTCCTCGGTGATCTCGAACCGCAGGTGGTTCCAGCCGCGGAGCGCGGAGGCCACCGCGGACGCCGTCCCGGCGTCCCCGGCCCAGCGAGAACTCCGTGCGCAGGGTCTGGGCCTGGGCGTGCTGGACCGTCCAGTCGAGGTTCACGGACATGCCGAGCACGCCGCCGACGGCCCACTCCACGTGCGGGCACAACGCCGACGGCGCCGAGTGGACGTACAAGACACCACGAGTCGCTTGAGTCACGGGGACCTCCTCATCACCGGCGTTGAGCAACGCCTTCCCCAGCGGTCTCAATCGGTGCTGCACAGTCTGTGACACAAGTGGCTACTAACTGCCTATTGTGCACCACCGACGCGCCGAGGAAAAGGCCGTTCGGTCAGGTTGGCCGCCAATCCGGGCGAATCGCGTGTCGCCACGCCCCCCAACCGCGATGATCTGCCTGCGGGTCGAGGAACTTCAGACGCGCCAGCGGGCCGGCCGGCCGCCCAGACCAGGAGGAACGATGTCGGACCAGGCGCGACGTCCCGCGACGCTCGGGCGCGCCGGCGCGGTGCTGTGCTGCGGCATGCTCCTGGGCGTCGCCGGCTGCGGCGGCGGGACCGACGCGTCCGCGCCGGCGTCGGCGTCGGCGACGTCGCCCGGCGCGACGGAGACTCCGTCGACCTGGCCGCCGAAGGAGTCCACCGGGGAGCTCGCGACGTACCCCTACAAGTACGGCGTCTCCTGGCAGGTTCCCCGGGCATGGTCCTTCAAGTCCGAACCCGATCAGGGCGAGGGCTACGACTCCTACACCTGGACCAAGGGCAAGAAGGGCAAGGGCGGCCTGGTCTTCGTGACGGTCCAGAACTCGCGGAGCACCGCGGCGCAGTGGCGCGCGATCGTGGTCAAGGGTTACTCCGGTCAGGAGAAGTCGCTGGACGAGCCGATCGACGTCGCGGGCTACGGCAAGGGCGTGCACCTGCGCTACACCGACGCCAAGCGCAGGGCCAGCACCGACATCCTGATCGTCACCTCCGTCGACGGGGTGCTGCTGGAGATGGACGTCACGACACCACCGGCCGGCGACCCCTCCGTCACCGAGCAGGTCATCGACAGCGTGAAGAGGTCCACCTGATGCCCCGGTCCCGACGACGCGCGGCCACCGGTGTCGCCTTCCTGGCCCTGGGCTCGCTCCCTGATCGCGACGCTGGCCGGCTGCGGCTCCTCGGACGACGGCCCGCCGAAGGCCGCTCCCAGCGCCGTCGCCACCGACATCGCCCCACCCACGGCCACGGCCCGCGAGACCTTCGGCGGCCAGGGGCTCTCGTCGTTCGCGTTGGAGAGGCTCTCCAAGTCCCTGACCGAGGCCATCTCGTCGGGCGACGAGAAGCGCTTCCTCTCGGTCATCGATCCGCGCCACCCTCGTCTGCTCGCCCAGCAACGCACCTGGTTCCGCAACATCCGATCGGTGCCGATGTCGCAGCGCAAGCTGGTCCTGGTCAAACCCACGCGCTCGATCGACTCCTCCGGCAAGGGCGTCCTCACGGCACTGGTCGGCTTCGACCACCAGATCAAGGGAGCCGATCCGCGGCCGCTCTCCGAGTGGTACTCCTTCGGCTTCAAGCGGGTGGGAAGCAATCTCAAGGTGGTCTCCGTCTCGGGCGGACCGCCGGACACCTCGGCGGGCAAGAAGTACTCCCGCTACTACCGGCAGGCCTGGGACGACGGACCGATGGCCACCGTGGGCGACGACAAGGTGCTGCTGCTGGGACAGCAGAGCGACCGCGGCACGTTGCAGGGGCTGCTGCCGAGGGTGAGCTCCGCGGTACGCGACCAGCTCGCCGAGTTCCGCGCGGTCCGGGGCGGACGTCGACGCGAGCGTGTACTCAGCGCAGGTGGGTGTTCACCTTCGCCGCCGCCGACGTGAAGGACTTCTTCGACTACTTCGGTGGGTCGGTCCAGCCGCACGAGGCGGACTTCGCCGCGGTGACCAACCCGGTCTTCTCCTCCTACTCCTTCGGCGAGCTCGCCTACGACAAGGGCGTGACCTCCAGCCGGATCGTGCTGAACCGAGAGCTGGCCGGCTACTCGGGTCAGGCGTTCGCCTCCGTGATCCGGCACGAGATGGTGCACGCGGTGCAGGAGACCTGGGACGCGAAGGGAAGCCCGCGGACACCGACGTGGGTGACCGAGGGGCTGGCCGTCGCGTTCAGCCGTCCCCCGAGCAGCGAGGCCGGCTTCCGGGCGTCCTCCGGGCGCCGCGGTCTCGCTCGATTCCACGCCGGTTCCCGAGCACCCAGGTCTTCTACGCGGGCGGCAACGACGTCGTTGCGCAGCACTACGGAATGGGATACCTCGCGATGGCCTACCTGTTCCAGAAGCGGGGGACGCGTGCGGTCCTCGACCTGGTCCGCAAGTTCGACCGCTCCGGGCAGAGCAGCTTCTTCACGACCCTCGGGGTCTCGCAGAAGGCCTTCCTCGCCCGCGTGAAGACCTGGGCCGGCGCATGAGGCGACGGTGGTTGGGCGCGTTGGCCGTGATCGTTGCCGTCAGCGGGCTGGCGGCCTGCTCGGACGGCGACTCCCCCGATGCGCCGACCACGTCGGCCAAGGCGCGTATCGACCCGGACGTCGTCGTCCGGTTCCCCCGCTACTGGGCCACCACCGATCAGGCCGAGTCGGGAGCCGAGAGCGCCAGCAACACGCGGTTCTTCCTCGGCGTGGACGGCGACCAGCTGATCTACAACGGTCAGGACGTGATCCGCACCATCGACCGGTCCACCGGCAAGCAGATCCGGCAGACCCTGATCACGGGCAACGAGGTGATCTGCGCGTTCCCGCCCGACCGGCAGATCGATGGCCACATCCTGGTGCTGGCCACCGGTCGGTCCGGGACCGCGGGAGACGGCGAGTGCCAGACCGTTCGCGGCTACGACCTCGCCAAGGGACGGTTCATCTGGTCGTCGAAGCTGAAGTACCCCTCCTCGATCACCCTCGACACCCGCGACGACTCGGTCCTCATCTCGCGCGAGACCCAGGATCCCCGCGACTACCAGATCAGCTACGCGATGTCCGCGCTGGACCTGCACACGGGCAGGCAGCGCTGGGCCACGACCGCGGCCAAGGCCTACACCGACACCCCGGGCAAGGACCTCAGTGACTGCACGGTGCGAGGCGGTGTCGCCGCCAGCAAACCGGTCGTGGTCGCCCTGGCCGACTGCAGCGACTTCTCCGCCGGGGACGACGCCGCGGCCCAGACCGTGGGCTACGACCTCGGCACCGGGAAGCGGCTGTGGCGCACCGACGCCACCTGGGCCGGCCTCGGCGACCTTGGTGGCGCCGAGTACGTGTTCCCCGACCCGAACGACGCCGCCTACTTCCCGGCCACGCGGGAGACCAGGGCCGGCTACATCGACCTGAAGACCGGCAGGGGGACCCGGGTACCGACGCCGGACGTCGCCCAGTACGAGGACTCTGAGGACAACTCCTACACGCCCTGCGACGACTTCGGCTCGAACGGCAACCTGACCGTCGGTGCCTGTGTCTACCCGATGGCCGACGACACCCTGCTCTACGTCAACGAGCTCAGCGCCAAGACCGGGACGACCCTGCGGATGGAGGGCGTCACCAAGGAGACCGGCAAGCGGCGGTTCCTGGTCGAGTACAAGCCACCCAGGCCCAAGAAGGGCCAGTCCGCCCAGGGGGCCCCGAGCTTCCTCGGAGTCGATGATGCACGCGAGGAGTTCTGGATCGCGCGCAACGACGTCGACGTGGAACGCTACTCGGTCAGGACCGGCAAGCGCACCGGACGGGGCCAGCTCGCGCCCCCGCTCGGGCTGACCCAGATCGCCACCATGGGGCCGGGGTACCTGGCGGTGCGTGGGGCGGGCGGCATCACCGACCCCGACAGCGACGTCCTGTCCGGCGTGGACTACTACCGGACGAACACCACCAGGAAGTAGGACCGGCTCAGGCGGTGGCGTGGGCGGCGATGCCGGCCGGATCGAGGATGTTGCGCGACTGGCACACGGCGCCGAGCAGCTGCCCGTCGACCGCCACTCGTGGACCGTCGATCACCGTGGCGATCACCACGGTGATGTTGTCGCGCCCACCTGCCGCCAGCGCGGCGTCGAGGATGGTGTCGGCCGCGGCGTCGTCGCCGTAGCGCTCGAGGACCTGCTCCAGCCGGGTCTCGCTGACCAGGTCCGTCACGCCGTCGCTGCACAGCAGCACCCGGTCCCCGGCCCGCAGGGAGAGCGGTACGACGATGGCGTCGGTATCGGCATCCGACTCACCGTTGACGGTGCGCAGCACGACGTTGCGCCACGGGTGCACGGCCGCCTCCTCCTCGCTCATCCGCCCGGAGTCGACCATCTTGTGCACCCAGGTGTGGTCGGTGGTGACCCGGGTCAGCTCCTCGTCGCGGAAGACGTAGCCGCGGGAGTCTCCGACGTGGGCGAGCGCGAAGCGCTCGCCGTCGGTCAGCAGCGCGGTGAGCGTCGTGGCCATCCCGTGCAGGTCGGGACTGGCCTGCACCCCGGCCGCGACCTCGTGGTTGCTGGCGGCGACCGCCCGCTCGAGCACGGTGGCGGGCTCGGCTCCGGTGTGGGCGAGCGCGTCCGCGGACACGACGTAGGCCGTCGTGGCGCTGGCGATCTCGCCTCCCGCGTTGCCACCGACACCGTCCGCGACCAGCAGCAGGGTGGGACCGACGAAGCCGGAGTCCTCGTTGTCGCCGCGAACCAGGCCGACGTCGCTGCGTCCGGTGCCGGAGAAGCGCAACATCACCCGATCACCTTCCTGTGTCGTCTCTCTACGCAGAACGTGCGGGCCCACGCAGAGGGTTCCCCCTTCGCAGGACCACAACCTTCCCACAGGCAACTCCCGGGCGGCACCCCCCTGGTTCGTCAGACACAATGGACCCATGGAATGGGTGCTGCTCGCGGTCTCGGTGCTGCTGATGCTCACCTGTGGCGTGTTCGGAGCGGCGGAGTACTCGCTGGTCACCGTCGACCGCGCCGCCGTCGAGCGGGCCGCCGCCGACGGTGACCGTTCAGCCGGCGGGGTGCTCGTGGCCCTGAAGAACCTGTCGACCCAGCTCTCCGGAGCCCAGATCGGCGTGACCCTGACCAACCTGATCATCGGCTTCCTCGCCGAACCGGCGATCGCGGCCCTGCTCGAGACGCCGCTGAGCTCGCTCGGCCTGTCCGAGGAGCTCGTGACGGGGGTGGCCGTCGCGATCGGCCTGGTGCTCGCCACGGTGGCCACGATGCTCTTCGGCGAGCTGGTGCCGAAGAAGATCGCACTGGCCGCGCCCTTGTCGACCGCCCGGGCGACCCAGCGCTTCCAGCGCACCTTCACGATGGTGATGAAGGGTCCGATCCGGGTCCTCAACGGCTCGGCGAACGCCGTGGTGCGTGCTCTCGGGGTGGAGCCCCAGGAGGAGCTCCGATCGGCCCGCGCATCCGACGAGCTCGCCTCGCTCGCCGGACGGTCCGCCGACGAGGGCAAGCTCGACACCGAGACCGCCCACCTCGTCCAGCGCTCGGTCGCGTTCGGACCGCGAACGGCGGGCGAGATCATGACCCCGCGGGTCCGGATGGCGTGCGTCGACCTGGCCGACCCGGTGTCCGCGGTGATCGCCCAGTCCTCGGCCACCGGGTTCTCCAAGTTCCCCGTGATCAAGGGCAGCAGCGACCACATCGTGGGTTCGGTCCACGTCAAGCAGGCCGTGGCGGTCCCCCGGGCGGAGCGCTCCTCGACCCCCGTCCGAGAGGTGATGGTCGAGGCGACCGTCGTCCCGGAGTCGTTGCGGCTCGACCCGCTGCTGCGGCTGCTGCGCGGCGAGGGCTTCCAGATGGCGATCGTCTCCGACGAGTACGGCGGGACCGCGGGCGTCGTCACCCTCGAGGACGTCGTGGAGGAGATCGTCGGTGACATCGCCGACGAGCACGACCCGCTGGGCTCTCGACTGCGACAACGCCCGGACGGAAGCTGGCTCGTCTCGGGCCTGCTGCGGCCCGACGAGATCGCCGACGCGACCGGGATCGACCTGCCCGAGCACGAGGACTACGACACCGTCGCGGGTCTGCTGATCCGCGCGCTGGGCCGGATCCCGGAGCGCGGCGACGAGATCGCCGTCGACCTGCCGGTCGTGCTGCCCGACGATGACGACGACGACCCCGTCCTCGAGCACGCCACCTTGAAGGTGACCGCGATGGAGGGGCTGCGGATCGACCGGCTGGTCCTGCGCCGTGTCGAGGGACCGGCGCCGAAGGTGACCGACCACCCGGTCCGGGCGGACGGTGCCGCAACGGCCCGAGAGCCCCACGCCGGGGCGGAGCGCCGATGAGCACGCAGACCGCCGTGCTGGTCGGCCTGCTCCTGCTGCTGACCAACGCCTTCTTCGTGGCCGGGGAGTTCGCCCTCGTGTCCGCCAGGCGCACCAGGATCGAGCCCCGGGCCGCCCAGTCCCGTCTCGCCCGTACGACGCTGCGCGCGATGGACAACATCTCGCAGGTGATCGCGGCGGTCCAGCTCGGGATCACCGTCGCCTCACTCGCGCTCGGAGCGATCGCGGAGCCGGCGGTGTCGCACCTGCTCGAGCCGGCGTTCGAGGCGGTGCACCTGCCCGAGGGGGCGGTGCACCCGGTGTCCTTCGCCATCGCCCTGGGCGTGGTCACCTACCTGCACGTGGTGCTCGGCGAGATGGTGCCGAAGAACATCGCTCTCGCGGGTCCTGAGCGTGCCGCGATGGTGCTCGGCCCACCGATGCTGGGGGTGGTCACGGTGTTCAAGCCGATCGTGATCTTCCTGAACGCAGCGGCCGACGCGTTCGTGCGGCTGGCGCGGCTGGAGCCGACGAGTGCCGTTGCCTCCACCTTCACCAAGGAGGAGGTCGAGGCCCTGGTCGACGAGTCCCACCAGGGCGGGATGATCGAGGAGGACGAGTACGTCCGGCTGGCCGGTGCCCTGGGCTTCACCAGCCGGCCTGCGACCTCGGTCCTGCTGACCAGGGACCGGTTGCAGACCGTCCCCCGCGATGCCCGCGTGGGCCAGGTCGAGGCGATCTGCGCGGAGACCGGCTACTCCCGCTTCCCCGTGGACGAAGGCGGCACGCTGGTGGGCTACCTGCACGTCAAGGACGTCTTGGAGACCGATCCCCTCGGTCGCACCCGGGTCATCCAGGACGGCTGGATCCGCCCCTTCGCGACGATCGCGTCGACCGCGACCCTGCCCGAGGCGCTGGCCGGGATGCAGAGCAAGGACCCGGCGCGACCGCTGAAGGCGCACATGGCGCTGGTCATGGACGAGACCGGGACCCTGCTCGGTGTGATCACCCTCGAGGACGTGATCGAGGAGCTCGTCGGGGAGATCCGCGACGCGTCCCACGCTGCTGGTCGCTGAGGGGGCCGTCCGGGGCTCAGTCCTCGGGTGGGATGCGGCTGCCCACGATCACCGCGATCGGCGGGAGCACGGCGGCCACGACGCTCATCACGACGGCCGCGGTCACCGACCACAGCCGGACGACGTTCCACGCGAGCACGACCAGAGCGACGCAGGTGCCCATCAGCACGAAGTACAGCCGCTTGCGGCGTGGCGCGTCAGGGTCAGCACCAGGGCGGACCTCGCGGGCGGTCTTCTCCGGCTCAGGCACCCGACTCCCGCAGACCCCGGACGTACTGCGCCTGCCCGGCGTGCCGGGTGCTGTCGTCGAGCACGCTGACCAACCGTGCACCGAGCGTCACCGGCGGGTCCCAGCTGTCGTCGACGACCCGCCCGAGGTCGGAGACGCCCCGCAGCGCTCGGGCCGCGACCTCCTGGCACGCCCGGTGGTAGTCCAGGAGCACCGTGGGATCGACGAAGCGGACCGCGTCGACCTGGTCGGAGTCGTGGCCGTACCCCGTGTCGGACTCGGGGAGCGCCAGTCCCAGCCGGCCGGCGTATCCCTGGGCGGTGTGTACCTGCTCGGCGTCGAAGGCGTCGGCGAAGTGGCCGTCGATCACCCGGCTCAGGTGCCAGACCAGCCAGCCGATGGAGTTGCCGATGCCCTGCGGGCGCCAGGCGAGGTCCTCGGTGTCGAGACCGTCGAGGACGGTCGGGACAGACTCGGCGATGCGGCCGAAGCCGTCGAGCAGCAGGTCGTTGGCGTCACCCATGTCCTCGACGGTACGCCGGCGCCCGGGTGACGCCCAACGCCCTCAGCGCGAGAAGCCGGACCGCCAGGGCCGGCGCAGTCGCGTCAACGGCTCGCGGCGCGCTGGTACTGCCGGATCGAGAGCGGCACGAAGACGACCAGGATCAGCACCACCCAGATCAGGGTGTAGAGCACCGGGTGCTGCAGCGACCAGGCGTCGGGCACGCCGGCTCCGGGCACCGTGTTGCCGAAGCTCACCCGCGCGGCCTGGGTGACCGAGGAGACCGGGTTCCAGTTGGCGAAGGTCGCCAGCGGGCCCGGCAGGTTGCTGATCGAGACGAACGTGTTGGCGATGAAGGTGACCGGGAAGATCACGATGAACGAGGCGTTGTTGACGACCTCCGGGGTGCGCACCAGCAGACCGACGAACGCCATCACCCAGGACACGGCGTAGGCGAAGACCAGCAGCACCAGGAACCCGGCGACCGCGTCGAGGGGCGAGGAGCGGATCCGCCAGCCGATCGGCGAGCCCGGTCAGCGCCATCACCAGCAGGCTGAGCACGTTGATCCCGACGTCGGCCAGGGTGCGCCCGGTCAGCACCGCCGAGGAGGCCATCGGCAGCGAGCGGAAGCGGTCGACGATCCCCTTCTGCAGGTCCTCGGCCAGGCTGTAGCCGGTGAACGTGGCCCCGAAGACCACCGTCTGGGCGAAGATCCCGGCGATCAGGAACTCGCGGTAGCTGACCCCGGTGTCCTGCGAGCCGATCGCGTTGCCGAAGACGTAGGCGAACAGCAGCACGAACATGATCGGCGAGAGCAGGGTGAACACCAGCACGTCGGGCACGCGCAGGATCTTCTTCAGGTTGCGCCGGGTGATCGTCACCGTGTCGGACACGGTCTCGGTCAGTGCATGCTCATCGCGCCGCCACCTCCTGCCCGTCGTCGCCGACCTCGCTCGTCGCTCGTGCAGCCTCACCGACCTCCTCGGTCGCGTGCCCGGTCAGGTGCAGGAAGACGTCGTCGAGGGTCGGTCGGCGCAGGCCGACGTCGGTGACCTCGATCCCCTCGGCGTCCAGGCGGCGCAGCAGCTCGACGAGGTCTCTGCGACCACCCGTCGACCGGCACGGTCACGCGGCGGTCGCGCTCGTCGACCTTCGGCGTCGCCGATGCCGAGCCCGTCGGCCTGGGTGCTGGCGCGGGCCAGGTCGGCGGCGTCGCGCGACCACGATCTCGATGCGCTCTCCGCCGAGCTGGGCCTTCAGCTCGTCGCTGGTGCCCGAGCGCGATCACCGTGCCGTGGTCGATCACCGCGATCCGGTCGGCCAACCGGTCGGCCTCCTCGAGGTACTGCGTGGTCAGCAGCAGGGTGGTGCCCTCGCGGACCAGCTCCTCGATCACGTCCCACATCCCGATCCGGCCCCGCGGGTCGAGCCCGGTCGTGGGCTCGTCGAGGAACAGCACCGGCGGCTTGGCCACCAGGGCGCCGGCGAGGTCGAGCCGACGCCGCATCCCGCCCGAGAACCCCTTGACCTGACGGTGCGCCGCGGCGGAGAGGTCGAACTGCTCGATCAGCTCCTCGGCCCGCGCGCGACTGGCCGCGGCTCCGAGGTGGTAGAGCCGACCGACCATGTCGAGGTTCTCGAAGGCGGTCAGGTGCTCGTCGACCGCGGCGTACTGCCCGGAGACCCCGATCCGCCGGCGCAGCTGCTTCGGCTTGCGCAGCACGTCGACCCCGGCGACCGTGGCGCTGCCGCTGTTCGGGGGTGACCAGCGTCGTGAGCACCCGGACCGTCGTGGTCTTGCCGGCGCCGTTGGGCCCGAGCAGACCCATCACGGTGCCCTCCTCGACCTCGAGGTCGAGTCCGTCCAGCGCGGTCACGGTGCCGTAGTCTTGACCAGCCCGTGCGCTTCGATCGTCGTGGCCACGGCGGCTCCTGTCGTCGTCCGGCGTCGTCACGTCGTGCCGAGTCCAAACCTAGCCAGCCGCACCGACAGTCCGTGCAGCCGACACCGCGCGAGACCTTCGCGACCGACGCCGTGACCGTCCATGCCCGCTCGTGCGACGTGGCGTCTGCCGCGCTGCACGCACTTGGGGCGCACGTGGGGCGCACGTGGGGCGGGTGGGGCTTGAACCCACGACCCAGGGATTATGAGTCCCCTGCTCTGACCGGCTGAGCTACCGCCCCTCGTGAGTCAGCCTAGGCGTGGCGTGCGGCTCGCGCTCGCCGGTGGGGAGCAGGAAGAACGTCGTCGCCATCACCACGAGGGACAAGAACATGCCGCCGACCTCTCCGATCGGGATGGCGGCCGAGTCCTCGGGCAGGGAGTGCAGGTAGAGGACCGGGCCCGCCACACCGAGGAAGGACACCGCGGCCAGCAGCGGAACGAACCGCGGTCGGTGCCGGGCCAGGACGACGCAGACGAGGGCGCCGACGACCGCGGCACCGGTGAGGACGCCGGCGAAGGTGTCGTCTCCGGCGCCTCGGGGGGCGACGACGAAGCCGACGAGGCTGGCCAGGACGGCCAGCATGGCAAGGCGGGCGATGAACCGGGAAGCAGCAGTGGTGGGCATGACGTCAGTCTGTGGGCCGGCTCGCACCACGCGAAGAGCCTGCGTACTCAACCCCCAGCCCGGACCCAGCTCGGACTCAGCTGGGCTTCTTGTGCCGCGGCTTCTTGTCCGAGGAGCCGCTATGGCCACCCTGCGGGCGGGCGCGACCGGCACCGGCACGGGCGCTCGGGCGAGGACCGTGGTCGGGCTGCAGGTCGATCAGCACCCCGGAGATCCGGGTCCCGGCGAGCTTGCGGCGGGTCTCGTCCGAGAGCTGTGCCGGGCAGCTCGACCAGGGAGAAGCCGGGCTTGATGTCGATCCGGCCGAAGTCGCCGCGGCCCAGCCCGCCCTCGTTGGCCAGGGCGCCGACGATCTGGCGCGGCTCGACGCGGTGCCGCTTGCCGACCGCGATCCGCCAGGTCGCCAGACCGGCCGCCGGTCCGTCACCCTTGCCGCCGGACCCGCCGGTGCGCTCACGGCGTCACGACGGGCTCGGGTGCGGACTCCTCGATGAACAGCGGCTCGCCGTCCTGGGCCAGCACGGCGATCGCGGCCGCGATGTCGCCCGCGGGTACGTCGTGCTCGCGGCGTAGGACGAGACCAGCTCACGGAACTGCGGCATCGCCGCGTCCTCGAGCGCCGCGGTGATCGCGTCGGTGAACTTCGCGACCCGGTTGGCGTTGACGTCCTCCACCGACGGCTTGGGCATCTCGGTGATGCTCTGTCGGGTGGCCTTCTCGATCGAGCGGAGCAGGTGCTTCTCGCGCGGGGTGACGAAGCGAGATCGCGTCGCCGCTGCGCCCGGCCCGACCGGTGCGTCCGATCCGGTGCACGTAGGCCTCGGTGTCGGTCGGGATGTCGAAGTTGACCACGTGGCTGATCCGCTCCACGTCGAGGCCACGAGCGGCGACGTCGGTGGCGACGAGGATGTCGAGCTTGCCCTTGCGCAGCGCATCGATGGTGCGCTCACGCTGCTGCTGCACGACGTCGCCGTTGATCGCGGCGGCGGAGAAACCCGCGTGCCCGGAGCTTCTCGGCGAGCTCCTCGGTGGCCTGCTTGGTGCGGACGAAGACGATCATCCCGTCGAAGTTCTCCACCTCGAGGATCCGGGTGAGCGCGTCGACCTTCTGCGGACAGGAGACGAACAGGTAGCGCTGGGCGACGTTCTCGGCGGTGCGGGTCTTGTTCTTGACCGTGATCTCGACCGCACCGGGCGCGTACTTCTTGGCGATCCGGCGGATCTGGGCCGGCATGGTGGCCGAGAACAAGCGCCACCTGCTTGCCGTCGGGGGTGGTCGACAGGATCTGCTCGACGTCCTCGGCGAAGCCCATGTTCAGCATCTCGTCGGCCTCGTCGAGCACCACGAAGCGGATCGCGGAGAGATCGAGCGTGCCCTTCTCGAGGTGGTCCATCACCCGCCCGGGCGTGCCGACGACGACGTGCACGCCGCGGCGCAGGGCACTGAGCTGTACGCCGTACCCCTGGCCGCCGTAGACGGGCAGCACGTGCAGGCCCTTGACGTGGGTGGCGTAGCGCTCGAAGGCCTCGGAGACCTGGAGGGCCAGCTCCCGGGTCGGCGCGAGGACCAGCACCTGCGGCGACTTCTGCGACAGGTCCAGCCTGGAGAGGATCGGCAGCGCGAACGCCGCGGTCTTGCCGGTCCCGGTCTGGGCCAGGCCGACGACGTGCTGCCCGGCCAGCAGGTGCGGGATGGTCTGCGCCTGGATCGGTGACGGCGACTCGTAGCCGACGTCGGTCAACACCTTCATCACGGGAGCCGACAGCTCCAGGTCGGCGAAGGTGACGTTCTCGGACGGATCAGGCTCAGACACCACCTGAGCCTAGTGCCACGCGCACCCCGCGCTCGAATCGAACGCGTGTGCCGCTGCTCACCGGCGGGTCAGCGGCGCCACCAGCGCCCGCCGAGACCGGCTCCGACCAGCAGGGCGGCCAGCAGCGGGAAGGCCACGGAGGCCGAGGTCACCAGGCCCGTGCCGATCCCCTCGTAGAGATCGAGGGCGCCCGGCACCTGCGAAGGAGCAGCCAGGATCCGGGCGGGGTCGACCAGCACCAGCACGGTCGGGATCCCCCCGTACACCAGCCCGGCCAGCAGCGGTCCCAGACCGGAGAGCCGCGAGGTCCACGCGGCGAGCAGCAGGAGCACCACGCCGACGACGACCGCGACGGCCGACTCCGTGCCGAGGGATCCTCCGCCTCGTTGCACGCCCACGAGCCAGCCGTGGCTGAAGGCGTAGTCGATGGGCACCATCGCTACAGGCACCAGCACCGCGCAGATCACCACGCTGAAGAAGTGCGCGAACGGCCCGACCCGGCGAACGACGGGCTCCTCCGGCGTCTCCGGCGGGTAGGACTCGACGACCTCGGGATCACTCATGGCCCGAGACTAGGCCGTCCGCGCCCCAAGAAGGGGGGTTCGGGTCGTGGCGGCGAGCACTTCTGCCGGCGCGCTCCCCCACTCGGCCAGCTCGGAGGGTGACATCGACGACGTGACCCGAAGCCAGCACTCGTGCCGGGGCAGCCGGGCCAGCAGCAGCGCGTGCGGCAGCACCCGTCGCAGCTCGCGCGACGGGGCGAGGTCGCTCCACACCTCGACCCACGCCTGCGCCACCCGCCACAGGCGCGGGTCGTCAGGCGCGCAGTCGAGCGCTCGGCGCAGCAGGTTCAGCGGCGTGAGCAGGGCCGCCATCGGCTCGGTGAGCATCGCGTCGCCGAAGTCGAAGAACCGCAGCACGGGACCCGATGAGGTGAACACGTTGCCCCCGTGCAGGTCATTGTGGTTCAACGTCACCGGGAGGCCCAGCGCCCCCACGACCTCGACCGCCTCGGTGAGCGACGCGCGGTGCCGGCGGATCGCCGCGAAGTTCTCGTCGCCCAGGCGCCGGGGGTCGTCCTCGCCCAGCTCGTTCAGCGCCGCGGAGCGTTCGTCGAGCAGCGCCGGACAGTCCTGCGGCAGCAACGTTGCGACACCGCTCACCCCCAGGCGATCGACGTACGGCGCCACCACACGCTGCAGCCGGGCCCACTGCCTCACCACCTCGCACCACAGGTCGAGGTCGGTCGTCATCGAGTCGTGCACCGGCCCCTGGTCGGGCATCAGCAGCAGCCCCCGGTCGCGGTCGACCGCGCGCAGCGGCACGACGCGGTCGGGCACGAGCCGCCCGAGCTCGTCGAGCAGGGCGGCCTCGAAAGCCTGGGACGGGCAGCCCTGCTTGACCCAGAACAGGCCCTCGGCGCATCGGGCGGTGAGCACCGTGGACCAGCCGCGGAGCTTGTGCTGGTGCAGCGTCACCGGACCGAGGGCCGCCTCGGCGAACGCCCGTGCCTCGGCCAGGAACTCCGGTGTCGACCAGCCGGCGCTCGCCGAGGGCTCACGGTCGGGCAGGGGATGACGGCTCACCGTCCCATCGTCGTGCCTGTCCACCGCCATGGTGGGACCAGGGATACCACCCCGCGCGGTTGAACCCGGTGCTGCGGCGCGGGATCGTCGAAGGCATGACGACAGGACACCTGGGAGACAAGACCGTTCAGCGGATCGGCTTCGGCGCCATGCAGCTCGCCGGGCCCGGGGTGATGGGCCCGCCGCGCGACCCGGAGGCCGCCGCGGCCGTGCTGCGTCGCGCGATCGAGCTCGGCGTCGACCACATCGACACCTCGCAGTTCTACGGACCCGACACCGTGAACCAGCTGATCCACGACACGTTGCACCCCTACCCGGAGGGGCTTCGCCTGGTCAGCAAGGTCGGGGCGCGTCGTGACTCGGAGGGGGCCTGGCTCCCCGCGCTCTCACCGGCCGAGCTGCGCCAGGGTGTCGAGGACAACCTGCGCACCCTGGCGGTCGAACGCCTGGACCTGGTCAACCTGCGGGTGGTCGGCAGCGACGGCGGTCCCTCCGAGCCCACCGAGGAGCAGCTGGCGACCATGGTCGCGCTGCGTGAGGAGGGCAAGATCGACCTGGTCGGCGTCTCCAACGTCAGCCGGGTCGGCTACGACCTCGCCGCGTCGATCACCCCTCTCGGCCAGGTGCAGAACGCCTACTCGATCGTGAACCGCGACGACGACGACCTGCTGGACGCCTGCGCGAAGGCGGGCACGGCGTTCGTCCCGTTCTTCCCGCTCGGCTCGGCCTTCTCCGGTGGTCCCGGGCTGATGGCCGAGCAGCCGGCCATCGCCGACGCGGCCCGCAAGCACGACGTGTCGGCCTCGCAGATCGCACTGGCCTGGCTGCTGGCCCGCGACGACAACGTGCTGCTGATCCCCGGCACGACCTCGGTCGCACACCTCGAGGAGAACCTCGCGGCCGGCCAGGTGGTGCTCGACGCCGACGATCTCTCCGGCCTCGACCAGGTCGCACAGCTCGGTGGTCCGCTGGACCACTGAGCTCGGACCCGGGCGGCGGCCGCCGTACCGAGCGGCCCCAGGTAGGTCGATCGCTACTAGTCTGTCCGCGTGCCCGACACCCCCGCGCCTCTCGAGCCCCTGACCGAGAGCTGGGAGCGTCTGCTGTGCGTGGTCGCCCATCCCGACGACATCGAGTACGGCGCGGCCGCCGCGGTCGCCCGCTGGACAGGGCAGGGCAAGTGGGTCGGTTACTGCTTGGTGACCAGCGGCGAGGCGGGGATCGACGCGATGCCGCCCGAGGAGTGCCGGGCCGTCCGCGAAGCGGAGGAGATCGAGTCGGCCCGCATCGTGGGCGTGCACAGCGTCGACTTTCTCGGCCGGCCCGACGGCGTCCTGGAGTACGGCGTGTCCCTGCGCCGGGTGATCGCCGCGGCCGTGCGGCGACACCGGCCCGACGTCGTGCTGACCGGCAACTTCCGCGACACCTGGGACGGAGCGTCCGCACTGAACCCGGATCCACCGATCTCCGCCTGTTGCGCGCCACCAGCCAGGCACGCTGGCTGCGTTGCCGACGCTCGCCAGACACCCGGTATGTCCACGCGCCGGCGCCTGGCCAGCGCACCCGTCTGGTGACGCTCACGACGGCGGCCATCGGTGAATCCGGGCTGAACCAGGCCGACCACATCGCCACGGGCCGCGCCACGCTGGACGCGGTCCGCGACGCGGGCAACCGATGGATCTTCCCCGAACAGCTCACCGGTCAGCCCACCGGTGAGTTCGGGGCCGGGCTCGAGCCGTGGGGCGGCGTCAAGCAGGTCTGGGCCTTCGGCTCACCACAGTCGGGCCACGGCGTCGACGTCACCGAGAGCTTCGGGGCCGGGGTCGCTTCGCTGGAGGCCCACGCGGCGTACATCGAGGGCCTGGGCGACCCGGACTTCGACCCGCGCGAGTTCCTCGAGGGCGGGGCCCGCCAGGCCGGGACCCGTCTCGGAGTGAAGTTCGCGGCTCCGTTCGAGGTCTTCGGCAGCGGCTGAGCCCGGTCCACCGACGACCAGCGTCGTGCGAGGAGGTCCGGGTGGTCTCGACGTCCGGACCGTGGTCAGCCGATGTGTCGGTCCCGGTCCCCCAGGAGGCGACCTCCGCGGCCGACAGACGCGTGTTCATCGCGACCAACGGCACCCCGGCCCACGGCACCCTTTAGTTGGCCTCCGGCAGGACGCGCGTGTTCGGCGCCGGGACGGCCACCGGCCGTCCCTCGGCCAGTGGGGCGAGGGAGCCGGCCAGGTGCCAGCCTTCCACGCGAGGCCGTGGGGCCGTCGCGGACGCACGAACGGGCCCGGCCAGAAGGCCGGACCCGTTTGCTCGCTCCCCCGGCTGGACTCGAACCAGCAACCCTCCGATTAACAGTCGAATGCTCTGCCAATTGAGCTACAGGGGATCGTTTCTGCAGCGGGGCTCACCCTAGCAACGCCCGGGGCCGAGGGCTAAATCAGTTCGGCCTGCGCGTCGGCCAGCGCCGCGGCGGCGCGGGTGGCGACGTCACGGTCGTCGGGTCGCACGCCGGCGTCGTACTCGACGAACCAGCTCACGTCGCTGCCCGCCGGGGAACGGCGAGCGGTGATCGTCAGCCCGCGGTCCCCGAAGACCGGGACCCGGCGCTGCAGCACGATCGAGGCTGTCACGCGCTCGCGGACCATCTGGAGCAGTCGCACCGGACCGCCCGGGTCGGGCATGGCGAAGCGGTGCTTGGGGCGCTCGACGCCCCACTCGCCCACCTCGGAGACCTCGAGCACCGACTCCTCCTGGTCCCAGCCGGCGTTCTCGACGCTCTCCCACGGGATCCGCAGCACCGGCGCGTCGTCCGGGCCCACGACGAGCAGCGCCAGGGGGGTGCCCAGCACCCACGAGTCCTCGGCCCGGGCGTGGGCCAGCACCCGGTCGCCGCGAACCTCGCCGGCGCGGGCGAGGACCTCGGCCGGCGGCCGGTCCCGGGCCGGTCCGGGCCAGCGCATCAGCCACCCACCGCGAGGTCGCGCAGGCTGCGCCGGTGCTTCTCGAGGGCGACCAGCTCACCGAACATCCGGTTGTACTCCTCGGCGTGCTCGATCGGGTTGGTGCGCTGCAGGCGTGACTTCAGGTTGGCGATCCGGCGCTGGGCGGTCAGCTCCTGGAGCCGGTAGACGTGCATCCCGGCATAGCTGCTGTCCGGCTCCTTCGCCCCGATCACCGGCTCGACGGCCAGCGAGCTGAGCAGCGCACGCACGGTCGCGTCCTCGGTCGCCGCCAGCAGGGCGCCACCCCACTGCGGACCGGCGGCACGTGGCCCACCGAGCCGCTCGACGACCTCCCACAGCGCGCGGTGGGCCGGGTGGGTGAAGTCGTCGACGTCGACGTCGCCGATCGACTCCACGGTCAGCTCCGGGCGCTGCACGACGAGCTTGAACGTCTCCCGCTCGATCGTCAGGCGCGGGTCGCGCGGGTCGGGCATCGCCAACGCGGAGACCGGGCCGGTCGGCGAGGCGGGGGTGCTGCTGCTCGGCACCCGTGGGGCGGGGGCGGCACCGCGTTGGGGCTCACCGGCCCGGGCGGCCACCCGGCGTACCTCCCGACGGGCGTCGTCGACCTCGATCCCGACCATGCCGGCGAGCTCGCGGACGAACGCATCGACCTTTGACCGGTCACGGATCGAGGTGACCAGCTTGGCCGCCTCGCGCAGCGCGTCGATCCGGCCGTCGGCCCGGTCCAGGTCGTAGCGGTTGACGACGTTGCCGAGCACGAAGCGGTACAGCGGGACCCGTCGGGCGACCAGCTCACGGACCCCGGCGTCGCCGCTGGCCAGGCGCAGGTCGCACGGGTCGAGGCCCTCGGGCTCGATCGCGACGTAGGTCTGCGAGACGAACTGCTGGTCACCCGCGAAGGCCCGCAGCGCCGCCTTCTGCCCCGCCTCGTCGCCGTCGAAGGTGAAGATCACCTCGCCGCGGAACTCCTCGTGGTCGTGCAGCAGCCGGCGTACGACGCGGGCGTGGTCGTCGCCGAACGCCGTGCCGCAGGTGGCCACCGCGGTCATCACCCCGGCCAGGTGGCAGGCCATCACGTCGGTGTAGCCCTCGACCACGACCGCCTGCGAGGAGCGGGCGATGTCGCGGCGGGCCAGGTCGATGCCGTAGAGCACCTGGCTCTTCTTGTAGATCGGGGTCTCGGGGGTGTTGAGGTACTTCGCCTCGATCCGGTCGTCGTCGAAGATCCGCCGGGCCCCGAAGCCGATGGTGTCGCCGCTGGCGTCGCGGATCGGCCACATCAGCCGTCCCCGGAACCGGTCGTAGTGACCGCGACCGAGCCCGACCAGCCCGGACGCGACCAGCTCCTCGTCGGTGAACGAGCGGTCCTTGAGGTGACGGTAGAGGTCCTCGCCGCCCCGCGGGGAGAAGCCGACACCGAAGGTCGTGGCGGCCTCCTGGTCGAAGCCGCGCCCGGACAGGAACTGTCGGGCGACCAGCGCCTCTGCCGAGCCGAGCAGTCCGGCGTAGTACTCCTGGGCGATCTTGTGCGCCTCGACCAGCCGCCCGCGCTGCGGGCCGCCGCTGGGGCGCGCGGGTCCCCCCTCCTCGTAGCGCAGCTGGACGCCGCACTTCTCGGCGAGCCGCTCGACGGTGTCGGTGAAACCGATCCCGTCCATCTCCATCACGAACTTGATCACGTCGCCGCCGGCCTGGCAGCCGAAGCAGTGGAAGAAACCACGGCTCGGGTTGACGTTGAACGACGGCGACTTCTCGTCGTGGAAGGGGCACAACCCCTTGAACGAGCCTCCGCCGGCCGAGCGGAGGGTGACGTAGGCGCTGACGACGTCGTCGATCCGGGTCTTCTCGCGGACCTCTGCGATGTCCTCCTCGCGGATCCGGCCTGCCACGTCTCGGAGTCTACGTCTCGACGCGGACGGTACCGGCCGAGGTTTCCGCAGGGACGCTCCAGGGTGCAGAATCGGTGGCTTCCCCCACAAGGAGATCAATGATGAGCAAGCTGCTGCTGCTGGGCGCCTTCGGTGCCGGCTACGTCCTCGGCGCCAAGGCCGGGCGCGAACGCTACGACCAGATCGTCAGCACCGCTGCGAAGGTGCGCAACGACCCGCGGGTCCAGGACGCCGCCCACAAGACCACCGACGCGGCCAAGCAGCAGGCCCCCGTGGTCAAGGACAAGGTCGCACAGGCCGCCGCCGCCGCCGCCGACAAGGCGAAGGACGTCGCACCGGGTGGATCCGGCTCCGACTCCGGTTCGTAGTCAGGACCTGTCGGGCCACGACGTCATTCGATCCGGCCGTCAGGACGACCACCACGGATGGCGTCATCCGTCGCAGGGTCGCTCAGTAGGCGCCGCTCATCTGGTTCTCGAGCGGCTCGCCGGCGGCGTACCGCTCGAGCTGCTCGCGGACCAGCCTCAGCGCGCGCGGCCACATCGCGCTGGTGGCGCCGCCCACGTGCGGTGAGACCAGCAGCCGGGGCGCGTGCCAGAGCGGGTGGTCCTCCGGCAGCGGCTCGGGGTCGGTGACGTCGAGAGCGGCGGCGATCCGCTCGCTGCCCAGCTCGGCGACCAGCGCGTCGGTGTCGACCACCGGGCCGCGAGCGATGTTGACGACCAGGGCGTCGTCCTTGAGCCGGGCCAGGAAGTCGGCGCCGACCATGCCCCGCGTGTCGTCGGTCAGGGGCACGGCGAGGATCACGACGTCGACGTCGGGCAGCAGTCCGGGGAGCTCCTCGAAGCCGTGCACGCCGTCGCGGGCGGAGCGTGCGACCCGGACCACCTCGACCTCGAACGGCGTCAGCCGGCGCTCGATGGCCTCGCCGATCGAGCCGTAGCCCAGGATCAGCACCCGCTTGTCGGCCAGTGCCGGCAGCTCGCGCTGGTTCCAGACCCCGCGGTCCTGGTCCCGCACGAAGGAGGGGACACCCCGCAGCGAGGCCAGCGTCAGGGTGAGCGCGAGCTCGGAGGTCGAGGCGTCGTGCACGCCGCGGGCGTTGCAGAGGGTCACCCCATCGGGGAGGTTCGGTCGGACGTTGTCGACCCCCGCGGTCAGCGTCTGGACCACCTCGAGCGAGGTCATCGCCTCGAAGAGCTCGACCGCGTGCGCCCGGGGTCCCATGTCGTAGGGCGGGACGTAGAAGGCGACCTCACCCACGCAAGCGGGGGGTGACTCCGGGTCGGGCGCCTGCTGCTCGTAGCGCAGGCCGGTGGGCAGGTCGCCGAGCTCGGCGGGGTCCATCGGCAGCCACACCAGCTTGTCGGTCACGGGTTCTCCTTCTGTGGGGGCTCCTGGGGGTCCGCTCGGACCAGGCCGACCTGCTCGAGCATCCGGTCGAGATGGTGCTCGAACAGCTGTCGGGGGGTGGTGAGGGTCTCGGCGCCGTACTGCCCGAACACCTCGAAGCTCACGGCCCCGAACACCGAGGTCCACAACAGCATCCCGCGCGCGGTCAGCTCGGCCGGCAGCGGGTTCGCCGCCTGCTCCGTGACGCGGTCCAGGTCGCGGGCGAGGTCGCGAGGCAGGTGCACCCCCCGGGCCCCGGGCAGCGTGCCGTCGCGCCACGCCGCCGCCAGCGTCTCGAGCAGGAGCACGGGGACCCGGGTGCCGACCTCGGTGGTCTGCTCGGCGGGCGCGACGTAGCCCACGACCGGGCTGCCGAAGATCAGGGCGTACCGCGCGGGCTCGGCCAGGGCCCAGTCGCGCACCGCGTGGGCGATCGCCCGCACCCGCCCCGCATGGTCACGCGTGCGGCGCCGCGCGACCGCCGCGTCGGCGAGGTCGCCGAGCTCTCGGTAGGCGTCCACCACCAGCAGGGTGAGCAGGTCTTCGCGGCTCTTCACGTAGCGGTACACCGCGGACGAGACCACCCCGAGGTCACGGGCCAGGGAACGCACGGACAGCTCAGCAGCGCCCACCGTCGCGAGCTGCTCGCGCCCCAGCCGGGTGATGTCGGCGAGCGTCTGCTCGCGGGCTCGTTCGCGCGGGGTCGGCATCCACCCATTCCACTCGCTGGAGAGATCTACGTCAACTTTAGTGACTGCTGCACTTTTTAGAGAGCATTGCTCTTGCTTTTCCGCACCGAGGAGTGCAGGGTCGAGGCGTGGCCCGCACCCGGCGAGGTCCTCGACACGGCAAGGAGCAGGGCGATGAGCGGACTTCAGGTGGTCACCGGAGCAGGGCCCGTCGGCTGGACGGTCGCGGAACAGCTGGCCGACCAGGGTCTCGAGGTCCGGGTGCTGACCCGCTCGGGCTCGGGCCCCGAGCGCGACGGTGTCGAGCGGATGGTCGTCGACGTGTCGGACGCCGACGCGGTGGCGAAGGCGACCGCCGGGGCGTCGGCGATCTTCCACTGCATCCACGGCTCGGCGTACACCGAGAAGGCGTGGCGAGCCGAGCTGCC
The DNA here is from genome assembly GCA_963843875.1 of uncultured Actinomycetota bacterium. Lineage (GTDB taxonomy): Bacteria > Actinomycetota > Actinomycetes > Propionibacteriales > Nocardioidaceae > Marmoricola. Next base: position 537,841 of record CAWJMC010000008.1, on the reverse strand, counting down.
ACAGGCGGACCGGGTGGTCCTCGACGCGGCCGCGACCAACGGTGCGGTCGCCGTGTTCCCCGAGAGCCTCTACAGCTACGTCTCCCCCACGGAGCCGATGCGCGAGGACAACCCTCGCAGCTGGGCTGGCGGCAAGGGGGAGATCCGCGCGGACCTGCTGCGTCAGCGGGCTGCGGCCGCGGCTCCGACCGTCAGCGTGGTCGCCTCCGACTTCGTGGGGCCCCGGGTGCGAACCAGCCACATGGGCGACCGGGTCGTGCCGGCCGTGCTCGCCGGCAAGAAGGTGCGCGTGCTCGGCTCGCTCGACCAGCCGCACTCCTGGACCTACGTCCCCGACCTGGCCCGGGCGATGATCACCGCTTCCCAGCGCGCGGACCTCTGGGACCGCGTGCTGCACGCACCGACCGCACCCCCGAGCACCCAGCGCGAGCTGGTGCACGCGTTCGCGACCGCCGCCGGGGTCGAGGCCCCCGAGCCGGGCACGCTGCCGACGTGGTTGCTGCGCGCCGTCGGACTGGTCCACACCCCGACGCGTGAGCTCACGGCCATGGCCTACCAGTTCGTCGGCCCGTTCGTGATGGACTCCTCGACCAGCCAGGGCCTGCTCGGCCTCGCGCCGACCAGCACCGAGGAGGTCGCGGCCCGGACCGTGGCGTGGTGGCGGGACCAGGAGTGACCGCTCAGCGGGTCAGGGCGTGGTGCCGGGCGACCGCGGAGGCGTCGGTGAGCGAGGCGACCTGGTCCAGCAGGACGCGGGTCCGGGCCGCCTCGTCGGCGGCGGCCTCGGCGTCGCGCCGGAACTGCGGGTCGAGCAGGGTGGGCGGAGCGTCGCGCAGCGCGACGAACAGCTCCTCGAGCAGCGTCTCCTCACGCTCCATCAGCGCCAACCGGTCGGCCGCCTTCATCACGTAGTGCGCGGCGATCCCCTTGAGCACCGCGATCTGCTCGCGCGTCCCGGTCGGCACGACCAGGCTGGCGTGGTGGCGCACCAGCGCGACCTCGCCGTACGCCTCCCGGGTGGCGCCCTGCACGCTGCCGCAGAACACCCCGATCACGTCGGAGGTGAAGTTCTTCAGGGCGGCCAGGGCACCGCGGGTGCCGTCGTAGGCCGTGGTGGGCCAGGCGACGACGGCCCGCAGGTCGGCGTACGCCGCGTCCAGCCGGTCGTCGCCCACCCCGGGCAGGTACCAGCCCCGCACGGTCTCCCACACCGCCTCGCGCTCCTCGGCGTCACCCAGCAGCGCGAGGTCGATGCGGCCGGCGACGATGCCGTCCTCGAGGTCGTGCACGGAGTAGGCGACGTCGTCGGCGAGGTCCATCACCTGGGCCTCGACGCAGCGCGGGTCCGCCGACTCCTCGCCCGGCGCCCCGTCCCGCAGCCACTCGAAGACGGCCAGGTCGTCGTCGTACACCCCGAACTTGGTGCCCGGGCGCTCGCGCCGCCACGGGTACTTGGTGCAGGCGTCGAGGGTGGCCCGGGTCAGGTTCAGCCCGATCGAGCGTCCGTCGGGAGCCGTGGACTTGGCCTCCAGCCGGGTCAGGATCCGCAGGGTCTGGGCGTTGCCCTCGAAGCCGCCGCAGTCGGCGCCGAGGCGGTCCAGCACCCGCTCGCCGTTGTGGCCGAACGGCGGATGGCCGAGGTCGTGGGCCAGCGCCGCCGTCTCGGCGACGTCGGGGTGGCACCCGATCGGATGCGCCAGGTCGCGGGCGACCTGCGCGACCTCGAGGCTGTGCGTGAGCCGGTTGCGCACGAAGTCGTCCGTGGTGGGGCCGACCACCTGGGTCTTGGCCGCCAGCCGGCGCAGCGCCGCGGAGTGCACGACCCGGGCCCGGTCGCGCTCGAAGGGCGTGCGCTCGGGAGCCGGCACCCGCTTGGTCGGTTCCTCGACCCAGCGCGCGCGGGCGTGCTCGTCGTACAGGTCGCCCCAGGTGCTCATCGCTCGGCCGAGACTAGTCGTCCGGTCCGGGTGGCGAGCCGTGGCCCGAGCCGGGCGAGCACCAGGGTGGACAGCACCGTGGACAGGACCACGAGGTAGATCGGGAAGGCGTACGTCGTCGGCGACCAGGTGTCGATGGTGAACAAGGTGAGCACGCCGTTGGCGCCCGAGAACAAGAAGACCGAGGGATGCTCGGTCTCGGGGTGCGACCAGGCCTTGCGCACCGTCGGCACGCCGGCCACGAGGTCGGCCAGCACCGCCACCAGCACGGCCGGCTCGGGGTCGGGGAGCGAGAGCCACACCACCAGCGCCGCGACGGACACCGCTCCGCAGCCCAGGTCGAACGACCCGAGCCGCCAGTAGGAGCGACGGGTGACGAAGGTGGAGGCGAACACCATCGCCGGGCCCAGGCCGATCGAGAGCGTGAGCACCGACGGCCAGCCGACCCCGTCGTCGAGCTGGGCGCCGAACCCGATCAGTGGGGCGGCGGCCCACAGGAACCAGGTGAGGCGGTTCGGCCGGGTGTGGCCCTGCACCGTCGCCCAGGCGTAGCGCGAGCTCCCGACCAGGCTGAGCAGGGCGCCGAGCAGCACCAGTCGCGGGTCGAGCACACCTCACCCAACCACGCTTCGGGCGCGATCTAGCCAACCGCTCACCAACGGGTCACAACCACCCGTTGCCGTCCGCGACCAGCACCGCCTCGGCCCGGTTGCCGGCGCTGGTCTTGCCGATGGCGGCGGAGAGGTGGTTGCGCACGGTGCCCTCGGAGAGGAACAGCTTCTTCGCGATCACCGCGACCGAGGAGCCGTCGCGCGCGGCGCGCAGCACGTCGCCCTCGCGCGCGGTCAGCGGCGACTCCCCCGCGACCAGGCTGTCGGTCGCCAGGGTCGGGTCGACGACCCGCAGCCCCTGGTGCACCCGGCGTACGGCGTCGGCGAGCTGGGAGGCCGGGGTGTCCTTGACCACGAACCCGCTCGCACCCGCCTGCAGCGCCCGGCGCAGGTAGCCGGGACGGCCGAAGGTGGTCACGATCAGCACGCGTACGCCGGGCGCGGCCGCGCTCACCGCGGCCGTGGCCGAGATCCCGTCGAGCCCGGGCATCTCCACGTCGAGCAGGGCCACGTCGGGCTGGTGCTCCAGGACGGCCGGCACGACGGCGTCGCCCGATCCGACCTCGGCCACCACCTCGAGGTCCGGCTCGAGGTCGAGCAGCGCGGCGAGCGCCCCACGGACCAGGGCCTGGTCGTCGGCGAGCAGCAGCCGGATGGTCATCCGGACACCACGACCTGCAGCGAGAATCCCTTCGGCTCCGCGGACCGCGAGACGACGGTGGCGCCGTGGGCGGTCGCGCGTTCACGCAGCCCGACCAGTCCGTTCCCGCCGAGGCTCACCGGATCGGGTCCGCAACCGTCGTCGCAGACCTCGGCGCGATCGGCGCTCAGGCGCACGTGGCAGCGGGTTGCGCCGCTGTGCCTGATCACGTTGGTCACTCCCTCGCGCACGGTCCAGGCGAACAGCTCGCGCAGGTCGGTGGGCACCTCGTCGGTGGAGTTGGGCAGGTCGGCCTCGATCTGGGCCGCCTGCAGCGCCGCGCGTGCCCGGGTCAGCTCGCCGGGCAGGGTCAGCTCGCGGTAGCCCTCCACCGCACGACGTACGTCGGAGAGCGCGTCGCGGGAGAGCCGCTCCAGGTCGGCGATCTCATCCCTGGCCCGTGCCGGGTCGACCTCGAGCAGCTTCTGGGCCAGCTCGGCCTTCACCGTGATCACGGTGAGCGAATGACCGAGGATGTCGTGCAGGTCGCGGGCGAAGCGGTTGCGCTCGTCGGCGACGGCGAGGCGCTGGTTCTCGTCGTTGGCCACGACCAGCTGGGCGTTGCGCATCAGCATCTGCTGGATCCCCCACACGGCGACCGTGGCGGCCAGCATGCTCAGCAGCAGGCCCGAGTCGTACGTCCAGCCCGGCACCATCCCCCCTGCGAGGTAGACCGCGGCGGCGACCGCGATCGCCGAGGGGACCGCCCACGGGTTGGGCAGCGTCATCGCGCACAGCACACACAGGTAGACCCCGGTGGCGTCGCCGTCCTGGCCGACACTGGCCATCACGCCTGCGGCGAGCACGATCGCGAACCCGATCGCCAGGACGCTGCTCGACAGTGGGAAGCCGGGGGTGCCACTCCGCATGCCCTGGCGCCGGATGAAGAAGACCCGGAGGTACCACGCTGCGAAGGCCAGGGTGAGGACGATCCCGATCCAGCCCCGGGCCGAGTCGCGCTCGTTCCAGGCGGTGCTCAGCGGCTGCAGCAGGAACAGCGTCCAGATCGCGATGAAGAACACGCCGAACCGGCCGGGGCGCCCGTTCTCGGGTCCCCAGCCGGGTCGGCGGCTCAGCGGCATCGCTCTGATCCCCGTCATCGTCGCCACGCTAGCCCGCCGCTCAGACCCGCGCCGTGTCCTTGCTCATCCGCCACGCCGCCCCGGCCACGAAGACCCCCAGCCAGGCCACCGCGTTGACCACGGCGTACCACGGCAGCTCGTGGGTCAGCGGCGCACGGGAGATCTCGGCGACGCCGTACATCGGGGTCCAGTAGGCGATCTCGCGCACGATGTCGCTGTACTGCGTCAGGGGGATGAAGACGCCGCCGAGGAAGGACAGCGCAGCCAGACCCGGGCCGAGGATCTGCATCGCGTTCTCACCCGGCACGAGGTAGCCGATGAACACGCCCAGCGCCGCGAAGGTGACGGTGCAGACCAGGGAGAGCAGACCGCAGTAGATCCAGGTGTCGACCGGCATCGACGGCTTGCCCTCGATCACCCCGCACAGGTTGACCACGGCCACGGCGAGAGCACCCAGCACCAGCGCCACGAGCGCCTTGATCACGATGTACATCACCGGTCGGAGTGGCGTCAGCCGCAGCTGGCGCGACCAGCCCAGAGCCCGCTCGATGGCCACCATCGCGCCCCCGGCCGCCGAGGTCAGCGCCGCGGCGTACAGCGCGATCGAGACCATGATGTACGCCGCGACGTTGCCGTCGCCGGCCTTGTCCTGCCAGCCGGACTGGCCGACGAAGATGAAGAACAAGATCGCGGGCAGGAGCAAGGAGAAGACCAGCGTGCGACGGTTGCGCAGCGTACGACGGATCTCGATGCCCAGCACGGTGAGGCTGAAGCCGCCCATCGGCGGCACCCGCCGGGTGCTGGGGTCGATGCCCCGGACGGTGTTGTCGGCGATGCTCATCGGACTGCTCCTTCTGCTGCTGCGCGGTCGTGCTTGCCGGTCAGGCTGAGGAAGGCGTCCTCGATGCCGTGGGAGGTGATCTCCAGGTCGCGGGCGTCGGTCTGCCCGAGCAGGTAGCGCGCGACCGCGTCCGAGTCGTTGGCCCGCACCAGCAGCTGCTCACCGCGGACCTCGACGCTCTCGACCCCGCCGAGCGCAGAGATCGCGTCGGTGTCCGGGTTGCTCATCGTGGCCCGCACGGTGCGCCCGGCGGCCAACGCACGGATCTCGCTCCCGCTGCCGTCGGCGACCACCAGGCCGTCGCTGACCAGCACGATGCGGTCGGCGTACTGGTCGGCCTCCTCGAGGTAGTGCGTCGCGAACAGCACGGTGCGACCCTGCTCGGCATCGTTGCGGATGGACGCCCAGAACTCCCGTCGCCCCCCGACGTCCATCCCGGTGGTGGGCTCGTCGAGCAGAAGCAGCGCCGGATCGGACAGCAGCGCCATCGCGAACCGCAGCCGCTGCTGCTCACCCCCGAGCACTTGCCCACCTTGCGATCAGCGAGGCCGCTGATCCCGGCCGCCGCGATCACCTCGTCGACCGGCTTGGTGTCGGCGAAGAGGCTGGCGGTGTAGACCACCGTCTCCCGCACGGTCAGGTCCTTGAGCAGTCCGCCGGTCTGCATCACCGCTGCCACCAGGCCACGGGCGATCGCCTGACGGGGCTGCATCCCGAGGACCGTGATGTCGCCGCTCGTGGGCTTGGACAGACCCAGGATCATGTCGATGGTGGTCGTCTTGCCGGCGCCGTTGGGGCCGAGGAAGGCCACCACCTCGCCGGGCTCGAGCTCGAGGTCGATGCCACGCACCGCGTGGACGTTGCCGAAGCTCTTGGTCACGCCCTGGAGCCGGACGGCGTGCCTGGGTGTGCTGCCCGGCGGAACGATGTCTGTCCCCGAGGCCGGGGCCGCCTGCTGCTGGTGATCTCTCATGGCCCCAGCCTGGCCGTCGTAGGCCTCCGGCACCTCGACCCTGCATCACGACCCCGCCGTGACAAATGTCAGCCCCTCCCGCCGACCGGGCAGGTTTTCACGCCCTACGACGCCGACCGGTCAGGTTTTCACGCCGCGCGGGTGAATCTGTGACCGGTCGGTGCGTCTGCGGGTGAATCTGTGCCCGGTCGATGCTTCTGCGGGTGAATCTGTGCCCGGTCAGCGGGTGGGGTGGCCCTTCGCGGCGAGCGCCCGCTTGACCTCGGCGACGCTGAGGGTGCCGAAGTGGAAGACGGTGGCAGCGAGGACGGCATCGGCGCCGGCCTCGACAGCGGGCGGGAAGTGCTCGGCCGCGCCGGCTCCTCCGCTGGCGATGACCGGTACGTCGACCGCCGCGCGCACCAGCCGGATCAGCTCCACGTCGAAGCCGTCGGTGGTGCCGTCGGCGTCCATGGCGTTGAGCAGCACCTCCCCGGCCCCGAGCTCCGCGGCGCGGGTGACCCACTCGACGGCGTCCAGCCCGGCGCTCTGCCGGCCGCCGTGCGTGGTGACCTCGAAGCCGGAGCCGGTCGGGGCACCACCGGCGGGCACGCGGCGAGCATCGAGGGAGAGCACCAGCACCTGGTTGCCGAAGCGGTCGGCGATCTCGGCGACCAGCTCGGGGCGCCGGATCGCCGCGGTGTTCACCGCCACCTTGTCCGCCCCGGCGCGCAGCAGCCGGTCGACGTCCTCCACGCTGGACACCCCGCCGCCCACGGTCAGCGGGATGAAGACCTGCTCGGCGGTGCGCGAGACGATGTCCAGCGTCGTCGCCCGGCCCTCGTGCGAGGCCGAGATGTCGAGGAAGGTCAGCTCGTCGGCCCCCTCGGCGTCGTAGAGCCGCGCCAGCTCGACCGGGTCCCCGGCGTCGCGCAGGTTCTCGAAGTTGACCCCCTTCACCACACGCCCCGCGGCCACGTCCAGGCACGGGATCACGCGTACGGCGAGGCTCATCGCGAGGCGTCCGCGGGGCGGGTCAGCGCGAGTGCCTCCTCGAGGCTGAACTTCCCCTCGTAGAGCGCAGTGCCCACGATCGCCCCTTCGACCCCGTCGTCGCGCAGGCCCATCAACGCCTCGAGGTCGGCCAGCACGGTGATCCCGCCGGAGGCGACGACCGGGGCGGCGGTGGCGGCGCACACGTCCCGCAGCAGCTCGAGGTTGGGCCCCTGGAGCATGCCGTCCTTGTTGACGTCGGTCACGACGTAGCGGGCACAGCCCTCGGCGTCGAGCCTCGCGAGCACGTCGTACAGGTCGCCACCGTCGCGCGTCCAGCCGCGCGCGGCCAGTGTCCGACCGCGCACGTCGAGGCCGATCGCGATGCGGTCGCCGTGCTCGGCGATCACGCGGGCGCACCACTCGGGCTGCTCCAGCGCGGCCGTGCCGATGTTCACCCGGCGGCAGCCGGTCGCGAGGGCCGCCCGCAGCGAGTCGTCGTCGCGGATCCCGCCGCTCATCTCGACGTCGATGTCGAGTGCGGCCACGATCTCCGCCTGCAGCTCACGGTTGGTCCCGCGGCCGAAGGCCGCGTCGAGGTCGACCAGGTGCAGCCACTCGGCGCCGGCGTCCTGCCATCGGCGCGCGGCCGCGACCGGGTCGCCGTACACCCGCTCGGAGCCAGCGACGCCCTGGGCGAGCTGGACGGCACGACCCTCGGTGATGTCGACGGCGGGCAGCAGCTGGAGGTGGGGGGAGGTCATCGGGGACTCCTAGGCGGTGAAGGCGAGCAGCAGGGGCAGCAGCAGCAGGGCGACGAGCAGAGCCGCGAGCCGGGAGGGCCAGTCGTCACGGACGATCCAGACCAGCACCTGCACCAGGAGCAGCCCGGCGACGACCATCCGGATCCGGCCACGGCGTCGCTCCGCGATGATGCCGGACGGCGACGCGGCCGGCCTCGGCAGCCAGCGGGTCAGCCGTGCTCGCCGGGCCGTACGCCGGCGCCGGCGTTCGCGCTCGGCCTGCTGCTCGGCCGTGCGCAGGGCGGCGACCCGCTCCCGCTCGGCCCGGCGGACGGCGCGCTCCTTGCTCACGCCCGCACCAGTCCCGACACCCAGTTGCGCAGCAGCCGGGCGCCGGCATCGCCGGACTTCTCGGGGTGGAACTGGGTGGCGGTGAGCGGTCCGTTCTCGACCGCGGAGACGAAGCGGTCACCGCCGTGCGTCGTCCAGGTCACCAGTGGGGCCCGGGTGCGGTCGTTGGTGACCAGGGTCCACTCGCGCACGCCGTAGGAGTGCACGAAGTAGAAGCGCTCGGTCGCGACGCCGTCGAAGAGGGTGCTTCCCGCCGGCGACTCGACGGTGTTCCACCCCATGTGGGGCACGACGGGAGCCTGGATCCGCTCGACGCGTCCGGGCCACTCGTCGCACCCGGCGGTCTCGACGCCGTGCTCGATCCCGGTCTCGAACAGCACCTGCATGCCGACGCAGATCCCCAGCACCGGCCGGCCACCGGCCAGTCGCCGCCCGATGATCCGCTCGCCCCTGACCGCCCGCAGCCCGGCCATGCACGCGGCGTACGCGCCGACACCGGGGACCACCAGACCGTCCGCGGCGAGTGCCTCGTCGAAGTCGCTGGTCAGCGTCACCGTGGCGCCGGCCCGCTCGACGGCGCGGACCACCGAGCGCAGGTTGCCGGAGCCGTAGTCGAGCACGACGACACGGGGGACCGAGGGTGGGACCCCAGACACGGGCGAGGTGGTCAGAGCGCGCCCTTGGTCGAAGGCACGCCGCTCTCGCGGGGGTCGAGGGCGATCGCGTCACGCAACGCCCGCGCGACGGCCTTGAACTGGGTCTCCACGATGTGGTGCGGCTCGCGCCCGGCGAGGACCCGCACGTGCAGCCCGACGTGGGCGTGGAAGGCGAGCGTCTCGAAGACGTGGCGGGTCAGCGAGCCCAGGTAGGGCACCCCGGTGCCACCGATCAGCACGTGCTCCTGGCCGACGGGCTCACCGCTGTGCACGCAGTACGGGCGCCCGGAGACGTCCACGACCGCCTGCACCAGCGACTCGTCGAGCGGCACGGTGGCATCGCCGAAGCGGCGGATGCCGACCTTGTCACCCAGGGCCTCGCGCAGGGCCTGGCCGAGCGCGATCGCGGTGTCCTCGACGCTGTGGTGGGCGTCGATGTGCAGGTCGCCCTCGGTCTGGACGGTGAGGTCGAGCAGGGAGTGCCGACCGAACGCGGTCAGCATGTGGTCGTAGAAGCCGACCCCGGTGGAGATGTCGGTGCGTCCGACGCCGTCCAGGTCGACCTCGACGCTCACCTTGGACTCGCTGGTCTGGCGCTCGACGCGTGCGGTGCGGGTCATCAGGCTCCTTCCCCACTCGTGGGCACAGCCATGGTCACGGGCTGCGATGCCCTCCCATTGTGACCGATCGCGACGAGTGCCGCGCGGAAGGCGCTCATCTCCGCGGGTGTGCCGACCGACACCCTCAGCCAGCCGTCGGGCCCGGTCTCGCGGACCAGCACACCGGCGTCGAGCAGCTCCTGCCAGGCGGCGTGCCGGTCCTCGAAGCGTCCGAAGAGCACGAAGTTCGCGTCAGACTCGGCCACGTCGTAGCCCTGGTCGCGCAGCCAGGCGACCAGGGCGTCGCGCTCACGACGGAGCAGGTCGACGTTGCCGAGCAGCTCCTCGGCGTGTCCCAGTGCCGCCAGCGCGGTCGCCTGGGTGACCGCGGAGAGGTGGTAGGGCAGGCGCACCACGCGCAGCGCGTCCGTGATCGCCGGCGAAGCCGCCAGGTAGCCGAGCCGGGCACCGGCCAGGGCGAAGGCCTTGCTCATCGTCCGCGTCACGACCAGGTTGGGGTGCTCCCCCAGCAGCTCCAGCGCGCTCGGCACGCCGACCCGACGGAACTCGGCGTACGCCTCGTCGACGACGACGACACCCGGTCCCACCAGCTCGCACAGCGGCGCGACCACCTCGAGCGGGAGCGCCGTGCCGGTCGGGTTGTTCGGTGACGGCATCAGCACCACGCTGGGGCGATGCTCCTCGATCAGCCCGCGGGCGTGGTCGAGGTCGAACGAGAAGTCCTCGTGGCGCCGCCCCGCGACCCATCCGGTGACGGAGTCGCGGGCGTACTCCGGATACATCGAGTACGTCGGGGCGAACGACAGCGCGATCCGCCCCGGACCGCCGAACGCCTGGAGGATCTGCAGCATCACCTCGTTGGACCCGTTGGCCGCCCAGACCTGCTCGGGCGTCAGCGAGACGCCGGCCTCGGCGCCGGCGTACGCCGCCAGGGCGGTGCGGAGCTGGGTGAACTCGCGGTCGGGGTAGCGGTTCAGCGATCCGGCGGCGACGGCGACCGCGTCGCGGATGTCGGCCACGCAGGCCTCGCTGGGCGGGTAGGGGTTCTCGTTGACGTTCAGCTGCACGGGAGCCTGCTCGGGGGAGAGCTGAGGAGCGCCGTACGGCTCGATCCCGACCAGCTCGTCGCGCAGCGGCGGCTGCCAGCTCATCGTGGACCGGCGGGCTCGGCGAAGCGGACCTTGACCGCGGCCCCGTGGCCGGGCAGGTCCTCGGCCTCGGCCAGTGCGACGACGTGGTCCGCGACGGCCTCCAGGCCCTCGCGCGAGTAGTCCACGACGTGCACGGCCCGCAGGAACGAGCGCACCGACAGCCCCGAGGAGTGGCAGGCGCAGCCCCCGGTGGGCAGCACGTGGTTGGACCCGGCGCAGTAGTCGCCCAGCGAGACCGGGGCGTAGCCGCCCACGAAGATGGCCCCGCCGTTGCGCACCCGGGAGGCGTGTGTGGCCGAGTCGGCGGTCTGGATCTCCAGGTGCTCGGCGGCGTAGGCGTTGACCACGTCGAGGCCCTGCTCCATGTCGTCGACCAGCACGACGCCGGACTGCTGGCCGCCGAGCGCGGACCCGATCCGCTCGCTGTGCTTGGTGGCAGGCACCTGCCCGGCGAGCTCGGTCTCGACGGCCTCGGCCAGCCAGGGCGAGTCCGTGACCAGCACGGAGGCGGCGTTGGGGTCGTGCTCGGCCTGGCTGATCAGGTCGGCGGCGACGAAGGCGGGATCGGCGGTCTCGTCGGCCAGGATCGCGATCTCGGTGGTGCCGGCCTCGGAGTCGATGCCGACCACGCCCTTGAGCAGCCGCTTCGCGGCCACGGTGTAGATCGCGCCCGGTCCGGTGACCATGTCGACGCGACGGCACGGACCGGCGCCGTAGGCCAGCATCGCGATCGCCTGGGCACCTCCTACGGCGTACACCTCGTCGACGCCGAGCAGGGCGCAGGCGGCCATGATGGTGGGGTGCGGCAGCCCGTCGTGGTCCTTCTGCGGCGAGCTGGTCAACGCGATCGATCGCACCCCGGCGATCTGCGCGGGGACGACGTTCATCAGCACGCTCGACACCAGCGGCGCGATGCCACCGGGCACGTAGAGCCCGACCCGGTCGACGGGGATCAACCGCTGAGACACCCGGGCACCCGGGCCCAGCTCGGAGGTCGAGTCCCGCTCCAGCTCGGCCTGGCCGGTCACCCGCAGCCGGCGGATCGACTCCTCCAGGCCCGCGCGCACGTCGGGATCGAGCTCGGCCAGGGCCCGCTGCAGCGCTTCGACCGGTACGGCGATCTCCTCGGTCTCCACGCCGTCGAACCGGGCGGAGAACTCCCGGATCGCCTCGACGCCTCGTGTCCGGACGGCCTCGCAGATCGGCCGGACCACCTCCTGGGCCGCCTCGACGTCGAACTCCGGACGCGGCAGGACGGACTGGTAGTCCTCGGGCGTCTCACCCCGCAGGTCGATGGTGCGCATCATGGCCCAAGTCTAGGAGACCCCCGAGGCGTCGCTCGCCCAGGCGTTCAGGACGCCGCACCCCCGTCGGGGCGTGCGTCTGCGACGCCTCGGCGGGTATCCGGCGTGCGTCTGCGACGCCTCGGCGAACTAGGCTGCGAGATGTGACCATCCGGCTGCCCCTGTTCCCGCTGAACACGGTCCTCTTCCCCGGTGTCCGCACGCCCCTGCACGTCTTCGAGGACCGTTACCGGGCACTGGTGCGTGACCTGCTCGCCATCCCCGACCCCAAGGACCGGATCCTCGGGATCACCGCCATCCGCGAGGGCTACGAGGTCGGCAGCCACGGCACCCAGTCGCTGCACCGCACCGGCACCGTCGTGCAGCTCAGCGAGCACGAGCGCTACGACGACGGCCGGTTCGACATCGAGGTCGTCGGCCGCGGGCGCTTCCACATCGACGAGATCGAGACCGACGGCGAGTACGCCGTGGGGCTGGTCGAGCTGGTGGCGGAGCCCGACGAGGCGAGCACCGACCCCGCCCTGCAGGCCGCCCTGCAGACCGAGGCCGACCGCACGCTGGCCACCTTCGAGGTCTACCGGCAGCGGCTCAGCGAGATGCGCGGCGACCTGGTGCTCGCCGGGGAGCTGCCGCGCGACCCGACGTACCTGTCCTGGTCGCTGGCCAGCACCTGCCTGCTCACCATGACCGAGCGGCAGGCGCTGCTCGAGGCCGAGGACACCAGCACCCGGCTGACCCTGATCCGGCGCTCCCTGATCAGCGAGATGCAGGCGATGCGGGCCCTGCCGTCGCTGCCGGCCACGGAGGTGGCCCGGATGCGCTGGTCTCCGAACTGAGCGAGGCCGAGCGGTGACGTCGCGGAGCCCCGGACGCAGGTCCGTCGGTACGCCGGCCACGCTCGCGCTGACCCGGGCCGGCGTCGCCTTCACCGTGCACCCCTACGAGCACAGCGCGAGCGCCGCGTCGTACGGCGACGAGGCCGCCGCGGCGCTCGGCGTCGAACCGGAGCGGGTCTTCAAGACCCTGCTCGCCGAGGTCGACGGTGCCCTCGTCGTGGCCGTCGTGCCGGTCTCGGGGAGGCTCGACCTGAAGGCGCTGGCGGCGGCTGTGGACGGCAAGCGCGCCGCGATGGCCGAGCCGGAGGCGGCGGCGCGCAGCACCGGCTACGTGGTCGGCGGGATCTCACCCTTCGGCCAGCGCAAGGCACTGACGACGGTGCTCGACAAGACGTCCCGGTCCTACCCCACGATCTACGTCTCGGCCGGGCGGCGCGGGATCGACCTCGAGGTGGCTCCCGACGACCTGGTCCGCCTGCTCGACGCCACCCTCGCCGACATCGCCCGCCGCTGACGGGTCCTGCTCAGCGCCGGGACCCGTCCTTGGAGCTGCCGAGCAGGCTGGAGACGGCGGCGACCAGGAACCCCACCGGCCACGCGAGCAGCACCCAGCCGGTGATCACGTCGAGGGTGTCGCGCACCTTCGCCCCGAGCTTGGCCTGTTCGACCAGCGCCTGCACGTCGCGGTGGCCGAGGTGCTCGCCCAGCTTGAGCGCGACGAAACCGGCCAGCACGCTCGCGACCACACCGGCGAGCAGCACCAGCAAGGGGTCGCGACGGCGCCAGGCCATCAGGGCGAAGCCGAGCACGGCCGAGCCGAGCGCTCCGATCGAGACGAAGATCCCGTCGACCGGGATCCGCTTGCCGAGCTCGGCCTGGCCCATCACGGCGGTGGTGTCGGTGCGCACGAAGTACGGCGGCTCGGCCAGCAGCCACCACAGCACGCCCCCGACCACACCGAGCAGCACGAAGGTCCCGACCACCCAGGCCACGTCGCGCAGGACGTCGCGCAGCGCGTCGCCCGCCCGGGCGGGCGGACCCGAGCGGTCGTTCGGCTCGTCGTCCTCGTTCAGCCCTGGCTCGTCCAGACCTGGCTCGTCCAGACCTGGCGCGTTCAGCCCCGGCTCGTTCAGCTCAGGCATCCGGGCCCCAGCAACAGCTTGAGGTCGGCGGACAGCGCCGGCGACGGGCTCACCCGGAGCCGGTCGTCGAGCTTGAGCACCTTGGTGCCCTCACGGGCCATCAGCTTCAGCCGGACCTCGGTGGTGCCGGGGTGGGTCCGCAGCACCTCCTTGAGCTGGTCGACCACCGGAACGGTGCACCGGGTGGAGGGCAGGTTGACGGTCACCGGCCCGGCCGAGCCGGCCTCGAGCGAGGGCTGGCTGATCTCGCGGGCGTGCACCTCCGGCTGGTCCTTGTCGGTGCTCAGGCTGCCCTTGACGACGACCACGGTGTCCTCGAGGAGCATCGTCGAGGCGAGCAGGTAGGAGGCGGGGAAGAACAGCACGTCGATCGCGCCCTCGAGGTCCTCGACGGTCACGATCGCCCAGTTGTCACCCTTCTTGGTCATCTTGCGCTGCACCCCGGTGATCAGCCCGGCGATGGTCACCGGCTGCCGGTGGGTGCGGCTCTCGTCGGTCAGCAGGGCCCCGATCGTGCAGTCGGCGGCGTTGGCGAGGATGTGCTCGAGCCCGGTCAGCGGGTGGTCGGAGACGTAGAGGCCGAGCATCTCGCGCTCGTGACCGAGCAGGATGCTCTTCTCCCACTCCGGGATGTCCGGCACCGTGACGCTCACCCCGAAGGCACCGAAGCCGGAGTCGTCGTCCGGCGCGTCCATACCGGCGAACAGCGAGTCCTGGCCGATCGCCTCGTTGCGCTTGATGTCGACGTACTGGTCGACCGCGCTCTCGTGCACCGCGACCAGCGCCCGGCGCCCGTGGCCGAGGGAGTCGAAACCACCGGCCTTGACGAGCGACTCGATCAGCCGCTTGTTGCACACCTGCGGCGGCACCTTGGACATGAAGTCGGCGAAGTCGACGAACCGGCCCTTCTCGCGGCGCGACTCGATGATCTGGGCCACGACGTTCCAGCCGACGTTGCGGATCGCGGTCAGCCCGAAGCGGATGTCGGGCCCGACCGGGGTGAAGTTGGCCTCGGAGGAGTTGACGTCGGGCGGCAGCACCTGGATCTTCATCCGGCGGCACTCGTTGAGGTAGACCGCCATCTTGTCCTTGTCGTCCTTGACCGAGGTCAGGAGCGCGGCCATGTACTCGGCCGGGTAGTTCGCCTTGAGGTAGGCCGTCCAGTACGAGACCACGCCGTACGCCGCGGAGTGCGCCTTGTTGAACGCGTAGTCGGAGAAGGGCAGCAGGATGTCCCAGAGCGTCTGGACCGCCTCCGAGGAGTAGCCGCGCTCGGCCATGCCCTCGGAGAAGCCGGCGAACTGCTTGTCCAGCTCGGACTTCTTCTTCTTGCCCATCGCGCGCCGCAGGATGTCGGCCTGGCCCAGGGAGTAGCCGGCGAGCTTCTGCGCGATCGCCATCACCTGCTCCTGGTAGACGATCAGGCCGTAGGTCTCCCCCAGCACGTCGGCCAGCGGCTCGGCCAGCTCGGGGTGGATCGGCTCGACCGGCTCGCGGCCGGTCTTGCGCTTGGCGTACTTGTTGTGCGAGTCGGCACCCATCGGGCCGGGGCGGTAGAGCGCACCGACGGCCGAGATGTCCTCGAAGACGTCGGGCTGCATGCTGCGCAGCAGGGCCCGCATCGGGGCTCCGTCGAGCTGGAAGACGCCGAGGGTGTCGCCCTTCTGCAGCAGCGAGTACGTCGCCGGGTCGGTGAGCTCGAGCTCCTCGAGGACCACCTTCTCGCCGCGGTTGTTCTCGATGTTGATCAGCGCGTCGTCGAGGACCGTGAGGTTGCGCAGCCCCAGGAAGTCCATCTTGATCAGCCCGAGCTTCTCGCAGGTCGGGTAGTCGAACTGGGTGATGATGGCGCCGTCGGCCTCGCGCTTGAGCACGGGGATGACGTTCTGGATCGGCTCGCTGGACATGATCACGCCGGCGGCGTGCACACCCCACTGCCGCTTGAGGCCCTCGATGCCGATCGCGGTGTCGACGACGGTCTTGATGTCGCGGTCGGTCTCGTAGAGCCCGCGGAAGTCGCCGCCCTCGCCGTAGCGGGCGTGGGCGGTGTCGAAGAGCTGCGTGAGCGGGACGTCCTTGCCCATCACCGCGGCCGGCATCGCCTTGGTGATCTTGTCGCCCATCGCGAACGGGTAGCCCAGGATCCTCGAGGAGTCCTTGACCGCCTGCTTGGCCTTGATCGTGCCGTAGGTGACGATCATCGAGACCCGCTCGCTGCCGTAGCGGTCGGTGACGTAGCGGATCACCTCGCTGCGCCGACGCTCGTCGAAGTCGATGTCGAAGTCGGGCATCGAGACGCGGTCGGGGTTGAGGAAGCGCTCGAAGATCAGTCCGTGCACCAGTGGGTCGAGGTCGGTGATCCGCATCGCGTAGGCGACCATCGAGCCGGCACCCGAGCCACGGCCGGGACCGACCCGGATCCCGTTGTCCTTGGCCCAGTTGATGAAGTCGGCGACGACCAGGAAGTAGCCGGGGAAGCCCATCTGCGTGATCACGCCGACCTCGTAGTCGGCGCGGCCGGCGTACGTCGTCGGAGATCCCCTGGGGGTAGCGGAAGCGCAGCCCCTTCTCGACCTCCTTGATCATCCAGGAGGTCTCGTCCTCGCCCTCCGGGCACGGGAAGTCGGGCATGTAGTTGGCCTGCTCGTTGAAGCGTCACGTCGCAGCGCTCGGCGACGAGCAGGGTGTTGTCGCAGGCCTCGGGCAGGTCGCGCCAGACCTCACGCATCTCGGCCGCGGACTTGATGTAGTAGCCGTCGCCGTCGAGCTTGAACCGCTTCGGGTCGCTCATCGTGCTGCCCGAGGACACGCACAGCAGGTGCTCGTGGGCCGGGGCGTCCTCCCGCCGCACGTAGTGCGAGTCGTTGGTCGCGATCATCGGGATCGCGAGGTCCTTGCTCAGCCGCAGCAGGCCGTCGCGGACCCGGGTCTCGATGTCGAGGCCGTGCTCCATCAGCTCGAGGAAGTAGTTGTCCCGGCCGAGGATGTCCTGGAACTCCGAGGCGGCGCGACGAGCGTTGTCGTACTGCCCGAGCCGCAGCCAGGTCTGCACCTCGCCGGACGGGCACCCGGTGGTGCCGATGATCCCCTGGCCGAACTGCGAGAGCAGCTCGCGGTCGATCCGCGGCTTGTAGAAGAAGCCATCGATGTAGGCCTGCGAGGAGAGCCGGAACAGGTTGTGCATCCCGGTGGTGTTCTCGGCGAGCAGGGTCATGTGGGTGTAGGCCCCGGAGCCGGACACGTCGTCCTGGCCGCCGTCGCCCCACCGCACCCGCTTGCGCTCGCCGCGCGGGGTGTCGGGGGTGGCGTAGGCCTCCATGCCGATGATCGGTCTGATCCCGTGGGCCCGGGCCTTGGACCAGAACTCGTAGGCCCCGAACACGTTGCCGTGGTCGGTCATCGCGATGGAGTCCATGCCGAGCTCGGCGGTGCGCTCGAACAGGTCGTCGAGCCGGGCCGCGCCGTCGAGCATGGAGTACTCGGTGTGCACGTGCAGGTGTGCGAACCCGTCCTTGGAACCACTCGACATGAGTCGCGATCACACCTTCCCGAAGGCCTGCAGGGACACCGAAGCCGGTGCTGGAACGGCGCCGACGGCCGGCGCCCAGCGGTCGCTCCGGAGCCCGGGACGACCGCCGTGTGGGGGAAGGCCGTCAGCCTATGTCAGTCTCGCAGGCAGGGCCGACAGGCCGGTGCGGGTGTCGCCGGCCCGGGGCGCCGCACTGGTTCGCCGGGTCGGTCCCGGCCGGGCTCAGCCGAGCTCGTCGACCAGCTGGGCCTTGGTCTTGCGGGAGTAGTTGGCGATGCCACGGCTGCGGGCCTCGGCACGCAGCTTGGTCACGGTCCAGGACGAGTCGGGCGTGGCCGAGGGAGCGGACTCGACCTCGGCGGCGGCCACCTCGAGGGTCTGGGCCACGGTGTCCTTGGCCTCCTCGACGATCTGCTGCACCTGGGGGCGGGTCGTACGGGCGAGCTTCTTCTCCAGCCGGGTGACCCGCTTGCCCGCGGACTTGGCCAGGGACTTGTGCTCCTTCGCCGCGGCGTCGGCCTTGTCGGCCTTCTTCTCGGCCTTCTTCAAGGCGGCCTTCAGGTCGCGGACGGTCGCCTTGAGGTCCTGGTTCTTCTTCTCGAGCTTCTTGCTGGCCTTGGCCATGGGGGCTACCTCGTTCGTTCTCGTGAGTCGGTCGGTGACCATCGTGACCGATCAAGATGAACAACATGCCGCGGCCCGACCGAGCGGGCTCACGGCCCTGGGTGGAGGGCGTACCGATCGGGGTGGACGGGCGGCGGCACCGGCACACCGCCGGCTCGACCGCGCTCTGCGGCACCGACTGCCTTGGTCGCGCGCGATGATGGCAGCAGGTGTCGGGGACCTGCCGAGCCGCGGCACCACCTCGCCCACCGGCCGGAGAGGACTTCCCCACGTGACGTCGCGCGAACGCATCGAACTCGGTGTCGGTGCTCGGCCTTGCGCCCGGGTCGAAGCGCACCGGGTCGTGGTCGGACCGTGACGCTCTCCGACGTCGACGTGGCGGTGCTGGCCGGGCAGGCGGTCGGGCTGCTCGACGACGACGTGCTCACCGAGATCGATCCGGCCGACCCGACGGACCCCTACCTGCGGCGCACGACGGCCTGGACGGTGTGGCCGATGCTGGAGCGGCACCACCGCACACTGAGCATCCGGGTGCTGGCGCGCTGGACCCCGGCCCAGGCGCTGGGCGTCCTGTGCCGAGCACTCTCGGAGCACGTGTCGGCCGGGACGACCTTCTGGGCGCACACCTTCCCGGTCTGCCCGGGTCACCAGCACGCCAGCCAGATCGAGGTGGTGGGGGTCGAGGTGGTGCTCAGCTGTCCGGTCGACGGATCGACGACCGCTCGGATCGAGCCGGCCGTGGGCTGAGCCCGACCGCGGACGTCGACCTCGGGGCGGAGATGGAGCGCGAGAAGGCCGACGACGCCCGTTCGCGGAGCAACCCGCACCGGTCGCCGTCAGGGCGCCGGCTCCCGGCGCCCGACCAGCGCGACCACCGCGCTCCCGGCCAGCAGCCCGAGCACGGAGAGCAACGCGACGCTCAGCACCACGCCGTTCCACCCGGCACCGGACCAGGCCAGCCCGACCAGGGTGCCGAAGACGCTGGAGCCGGCGTAGTAGGCGCAGACGTACAGCGCGCTCGCCCGGGTGCCGTACGGCGCACCCAGCACCGGTGCCCAGCCGCTCGCGGTGGCGTGCGCGGCGAAGAACCCGGCGGTGAACACGACGACCCCGAGCACCACCAGCGCCAGGACCCCGGGCAGGGTCAGCACCAGACCGACCAGCATCACCGGGACCGCGACGAGCAGCACCCTGGTGCGACCGACCCGGTCGACGAGCCGGCCGGCGGCCGCGGACGACACGGTGCCGGCCAGGTAGGCCAGGAACACCAGCCCGACGACGGTCAGCGGCAGCCCGAACTCCGGGCCGAGCAGCCGGAAGCCGAGGTAGTTGTAGACCGCCACGAAGCTGCCCATCAACAAGAACGGCACGCCCAGCAGCGCCAGCACCTCCGGGCGACGCAGCAGCCGGGCGAACCCGTGCGGCTCCGGGGCCGTGCCGACATCGGCGACGGGCTCCGGCAGGATCCACCAGAAGATCGCGGTCGCCAGCGCCGCGGCCGCCGCCAGCACGGCGATGCCGACGCGCCACGAGGTCACGTCGGCCACGACCGAGACCAGCAGCCGTCCGCCGACGCCGCCGAGCGAGTTGCCGGCGACGTAGAGACCCATCGCCGAGCCCAGTCCGGACGGGTGCACCTCGGCACCGACATGACCCATCGCCACGGCCACGACCCCGGCGAGCGCGACGCCGCTCAGCACCCGCAGCACCACGAGCAGGTCGAAGCTCGGTGCGAGAGCCACCAGGGCGGTCAGGACGACGGCCGCCACCAGGCAGGCCCGCATCGTGCGGACCCGGCCCCACCGTGCAGCGACCGCGGCGAACGGGATCACCGACAGCGCCAGGGCGCCGGTCGCCGCGGACACCGCGAGACTCGCGCTGCCGGGGCTGACGTCGTACTCCTCCCCGACCTCGGCCAGCACGGGCTGGGCGGCGTAGAGCAACCCGAAGGCCGCGAGGCCGGCGACCACCATGGCGCCGTTGAGCCGACGGAAGCCGGAGGTTCCCGGGACGTGCAGGCCCGAGCCCGCGGAGGTCTCGGTCGCCGTCACCCTCCCAACGTCCCACTCGGACGCCGTGACCTCACGCGGATGTGAAGAGTCCGACACGACTGCGTCCGGGTTCGACGGGAAGGCAGGACGAGCCCGAGGTGTTCGGTCCGTCGTGAACTCTTCGACCCGCAGCCGCACCAGTCCCGGACAGTGGGTCCCGCTCGCCCTGGTCGGGGCGGCCTTCGTGGTGGTGATGCTCGGCACGACCCTGCCCACGCCGCTCTACCCGCTGCTCGGAGCGAAGTTCGGCTTCGGCGAGCTGAGCACCACCGTCATCTTCGCCACCTACCCGGTCGGGGTGACCACGGCCCTGCTGCTGTTCGGGGGCTGGTCCGACCAGCTCGGCCGCCGCCCCCTGCTGCTCGCCGGGCTGGTCCTGTCGGCCCTGTCCGCGGGCACGTTCCTGCTGGCGGAGTCGACCGGTTCGCTGAGCTGGATCTTCATCGGCCGGGTCGTCTCCGGGCTGTCGGCCGGGATCTTCACGGGCACGGCCACCGCCACCATCGTCGACCTCGCACCTGACGGACGAGGTGAGCAGGCCGGGCTGGTCGCAGCCGCGGTCAACATGGGCGGCCTCGGCCTGGGGCCGCTGGTCGCCGGGCTCCTGGCCGACTTCGCCCCCGCGCCGCTGCGGCTGCCGTACTGGGTCGACCTCGGGCTGGTCCTGCTGGCGACCGTGGCGATCCTCGTCGTTCCCGACCCGGTACGCCGCAGCTCACCCCCGGACCTCCGCCCGCAGTCGGTCGGCGTGCCCGACTCGGTGCGTCCGGTCTTCGTGCGTGCCGCGATCGCGGGGTTCGCCGGCTTCGCGGTGCTCGGGCTTTTCGGCGCGGTCTCACCGGCGTTCCTCGGCACCGTGATCGGACGGAACAGCACGACCCTCACCGGGGTCGTCGTGCTCGGGTTGTTCGCGGCCTCGGTCGTCGGCCAGGTGCTCGCCTCGCGGCTCGGGCTCGACCGGGCCCTGCGACTGGGCTGCATCGGCCTGGTGGCCGGGATGGTGGTCCTCGGCGCCAGCCTGCCCCTCGGCTCGCTCCCCGTGCTGGTCGTGGGCGGGATCGTCGCCGGCCTCGGTCAGGGACTGAGCTTCCGGGCCGGGCTGGGCGCGGTGACCAGCGCCAGCCCCGCGGAGCTGCGCGGCCGGGTCGCGTCGGCGTACTTCGTGTTCCTCTACGTCGGGATCGCGCTGCCGGTGGTCGGCGAGGGGCTGGCGGCGACGGCGTTCGGGCTGGTCACGGCCGGGGTGCTGTTCTCGGTGCTGGTCGGGGTGCTCGCGCTGGTCGCGCTGGTGCTGCTGCGCCGTTCCGAGCCGGCGTAGTCCCGGCCCACTCCATCCGCAGGTCCGGGCTGCGCTCCTCGTTGTCGCGGCCGTCGGTGTGCTCGCGCTCGACGAGCCCGTGCCGGGCGTAGAAGCCTTCGGGCGGGGGCGTTGGAGGAGAACACCCACAGCCCGAAGCCGTCGGGGCGCACCGCCTTGCACCACCTCGATCAGCGCCGACCCGATGCCGTTGCGTGCACGGCGGGGAGAGACGTAGAGCGCATCGAGCCAGTCGGCCTCGAGGCTGGCGAGGCCGACCAGCTCGCCACCCTCCTCCCCCACCCAGACCTCTCGAGCCGCCAGGTCCCACCCGGTGACCCATGCCCGCACCTCCGCGGCACTGTGCACCAGCGGTGGCATCGCCGGCACGGCCGCGCGGCGGGAGTCCAGGTAGACCTCCGCGATGCGGCCCAGGTCGGCGGCCGCCGCCGGACGCAGGGTGAGCGGCGTCTGCTCCTCAACCACCGCGGATGACCTCGAGGGCGTGCGCGAGGTCGTCCGGGTACGCCGAGGTGTAGCTCACCTGCTCCCCCGTGCCGGGGTGCTCGAAGCCGAGGCGTACGGCGTGCAGCCACTGGCGCTGCAGCCCCAGCCGCTCCGACAGCTTCGGGTCGGCGCCGTAGGTCAGGTCGCCGACGCAGGGGTGCTTCAGGGCCGTCATGTGCACCCGGATCTGGTGGGTGCGTCCGGTCTCGAGGTGCACCTCGAGCAGGCTGGCGAAGCGGTGCGCCTCGAGGGTCTCGTAGTGGGTCACGCTCGCCTTGCCGTCCTCGCGCACCGTGAACCGCCAGTCCGAGCTCGCGTGCCGCCCGATCGGGGCGTCGATCGTGCCGTTCAGCGGATCGGGATGACCTTGCACGAGCGCGTGGTAGGTCTTGTCCACGCTGCGTCGACGGAAGGCGTTCTTGAGCACGGAGTAGGCACGCTCGGACTTCGCGATCACCATCACCCCCGACGTGCCGACGTCGAGGCGTTGCACGATCCCCTGCCGCTCCGGGGCGCCGCTGGTCGCGATCCGGTGGCCGGTGGCGCGCAGGTGCCCGACCACGGTCGGCCCGGTCCAGCCCATCGAAGGGTGCACGGCGACCCCGACCGGCTTGTCGACGACCACGACCGAATCGTCCTCGTGGATGATCGCGAGGCCCTCCACCGGCTCCTCGACCACCTCGAGCGGGTCGGCGAGCGACGGGATCTCGACCTCCAGCACCGCGCCCGGCGAGAGCCGGTCGGACTTGCTGGCACCGCTGCCGTCGAGATGCACCAGGCCCATCCCGGCCAGCTCCGCGGCACGGGTGCGGGACAGTCCGAACAGCCGGGCGATCCCGGCGTCCACCCGCTCACCGGCCAGCCCCTCCGGGACCAGCAGGGTGCGGAGGTCCGACCCGGTCATCGTGCGTCTTTCCCCGGGTCCTTCTCCGGTGCCTGCATCGGGTCCTCCTCGAGGTCCCGCTCCCGGCGACCGTCGAGACGTACGCCGCGCAGGGCCTGTACGACGATCACCACCGCCGCCACGTTGATGCAGATGTCGGCGACGTTGAAGACCGGCCAGTTCGGCAGCATCAGGAAGTCGACGACGTGGCCGCGGAACGGTCCCGGCGAGCGCACGATCCGGTCGCTCAGGTTGCCGACCACACCAGCAAGGAGGAAGCCGAGCCCGACGGCCCACAACGGGCTGCGGGCCCTCAGCCCGAACCAGATCACGACGACCGTCGCCAGGGCGGAGAGCACCGTGAACACGGGCGTGACCCCGGTGCCGGTGCTGAAGGCCGCACCGGGGTTGCGCACCAGCACCAGCTGCAGGAGGTCGCCGACCAGCGGCTTGGCGACCTGTCCCTGCAGGTGGGTGGCGGCCAGCTGCTTGGTGACCTGGTCGACGACGTACGCCGTCAGCGCGACGCCACCGAACAGCACCAGCCGGCGGTGGCCGATCCTCCCCACGGCCGGCCCGGGAGCCTGCTGGCTCGTGCCGGTTCCGGTGGAGTCCGGGTCGTCGGAGCTCAGTGACGCTCCTCGCGCTGCTTGCATGTCATACAGAGTGTCGCACGGGGAAAAGCCATCAGCCGCTTCTTGCCGATCGGCTCCCCGCAGCTCTCGCAGACGCCGTAGCTGCCGTCGGCGATCCGGTCGAGGGCGTGCTGGCTCTGCTCGAGCATCTCGCGGGCGTTCTTGGCGATCGTCAGGCCCTGGTCGCGCTCGAAGCTGCTCGAGCCGACATCGGCCTGGTCGGCCCCGGCGCCGTCCCCGGCGTCGACCATCAGGTCGTGCAGCTCGGTGTCGGCGTCGTCCAGCTCGGGCACCAGCCGGACCACGTCCTCGCGCAGGTGCGCCCTGACCTGGTCCAGCTCGTCCTTGGTCCAGGGCGTCTCGCTGGGCAGCACCACCAGCGCGCCAGGGGTGCCCTTGCGCGCTCGTGGCTTGCTGGTGGCCTTCGTGTCGTCCGACTCGGCGGTGGTCGTCGTCGTCGTGGTGGGGGCGGCGGGTGGCTTCTTGGTGGCCGTCGTCTTCTCCGAGCTCTGGGTGGGTTTCTGGGTGGTCTTCTGGGTGGTCTTCTGGGTGGTCTTCTGGGCGGTCTTCTGGGCGGGGGCCTGCTTGGCCGGGACCCTCTTGGCCGGGGCCTTCTTCGCTGCGTTCTTCTTCGGTGCTGCCTTGGCCGCGCTCTTCTTCGCCGGGCGCTTCTTCGCTGAGCCCTTCTTCGCCGCCGCCGTGCCCGGAGCTTTCTCGGCCCCGGCTCGCTCCGCGGGAGCCTCCTCGTGCGCCGGGTCCCCGGACGGCTTGGATCCGAGAGCCCGACCGACCGCGGAGCGCGCCCGACCGGCGAGCGTCCGGCTGCTGCCAGGTGACATGGGGGCCTCTCCTCGTGCGACCGGCGTGCGAGCCCCGGTGTTCTGGCAGACCACTCGCGAGCGGTCCTGATCGCACGGAAGAATATGTGCCTCGTCCGCTCCGCGACAACCTCCCGCCCTGCCCCGAAAGGATGAAAATGTCGGGCGAGAGGTCGCCCTCGCCCGGTGCCGACCCAGGATCAGCCCTGGCGAGCCACGCAGACGATGGGCTCGTCGGTGTCGGCGTCGTTCAGGTGCAGGGTCGTGGTCAGGGTCTCGGAGCGGATCAGCTCCTCGTGAGCGCCGACGGCGGCGCGCAGATCGGCATCGCCGGACAACGACAGCTCGATCCGGTCCGAGACCTCCAGCCCGGCGTCGCGTCGCGCCTGCTGGACCGTCCGGATCAGGTCCCTGGCGTGTCCCTCCCGGGCGAGCTCGGGAGTCACCGCGGTCTCCAGGACCACGAACCCACCGCCAGGGAGCATCGCCGTGACGATGTCGCTCTCGGCGACGCCCACCACGGTCTCCAGGGAGTACTCCCCCTCGACCAGCTCCAGCCCACCCGCGACGACGCCACCATCCGCGTCGAGCGACCAGTCCCCGGCCTTGGCCCCGCGGATCGCGGTCTGGACGTCCTTGCCGAGCCGCGGACCAGCGGCCCGGGCGTTGACGACCAGACGCTGCTGCACGCCGTACGCCGCCGCCTCCGCGCTGTCGGCGGCGACCAGGCGGACCTGCTTGACGTTGGCCTCACCCTCGACGATCGGCTCGAAGCCGGCCAGGGCGGCCGGGTCGGCCACCACCACGGTCAGCCCGGCGAGCGGCAGCCGGTTGCGCAGCTGCTGGGCCTTGCGCAGTGCCGACGTGGCCGAGCACACCTCACGGACCTGGTCCATCGCGGTGACCAGCACGTCGTCGCCCGGCAGCTCCTCCGGCCTCGGGTAGTCGCCGAGGTGCACCGAACGGCCACCGGTCAGGCCCCGCCAGATCTCCTCCGTCGTGAGCGGGAGCAGCGGGGCCGTGGCCCGGCAGACCACCTCGAGCACCGTGGCGAGGGTCGCGAAGGCCTCGTGGTCGGTCGCGGCGCCGGTGCTCCAGAACCGGTCCCGGGAGCGCCGGATGTACCAGTTGGTCAGCACGTCGAGGAAGCCGCGCGTCGTGTCGCACGCGTCCGCGACGGCGTACGCGTCGAGCTGCTCGGTCATCTGCTCGACGAACTGGCGGGTCTTGGCCAGCAGGTAGCGGTCCAGCCGGTCGCCGGAGTCCGTCGAGGGGGTCACCTCGTGGTCGGCGGCGTTGGCGTAGAGCGCGAAGAAGTACCACGAGTTCCACAGCGGGATCAGCACCTGGCGCACCCCGTCGCGGATGCCCTGCTCGGTCACGACGAGGTTGCCGCCGCGCAGGATCGGGCTGGCCATCAGGAACCAGCGCATCGCGTCGGCGCCGTCCCGGTCGAAGACCTCACGCACGTCGGGGTAGTTGCGCAGCGACTTGCTCATCTTGTTGCCGTCGGAGCCGAGCACGACACCGTGGCTGATGCAGTTCTCGAAGGCGGGGCGGTCGAACACCCCGGTCGCGAGCACGTGCAGCGTGTAGAACCAGCCCCGGGTCTGGGCGATGTACTCGACGATGAAGTCGCCCGGGAAGTGGTGGTCGAACCAGTCCTGCTGCTCGAACGGGTAGTGCACCTGGGCGAAGCTCATCGAGCCGGAGTCGAACCAGACGTCGAGCACGTCGGGCACCCGGCGCATCGTCGAGCGACCCGTCGGGTCGTCGGGGTTCGCCCGGGTCAGCTCGTCGACGAACGGGCGGTGCAGGTCGCGCTCACCGTCCTTGTTGCGCGGCACCCGGCCGAAGTCGCGCTCCATCTGCTCGAACGAGGCGTAGACGTCGGTCCGTGGGTAGGCGGGGTCGTCGCTCTGCCAGACCGGGACCGGGCTGCCCCAGAAGCGGTTGCGGGTGATCGACCAGTCCCGCGCGTTCTCCAGCCACCTGCCGAACTGGCCGTCCTTGATGTGCTCGGGCACCCAGTTGATCTGCTGGTTCAGCTCGACCATCCGGTCCTTGAAGGCGGTGACCTCGACGAACCACGACGAGACACCCTTGTAGATCAGTGGCTCCCGGCAGCGCCAGCAGTGCGGGTAGGAGTGGTCGTAGGTCTCCTGGCGCAGCAGCACGGTGCCGGCGGTGACCGAGCCCGAGGCCGGAGCGTCGGGACCCGAGCGGGTCGTGGCCTTCAGGTCGTCGATGATCTGCAGGTTGGCGTCGAAGACCAGCATGCCGGCGTACTCCTCGACCGGCGCGGTGAACCGGCCGTCCTTGCCGACCGGCATCACCGCCTCGATGCCCTCACGGTCGGTGACCACCTTGTCGTCCTCACCGAAGGCGCCGGCGGTGTGCACCAGCCCGGCACCGTCGGTGGTGGTGACGAACTCGGCCGGCACGACGCGGAAGGCGTTCTCGTGGCCGAGGTAGTAGCCGAACGGCGGCGTGTAGGTGCTGCCGACCAGGTCCCGGCCCGAGTGCCGCCCCACGATCTCCGGAGTCTCCCCCAGCTCGCGCGCGTACGCCGGGAGCCTGGCCTCGGCGATCAGGTAACGCTCCACCGCGCCGTCCCGGCCCGGAACGGGTGCCTCGACGACGACGTAGTCGATGTCCTCCCCGACCATGATCGCGAGGTTGGAGGGCAGCGTCCACGGGGTCGTCGTCCAGACCAGGGCCAGCGCGCCCTGCGCCGGCCCGCTGGTCAGCCGCAGCCCGACGGTGACCGCCGGGTCCTGGCGCATCCGGTAGGTGTCCTCGTCCATCCGCAGCTCGTGGTTGGACAGCGGCGTCTCGTCGTTCCAGCAGTAGGGCAGCACCCGGAAGCCCTCGTAGACCCAGCCCTTGTCGTAGAGCTGGCCGAAGGCCCAGATCACCGACTCCATGTAGTCGGGGTTCATCGTGCGGTAGTCGTGGTCGAAGTCCACCCAGCGGGCCTGCCGGGTGACGTACTCCCGCCACTCGCCGGTGTACTTCATCACCGAGGCCCGGCACGCCTCGTTGAACTTCTCGATGCCCAGCTCGAGGATCTCGTCGGTCGTCTTGATCCCGTTCAGGCGCATCGCCTCCAGCTCGGCCGGCAGCCCGTGGGTGTCCCAGCCGAACCGGCGCTCGACCCTGCGCCCGCGCATGGTCTGGTAGCGCGGCACCAGGTCCTTGACGTAGCCGGTGAGCAGGTGCCCGTAGTGCGGCAACCCGTTGGCGAAGGGTGGGCCGTCGTAGAAGACGAACTCGTTCTCGCCGTCCGGCCCGGCCTCGCGCTGCTCGACGCTGGCCCGGAAGGTGTCGTCGGCCTCCCAGTAGGCCAGCACCTGCTCCTCGAGCCGCGGGAACGACGGGCTGGCGGGCACCCCGCGACCAGTGGCCCCGGACGTGGTGTCGGCTGGCTGGACTTGGGGTAGGACATCGCGGGCGCTCCTGTGGTCGGGTGCTGCTCGAACCACAGGGACGGTCCCCCAGCGACCCTGGGGAGACCGCGGTACCACCCTGCTTGCCACGGTCCGCCGGCGTGCTGGCGAGGGATCCGCGACCACTCGTTGCGGGCTGTGACGGGCCCACCCGTCCGGTTCTAGTGGGGCCGCCAGATCACCTGAGGGGATCGTCGGCCGGTTCTTCCGGAAGGCTCGCCGCTGATGACGGCTCGAACGCCTGTGACTGGCTGGGGTTGAGTACTACTCCTCGCCGAGCAGCGAGCGCAGTCGCGCCGGGTGCTCGCTCGAAGCGCCGTCCTCGAGGTCGGACGTCGTTGCTGTCGAGCGCCGCGAGCTGCTGGGTGAAGTAGCTCTTCAACCGGCTGCGGTACTCGCGCTCGAAGGCACGCAGGCTCTCCACCTCGGTGTTCAGCCGGCCCTTCTCCTTCTCCAGGTCGCCCACGACGGCGGCGCGTCGCTCGACGGTCTCGGAGTCGAGCATCTGCGAACGGCGCGGGCCTCGGCCTCGAGCCGGTCGGCGGCGGCCTGGTCTCGCTCTCGAGCTGCTCGGCCTGCGAGCGGGCGTCGCTCAGCGATCGCATCGGCGTCGAGCTGGGCCGCGGCGACGAGCTGGTCGGCGTTGTTGGTCGCCAGCTCGAGCAACCGCGTCGCCGCGACCGAGGCCTCGGCCGCGGTGCGTCACGCGGATCTGCTGGATGCCGCTGGGCTGCTCGGCGCTCGCGGTCCGCCTCGGGTCTCCGCCGGCGCCGCGAGATCGGTCTGGGTGTCCACGGGGCCCTCGGCCTCCGGCTGGGTCTCCGGCTGGATCTCCGAGTGCGTCCCGACTGCGGGCGCCTCGCCTGCTCCGCGGGCTCGACCGCCGCTTCGGGCGTCTCGGACGCCTGCTCGCCGGTGTCGGCGGGAGCCTCGCGCAGCGGACGGGTTCTCCTGAGCGACGCGCAGCCGCTCGCGAAGGTCGTCGTTGTCCTTGAGCAGTCGGCCGAGCTCGGCCTCGACCTCGTCGAGGAACTGGTCGACCTCGCCCATGTCGTAGCCCTCGCGGAGCCGGACCGGCGTGAACCGCTTGTTGCTCACGTCCTCTGGTGTCAACGGCATGACTGTTGCCCCACTTCCGCGTTCGTGTGACCATCACGCGCAGACAGCCTAACCGACGAGCCGGCTCGGTGGCCGGACCACGTGGCCGCACCGGCCCCACGGCCGCCGGGCGTCGGGAGCGGCTGGTGCTGCGGGCTCAGAGGACAGATCGCGCCGTTGAGACGCTGCAGCAGGATCGCGATGACCAGCACGATCATGCGGGCTGAGATCGAGCCCCATCCCACCCAGCCGGATCGGCGGGAGCACGCCGGCGCACGGCGCGGATCGGCGGGTCGGTGATCGAGTAGACCGACCTCGAGCGCGACCAGCACCGGACCCTTCGGCGTCCAGTCACGGGCGAAGACCTGGACCCAGTCGACGACGAAGCGGACGAACAGGTGATGATGAACAACCAGAGGACCGAGTCGACGATCTGGCCGACGATCTGCATGCTGCGATCAGCTCTGGTTGAAGAAGCCACCCTCGGCGATGCGCTGCTTGTCCTCGGCAGCGACGGAGACGTTGGGCGGCGAGAGCAGGAACACCTTGTTGGTCACGCGCTCGATGGTGCCACGGGTGGCAAAAACCAGGCCCGCGGCGAAGTCGACCAGGCGCTTGGCGTCGTCGTCGGACATCTCGGAGAGGTTCATGATCACCGGGACGCCGTCGCGGAAGTTCTCCCCGATCACGCGAGCCTCGTTGTAGGTGCGCGGATGCAGCGTGGTGATCCGCGAGAGCGCGGCCACGCTGGCCGAGGGCGCGGGGCGCGGCGGAAGCCGCCGGCTGGGGTGCGCGGCGGCGGTCGTCGAGCCGCGCCACGTCGCCGGTGTCCACCGTGTTGTCGTGGACCGACGGCTGGGCCGCACGGCGAGCCGGCGCCGGCCCGTTGCCCGCGGCCGGCCGGGCGCGTCGAACGGGCTGCTCCGGCTCGTCGTAGTCGGCGTACTCGCCGTCCTCGAGCAGCCCGAGGTAGACGCCCATCTTGCGCATCGAACCGCTCATGACCTGTCCTCAACCCCTGCGACTGCCCGGGCTCGCTGACGTCCCGGATGGTGCTTCGACCCTACTGTGCCGGAGGGCCTCGCACCGAGCACCGCGCTGCCGACACGCACGTGTGTCGCGCCGGCCGCGATCGCGGCCTCCAGGTCCCCGCTCATCCCGGCCGAGAGCCAGTGCGCGCCGGGGTGGTCGCGGACGCACCTCGGCGTGCAGGTCGCGCAGCGCGGTCGAAGGCCGTCGGCCGGGGTCGCCGCGCGGCGGCGCGACCGCCATCAGTCCGCGCAGCACCAGCCCTCGGCCGCTGGCCACGGCGTCGCACAAGGCGGCACGTCGCCGGGCCGCGGCCCCGCCGCGACCGGGCGTCGGCATCGGGGTCGAGGTCGACCTGGACCAGGTCACCCGACTCGCGGCCGCGCTTCCCGGCGCTCCGCGGCCCAGGCCGCCGAGAAGCTTGGGCCGGTCGACGGACTGGACGACGGCGGCGTAGCGCGGCGACGGCGGCCGCCTTGTTGCTCTGCAGGTTGCCGATGAAGTGCCAGGCGCAGCTCGAGCTCGGCCAGCTCCTCGGCCTTGGCCTCGGCCTCCTGGTGCCGGTTCTCGCCGACGTCGCGCACCCCGAGGTCGGCCAGGATCCGCACGTCGGAGGCCGGGAAGTACTTGGTGACCACGACCAGGCGCGACCTCGTCGCGGGTCGCGGCCGGCGTCGCGGGCGGCCGTCTCGATCCGTCCGCCGGACCCGGGCCAGGCCCTCTGCGATCTCCTCGTGCCGCGTCACAGCGCCGCCGCCCGCAGCCGGACCAGTCCGGCGATCCGCCCGAGCGCGACGCCGTCGCGCCGGTAGGAGTACAGGTCGGGCGACTCGCGGGTGCAGCCGCGAGGCGTCGCTGAGCACGCACCCCCTCGCGCTCGAGCTGGGCTCGGACACCGGCACCGAGGTCGAGCGCAGGGGTGCCCCACGTGGTGGTGGCCCGGGCCTCGGGCGACGACCGCGGTGACCTCGCCCTGCATCTGCTCGGGCACCTCGTAGCAGCCGCCGCAGACGTAGGGCCCCGACCAGGCCGTGCACGCGCGCGGCACCCAGCTCGCGCATCCGGCGCACGACGGCCGGCACGACGCCGGCGACCAGCCCGCCGCGTCCGGCGTGGGCCGCGCCGATCACCCCGGCACCGGGGTCGGCCAGCAGCACCGGCACGCAGTCGGCCGCGCGGACCATCAGCACCACGTCGGGCAGCGGCGCAGACCAGGCCGTCGCAGGTGGGTCGACCCGCTCGTGGCCGCGCTCCCGGCCGACCACGACCACCTCGGCGCCGTGCACCTGGCGCATGTCGGCCAGTCGGGCGCCAGGGGCGAAGTCGGCCAGCAGCAGGCGGTGGTTCTCGCGCAACGCCCGCGGGGTCGTCGGTCGGAGGCCAGCGCCAGGTTGAGCGCGTCGAAGGGCGCAGCACTGACCCCGCCGTGCCGGTCGGTGAAGGCCAGGTCGACGGGGCCGTGTGCCGAGTCGGTGCGGAGTGCCGGCGGGTGCCCTACTTCAAGAAGTCGGGCACGTCCAGGTCGTCGTCGCCACCGTAGGGCACCGGGCGTGGGCGGGTCGCACCGGCCTGGCGCTGCCGTTCGACGACGCGGCACCGCCCTGCCCGCCTGGTCCTGACGGCCCCCGGCGCCGACCGGCACCGGCTCGCGGGTCTGCTGCTCGGCGCCCGGCCTCCGGACGCCGCTCGGCCTGGACGGCGGGCGGGGCCGGCGGCTTGTTGGCGACTCGGCCTCGCGGGCGCCCGGTGCGGCGCACGGGCTCGGCCTCGCGGCGCTTGGGACTGCCGCCGTCGAAGCCGGCTGCGATGACGGTGACCCGCACCTCGTCGCCGAGCGCGTCGTCGATGGTGGCGCCGAAGATGATGTTGGCGTCCTGGTGCACCGCCTCGGAGACCATCGCGGCCGCCTCGTTGATCTCGAACAGCCCCAGGTCGGAGCCGCCGGCGATCGAGAGCAGCACGCCGTGCGCGCCGTCGATCGACTCCTCGAGCAGCGGGCTGGACACGGCCATCTCGGCAGCGGCGACCGCGCGGTCCTCGCCGCGGGCCGAGCCGATGCCCATCAGCGCCGAGCCGGCGTTGGACATCACCGACTTCACGTCGGCGAAGTCGAGGTTGATCAGGCCCGGCGTGGTGATCAGGTCGGTGATGCCGCTGACGCCCTGGAGCAGCACCTGGTCGGCCTGGCGGAAGGCGTCGAGCATGCTGACGTTGCGGTCGGAGATCGAGAGCAGCTTGTCGTTGGGGATCACGATCAGCGTGTCGACCTCCTCGCGCAGCTGCCTCGATGCCGGCGTCGGCGGAGGTCGGCGCGACGGCGACCCTCGAAGGCGAACGGGCGGGTCACGACGCCGATCGTCAGCGCACCCAGCGAGCGGGCGATCTTGGCCACGACGGGCGCACCGCCGGTGCCGGTGCCGCCGCCCTCGCCAGCGGTGACGAAGACCATGTCGGAGCCCTTGAGGACCTCCTCGATCTCCTCGGTGTGGTCCTCGGCGGCCTCGGCGCCCACCTCGGGGTTGGCGCCGGCGCCGAGCCCGCGGGTCTTCTCGCGACCGATGTCGAGCTTGACGTCGGCGTCGCTCATCAGCAGCGCCTGGGCGTCGGTGTTGATGGCGATGAACTCGACGCCCTTCAACCCGACCTCGATCATCCGGTTGACGGCGTTGACTCCACCGCCGCCGATACCCACGACCTTGATCACGGCGAGGTAGTTCTGTGGTGCTGCCACGGCGGATGCCTCTCTGAGCTCGGGTGCTGCACGAATGTGTCCGGGAACGTGTTGCGGTTGTCGTTCTCGGCGGCCCGGGGAAGTGATCTCGAAAACTCTGACCCTCAACTGGAGGGTTATAGTTATGTCAACCTGCGACCGTGTGACCAAAGTAGGCAACATGCCCGCCGACTCCCGGCCAACACGCGGGGGCGAACCCGGTTTTGTCGGGTGATGTCTCCCGGACCTACCGGTGGTGGGCCCGAGATCGGCCCGGGATCAGCCGGGGATCAGCCTGGGATCAGCCCGTGGTGAGCTTGGGGCAGTCTCGGCAGTGGATGTAGAGCGAGCAGATCTCCAGCTGGCACCGGACGTCGACCCCCTCGAGGCTCAGCGCCACCCGCTCCATGTGCACGAAGCGCGACGCCTTGAGCTGGACTGCGGCCTGCGAGGTGGGATCCTCCAGGAGCAGCTCGCCCAGCACCGCGGCGGCGGCGGTCGCGCTCGCCGCACGCGTGATCCGCTCACGGGGCAGCCCGGCCGCCGTCGCCGCCTGCGCGACGAGGTCGAACGACGGGCCCACGAACACCAGGTCCGTGGCGGACCGCGCCACCTGGGTGCCGACGGTCGTGTGCAGCCGGTCCGACCACTCCCCCAGCTCGCGCATCTCGCCGAGCACCGCGATCCGGCGGGGCTCGGTGCGGACCGCGAGGGTCTCCAGGGCGGCCAGCGTCGAGTCGGGGCTCCCGTTGTAGCTGTCGTCCACGACGCGCACCCGTCCGTCCAGCGCACTGCTGAGAGCTCCCCGCCCCTCGAGGGCCGGCAGGTCGCGCAGCGAGGCGAGCACCGCCTCGGCCCTCAGCCCCCGCTCGAGGCCGACGTACAGGGCCATCGCGGCAGAGATCGCGAAGTGTGCACCGGCGAGGGGCACCTGCACCCGGTGCGAGCGTCCGTCGAACCGGACCGTGGCCGAGGTGTCCTGATCCCCGACCTCGACGTCGCTGACCCGGACGTCGGCGTCGTCGGCGAGCCCCACCCGCACCAGGCGGGTCTCACGGGGCCGATCGAGGCGGGCGACGGCGTCACGCAGGAGGGTGTCGTCGGCGTTGACCACCCACACCCCGTCCCGCTGCACACCGCGCAGCAGACCGGCCTTCTCGTCCGCCAGCGCCTCGCGCGTCCCGAAGTTGCCGACGTGGGCGTAGCCGACGTTCGTGACGATCCCGATCCTCGGCTCGACCAACGCCACCAGGGCGGCGATCTCACCGGGGCTGTTGGTGCCGACCTCGGCCACCAGGTCGGTCGTGTCCGGCTCGAGGCCGAGCAGGGTCAGCGGCACGCCGAGGTGGTTGTTGAAGCTCTTGGGGCTGCTCAGCACCTTGGCCCGCGTGGCCAGCGCCTGGGCGAGCATCGCCTTGGTCGTGGTCTTGCCCACGCTGCCGGTGACAGCCACCGTGTCCGCACCCGAACGTCGGCGTACGGCGCGGGCGAGCTGCTGCAGGGCCCGCAGGCCGTCCGGGACCTCCACCACGGTGACCGCGTCGGTGTCGAGGCCCGCCAGCGCATCGGTCCGCTCCACCACGACCCCTCCCACGCGCGCGGCGAGCGCCGCGGCCAGGAAGTCGTGGCCGTCACGCGCGTCGCGGAGCGCGAAGAAGAGCTCACCGGGACGGGCCTCCCGGGTGTTCGTGGTGACGCCGACGAAGTCGGTCGCGCCGGAGTGGACGACCCGGGCGCCGGGAAGGGCGGTCAGATCGGCGAGGCTCAGCAAGCGGGGCTCCAGGGTCACGGGTGCGGGGACGGGCAACGGCCCGGCCACGGTAGCGCCGGGAGGGAACGGGACCGCGTCGGGCTCACGAGCGGGTCGTCGGACGACCAGGCACGCTGACGTCGATCTGCGAGGAGGCGCGCTTGAGCAGGACCGTCGAGCACGTCCGCCTTCTGCTGCGACTGCGAGGAGTTGCCCCAGATCGACGAGCCGACCGCTGCGCATCACCAGCCGGATCTCGTCGATCGACTTCACCGACACGTGGGCGACGCGACGCAGCACGTCGCCGGGCAGTGAACCCACGACCAGCGCGGCCTCGCGCAGCGCATCCTTGTCGGCGCCCTTCTGGTCCTGGATCTCCGGCAGACCCGGCGGGCGCTTCGCGTAGGCCTTGAAGAGCACCCCGTCGGCGGCCAGCCCGCGGAACCCGTTCGCGCGAGGCACGACAGCGACCGCGACCCGTTCGGTGACCGCCACGCGCACGGCGTGCGGCCAGGCCCGGCTGACCCGCACCGAGGCGATGGCGGGCATCGCCGAGACCCGCTCGCGGATCGCGTCGAGGTCGACGCGGGCCAGCGGCCGCCCGATCGGCGCCGCCGCTGCCGCGCGCACCTCGGGCGGAGCGACCTGCTCGGCACCGCTCACCTCGACCGAGCGCACGGCGAGCAACGAGGAGAAGCCCACCGCCCAGACCCCGGCGACGAGCACGACCACGAGAACGAGGGCCACCAGGATCCGCTTGCGGCGCGGGCGCCGCAGGCTGCGGCGGCGCTGCTCGAAGAGGTCCCGCTCGAGACGCACGGTCTCCTCGTCGGGACCGACGTCACGGGTGCCCCGGTTGCGCCGGGGCGGCATCAGGTCGGTCATCGCGGGTCCTCACCTCTCGACGTACGGGCACGCTCCTCCAGCAGCGCCAGCACCCGCGGCGCCAGCACGGTCACGTCGCCGGCGCCCAGGGTCAGCACCAGGTCACCCGGGCGCGCGCGCTCGACCAGCCGCGCCGGCACCTCGGAGAACCGTGGCTCGAAGCTGGCGCTCCCTCCGGGGACGGCGCCCGCGACCAGGGCACCGGTGATCTCAGGATCCGGGTCCTCCCGGGCGACGTAGACGTCGAGGACGACGACCGCGTCGGCGGCGCCGAGCGCCCGGCCCATCTCCTCACCGAGCAGGCGGGTCCGCGAGACCAGGTGGGGCTGGAAGGCCACCACCAGCCGTCCGTCGCCCGCCACCGACCGGGCGGCCTGCAGGTCGCCGGCGATCTCCTGCGGGTGGTGGGCGTAGGAGTCGTAGACGCGCACCCCGTCGGCCTCCCCCTTGTGCTCCATCCGGCGCCGGGTGCCGGTGAAGGAGCCCAGGCCTGTAGCGAGAGCGTCGAAGTCGACTGCCCAGCCCCAGCCCGGCGCCGAGCGCGGCCAGCGCGTCGAGCACGTAGTGCCGGCCCGGGATCTGCAGCTCGACGGTGCCGAGCAGCTCGCCGCGCCGGACGACGTCGAACCGGGACGTGCTGCCCGCGAAGACCACGTCGCGCGCCTGGACCTCGGCCGACGCGGACTCTCCGACGGTGATCACGCGCAGTCCGCTGCGCCCGGCCGTTGCGGCGAGCTCGGCCGCTCCCGGGTCGTCGAGGCAGGCGACGAGGAACCCGGCCGGGTCGATCCGGGTCACGAACTCGTCGAACGCCGCCCGGTAGGCCTCGACCGTGCCGTAGTTGTCGAGGTGGTCGGCCTCGACGTTGGTGACCACACGCGACGTAGGGGCGGTAGACCAGGAAGGCGCCGTCGCTCTCGTCGGCCTCGGCGACGAAGTCGGTCGCCGGCGCCGTCGTGGGCGTTGACGCCGGTCGCGGCGAGGTCGCCACCGATGGCGTACGACGGGTCGGCGCCGCTGGCCTGGAGCGCGACGGTGAGCAGCGAGGTGGTGGTGGTCTTGCCGTGGGTGCCGGCGACGGCGATCGTGCGGCGTCCGGCCATCACCGACGGCCAGCGCCGCCGAGCGGGGCAGCAGCCGCAGGCCGAGACGCGGCCGCCTCGACCACCTCGGGGTTGTCCGCACGGACCGCGGTCGAGACCACCACGGTGTCGGCGGCGCGCACCTGCTCGGCGGCGTGGCCGACGTGGCACACGGCGCCCAGCGCGCGCAGCGCAGCCAGGCCGGGCGAGTCGTTGGCGTCGCTGCCGGAGACGCTGATGCCGCGGGCCAGCATGATCCGGGCGATCCCGGAGAGCCCCGCGCCGCCGATGCCGACGAAGTGCACCCGACCGAGCTCCTCGGCGGGCAGCAGCACCTCGGGAACCGGCACCCTCATCCGGCCCCGGCTCAACGCCGTCCCCCGTCGTGGCGCGCCGCGCGGCGGACGATCGCGGCCAGCTTCTCGTCCGCGTCGAGCGGGATCACACCCCGGGCGGCACGCGACATCGCGTCGAGCCGGGCGGTGTCGGTAGCAGGTCGGGCAGGGTCTCGCGCACCCACTCGGGGAGTCAGGTCGGCGTCGTCGACCAGCAGCCCTCCCCCGGCGTCGACGACGGGACGGGCGTTGAGCGCCTGCTCGCCGTTGCCGATCGGCAGGGGGACGTAGACCGCCGGGAGCCCGACCCCGGACACCTCGGTCACGGTGTTCGCCCCGGCCCGGCACAGCACCGCGTCGGCGGCGGCGTAGGCGAGGTCCATCCGGTCGACGTAGGCCTGCACGACGTACGGCGGTCCGCCCGGGACCACGCCGGGTCGTCGTGCGGATCGGCCGCCCCCCTCGGACCGACCACGTGCAGCACCTGGACGCCCGCCGCTGCGAAGGCGGCCGAGGCGTTCGACACGGCCACGTTGAGCCGGCGCGCGCCCTGGGACCCACCGGTGACCAGGAGGGTCGGACGACCGGGCTCGAGACCGAAGTGGGCCAGCGCCACCTCGCGCAGGTCCGCCCGGTCCAGCGTGGAGATCATCCGGCGGACCGGCAGCCCGATGCACACCGCGTGCCGCAGCTCGGTGCCGGGGAAGCTGGTGGCGACGTGCGTGGTGAAGCGGGCACCCAGCCTGTTCGCCACACCCGCCTTGGCGTTGCCCTCGTGCACCACGATCGGCAGCCCGCGCCGGCGGGCCGCCAGGTAGGCCGGCACGGAGACGTAGCCGCCGAACCCGACCACGACGTCGGGCCGTACCCGGTCGAGCACCTCGACCGCGGCCCGGACCGTCGTCCGCAACCGGGCAGGCATCCGCAGCAGGTCCGCGTCCAGGCGCCGGGACAGCGGCACCGGTGGGACCAGCTCGAGCGGGTAGCCGGCCTCGGGGACGACGCGCGTCTCCAGTCCACGGGGCGTGCCCAGGGCCGTCACGACGACGTCGGGATCGGCGCGGCACAGCGCGTCGGCGGTGGCGAGCAGCGGCGAGGTGTGCCCCGCCGTCCCGCCACCGGCCAGCAGCACCCTCACCGGGTCGTCACCAGACCGGTACCGGCCTTCACCGGGCGCCCGCGGACGGGGTCCGGCGACCTCTCACCGAGGTGCTGCGCGGTGCGGGCGGGCGGTTGCGAGCGGCTGCACCGGGACGGGCGGCGCGGCCCGGACGGCTCGCACGGCGCTCGCTGCGTCGTGCCGCGAGCTCGCGCGCGGCGCTCGGCTCACGACGGGCGAAGGAGACCAGGAGGCCGATCGAGACCAGCACCGGCACCAGCGACGAGCCGCCGTACGACACCAGCGGCAGGGGTACGCCGATCACCGGCAGCAGGGCGAGCACCATGCCGATGTTGATCGTCATCTGCACGCTGAGCCAGATCGTGATCCCGGCGGCGAAGAACTTCACGAAGGGGTCCTCGGCCTGCATCGCGATGCGGATGCCGGAGTAGACGATGGCGGCGAACAGCGCCAGCACCAGCAGGGTCCCGACCAGGCCCAGCTCCTCGCCCAGCACGGCGAAGATGAAGTCGGTGTGCGGCTCGGGCAGGTTGCCCCACTTCTGCTGCGAGGCGCCGATGCCCTTGCCGAAGAGCCCGCCGCTGGCCATCCCGAGGATGCCGTGACCGCTCTGCCAGCCGGTGTTGCCGAAGTCGGAGAAGGGGTCGGCGAAGCTGGTCAGGCGCGAGAGCCGCTCGGCGTTGACGGTGGCCAGGACCAGCGCGATCACGCCCACCCCGCTGGCCGCCGCGACGAACAGTCGCATCGGGGCGCCCGCCACGAAGAGCATCCCCAGCGCGATCGCGAACAGCACCAGGCCGGTGCCGAGGTCGTTGCCCAGGCCGACCACGAGTCCGGTGATCAGGGCGACCATCGGCAGCACCGGGATCAGGATGTGCTTGTAGTCGTGGAGCAGGCGGATCTTGCGGGCGTAGATGTGCGAGATCCACAGGATCAGCGCGAACTTGGCGATCTCGGCCGGCTGGATCTGCACCGGGCCGCCGAACGAGAGCCAGTTGGTGTTGCCGTTGACGGTGCGACCCAGACCGGTCTGGGTCATCGCGATCAGCACGACCGAGACCAGGACCGAGACCCAGGCGAAGCGACGGATCAGGCTCAGCGGGAACCGCGTGACCAGCCACGCGGCGGGGATCCCGATCGCGACCCAGATCAGCTGGCGGAAGAACCAGTGGTAGCTGTTGTGGAACTGGTGGTAGCTCGAGACGCTCGAGGCGCTGAGCACCTCCATCAGCCCGATCGAGAGCAGCAGGCCGGTGGCCCCGATCAGCAGGTAGTAGGCCGTCAGCGGGCGGTGCAGCAGCCCGATCGCGGCTCGGGCCCCGCGGCGTGCGCCCTCGAGCGGGCTGCCGACCCCGGCGAGGACCGACCGCCGGACCGTCACCGGGCCGACACCGAGCCGCACCGAAGCCGACACCGGGGATGCACCTCGCTGGTCACCGCGCCTGCCTCCTCGTGCCCGCCTGGCGGGTCGTGTGCGGATCCTGCTCTCAGCCGCGGGCCCGGACGGCCGAGGCGAACGCGTCGCCCCGCTCGCCGTAGTTCGCGAACATGTCCATGGAGGCACAACCCGGGGCCAGCAGCACGGTGTCCCCCGGT
The DNA here is from genome assembly GCA_963843875.1 of uncultured Actinomycetota bacterium. GTDB lineage: Bacteria > Actinomycetota > Actinomycetes > Propionibacteriales > Nocardioidaceae > Marmoricola. The sequence goes on along the minus strand of CAWJMC010000008.1, from coordinate 498,524 downwards.
CGGGCCAGCGAGGCGGCGGCGGCCACCACGCCCTCCATGACAGGAGTCTCGCCGGCCGGCGACCTCGATCATCGGAACATCCGGCGCGTGTCGCTCAACAGCCTCACGAATCACTTCAGCATCACGACCGAGCAGCACCACTCCACGCAGCCGGTCGCCGGCCCGGATGACCAGGTCGTCGAAGCGGGCGCCCTTGGCCAGCCCGCCGGCGATCCAGACCACCGGGTCGTAGGCCTGCAGCGAGGCCAGCGCGGCGGCCGGGTTGGTGGCCTTGGAGTCGTCGACCCAGGTCACCTGCTCGAGCGTCGCGACCACGGCGATCCGGTGCCCGTCGGGCCGGAACGTCGCGCAGCGCCTCCCGCACCGCCTCCGCGGGTACGCCGTGGGACCGGGCCAGCGCGGCGGCGGCCAGCGCGTTCTGGACGTAGTGCGGCGCGGCCGTGCCCGTCCTGGGCGAGGTCGGCCAGGGTGCACAGCTCCGCCGCGCTGGTCCGGCGCTCCGCGACGAAGGCCCGGTCGCACAAGCACGTCGTCGACCACACCGAGCATCCCCACGGCCGGGGTGCCGAGGGTGAAGCCGACCGCCCGGGCGCCCTCGGTGACGTCGGCCTCGCGCACCAGCTCCTCGGTGGCCGGGTCCGCGACGTTGTAGACGCAGGCCCGCTCCACGCCGGCGTACACCCGGCCCTTGTCCGCGGCGTACGCCGACATCGCCGCCTCGGGCGTCGCGCCGGGGACGTCGTACCAGTCCAGGTGGTCCTCGGCGAGGTTCAGCACGGCGGCCGACTCCATCCGGACCGGGTGCCGTCCGCCGGAGGCCGCCAGTGCAGCTGGAAGCTGGACAGCTCCACCGCGAGGACGTCGAAGGGCTGCGGGTCCATCACCGCCTCGGTCAGGGGCAGCCCGACGTTGCCGGCGGCGACCGTGCGCAGACCGGCCGCGCGCAGCATCGCCTCGAGCATCTGGACCGTCGTGGTCTTGCCGTTCGTCCCGGTCACCGCCAGCCAGGGGGTCGGGCGGCCGGTCTCAGGCACGACGTCGCGAAGGCGCCAGGCCAGCTCGACCTCGCCCCACACCGGTACGCCGCGGGCCACGGCCTGCGCCAGCAGCGGGGACCGCGGACCCCAGCCGGGCGAAGTGACGACCAGGTCGACGTCGTCGGGCAGGGTCGCCGTGCTTCCCGCACCGAGGCGGACCTGCGCCCCCAGGCTCTCCAGCAGCGCCCCCTGCTCGCCCCGCGAGCCGGCGTCGGACTCGTCCAGCGCCGTGACCGAGGCGCCGAGGAAGGTCAGGTTGTCGGCAGCGGCGTAGCCCGAGACCCCGAAGCCGGCCACCACCACCCGCACGCCGCTCCACTCCGAGCTCCGGGTGAGGTCGGAGACGTCCCGCATCACTGGCCGGCTCCTGGGCTCACTCTGGGCTCACTCTGGCTCACGCACCCGCCACCCACTCGGCGTAGAAGACCCCCAGCCCGGCGGCGACGAACAGGCCCGTGATGATCCAGAACCTGATCACGACGGTCACCTCGTCCCAGCCCAGCAGCTCGAAGTGGTGGTGCAGCGGCGCCATCCGGAAGAGCCGTTTGCCCCGGGTGGCCTTGAAGAAGCCGACCTGGAGGATCACCGAGAAGGTCTGGATCACGAACAGTCCGCCCAGCAGCGCCAGCAGGAACTCGGTGCGGGTCATCACGGCGAGACCGGCCATCGCGCCACCCAGGGCCAGCGAACCCGTGTCCCCCATGAAGATCTGGGCCGGGGAGGCGTTCCACCACAGGAACCCGAAACAGGCGCCGGTGATCGCGGCCGCCACCACCGCGAGGTCGAGCGGGTCACGCACCTCGTAGCAGGCCGAGGTGGACACGGCGCGCTCGCAGTCCTGGTTGTTCTGCCAGATGTTCACCAGCGTGTACGCACCGAACACCATCGTCGAGGCCCCGGTGGCCAACCCGTCGAGGCCGTCGGTGAGGTTGACCGCGTTCGAGGCACCGGCGATCAGCACCACGATGAAGATCACCGCCACCACCATCGGCAGCACCAGGTTGTCGTTGTCGCGGATGAACGAGATCGCCCGGCTGCCCGGCGTCTGGCCCTTGGAGTCGGCCAGCTGCGGCAGCAGGCAGGCCACCGCGAAGACGACCGCGATCACGGTCTGGCCGACGAACTTGGCCTTGCTGCGCAGGCCGAGGTTGCGCTGCTTGGAGATCTTGATGAAGTCGTCGAGGAAGCCGACGAAGCCGAGCCCGACGTACAGGAAGAGGATCAGCAGCGCCGACCAGGTCGGACCGTTGCCGGTGATCAGCTTGGCCAGGAAGTAGCCGACCACGCTGGAGAGCACGATCACGAGCCCGCCCATGGTGGGGGTGCCGCGCTTGACCTGGTGGCTGGTCGGGCCGTCCTCGCGGATCAGCTGGCCGAAGCCGCGCTCGGCCAGCACCCTGATCGCCACGCGGGTGCCGATCAGGGTGAAGAGCAAGGAGAGTCCTCCGGCGAGCAGCACACCCTTCATCGCCGGGCTCCTCTCCGCAGGGATGCCCGAGCTGAGCAGTGGTGATCCCCGCGACCGGCTCGGGCGCCGCGGTGCACGGCAACAGTTTCGCGCACGATCCGGGCTGTCCCGTGCAGCCGCGCAGCGCGGAGTGGCGAATCCCACCCGCCGGCTGAGCTGTCGTGACCCCGGCGGCTGGTCATGGCGTGCCCGGCCGGCCGGAATCCTGGCCAGGACTTCGGCTAGGACCGTGGGCCAGCTGCTGCGCGACCAGGTCGCGCAGCACCTCGCGGTCGTCGAAGGGATGCACGACCCCTGCCACCTCCTGGCCGCTCTCGTGGCCCTTGCCGGCCACCAGCACCGTGTCGCCCTCGCCGGCCATCGAGACCGCGAGTGCGATCGCCGCGCGCCGGCCGGCCACCTCGTGCACCTCGGCCAGGGCGTCGTCGTCCACCCCGGCCAGGATCTCGGCGCGGATCCGGCCCGGGTCCTCCGAGCGCGGGTTGTCGTCGCTGACCACCAGGACGTCCGCGAGCCGGCCGGCGACCTCGCCCATCAGCGGCCGTTTGCCGGTGTCCCGGTCACCACCGGCCCCCAGCACCACGAGCAGGCGTCCGCGGGTCAGGGGTCGCAGCGCACCGAGGGCCGCCTGCACGGCGTCGGGCTTGTGGGCGTAGTCGACGATGCCGAGCCAGTCCTGCCCGGCGTCGATCCGCTCGAGGCGTCCGGGCACACCGCCGCCGGCCCCGATCGCGGCCGCCACCGCGACGGCGTCCAGTCCCGCCTCCCCCGACGGCGGCCACGGCGGCCAGCGTGTTGGCCACGTTGAAGTCGCCGGCCAACGGCGAACGGGCCGGGAACCTCGCCCCACCCGGGCCGTGCACCACGAAGTCCGTGCCCTCCGGGGTCGCCACCACGTCGGTGGCCCGCCAGTCCGCGTCGGCTCCGCTCGAGGAGAACGTCCGGGTCGGGAGCACCGTCATCCCCAGCAGCCGGCGCCCGTAGGCGTCGTCGACGTTGATCAGGGCCCGTCTGGCCCGCTCGGGCGTGAACAGCGAGGCCTTCGCGGCGAAGTAGTCCTCCACGTCGGCGTGGAAGTCGAGGTGGTCCCGGCCCAGGTTGGTGAAGACCGCGACGTCGAAGACCACGCCGTCGACGCGGCCCTTGACCAGCGCATGGCTGGAGACCTCCATCGCGCACGCTGTCACGTCGTGCTGTCGCATCACGGCGAACAGCGCGTGCAGGTCGGGTGCCTCGGGGGTGGTCAGGGTGGTGTGCACCTCGGTGCCCGCGATCCGGGTGCCGACCGTGCCGACCACGGCGGCGGTGATCCCGGCTCGCTCCATCCCCGACTCGGCCAGCCGGGTCGTGGTGGTCTTGCCCTGGGTGCCGGTGACGCCGATCAGGGTCAGCCCGTCCGCCGGATGGCCGTAGAGCCGGGCCGCGAGGTCCCCGAGCCGCTCCCGCGGGTCGTCGACGACCAGGACCGGGACGCTCGCGTCGAGCGCACCGGTGGCGGCGAGCTGGTCGGCCCCTGCCGGATCGGTCAGGACGGCCACCGCACCGGCCTGCACCGCCTGCTCCGCGAACGACGCGCCGTGCGCCCGCGCGCCCGGGAGGGCGGCGTACAGGTCGCCGGGCTCGACCCGGTTGGAGCTCAGGCTCAACCCGGTGACCTCCACGGCCGGGGAGCCCTCGACAGCGTCCGCGCCGCCGGTCAGGCCCAGCCACCCGAGCAGGTCCGTGAGGCGGGTACGCACCGGCGGCACCGGTCGCGTCGTGCTGGTCACGGACATGCGCTCGACGCTATCGAAGCCGGTCCGCTCACCACTCGATGGGCAGGTTCGCCGGCTTCGTCCCCGTCGGTGCCACGCCGTACCGCTGGAGCAGGAAGGACTCGATCTTGGAGAACGCCGGGCCGCCGATCGAGCCACCGCCGCCACCGTTCTTCGGGTCCTGGACCACGACGTAGACGGTGAAGGCCGGCTTGTCGGAGGGCACGAACCCCGCGAAGGAGGTGGTGAAGGTGCCGTTGTAGCACTTGCACTTCGCCCCGACCCGCTGGGCGGTACCGGTCTTGCCGGACACCACGTAGCCGGGCACCTGGGCGCCAGGTGCGGTGCCGGTCTCGGGATTGGGGACCGACTGCATCATCCGGGCCATCTGGGTGGCCGCCTGCCTCGAGATCACCCGCCGCGTCGTCGCGTGGTCGGTGCCGACCTCGTTGCCCTTGTCCGTGGTGGCCGAGCCCTTGACCAGGCTGGGCGTGACCAGGACCCCGCCGTTGGCGACGGCGTTGACGGCGGTCGCCATCTGCAGGGTGTTGACCGAGATGCCCTGGCCGAACGCGATCGTCGCGCGGGACAGCGCCGGCCAGCTGTTGTTCTCGTCGAGGGCCGGCACCACCCCGCTCTGCTGGGGCAGCCCGATGTTGGTCGTCGAGCCCAGGCCGAACCGGGTCAGGTAGCCGCGCAGGCGCTGCGCCGAGATCTGCGTCGTGGACAGGACCGTGCCGATGTTCGACGACTTCGCGATCACCCCGGTCGCGGTCAGGTGCAGGGTGTCGTGCACGAAGTAGTCGTGGATGGTGGCGTCCTGCACCTTCAGGGTCGGCGGCACCGTGATCTGCGTGGTCGGGGAGACCTTGTGCGCGTCGAGCAGCGAGCCGAAGGTGAGCACCTTCTCCACCGATCCCGGCTCGTAGGTGCTGCTCAGCGCCTGGCTGCCGGTGTGGAAGTCGCCCTCGACACCCCCGGCACCGGGGTCGTTCGCGTCGTAGGTCGGGTAGTCGGCCAGCGCGAGCACCTCACCGGTGCCGGTGCGCATCACCACGGCGGAGCCGCTGGACGCCCCCGAGGACTGCACCGCGGTGCGCAGCACCCGCTGGACGTACCACTGGGTGTCCCGGTCGATGGTGAGGCGGAGGTCCTTGCCGTTGCGGGGCTTGGTCTCGGAATTGTCGCCGAGCGGGATCCGGTTGCCGTCGCCGACCTCGAAGGTCTCGGCGCCGTCCTGGCCCTTGAGCCACGTGTCGAAGGACTGCTCCAGGCCCGACCGGGCCTTGTTCGCGTTGTCGAGGAAGCCGAGCACGTTGGCCCCGATGTCCCCCGCCGGGTAGGTCCGCACCGGGTCGGCGCGGGTGTAGACGCCCACGAAGGGGGCGTCCTTGAGCCCGGGGTCGGTGATCTGCTTCTTCACCGCGGTCTGGATCTGGGCGACCACCTTGGTCGCCAGCGTCGAGGGCACCCGGCGCTCGATCATCTGGTAGCGCCCGTCCTTGCGCAGCTCGGCCAGCGTCGAGAAGTAGTCCAGCGCGAGCCGGTCGGCCAGGATCCGCGCGATCGTCGTGGCGTACTTCTTGGTGGCGGACGGGTCCGCGATCAGCATCCGGCCGTCGACCGAGTCGGCGAGCGCCGTGCCGGTGCGGTCCTCGATGGTGCCGCGCCGGGCGGGCAGCGGGACCGTCTCGGCCCCGGCGGCACGGGCCTTCGCGGCGTACGCCTGGGGATCCACGCCCTGGAGCTGGAAGAGCCGCGCCCCGAACAAGGAGAGCACCATCACGACGACCAGCATCAGCACCCGCAGTCGCTTGTGCACCGACACCGGGCGGGGACCACCCTGTGATCCCGAGCTGGGGACGCCTCACTGCTGCCCTCCGTCCGTCTTCTTCCTCGGCTTCGTCCGATCATCGGTCACCGACTGCACCGGACGGTCGGTGCCACGCGGAGGATGGGCGTGCACCTTGATCACCTTCGGGGCCGGCGCGAGCACCTTGGGCTTGGCCGCGGGCAACGGGTTGATCCGCATCGCAGCGTCGGGGGTGGCGGGCTGCGGGTCCCCGAGGACGCGTCCGTCGGAGAGCCGGATGAAGGCCGGGTCGACCGGGAGGACCATGCCGAGCGCCTTGGCGCGGACCGCGAGCGCCTGCGGATCGCTGAGGTCGGCGAGGTCGATCTGCAGCGACTGCTGCTTCGCGGTGAGCGCGGACGCCTGCTTCTCCAGGCTGGTCGCCTTGAACGAGTTCTGCTGCATGGAGGTGTTGAAGGCCAGCAGGCCGGCGACGCCGCCGACCATCAGCACGAAGAGCAGGATGACGAACGGGCCGAGCGGGCTCTCGTTACGACTCGGGCCGACCAGGCTCAACCGGGCTCGCGTGACGGCGGCGTCGGCGAAGCGCGGCACCCGCGATGCCGGTGCCCGCAGGGCGGAGCCGGCCTCCGCGCCCCTCGGACTGCTGGGCGTTGGGTTGGTCAGTGCTGACTGGCTCATGCCGCCTCCCGGATGCGTTCGACCGCGCGCAGGCGCACCGACGCCGCGCGAGGGTTGTCCTCGATCTCCTCGCGGGAGGCCTGCTCGGCCCCGCGGGTCAGTAGCCGCAGCCGCGGCTGGTAGGCCTCCGGCACGACCGGCAGGTCGTGCGGTGCGGTGCTGCGGGTGAGCGCCGTGAAGGCCTGCTTGACCAACCGGTCCTCGAGCGAGTGGTAGCTCATCGCCACGACCCGTCCGTCGAGGGCCACCGCGTCGATCGCGGCCGGCACGGCGCGGCGCAGTGCGCCCAGCTCGTCGTTGACCTCGATCCGCAGGGCCTGGAAGGTGCGCTTGGCGGGATGGCCGCCCGTACGCCGCGCCGGCGCCGGGATCGTGGACCGGATCAGCTCGACCAGCCGCGCGGAGGAGGTGAAGGGTTCCTCGGCCCGGGCCCGGACCACCGCCCGCGCGATCTGGCGGGAGAACTTCTCCTCCCCCCACGCCCGGAGCAGCCGGGACAGGTCCTGCTCGGAGTAGTCGTTGAGCACGTCGGCCGCGGTGGGACCGGTGGTGTCGTCCATCCGCATGTCCAGGGGCGCGTCCTCGGCGTAGGCGAAGCCACGCTCGCGCACGTCCAGCTGCATCGAGGAGACCCCGAGGTCGAAGAGCACGGCGTCGACGTGGGCCAGGCCCTGGTCGGCGACCACGTCCGCGATCTCGTCGTATACCGCGTGCACCAGGGTGAGCCGCTGGCCGTACGCCGCGAGTCGTGCACCGGCCCGCTCGAGCGCGTGCGGGTCACGGTCGACGCCGATCACCCGGGCCCGCGGACAGCGCTGCAGCACCGCCTCGGCGTGACCACCGAGACCGAGGGTGGCGTCGACCAGGACGGCCTCGTCGTGCTGCAACGCGGGGGCGACCAGTCCGACGACGCGCTCCAGGAGCACCGGGACGTGGCCGGAAGGACTCATCGCGCGAGCACCGTCAGCGCGAGCGTGAGCAGGGCCGAGGCGCCGAGGGTGAAGAGCATCACCAGCACCTGGTCTCGCACCTGTTCGCGGACCCGCCTGGTCGGCCCGGAGGTGTGGCCGGTGGGGCGCACCGTGCGGAGCACCCGGGTCGGCGAGGAGCCACTCATCGTCCGTGCTCCCCCTCGTCGCTGCTGTTCGGTGGTCGTTGGTGGTCGTGCTGGTGGCCCATCGGGCCGGCACGCGCAGAGCCAGGTTCTCCGTCCGCTCGGGGTGTCTCGTCACGTTCTGGCACCGGGGAAGGTGTGTCAGAGAGTGGACGGGAGTCCCGACCGAGCGGACGCGAGCCTCGTCCTGCGCGTGCCCTGTGAAGTTGTGTGCCTGTGAAGTTGTGCCGTGGAGCTGGCTGCGGTGGTGCGACTAGGGCTCGACGAAGCCGAAGGGGCCGTCGAGGTTGGCGAAGCTCTGCTCGGCGCCGGCGTCCCGCTCGGTCCAGGCCAGCGGGTTCCAGATCTCGACGTGGTCCATCACCCCGGACACGATCACCTCGCGGTCGATCCCGGCGTAGCGCTTCATGCCGGCCGCGAGCGTGATCCGGCCCTGCTTGTCGGGCTGCATGTCCAAGGAGTTCGAGTACAGGTAACGGATGTGCTCGCGGGTCGCCCGGTCCGACTGGCTCTTGCGGTTCAGCTCCGCGGTCATCGCCTCGAAGCCGTCCATCGACCAGACGTTGAGGCAGTGGTCCTGTCCTGGCGCGACCATCACGTCCTCCGTCAGCAGTACACGGAACTTCGCGGGCAGGAAGAGCCGGCCCTTCTCGTCGAGCTTGGGGTTGAAGGTGCCGGTGAAGTACCTCGCGGCCACCCGACACCTCCACGGAGACCCTCGTCTCCTCCACTGCGCTCCACATTACTCCACTTTGCCCCACCGTCAACCACCACGCCCCACGTGTCTCCCCACCGCTCCCCACCGCAGGACCCCTCCCCAGGCCCGCTCCACCACCTCCTCGTGCCGCGCCGGACCGGCCCTCGTGGTCGGCACCGGCCGCCCGGTTGGCCGATGTTGTTGACTGGTCCCACGCGCCCGAGCTGTCCGCCCGGGTGCTCTCCGGTCGCCGAGAGAGGTCCCATCCGTGAGCACGACGCAGTCGACCCCGCGCGGCACCGCCCCCGTGGAGGGCTCCACGCTCGGCGCCGAACCGGTCGCCCTGGACGAGGTCGCCCGGATCGCCGGCCTGATCCAGAGCGAGGTCGAGCGGGTGATCGAGGGCAAGCCCTCGGTGACCCGCCTGGCGCTGGTGGTCCTGCTCGCCGAGGGTCACCTGCTGATCGAGGACGTCCCCGGGGTCGGCAAGACGATGCTGAGCAAGGCCCTCGCCCGCACGATCGACGGCACCGTCCGGCGGATCCAGTTCACCCCCGACCTGCTTCCCTCCGACGTCACCGGGGTCTCGATCTACAACCAGGAGACGCGCGACTTCGAGTTCCGCCCCGGCGGGATCTTCGGCAACATCGTGGTCGGTGACGAGATCAACCGCGCCTCGCCCAAGACCCAGTCGGCGCTGCTGGAGGGCATGGAGGAGCGCCAGGTCACGGTGGACGGGACGACGTACGTTCTCGAGGCGCCGTTCCTGGTGGTGGCCACCCAGAACCCGGTCGAGATGGAGGGCACCTACGCCCTGCCCGAGGCCCAGCGCGACCGCTTCATGGCCCGGGCCTCGATGGGATACCCGGGTGCGAGCGCCGAGATGGCGATGCTCGAGGCTCACTCCTCCGCGGTGAGCCCGCTCGAACGGGTGCGACCGGTCGCCCGTGCCCACGACGTACGCCGGATGATCGCGGCGGTGCGCACGGTGAACTCCTCCCCGGACGTGCACCGCTATGCCGTGGCCATCGCCGACGCGACCCGGAGGACGCGCGAGGTGCGCCTGGGCGCGTCGCCACGCGCCACGCTGCACCTCGTCCGCGCCGCCAAGGCCCTGGCCGCGCTCCAGGGTCGCGACTACGTGATCCCCGACGACGTGCTCGACCTGGCGCCGCACGTGCTGACCCACCGGTTGATCCCCACCCGGGAGGCCGCGACCTCCGGGCGCACGGCGACCAAGATCCTCTCGGAGCTCCTCGCCCAGGTGCCGGCCGGGTGAGCCGTTCCCCGCGTGTCCTTTCTAGCCTCGCCGTCGGCTTCCGCTCGCTGACGGTGCGCGGGCGCGGCTTCCTCACCTCCGGCATCACCGCCGCCGTGTGCGGCATCGTCCTGCTCGAGCGAGACCTGGTGCGCGTGGGGGTCCTGGTCGCGGTCGTCCCCCTCGCCGCCCTCGGGTTCGTGCTGGCGGCTCGCCCCCAGCTGCAGGTCGAACGCACGTCTCGGCCCGAGGAGATCTCGGTCGGCGAGACCGGTCTGGTCATGCTCTCCATCACCAACGCGGGCCGGCAGCCGGGCACGCTGCTGGTCGAGGAGCAGATCCCCCACTCGCTGGGCAACCGCCCGCGCTTCGCGCTGCCTCGTCTCGACGGCGGCCAGTCCACCCGGCTGGAGTACGAGGTGCACCCCGAGCTCCGCGGTCGCTACCGGCTCGGTCCGGTCGAGGTCCGCCACCGCGAGCCGTTCGGGATGATGGAGCTGCGCCGTGAGGTGCCCGGTACCCACGAGCTGCTGGTGCTCCCCGCTGTGCTGCCGCTGCCGGCGATCCGGCTCCTGGGCGAGGGGAACTCCTCCGGTGAGGAGCACCCCCGCGCCTACTCCACCGGGACCGTGGCCGATGCCGCGGTCCGCACCTACCGACGTGGCGACGACCTGAGACGGGTGCACTGGCCGACGACCGCCCGGCTCGGTGAGCTGATGGTGCGCAACGAGGAACAGCTCTGGCAGCCCCGTGCCACCGTCCTGCTCGACGACCGCGCGGCCGCGCACCGCGGCGCCGGGGGCGGCTCGTCACTCGAGACTGCGGTGACGGTCGCCGCTTCGGTCGTGGCCCACCTGGCCGATCGCGGCTACCACGTGCGACTGGTGACCGGATCGGGCACCTACGAGGCGGGCACCGCCGACGCCGGCTACGACGCGGGGGTGCGAGCGGTGCTCGCCGAGCTGGCGGGGCTCGCGCTGTCCGAGTCGACCACGCTGCCCGACGTGCCGATCGACGACGAGCTCGTCGGCGGCGTGGTGGTCGCCGTGCTGGGCACCGGGGTGATCGGCGACCCGGTCGTCCTCGAGCGCGACCGGCAGTGGTGGTCGCGCTTCTCCATGGTGGCCGGCCAGTCCCTCGCGATCGCCCTGGACACCGCGGGCTGGGGTGGTCGGGCCCAGGAGGCGGCAGGCGGGCGCCGGGGCGCGGCCACGACCTGGCTGGAGGAGATCGGCTGGCGAGCCGAGCTGCTGGTCAAGGGCGACGACGTGGCCGGCGCCTGGGAGAGGTTCGACGCATGAGCGCGACACCGCTGCTCCCCCGCTCGGGCGGGCGAGGTCCGGCAGCAGGGTCGGGCGCGGTCGCCTACGGCCCCACCCCGGTCTCCCCTCTCGGCCCGTCCTCACCCGGGGTCGGCGACCCTCTGCGCAGCCTGCTGGTCGCCCTGCTGGCCGCGGCGACGGCCTGGGTCTCGGTACTCGCCTGGCGCGGGCTGGCTCAGGACCCCGGCCGGATCTCCCGCCCGCTGGTCGTGGCCGGGCTCCTCGTCGCCGTGATCGGCTGGGCCGTACGCCGCAGCACCGGGCGGGCCTGGACCGCCGTACCCGTGCAGCTGCTGGTGCTGCTGATCTGGCTGATGCACGGCCTCACCGGCACGTGGATCCCGCGACCGGGAGCGGTGCAGACGCTGGTCGCGGAGATCGGCGACGGCATCCTCGCCTCGCAGCGCTACTACTCACCGGTCTCCGTCGCGCACCCGGAGTACCACTTCCTGATCACCCTGGGTGGGGTCGGCATCATCCTGGCCGTCGACCTGGCGGTCTGCGGCGCGCGGCAGCCCGCCCTGGCCGGCCTTCCCCTGCTCCTGGTCGTCACCATCGCCGCGAGCGTGCTGATCACGCCGATCAACCCGCTGGTCTTCATCGGCACCGCCGTGGGCTGGCTGGCCCTGCTGGCGGTCCGGGAGGCCGGTCGCCGCGATGCGTGGACCCACCGTCCCGACCTGGGCCAGCTGCTCCCCGCCGCGGCCGTGATCGCGGGGATCAGCGTGGTCACGGCGCTGGTCCTCACGGGCGGCGTGGGCGCCGAGGGTCGGTTGCTCAACGGCGACGACGGCAGCGGCGACGGTGACGGCTCGGCGCTGAACCTGAACAACCCGCTGCTCGACATGCGTCGCAACCTGCGCCAGGACGCCGACATCGCGCTGGTGCGGATCAAGGCACCCAGGGGCGCCGACCCGGAGTACCTGCGCCTGACCGTGCTCGACGACTTCACCGGCAAGGCCTGGACCCCCTCGAGCCGCTCCAGGTCGAACACCGAACCGGTCGAGGGCGGGCTGCCGTTCCCGAAAGGTCTCTCGCGCAAGAACGTCACCTCGAGCCAGACCTGGCAGGTCGACGTGCTCTCGAGCTTCAAGAGCAGCTGGCTGCCGCTGCCCACCCCCACGACGTCCGTCGACGTCGACCCCACCTGGCGCTACGATCCCGACACCCTGGACGTGCTCTCGACCCGGGGCACCGCCGCCGGGCTGGGCTACCAGGTCCGCACGTTCACCCCGAAGGTCGATCCGGTCGCCGCGCGGGCCGCAGGACCGGCTCCGGCCGGCGTGCGGAGCGCGATGACCGCTCTGCCCTCCAACCTGCCCCGGGTCTTCGTCGACACCGCGAAGCGGGTCAGCCGCGGCGCGGGCAACAACTGGGACCGGGCGGTCGCGCTGCAGGAGTGGTTCCGATCCTCGGGCGGCTTCACCTACAGCACCGAGCCAGCTCCGGGCAACGGAATCGACACCCTGAGCCGGTTCATCACCAGTGATCGCGTGGGCTACTGCGAGCAGTTCGCCGCAGCGATGACGGTGATGGCCCGCAGCCTGGGGATCCCGGCCCGCGTGTCGGTCGGCTTCCTCCAGCCCGAGCAGACCTCGGTCGGCAGCTACACCTTCAGCTCACGCGACCTGCACGCCTGGCCGGAGCTGTACTTCCCGGGTCAGGGCTGGACCCGGTTCGAGCCGACTCCGGGCATCCGCACCGGGAGCGCCCCGTCGTACACCGAGCAGCAGGCCGCGCCGGCCCCGAGCACCGCACCCACCCCGGAGGCCTCCCCCACGCCGGAGCGGGCCCAGCCCACGCCGGACGCGACCAGCAGCACGGGCACCGAGCACTCGGGTCACCTGGTCGTGCTGTGGGTCGGGGTGGGACTGCTGGCGCTGGTGCTCATCGGGGTGCTCCTCGCCCTGCCGCGGCTGCTGCGGCGGCGCCAGCACCAGCGCCGCTGGGCCGGCGCGCAGGATCCTCGGGCCATCGCCGACACCGCGTGGGACGAGGTGCGCGAGACCGCTCGCGATCTCGACCTGGGGTGGTCCGACACCTCCTCGGTGCGCACCAACGGCGTGCGGGTCCGGGCCTCGGTGAGCGAACCGGAGGCCCAGCAGGCACTCGAGCAGGTGGTCAGGTTCGTCGAGCTGACCCGCTACGCCCGGCCGGACGGCTCGGATCCCGCCCAGGTGCGGGAGCGGACGCGCGCCGACGTCGCCCGCTGGCGGGCCGCGGCGTACGACTGCGCCGACCCCCGAGTGGCGCGCCGCGCCCGGTGGTTCCCCCGACGCCGCTGATCGACCCGGCGACCGGTCGGACGTGGCGCGTCGGCGGGCCCCGCACCTCCACCACGGTGGGTTGTGGCAACGACCCGGGCCCGAGCGCAACCCCCTCATCGTCGGAGCGCGGACGCGCGACGAGACCGTCCGTCACCAGGCGCGGTCGAGCGGATGCGCACCGTGATCGTGCCTGACCGTGCGCGTCGTGGCGCAGGGCCGCGGACGAGCGAAGGCTCAGAAGCCGCCGTTCTGGTCGCGACGACGCTGCCAGCGCTGCTCGAAGCGCTGCATGAAGGTGCCGTTGGTCCTGGGCTTGCGGCCAGTGCCGCGCCCCGACTCCCGCGCCGAGCTGCGCTTGGACCTACGAGCCGACTTGCCGCCCTGCAGGACGCTGAGTCCGTTCGGGGAGTCGCCCGCGGCCGCGTCGGCGGGTCCGCCCTGTTCGGGTGCGCTCTGCCGACCACGCCAGGCGGCGAGGCCGATGGTGGCCGAGGCCAGCATCAGCACGAATCCGACGATGCCCACGACGATGCCCACCCGGTCACCCATCACGGCACCGGTCATCAGGAGCGCGACGCCGATGATGAAGGCCACCGAGGCCACAGCGATCCGGGCACGGGTAGCACGGGCAAATCGAGTGCCACGCAACGTGGAGGCGAACTTGGGGTCCTCCTCGACGAGGGCGCGCTCCATTTGCTCCAGCAGGCGCATCTCTTCGTCGGAGAGTGGCACGGAGAACCTCCATCGGAACCGATCAACGCTCCAAGTGTAGGCAGGGGTGGTTGCGCTTGGTAGGCGAGGATCAAAAATTCCGCAATTGTGTGCCAACGGGTGGCTTCCGGGCCTGGCCGGCTCGTCCTCACCGGTCCCGGCCGGATCGCCCTCGTGGTGTGGCTGCGAAGTAGCGCGGGAGGAGGAGCGTCGTCCGGCACCCGTCGGGCAAGACGGAGGTTCGAGAGCGCAGCGGGTTGCTCCGAGTGCCGACAACGTAGCCCGCCGGGACTGGGCGGGGCTCCGCGCGATATGTCGCAGACGGACCACTAGGCCCCCTCCCCCATGATCAGCGTCGCGGGGCGTACCGCGTGGCTGCCGAACCGCAGCACGGCCGCGTCGACGGCACGATCGGCCTCCGCCCAGCCACGCTCCCTGGCCCCGAGCACCAGCTGGTGGTGCACCGCGGCCCGCGGCACCAGGCCCTCGACCCGCACCCCGACCAGCCGGATCCGGGCCCGCTGCAGGCCGAGCGCGGCGTACAGCGAGCAGGCCGTGGCGTGCACCTCGGTGGTGATGTCGGTGGCCTCGAGCAGGGTCCGGGAACGGGTGATCGTGGTGAAGTCGGCGAAGCGGACCCGCAGGGTGACGGTGCGACCGGCGAGCCCCGCGGCGCGCATCCGCCCGGCCACCTTGGCCGAGAGCCGGAGCAGCTCACGGCGCACCACCTCCCGGTCGTCGGTGTCCCGGGCGAACGTCTCGTCGGCCCCCATGCTCTTGTCCGGCTCGTGCACACCGCGCCGCGCCACGACCGCGCGATCGTCCTCACCCCAGGCCAGGGCGTGCACGTGCGCACCCTGGTGCGGCCCGAGCGCGCGCTGCAGCGTCGGGCGCGGGGTGTGCGCGACATCGCCGACCGTGAACAGTCCCAGCCGGTGCAGGGCGGCACGGGTCTTCTCCCCCACGCCCCACAGCTCACCGACGTCGAGCGGGTGCAAGAAGCCGGTCACCTCCTCGGGAGGGACGACGAGCACCCCGTCGGGCTTGGCCCGCCGGCTGGCCAGCTTGGCCACCGAGGCGGAGTCGGCGATCCCGACCGAACAGGTGATCCGCTGCTCGTCGTAGACCTGGGCGCGCAGCTGCTCGGCGATCTGCAGCGGTGAGCCGGAGCGGCGCACGGACCCCGAGACCTCGAGGAAGGCCTCGTCCAGCGAGAGCGCCTCGACGGTCGGGGTGAGCTGTCGGAAGATCTCCATCACCGAGGCCGAGACGGACTCGAAGTCGGTGTAGTCGGGGCTGAGCACCACCGCCTGTGGACAGATCCGGCGGGCCCGACCCATCGGCATCGCCGAGTGCACGCCGAAACGGCGGGCCTGGTAGGTCGCCGAGAGCACCACCCCGCGGTGCCCGCCACCCACGATCACCGGCAACCCGGCCAGGTCGGGCCGGTCGCGGATCGCCACCGCAGCGAAGAAGGCATCCATGTCGGCGTGCAGGATCCGGCACCCGGCAGAGCGGTCGGGGCTCACCGGGGCGCCACCCCGCCAGGGCCGGGCGCAACGACGGGATCAGTGCCGGGATCAGTGCCGGGATCAGTGCCGGGCGAGCACGTGCAGCTGCGCGGCGAGGGTGAGGAACTCCGGGCGATCGGCCACGGCCCGCTCCAGCTCGAGCAGGGCGGACGTGCCGCCGGGCTCGAGGTCGAGCAGCGACCCGGGCACCAGGTCGGCGAAGACCCGGACCCCCTGGATGGCCGAGACGTCGAGTCCGGCACCGCCCAGCAGGTCGGTGATCTCCGGGGCGGTGAACCGACGCTCACCCGGCTCGGGACGGGCGTCGGCCGGAGGGTCGAGCACCGCGTGGGCCGCACTGAAGTGTCCGGCCATCGCCCGAGCCAGCACAGCGGAGTAGCGCTGGGCGACCAGCAGGGACAGGGTGCCACCGGGACGCAGCAGCCGCCCGATGGTGGCCAGGGCGGCCGCCGGGTCGTCGACGATGCCGAGGACCCCGTGGCACAGCACGAGGTCCGCGGACCGCTCGGGCACCAGGTCGAGCAGGTCAGCGAGGTCGCCCTGCTGGGCGCTGACCCGGTCGGCGACGTCGTTCTCAGCCGCTCGCCGAGACAGCGCGGCAAGCGCGTCGGGGCTGGGGTCGACCACGGTGACGCGATGACCGAGTCCGGCCAGCCGGACCGCGAACCCACCGGTGCCGCCGCCGATGTCGACCACCTGCTGCTCGTCCTGCCGGTCCTCGGGGTCACCGAGCACCCGCTGCACGGACTCCCAGACCACCGCGGTGCGGGCTGCGGTGCGCCGCTCGAACGGACGCTCGGACGGACGGACGGGCGGGATGGCCATGTCGTCAACCCTCTCATCCGGTGCTCCCGGGACTGCGGTGCCACAGCTTGCGGGCGACCTCACCGGTGACCGCGCCCGGAGACTGACCGGCCGGCTTGATGTCGGCGTAGGGCGACATCCGGAAGCCGCTCGAGTGCACCAGGACCCGTTGGGCCGACGGCCCTGGATCGTGGCCGAGATCGGCACCCGGCCCCACGGGCACCCGGTCCAGCTCGGCCAGGGCGGCGTCGGTGCCCTCGGCCGCCCAGAGGTCGCTGAGCGCACCGAGGTCCCAGGCCCCGGTGGCTCGCAACGAGATGCCGCGCCGACCGGTCCGGCGTACGACGCCACGCACCACCAGCAGCCAGGAACCGAACACCGTCGCGGCGTAGGGCCCCTGGACGCTGTCGAAGAAGGTCGCGTCGACCGGGCCGGTGGCGTCGTCCAAGGTCAGGAAGATCACCCGCCGACCGGTGCGGATCGGCGGCGTCTGGGTGGCGACCTTGACCCCGGCGACCAGGATCTCGGCCCGGCTGCGCTGGTCGAGCAGGTGGGTCGAACGGACCACCGCGAGGTCGTCGAGGAAACGTTGGTGGAAGTCGAGCACGTGGCGGCTGACGTCGAGCCCGAGGACGTCGAGCTCGGCCCGCACCCGGTCGGCAGCACTCATCTCGGGCAGCCCGCTCGACTCGCCCCCGCCCGGCCAGGAGTCGGGACCGTCGCCGAGCTCGAGCGCGAGCTGGACCGAGGTCACCGGGGTCACCGGTCGGGCGGTGCGCGCCTGCGCCGCGGCCCGCTCGCGGACGGCGTCACGACCGCCGCTCGTCTCCTGGCCCGAGATCGGGATCCGGCCCGGTGCTGCCCGGGAGACGGACGAGCGGCGGGACCGGCCGGGCCGGCCACGAGCGGCGCGTTCGACCGCCCGGCCGTGCCGGTCGAGGTCGGCGACCTGGAGCAGCAGGTCACGCCGGGTGACCCGGCCGCGACGCCCCAGCCCCTCGGAACCGCCGATCCCGTAGACCCCGTCGAGCGCACCGGCCTGCACCAGCCGCTCGGCCACCGGGCGGGAGACCTGCGCCCGGCGCCAGAAGTCGGTCAGCGAGAGGTACGGCGAGCCTTCCGGGCCCTCGTCCGGTCCCCCTGTCCGGGCCTCTCCTCGGGCGGCGACGATCCTGGCCACCTCGGCGTCGGTGATCCCCTTGACCTCACCCAGCGAGACCCGGATCCCCCAGCCCCGGCCCGACCACTCCGCACCGTCGGACTCCGGCTCTCCCTGAAGCAGCGGCACCATCGACCAGCGCATCGACCCCGGCGGGTCCGGATCCGGCCGGACCTGGCCCGGATCCTGGGTCGGATCCTGGGTCGGATCCTGGGTCGAGCCGCTCCACGACGTACCGGTCCGCGGAGCGGTTCACGTCGAGCCCGAGCACCGCGATCCCGAGCTGGCGGGCGTCGTCGAGGATCAGCCGCTTGGGGTACATCCCGGGGTCGTGGGTGAGCACCCCGGACAAGAAGTGCGCCGGGTAGTGCGCCTTGAGCCAGGCCGACTGGTAGGTCGGCAGCGCGAACGCCGCCGCGTGCGCCTTGCAGAAGCCGAACGAGGCGAACGCCTCGACCACCTGCCACACCCGCTCCACCAGCGACAGCGTCGTAGCCGCGGGCCAGGGCCCGCGGGAAGAACCAGAGCCGGGTCGTCGCCATCCCCTCGGGGTCCCCGAGCGCGCGCCGCCACTCGTCGGCCTCGGCGAACGTGCAGCCGGTGAACTGCGCGACGATCTCGATGACCTGCTCGTGGAAGACCACCACGCCGTGGGTGCAGCCCAGGATCGGGCGCAGGTGCTCGTGCAGGAACAGCGGCATCGACCAGCCCTGCTTGGCCTCGAGGTACGGCGTGATCATGTCGCTCTTGACCGGCCCGGGCCGGAACAGCGAGATGTCGGCGATGATGTCCTCGAAGCTCTCGATCCCGGACTTGCCGACCAGCTCGCGCTGCCCGGGCGACTCGATCTGGAAGACGCCGAGGGTCTTGGCCGAGGAGATCATCCGGTAGGTCGTCGGGTCGTCGAAGGGCACCTGCGCCCGGTCGTCGAGATCGATCCGGACCCCGTCGGTGCGCTCGATCTCGACCACGGCGTGCGCCATCGAGGACTGCATCCGGATGCCGAGCACGTCGAGCTTGAGCAGCCCGAGGTCCTCCACGTCGTCCTTGTCGAACTGGCTCATCGGGTAGCCGGCGAAGCTGGCCTCGACCGGGGTGCGGTCGAGCAGGGTGGCGTCGGAGAGCAGCACCCCGCACGGGTGCATGGCGATGTGTCGCGGCAGCCCGTCGAGCCGCTCGACGAGCCCGAAGAAGAGTCCGGTGCCGACCCCGGAGAAGACGCTCGACCCACGCAGCTCGGGCAGGTCGCGGATCGCCATCCGCGCGTCACGGGCCCGGATGTGCGGGAACGCCTTGGCGATCGCGTCGATCTCCGCCGGCGGCATCCCCAGCGCCGCCCCGACGTCGCGCACGGCGTGGCGGACCCGGTAGGTCTCCATCATCGACACGCACGCGCACCTCTCGGCGCCGTAGCGGTCCAGGATCGCCTCGTACACCTCCAGGCGGCGGGCCGACTCGACGTCGAGGTCGATGTCGGGCAGCGAGGCCCGCAGCGGCGAGAGGAACCGCTCCATCAACAGGTTGTGCCGGATCGGGTCGACCCCGGAGACCCCGAGCAGGTAGTTGACCAGGCTGCCCGCGCCCGACCCCCGCGCCGCCGAGCGGATCCCGAGGTCGCGGACCAGGTCGCTCACGTCGCCGACGGTGAGGAAGTACGACGCGAAGCCGAGCACCCGGATCGTCTCCAGCTCGTCCTCGAGCCGGTTCCAGACCCGCTGCATCGGGCCGCCAGCCGTAGCGCCACCCGATCCCGGAGATGCAGCGCTCGCGCAGCACTGCGTCGGCGGGCGAGTCGTCGCCCAGCAGCAGGGTGTCGCGCTGGCGGGGTGCACCCGCCGGCCCCTGGGCCCGGCTGATGGCGAACTCCGGGAAGTGCACCTCCCCCAGCCCGAGGTCGGCCCGCGGGTCGAGCACGCACCGGTCGGCCACCACCCGGGTCTGCGCGAGCAGCCGGGTGCTCTCGCGGCGGCCGTCGAGGCCGGCCAGCCGGCAGACCTCCTCGGCGACCTCGTGCATCTGCTTGCCGGACTTGAGGAACCCCTCGGCGTTGCTCCGGTCGAGGTGGCGCACGTCGAGGGGCACCAGCCGCCGGGCCGCGTCGAGCACGTCGGCGGTGGGGGCGTCGAGCCGGTCGGCGTAGCGGACCGCGTTGCTGAGCACCACCGACAGCCCGGCCTCCCGCCCCAGCCCGACCATCCGGGCCGCGTGCGGCGAGGAGCCGGGACCGTTGCCGGCGACCCGGTGCGAGACCACCTCGACCACCAGTGAGTCGCGACCGACCACCTCGCTCCAGCGCCCGAGCACCCCTCGGGCGAGATCGTGGCGACGCGCTGTGGTGGCCCGGCCCACCTCGGAGGCGGGACCGAGCAGCACCAGCACGTCACCGCTCGCCCCCGAGGTGCTCGGCGACCAGGTCGAGGCTGCACACCGGCTCGCCACGCTCGCCGGCCAGGTGGGTCGCCGAGACCAGCCGGCACAGCCGCGCCCAGCCCGCTCGCCCGCCGGCCAGGAACGTGACCCGGGGCAGCCGGGCGTCGCGGTAGGCCCCGCCCCGGGTCGGCGTGCGGGAGGAAGGAGGGTCCAGAGGTTTCGAGACCGGATCTCGTCCTTCCTCCCCCACCGGAGCAACCGGGGCCACCGCGAGGTCCACCCCGAGGATCGGGCGGATCCCGGCGCCCTGGCAGGCCTTGGCGAAGCGGACCGCACCGTAGGTGCCGTTGCGGTCGGTCAGCGCCAGGGCGTCCATCTCCTGCTCCGCGGCCCGCTCGACCAGCGCGTGCGGGTGCGAGGCGCCGTACTGCAGGGAGAAGCCCGAGGCCACGTGCAGGTGCACGAACGGATCAGGCAACGGAGGAACGCTCCTGCGAGGAGACCAGACCCGGGACGCACCCCAGCGAGCCTTCGACCACGGCCAGGAACCGTCCGGCGTCGCGGACCAGGTCGTCGGCCTCACGCTCGGTCACCGCACCGCGCGAGCCGGCCTCGGCGGCGGCCCGCTTGCTCGCACCCGCGGCGAAGAAGGCGGCCCACTCCCCGAGCTCGGGGGCGACCTCGGCGAGCAGCACCCAGGCGTTCTTCTGGGCCCGACGGCGCGCCGACACGGGCTGCGGCCGGGCCCGGGCGGCGAGCAGCGCGGCGGTGGCGCGCAGCGCAGCCACGTGGGCCGCCGCGTAGCGGGCCGGCACGTCGGGGTTCTGCGACGCCTCGCGCAAGGAGGTGGCGGCCCGATCGAGGTAGGAGTGCGTGGCCGCGGGCAGGTAGGCGGGCAGGTAGGAGTGCGTGGCGATGCTCATCAGTCCACGCATCCCGTCAGCCGCCAGCAGCCGGTGGTCCAGCTGAAGACCAGGTCGAAGACCCCGAAGCCGGTCTCCTCCTGCGCCAGCCTCGGCCGGGCCTGCCGCTGGGGACAGTGCGCCTCGACCCGCCAGACCTCCTGCTCGGCGAGCAGGTCGTCGAGCACGGCCACCCCGCCAGGATCGCGCCCGGCACCCCCGGGGCCGGCCGCACCGGCCTCCTCGAGCGCCTCCCGGCTCGATCCCTCGGCTCCGACCACCGCCCGCACTCCCGGCGAGGTCCACCACGGACCGGTCTCCACCCAGTGCGAGACCACCGCCCGGACCTGCCAGAGCCGGCCTCGCCAGAGGAACTCGGACGGGGCCTCGTCCGCGCGGCGGACGTCCACCTGCTCGTCGTATCGACGCATGTCGTCGTGCTCCTTCCTCCCGGCCCCGGACGAGGGGCGTGCAGGAGACAAGGGGTGAGCCAACCCTTACGCTGATCACCCGTGGAACTCGACCCGTATCGAACGCGTGTTCGAACTAGTCGCAACCTACACCCCTCCCCCGACAGTCCGTCAAGGCGGCGGGCCGAGCCGCCACCGGACCGGGCGTCGCGCGAGGCCACGAGTGAGCTGCGACGAACCACTAGATTGACGCCGTGGTCACCGAGCACCCCTCCATCAGCGCCTTCCGCGACACCCTGAGCGCCCTGAGCGCCAAGGACGGCCAGGAGGGTCGGGGCCGGACACATCGGATCGTCGTGCTGCCCGACTCCGTGCACACCGCCGCGCTGGCCGCCGAGGCGCTCGGCTGCGAGGTGGGCGCGATCGCCAACAGCCTGCTCTTCGACGCCGGCGGCGAGCCGGTCCTCGTGCTCACCTCCGGTGCACACCGGGTCGACACCGACAAGGTCGCGAGCACGATCGGGGTCGCCTCGCTGAAGCGGGCGAAGCCGGAGTTCGTGCGTGAGCACACCGGGCAGGTGATCGGCGGGGTGTCGCCGATCGCGCACCCGGCGCCGGTCCCGACGTACCTCGACCCCTGGCTGCGGCAGTACGACGAGATCTGGGCGGCAGCCGGCCACCCGGCGGCCGTGTTCTCCTCCACCTACGACCAGCTGCAGCAGCTGACGGGCGCCCGCGAGATCGACGTCGCGTGAGCCCCGGCGGGCGGGATCTCGACGCCGGGCGGGACCGCGGCTCGACCGACGGGGTGCACATCGGCCCGCGGCACCGGGAGGGTCACCCGCTGCGGTCCCGATAGGTTCGACCCGTGGCACGGGTAGCGGTCGTCGGCGGCGGGTACGGCGGGATGGCCAGTGCCGTGCGCCTGGCCAAGCTGGGCCACGACGTCAGCCTCTACGAGGCCGCCGAGCGTCTCGGTGGTGCGCTGTCGTCGATCGAGCAGGACGGCTTCCGCTGGGACGCCGGGCGCCACCCACACCCTGCTCCCGGCCGTGGTGCGCGACCTGTTCCGCAAGTCCGGACGGCCGTTGGAGAAGGAGCTCGAGCTGGTGCCGGTGAGCCCGGCGCAGCAGCACCGCTTCGACGACGACGAGCACACCGTCCTGGACCTGCCCGGCGGCAGCCGCGGCGCCCAGATCCACGCCGTCGACGCGGCCCTCGGAGCCGGGCCGGGGTGAGGTCGTGGGCGGCGTACACCGCGGAGTTCGCCGACGTCTGGGCCGACCTGCGCACCGACTGGCTGGAGCGGCCGTGGGACCCGGCCCACGCCACCGAGCGCAGCCGGCGGATGCTCGGCACGCGCTCACCATGCACAAGATGGTGCCAAGCTGCTCAAGGACGACCGGCTGCGCGACCTCGCCGACGAGCGGCGTCCTGCTGGAGGGCAACGACCCGCGCAACGTGCCCGGCGTGGGCCGGGATGCCGTCCTACGTCGAGCAGAACTTCGGCACCTGGACGGTGCCCGGCGGGATGGGCCGGCTGGCCGATGCGCTCGTCACCCGGCTCGGCACCCGTGGCGTCACCGTCCACACCGGGACGACCGTCACCGACCTGGCCGTCACGCGACGGCCGGGTGAGCGGCGTCCGCACGGCGCACGGGCGAGGACGCCTTCGACCGGGTGGTGGTCGCGATCGACCCCCGCCGGCTGCCCGCGCTGGCGCCGTACGTCGCGCGGACGATGCCGTCGATCCCGCCCGTGGTCGCGCACCTCGGGCTGGCCGGGCCCCGTGCCCGACCTGCCGCACGAGGTGGTGCTGCACGGCGACCCGATGCTGTGGCTGCGCACCAACGGCACCGCCCCCGAGGGCCAGCACGCGTGGACGGTGCTGGGCCGCGGCCGGCTGGCCGAGGACGTCGTCAACGTGCTGGCCCGCTCCGGGCTATCGACGTCGCGACCAGGTCGTCAGCCGCGTCGACCGCTCGCCGCGCGACCAGGTGGTCGGGTGGTCGGGCTCGCCGTACGGCGTGCGATGGCAGGGTCGCCGCACCCTGCGCGACCGGCTCGGCACGACCACCCCCGTCGAGGGGGTGCTACTGCGCCGGCTCGCACACCACACCCGGCGCCGGACTGCACTACGTCGGGCTCTCCGCCGCGCTGGTCGCGCAGGCGGTCGGCCCGGCCTGAGCCGGTCCTGAGCGGGGGCCGTCAGGCCAGTCCGGCGTAGATCTCGCGGGTCGCCTTGGAGCGGTTCAGCGTGTAGAAGTGCAGACCCGGCGCACCCCCGGCGAGCAGGTCGTCGGCGAGCTCGGTGGTCATCGCGATGCCCTCGGACCGCACCTTGGCCGGGTCGTCGGCCAGCGGCATCAGCCGGTCGAGGGTCTCCGGCGGCATGTCGCGCCCGGACATCTCGACCATCCGGTTCATCGAGCGCAGGTTCAGGATCGGCATCACGCCCGGCATGATCGGGATGGTGACCCCGGCTGCACGGGCGCGCTCCAGGAGCCCGAAGTAGTCCGAGGCCCGCAGCACCATCTCGGTGACCGCGAACGTCGCGCCGGCCTCCTGCTTGGCCTTGAGCACGGCGACGTCGGCGTCGGGCGTCGGGGCCTCCAGGTGGCCCTCCGGGAACGCCGCCACGCCGACGACGAGGTCGGAGCGCTCGCGGATGAAGGCGATCAGGTCGCTGGTGCGGTCGAACCCACCCCGGTGGACACCCACGGCGTGCCGGCACCGGCCTCGGGGTCACCGCGCAGGGCGAGCACGTTGCGCACGCCGGCGTCCTGGCATCTGGTCCAGGATGCGGGCGAGGTCGTCGGCGGTGTGGCTGACGCAGGTCAGGTGGGCCATCGGCAGCATCGAGGTCTCCCGCGCGATCCGCTCGGTCACCCGCAGGGTGCCCTCGCGGGTCGCCCCACCCGCGCCGTACGTCACGGAGACGAACGTCGGGTGCAGCGGCTCGAGCTCGGCGATCGAGCGCCACAGCACCTCCTCGCCCTCGGCGTCCTTGGGCGGGAAGAACTCGAAGGAGAACGATCGCCGACCGTAGCAGGCCGACGATGTCAGCTGGTCCCGATGTCATGGTCGGGGTCCACCGAGGCTCCGGTCATGCACCAGGGTAGGCGGCTACGGTGATGCGGGTGACCGAGCGCCGACGCTGGGTGGGACGCCGACGCGCTTCCGCAGGTCGGTCGAGGTCGAGCTGCTCGACTTCGTCGACCGGCACGCCGCCTGGCTCGACCGGCTGGGCCCCGACGCCGAGCGGCTCGTCGCCGCGGCCCGCACCAGCGTCACCGGCGGCAAGCGGTTCCGGGCGGCGTTCTGCTGGTGGGGGCACCTCGCGGTCGCGCCGGCCGTACGACGAGGCGGCGCTGCTGCGCGCCTGCGGCTCGCTGGAGCTGCTGCACGCCAGCGCCCTGGTGCACGACGACGTGATGGACGCCTCCGACGTACGCCGCGGCCGCCCGGCGACGCACCGCGAGTTCGAGTCTCTGCACCGGGCCTCGGGCTGGCGCGGCAGCGCCGAGCAGTACGGGCTCTCCGCGGCGATCCTGCTCGGTGATCTGCTGCTGAGCTGGGCCGACGAGATGCTGCGCACCTGCGGGCTGCCCGCAAACGCGGGTCGCCGCCGCAGGAGTTCTTCGACCTGACCCGCAGCGAGGTGGTCGCCGGGCAGTTCCTCGACGTCTCCGCCCAGGCCCGCGGGGCCAGCGACGTCGACCTGGCCATGAACGTGCTGCGCTACAAGTCCGCGAAGTACTCCATCGAGCGTCCGATCCACCTCGGTGCCGCCCTCGCCGGCGCCGACGAGGCCACGATCACCGCGCTCAGCCGCTTCGGGCTGCCGCTCGGCGAGGCCTTCCAGCTCCGCGACGACCTGCTCGGCGTCTTCGGCGATCCGGCCACCACCGGCAAGCCCGCCGGCGACGACCTGGTCGAGGGCAAGCGCACCGTGCTCACCGCACTGGCCCTCGATGCCCTGCCTCCGGCCGACGCGAAGCTCCTCGACGCCAGCCTCGGCACACCGCTCGACGTCGACGTCGTGGCCCACCTGCGCGACCTGATCGACTCCTGCGGCGCCCGGGTCCAGGTCGAGCAGGTGATCGTCCAGCTGACCGACCGGGCGCTGACCGCCCTCGACCTCGCCCCCGTGGACGGACGACGCGCGCCGAGTGCTGCGCGGGTTGGCCGCTGCGGCGACCCAGCGGGTCGTCTAGGAGACCGGTTCCGCGGAAACCCCACATCCTCCAGCGACGTCGCTTACAGTGGCAAATTGCGTAGCTTGACCGGTTTTATCCGGAAACTGCACTTGAGATCCGACCGGTTCCACTGATGTACGCCCCCGTTCTGGGAGGCGCCGTGAACCATCACGCTCGTTGAGGACTCCCCGCGATGCACCTGCCCGTCAACTCTGTCCTGACCAACTCACGTCATCGTCTCGGCGTCGTCTCCGTGGGAGCAGTCACCGCAGTCTTCCTGGCCGGCCCGATGGCCGGCAGCGCCCAGGCCGCCGGGGCCACCGTGGTCCCCTCGGCACCGCCAGGACCTTCTCGGTCCTGGCGGGCTCCACCATCACGAACACCGGCACCACGCGGTCGACCAGAGTGTCGGGGTCTCCCCGGGGACCGCGATCACCGGTGCCAGCACCCTGTCGGTGGGGGGCACCTCCCACTCGGCCGACGCGGTTGCTGCTCAGGCCCAGGTCGACCTCACCAAGGCCTACAACAATGCGGCGGGCCAGAACCCGCGATCGCCGAGGACGCCGAGCTGGGGGGCGAGACCCTGGTCGGGGGCGTCTACAACCGGGCCGCCGACATGGCGCTCACCGGGAAGCTGACCCTGGACGGCCAGAACAACCCGGACTCCGTGTGGGTCTTCCAGGCCGGCACCACGCTGACGACCGGCTCGGCCAGCTCGGTCGTCCTGATCAATGGCGCCAACCCGTGCAACGTGTTCTGGCAGGTCGGCAGCTCGGCGACGCTGGGCACCGACCACCAGGTTCGTCGGCACGATCATGGCCGACCAGACCATCACCATGAACACCGGAGCCACGCTCAATGGACGGGCCCTGGCCCGGGTCGCCGCGGTGAACCTGCACAGCAACGTGATCACCTCACCGAACTGCAAGACCAGCGGAACGGGCGGAACGGGTGGAACGGGCGGAACGGCGGCACCGGCGGCACCGGTGGCACCGGTGGCACCGGGACCGGCGGAACTGGCGGCACCGGTGGCACCGGGACCGGCGGAACTGGCGGAACTGGCACCGGCAGCACGGACGGAACTGGTGGCACAGGCGGCTCCACGACCGGGACGAACGGCAACACGAGCAACGGCACCGGTGCGGGCGGCACGGGCAACGGCACCGGTGCGGGCGGCACGGGCAGCACCAGCCAGGTCACCACGACACCGACCGGTTCGGTGGACACCGGCTACGTCGGTCCGGCGCGCACTGCCGGTCACGGTCCGGGCGCGGTGGACGGCTCACTCCTGGGTGGGCTGGTCGCCGCGGCGGCCCTCGTCGGCGTACGGCGGCGTCGACGGGCGTGAGAGACGCCGCGCCGTCCGACGGTGCTCGAGTGAGGGTGGCACGGCGTCGCTTCGCGGTCGCGGGCGCTCTCCTGGGTGCCACGGTCCTGGTCGGCTGCGGCGGGACGAACCCACCATCCCTCGAGCGCGGGCCGTCCGCTGGAACGGGCTCCAGCACAGCGCCGGCACGAAGCCGGGTGGCACCGATGGTGCGCTCGGTGCCGGAGCGGCTGCGGATCCCCGCCATCGGGGTGGACTCGAAGCTGATGGCCCTCGGGTTGAACGACGACCACACCTTGCAGACGCCACCCGGTGCCTTCCCGGCCGGTTGGTTCACCGGCGCTCCCACCCCTGGGGAGCTCGGTCCGGCGATCATCGTGGGCCACGTGCGGTACGTGCGACCAGGGGTCTTCGAGCACCTCACCGATCTGCGAGCCGGGGACCCGATCGACGTCACGCGCAAGGACGGCAGCACGGCCTCGTTCCGCGTGACCACCGTCCGGCACTTCGCCAAGTCTCGGTTCCCGACCAAGAAGGTCTATGGCAACCTCGACCACCCAGGTCTTCGGCTGATCACCTGCGGGGGGCTCGACGCCAGTACCGACGTGTTCGAGGAGAACGTCGTGGTCTTCGCGAATCTCGTCTCCAGGAGATGACCACCAGACGCGGACGCTGAGACGTCCGTGGGACTCGCCGCTGGTGGGTCGTCGTCAGCCACGCCCCGGGCGCGACCGAGGCGACCACCTCGTTCTCGCGGCCGGTGTTCACCGGGGTGAGCACAGCACCCTTGAACCGGGGTCGAGCCAAGTGCAGAGGTCCGCGGCGCGGTCTCGGGTGAGAGGCACCAGCACCAACGAGGTCATGGCAGACCTAGGCGGTGAAGGCAGTCATCCGGATCGAGACGAGCAGTCCTGGAATCTCGGCCCCGAGCTTGGCCGCGTAGCGAGTCGGTGGGTCGGTCGGGAAGCACCGGGCGTACTCCTCGTTCATCCCGGCGAAGTCCGAGGGGTCGCTGAGCAGCACGCCGACCTCGATCACGTCGTCGAGACCCGCTCCACCCGCTTGCAGGATGGCCGCACAGTTGGCCAAGGCCTGCCGGGTCTGGTCCTGGATCGTCGGTCCGGCCAGTCTGCCCGTGCGCGGGTGGATGCCGGTGGTCCCGGAGACGAACACCTGCGAGCCGGCCACCACTCCTTGGCTGTACAGCGGAGAGCTCGGCGCATTCGCCGTCGTGATGATCCGTCGCGGCATGGAACCTCCCTGATCACCCGAGATCCTCTGTCCACGTCTGACCCTACTCAGGGAGTGGTTCGGAGGTGGGGAACAGATCGTGGACCGTCTCGGTGCTGTCGTCGCGGCCCGGGTCACGGTGGTTGGAGAGGCGCGCCAGGGCCGTCTCGAAACCCGGCGAGGTGGGGCTGCTGGGGGGGTTTCGAGACAGGACTTCGTCCTTCCTCAACCAGCGCAGGGCGACCTCGTCCTTCCTCAACCAGCGCAGCGCTCTTCGAGTCGCCCTCCTTCCTCAACCAGCGCAGGGCGACCTCGTCCTTGCCCAACCAGCGCAGGGCGACCTCGTCCTTGCCTCAACCAGCGCAGGCGCGACCTCGTCCTCAGCGCGCCTTGCCCAACCAGCGCAGGGCGACGTCGTCCTTGCCCAACCAGCGCAGGGCGACCTCGTCCTTCCTCAACCAGCGCAGGGCGACCTCGCAGCTTCTCGACCAGCGCAGGGCGACCTCGCCCTTCCTCAACCAGCGCAGGGCGACCTCGCCCTTCCTCAACCAGCGCAGGGCGACCTCGTCCTTCCTCAACCAGCGGAAGAGTCTCGTCCTTGCTCGACCGGCGGAAGGCGGCTCGGTCCTTCACCGCGGGACCGGTCAGCGGCGGGTGGCGATGGTGACGGTCGCGGAGGCGGTGGCGAGGAGCCGGTCGCCGGCGGCGTCGTAGAGCTCACCGGCGAGGAAGGCGACGTTGCGGCCCCGGCGCAGC
Source organism: uncultured Actinomycetota bacterium (assembly GCA_963843875.1). Taxonomy (GTDB): domain Bacteria; phylum Actinomycetota; class Actinomycetes; order Propionibacteriales; family Nocardioidaceae; genus Marmoricola. Next base: position 469,713 of record CAWJMC010000008.1, on the reverse strand, counting down.
ACCCGGCCGTGGGCGGCGAGGGGTCCCATCGGGACCGACTCGAGGTAGCTGACCTTGAGCTCCAGGGTCGGCGCGGTCTGGTCCTCGTCGAGCCGGGCGAGCAGGGCGGAGCTGATCGCAGCATCCAGCATGGCGGCGACGAAGCCACCCTGGACCCGCCCGATCAGGTTGCTCATCGCCGGGGTGGCGGTGAAGCCGCACGCGACCTCCCCGCTCTCCTCGTCGTAGGAGAGGAGCCGGTAGCCGATGGTCTGCAGCGCCGACTCGGGCGCCTCTTTCCCGGTGTGCCGCGCGACCATCCGCTCGAGGGCGGTCGTTGCGCTCACGCCCATCTCAGCCGTCCAACCACGGCGGGTCGATCTCGGGCCCCTCACCGCGCAGCAGCACGACGAACGGCGGCGGGCCGCTCGTGCGTGCATCGAGCACGTCGACAGCGATGACGTAGGACTGCGGGTCGGCCCCGGCCAGCCCGGCCCAGCCGTCCCAGAGCAGCAGGGTGGGCGAGGCGAGGTCGCCCAGGCAGTCGGCCAGGGCGTCGAAGTTCTCGCCGTAGTACGCCGGGAACGCCAGCGCCGGGCCGATCTCACGCAACAGCCCGCCCTTGCCCGGGTGAGCAGCGCTGTCGACGACACCGAGGTGCCAGCCCGCGTCCGCGCAGGCCCGGCGTACCTCCCCGACCGGGACCTCGCTGCGCCAGCGGTACACCCCCGGCACCCGGTCGCCGGTCAGGACGGCCGCCAGTCCGCTCATCGGTTGCTCAGGACGATCTGTCGGAAGGTGCGGTAGTGGTCGGCGGTGTAGAAGAAGAAGCCACCCGACCCGTTCACGATCCGGCGGGCGCCACGGTCCGACGAGCCGGGCGTCGGCACGGTGAACTCGTGGTAGTAGCCACGGGCTGGACCGGCAGCAGCCCCTCGCGGTTCTCGAAGACGATGCCGTCACGGGAGAAGGGGAACGGCCCGCCGGCCTTGATCCGGGCGATGGTCACCTTCGCCTGGGACGGCAGGGCGGACTCCGCCACGGTGCCCGGACCGCGCGCCCCGGAGGTGTCGGCCGGCTTCGGCCGGTCGGACGTCCCACCCGAGAGGAACACGAAGCCGGCGACCGCGACGAGCACGACCAGCACCGCCACGACGGCCTGCTGGAAGAGGGCGAAGCGACGCATGGGGCAAACCTAGACGGACCGCGGACGAGACGACCCGGAAAGCCCGAACCCGTCGCGGCCGACGTCACTCAGAACGCCATCGCCTGCGCGCGCCGCTTGACCTCCGAGCCCCGGTTCTCGCGCAACGCGTCGATCGGTCGACCGGGCATGGTCTCGTCCGGGGTGAACAACCAGGTCAGCGCCTCCTGGTCGTCGTACCCGCCGTCGTGCAGCACGGTGAGGACACCAGGCACGCCCTTGACGATCGCCCCGTCCTGCACGAGCGCGGCCGGCACCTGCTGCCCGGCACCCGGACGAGGCACGGCCGCCGCCAGCTGGTGCTCCTTGATCCACTGCCTGACCCGGCTCACCGAGACCTCCGAGCGCCGCTCCGCACGCCGCCCAGTCGAGCCACTCGCCCGACCAGCCGGTCCAGGTCCGTCGTACCCGCGTCTCACAGCTCATGACCGACCCCGATCGCAGGCGCCCGTCCCCGGGCGCGGACATGGCCGGACCGCCGGAGGCCAGCCCGCGCCCCACCTACGGTGAAACGCATCGTCACACCCACTAAACTCGGGCGTCGATGCCGGACTTCCCCCCGGCGAAGGTTGGAGGTCGACACGTGGAGCGCACGGCAGCCGAACGGGTCACCGACCCGGTGATCGGTCGCCTGCTCGACGGCAGGTACCTCGTCGGCGCCGCGGATCGCGCGCGGCGGCATGGCCACCGTCTACCAGGCCACCGACACCCGGCTCGACCGCCCGGTCGCGGTCAAGGTGATGCACCCCGGGCTCGGCGACGACGACGCCGTTCTCCCGCCGGTTCCGCCACGAGGCCCAGGCCGCGGCCCGGCTGGCCCACCAGAACGTCGTCGCCGTCTTCGACCAGGGCGACGACGACGGGCGTGCTGTTCCTGGTGATGGAGCACGTCATCGGGATCACCCTGCGCGACCTGATCCACGCCGAGGCACCGATCCCGCCGATCAAGGCGCTGGCCGTGCTCGAGCCGGTGCTCGCCGCGCTCGGCCGTCCGCCCACCACGCCGGCATGATCCACCGCGACGTGAAGCCCGAGAACGTCCTGCTCTCCGACGACGGCCGGGTCAAGGTCGCCGACTTCGGGCTGGCCCGGGCGGTCAACTCCCGAGACCCAGCACACCGGCACCGGGGTGCTGATCGGCACCGTGTCCTACCTCTCCCCCGAGCTCGTCGTCGCGCGGCGAGGCCGACGCCCGCGCCGACGTTTACGCCGCCGGGGTGCTGCTCTACGAGATGCTCACCGGCGACAAGCCGCACCAGGCCGAGTCGGCCATCCAGGTCGCCTACAAGCACGTGCACGAGGACATCCCGCCGCCCTCGCGCGTGGTGCCGAGCCTCCCGGCGTACGTCGACGCCCTGGTCGCCCGGGCCACCGCACGCGACGCGAAGAAGCGCCCGATCGACGCCGGGGTGCTGCTGCGCTGGTGCGCCGGGTCCGCGCCACGCTCGAGGACGGCATCACCGACGACCCCGACCTGGTCGCCGACCTGCTCCCCGCGGCCGTCGCGGCGCGACCCGTTCCACGACACCGACGACCAGATGCCGCGGGTGATCATCGACCCCTCCGACGACACCGGCGCCTGGTCGCCGATCCCGGAGTTCGACGGTGCCGAGCGGCGTACACCTCGGGCGCGGCCGGTGGCGTCGCCGCGGCGACGGCGTACGACCAGGGCAGCGAGAACACCGCCAACCAGCCGCGCGTGCCCCCGTCGCGGCCGCCCCGCCACAACGGGTCGACCAGCCGGCGTACCCCGGCCGGGGCCCCGGAGCGGCTTCGGGATCCCGACGACCCGGGCGACGAGTACGCCGACTACGAGGACGCCGACCCCGTCGGCCACCTCCCCGCGGACGGTGCGTCGTCGCCGACGTGCGCCGTGCTGCTCGGCATCGCCCTGGTCGTGGCCCTCGTGGTCGGCCTGGGCGCGTGGTACTTCGGCGTGGCGCGATACACGATCACGCCCGCCGTGATCAACCTCAAGCAGAGCGCGGCCGAGAGCAAGATCGAGAAGGCCGGGCTGAACTTCACCGTCGACCGGACGACCTACTCCGAGCAGATCGCGCCGGCGCGGTGATCTCCACCGAGCCCACGCCCGGCTCCCGGATCCTCAAGAGCGGCTCCGTGGGCGTCGTGATCTCCCGTGGTCCCGAGCGGCACGCCGTGCCCGACGTCAAGGGTGACACCCTCGACGCGGCCCAGGCGGCCATCCAGGACGCCGAGCTCAGCTTCGGCAAGTCGATCACCAAGTACGACGAGAAGGCGCCCAAGGGTCAGGTCCTCGCGACCTCACCGGAGATCGGCACCGAGCTGCGCCGCAACACGGCGGTCGACGTCATCGTCAGCAAGGGCCGCAAGCCGATCCAGGTCCCCGACGTGACCGGCAAGTCGGAGGCCGACGCTGCCAAGGCGCTCAAGGCGCTCGGCCTGGCCGTCGGTGCACCACGCGGGCCTACGACGACACGGTGCCGCGCGCCAACGTGATCACCCAGAAGCCCGACGACGGCACGCTCTTCCGTGGTGACAAGGTCAGCCTGGTCCTCTCCCGCGGCCCGGAGCTGGTGACCGTGCCGAAGGTCCGCTCGATGGACGTCAAGGCCGCCCGCAAGCTGCTGGAGGCGAAGGGGTTCAAGGTCAAGACCAAGCAGTCCAAGCAGTACGTCGGGCTGCGCTACGTGTTCCGGAGCAACCCCAAGGGCGGCGAGAAGGCCCCGAAGGGCAGCACCGTCACGCTGTCGCTGGTCTGAGCGCGGAGGTCGATCTCGGCCGGTAGTCACATCCGTCACTTGACTCACTTGAGTCACATCAGTCACAGTCGACACTCCTCCCTCCACGGTGACCACCGCCAGAAGAGGTGTCCTCGGTGACACTCGCCCCCCGAGCCGTCCTGCCCCTGCTCGTGGTCTCGGCGTTGCTGAGCGTCCTGCTCGTCCAGCCGGCCCACGCCGCGCCCGGACGCTACGGCGCGACCGGCACTGGCCCGGACACCCCGGACGGACGCTGGTCGCCTACCGGGTGCGCCCCGGCGACACCGCCTCGGTCATCGCCAAGCGCTTCCACGCCTGGACCGCCGAGCTGCAGCGGATCAACCACCGCTCCGCCCGCTCGGTGTGGCGGGTCGGCGAGAAGGTCGTCGTGCCGGTGGTCACGGCGCGGGCCGGGCGTCGTACGCCGCGAGCCGACCACGCGCACCCCAGCAAGGCCCGGGTGCGCGCCGAGGTCGTCCGGGCGGCTCGCGCCCACGGCATGCGGCCCAAGCTGGCCCTGGCCCTCGCCTGGCAGGAGTCGGGCTGGCAGCAGCACGTGCGCTCCTCGGTGGGCGCGATCGGCACGATGCAGGTGATGGCGGCCAACCGGTCCTGGCTCGGCCGCCTGCTGGGCCGTGAGCTGCGCCTGAAACGGCTGCACGACAACGTCGACGCCGGCGTCGTGCTGTTCCGCACCCTCCGGGCCACGCACAGCACCAAGACCTCGATCGCCGCCTACTACCAGGGCATCGGCTCGATCCGCGAGCACGGACGCTACCCGTCGACGAAGGCCTACGTCCGCAACGTCCTGCACCACTGGAAGCGGCTGCGCCACGGCTGGGACCCGATCACCCAGGTGTGAGCACCGGGCCCGCCCGGCGGTCACGGCAGCAGCAGGGCGACGTCGCCGAACTCGTGCCACAGGTACCCGCCCGCGCTCGCGGCGTCGTACGCCTGCTGGGTCACGCTCCGTCCGGCGACCGCTTCGACCAGGAGCAGGTGCGAGGCCTGCGGGTCGTGCCAGCCGGTGACCAGGCCGTCCACGAGCGCGGGGGGTCGGCCCGGGGTGACCACTCGGTCCGTCCAGCCCGGACCGCGGTGCCACGCGCCCGTCCTCGTCGACGGCCGACTCCAGCGCCCGCGTGACCGTCGTACCGACCGCGACCACGCGTCCACCGCCGGCCCGGACGGCGTTGACCAGCCGGGCGGTCGCCGGCGCGACCTCGAACCGCTCCCTCTGCGGTGCCTCGCCGGCCTCCTGCGAGGAGACGCCCGGTGTGCAGCGTGATCGGCGCGAGCGCCACGCCCCTGGACACCAGTCCGGGTCACCAGCTCGGCGGTGAACGGCCGGCCCGCCGAGGGCATCTCGGCACTGCCCGGACGGGCACCGAAGACGCTCTGGTACGCCGACAGCGGATGCGCCCGGTCGAGGTAGCCGTAGGCGATCGGTCGCCCGTGCTGGTCAGGTACGCCGCCAGGTCGCCGTCGACGGCGCCCGCCACAACCGGTTGCCGACCCCGCTGGGCGACGATCCAGGACGCGGGTAGGGCTCCAGCAGCGCGCAGCGCCGGGCCCGGCCTCCAGCCGGTCGCCCGCGCCGGCGTCAGCACGGCGCGGGCGGCGTCCGGCGCGGTGCGCAGCTCGACCACCCAGGAGCCGTCGTCGAGCGGCGTGGCGACGTGCAGCACCACGGCCCGAGCCGGGCGAGCGGGCGTCGACGCTGACCGGCGACGGTGGCGGAGTTGTTCACCACCACCAGGTCTCCCGCGCCGAGGTGGTCGGCAGATCGCGGAAGTGCGCGTGGCTGATCGCGCCGGGCCGCGCCACGAGCAGCCGGACGCCGTCCCGGGCCAGCCCCCGCTGCTCCGCCGGGGCCGGCGCGAACGCCGCCCCGGGCGCTGAACGTCGTGCTCGGGCGCTCGCTAACGTGTCATCGCCCGGCCCCGTCGCCCCGCGACGCTCGGCACGGAGTTGGCAGGTCGGCGGCGCGGTAACGCCCCGACGGTGGCCGGTTCTCGAGCAGGTCGAGCATCCGCGGCACGACCTCTCGGGCAGCGGCCGGTCGGAGATGTCCTCGCCGGGGAAGGCCGCCTGGTGCATCGCCGTGCGCATGTCGCCGGGGTCCAAGGCGTACGCCGCGACGCCCGGGTTCTCGACGCCGAACGTGAGCGTGACGTGGTCCAGCGCCGCCTTCGTGGCGCCGTACAACCCCCAGGTCGGGTAGTGCTCCACGGCGGCGTCGGAGGAGATCGAGAGCAGGGTGCCGCTGCTGCTGGTCAGGGCGGGCAGCAGGTCGCGGGTCAGCGCGAGCGGGTGCCTCGACGTTGGTCCGCCACACCCGGGCGTCAGGTCCCGCCCGTCGACCTGGTCGAGGGCACGCATCGGGGTCGGCCCGAGCGTGCTGGCGTTGTGCACCAGCAGGTCGAGCCGGCCGACGTCCTCCACCGCCACCAGCAGGTGGCCGCGGTGCGCCTCGTCGGCGATGTCCCCGGTCACGGTCACCACCTCCGGTCCGTGCGACACCGGCCAGGGCGGCGGCGTGCGCGAGCGTCGGTGATCACCCTCCAGCCGCGGCCGACGAGCGCGTGGGTCAGGGCCCGGCCCAGCCCGGCCGACCCCCCGGTGACCAGGGCCACCGGGGGCTCGGGCGCCCGTCGGTCCGTGCTGCTCGTGCGGATGTTCGCCTTGATGTTCGTCGTCATGACTGTCAGTCTTCAAGTTGAAGTCAACTTGAAGTCAAGGGATGGACGATGGAATTCTACGACCTGCTCACCGTGAGCGACGTGAGCCGACGCAGCGGGTTCGCGGCGTCGGCCCTGCGCTACTACGAGTCACAGGGACTGATCAGCGCCAGCCGCACCGAGCGGCGGGCAGCGCCGCTACCAGCGCAGCGTGCTGCGCCGGCTGGCGTTCATCCGCGCCGCGGGCAACGTGGGCCTGACCCTCGAGGAGATCCGCGACGAGCTCGCCCGGCTGCCGTCCGGGGCGCACCCCGACCAAGGCCGACTGGCAGCGGATCTCGCACGCCTGGCGCGGGCGGCTCGACGACCAGATCGCCGCTCTGGAGAAGCTCCGCGACGGCCTCGACTCCTGCATCGGGTGCGGCTGCCTGTCGCTGCGGCGCTGCGCGGTCTCCAACCCGGAGGACACCGCAGCGCGGCAGGGTCCCGGCGCCCGGTTCCTCTCCCGCGCTGCGTCGGGCCTGACCCGTGGCCACCCGGGACCCGGGCTCAGCCGAGCAGCGTCGCCAGCACCCGGGCCGCCTGCTCGGCGTCGGCGCGCGTGACGTCGAGGTGGGTCAGCAGCCGGACCCGCTGCGGGCCCACAGCACCCAGGCGCACGCCCTGCTCGGCCGCGGCCGCGACCAGCGTCGGGGCGTCGGGCACGTCGACCACCACGATGTTGGTGTCCACCTCGGCGGGATCGACCCCGCACGCCTCGGCGATCAGCCGGGCGTGCTCGTGGTCCTCGGCCAGCCGTTCCACGTGGTGGTCGAGGGCGTGCAGCCCCGCCGCGGCGAGCACCCCGACCTGACGCATCCCGCCACCCATCCGCTTGCGGCGCACCCGCGCCTCCTCGACCGCCGTACGGCTGCCGACGAACAACGACCCGATCGGCGCCCCGAGCCCCTTGGACAGGCAGACGGCCAGGGCGTCGGTCACCCCGGCGTACTCCTCGAGGGGCGTGCCGGTCGCGACGTGGGCGTTCCAGATCCGGGCGCCGTCCATGTGCACGCCCACCCCGACGGTGTCGGCCCAGGCGCGCAGGGCCTGCAGATCCTCGATCGGCAGGACGGTGCCACCGGCGAAGTTGTGGGTGTTCTCCACCGCGACCGCCGTCGTACGCACGAAGAAGGGGCCCATGTCGGGGGCGTACATCTCCTGCACGGCGGGCAGGTCGAGCTGACCCCGCGGGTGCGACCAGGTGCGACTGGTCAGCCCGGTCAGCGCGCCGTGCGCGCCGAGCTCGGCTCGCAGGATGTGCGCGCGGGCCTCGCAGAGCACCTCCTGCCCCGGCCCGACCAGCGAGGCGAGGGCGAGCACGTTGGCCATCGAGCCGGTCGGGGCGAACAGCGCGGCCTCCTTGCCGAACAGCTCGGCCACCCGGTCCTGGAGCCGGCGTACGGTCGGGTCCTCGTCGTAGACGTCGTCGCCGACCTCGGCGTCGGCCATCGCCCGCCGCATGGCGTCGGTCGGCTTGGTCAGGGTGTCAGAACGCAGGTCGATCACAGCGACCATCCAATCAAGGGTTGAGTTGGCCCTCGCACCGGGTCGAGTGGGGCCTCGCGCCGGTGCCGGGCCGGTGCGAGGCCCCACTCACACCGGCGTGAAGCCCCACTCGACGCGGTCAGGCCTTGCGCAGCATCTCCGCGACGAGGAAGGACAGCTCGAGGGACTGCACGCGGTTCAGGCGTGGGTCGACCACCGACTCGTAGCGGTGCCCCAGGTCGGCGTCGGTGAGGTCCTCGCCACCGCCGAGGCACTCCGTCACGTCGTCGCCGGTCATCTCCACCAGGACACCACCGGGCCACGTGCCCGCGGCACGGTGCACGTCGAAGAAGCCCTGGACCTCCTCGATCACGTCGTCGAAACGACGCGTCTTGTAGCCGGAGGGCGACTCGAAGGTGTTGCCGTGCATCGGGTCGCACACCCAGGCCACCTCGACCCCGGCCGCGGTGACCTTCTCGACCAGCTGGGGCAGACCCTCCCGGATCTTGCCCGCGCCGAAGCGCGTGATGAACGTGAGCCGACCCGGACGGTTGTCCGGGTTGAGCTTGGCGGCGAGCGCGATGGCGTCGTCCGCGGTGGCGGTCGGGCCGAGCTTGCAGCCGATGGGGTTGCGGATGCGGGAGAAGTACTCGACGTGGGCGCCGTCCAGCTGACGGGTGCGCTCGCCGATCCAGACCAGGTGGGCGGAGACGTTGTAGGGCTCGTCCGTGCGCGAGTCGATCCGGGTCATCGCGTGCTCGTAGGGCAGCAGCAGCGCCTCATGGCTGGAGTGGAAGTCGACCCGGTGGAACTCGTCGGGGTCGGCACCGATCGCGCCCATGAACCGCAGCGCCCGGTCGATCTCCCCGGCCACCTTCTCGTAGCGCTTCCCGGCCTCGGAGTCGCGCACGAAGTCGGTGTTCCAGGTGTGCACCTGCCGCAGGTCGGCGTAGCCACCCGTGACGAAGGCGCGCACGAGGTTCAGCGTGGCCGCCGAGGAGTGGTAGGTCTCGACCAGCCGCTGCGGGTCGGGGATGCGCGACTCGGGGGTGAAGTCGAAGCCGTTGACCGCATCACCCCGGTACGCCGGCAGGGTGACGCCGTCGCGGGTCTCGAGGTCGGAGGAGCGCGGCTTGGCGTACTGCCCGGCCAGGCGGCCGAGCTTGACCACCGGGACCGAGGCGGCGTACGTCAGCACGACCGACATCTGGAGCAGCACCCGGAGCTTGTTGCGCACGTTGTCGGCGGTGACGCCGTCGAAGGTCTCCGCGCAGTCACCGCCCTGGAGCAGGAACGACTCGCCCCGTGCCACGGCCCCGATCTTCTCGGTCAGCTCGTCGCACTCGCCGGCGAAGACCAGCGGAGGCAGGCGGCGCAACCGCGCGACGGCCGCGTCGACCGCGTCCGGGTCGGGGTAGGAGGGCTGCTGGACGGCTCCACGCGCGTGGAGCTCCGCGAGCGAGGGAAGCGACGAGTCGGGCACCTGACCATCGTAGGCGGGCACCGGACGCACCTGCGCCCCCTCACCAACAGGCGAGAGGGCGCTCGGGGACGTTCACGCGTGCCGGGGTGCTGGGGTACGGCGGGCCCGGCCCCGCTCAGGCCTCCGTGCGTGGGTCGGCGAGCGGCCAGCCGCCCGCCACGAGCCGGGAGCTCACCCTCGAGACGTCCTCGGGGTGCGGCAGCTCGTTGGTGACCTTGGTGATCAGCTCGCCGATGTCGGTGTCGCTGATCGGCTCGCCGTGGCTGTTGAAGACCACCTCGTGGGCGACGGCGCGGAGCTCCTCGTCGCTCATCTGCTGACGCTGGAGGAGCGCGATCAGGGGGAAGTAGTCGGTCGCGGGCACTCCGTCGGGGTAGCCCGCACGAAGCCAGTCGACGACCCGGACGACGGGGTTGTTGGCCATCAGCTCTCCTCGCTCAGGACTTGTTGACGATGATGTAGATCCCGAAGACGATCGCGGCGGCGACCACCAGGAAGCACAGCGCCCCCACCGCCTGGGCCGCCGGGCTCTTCGTCAGCTGGAAGCCGAAGTCGCCTCCGGCGGCGTGCTCGTTGTCGACGGTACCCGAGGAGAGCGAGCGCAGCCCGAGGGCGAAGACCAGCGGCAGCCCGGCGCCGAGCAGCAGCCCGACGCCGATGACGCGGCCGACGACGGCGAAGTCGATGTAGTCAGACATGGCTGGCCTTCCTCAGACGCCCGCGTTGACGGGCTCGGCGGGAGCGAGGCCGTCGGCCCACTCCTCGTTGACGTTGTCGCTGCTGACCGGCGAACGGCGCGAGCGCATCCACATGTACGTCGCCAGCGCCGAGCATGATCGCGAAGACCACGGCCACGCCACCCAGGCCACCGATCAGGGCGGCGACGGCATAGGTGACGGCGCCCACCAGGCCCGCGGCGGGCAGCGTGAGCAGCCAGGCGATGACCATCCGTCCGGCGACCCCCCAGCGAACGGTCGCGCCCTTCTTGCCCACCCCGGTGCCGAGGATCGAGCCGGTCGAGACGTGGGTGGTGGACAGGGAGAGACCGAAGTGGCTCGAGGCCAGGATCACCGCGGCCGAGGCCGACTCGGCGGCCATGCCCTGCGGGGACTCGATCTCGACGAGGCCCTTGCCGAGGGTGCGGATGATCCGCCAACCGCCCAGGTAGGTGCCCAGGGCGATCGCGAGACCGCAGCTGAGGATCACCCAGACCGGGACGGAGTCGCTGCCGGCGAGGCTGCCGTTGACGATCAGGGCCAGGAAGATGATGCCCATCGTCTTCTGGGCGTCGTTGGTGCCGTGCGCGAGCGAGACCAGCGAGGCCGAGGCGATCTGGCCCCAACGGAAGCCGTCCTCGCGGTTCTTGCGGGGCACCTTCTGGGTGCTGCGGTAGACCAACCAGGTGGCCAGCGCGGCGACCACACCGGCGATCACCGGTGCCATCACGGCCGGGATGACCACCTTGCTCGCCACCCCCGTCCACTCCACGCCCGAGTTGCCGAAGCCGGCCAGGACGGCGCCGACGACGCCGCCGATCAGGGCGTGCGAAGAGCTTGACGGCAGCCCGAGCAGCCAGGTCAGCAGGTTCCAGGTGATGCCTCCGACGAGGCCGCAGAAGATCAGGGTGAGGCCCTTGCCGGGCGTCCCGCTGGTCAGGACGTCCTGGTTGATCAGGTCCTTGGCGATGGCGGCCGCGACCGCCAGGGACAAGAACGCGCCGACGAGGTTGAGCACGGCCGAGAGCGCGACGGCGATCTTCGGCTTGAGGGCCCCGGTGGCGATGGAGGTGGCCATCGCGTTGGCCGTGTCGTGGAATCCGTTCGTGAAGTCGAACGCGAGAGCGGTCGCCACCACGAGGACGAGGATGATCGTTTCGGTCACGAGCAAATAGTGCGGCCTGCGGAGGGCCCCCCAGCACCACCGGGACCCGGGTTCACCCACTGTTCACCTACTGGAAGGTAGGTGTTCTCGACCGGGGCTGCGCTGCCGGCCCGCTGCGTGGTCCAGGTCACACCTCGGGGGCAGATCCGGGCGGACCGGGGCGGGGTCGACGAGACGCGCCGACGAAGCGGACCCGGCGCTGTTGGCAACGCGTGCCGTAGGTCGTGGCGGGGTACGTCGTTAGCGTGCGGACATGGACGACCTCACGGATGACCACACGAACGACCGGGCCGACGGCCCGCTCTCCGACGTGCTCGTGCTCGACCTGACCCGCGCGTTGGCGGGGCCCCAGGCGGCGATGATGCTGGGCGACCTGGGAGCACGGGTGATCAAGGTGGAGAGCCCCGCGGGTGACGACACCCGCAGCTGGGGCCCGCCGTTCGTCGGGCCCGAGGAGGCGCGCGAGTCGACGTACTTCCTCTCCGCCAACCGCAACAAGGAGTCGCTGGTCCTCGACCTCAAGACCGAGCCGGACCGCGACGTGCTCAGCTCGCTGGTCCGGCGGGCCGACGTGCTGATGGAGAACTTCCGGGTCGGTGTCCTCGACCGGCTGGGCTTCTCGGTGGCGCGCCTGCACGAGCTGAACCCGCGCCTGGTGGTGCTCTCGATCACCGGCTTCGGGCACGACGGCCCGGAGGCGAGCCGCTCGGGCTACGACCAGATCGCCCAGGGCGAGGGCGGACTGATGTCGATCACCGGCAGCTCGCAACCGACCAAGGTCGGGGTCCCGATCGCGGACCTGCTGGCCGGGATGAACGGGGCGTACGGCGTGGTGGCCGCGCTGCACGAGCGCGCGCGCACCGGGGTCGGCCGGGTCGTGCGGACCTCCCTGCTCGCGGGCATGGTCGGGGTGCACGCCTTCCAGGGCACCCGCTGGACCGTGGCCGGCGAGGTGCCGGGGCCGGCCGGGGCGCACCACCCCTCGATCGCGCCGTACGGGTTGTTCGCAACGGCGACGGCGCCGATCCAGATCGCGTGCGGGTCGCAGGGCCTGTGGCGGGCGTTCGCCGCGGCGTTCGAGCTCGACGTCGCCGACCCCCGCTTCGCGACCAACCCCGACCGGGTGGCCCACCGCGAGGAGCTGATCGCGGAGATCGAGACCCGCTTCACCGAGCGGGACGCCGAGGACGTGCTCGCGCAGCTCTCGGCGGCCGGGGTGCCGGCCGGCAAGGTCCGCACCATCGACGACGTCTACTCCTGGGAGCAGACGCGTTCACAGGGGCTGCTGATCGACGTCGAGCACGAGACGCTGGGGCGTCTCGAGCTGCCCGGCTCACCGATCCGCTTCGACGACAACGACTTCAGCGGCGGTCGGACCGCGCACGTCGCGCCGCCCACGCTCGACCAGCACGGACCGGCCATCCGGGCCTGGCTGGCCGGCGACGACGTCTGACCCCTCTTCCGGGACGTCATCCGGACGGGTCGCGGTGGCGATCAGCGCGGATGACGTTCCGGTCGTGCGACCCGGTCGTGCGAGCCGGAGGTCAGCCCAGGTCGACGATCGCCGCGACCGGGCCGCCGCCGTCGGGTCCCTGGTGCGCCGCGGAGACCGAGACGAACACCGCCGGGTCACCGGTGACCGCCGCCGCCACTCCCCCGACGGCCGCCTTGATCTGGCGGTGCCAGTGCACGTCGGAGTCGTCGAGCATCGCGTTGCGCCGCTCGCGGACCTTGCCGTCCTGGGAGGCCTCGCACTTGAGGAACAGATTGACCACCCGGCCCTGGAGGTCGGAGGTGTGCGGACGCTCGGGGAGCTCGAGCCCGGCGTCGCGGATCGCGGCCCACAGCCCGTCCTGGTCCAGCGCGTCGGTCATCACCGAGTGCCCGATCCGGTAGCGGCCGCCGACCCCGGTCGCGTTGCCGACCACGACCACCTGGGCGCGGTCCAGCTCGACCCCCGAGGAGCAGGAGGCCACCGATGAGTACAGCGACCGATCGGCCAGCACGTCGGCGTCGCCCGGCATCTCGATCTCGCCGAGCGCGAACGCGATCCCGAGCGCCGTACCGCCGTTGGAGACGTCCATCGAGTACAGCGTGTCCTCGGTGAACACCGTCTCGCCGCGCGACTTGGCGTCCTCGATCGTGCTCAGGGTGAGCAGCGGGGTCTTGGTCTGCACGTAGTGCACGTCGGCGACGTCGGTGATCCCGGCCCGCTCCATCGCGACCTGCACCGCCGCCGCGACCTTCTCGACCATGGCCGTGCGCCCGATGTCCTCGGGCCGCAGCACCTCGCTCATCGCGAAGCCGACGGTCAGCCGAGGCTCCTCGAGCGCCGGGTCGTCCGCCGCGGCGTCGGTGGTCGCGAAGATGGTCGCGTGCGGGCTGATCACGCCGTCCGTGCCGCCCGACCAGACGATCGGGACCTCGCGCACCCGCTCCGGGTCCGCGCCCTTCTCGACCAGCACCTCGCGAAAGGCCCGGTCGGCGATGATCCTGGTGTAGTCGTTCACCCCGCCGTTGCCCTCGGTCTTGCCGATGATCGCGACGACCCGGTCGGCGGCGAGCACGCCGTCGTCGATCAGCTTCGACAGCTCGCTGGCGTCGGTGACGGAGTGGAGCGGGACCTTGCGGACCTCGATGGCACTGGGCATGTTCTTCTCCTCTGGTTCGGTGACGGCTGACTAGCTCTTCGACAAGGTCTGGGTGGGGACGACGACGGTGCCGGCGCCGCCGGTCACCGCCTGCTCGATGTGGTCCAGGCGGGTGATCACGGCGCGGGCGCCGCCGTGCTCGACGAAGCGGCAGGCGGCGTCGACCTTCGGGCCCATGGAGCCACCGGCGAAGTGGCCCTGTGCGGCGTGGTCGCGCATCGTCGCGACGTCGACGCGGCCGATCGACTCCTCCTCGGGGGTGCCGTAGCGCAGCACGGCGTGGTCGACGTCGGTCGCGATCACCAGCAGGTCGGCGTCCACGCTACGGGCCAGCAGGGCCGCGCCCAGGTCCTTGTCGATGACCGCCTCGACGCCGTGCACCGAGCCGTCTGCGTCGCGCACGACCGGGATCCCGCCCCCGCCGTTGGCGACGACCACGAACCCGGCGTCGACCAGGGCCACGACAGCGGGGGCATCGAGGATCTCCACCGGCTCGGGCGAGGCGACCACCCGGCGCCAGCCCTTCTCCCCGCGGTCCGCCCAGGTCTCCCCGTGCTCGACGAGCACGCTCGCCTCCTCGCGCGAGAGGTAGCGCCCGATCGGCTTGCTCGGCTCGGCGAAGCCCGGGTCGTCACCGGCGACCAGCGTGCGCGTCACGACCGTGGCCGTAGGCCGCACCGCACCGCACCGCGCCAGCGCGGCGTCGAGCGCGTTCAGCAGCACGAACCCGAGCGTGGCCTGGGTCTGGGCACCGCACCAGTCCAGCGGAACCGGAGGGACCACCGCGGCCGCGAGCTCGTTCTTGACCAGCAGGTTGCCCACCTGCGGCCCGTTGCCGTGGGTGACCACGACGTCGACTCCCCCGGCGACCAGGTCCGCGACCGAGGCCATCGCCACCTCGGCCGCCGCGATCTGGTCCTCGGGCCGGGCCCGGCCATCGGCGTTGGTCATCGCGTTGCCACCGAGCGCGAGCAGCACCCTCATCGGCGCGGCTCCACGACGTCCACCGCGGCGTACGCCGCCCCGCCCGACAGGCGGGCGTAGCCCGGACCCCGGTCGAAGAAGGCCTCGCCCGGACCCGGGCGCTCCGCGCGCTCCGCCGCCGTCGCCTCCGCGTCGTGGGAGAGGGCATCGGTCAGGTCGCCGTCGCGGCCGCTCAGCACCACCCCGTAGTCGGCCAGGGCCGCCTCCGGCGACACCTTGCGCCACACCACGTCGCGCACCACGAGCTCCGGGTCGCGCTCGAGCGGGTCGCCCCAGCCGCCCCCGCCCGTCGTACGGATCCGGATCAGCTCGCCGGCCCGCACCGGCTCGGCGTCGGCCAACGCGTCGACCTCGCGCTCGTGCGGACCACCCGGGTCGATCGTGACCCGGAACGGCTGGCCGGCGCGGCCGCCCCGGACCCCCCAGCAGGCCAGGATCGAGCGGTCCGCGATGGACATGAAGTGCGCGTCCTTCAGCATCCGGATCTGCTTGTCGTAGCCGAGACCGCCGCGGAACTTCCCGGCGCCGCCGGAGTCGGTCGCGACGCCGAGCGACTCGACCAGGAAGGGGAACCTGGCCTCGGTGAACTCGGTGGGCAGGTTCCGCGAGTCGGGGACGACGTGGATGGTGTCCTCACCGTCGGCGTACGGGCGACCCCCCGACCCACCGCCGAGCACCTCGCGCATCAGGTAGGGCCGGCCCTCGGCGTCGTCGCCGTACACCCCGGTGTAGCGGATCGTCTCCTGGTCGGCCGGCATCTGCCCGTCGACCGCCTTGGCGATCACGCCGGCGAGCACGCCGAGCAGGCGCAGGATCACGAAGGTGCGGGCGTTCGTCGGGGCGGGGAAGACCGGGGTGAGCAGGGTGCCCGGTTCCGGGAAGCGCATCTCGATCAACGGCACGACCCCCTCGTTGACGTCGAGCTCGGCCATCCGCTCGGGCGTCTCGGCGAGGTTGCGCAGGATCGGGGCCAGCCACTTCTTCAAGAACACCCCGTCGGCGTAGTCACCGCAGTGGTTGATCGGACCCTTCGCCTGCGGCCCCGTGCCGTCGAAGTCGACCACCAGCCGCTCGCCGTCCGGGTCGTCGGCGGGGGTGCGGGTCAGCGTGACCCGCTGCGTGTGCAGCATCGGCTCGTCGACACCGTCGTGCTCGGCGTAGTCCTCCCACACCCAGCTCCCGACCGGGATCCGGGACAGGATCTCGCGGCGGTACGTCGCCGTGGTGCGCTCGATGATCGCGTCGAAGCAGGACTCGACCACCTCCACCCCGTAGCGCTCGAACAGCTCACCGAGCCGCCGCGCGCCCATCAGGCAGGCCGAGCACTCCGCGTCGAGGTCGGCGGCCAGCGAGTCCGGCATCCGGGAGTTGCGGGTCATGATGCTCAGCGCGGCCCGGTTCGGCACGCCGGCGTCCCACAGCTTGATCGGCGGGACCATCAGGCCCTCCTCGAACACGCTGGTCGCCCGAGACGGCATCGAGCCGGGCACCGCGCCGCCGATGTCGTCGTGGTGGCCGAAGGCCTGCACGAACGCCACCACACGGGGGCTCCACCCCCCGTGGCCCCCCCGCCACCCTTCTCGACCACACCGAGGGCGTCCTCGGCCCCGGCGAACACCGGCACCGTCACGCACAGGTCCGGCAGGTGCCCGATCCCGCCCTCGGAGCGGTAGACGTCGTTGTGGAAGAAGACGTCGCCCGGTCGCATCGTCTCGATCGGGAAGTCCCGGGCGACCGGATGCACCAGCGCGGAGTACGAGCGCCCGGTGAGCTTGCGCAGCAGCCGGTCGTGGATGCCGGCCCGGAAGTCGTGCGCGTCGCGGATCATCGGGCTGCGCGAGGTCCGCGCGATCGCCGTCTCGACCTCCAGCTCGACGCTGGCCAGCGAGCCCTGGACGATCTCGACCAGCACGGGGTCCGCACTCGCGCCCGCGTCGCCGGTCAGCGTGCCGAAGGGGAAGTCGGTGGGGCGGCGCGGCGGCTCATCGGGCGGTCCTCGTCACGATCACGTTCGCGAAGTCGTCGATCCGGGCGGTGAATCCGGGGTGCACCGGCACCGTCGAGCCGAACTCCTCGAGGATCGCCGGCCCCTCGACCACCGTGCCGGGCGTCGAGGTCGGTGCGCCAGAGCACGGCGGTCTCGACGTACCCGTCGGCGGCGTCGAAGCAGACCGGTCGCACCGAGGGAGGTCTCGAGACGGGACCGAGTCCTTCCTGGACCTCTGTCCCAGCCCCGGGCGCCGACCGCTTGATCTCCGGCCGCTCGATGGGTCCGATTCCGGAGACCCGCAGGTTGACCCACTCGACCTGCTGGGTCGGGTCCGTGGCGAAGTCGTAGCCGTAGAGCGCCCGGTGCTCGGCGTGGAACGCCGTCGTCACCTCGGCCAGCGTCACGTCGTCGACCGGGCCGTCGCGGACCGGGACGCGCACCTCGAAGGCCTGGCCGAAGTAGCGCAGGTCCGCCGTGCGCACGAACCGGTGCACCTCCTCGGCGAACCCCTCCCTCGCCAGTGCCTCCTGGGCCTCGGCGGTGAGCTCGTCGAGGATGGCGCCGACCTCGCGGGGCGCCGGCGCCAGTGAGACGTGGGTGCGGACGTAGTCGTTCTTCACGTCGACGGTGAGCAGGCCGAACGCCGAGACGTTGCCGGGGTCGGGCGGCACCAGCACCCGGGGGATGCCGAGCACGTCCATCAGCCGGCACAGCAGCAGCGAGCCGGAGCCGCCGAAGGTGGTCAGGGTGAAGTCGCGCACGTCGAGCCCGCGCTTGACGGTGACCTGGCGCAGCGCGTTGGCCTGGTTCCACGCCGAGATCTCGAGGATGCCGGTCGCGCACGCCTCGAGTCCGAGCCCGAGACGACCGGCCAGGTCCCCCAGGGCCCCGCGGGCCGCTTCGACGTCGAGCGGGATCTCGCCACCGAGCAGGTGCGGCGGGATCCGGCCGAGCACGACGTGCGCGTCGGTGACCGTCACCTCGGTCCCGCCCTTGGCGTAGCAGACCGGGCCCGGGTCGGCCCCCGCCGAGCGCGGCCCCACCTTGAGGGTCCCCTCCGGCGAAAGCCAGGCGATCGAGCCGCCGCCGGCGCCGACCGTCACCACGTCGATCATCGGGATCTTGCTCGGGTAGGCCCCGACGCTGCCCTCGGTGGTCAGGGTCGGCTCACCGTCGATGACCACGCTGACGTCGGTCGACGTACCGCCCCCGTCACTGGTCAGCACCCGGTCGAAGCCGGCCACCTGCGCGATCAGCGCCGCGCCCAGCGCTCCGGCCGCGGGTCCGGACAGCACCGTCGTGATCGGCTGGTGCACGACCTCCTCGGCGCTGAGCACCCCGCCGTTGGACTTCATCACGTAGAACGGGACGTCGCCGGCACGTCCGGAACCGGCGCCCGCGTCGGCGTACTGCGTGAGCCGGTCCTTGATGTTGCGGACGTAGCGGCTGAGCCGGGGCTTCACCGCGGCGTCGACCAGCGTCGTCATCGCCCGCTCGTACTCGCGGTACTCGCGCAGCACCTCGCTCGAGAGCGACACCACCGCGTCGGGGTGCTCCTCGGCGAGGACCGCGCGCATCTGCTCCTCGTGGGCGGGGTTGGTGTAGGCGTGCAGGAAGCAGACCCCCAAGGTCGCGATCCCCCGGTCGCGGAACCAGCGCGCCGTCTCGCGGGCGCCGGCCTCGTCGAAGGCGCGTACCTCGGCACCGGTGACGTCGAGCCGACCCTCCACACCCCGGACCAGGTGCCGTGGCACGATCCGGTCGGGCTTGACCCAGAAGTAGGAGTTGCCGTAGCCGTCGGGCACCGACTGGCGAGCGATCTCCAGCATCGCCTCGTGCCCGGCGTTGGTGATGAAGCCGAGCGCGCCGACCTTGCCCTCGAGCAGCTGGTTGGTGGCCACCGTCGTCCCGTGGGAGACCGCGGCGAGGGTGCCGCCCGGCACCAGCGCGAGCACCTTCTCGATCCCGGCGAGGAAACCGTCCGCCGGGTTGTCGGGTGTCGAGGGCGTCTTGGTGGTCACCATCTCCCCACTCGCCGGGTCGAACGCGACGACGTCGGTGAACGTGCCACCGGTGTCGATGCCGATCCGGATCGGGCGCGGCGCTGTCATGGCCCTGATTCAACTGCCCCCGCGGCACCCCCGGCACGGGCACAACCTGCCGACGGACGAGACCGTCGTCGGCAACTGCTGCCAGCGCCCCCGTGGGGCCCGCTCGATCTGGGCGAAGAAGTCGTCCGGCGCCACCCGCGGACCGAGCCGATCAGGGACGAGACGGTGGAGCCTCATGGATGAGCAGCGTGCCCGCACCGGGCACCTGCGACCAGCGGCCTCGGTGTCGCTGTGGACGACGTCGTCGGCGGCGCCGGACGTCATCGGTCCTGGTCGCCGGGACTACTCGGACCTTTGACGTCCCACGGGTCGGAGGGAGGGGTGGTCGTCGCGCAGCCCGGTGGCCGACTCGAAGCCGGCCGCGATCTCGAGCAGCCGGCGGTCGCTGCCGTGCGGGCCGACCAGCTGCAGGCCGACGGGCAGGCCGTCGCTGGTGTAGCCGGCCGGCACCGAGATCGCCGGGCACCCGGTGACGGTGATCAGGTACGCGGACCGCATCCAGTCCAGGTAGCTGGTCATCGCCCGGCCGTTGATCGAGTCCGGGAACTCCACCTCGGCCGGGAACGGCGGCACCTGCGAGACCGGCAGGGCCAGCACGTCGTAGGTCGTGAAGAAGGCCCGCATCACCTCCGACAGCGCCGTCCGCTGGGCGTAGGCCCGGGCGATGTCGGCACCGCTCAGCGACTCGCCGGCCCGGATGTTCTCGGCCAGGGAGGCCTTGATCTCGTCGGGGTGAGCCGCGAGCAGACCGCCGTAGGCCGACTGGAACACCCAGGCTCGCAGGGTTCGGAAGGTGTCCTCGCCCAGCGAGAGGTCGGGCTGGTCCGCAGCGAGGACCGCCCCCGCCGCCTGCAGCGGCCCGGCCGCCCCGGAGACCACCCGGGCGACCTCGTCGTCGACGTCCAGCAGCCCACCCAGGTCGAGCGACAGCGCCACGCGTACGCCGGCCAGGGAGCCCGACACCGCGGGCGCGAACGTGCTGCCCCGGTCGGAGAGGGCCGTCGGGCAGCGCGGGTCGGGTCCGGCGATCACCGACAGCAGCAGGGCCACGTCGTCGACCGTGCGCGCCATCGCCCCCGAGGTCGCCGTGGTCTCCCAGGCGTTGGTCGAGGGCCACGAGGGCACCCGCCCCAGGGACGGCCGCAGGCCGACCACGCCGTTGAAGGACGCCGGGTTGCGCAGCGAGCCACCCATGTCGGAGCCGTCCGCCAGCGCCAGCATCCCGGCGGCGAGCGCACTCCCCGCTCCCCCGGACGAGCCACCCGCCGAGCGCGTGGTGTCCCACGGGTTCAGCGTGGTGCCGAAGACCCGGTTGAACGTGTGCGAGCCGGCCGCGAACTCCGGCACGTTGGTCTTGCCGAGCAGGGTCACCCCGGCGCCCCGGATCCGCTCCACGACCAGCGCGTCGGTCCCGGGCACGTGCTCGGCGAACAACGGCGAGCCGTACGTCGTGCGCCACCCCGCCGTGTCGTGGGTGTCCTTGACCGCGAACGGGAGTCCGAACAGCGGCCCCCGTGCCCCCCGCCCGACGCTGTCGGCCGCCCGCATCGACTCCCGGGCCGAGTCCCGTGCGCGCTCCTCGTCGAGCGAGACGATCGCGTTGAGCCCCGGGTTGAGCTCGGCGATCCGGCTCAGGTGCAGCTCGAGCAGCTCGAGGCAGGAGATCGCGCCCGAGGTCGTCGCGGCCACCATCTCCCGGGCCGAGGAGTACGCCGTGAGCTCACCCACGGCGCTGGGTCAGTCGTCCCGTGACGACGCCGAGGACGACCAGGCCAGCGCCCACGGCGACCCCGGTCAGGAACGACTGCTGGTCGATGCCGCCGGTGCTCGTCCGGGCGGGCGGCGAGTAGACGAGGGCCTGCGAGGCGTCCGAGGTCTCGACGCGCCCCGGCTCGCCGGCGCCCGCGGCTCGAGCACCGTCCACCGTTGTGGAGTCCGGCTCGAGCAGCGCACGCTCGACGTTGGCGAAGAACTCACCCGCCATCCGCTTCGAGACGCTCCTGAGCATCCGCTGGCCGACGCCCCCGATCATCCCGCCGACCGCGGCGTCCGCGTCGTAGTGCAGCAGGGTCGTGCCGTCGCCGTTGTCCCCGAAGCTGACGGCGACCGACGCCCCGATCGTGCCGGGAGCCCCGGCGCCGGCGACCTGCAGGGTCAGCGAGGCGGGTTCGTGCAGCTCGGAGAAGGCGCAGGTGCCTTCGTAGGTGCCCCGGATCGCGGCGACGCCGGCCGAGACCGTCATCGCGTAGGCGTTGTCCCCGGTCCTCTCCAGCCGCTCGCACCCCGGCAGGGTGCGCACCAGCACCGTCGGGTCCAGCAGGGCGTCCCACACCTGCTGCACGGGGGCGTTGACGGTGTTCTCGTCGCTGATCCTCATCGGTTCTCCTCGCTGGCGTGCGACATCCGCAGCTCGAACAGCTCGCTGGGACTGATCGGCATCGCCGTGATGGGCAGACCCTCGGCATCCTCGATGGCCGAGGCGAACAGCGCGGCCGACGGGATCACGCCCGCCTCGCCGGCGCCCTTGATGCCGAGCGGGTTGAGCGGGGACGGTGTCTCGAGGTGGTCGATCTCGATCCGGTCCGGGACCTCGGTGACGTAGGGCATCAAGAAGTCCATGAAGGAGGCGTTCTGCAGCTGCCCGTGCTCGTCGTAGACCATCCGCTCGTAGAGCGCCCCGCCCACACCCTGCGCGACGCCGCCGTGGATCTGACCCTCGACGATCATCGGGTTGATCAGGTGGCCGCAGTCGTGGACGACGGCGTACTTGAGGATGGTGATCTCCGCGGTCTGCGGGTCGGTCTCGACGATCACGGCGTGCATCCCGCTGGCGAACGTCGAGCGCTCGGGTGAGTAGAAGTCGGTGCCCTCCAGCCCGGGCTGCTCCCCCGGTGCCACCGGTGGCTGGTCCGGGTCGCCGACGGCGAACTGGGTCGCGGCCTTCGAGGCCTCGTCGAAGGCGTAGCGCAGCGGGTTGGACAAGACCGCGACCGTGCCCAGCGAGATCGTCGAGCCGGGCGCACCCTTGACCCCCACGACGCCGTCGACGATCTCCAGGTCGTCGACGTCGGCCTCCAGCGCCTCGGCGGCGATGCGCAACGCCTTGTCCTTCGTACGCCGGGCCGCCAGGTGGATCGCGGACCCGCTCATCACGGCGGCCCGGGAGGCGAACGTGCCCACGGCGTACGGCATCCGCCGGGTGTCACCGGTGACCACCTCGACGTCCTCGAACCGCACACCTAGCTCGTCGGCCACCAGCTGGGCGAAGACGGTCTGGTGGCCCTGGCCCTGCGTGGTCAGTCCGGTGGCGACCTTGACCTTCCCGGAGGTCTCGACGTGGACGTGCGCACCCTCGTAGGGGCCCACCCCGGTGCCCTCGACGTAGCAGGCGAGACCGATCCCGACGGTGCGCCCCTCGGCCCGCATCGCCGAGCGGAACGCCTCGAACCCGTCCCAGTCGATCAGCGCCTTGAGCTTCTCCAGCGACGCCGGGTAGTCACCCGAGTCGTAGGTCAGCGGCCGGCCGTCCTGGAAGACCAGGCCGTGCTCGTAGGGGAACTCGTCGGGCTGGATGAAGTTGGTCGCGCGTACCTCGGTGCGGTCCTTGCCGAGGTGGTCGGCGATGGCGTCCATCGTGCGCTCCATCGCGTAGACCCCCTGTGGCCGGCCGGCGCCGCGGTAGGGCGTGACGATGACGGTGTTGGTGTAGATGCTCTCGAAGGTGACCCGGTAGGCGCGTGGCTTGTAGGGCCCCAAGAGCTGGGTCGAGGTGATGATCGGGACGATCAGCCCGTACGGCGTGTAGGCCCCGTGGTCGTGCCAGAACGTCACGTCGAGCCCGAGCAGCCGGCCGTCGTCGTCGAAGCCGACCTCGACGTGCTGCACCTGCGCGCGCTCGTGGGCGCTCGCGACGAAGTGCTCGCGGCGGTCCTCGGTGAACGTCACCGGGCGCCCGAGCCGCATCGCGGCCAGCGGGACCATCAGCTCCTCGGGCCAGGGGTGGTTGATCTTGACCCCGAACCCGCCACCGACGTCGGGGGTGATCACGTCGACCGTGCGCAGGTCGAGGCCGAGCTTGGCCGCGACCGCTGCTCGTACGCCGGTCGCGCTCTGCGTCGAGGACCACAGCTGCAGGCGGGACTGGTCGGGGTCCCAACGGGCCGCCACCGCCCGGCCCTCCAAGGGCATGCAGGCGCTGCGCTCGATGTCGAGGTCGAGGCTGAGCCGGTGCGGCGCGGCGGCGATCTCGGCGGGGGCGTCGCCGGTCTGCTGCTCCATCCGGGCCGCCACGTTGCCCGGGACGTCGTCGTGCACCAGGTGCTCGGCGGCACGTGAGGCGGCGATGCCGACAACGGGAGGCAGGATCTCGTAGTCGACCCTGATCCTCGCCAGGGCGTCCTCGGCGACGTAGCGGTCGACCGCCACCACGAACGCGACGGCCTCCCCGGCGTAGTTCACCTCGTCCTTGGCCAGTGCGTACTGCGTGCGGCCGTGGGTCAGCGTCGGGTGCGGGATCAGCAGGGGCAGCGGCTCGGCCATCGGTCCGGTCAGGTCGTCGTAGGTGTAGACGGCCACCACCCCTTCCACGTCGAGGACCGCGTCGACGTCGATGTCGGTGATCCGGGCGTGGGCGTGCGGGCTGCGCAGAACCGCGGCGTGCAGTGCGTCGAGGCTCAGGTCGTCGACGTAGCTGCCCAGCCCGCGCAGCAGCCGCTCGTCCTCCGTGCGGGGCACCCGGGTGCCGAACAGCTTCGTGGTCACGACCCGGCCCCCGTGCCCGGTCCGCCCGGTGGTCCAGGGAAGCCTTCCGGGGCTGTCCCGTGACCCTCCTCCGTGCCCCGCAGCTCCGCCGCCCGCAGCACCGAGGCCACGATGTTGACGTAACCCGTGCACCGGCACAGGTTGCCGGCGATCATCGCCTTGGCCTCCTCGCGCGTCGGTGCGGGGTTCTCGTCCAGACCCGCGGTGATCGTGGTCAGGAATCCTGGCGTGCAGAAGCCGCACTGCAGCCCGTGGCAGTCGCGGAAGGCCTGCTGCACCGGGCCGAGCGAACCGTCGGGACCGGTGAGTCCCTCGACGGTGGTGATGGCGACGTCGACCGCCGAGACGGCGAACATCAGGCAGGACCGCGCCGGCGCACCGTCGATCAGCACCGTGCAGGCGCCGCAGACCCCGTGCTCGCAACCGACGTGGGTGCCGGTCAGGCCGAGGTCGTGCCTCAGCGCGTCGGAGAGCAGCCGCCGGGCGGGGACCCGGACGTCGTGGGCCACGCCGTTGACCCGGAGGCGGACCTCGTGCAGCTCCTCGCCGCTGCTCGACTGCTGCGTCATGCCGCGTCCCTCCTGTCCCGTGCGTCGGCGTACGCCAGGGCGAGGACGCGGGCGGTGAGCACCCGGACCAGCTGGGCGCGGTAGGCAGCGGAGGCGTGGATGTCGGGCTGCGGATCGAGGTGGGCCAGGGCGGCCTCGCCCGCGTCCTCGGGGGCCACACCGGTCAGGTCGACCACCGTCGGCACCTCCTCGACCGAGACGTACGCCGCCCGCGCGAACCCGTCACCGACGTGGGCCGCGACCCCGCACAGCGCGTAGTCGCCGTGGCGTCGGGCGATCTCCTCGAACGCCACGCCCTCACCCGGCCGGAGTGCCGGGAAGCGGGCCTCGAGCGCGATCTCGTCCTTGGCCAGGGTGGACTCCATCGGTCCGGCGAACAGGTCCGCAGCCGCGATGGTGCGCCGCCCACGGACCGACCCCGCCTCGACCGAGCCACCGAGCAGCACGAGCACGGCCGGCATCTCGGCCGCCGCGTCGGCGTGCACGATCGAGCCGACCGTGGTGCCCCGGTTGCGGATGGTGGCGTGGGCGACGTTCGCGAGCGCGAGCGGGACCAGCGGCTGCACCCGTCGTACGTCGGGGTCGCGCAGGACCGCGGCGTGCCGGGCCAGCGCACCCACCCGCACCCCGTGCTCGTCCGACTCGACGTGGTCGAGCCCGGAGATCGCGTTGATGTCGAGCACCAGGCCCGGCGCGGCCAGGCGCATGTTGAGCAGCGGCACCAGGCTCTGCCCGCCGGCCAGCACCTTGGCGTCGACAGCGCTCGCCAGGATCCCGACGGCCTCCTCGAGGCTGGCCGGGCGGGCGAATGCGAAGGGCGCGGGTTTCACCGTGACGTCACTGGGTCTTCACAGGGCCTTCGTGACCTCGCCGGACCCGAGCTCCGCCGCCCGTCCCTTGACCATGTGGAAGTAGACGATCACCAGGATCGTGCCGAGCGCGATACCGCCCAGCGAGAAGTCGTCGGTGATCTGCAGGGTGACCCCACCGATCCCGGCGATGATGCCCGCGGCGAGCCCGACCATGTTCACCGGGTTGGCGAAGTCGACCTGGTTCTCCACCCAGATCTTCGCCCCGACCAGGCCGATCATCCCGTAGAGCACCACCGTGATCCCGCCGAGGACACCGCCCGGTGTCGCGCTCACGATGGCGCCGAACTTCGGGCACAGGCCGAGCAGGATGGCCACGATCGCCGCCACGTAGTAGGCCGCGGTGGAGTAGACCTTCGTCGCGGACATCACGCCGATGTTCTCGGCGTACGTCGTGGTCGGCGAGCCGCCGAAGAGGCTCGCCAGGGCGGTCGCAGCACCGTCGGCGCCGATGGCGCGCCCCATGTAGGGATCGAGGTCGGTCCTGGTCATCTCCGCGACCGCCTTGACGTGTCCGGTGTTCTCCGCGATCAGCGCGATCACGCCCGGGAGCACCAGCAGGATGAAGGTCAGCGAGAAGCTCGGGCCGTGCACGACCGACACGCCGTCGGCGAGCTTGCCCGAGGGCAGACCGATCCAGTGGGCCGCCTCGACCCCGGCCCAGCTCACCCGGTCGTGCTCGACCAGCTTGCCGTTGCTCGACCCCGTGACCGAGTTGATCTGGCCGAAGAGGGCGTCGGCGAGCGCCGAGACGACGTAGCCGAACAACAGCGCCAGGAAGACCGCGATCCGGGACCAGAAGCCGGGCAGCAGCACAGCCGCAGCCACCATGAAGGTGGCGGTGAGCAGCGCGATCCACTGGTCCTGCGGCCAGTAGGTGCCCGCCACCACCGGAGCCAGGTTGAAGCCGATCAGCATCACGACCGCACCGGTGACGGCCGGCGGCAGGAGGGCGTGGATCACCCGCGCCCCGGCGAAGTGCACGAGCAGCCCGATCACGGCCAGCACCAGCCCGGCGACCAGGATCGCCCCCGTGACCGAGGCCGAGTCGCCGCCCTGGGCCCGGATGGCGGCCACGCTGGCCACGAAGGAGGCACTGGTGCCGAGGTAGCTGGGCACCTTGTTCTTCACCACGAGCAGGAAGCCGATCGTGCAGATCCCGGAGAACAGGATCGCGAGGTTGGGGTCGAGCCCCATCACCAGCGGGAAGACGAAGGTGGCCCCGAACATCGCCACGACGTGCTGGGCGCCGAGTCCGACCGTCTTGCCCCAGGCCAGCCGCTCGTTCGGCGCCACGGCCTCTCCGGGCGCCGGATCCACCACGTCCCACTTGAACATCGACATCGGCCAGTCTCCTCGATCGCAGCACCCGTGGAACCCCGAGGTGACGCACGCTAGTGCGACCCATTTCACACCAGCACCGGCGAAGGATGCCGAAGGAACGCCGCTGGCGATGGCAAGGGTTGGCCCTGGACGGTTACCCGGTGATCTCCAGAACCTTGAGCGCGACCGCGACGTCGAGGCGCAGGTGCGGGTCGGTTCCGAGCGGGCCGAGCAGCCGCTCGAGCTTCCCGACCCGGTAGCGCATCGTGTTGTAGTGGAAGAACTGCGTACGGGCGGCCTCGGCGACGTTGAAGTTGGTGTCGAGCAGGACCTGCAGCGTCAGTCGCAGGTCGGCGGCCTCCTGCGTCGGCTTGACCAGGTCGCCCAAGACGTCCTGGGCGAACGCCCTCAGCTCGCCCGAGTCGGGCACGAGTGCGATCAACCGGTGCAGGCCGAGCTGGTCGAACCAGGTGCTGGAGCCACTCCCGTGGATGCGACGACCGACCTCGAGCGCCCGCCGCGCCTGGGCGTAGGCGTCCGGGAGCCGGCCCAGCTCGTCGACCACCCGGCTGACCCCCACCGAGAAGCTGCGCCGACCTCCACCCTTGTCGCCCGCCACCTCGCGCACGGTCCGCTCCACGACGGCGCCGGGCGACCCAGGATCGAAGGGGAGCAGCGTGACGACCTCGGAGGAGAAGTCGACGCTCGCCACACCGGCGTCCACCGCCGAGGCCACCTGGCGCCACGCGGCCGCGAAGCGCTCCTGGAACTGGCGCTGGCGCAGCTGGGAGACCGGGGCGACCTGAGACCCGGGCGGATCGATCTCGGCCACCAGGACCAGCAGCGGTCGTCTCAGGTCCCAGCCGAACCCCTCGGCGTGCTCGACGACGTAGGCCTCGTCACCGGCCCGGCCGAGGAAGACGTCGCGCAGGAAGTCACCGCGGTACTTGCTCTCGACGGCGGTCACCGCCTCCTGCCTGGTGATGAACAGGGCGGCGACGGCGGACGCCCTCTCCATGGCACGCACGTCGTCGTCGGTGATCGCACCGTCGGTGCGCACGCACACCAGCCGGGCCAGGTCCGCTCCCGCGGCCACCACCCGGAGCATCCGGGCCGCTCCCCCGCCGACCGGCGCTCCGGTGTGCCCGGCCTGCTCCACCCGGAACCGGCCGGTCGGGTCGAACAGGCCTGCTTCGTCGAGGGCCGATCGCTGGTCCTCGCGGATCGCCGCGGCCCGCTCACGACCGTCGGAGGAGGTGACCAGGACCCCGACGTCGAGCACCCCGGAGAGCTCGGCCGCGATCTGGCTCAGGTCGCCACCCTCCAGCACGACCTGGGTCAGGGCGATGTGCAGCGCGTCGTCCCGCTCCAGGGTGTCCCTGGCTCGCCGCTCGCGCGGTCTCCGGATCGGTCTTCCGGCCGGCAACTCTTGCACCAGTCCACCTTCCACCCTTGGCAGATCCTCACATCACGCACCGTGTTGACGGGACAGTAGCGTCACCAGCATGAGCCCGCCCCGGCAGGAAGTGGCCTACGCCGTCGCGCCGGCCCGCACGCTCCCGGCGTCCGCCGCTGCGAACACGCGCGACCGGTTGGCCGGACCGCGACGCACGGTCCCCGTCGTGCATCGCGGTCGCGACGCCGTCTACGTCGAGGACGAGGGCTGGGCCCTGGGCGTCGTCGGGCCGGCCGCGTCGCGCGTGCCCTGCGCGCTCGTGCTCGCCGCCCCGATCGACCTCGGCGCCGTCGAGGGTGTCGAGGTGGGTGCGGGTGGGCTCGTCCTCCTCGGAACGGCACCTACCGAGATCACTCCTGCACGGCTGGTCGAGACCCGGGTGCCGCGGATCGCCCACCCCGGACGTCGGGTGGCGCAACGGCTGCTGCCCACCGCGCGGACCGCGCGCCTGGAGCTCGGCCGACGGGTCGACTGGCTCACCAGCGCACCGGAGCGGCTGCTCGGACTCGGCAGCGGGCTCACCCCCCTGGGCGACGACGTGCTGTCCGGCTGGGCGGCGATGTCCTGCGCGCTCGGAGCGCCCGCCGCCGACCTGCACCCGCGCCGGCGTACGACGCTGCTCTCGGCGACCTTGCTCGACCACGCGCGGAGGGGTGAGGTGCTGCCGGAGTTCCGGGACCTGGTCGTCGCGCTGCACGGCCTCCGTCGTGACGGCGACCTCTCGCTCGCGCAGGACCGGGCCAGCCGGTTGCTCACGGTCGGGCACACCTCGGGTTCGGGGCTCCTGCTCGGCGCCTGCCTCAGGCTCGGTGCCTGATGGACCAGCACACCGACCAGCCCACCGACCGGCCCACCGACCCACCACCGACCACGTCGAGCTCCGACCCGGCGCGTACGCCGACTCGGTGGCCCTGCTGCAGGTCAGCCGCGACGTCCAGGGCGTCGCGGGCGTGGCCACGGCCCAGGTCGCGATGGCGACCCCGCTGAACCTCGACGTGCTGGCCCAGATGGGCTTCTCCGTCCCGGACTCGACACCGAACGACATGGTCGTCGCGATCCGCCTCGAGCAGGACCTCGGCGACTCGCTCGCGACGGCCCTCGCTGCGGTCGAGGGCGCCCTGAGCGCGCAGACGCGGCGCGGCACCACGGACGCGGGCGACGCGGCTCCTCACCGCACCACCGCGGCAGCCCTCAAGGAGCGCGCGGGCGACCTCGTGCTGGTCTCGGTGCCCGGACCGAGTGCAGCCCTCGAGGCGATGGATGCGCTCGAGGCCGGCTGTGACGTGATGGTGTTCAGCGACAACGTGCCGCTCGAGCAAGAGGTGGCCCTCAAGCGGGCCGCGTCGGAGCGGGGCCTGCTGGTGATGGGCCCCGACTGCGGCACCGCCGTGATCGACGGGATCGGCCTCGGCTTCGCCAACGCGACCGATCCGGGGCCGGTGGGTCTGGTGGCGGCCTCCGGCACGGGTTGCCAGCAGCTGCTCGCGCTGCTGGACCACGCGGGGGTCGGGGTGGCGTCGGCCCTGGGGGTCGGGGGGCGCGACCTCTCCGCAGCGGTCGGCGGCCTGTCCACGCTGGAGGCGATGCGGCGCCAGGACGCCGACCCGGCCGTCGAGCTGGTCGTGGTCGTCTCCAAGCCGCCGGCCGACGAGGTCGCGGACGCGATCCGCGCTTTCGCCGAGTCGTTGGGCACACCGGTGCTCCTCGCCCTGCTCGGCCCGGGCACGCCGGACCTCACCCACGCAGCCGAGGAGGTGCTCGCCCGGCTCGGTCGCCCGGTGCCGGACTGGCCGGTCGTCTCGGCGGCGGCAGCGGTCGTGGCTGAGCCGGGACTGCTGCACGGCTACTTCGTGGGAGGCACCTTGCGTGACGAGGCCGACCAGATCATCGCCGCGTCCGGGCCGGCGCCGGTCGCGGCCGAGCTGGTCGACTTCGGCGCCGACGAGCTGACCCAGGGCCGCGCGCACCCGATGATCGATCCGGCCCTGCGCCTCGAGGCGATCGCGGGCGTCACGGACGGCGTGCTGCTGCTCGACGTCGTCCTGGGCCACGGCGCCGAGCCCGACCCGGCGACCGCACTCGCGCCGGCGGTGGCCGCGACCTGCCGACGCGGGGTTCCGGTGGTGCTCTCCTGCATCGGTACGGCGGCCGACCCGCAGGGCCTGCCGGTGCAGGTCGCGGCCCTGGCCTCGGCCGGGGCCGAGGTGCACGTGTCCAACGCCGGCGCCGTCCGGCGTGCGGTAGCCCTCGTCCGGGACGCGGACACCAGGAGCGTTCGATGAGTGGGACCAGCAGGATCGTCAGCGTCGGGGCCGACCTGTTCGCCGATGCGGTCGCGGCCCAGGCGGTCGAGGTGGAGCGGGTCGAATGGCGTCCCGCGATGCCGGGAACCGAGGCCGACCTGGCCGCTGTCGCCCTGGATCCCCTCCGGGCCGCAGCCAACGCCCGGGCGCTGGAGGCGGTGCTCGCCGTGCAGGCGATGCTCGTCGACGTGGCGCCCGCCTCGGAGGTGCTCGGGCTCGAACCCGGGCAGTTCCTGCACGCCGGCCCGCCGATCGGGTGGGAGACCGCATCCGGTCCGTTGCGGGGAGCCCTGCTCGGCGCGGCGGCGCTCGAGGGACTGGTCGAGGACCCGGAGGACGCTGCCGCCGGCTTCGCGGACGGATCGTTCGGCCTCGACCCGTGCCACCACCACGACGCGGTCGGACCGATGGCCGGCGTGGTCTCCCCGAGCATGTGGATGTTCGTGATCGAGGACCCGACGAGCGGGCGTCGGACCTATTGCTCGCTGAACGAGGGGCTGGGCAAGGTGCTGCGCTACGGCGCCTACGGTCCCGAGGTGCTGGAGCGGCTGCGCTGGATGACCGCGGTGCTCGGTCCGCTCCTGCGAGCGGCGGTGCGACGGGCCGGGCCGGTCGACGTCACCGGGATCCTCACCCAGATGCTGCAGATGGGCGACGAGGCGCACAACCGCAACCGGGCCGGCACGCTGATGCTGCTGCGCGACCTGTCCCCGGCCATGGTCGAGTCGGACACCGCGGCGGCCGACGTCGCGCAGAGCCTGCGGTTCGTGGGCGGCAACGACCACTTCTTCTTGAACCTGGCCATGCCGGCCTGCAAGCTCGCCCTCGACGCCGCCCGCGGGATCGAGGGCGCGACGATGGTGGTGGCGATGGCGCGCAACGGCACCGAGTTCGGGATCCAGACCGCCGGCACCGGCGACGCCTGGTTCACCGGTCCCGCGCAGGTCGCCGACGGGTTGTTCCTGGGCGACTACGGTCCCGACGACGCCAACCCCGACATCGGCGACTCGGCGATCACCGAGACGGCCGGCCTCGGCGGGTTCGCGATGGCGACCGCGCCGGCCATCGTGCGCCTGGTCGGTGGCAGCGTGCCCGACGCGCTGGCCACCACCCGGAGGATGCACGAGATCACCCTCGGGGCGAACCCTCGCTGGACCGTTCCCGTCCTGGACTTCCAGGGCACGCCCACCGGCATCGACGTGACCCGCGTGTGCCGCACCGGGATCCTGCCGCAGATCAACACCGGCATGGCCGGCGCCAGGGCGGGAGTCGGTCAGGTGGGCGCAGGACTGGTCACGCCGCCGGCCGGGATCTTCCCCCAGGCGCTGGCGGCGCTCGCCGACCTCAGCCGAAGAAGACCGCAGCCTCGGCGTACTCCTGCGGACTGACCAGCTTGAGCTCCCCGGTGCCGTCCGCGAGCGGCACCCGGACGATGTCGGCGCCACGAAGGGCCATCATCGTGCCGAAGTCGCCGTCCGCCACCGCAGCGATGGCGTGCAGACCGAAGCGGGTGGCCAACCAGCGGTCGAACGCCGTCGGCGTGCCGCCGCGCTGCACGTGACCGAGCACGACGGCCCGCGACTCCTTGCCGGTCCGCGTCTCGATCTCGCTCGCCAACCGGTCGCCGATGCCACCGAGCCGGGCGTGGCCGAAGGCATCGGTCTCCCCCGACACCAGGCTCATCTCGCCGCCCTCGACGGGCACCGCGCCCTCCGAGACCACCACGATCGGGGCGTACTGGCTCTTGAAGCGCTCCTCGACCAGCTCGCACACATCGGCGATGTCGAACGGCTGCTCCGGGATCAGGACGACGTTGGCGCCGCCGGCCATGCCGGAGTGCAACGCGATCCAGCCGGCGTGGCGGCCCATCACCTCGACGACGAGCACACGGTGGTGCGACTCGGCCGTGGTGTGCAGCCGGTCGATCGCCTCCATCGCGATGTTGACCGCGGTGTCGAAGCCGAACGTGAAGTCGGTGGCGGAGAGGTCGTTGTCGATGGTCTTCGGCACCCCGACCACGTCGACCCCGAGCTCGGCGAGCTTGGTCGCCACCCCCAGGGTGTCCTCGCCACCGATCGCGACGAGCGCATCGACACCCTGCTCGGCCAGGTTGGCCTTGATCTGCTCGACGCCGCCGTCGACCTTGAAGGGGTTGGTCCGCGACGAGCCGAGGATGGTGCCGCCACGGGGCAGGATGCCCCGCACCTGGGCGATCCCGAGCTCGGTGGTCAGTCCCTCGAGCGGGCCCTTCCAGCCGTCGCGGAACCCGACGAACTCGAAGCCGTAGTCCTTGACACCTCGTCGTACGACGGCGCGGATGACCGCGTTCAACCCGGGGCAGTCCCCGCCTCCGGTGAGCACTCCGACGCGCATGTGTAGACCTTCCGTTCGAGCCGCTTGGATCGTTCAAGAACGCTGTCCACCCTAGTCATGTTCGCGCCCGCGTGCACCAGAGCCGAGACCCGGGACCAGCGGATCCGGACTCAGCCGCCTGCGGGGGCCGGCTGGCGCGCCACGCGCCCGGCGGCCAGCGGGAGCCGGGTCGCGCAGCGGCAGGCAGCACATGGCTCCGGCCAGCACGATCAGCACCGCCGTCAACCAGATCGTGGCGATCCCCGCACCCAGCAGCCACAGGTAGAGCAGTGGAGCCACGGCCGCCGAGCCGTTCCAGGACAGCTGGTGCACCGCCAGGTAGCGACCGCGCAGCTCTTCGGGCGGGGACTCGGCCGCCATCGCTGCGAGGACCGGACCGCCGACATCTCGCCCAGCGTCAGCAGCACCGCGGCGAGCACGACGGTGGCGACCGCGCCCACCGGCATGAGCATCTCCGCGGACAGCAGGAGCAGGAAGGAGAGCGACATCAGCCCCGCTGCGAGCACCACGATCCGCCACCGCAGCGCGCCACCCATCCGGCGTACGACGAGACCCTGGCCCAGGCCGATCAGCACCGTGTTGATCAGGTAGACCGTGCCCGGCAGCCAACCGGGGAGCTCGAGGTAGGAGATCACGTAGACCGGGATCACCAGGGTCAGCACGACGCAGCCCAGTGCGTAGCCGGTGTTGGCCAGGATCAGCCACCGGTAGCCCACGTCGCCGAACACCACGCGGAAGCCGACCCGACGACTCCGCACCGACTCCGAGGGCCCACCGGACACCGGCCGCGCCAGCACGCCCAGCACGAGTGCGAACGAGACCAGGTAGCTGGCCGCGTTGGCCAGCACGACCAGGTGGAAGGCCAGCACCGTGCCCACCGCGATCGCCAGCCCGCCGGCCAGCCCGCCGACCGCGAAGCCGGCGTTGCGCAGTGCACCCAGGAACCCGAACCACTGCTCCCGCTCCCCGGGTTCGCAGACCGCCACGACCATCGCCGAGTAGGAGCCGAAGACCGCGGTGCGGCCCAGGGCCGGCACCGTCACCACGATGAGCACCACCCAGAACGAGTGCGCGAACGGGTACGACGCGAAGCCCAGCGCCTGCAGCAGGTTGCCGGCCAGCAGCACTCGCTTGGCCCCGAATCGGTCGACGGCCGAGCCGACGACGAGGGCGAACGGGATGGCGAGGGCGGCGGCGAGCGACAGCGCGAGGCCGATCCGCACCAGCCCCACGGACGTGGCCACGGTGAAGTACAGGACCGACATCGGCATCCAGGTCCCGCTGCCCAGCGCGTCGATGCCGATGGCACTCACGAACCGACGGTGGTGGCCGATCTCGGGAAAGCCCAGCCGGTGCAGCACACAGCCAGTGTCCGACGGCGTCGACCCCAGTCCAGCCAGATCTCCCCCGAACCGGCTTCAGGCTTGTGCAACTGCGGACAACTGCGAGACCTGCCCGGCCCGTCGAGCGACGGCGACGTCGGCGAGGTACGGGCGTGGCGACGCGCGGCGGGGCGCCGATCGCCGCGACACGGCCTAACGTGAGCCGACATGACGTTCTCCCTCGTGATCCGCGCCGACGACCCCCACTCCGCCGAGCCGATGTGGGGTGTCGCCGTGGCCTCGAAGTTCCTCGCCGTCGGCTCCGCCGTCCCGGCCGCGGTGGCGGGGATCGGCGCGATCGCGACCCAGGCCGATGTGCACGTCGGCTTCAAGGCCGAGGCCCTGGCCCACCTCGACGAGGGTGCGACCGCCCAGGTCTGCCTCGAACGGCTCCTCGAGGACGACGAGCTCCGAGAGCACCGTCAGGTCGGCGTCGTCGACTCCGACGGCAACGCCGCGACCTTTACCGGGTCGCGGTGCTTCGACTGGGCGGGCGGGGTGACCGGCCCGGGCTACGCCGCCCAGGGCAACATCCTGACCGGGCCCCAGGTCGTCGACTCGATCGCCGCCTCCTGGGAGAGCGGCGCGGGCCGACCCGCTGGCGTACCGCCTGCTGGCGGCGCTCGCCGCCGGTGACGCGGCCGGCGGTGATCGTCGGGGACGGCAGTCCGCCGCACTGCTCGTCGTACGCGAAGGGGCCGGGCACGGCGGACACGACGACATCGCCGTGGACCTGCGGGTCGACGACCACCCCGATCCCGTCGGCGAGCTCGCCCGGCTGCTCGACCTCAGTGACCTGTACCTGACCGCTTCCACCGAACCGGAGAAGACCCCGATCACGGCCGAGCTGGGCGCCGAGATCGACGCGCTCGTCCGCGCCGCCGGCTACCCCGACCTGGCCGCCTGGGTGGGCAGCGAGAACTACGAGATGCGGGTGGACCGGGTCGAGCCGCCGCAGTGGATCGACGAGCGGGTGCTGGAGATCCTGCGCAGCCCGAGCCCTGATCCGTCTGCCCTGATCCGGACTCTGCCCTGATCCGGACTCTCAGAGCGAGTCCAGCTCGTCCTGAGCCTCGTCCCGGTCACGCTCGGTCCTGGCCAGCCGGTCACCCGCCTCGGCGTTGGCCTCGTCGGCCGCCTCGATCTCGTCGTCGAGGTCCTCCAGGTCCGACCCGGCCTCGGCCAGGCGCCGCTCGAGCTCGTCGATCTCGTTGCCGAGCTGCAACCGTCGGCCCTGGAGGTCGTTGGCGGCCCGGTCCGTCCGCCTGGCCTCACGTCGTGCAGCGTCGTGGTCGTGCTGCGCGGCGGCCAAGCGGTCCCGGGCCGCCTCGCGGAGCACCGCCCGGTTGGGGGGCACGACGTGCAGCGCCGGGCCGCTCTCGCCGTGGTTCTCGACGGGCGCGGCCCGGGTGCCGAGAGCCTCGGGCAGGGCGACCGCGTCGGCCCGGGCGCCGGCATCCTGCGGGTCCAGCCCGGTGCTGCTGAGCGCGCGCACCAGGAGCCCTGACCGCACCGCCTCGGCCGCCCCGGGATCGAGCATCGCCGCGGTGAGGGTGTCCTCCACCTGCTCCGACACCGGCCGCGTCAGTCGGCTTCCGCACTCCAGGGCCAGCTGGGCGGCGCGCGTCGTCAGCGCGTTGGTCAGCGCTCTGCGCTGCTTGGTCAGTGCCCTCAGCTCGCCGCCGTCGAGGGCCTCGGCCGCCGATCGCAACGATCCGGCCAGGCCGAGCACCTCCTCGATCTGGGTCGCCTCGCGACGCACCAGCAGGTTCACCGCCCAGGCTGCGACAGAAGGCTTGCGCAACGCCTTCACCGCGAGGCCGAGCTCCTTGTCCCCCTCGGCCCTCGCCGACCTCTCGGCCCGGTCGCGTCGAGCGGTGAAGTCGCCCGGCAGCCCCGAGTAGAGGTCTCCTGCGATCCGCAGCAGCTTCTCGGTCGACTCGGTCGAGCCGCGGCCGCGCCCTGCGTCAGCCACCGTCGACCGGGGTGGTGACGGCGGTGGTGACGGCGGTGCCGACTGCGGGGGGTACGGGGACCGTGACCAGCAACGTCACCGCCTCGTCAGGAGCGCTTGGTCGACGGGGCGTGCCAGACCCGGTTGAAGTTGCGGAGGTAGGCCCCGAAGATCCGCGACCCGTGCAGGCGCACCACCAGCTCGTCACTGGCCACGCCGAGGTCGGTGAAGTTCATCGACCCCGTCCACACCAGGCGCGCGGAGTGCTTGGCGTAGCGACCGGTCACCGAGACGTACTTGCTGTGGTTGTAGTCCAAGATGTTGCCCGCGCGGCCCAGGGTGACCGAGCGACGCACCGGGATCGGGCCCCGGCCGGCCCTGCTGCGCAGGGTGCGAAGCACCGTCGAGTTGGTCTCGGCGTAGATGACGTAGACCCGGCAGCCGTGCTGCCACTTCTGGCGCACCACCTTGGCCAGCGCATTGCCACGATCGTTGAACCAGGCGTACATCGCGATCCGGATCACGCTGCGATGCACCTTCTTCGAGCCCTTGCTGTGCCACTTGCAGTCCACGTGGTGCAGCGCTCGCACGACGGGGTCCTTGGCCAGCGTGTAGTGCGGCTTGGGATAGACCCAGGCCCGCACCTTCTTGGTGCGGAACGACAAGGAGTGCCGCACGGCCGTGTCGCGCTTCATCTGGTTGTAGAGGTGCAGGAACTTCTTGTACGTCGGCATTCCCAGCAGGGTGTTCATGTGGTTCCACTGACCGACCGCCGCGAAGCGGGTCAGGTTGGCCGAGCCGAGCATCGTCACCCAGTGCGCCCGGTGGCCCTTGGCCCCGGTGGAGCTGAACATGAAGAGCTTCGCGTGCAGCAGTCCGTGCTCGCCGCGGCACGAGTTCTTGCAGATCCGGGTGAAGCTCGGACGCGACTTCGGCGCACTCTTGTTGCGCTTGCGCTTGAGCGCCGCGGTCAGCCGGTGCAGCGAGGCGGACTCGGCGGCGTGCTGCCTGGCCACCAGCACCTGGACCGAGACGCCCCGCCGGTGGGCGTTGATCAGGTCCCGCTCGATCAGCTTGTCGTCGAAGGTGAAGGTGGCCAGCCTGATCGAGGAACCACCGGGGGCGTGCTGGATCGCCATCCTGATCTGGTGCCGGATCCGGTACCGGTCCTTGAGGACCCGGCTGAGCGGATAGTTGAACATCGTCCGGTCACGAGGCCGGTAGATGTACTTCTTCTTAGCGGCCTTCTTCTTGGCCGCCTTCTTCTTGGCCGCCTTCTTCTTGGCCGCCCTCTTCGCCGGATGCTGGGCCAGCGACGCCGATGCCTGCTGCGACACCGCCTGTGCACCGGGCGTTGCGGTGGCTGAGGTCGAGGCGACGGCCGAGGTCGCCTCACCGGCCAGCAGGAGGGCCGTGACCACCATGAGCACCAGGGCGCAGCGTGCGAGACGCATCCGAGCAGCGAGCATGGGAGTGGACGTTAGCAACACATCGGCCCGCGGAACGGCAAGCGATCGGTGTGGCGTGTGGGACAGATGTTACTGGTGGGATTGACTTTCGGCGTCCGACGGTTGGTGCAGGTGCTGCCACGCATCCTTCGCGAACTCGATCCCGGAGGTGACCGTCAGGGTCACCGCGACGACCATCAGCACCAGCGCAGCCCAC
The DNA here is from genome assembly GCA_963843875.1 of uncultured Actinomycetota bacterium. Classification (GTDB taxonomy): domain Bacteria; phylum Actinomycetota; class Actinomycetes; order Propionibacteriales; family Nocardioidaceae; genus Marmoricola. Next base: position 431,826 of record CAWJMC010000008.1, on the reverse strand, counting down.
CAGACGACGTCACCGGGGACGGACCAGAACCCGTCGAGGTGCTTGAACGGCGCCGCGAACCCGCCCAGCGCCAGCACCTGCGCGAGGGTCTTCAGCTTGCCGCTGCGCTTCGCCGCGATCACGACCTGCCGGGCGATGGAGAGCCGCGCGATGGTGACCGCCCACTCCCGGATCAGGACCAGCACCGTCACCCACCACCAGAGCTCACCGATGACGGAGAGCCCGATGAAGGCCATCCCCGTCATGGCCTTGTCCGCGATCGGGTCGGCGATCTTCCCGAAGTCGGTCACCAGGTCGTGCTTGCGGGCCAGGTCCCCGTCGACCTTGTCGGTGATCATCGCCACCGCGAAGATCACCCAGGCGACCCAGCGCCAGCCGTTGTCGTTGCCGCCGTCGTGCAGGAGCACCCAACCGAAGAACGGCACCATCACGATGCGCAGCGTCGTCAAGGCGTTGGGAACGTTCCAGTTGGAGACCACCCGCTGCTCGGTCCGGCTCATCACACCTCCCGCGCCACCAGGTCGACGCCGTCGGTGTCGACGACCACGGCCCGGACCAGGTCACCGACCGAAGTGGCACTGCCCGGCAGCCCCAGCAGTGTCGTCGAACCGTCGACCTCCGGGCCCTGGTGCGCCGCCCGACCCTCGACCACGCCCGGGTCGGGGTCCTCCGAGCTCTCCACGAGTACGTCGACCTCCTCGCCGATGCGCTCGGCGGCCCGCCGGGAGGTGAGCTCCTCGACCAGCCGGGAGACGTGCTCCACGCGCGCGGCGATCTCCTCGTCGTCCAGCTTGTCGTCGTACGACGCCGCCTCCGTGCCGTCCTCGTCGGAGTAGCCGAACACGCCCACCACGTCGAGCCTGGCCTGGCCGAGGAAGTCGCAGAGCGTCTCCAGGTCGTCCTCGGTCTCGCCCGGGAAGCCGACGATCACGTTGGAGCGCACGCCGGCGTGCGGAGCCTGCGCGCGCACCTGCTCGAGCAGGCCGAGGAAGCTCTCCGGATCACCGAAGCGACGCATCCGGCGCAGCAGCGGCGCCGACGCGTGCTGGAACGACAGGTCGAAGTACGGCGCGACACCCTCGGTTCTGGCGATCGCCGCAAGGAGGCCGGGGCGCATCTCGGCCGGCTGCAGGTAGGAGACCCGAACCCGGTCGATCCCCTCGACACCCGCGATCTCGGGCAGCAAGGTCTCCAGCAGGCGCAGGTCACCGAGGTCCTTGCCGTACGAGGTCGAGTTCTCGCTGACCAGGAAGACTTCGCGCACTCCCTGCGTGGCGAGCCACCGCGCCTCGTCGAGCACGTCGGTCGGGCGCCGGGAGACGAACGAGCCGCGGAAGGTGGGGATCGCACAGAAGGTGCACCGCCGATCGCACCCGCTGGCCAGCTTCAGCGGGGCCATCGGGCCCGACTCCAGCCTGGTGCGCACGGTGGGTGAAGGGGCGGAGGCGGCCCGGTCGACCGGGGAGATGGGCAGCAGCCGACGCCGGTCCTGCGGGGTGTGCGGGTGCTGCTCCTCCCCCGCCAGGATGCCGCGCGAGCCGGGAGGCGATGTCGGGATAGGCGTCGAAGCCAAGCACCGCGTCCGCCTCGGGCATCGAGTCGGCGAGCTGCTCGCCGTACCGCTCCGCGAGACAGCCGACCGCGACGACCGCCTGCGCCGAACCGGACTGCTTGAGGTCGGCGGCGGCCAGCAGGGTGTCGACACTGTCCTTCTTCGCCGCCTCGACGAAGCCGCACGTGTTGACCAGCACCGTCTCCGCCCGGGCCGGGTCGTCGACCAGCTCGAAGCCCTCGGCCTCCAGTCGTCCCGCCAGCTCCTCGGAGTCGACCTCGTTGCGGGCGCAGCCCAGGGTCACCATCGCCACGGTGCTCGTCGTCTCGGTGCTCATCGTCGATCTGCTCATTGCTGCCGAGTATCCCGCACGAGCACGAGGAAGCCGAAACCACGGCTCTCGCCCATCACCTGCGCGGACCGGCCCGACGTCTCCCGGACAAGCTCAGGAGGTGAACGTCCGGGTCTGGCGGCCGACGACCGCGTTGTCGGCGACCACCGTCCCGCGGTCCTTCCCGTCCACCCAGACGTCCACGTGGTCGGGGTTCTCGGCGGTGACCGCGAACGGGCCGACCCCGGTCAGCTGCTGACGCGCACCGGCGTGCAGCGTCCCGGTCCACATCACGGCCCCGGTGTGGTCGCGCACGACCACCTTCGAGGTGCCGTCGACGCCCCGGACCGACATGTTCACCGGTGAGCCGAAGATCGAGGTGATCGGCTCGCGCTGCGAGGCGAGGCCGGCCGAGCCGTTCAGGGACGGTGTGCTCAGCGCCTGGGGCTCGGCGGTGAAGAGCCTGGCCAGACCCCAGGCCAGCACCAGCGTGAGGACGACGGCGAGCACCAGCGCCCAGCGGCGCCCGGAGCCCTCGCGGGGGTGGCCGGTCGCGAGCTCGGCCTCGAAGACCCGCTTGGCGTCGACAGGTGCACTCGCGTGCGTGCTCTCGAACGCGTGCACCACCTCGGCCGCAGGCACGCCGAGGACCGCGCACAGCGAGCGGAGGTGACCGCGGGCGTAGAAGTCGCCGCCGCACGGACCGAAGTCGTCGGTCTCGATGGCCGCGATCACGCGCGGCTGGATCCGGGTGCGTTCCGCGAGGGAGCGCAGGTCGTAGCCGAGCTGCTCGCGGGCCCGACGCAGCCGCGGCCCGATCTCGGGGTCGAGCACGGGCTCCGGAGCCGCGACCGGCTCCTGAACCGGCACCGGCGCCGGCACCGGCGCCGGCATCGGGGTGACGTCCCACGAGTCGTGCGGAGGGCTCGTCGTGGTGCAGCTCGTCGATCTCCGGGAGCGGTGCCTGCTCGCGCTCGGCCTCCGCCGGCTCGAGCTGCAGGGCCGCGGTGCCGTCCACCACCGCCCAGTCCTCGCCCGGCTGGGCCTGCGGCCGGCCGTGGCCCGTCGTCGACGCGTCGCGCTCGGCGGCGTGGGCGTTCATCCGCTCGAAGCGGGAGACCAGCGTGCTCACGTTGAAGGACATCCCGCCGCTCACCCCGCGTCCGACGCCCTTGCGCACGGTGCAGGCGAGGTCCTCGAAGATGCTCAGGCCCTCGAAGGCACCCGGTTTGCGCTCGAAGCGGTCCTGGGCGCCACGGGTCGGGCCCATCCGGCTGCCGTCGTCGGTGGCGGCCGCCTGCTGCGCCCGGGCCTCGCGTCGCTCGAGGTGGTCGGCGTCCATCGGCACGACGGGCTGCTTGGCCCAGCCGGCCAGCTCGACGACGGCGGAGCGGGTCCCGGAGAGCTCGGCGAGAGCGTCGACCAGCTGGGGCGCCGAGACCCGCGTCGTCATCCCCAGCGGGAAGCCCAGGGCTGCGCCGTAGACCTTCTGCGACAGGGCGACCTGACGGCGCCCACGCGCGTCGAGACCGTCGAGCGCGGCGTCGATGTCGGCGGGCACCACCACCAGCCTGCCGTCGTGCAGGATCGAGGTCCGGGGCTCCACCACGACCTGCTCCAGCGAGGACCACGGCAGGCCGCGCCACTCCCGACCGAGCCGGATCCGGATCCCGAAGCTGTCGGCGACCAGCATCGGGGTCTGCGAGTCCACCCAGGACAGGGCCATGGCGGTGCAGAACCCGGCCAGCACCAGGACGGCGACCCAGGCGAAGGCGCCACCCGAGTCGGCCCCCCGGACCAGGTAGGCCAACCCCAGGGCGAGGCAGACCAGGCCCATCACCGCGAAGAGGATGCCGTTGCGTCGTACCTCGACGTCGGGGACCGGGTCGGCGCCGGACGGCTCCCCTCCCGGTGCGCCCGGACCGGCAGCACCCGGGTCCCTGACCGGCTCGCCGTCCGGGTCGGTGTCGGTGGGCTCGTACGTCACGTCGGTGCTGCTCATGACTCTCCCTGCACAGTGGCCAGGACCTCGTCGAGGTCATCGGGCTTGATCAACACGTCTCGGGCCTTGGAGCCCTCGCTGGGTCCGACGACACCGCGACTCTCCATGATGTCCATCAGGCGCCCGGCCTTGGCGAAGCCGACGCGCAGCTTGCGCTGGAGCATCGAGGTCGAGCCGAACTGGGTCGAGACGACCAGCTCGATCGCCTGGACCACGAGGTCCAGGTCGTCGCCGATGTCGTCGTCGAGGTCCTTCTTGGTGGTCTGCGGCACGGTGACGTCCTCGCGGTACGTCGGCTGCAGCTGGTCGGTGCACTGCTTGACCACCGTGGCGATCTCGCTCTCGGTGACCCAGGCGCCCTGGACCCGCACCGGCTTGCTGGCGCCCATCGGCAGGAAGAGACCGTCACCCTGCCCGACCAGCTTCTCGGCACCCGGCTGGTCGAGGATCACCCGGCTGTCGCCGAGGCTGGAGGTGGAGAACGCCAGCCGCGAGGGCACGTTGGCCTTGATCAGCCCGGTGACCACGTCGACGCTGGGTCGCTGGGTCGCCAGCACCAGGTGGATCCCCGCGGCCCGCGCGAGCTGCGTGATCCGCACGACCGAGTCCTCGACGTCACGGGGGCTGACCATCATCAGGTCGGCCAGCTCGTCGACGATCACCAGCAGGTACGGGTACGGCGCCAGCGTCCGCTCGCTGCCCTGCGGCACCTTCACCTTGCCGGCCCGGACGGCCTTGTTGAAGTCGTCGATGTGGCGGAAGCCGAACGCCGCGAGGTCGTCGTACCTCATGTCCATCTCGCGCACGACCCACTGCAGGGCCTCCGCGGCCTTCTTGGGGCTGGTGATGATCGGGGTGATCAGGTGCGGGACGCCCTCGTAGGCGTTCAGCTCGACCCGCTTCGGGTCGACCATGATCATCCGGACCTCGTCGGGCGTGGAGCGCATCAGGACCGAGGTGATCATCGAGTTGATGAAGCTCGACTTGCCGGATCCCGTCGCTCCGGCGACCAGCAGGTGCGGCATCTTGGCGAGGTTGGCGCACACGAAGCCACCCTCGACGTCCTTGCCGAGCCCGACCACCATCGGGTGGTGGTCGTTGCGGGCCGTCGGCGAGCGGAGCACGTCGCCGAGGGAGACTATCTCCTTGTCGGTGTTCGGGATCTCGACGCCGATCGCGGACTTGCCCGGGATCGGGGACAGGATCCGCACATCGGCGCTGGCCACCGCGTACGCGATGTTCTTGCTCAGCGCGGTGATCTTCTCGACCTTGACGCCGGCACCGAGCTCCACCTCGTAGCGGGTGACGGTCGGGCCACGGGTGTAGCCCGTGACCTGGGCGTTGACCCCGAACTCCTCGAGCACCTGGGTGAGCCGGTCGACGATGGCGTCGGACGCCGCGGTCCGCGGCTTGTGGGCCGAGCCGGGCTTGAGCGCCTCCCCCGCCGGCAGGGTGTAGGTGATGTCGCCCGACAGCGTCAGCTGCTCGGCGCGAGCCGGCAGCGGGTCGTGGGTCGGCGGCGGCATCTCGGCCGGCTCCTCGACCTCCACCGGAGCGGTGCGTGGCTTCCGTGCGCGCCGGGCGACCTCGCGCTCCTCGAAGGCGCGGTCGTCCTCCAGCACCGGGGTGTCGTACGCGGGGTCGCCCATCTGCTGGTCGATCTCGTCGTCGGACTTCTTGCGTCGGCGCTGCTTGGGCGTCGTGATCGGGCCGGTGTCCTCGAGGCCGTCGGCGCCCTCGCCGTCCTGGGCCTCGACCCGGCGCCCGAGCAGCCGGTCGCGGGAGGCCCGCAGCCGGTTGGGGATCTGGTAGACCGGCGTGGCGGTCACGACGAGCACGCCGAAGGCGGCCAGCAGGGTGAAGATGCTGACCACGAGGGTCTCGCTGCCGAGCAGGTCGGTGAAGAGCTTGGCGACCACGAAGCCGATCGCACCGCCGGCGTGCTGCAGGTCGGAGGTGTTGCCGGCGACGGGCTCGGGCGAGCCGTTGGCGATCTGCACGATGCCGAGCACGCCGATGCTGAGCGCACCCCAGCCGATCAGCTGCCGCCCGACGGGACCGTTGCGGTCCGGATCGCGCAGGTTGCGGTAGGCGACGACGGCCAGCACCACCGGCACCAGCCAGGCGAGCAGGCCGACGGTCCCGGCCACCAGGGCGCGGACCGCGTTGCCGAAGCCGCCGGGGATCTGCCACCACACGCAGGCCGCGACGACCAGGGCGGCCCCGAGCATGGCCAGGCCGGCGCCGTCGCGCCGGTGCTCCGGTTCGAGCTCGCCCGCCGACGTACCGACCCGGCGTACGCCGGCACCGACGGCGCCCGCGGTGGCGAGCCAGGTCCTGGCCAGGCCGGTGCCGAGCGCACCGAGGCCACGGGCCACCGGGCTCGGACCGTTGCGCACGGACCGGGGGGCCGGACGCGAGGCAGGCCGGCGGGACTTGTTGGTGCTGGTCTTCTTGCCCGACGAACGGTTCCGCGAGCCGGACCCTCCTCGCGTCTTGGCACCCGACGAGCTTCGAGCGGTACTTCGAGACGAGTTGGTCCTGCTGCGCGACGCCGTCGGGGAAGACGTACGGGTCGCCATGCTCGGAATCTACGTCATACGCCACATCAGTAACACCAACCACACGCCGACCAGGGGTCACAGGCTTGGTCGCACCGGCTGCGGGACTGCGAGCGGATCGGGGCTGGGAGACTCGTGCGATGGCCCTGATCCGGTGCGACTTCATGTCCGACGTGCTCGAGATGGGCGCGTCGATGACCGTGCTGCTCCCCCAGGACTCCGACGAGCAGGTCGGCGCCACGACCGTCGCCAGGAGCGGGCCACCGCCGGTGCTCTACCTGCTGCACGGGTTGAGTGACGACGACACGGCCTGGCTGCGCTTCACCTCGATCGAGCGGTACGCCGCGGCGCACGGCCTGGCCGTCGTCATGCCCCAGGTCGACCGCAGCTTCTACACCGACCTCCCGAACGGGCACGGCGACTACTGGCAGTTCCTCAGCGAGGAGCTCCCGGCTGTGGTCTCCGACTTCTTCCGGGTCTCCGAGCGTCGTGAGGACACCTTCGTCGCCGGGCTGTCGATGGGTGGCTTCGGTGCGCTGAAGTGGGCCCTGGACCAGCCGGAGCGGTTCGCGGCCGCCGCCAGCCTGTCCGGGGCGCTCGACCTCGAGCAGCTCGTGGCGGGCGGCGAGCGTGACGCGCTCTTCGCCACCGTCCTCGGCGACCGCTCCGTGACCGAGGCGGGCAACGACCTGTTCGCGGCCGCCGAAGCGCTCGAGCCGACGGCCGCCCCGCGGTTCTTCGTCGCCTGCGGCACCGAGGACCTGGGCCTGCTGCCGAGCAGTCGCCGGATGGCGGGCCACCTGCAGGCGCTGGGTCTCGACGTCACCGCGAGCTTCTCCCCGGTCAGCACGAGTGGGGCTACTGGGACGCCCGGATCCAGGACGTGCTGGCCTGGCTCTCCGTCTAGGCCGTGTCTCCCCATCTCACGGACTGCTGCGCGGCGTCCGGCACGCCCTAGGGCCGCCAGCTCGGGTCGCGTCCGTTCAGCCCGGATTCACCGATGGCCGCCGTCGTGAGCGTCACCAGACGGGTGCGCTGGCCAGGCGCCGGCGCGTGGGCATACCGGGTGTCTGGCGAGCGTCGGCAACGCAGCCAGCGTGCCTGGCTGGTGGCGCGCAACAGGCGGAGAGCGGTGGATCCGGGTTCAGGCGCAGCAGGCGATCGGGGTCGCTCGCACCGTCGGGCACCGCCAGCGCCGGCCCGAACAGTCCCGGGACACCGGCGGGCGCGGACGCCACCACCGCCTCGGCGAAACGCAGGGCCCCTCCGACCGAGGTCGCATCGATCGCCGGCTCCTGCCCCGTGGCCCGGGCGAGGTCCCAGGAGTGCGCCACCGGCTCGTCCAGCGCGACGTAGCCGGTCTCCTCGGCGGTCTGCTCGACGCCGCCGGCGCTGGTGCGGCCCTGCCAGGCGTCGGGGTCGTCCCAAGCGCGGACCATGGCGTCGAGCCGGTCGGGAATCTGCGTGCGCCAGGCCGCGGTGAGGTGGTCGGCCGCGGCCGCGGTGCCGCGTCCGCCCCGACCTCCTCCTTGCGAGCCGCGCACCCGAAGGCCCACGCCGGGCCGTCGACGTGGTCCAGGATCGCGGCCACCGTCATCTCCACGCAGGGCGTCGTGGCGCGCAGCTGGTCGTCACGAACTCCTCGCACGAGCCCGGTCAGGGAGTCGGCAGCGGGTCTCAGGTCGGTCGTCATACCCGTTCCGACCCCGAGCCCGCACAAGGCTCATCGCCGAGGCTCGCAAACGCACGGCGGCTCTCGACGCTTGGCCACGCACCGCCGGCGTTTGCGACGCCTCAGTGCGCTGAGGGTCTGCGTTTGCGAAGCCTCGGCGTCAGGCCTCCAGCACCACCGGGATGATCATCGGGCGACGGCGGTGCTTGCCGGAGATCCAGCGCCCGACGACGCGGCGGATGCTCTGCTGGAGCTGGTAGTTGTCGTTGACGCCGTCGGCCTGGGCCTTGTCCAGGGCATCGATGATCGGCTGGCGGATCTCGGCGAAGATCTCGTCGTCCTCGGCGAAGCCGCGGGCCTGGATCTCGGGGCCGCTGACCACCTTGCCGGTGACCGAGTCGACGACCACGATCACCGAGACGAACCCCTCCTCGCTCAGGATCCGACGATCCTTGAGGGAGGACTCCGTGATGTTGCCGACCGATGATCCGTCCACGAAGACGTAGCCGCAGTCGACCTTGCCCGTGATCCGGGCGTGGCCGTCGACCAGGTCCACGACGACCCCGTCCTCGGCCAGCACCACGTGGTCCTCGGGTACGCCGGAGGCCTCGGCCAGCTCGGCGTTGGCGACCATGTGCCGGATCTCGCCGTGCACCGGCATCACGTTGGCCGGACGGACGATGTTGTAGCAGTAGAGCAGCTCACCCGCGCTGGCGTGGCCGCTGACGTGCACCATCGCGTTCGCCTTGTGCACGACCTCGGCGCCGAGCTTGGTGAGCCCGTTGATCACCCGGAACACGGAGTTCTCGTTGCCGGGGATCAGCGAGGAGGCCAGGATCACGGTGTCGCCCGGCTCGATGCTGACGAAGTTGTGGTTGCGCTGGGCGATCCGCGACAGCGCCGACATCGGCTCGCCCTGCGAACCCGTGGAGACCATCACCACCTTGTCGGCCGGCATGTCGCCCAGCTCCTTGGCGTCGACCAGGAGGCCGGGCGGGACCTTCAGGTAGCCCAGGTCGCGGGCGATGCCCATGTTGCGCACCATCGAGCGACCGACGTAGGCGACCTTGCGACCGTGGGCGTGGGCGGTGTCGAGGATCTGCTGCACCCGGTGCACGTGGGAGGCGAAGCAGGCCACGATGATCCGCTGCGTGCTGGCGTGGAAGACCCCGTCGAGCACCGGTCCGATGTTCTTCTCGGCGGTGGTGAAGCCCGGCACCTCGGCGTTGGTGGAGTCGACCAGGAACAGGTCGACACCCTCCTCGCCGAGTCGCGCGAAGGCCCGGAGGTCGGTGATCCGTCCGTCCAGCGGGAGCTGGTCCATCTTGAAGTCGCCGGTGTGCAGCACCATGCCGGCACCCGTGCGGATCGCGACCGCCAGCGCGTCGGGGATGGAGTGGTTGACCGCGACGAACTCGAGGTCGAACGGACCGAAGGAGATCCGGTCGCCCTCCTTGACGATCGTCTGGACCGGCTCCTTGATCCGGTGCTCGCGCAGCTTGGAGCCGAGCAGGGCCAGGGTCAGCTGCGAGCCGACCAGCGGGATGTCCCGGCGCTCGCGCAGGAGGTACGGCGTGGCTCCGATGTGGTCCTCGTGACCGTGCGTCAGGACCAGTGCCTCGACGGCGTCGAGGCGGTCCCGGATCGCGTCGAAGTCCGGCAGGATCAGGTCGACGCCCGGCTGGTGCTCCTCGGGGAAGAGCACGCCGCAGTCGACCAGCAGCAGCCGGCCGTCGTACTCGAAGACGGTCATGTTGCGGCCGACCTCGCCGAGGCCGCCGAGCGGGATGACCCGTAGACCGCCCTTCGGGAGTGCCGGAGGAGAGGGGAGCTCGGGGTGAGGGTGGCTCAAAGAAGGCCAGCGCTTTCGAGAGAGGATTTCAAGGTGGAGAGCTCGACGTCGTCGAGCTCGAGGAGCGGGAGGCGCACACGGCGGTTGTCGAGCACTCCGGCCAGCTGGAGCGCCGCCTTGGCCGCGGTCCCTCCGTAGTTCGGCACGCCCATGATGGCGTCGATGGCGGGCAGGAGGGAGTGGAACACCCGCCGGGCGGCGGGGAGGTCGCCGGCGTCGACCGCGGCGACCAGCTCGGCGGTCCGGTCACCGGCGGCGTGCGCGACGACCGAGATCACGCCGACGGCACCGTGCGCGAGCCAGGCCAGGTTGGAGATGTCGTCGCCGGAGTAGACCGCGAGCCCGAGGTCGTGGATCAGCCGGGTGCCCTGCGCGAAGTCGCCGACGGCCTCCTTGACCGCGACCACGTTGTCCAGCGCCGCCACCCGCTGGTAGGTGTCCCAGCCGATCCGGATGCCGACGCGACCCGGCACGTCGTAGAGCAGCACGGGCAGGTCGGTGGCCGCGGCCACGGCCGTGAAGTGCGCCAGGACACCGCCCTGCGACGGCTTGGAGTAGTACGGCGTGACCACCATGACGCTGTCGGCGCCGAGCTTGGAGGCCTGCTCGGTGAGCTCGAGGGAGTGGGAGGTCGAGTTGGTGCCCACCCCGGCGACCACCGTGAGCCGGTCACCGACCGCCTCCACCACCGCACGCAGCAGCTCACCGTCCTCGGCGACGCTCGTGGTCGGCGACTCCCCCGTCGTGCCGGACAGCACCACGCCGTCGTGGCCGTGGTCGGCGAGGTGGCTCGCCACGGCCTGGGCCGCGTCGAGGTCGAGGGAGCCGTCGGGTGCGAACGGCGTGACCATCGCGGTCAGCACCCGGCCGAACGGGGCTGCAGGCAGGGACATGGAGGTCAGGCTAGCGACCATCAGGAGATCACGCCGTGCCGGGCGTTCCACTTCTGTGCACCGGAGTAGGCATCGACCATTCCCCAGATCCAGAATCCGAGCATGAACGGGATGCCGATCACGACGAAGGCGAGCACGAACGAGACGAAGTAGCCGGCCAGGATCCCGATCCCCTTGCCGGTCTCACCGTTGATCAGGGTGCCCAGCCCGGGCACGACGAACGAGGCCAGCAGCATCAGCGCGGGATTCTTCGCGACCACGCCGTACGCCGGCGGGGCGGGGGCGGCGGTCGGGACCACCGGGCCGAGCGTCTGGTGCGAGGTCCACGCCCCGCCGTCCCAGTAGCGCTGCGAGCCGTCCGGCTGGGGGTACCAGCCCTCGGGCGCGGTGTTCGACATGGCGGCAGGCTACCTGCGCAGACGGTCCGCCGCAGCAGTCCGGAACCCGGGGTCAGGACAGCGCCGCGACCGCCTCGCGCACCAGCTGGTCCGCAGGGTCGGCGACGTCGAGGCGTACGCCGGCCTCGTCCGGGCCCAGCTGCTCGAGGGTCTCGAGCTGGGAGTCCATCAGGCTGGCCGGCATGAAGTGCCCCTCCCGGTCGGCCTGGCGCTCGCGCAGCAGGTCGGGGTCGCCGTCGAGGTGGACGAAGAACGCGTCGGGCGCGGCCCCGCGGATCCGGTCCCGGTAGGCCCGCTTCAGCGCGGAGCAGGTGACCACCACCGCGCCCTGGGTGTCGACCAGCGCCAGGCCGACCTTCTCCAGCCACGGCCACCGGTCGTCGTCGTCGAGGGCGTGCCCGGCCGCCATCTTCTCCCGGTTGGCCTCGGGGTGCAGGTCGTCGCCCTCGACGTAGGCCGCCCCGATCGCCTCGGCCAGGCCCTCACCCACGGTGGACTTGCCCGAGCCGGAGACCCCCATCACCACGACCCTTGCGACGTGCTGTGTCATGGCGACCTCCAGGTCACGATCTCGTAGGTCGTCGCGGTCCCGTCTTCGCGGACCGGGCCGTCCTCGCGGGCGGTCACGGTCCACCGCGACCGGTCGAAGTCGGGGTAGTGGACGTCACCCTCGGGCTCGAGGGCCACCTCGGTGAGCACCTGCTCGTCCGCGAGGGGAAGCGCCGCGGCGTACACCTCGGCACCGCCGGCCACCATCACCTCGCCGTCCCGCTCGTCGGCGAGGGCGAGCGCCTCCCGGATGCTGTGCGCGACCAGCACCCCGTCGGCGGCCCAGCCACGATCGCGGGTCAGCACGATGGTGGTGCGCCCGGGCAGCGGCCGACCGATCGAGGCGTACGTCGTGCGTCCCATCAGCAGCGTGTGCCCCCAGGTGAGCTCCTTGAAGCGGGCCTGCTCACCCGGGATCCGCCACGGGATGTCCGGACCGTTGCCGATCACCCCGTTGCGCGCCACGGCAGCCACGAGCACGACGCGCTTGCCACCGGGGGTCATCGCCGCTTCCCCGACCGGCGCTCAGACGGCGATGGGGGCCCTGATCAGCGGGTGCGGGTCGTAGCCGTCGACCCGGATGTGCTCGAGGTCGAAGGCGTCGAGCTCGGTCACCGACTCGTCGAGCCACAGCGTGGGCAGCGCCCGTGGCTCCCGGGTCAGCTGGAGCTCGGCCTGCTCGCGGTGGTTGGAGTAGAGGTGGGCATCGCCGAAGGTGTGCACGAAGTCGCCGACGCCCAGCCCGGTGACCCGCGCGACCATGTGCGTCAGCAGGGCGTACGACGCGATGTTGAACGGCACGCCCAGGAAGACGTCGGCCGAGCGCTGGTAGAGCTGGCAGCTGAGCCGGCCCGGGCCGTGGGCGTCGACCGGGGGCGCGACGTAGAACTGGAACATCGCGTGGCACGGCGCCAGCGCCATCTCGGGGATGTCGGCGACGTTCCACGCCGAGACGATGTGGCGCCGCGAGTCGGGGTCGGTGCGGATCTGCTCGACGACCTGGGCGATCTGGTCGACGTGCCGGCCGTCGGGGGTCGGCCAGGACCGCCACTGGTAGCCGTAGACCGGGCCGAGGTCACCCTCGGCGTCGGCCCACTCGTCCCAGATCGAGACGTTGCGGTCCTGGAGCCACTTCACGTTGGTGTCGCCGCGCAGGAACCACAGCAGCTCGGCGAAGACCGAGCGGGTGTGCACCTTCTTGGTGGTCACCAGCGGGAAGCCCGCCGCCAGGTCGAAGCGGAGCTGGTGGCCGAAGACGCTGCGGGTGCCCGTGCCGGTGCGATCGCCCTTGTCCACGCCTTCGTCGATGATCCGCTGGAGAAGATCGAGGTAGGCCCGCATGGGGCCATGCTAGGGGCTCAGAGCGACTGTTCCGGTCGCGGCGTCGCAGTCCGCTCAGCACGGCGCGGCCGGTCAACCAGCCGACGAGCTCCTTGCCCTCGGCGTCGAGCACGGGCACGACGCCGGCGACCGGCCTTGTCGAGCATCGCCACCGCCTCGGTGAGCTGCTGGTCGACCCGGGCCGTGTCGGCGTTGTCGGTCGCGTCGCCCACCGTGCGTGAGCGTGCCTCGGCCGGCTCGTCCTCACCGCTCAGCACCTCCGCGACGGCCCGGATGGTCACCACGCCGCGGTAGGCGCCGTGCTCGTCGACGACGGGCAGCACCCCGTCGACGCTGGCTCGCAGCACCGTCGCGGCGTCGAGCAGGGGAAGGTCCTCGCGCACGGCGGCCGGCACCGCCTGCATCGCGGCGGAGACCGTGCCGGTGAAGACGCCCGCCGGGGCGGACAGGTCGACCCCGCGCCGACGCAGCTTGAGGGTGTAGATGGTGTCGGCCGAGAGCACGTTGGAGATCCCGGTCGCGAGCACGATCGCCGCCATCAGCGGCAGGATGATGGAGTACTCACCGGTCAGCTCGAACATGATCACCACCGCCGTGATCGGCGCCCGCGCCGAGCCTGCGAAGACCGCGCCCATGCCGATCAGCGCGTAGGTGCCGACCTGGCCGGGCACCCCGATCTGCTGGCAGCGTCTCGCCGTACGCCGCACCGAGCATCGCGCCGATGAACAGGCTGGGCGCGAACACGCCGCCCGAGCCGCCGATCCCGATGGTCAGGCTGCAGGCGACGACCTTGCCGACCAGCAGCACCAGCAGGAAGCCGATGGCGTACTTGCCGGCCACACCCTTGCCGAGCACCGGGTAGCCCACGCCGTACATCTGCGGCAGCGCGAGCAGCACCAGGCCCAGCACCAGGCCGCCGACCGCCGGACGCGCCCACTCGGGGCCGCGCCACACCGCGTCGCAGAGGTCCTCGATGGCGTAGAGCGCCTTGGTGAAGCCGACGCCGACCGCACCGGCGAGCAGTCCCAGCACGGCGATCAGCAGGTAGTCGCTGACGTTGTCGATCCGGAAGGTCGGCAGGCTGAGGAAGGCCTCGTTGCCCAGTGCCGCGCGGCCGATCACGCTCGCGGTCACGCGAGGCGACGACCACCATGCCGAAGGAGCGCGCGGCGAAGTCGATCAGGATCAGCTCCATGGCGAAGAACACCCCGGCCAGCGGCGCGTTGAACGTCGCGGCGATGCCGCCTGCGGCGCCGCAGGCCACCAGCACCCGCATCCGTCCCTCGGCGACCCGGGTGAGCCGACCCAGCGTCGAGCCCAGCGCCGACGCCGATCTGCACGATCGGGCCCTCGCGGCCGACCGACCCGCCGCCGCCGATGGTCAGCGCCGAGGCGAGCGCCTTGACCAGCGCCACCTGGGGCTTGATCCGCCCGCCGCGGCGGGCCACGGCGTACATCACCTCGGGCACGCCGTGCCCGCGCGCCTCGCGGGCGAAGAAGTAGACCAGCGGCCCGTAGAGCAGCCCGGCCACCACGGGGGTCAGCACGACGAACCACGGGCCCGAGGAAGGCCGAGCGCCGGAGTGCGCCACCCGACCGGCGTCGGAGTAGTCGTCCTGGCCGGAGAGCACCTTGGTGAACAGGGTGATCAGGTAGCGGAAGACGACCGCGCCGAGCCCCGCGCCGGCGCCCACGACGAGCGCGAGCAGCAGCAGCCCGGAGTCCGGAGGCCCGCAGCCAGGACGCGGCCCGGGTGCGCCCGTGCTGGAGGGGCAGCGAAGCGGCACGGGTGGACATCCGGCGCTGATCATCTCATCTCGCGGCGGGCTCTCGACCATCGCTCACGCCCGGCTCCGCCGGCGGACCACCGGCCGACCTGGGCACCGGTGCGTCGGTGCGTCGGTGCCATCGGCGAGACTCGACCCCATGCTCCTCGGTCTGCTCGCCGCGCTCGGCGCCGCGGTCCTCTACGGCGTCGCCGCCGTGGGCCAGGCCTCGGCCTCGCGGAGACTGCCGCCGATCGAGGACGGCGTGCTGCGCCTGGCCAGGGCCGCGCTGACCAACCCGCTGCTGATGACCACGGTCGTGATGGACCTGGTCGGCGCCGGGCTGCACCTGGTCGCCATCGACCGGATGCCGCTCTACCTCGCCCAGGCCGGGATCGCGGCCCAGCTCCCGATCACCGCAGCTGATCTCCGCGCTGGTGCTGCGCGAGCGGCTGACGCGGCGCGACTCGGCCGCGATCCTCGCGACCTTCGTCGGGGATCGCCCTGCTCGCCGCCGACGCCGGTGAGCCAGCGGCGCCACCGAGCACCGGCCCGCTGCTCCTGCTCGGGCTGTACGTCGGGCTCGGCGTGGTGCTGGCGCTCGCCGGCGTCGCCTACCGCGGCAGCGGCCGCGTCGCGGGTGCCGGGCTGAGCCTGCTGGCCGGCCTCGGCTACGCCGGCACGACGCTCGGCGCCCGCCAGCTCGACGCGCCGTACCGTCTCGCTGCACACCCGTGCTGCTGGCCGTGCTGATCGCGGGCGTCCGGCCGGCTCGGCTTCTGGCTCTACTCCTTCGCCATGCAGCGGATCTCGGTGGCGGCGGCCAGCGCCCCGCTGGTGCTCGCCGAGACGCTGGTGCCGGCCGTGGTCGGCATCGTCGTGCTGGGCGACGGGGTGCCGTCGTGGCCGGTGATCACCGTGGGCCTGCTGCTCTCGATGGCCGGCGCGATCTACCTCGCCGGGTTCGAGGGCCGGGTCCTCGAGCGGGGCCGGCCCAGCGCCGGAGCAGCGCGAGGCGTCCGCGCGCTGAGGTTGGATGGGGCGCATGTCCTCCCTCACGCCGACGTCTCCTGCCGGGTCGCCTGGGCCGACGACGCACCAGCCGATCGCCGAGGTGCAGGTGCGCGCGTGGCGCACGACGTACGCCGGCGTGCTGCCCGACGACCTGATCGCCGCGCTCGACCCCGAGGAGATCGCCGACGGGCTGGCGGCCGGCCCTGGTCACGCCCGGCCGACGCCCGTCAGCGGGTGCTGGTCGCCCTCGAGCGGACCACGGTGACCGGGTTCGCGTCACCGCACCCGGCGTCGACCCTGACCTCGACCCCGGCGCCGACGGCGAGGTCAGCGACCTGACCGTCGACCCCGAGCGGCGCGGCCAGGGTCACGCCAGCCGGCTGATGCAGGCCTGCGTCGACACCCTGGTCGCCGACGGCTTCGGCACCGCGGTCACCTGGCTCAACGCCGGTGACGACGACCTGCGCGGCTTCCTCACCGAGGCCGGCTGGGCCCCCGACGGCGCCCACCGCGAGCTCGACCTGCGCGGCGACGGCGAGGTCCGGCTCAAGCAGGTCCGCCTGCACACCGCCATCGGCGCTGAGAGCGAGCACGCACGGCCCGCTCCGAGATCTCGGAGCGGGGCCGTCGTCCGTGCGGCTCAGGCGGGCTGGACCGCGCCCAGCACCTCGAGCACCTCGTCGGCCGAGGTCGCCGACTCCAGGCGCGCGACCTGCTCCTTGTCGAGGAAGACCTCGGCGATCTTGCCGAGCAGCTTGAGGTGGTCGTTGCCCGCACCGGCGATGCCGATCACGAACTTCACCTCCTTGCCCTTCCAGTCGACCCCGTCGGGACAGCGCACGAACGAGATCGCCGTGCGCCTGATCGCCGACTTGGCCTCGTTGGTGCCGTGCGGGATGGCGAGCAGGTTGCCCATGTACGTCGAGACCGACTGCTCCCGAGCGTGCATCGCCTCGACGTACGACGCCTCCACCGCGCCTCCGGCGACCAGCAGCTCACCGGCCTGCTGGATCGCCTCGTCCCGCGAGCCGGAGGCGTCGAGCACGATCGCCTCGCGGGTCAGCAGTGCCGACTGGGTGGCGACGCCCACCCCGCCGGCCGGTCCCGCCGAGGCGCCGGCGGGCTCATCGACCGCCTGGTCCTCCTGGGCTCGGTCGGCGTTGGTCTGCTGGAGCAGCTCGACGATCTCGTCGTAGCGCGGGCTGCCCATGAAGTTGTCCACCGAGACGTGCATCGCCGACGGGCTCTTCTGCTTCGCGCGGTCGGTGAGGTCCTGGTGGGAGACCACCAGGTCGACGGTGTCGGTCAGGTTGGAGATCGCCTTGTTGGTGACCGTGACGTCGCTGAAGCCGGCCGCCTGCGACCTTCTTGCGCAGCACCGAGGCGCCCATGGCGGAGGAGCCCATGCCGGCGTCGCAGGCGAAGACGATCGAGCGGATCGGACCACCGGTGGCCTGCGCGTCGGATCCGCCCAGCATCGAGGCGACCGAGGACTTCTTGCCCTTCATCGACTCCATGCTCGCGGTGGCTCCGGCGAGATCGCCGTCGGCCTCGCCCTTGTCGAGCTTCAGCAGCACCGACGCCACGGCGCAGGACACGGCGGCGGCGAAGACGACCGACAGCGTGACCCCGATGAGGCTGCCGGGCGGGGCGGCGATCCACACCGCGATGATCGAGCCCGGCGAGGCCGGGGAGCGCAGGCCGGAGTTGAAGACCAGGTTCGTGCCCACGCCGGTCATGCCGCCGAGGATCACCGCGAGGATCAGCTTGGGCTTCATCAGCACGTAGGGGAAGTAGATCTCGTGGATGCCGCCGATGAACTCGATCAGGATCGCGCCCGGGGCCGAGGACTTGGAGATGCCCTTGCCGAACAGAGCGAAGGCGATCAGCAGGCCCAGACCGGGCCCGGGGTTGGCCTCGAGGAGGAACAGGATCGACTTGCCGGAGGGGCCGGCCGCCTGGTTGGTGCCCAACGGCACCAGGATGCCGTTGCCGATCGCGTTGTTGAGGAAGAGCACCTTGGCCGGCTCGATGAAGATCGAGGTCAGCGGCAGCAGGCTGTTGTCGACCAGGAACTTCACCAGCTCGGCGGCCCGGGCGGAGAACCAGTCCACGATCGGGGCGGCGAGCAGGAAGCCGACGACGGCCAGGAACATCCCCCAGATGCCGGCGGAGAAGTTGTTGACCAGCATCTCCAGGCCGGGCTTGATCTTGTGCGCCCACAGGGCGTCGAGCTTCTTGATGCTCCATCCGCCCAGCGGGCCCATGATCATCGCGCCGAGGAACATCGGCACCGAGGCGCCGGTGACCGCGCCCATGGTGGCGATCGCGCCGACCACACCGCCGCGCAGCTGGTCGTCGTACATCATCCGGCCGCCGGTGTAGCCGATCAGCAGCGGCAGCAGGTAGGTGATCATCGGGCCGACGATCCCCATGCTGTCGTGCATCGGGTTCCCGTCGGCGCCGGTCCAGGCGCCCAGCACCGACACGAAGCCGTAGCCGTTGGTCGTGGGGTCGACGCCGAAGATCTTGTCACCGATCAGCGCGATCCACCCGGTCTGGATGAACAGTGCCGTGATCAGGCCCCAAGCGATGAAGGCGCCGATGTTGGGCAGGATCATGTTGGACAAGAACGTGCCGAACCGCTGCACTTGCACCCGCGCGCTCCCACGCGAGCCGGCTTGCGTTGATGTGGCCATCGAGACCTTCCTGAGGACGGGGTCGGCGCACCGCAGACCCTGGCGAGAGCGGACCAGCAGTGTGACGCCGATCACGAATTCTGTGATTGCCTTTATATCCCCGCCCTTCACGTGCCGTCAAGGACCCGAAAGCAACATGTTCAAAGGCACATCCACACAACCGTGGGTCTAGAGTCGGTGACGACAGACACATCGATCACAGGAGGACCCCCATGAAGGCCTTGCGCTTCTACGCCCCCGAGGACGTCCGGCTGGAGGACGTCGCCGAGCCCGGGTGCGGGCCCGGCGAGGTGAAGCTGCGGGTGCGCAACTGCTCCACCTGCGGCACCGACGTGAAGATCTTCAACAACGGGCACCAGAACCTCACCCCCCCGCGCACCATCGGTCATGAGATCGCGGGCGAGGTGGTCGAGGTCGGTGCCGACGTCAACGCGACCTACGGCTCGCAGTGGGCCGTCGGCGACCGGGCCCAGGTGATCGCGGCCGTGCCGTGCGGTGAGTGCCACGAGTGCCGGAAGGGCTGGATGGCGGTGTGTGCGAACCAGACGTCCGTCGGCTACCAGTACGACGGCGGGTTCGCGGAGTTCATGATCGTGCCGCAGCAGGTGCTCAAGGTCGACGGGCTGAACCGCATCCCCGACAACGTGGGCTACGACGAGGCGTCGGCCGCCGAGCCGTTCGCCTGTGCCATCAACGCCCAGGAGCTGCTCGGCATCGAGCCCGGTGACACGGTGGTCGTCTTCGGGGCCGGCCCGATCGGTTGCATGCACATCCGGATCGCGCGTGGCGTGCACGAGGCCGGCGCCGTCTACCTGGTCGACGTCAACGCCGAGCGGCTGAAGATGTCGGCCGACGCGGTGCAGCCGGAGGAGACCATCAACGGCGCCGAGGTCGACGTCGTGGAGCGGGTGATGGAGCTCACCGGTGGCCGCGGCGCCGACGTGGTGATCACCGCCACCGCCGCCAACGTGACCCAGGAGCAGGCGATCGCGATGGCCGCGCGCAACGGCCGGATCTCCTTCTTCGGTGGACTGCCGAAGACCGACCCGACGATCACCTGCGACTCCAACGTCGTGCACTACCGCCAGCTGCACATCCACGGCGCGAACGGCTCCGCCCCCGAGCACAACAAGCGGGCGCTGGAATACATCTCCACCGGCCAGGTGCCGGTCAAGGACCTGATCACCGAGCACATCCCGCTGGAGCGGGCGCTGGAGGCCTTCGACATCGTCAAGCGTGGCGCTGCCATCAAGGTCACCGTGGAGCCGTAGGCCCGACGAAGGAGGGCCTACGGCACCGGAAGGTGAGGTTGAGGAGGCCGGCTCGCACCGAGCCTGCGAGGGACGAGCCGGCCGTCTCGAAACCGGCCACCCGAAGCCCGGACAGGCCCAGGCCCAGGCCCAGCGCACCGACGGTGAGGTTGAGGAGGCCGGCTCGCACCGAGCCTGCGAGGGACGAGCCGGCCGTCTCGAAACCGGCCACCCGAAGCCCGGACAGAACACGCACCATCGCCGCCGGTCGAGTCGGGGGCTTCGAGACGGCGCCGGCGCGCTTCCTCAACCACCGCCCCCACGCTGGTTGAGGAACGACGAAGTCGTGTCTCGAAACCCCGCGAGAGTGCCGTCCGGCCTCAGCAACCGAGCCGAGCACGGTCTTGTCGCGACGGCTGAGCCGTCGGGACACGAGGTTGGTGGGGACCCGCGTGCCCAGCACGGGTCCCCACCGGCATCTGCCGGCTGCTAGCGAGCTCGGCAGATGGTCAGGGGGAGGCAACGAGGACCGCGCCCCACGCCGAGCGCGCGGCTGCCGACCACCAGACGGGTGTCGTCGAGCTCGGGCACGGGCTGGGTCCCTTCCGAGGATCCGCGGGGATCAACCCTCGCCGGGAGGTCCTGACGACGATCCTGTCCCTTCCCGGGACCTGGGCAAACTTCTGCGGGCCACACGTTTCTGCCCTGCAGAAGCATGCAGTGGCGTGCACGCACGGGCACTGAGAGGGATCAGCCGTCCAGGAAGCTCTCGAGCCCCACGCTCAGCCCGGGCAGGTCTGCGATCCGTCGCAGGCCCAGGAGCACGCCCGGGGTGAAGGAGACGCGGTCCAGCGAGTCGTGCCGGATGGTCAGCGTCTCCCCCGCGGAGCCGAGCACGACCTCCTGGTGGGCGACCAGGCCACGGACCCGCACGGAGTGCACACGCACCCCGTCGACATCGGCTCCCCGGGCGCCCTCCAGCGCGGTCGACGTGGCGTCGGGCATCGCGGCCAGGCCCGCCTCGGCGCGCGCGGCCGCGACCAGCCTCGCCGTGCGCCGAGCGGTGCCGGAGGGCGCGTCGGCCTTCGTCGGGTGGTGCAGCTCGACGATCTCCGCGGACTCGTAGAACCGCGCCGCCTCAGCGGCGAAGCGCATCATCAGGACCGCCCCGATGGAGAAGTTCGGCGCGATGAGGACTCCGCTGCGGGGCTCGTCGCCGAGCCGGTCGCGCAGCCGGGCGAGACGGTCGTCGTCGAAGCCGGTGGTGCCCACCACGGCGTCGATGCCGTGCTGGATGCAGTAGGCGAGGCTGTCCATCACCACGTCGGGATGGGTGAAGTCCACGACCGCCTCCGCGCCGGCATCACCCAGCATCGCGATCGGGTCGCCCTGATCGATCTGCGCGACCAGCTCGAGGTCGTCGGCCTGCTCGACGGCGGCGCAGACCTCGCGCCCGACCTTGCCCAGCGCACCGAGGACGCCCACCTTCGTCACCATGCGGGTCAACCTACCGACGCGTGCGACCCGGGCCCGGAGCAGGCGCTCAGGCGGGGCCGACCCGGACCAGCGTCTCGCGGCCGGTGAACAGCTCACGAGCCACCTGGTGCACCTCGTCGAGGGTGACGGCGTCGATCCTCTCGAGCACCTCGTCGAGGTCGACCAACCGGTCGTGGAACAGCTCGGCCTCACCGAGCCGCGCCATCCGCGAGGAGGTGTCCTCCAGACCGATCACCATGCCGCCACGGATCTGGCCCTGGGAGCGGACCAGCTCGTCCTCGGTGATCCCGTCCCGGGCCAGCAGGTCCAGCTCGGCCCGGCAGACGCGCAGCACCTCGCCGACCTTGCCGGGCAGGCAGCCCGCCCCGACGCCGACGGTGCCGGCGTCGGAGTACGACGAGGCGAAGGCGTAGACCGCGTAGGCCAGCCCCCGACGCTCGCGGACCTCCTGGAACAACCGGGAGGAGGTCGCTCCGCCGAGCGCCGTGCTCAGCACGCTCAAGGCGTAGCGCCGCGGGTCGGTACGGGTGATCCCCCGCATCCCGAGCACGATGTTGACCTGCTCGGAGGCTCGCACCGTGCTGACCTCACCGGCGGCCAGCTTGCGCGCACGCGCCTGCATCCGGGGCGGCTCGGGCGCGGCGTCGCCGTCCAGGAACCCACGCCGGACGAAGGCCTTCTCCACCAGCCGCACCACCTCGTCGTGGTCGACGTTGCCGGCCACCGCCACGGTCGTGCGCGGAGCGGTGTAACGGCTGCGGTAGTAGCGGTTGACCTGGGTCCGGGACAGCGCCCGGATCGTCTCCGGACGACCGGCGATCGGCTTGCCCAGCGGCGTCGACGCCCAGCCGTGCTCGGTGAACAGGTTGTGCGCGACGTCCTCGGGATCGTCGTCGTGCATCGCGATCTCGTCGAGGATCACCTCACGCTCGGCCTCGACGTCCACCGAGGCGACCACCGAGGAGGTGAGCATGTCGCCGAGGACGTCGACCGCCAGCGGCAGGTCCTCGTCGAGGATCCGCGCGTGGTAGCAGGTGTACTCCTTGGCCGTGTAGGCGTTGAACTCCCCGCCCACGGCGTCCAGCGAGGAGGAGATCTCCATCGCCGAGCGCTCGGGCGTGCCCTTGAAGAGCAGGTGCTCGAGGAAGTGCGAGGCGCCCGACAGACCCGGGCGTCTCGTCGCGCGAGCCGACGGCGACGAACACCCCGATGGCGGCCGAGCGCACGCCGGGCAGCGCCTCGGTCACGACCCGCAGCCCCCCGGGGAGGACGGTCCTGCGGACCCCCTCCAGCAGGGTGCGGGTCGTGCCGGGCTGCTGCTGGTGAGCCGGCTGCGATCACGCCTCGGCGTCGACCAGTCTCGTCCTCGAGGAGTCCCGTCGGCCGTGCCGTCTGAGCGTCTCGACGACCGGGATCAGCGACAGCTTGCCGCGGTCCTGGATCTCGGCGATCTCGACCTGGATCTTCTGACCCGACGAGACCACGTCCTCGACCGCGTCGACCCGCTTGCCGCCGGCCAGGCCACGCAGCTTGGAGATGTGCAGCAGCCCGTCCTTGCCCGGCATCAGCGAGACGAAGGCCCCGAAGTTGGTCGTCTTCACCACGGTGCCGAGGTAGCGCTCGCCGACCTCGGGCATCGTCGGGTTGGCGATCTGGTTGACCGCGTTGCGGGCCGCCTCGGCGAACTCACCGTTGGTGGCACCGATGTAGATGGTGCCGTCGTCCTCGATGGTCAGCGAGGCGCCGGTGTCGTCCTGGATCTGGTTGATCACCTTGCCCTTGGGCCCGATCACCTCGCCGATCTTGTCGATCGGGATGTGGATCGTGATGATCCGCGGGGCGTGCACCGACATCTCCTCGGGAGCGTCGATGGCCTCGGCCATCACGTCGAGGATCGTGAACCGGGCGTCGCGCGCCTGGGTCAGCGCACCCGGCCAGCACCTCGGCGGGGATCCCGTCGAGCTTGGTGTCGAGCTGCAGCGCGGTGACGAACTCCCGGGTGCCGGCGACCTTGAAGTCCATGTCGCCGAAGGCGTCCTCGGCACCGAGGATGTCGGTGATCGCGACGTACTGCGTCTCGCCGTCGACCTCACCGGAGATCAGGCCCATCGCGATGCCGGCGACCGGCGCCCGCAGGGGTACGCCGGCCTGCAGCAGCGACAGCGTCGAGGCGCAGACCGAGCCCATCGAGGTGGACCCGTTGGAGCCCATCGCCTCGGAGAGCTGACGGATCGCGTAGGGGAACTCCTCGCGGCGTCGGCAGCACCGGCAGCACCGCACGACGCGCGAGCGCACCGTGGCCGACCTCGCGACGCTTGGGCGAGCCGACCCGGCCGGTCTCACCGGTCGAGAACGGCGGGAAGACGTACTTGTGCATGTAGCGGCGGGTCTTCTCCGGCGACAGCGTGTCGAGCTTCTGCTCGAGGGTGAGCATGTTCAGCGTGGTGACGCCCAGGATCTGGGTCTCGCCGCGCTCGAACAGCGCCGAGCCGTGCACCCGCGGGATCACGCCGACCTCGGCGGACAGGGTGCGGATGTCGCTGAGGCCACGACCGTCGATGCGGACCTTGTCGCGCAGCACCCGCTCGCGGACCAGCTTCTTGTTCAGCGCCCGGAACGCGGCGCCGATCTCCTTCTCGCGACCCTCGAACGTGGTGCCGACGGAGTCGAGCACGGAGGCCTTGATCTCGTCGAGGCGGGCCTCGCGCTCCTGCTTGCCGGCGATCGTCAGCGCGGGCGCCAGGTCGGCGGACGCAGCGGCCTCGACGGCGGCGTACACGTCGTCCTCGAAGTCGAGGAAGACCGGGAAGTCGGCGACCGGCTTGGCGGCCTGCTTGGCCAGCTCGGCCTGGGCCTCGCACAGCTGCTTGATGAAGGGCTTCGCGGCGTCGAGGCCGGTGGCCACGATCTCCTCGGTCGGCGCCTGCGCGCCGCCCTGGACGAGGTCCCAGGTCTGCTCGGTGGCCTCGGCCTCGACCATCATGATCGCGACGTCGCCGGTCTCGGTGACCCGGCCCGCGACGACCATGTCGAACACGGCGTCCTCGAGCTGGCTGTGGGTCGGGAAGGCGACCCACTGGCCGTCGATCAGGGCCACCCGGGTGCCACCGACCGGGCCGGAGAACGGCAGGCCGGAGAGCTGGGTGGAGGCCGACGCGGCGTTGATCGCCAGCACGTCGTAGGGCTGGTCGGGGTCGAGCGCCAGGACGGTGATCACGACCTGGACCTCGTTGCGCAGGCCCTTCTTGAAGGTCGGGCGCAGCGGGCGGTCGATCAGGCGGCAGGTGAGGATCGCGTCCTCACCGGGACGACCCTCGCTGCGGAAGAACGAGCCGGGGATCTGGCCCACGGCGTACATCCGCTCCTCGACGTCGATCGTGAGGGGGAAGAAGTCGAACTGCTCCTTGGGGTGCTTGCCGGCCGTGGTGGCCGAGAGCAGCATCGTCTCGTCGTCGAGGTAGGCCGTGACCGAACCGGCGGCCTGCCAGGCCAGCAGCCCGGTCTCGAACTTGACGGTGCGCTTGCCGAACTTGCCGTTGTCGAGAACGGTCTCGACGGCGGTGATCTCGGGAGCGGGATTGGTGTCTGACAAAGGTCAACTCCGATCAGTGACGGAGTGGACCCGCGGAAGTGGGTGGTGCTCGTTGGTTGCGTGCTGTGGCCGATCTTCGATCGAGGCCGCCGGAGCCGGGAGGCTCCGAAGGCCACTACCGAGGACCGGGCCGGACGTTCCGCGGCCACTCCTGGTGGTGTGTTCAGTTGGGTCGTGCGGGTACGAACGTGCAGTGAAGGGCGACCCGCTCGCGGATCGCCCTTCAGGGTCTAGCGGCGCAGGCCGAGGCGCTGCACGATCGAGCGGTAGCGCTCGATCTCGGTCTTGGCCAGGTAGTTCAGCAACCGGCGGCGCTGACCGACCAGGAGCAGCAGGCCACGACGACTGTGGTGGTCGTGCTTGTGCTCCTTGAGGTGCTCGGTCAGGTGGCTGATCCGGTGGCTGAGCAGCGCGATCTGGACCTCGGGCGAGCCGGTGTCGGTGTCGCTGGCGCCGTACTCGGCGATGATCTTCTTCTTGGTGTCCGCGTCGGTTCCGATCGACATGGGCTCTCCTTCTCTCTGGTTCGCTGCGCGGCGCGCCGGGGCCTGTCCACCCGGGCACTCTCGATCCGCGGCCGTTGCACGGCGGTGATGTGCTCTCGTCGTGCGACAGCGGACCACGAAGGGACCGGTCTCACGACATCGACAAGGTTAGCAGCGTCGCGCGTGGCGCCGAAATCAGCTGCGCCGACGCGACACGCACGTCCCGTCGGCTCCCATCACGCCGGACGACCGGCGTCCACCGGCACCGACCGGTAGACACGGATCCGGGCGTCGCCGTACGGGTCGGGCGGATCTCGGGCGCCGCGTGCGAATCGACCGTCGCGGTCGGTCCACGGCGTAGCGTCTGTCCGCCGCACGTCGAGCCGCGACGCCTGGTCGACGGACCCGACCAGCGGTTCAGCGCACGCCAGCGGCGGCTCCGTCCCGGACGCGACCTACCGGTCGACGGTGGTAGGATCGCGGGGTGAGCGTCTACCTGGTCCTGGGCGTCGTCGGCCTGGTCGCTGATCGTGGTGGCGCTGGTGCTCGGCGACTCTGCTCGGCGGGGTGCTCGACGGCGCTCGGCGGCGACTGGTTCTCCACCGAGGTGCTCGGCGGCTTCGTCTCCGCCCTCGGCTTCGGCGGCGCCGATCGCCGACCAGCTCGGGCGCCCCGGACCGGCTCACCCTCGCCGTCGGCCTCGTCGCCGGCGTCGGTCTTCGGCGGCCGCCGGCGCCGGCTGACCCGGCTGGTCCGCGGCGGCGCCACCGACGACACCCCCGCCGCCGACGACGCCGTCGGCCGCGAGGGCGCGTGGTCACCGACATCCCCGACGACGGCTTCGGCACCGTGCGGGTGCACCTCGGTGGGCACACCCTGCGCTTCAACGCCCGCGCCGACGGCGCGCTCGACGCCGGCACCGCGCGTGCACGTGACCGGCGTGCTGTCCCCGACCGCGGTCAGCGTCGCTCCGTCTGGAGCGCGCTGCCGCCCGCCGACTGAACCCGCACCCCGACGCCCGACCCGCCCAGCACCATCCAGGAAGCCGACCCATGCTCGACTCGCGCGCTCGCGCCCGTCGATCGGGCTCGTCGTCCTCGCTCCTCCTGATCGTGCTGCTGGTCACCAGCCGCTACAAGGTCGCCGGGCCCAACCAGGCCTTCATCGTCACCGGCCGCAAGGGCAAGGCCGTGCTCAACCCCGAGACCGGCGAGCTGAGCACCGACCTGTCGGGCCAGAAGGTCGTGCTCGGCGGCGGCGTCTTCGTGATCCCGTTCGTGCAGAAGCTCGCCACCATGGACCTCTCCAGCCGGCGGATCTCGGTGCAGATCCGCGGCGCCGTCTCCGGCCAGGGCATCAAGCTCAACGTCGAGGGCGTCGCGATCGTCAAGGTCGGCGGCAACGCCGACCAGATCCGGCTCGCCGCCCAGCGGTTCCTCTCCCAGCAGCAGGACGTCGAGCCGTTCACCCAGGAGGTGCTCGCCGGCGCGCTGCGCTCCATCGTCGGCGGGCTGACCGTCGAGCAGATCATCCGCGACCGGGCGGCCTTCGCCCAGCGGGTGGCCGACGAGTCGGAGAACTCCCTCACCGGCCAGGGCCTGATCCTCGACACCTTCCAGATCCAGGACGTCACCGACGACGGCAGCTACCTCGCCGACCTCGGCCGCCCCGAGGCCGCCCGGGTCAGCCAGACCGCCCGGATCGCCGAGGCCAACGCCCGCCAGGCCGCCGAGCAGGCCGCAGATCGCCGCCGAGCAGGAGATCGCGGTCGCCCAGCGCACGCTGGCGCTCAAGCAGGCCGAGATCAAGGCCGAGACCGACGCCGCCGCGGCCAACGCCGCCGCCGTCCGGCCCGCTGGCCCAGGCCGACCGCGACCAGGCGATCCTCACCGAGCAGGAGAAGGTCGCCGTGCGCCAGGCCTCGCTGACCGAGCGCAAGCTGGAGACCGAGGTGCGCAAGCCCGCCGACGCCGCGCGCTACAAGGTCGAGCAGGAGGCCGAGGCCAGCCGGAACGCCGAGATCGCCGCGGCCGAGGCCCGCAAGGCCGCCACCATCGCCGCGGCCGCAGGCCAAGGCCGAGGAGGCCCGGCTCTCCGGTGAGGCCGAGAAGTCGCGGCGCTCGGCGCTGGCCGAGGCCGAGGC
Organism: uncultured Actinomycetota bacterium; assembly: GCA_963843875.1. Taxonomy (GTDB): domain Bacteria; phylum Actinomycetota; class Actinomycetes; order Propionibacteriales; family Nocardioidaceae; genus Marmoricola. Next base: position 404,229 of record CAWJMC010000008.1, on the reverse strand, counting down.
GATCGAGGGCGCCAAGCGCGGTGAGGCCGAGAAGGCCCGGCGTACGGCCGAGGCCGACGCCACCCGCGCCGAGGGCGAGGCCACGGCCGCCGCGACCCTGGCGGTCGGCCAGGCCGAGGCCGAGGCGATGGACAAGCGCGCCGAGGCGTTCGCCCACTACAACGACGCCGCGGTGCTGCAGATGCTGATCGAGGTGCTGCCGCAGATCGCCAAGGAGGTCGCCGCCCCGATCGCGGCGATCGACCAGCTCACCGTGATCTCCACCGACGGCGCCGGGCGCCCTGCCCAGCCAGGTCACCGACAACGTCGTGCAGACCCTGTCGATGCTCAAGACCTCCACCGGCCTCGACCTCGAGGCCCTGATCAAGAAGTCCGTCGACGGTGCGGTCGGCCCTCGGCCAGACGGCTCGGCGATCGGGTCGACCTCGTCGTGACCCGAGACCGGTCGCGCGGTCGGGAGCGTTGTACGGACCGGTGAGCATCCACTCCGAGCACCCCTTCGCCGTGCCCCCCGCTGATCGCGACCCGGTGCGCCGCTTCCGGGGCGGACGCCGGCCCCGGTCGGGCTGTTCACCGCGGGCACCGGCCGGCCGACCGCGTCGGGCTGACCGTGTCGTCGTTCCTGGTCGCCGAGGGCGACCCGGCCCGCGTGCTGGGGCTGGTCGACGAGGACTCGGACTTCGCCGAGGCCGAGCCGGAGAGGTTCGTCGTGCACCTGCTGGCGCCGGGCCAGGAGTACCTCGCCGACGTCTTCGCCGGCACCGCGCCCTCCCCCGGCGGCCCGTTCCGCCAGGGCGAGTGGACCGACTCCGCGTGGGGCCCGGTGCTCACCGGCGCCGCCGGGCACCTCGGCGTACGCCGGGTGCCGGAGGTGGCCCGGCACGTCGGCTGGGCCCTGCTCCTCGAGGGCATGGTCGAGCACGTGTCGCTGGGCGAGGCCGACGCCCTGAGCCACGTTCGCGGTCGCTACCGCTGAGCGGGGGGGCCGGCTCCGCAGGCCCACGACGGTGGAGCGCCGGCGGCGCGACGACCCATGGACCCGAACCGCGGACCCGAGCCCGCGCCGGTCGGCTCAGACCCCGAGCACCTCGCGCACGGCGGCCCGCGCGGCCAGCGGCTCGGTGGCGGCCAGTGCGGCCTCGGCGGCGTCCTCGCAGCAGTCCATGCTGACCTGGCGAGAGCCGGGAGCCCACGGCGCGGACCGCGGCGGAGGCCATCGACAGCGACGTGATCCCCATCCCGACCAGGCACGGCGCGAGCAGCGGGTCGGCGGCGGCCTCGCCGCACACCCCGACCGGCTTGCCGGCCCGCTTGCCGGCCTCCGCGGTGATCGCGATCAGGTGCAGCACGGCGGGCTGCCACGGGTCGGTCAGGTGGGTCAGGTCGGTGGCCATCCGGTCGGCGGCCATCGTGTACTGGGTCAGGTCGTTGGTGCCGATGGAGAGGAAGTCGACGACCTCGAGCATCTGGTGGGCCAGGATCGCCGCGCTGGGGATCTCGACCATGATCCCGGGCTTGATGCCGCGCTCGCGCACCTTGGCGGCGAAGTCGGCCGCCTCGGCGATGGTGGCGACCATCGGCGCCATCACCCACGGCGTCGTGCCGGTGTTCTTCGCGGCCAGGGCGATGCCGTCGAGCTGACGGTCGAGCAGACCCGGGGTTGTCGAAGGAGAGCCGCAGGCCGCGGACCCCGAGCGCGGGGTTCTCCTCGCCCTGCCTTGGTGGCGTAGGCGATCGGCTTGTCCGAGCCGGCGTCGAGCGTGCGGACCACGACGTAGCGCTCGGCCCCGAACGGCGTCCAGCACACCGGCGTACACCTCGGCCTGCTCCTCGACGCTCGGCTCGTCGGCGGTGTTGAGGAAGCTCAGCTCGGTGCGGAACAGCCCGACGCCCTCGACGGGCGCCTCGGCGGCCTTCTGGGCCGAGGCGGCGTCGGCGACGTTGGCCAGCAGCTTGACCGGCACGCCGTCCGAGGTGGCGGCCGGGCCGGTCCAGCTCGCCAGCGCCTCTCGTTCCGCGAGGTCGCGGGCGACCCGCTCGGCGGCGTCCTCCTCGTCGGGATCGACCTCGATCGTGCCGCCGACCCCGTCGACCAGCACCCGCGTGCCCACGGCGAGCTCCAGCGCACCGTGCGACCCCGACGACGCACGGGATGCCGAGCTGGCGGGCGATGATCGCGGTGTGGCTGGTCGAGCCGCCCTTCTCGGTGACCAGGGCGATCACCAGGGCCGGGTCCAGACCGGCGGTGTCCGAGGGGGCGAGGTCCTCGGCGACCAGCACCGAAGGCTGCGCCGGGGTCGGTACCCCGGGCTCGGGCTCCCCCACGATGTGCGCCACGAGGCGCTTGTTGATGTCGCGCAGGTCGGTGACCCGCTCGGCCATCAGGCCGCCCTGCTGGGCGAAGAGGTTGGCGAAGAACTCGACGCTCTCGTCGACGGCGACGCAGCAGGGGCTCGCCACCCTTGAGGTTCTTGCGCACCGTCGAGCGCAGGCCCTTGTCACGGACGAGCCCGGCGCTCGCGGTCAGCACCTCGGCGGCCGCACCGGAGGCGGCCGCGGCACGAGCGGCGAAGCCCGTCGAGACCGCTTCCGCGGCGGCGTCGTACGCCGCCAGTGCGTCCTCGGGCGAGTCGGGGCCCGAGTAGCCGGCGATCGCCGCCGGATCGACCTCGGTCCGGGCGCGCAGGACCGGGCCCGAGCGCGAGCCCCAGGACGACCGGCGTGCCGGAGAGCGTGGACGGCCGACTCGTCGTGCGGATGCCGGTCGATGCGTCAGTTGGCGTGGCCATGGTCACATTCAACACCGCCAAACCCTTGACAGTCAACAGATACAAAGGTAAAACAACATATACAAAGATCATCCCACCGGCGGAGGGCAGGAGGACGACCGTGTTCGCCGAAGAACGTCAACAGGCCATCGCCACCAGCGTCGCCAGCCGCGGTCGACTGACCGTGGCCCAGATCGCGGTCGACTACGAGGTCACTACCGAGACCGTACGCCGTGACCTGACCGCCCTCGAGCGCGCCGGCGTCGTACGCCGGGTGCACGGCGGCGTGGTCCCGGCCGAGGCGCTGCGGATCATCGAGGCGGCCGTCAGCGAGCGGGACAGCTCGCAGGCCGCCGAGAAGGACCGGATCGCGCTCGCGGCGCTCGAGCTGATGCCGCAGGCGCACGGCACGGTGCTGATCGACGCCGGCACCACCACGGTGCGGATGGCGGCGCGGCTCCCCCGCGACCTGCCCCTGTCGGTGATCACCCACGCCGTGCCCGTGGCGGCCCGGCTCGCCGGTCTGGCCCACCTCGAGCTGCGGCTCCTGCCGGGCCGGGTGCGCGAGACCACCCTCGCCGCTGTCGGCGCCGACACCGTCGAGGCGCTCGACGGGCTCCGGGCCGATGTCGCCTTCCTGGGTGCCAACGGGATCAGTGGCCAGCACGGACTGAGCACGCCCGACGCCGACGAGGCCGCCGCCAAGCGGGCCATGGTGCGTGCTGCGGGCAAGATCGTGGTGCTCGCCGACTCCTCCAAGCTCGGCGTCGAGACGACCACCCGCTTCGCCACGCTGGGCGAGGTCGACGTGCTGATCACCGACACCGGCATCGAGGCCGCCGACCGGGCCTGGCTCGAGGCCGCCGGGGTCGAGGTGCGCACCGCATGAACACCCCACGAAACCGCTCGCTCCACTCGCTGCGCTCCCTCCGCTCACGCTTACGCGGGGACTCCGCATGAGCACGCCCACGAGCACGCCACGAAGCCACCCGCTCCACTCACGACTGCGAGGGGACCTCCGATGATCGTCACCCTGACCCCCAACCCCAGCACCGACCGGACCGTCGTCCTCGGCGGCACGCTCGTCCGGGGCGAGGTCCTCCGCGCCGTCAGCGAGACCTCGCAGGCCGGCGGCAAGGGCATCAACATCTCCCGGGCCGCGGTGGCGGCCGGCGTACCGACCCTGGCGGTGCTGCCCGCCGACTCCGACGACACCTTCGTGCTGGCCCTGTTGCGCGACGGGATCGACGCCCGCCCCACGCTGCCGTCCGGACCGATCCGGGCCAACGTCGCCATCACCGAGCCGGACGGCACCACCACCAAGCTGAACAGCCCCGGCCCCGAGGCGAGCGCCGCGACCCTGGCGGCCATGCAGGGGGCGCTGCTGGCGCGGGCCGAGCGCGCCGACTGGATCGTGCTGGCCGGCTCGTTGCCGCCCGGCGCTCCGACCAGCTGGTACGCCGACCTGGTCGCCGAGCTGCCGGGAGCAGCGGCGCGAAGGTGGCCGTCGACACCAGCGACGCACCCCTGCACGACCTGGTGGCGGCGCTGCCCTCGGCGGCCCCGGACCTGATGAAGCCCAACGGCGAGGAGCTCGCCTCCCTGACCGGCAGCGACCCGGCCGAGGTCGAGGCTGATCCGGTCGCCGCGGCCGAGGCGGCCCGGATGCTGCTCGACCAGGGCGTCGGCGCGGTGCTCGCGACCCTGGGCGGCAACGGAGCGGTGCTCGTCAACGCCGAGGGGGCCTGGCACGCCGCCCCACCGCCGACCACCGTGGTCAGCACCGTGGGTGCGGGCGACTCCTCGCTTGTTCGGCTACCTGCTGGCCGACCTCTCGGGTGGCTCGGCGAGCGAGCGGCTGGCCAGTGCCGTCGCCTACGGCAGTGCCGCCGCCGGACTGCCCGGCACCACGATCCCGGCCCCCGCCCAGACCCACCCGGAGCTGGTCACCGTCCGGCTCCTGCACGTGTCCCCCGCCATCCACTCCCCCCAGAAATCCGGAGCGTGAACCGCCCATGTCCGACCTGATCAGCACCGAACTGGTGCGCCTCGACGCCGATCTCGGCGGCGACAAGGACGCGGTGATCCGCTCCCTGGCGGACGTCGTCTTCGACGCCGGCCGCACGACGACCACCGACCAGCTGGTCGCCGACGCGCTCGCCCGCGAGGGGCAGTCGCCGACCGGCCTGCCCGGCGGCATCGCGATCCCGCACTGCCGCACCGAGGCGGTCACCGAGCCGACCCTGGCCTTCGCCCGGCTGTCCCCCTCGGTCGACTTCGGCGCCAAGGACGGCCCGGCCGACATCGCGTTCTTGATCTGCGCTCCGGCCGGTGGCGACTCCACGCACCTCAAGCTGCTCACCCAGCTGGCCCGGGCGCTGGTCAAGAGGGACTTCACCAACGGCCTGCGCGAGGCCAGCACCACCCAGGAGATCGTCGATCTGGTCGGCGGCGTGGTCAAGGTCGAGGAATCCGCACCCGCAGCCGCGGCCGCCCCTGCGCGCGCCCGCCCCGGCCGAGACCGAGGCGGCGCCCGCCCCGAGCGCGCAGCCTCGGACGGGACCGGGCCGAGCCTGGTCGCGGTCACCGCCTGCCCGACCGGCATCGCCCACACCTACATGGCCGCCGAGGCGCTCGAGGCCGCCGCCGCCAAGGCCGGCGTCGAGCTCGCGGTCGAGACCCAGGGCTCCGCCGGTTCCACGCCGCTCGACCCGTCGGTGATCGAACGGGCCGGTGCGGTGATCTTCGCCGTCGACGTCGGGGTCCGCGACCGGTCCCGCTTCGCCGGCAAGCCGATGGTGTCCTCGGGCGTGAAGCGCCCGATGGAGGAGGGTGACGCGATGATCGCCGAGGCGCTGGCGTACGCCGCCGACCCGGCCAGCGCACCCAAGGTCGAGGGCAGTCGCAGGCGGCGGGGGTGGCGCCGCGGCCGCCAGCACCGGCGGAGCCGGCGAGAGCTGGGGCGGTCGCACCCGCCGGGTGCTGATGACCGGTGTCTCCTACATGATCCCGTTCGTCGCCGCCGGTGGCCTCCTGATCGCCCTGGGCTTCCTGTTCGGCGGCGACGAGATCGTCAACAGCTACGGCAAGATCGCCGTCGACAACACCCTGTTCAACCTGCCCGACGTCAACAAGCTGGACCTGCCGCACGCCCTGTTCCACTCGGGCCTTTTCGCCTACCTCGGGGCGATCTTCTTCATCATCGGCAAGACCGCCTTCGCCTTCTTCGTGCCCGCGCTGGCCGGCTACATCGCCTACGCGATCGCCGACCGCCCGGGCATCGCACCCGGGTTCGTCGTCGGCGGCCTGGCGATCAACATCTTTGCCGTCACCGACGGCTCGACCACGAACCCGGTCAGCCTGCCGGCGACCGGCTTCCTCGGCGCCATCATCGGCGGTGTGCTCGCCGGCGTCATCGCGCACTGGATCGCGGGCTGGAAGGTCCCGACCTGGGCCCGCGGGCTGATGCCGGTGCTGGTGATCCCGCTGCTCACGTCCCTGGTCGCCGGGCTGATCATGATCGTCGTGCTGGGCAAGCCCATCGGCAAGCTGATCGAGGCCCTCGAGAACGGCCTGAACAACATGAGCGGCTCGAACTCCGTCGTGCTCGGCATCATCCTCGGCCTGATGATGGCCTTCGACATGGGCGGCCCGCTGAACAAGGTCGCCTACAGCTTCGCCGCCGCCGGCGTGGGGGTCGCGGCCTCGGCCGCAGCGAGCGACCCGCGCCTGAAGATCATGGCCGCCGTGATGCTGGCCGGGATGGTCCCACCGATCGCCCTGGCCCTGGCCACCGTGATCCGCCCGCACCTGTTCTCCGCCCCCGAGCGCGAGAACGGCAAGGCCGGCTGGGCTCTGGGCGCCTCGTTCATCACCGAGGGTGCGATCCCGTTCGCGGCGGCCGACCCGCTGCGGGTGATCCCCTCGATCATGCTCGGCAGTGCCGTCACCGGCGGCCTCTCCGAGCTGTTCAACGTCTCCGTCCGAGCGCCGCACGGCGGCATCTTCGTGCTGTTCGCGGTGCACAACGTCCTCGGCTACCTGATCGCCCTCGTCGCGGGAGTCATCGTCGGAGCGCTCGCGGTGATGGCGGCCAAGACCGTCTACCCGGCTAAGGTCGCGGCCGAGGACCTCGTCATCGCGGCCTGATCACAGACGCCTCACTCGCCACACCCAACGCATACGTCACATCCAACGAAGGAGAACCATGCCCACCAGGACCGTCACCGTCGGCTCGGCCGTCGGACTGCACGCCCGTCCCGCCGCCCTGATCGCGGAGGCGGCCGGCGAGCTCGACTCCGAGGTCACCATCGCCGTGCCCGGCGACGAGGGCGTCGACGCCAGCTCCTCGCTGCTGATCATGACCCTCGGCGCCGGCAACGGCGACAGCGTCGAGGTCTCCGGTGACGACGAGGCCGCCGTCAACACGATCGCCGACCTGGTCGAGAAGGACCTCGACGCCTGACGCACCACCAGGTCGTGGGTCTCACCCGGTGCCCTGGCACCTCGTGGGACCCACGACCGGCGGGCTACTCCAGGACCTCGCGGGTACGCCGCACGTCGTCGGCCATCTGCTCGATCAACGGGGCCATCCCCTCGTAGCGCACCATGCCGCGGATCCGGGCCACGAAGGTCACCTCGACGGGTACGTCGTACAGCTCGAGGTCGGTGCGGTCCAGCACGTAGGACTCCACCCGGCGCTCCCGCTCGCCCTCGAACGTCGGGTTGGTGCCGACCGAGATCGCCGCGGGCATCTGCTCGGCCCCCGGCGCGCCCTCCGCCCGGTCCAGGCGGCGCAGCCACCCGGCGTACACCCCGTCGGCGGGGACGGCGAGGTCGTGGGTGGGCACGTTGGCGGTCGGGTAGCCCATCTCGCGGCCCCGCTGGTCGCCCCGGACCACGGTGCCACGCAGGCTGTAGGCGCGCCCGAGCGCCTCGGCGGCGCCGTCGACGTCACCGGCGGCCAGGCAGGTGCGGACGTAGGTCGAGGACCAGACCTGCGGGCCACCGTCGAGCGGGATGCCGACGGTCTCGAAGCCGGCCCCCTCCCCGGCGTCCACCCCGGCGGCGGTCAGGAAGGCGACGTCACCGGCCGCCCTGGCGCCGAACCGGAAGTTGGCCCCGACCACGACCGCGCTCGCGTGCAGCGTCTCCACGAGCACCCGGTCGACGAACTCCTTCGGCGTCCAGGCCGACATCGCCGTGTCGAAGGGCAGGGCCAGCACCTCGTCGGCACCCGCATCCCCCAGCAGGGCCGACCGGCTGTCGACGTCGGTCAGCATCGAGGGGGCGTGGTCGGGACGCAGGACCGCCATCGGGTGGGGGTCGAAGGTGACGGCCACGACCGTCGCGATCCCCCGCTCGGTCGCCACCTCGCGGGCCCGGGCGAGCACCGTACGGTGGCCGAGGTGCACGCCGTCGAAGTTCCCGATCACGACCACGGTGCGGCCGAGGTCGGCCGGCACCTGGTCCAACGCCCGCCAGATCTGCACGCGCCGACCCTACTCAGCCCGCACGAGACGCGCCGCCACTGGTCCAGGATCGGGGCGACCGCGGTCGGGCTGAGGCCGTCAGCCGGTGAAGACCGCCACGGGCCGGGCCGCCTCACCACGCTGCTCGTAGAGGGCGAGGAAGCGCCCGTCGGGTGCGAAGACCGCGACCGGACCCGGTGCGCCCAGGTCGACACCCAGCGTGCGACCCACCCGGACGTCACCGGCCTGGGTCTCGTCGAGCTCGACGACGGGGAAGCAGGCCCGCGCCGCCTCGTCCAGGCCCAGCAGGCTCAGCCCGTCGGCGAGGTCGGCGAGGGTGTGCGCCTGGCCGAGCCCGAAGCGGCCCACCGACGTACGACGCAGGGCGGTCAGGTGCCCGCCCACCTGCAGCCGTGCACCGAGGTCGCGGGCCACGGCCCGGACATAGGTGCCGCTGGAGCAGCGCAACGAGATCCGCACGTCGAGCACTGCCTCCCCCTCGGCTCGAGTCAGGTCGTGCACCTCGAGCGAGTGCACCCTCACCCGGCGTGGCTCCAGCACGACGTCCTCGCCGGCCCGGACCCGGGCGTAGGCGCGCTTGCCGTCGACCTTGATCGCCGAGACGGCGGAGGGGACCTGCTCGATCTCACCGACGAAGCCCTCGAGGGCCTCGCGGACGACCGCGTGGTCCAGACCGCCGGCGTCGCCCTCCGAGGTCACCTCACCCTCGGCGTCGTCGGTGCTGGTGGCGACGCCGAGGCGGATCGTGGCGTCGTACGCCTTGTCCGTGAGCAGGAGGTGGCCGAGCAGCCGGGTGGCGCGGCCGACACCGAGCACCAGCACCCCGGTGGCCATCGGGTCGAGCGTGCCGGCGTGGCCGACCTTGCGGGTGCCGCACAGCCGGCGGGCCCGCGCGACGACGTCGTGCGAGGTCATCCCGCCGTCCTTGTCGACGACCAGCAGCCCTGCGGGTGGTTCGCTCACGCCTCTGGCTCGGCGAGCCCGCGACCGGCGTCGCCTCGGCGGCCTCGGCGGACTCGGGGTCGTCAGTGGCCTCGGGACCGGCCTCGTCCTCCCGCGGCTTGCGGTAGGGGTCGCTCTCCCCGGCGTACACCGCCCCTTCGGAGGTCGCCAAGACCTGCTGGTCCTGCTGCCGGGCGCGCTCGAGCACCTCGTCGATGTGCGCGGCCGTCTCGGGCAGCGCGTCGTGGAAGAAGTCGACCGTCGGCGCGTGCCGCATCCCGAGCTGCTTGGCCACCTCCGAGCGGATCAGGCCCTTGGCGGAGGCCAGCGCCGCGGCCGTGCCGTCGAGGTCGTCCTGCTCGCCCAGGACGGTGTAGAAGACGCTGGCCTGCAGGGTGTCCCCGGAGACCCGGACGTCGGTGATCGTGACGAAACCCAGCCTCGGGTCCTTGATCCGCCGTTCCAGCATCTCCGCCACGATCACCTGGATCCGGTCGGCGATCTTGCGTACGCGTGGGTTGCTCATCGTGTCCTCGTCACTCGTGCCCCAGGTTCACCACGGTATGTCGCTGAACCTGCACTTCCCACGACGAGCTGATCGTGGGAAGTGCAGGTTCGTCGGCATACCGTGGTGGACCCGCAGCGGCCGCCGGCCTCAGGCCCGCGGGATCTCCTTCATCTCGAACGACTCGACGACATCGCCTTCCTTGATGTCGTTGTAGCCCCTGATCACCAGACCGCACTCGAAGCCCTCGCGGACCTCGGAGGAGTCGTCCTTCTCGCGGCGCAGCGAGGACAGCTCGGTCTCCTGCACCACGACGTTCCCGTCGCGGATCAGGCGGACCTTGGCGTTGCGCCGGATCACGCCGCTGGTGACCATGCAGCCCGCGATGTTGCCGATCTTGGAGCTGCGGAAGATCGCTCGGATCTCCGCCTGCCCCAGCACCGACTCCTCGAACTCGGGCTTCAGCATGCCCTTGAGGGCCTGCTCGATCTCCTCGATGGCGTTGTAGATCACGGTGTAGTACCGGATCTCGACGCCCTCGCGCTCGGCCATCTCGGACGCCTTGCCCTGCGGGCGGACGTTGAAGCCGATGATGATGGCGTCGGAGGCCGCGGCCAGGTCGACGTTGGTCTCCGTGATCGCACCGACACCGCGGTCGATGATCCGGATGCTCACGTCGTCGCCGACATCGATCTGCGACAGCGAGTCCTCGAGCGCCTCGACCGAGCCGGACACGTCGCCCTTGAGGATCAGGTTGAGCTCCTGGCTCTCGCCCTTCTCCATGGAGGCCATGAAGTCCTCGAGGGTACGGCGGACCCGACGCTTGGCCTGCATCGCGGCACGTTCGCGCGACTCGCGCTTCTCCGCGATCTGACGAGCCATCCGGTCGTCCTCGACGACGATCAGGTTCTGACCGGCACCCGGGACCACGGTGAGGCCCAGCACCATCGCGGGCCGCGACGGCGTCGCCTCCTCGATGTTGTTGCCGTACTCGTCGAGCAGCGCCCGGACCCGGCCGTGCGCCGGACCGGCCACGATCGAGTCACCGACGCGCAGCGTGCCGCGCTGGACCAGCACGGTGGCCACCGGACCACGACCCTTGTCCAGGTGCGCCTCGACCACGAGGCCCTGGGCGTCCTGGTCGGGGTTGGCCCGCAGGTCGAGCGAGGCGTCGGCGGTCAGCACGATCGACTCGAGCAACGCGTCGAGGTTGAGCCCCGACTTCGCCGAGACGTCGACGAACATCGCGTCGCCGCCGTACTCCTCGGGCACGAGGCCGTACTCCGTGAGCTGGCCGCGCACCTTGGACGGGTCGGCGTCCGGCTTGTCGATCTTGTTCACCGCGACCACGATCGGCACGCCGGCGGCCTTGGCGTGGTTGAGCGCCTCGACGGTCTGCGGCATCACGCCGTCGTCGGCCGCGACCACGAGCACCGCGATGTCCGAGGACTGCGACCCACGGGCCCGCATTGCGGTGAACGCCTCGTGGCCCGGGGTGTCGATGAAGGTGATCCTGCGGTCCGTGCCGTCGACCTCGGTGTGCACCTGGTAGGCGCCGATGTGCTGGGTGATCCCACCGGCCTCCTTGTCGACCACGTTGGCGTCCCGGAGCGCGTCCAGGAGCTTGGTCTTGCCGTGGTCCACGTGCCCCATGACGGTGACGACCGGCGGGCGCACCTGCAGGTCGGACTCGTCGCCGACGTCCTCACCGAACTCGAGGTCGAAGGACTCCAGCAGCTCGCGGTCCTCGTCCTCGGGCGAGATCACGGCGACGACGTAGTTCAGCTCCTCGCCGAGCAGCTCCAGCGTCTCGTCGTTGACCGACTCGGTCGCGGTGACCATCTCGCCGAGGGTGAACAGCATCTGCACCAACGAGGCCGCGTCGACGCCGATCTTCTCGGCGAAGTCGGTCAGCGAGGCGCCACGGGGCAGCTTGACGGTCTCGCCGTCGCCCTTGCGGACGCGCACGCCACCGATCGTCGGGGCCTGCATGGCCTCGTACTCCTGGCGACGCGCCCGCTTCGACTTGCGACCACGACGCGAGGGGCCACCGGGGCGACCGAAGGCCCCCTGGGTGCTGCCGCGCTGGCCGGGACGACCACCACCGGGACGACCACCGGGACGACCGGCGAACCCGCCGGGGGCTCCCCCGGGGCCGCCGCCGAAGCCGCCGCGCCCGGGAGCGCCACCCCGACCGCCACCGGGACCACCACGGCCCTGGCCGGGGCCGGGACGTCCACCCGGGCCGCCACCGAAGGCGGCCGGGGACTTCGGCATCATCGCCGGGTTGGGCCGGGGCATGCCCGACCCGCCGTCGCGACCCTGCGGGGGACGCGGCGGGCGCTGGTCGCCAGTGCCGGACGCGGGTGCGGCCGGTACGCCGGGCCCGCCCGGCGTGGGCGCGGTCGGACGCCGGCCCATGCCCTGGGTGGAGGAGAAGGGGTTGTTGCCGGGGCGCGGCGCACCCGGGCGAGCAGGCCCGCCGGGCTTGCCGACCGGACGCGGCCCGGGCGTGCCCGCACGCGCGGCCGGGGCCTCGGGGGTGTCGCCGCCGCCGGTCTCGACCGGCTCTGCGGCGATCGGGGCCTCCACGGCCGGCTCGGGCGCCGGCCGGACCGGTTCCGGGGCCGGCTCCGGCTCCACTGCGGCCGGACGCGGACCGGGTCGCGGACCGGGCGTGGGGCCCGGGGTGACGGCCGGAGCCGCCTCGGCGGGCGCCTGCTCTGCCGGCGCCTCGCCCGGGGCTGCGGCAACCTCGGGGGCAGGCGTCTCGTCGGCCTTCTTGGCCGGCGCCTTCTTGGCCGCCTTCTTCGCCTCGGCAGCCTCGCGCTGAGCGATCAGCTCGGCACCGTAGGTGTCCTGGAACTTCTTCACGACGGGCGGTTCGACGCTCGAGGACGCCGCCTTCACGTACTCGCCCATCTTCGTCATCATCTCGACGACGTCGGCGCTCTTGACGCCGTACTCCTTGGCGAGCTCGGAGACTCGCTTCTTGCTGGGGGCCACTGTTCCTCCTGGTCCGAGACACCAGGAAGGGGCCGCGGACCGATTAGTCGGTTTGCACGCTCATCGCGAAGAACTCATCGCAGGCTCATGAGCTGATGCTCCATCTCGGTCGGTTGAACTGGTCAGGTCGGGTGAGTCTGCTGCTCGACGTACTCGCGCAGCGCTTCGGTGCTGAGCCCCGCTCGGACCCGGAGGGCCCGTGCGAACGCTCTTCGACGCTCGGCGAGTGCCAGACAGCCGGTCGTGGGATGCAGGTACGCTCCTCGACCCGCCGCGACGGCTCGTGGATCGGCTACGACGGCCGGTGCTGCACCGTTCGTGTCCGCTCCAGCGACCAGCCGCAGCAACTCACTCTTGGCGGCTCGCTCACGACAGCCCACACAGGTGCGGACGACAACGGGCGAGACCACTGGTGGCAGTCTAACGCGTCTCGACCACCTTGCCGAACCACGTGGGAGTGGCACCGGGGCGAACCGGGCCAAGAATCGCCGGCACCGCTGGTCGAGCCCGACCGAGCCCCAGCGAGACAGGACGTCGAGACCCATGGAGCTGATCACCCGGCTCGTCGGGTGTCGACCTCACTTGCTCCCCGTGGCCGGGACGGCTCGGCGAGCACGTCACCGGGTTTCGACGCGCTCGTGCGACTGGATCAGTCGGCGTCGGTGGGCACGTCACCGGGTTTCGACGCGCTCGTGCGACTGGATCAGTCGGCGTCGGTGGGCACGTCACCGGGTTTCGACGCGCTCGTGCGACTGGATCAGTCGGCGTCGGTGGGCACATCACCGGGTTTCGACGCGCTCGTGCGACTGGATCAGTCGGCGTCGGTGGGCACGTCACCGGGTTTTCGACGCGCTCCGTGCGACTGGATCAGTCGGCGTCGGTGGGCACGTCACCGGGTTTCGACGCGCTCGTGCGACTTCGTGCCTCAGTCGCGTCGCTTGCTCAACCTGGTCGGCCCCACGCGCCGCGTTCGTTCCTCACGCGTCGCTGGCCGCTTCACCTCACGCGTCGCTGGCCGCTTCACCTCACGCGTCGCTGGCCGCTTCATCATCGTCGGAGCGGATGTCGATGCGCCAGCCGGTGAGGCGGGCGGCGAGGCGGGCGTTCTGGCCCTCCTTGCCGATGGCCAGGGAGAGCTGGAAGTCGGGGACGACGACCCGAGCGGCTCGCGCGGCCGCGTCGACGACGGTGATCGAGGAGACCCGGGCCGGGCTCAGCGCGTTGCCGACGAAGGTGGCGGGGTCCTCGGCATAGTCGATGATGTCGATCTTCTCGCCGTGCAGCTCGTTCATCACGTTGCGCACGCGCTGGCCCATCGGGCCGATGCAGGCCCCCTTGGCGTTGACCCCGGGCACCCGTGAGTGCACCGCGATCTTGGTGCGGTGACCGGCCTCGCGGGCGATCGCCTCGACCTCGACGGTGCCGTCGCCGATCTCGGGGACCTCGAGGGCGAAGAGCTTGCGGACCAGGTTCGGGTGGGTCCGCGAGAGCATCACCTGCGGGCCACGCATGCCACGGCGCACGGTGACGACCAGGCACTTGATCCGGGTGCCGTGGGAGTAGTCCTCGCCGGGCACCCGCTCCCCCGCCGGCAGCAGGGCCTCCAGCGGGCCCAGGTCGACCATCACGTCGTCGGGGTTGCGGCCCTGCTGGATGACCCCGGAGACGATGTCACCCTCCTTGCCGAGGAACTCGCCGTACTTCATCTCGTCCTCGGCGTCGCGCATGCGCTGCAGCATGATCTGCTTCGCCGTGGTCGCGGCGATCCGGCCGAACCCGTCCGGGGTGTCGTCGTACTCCCCGCGTCGCACACCCTCGTCGTCGATCTCGGCAGCCAGCACCGTGACGTGACCGGACTTGCGGTCGAGGGTGACCCGCGCCTGCTCCATCGCCCCCGGCGACTTCTGGTACGCCGTGAGCAGCGCCTGCTCGATCGCCTCGACGAGCACGTCGAAGGACAAGCCCTTCTCCCGCTCCAGCATCCGCAGGATGTTCATGTCGATGTCCATCGGATCCTCACTCCCTGTGCTTGAACTCGATCTGGACCCGGGCCTTGCGCACGTCGTCGAGCGCCACGGAGCGCTCGCGCCCCGAGACGTCGAGGCGCGCCTGCTGCTCGTCGCTGCCGACGACCCGACCGGTGAACGTGGATCCGTCCGCGGTGGTGACCTTGACCAGCCGGTCGAGGTTGCGCCGCCAGTGTCGGGGGTGGGTCAACGGCCGGTCGACCCCGGGCGAGCCCACCTCCAGGGTGTACGGCGCCGCGCCCATCACGTCAGAGTCGTCGAGGACCTCGGAGACCGCACGGGTGACGTCGGCGATGTCGTCGAGGCCGACCCCGCCGTCCTTGTCGACCGCGACCCGCAGAACGCGGCTCTTGCCGACGTTCTGGACCTCCACCGCCTCGAGATCGACACCGCTGTCCTCGAGGGGCTGGTGCAGCACCTGCTCGAGACGCGCCACGAGGGCGTCGGACGAGGCCATCGGTGCCACCTCCTGCTGTGCTGTTGTGGGATCGCGCGGTTGCTCCCGGTCACCCTAGTGGTCCACGCATAGGATCGGGCGCGTGCCACAGCCACTGACCCTGGATCCACGGCCCTCGACCAGGCGCGCGCCGCCCTCCGGGCCCGCCGGAGTCGTGGGCGACCCCCACCGGGGACCCGGCGCGTCCACGCTCCCACGCCGGCTCGGCGCACCCGTCTGGTGACGCCCACGACGACGGACGTCGGTGGGTCCGGGCTGACCCGACGGACCGCGTTGTGCGGACTCTCCGGCGGCCTGCTCCTCGGTGGCGTGGTGGGTGGTGCCGGGCTGCTCGGCGGGTGCAGCACTGACCTGCCGGGCTCCTCCGCCGAGCCTGTCCGACGCAGCCGCGCCGAGCTCACCCCCGACGAGAGGAGCGTCGCCGACCTGCTCGCCCGGCTCGGCGCGTCGACCGACCTGCTGGCCCGCACCGCGCGCCGCTACCCGAAGCTGGCCGGCCCCCTGGGCGCGACCCTGAGCGCCGAGAGGGCTCACCTCGACACGTTGCGCCGCTCCGCGAAGGGTGGGCGCCTGCCGAGCGTCACCGCGACCCCCGCGGTCCTGGCCGCGACCAGACCGGCGGCCCTGGCGGCCGCGCAGCGCGACACCCGCCATCTGCGCGCGGCGTACTTCTCGATGGCCGGGCGCGCCGAGTCCGGCTCGTTCGCCCGGCTGCTGGCGAGCATGGGCTGCAGCCTGTCGCAGCGACTGCCGGGGATGACCCCGTGAGCCAGGCTCCGCTCGAGGCCCTCCGGACGGCCCTGGCCGGCGAGCACGCCGCCGTCTACGTGCTCTCGACCCTGGCGGCGCAGACCTCCCAGACCAAGAGCTCCACCCTGTACGGCGACCTGACGGCGGCGTACACCGCCCACCGCGACGCGCGGGACCACCTCGTCGCGCGCGTGAGCACCCTGCACGGCGAGCCCGTCGCAGCGGCACCGTCGTACCGCCTGCCCAACGCGATGACGTCTCCGGACCAGGTGCGTCGGGGGGCGCTGGTGACCGAGCAGCGGATGACCGACGTCTACGGCACTCTCGTCGCAGGGACCGTGGCGGAGGATCGCGAGTGGGCGATCGGGTCCATGGACGAGAGTGCCGTCAGGCAGCTCCGGTTTCGAGGAAGGCCCGAGATCTTCCCCGGAACGGGTGGCCTGGGAGGTCGTGGCTGACCGCCCGTGAGAATCATCGTCCTGATCGGGGCCGGATCGGGCGGGATCGGCCTGCCGAGCTGTGCACTGCACGTCCGCGCAGTAGTCGTCACCGAGGCGGGCTCACCAGTCGGCGACCAGGCCCGGGATCTCCGAGAGCCGTCCGATGACCGCGTCGGGACGGCCCTCGGTGTGGCCGACCTGCTCCTGCGGGATCACGCTGTGCGGCACGTGGACGGCTCGCATCCCGGCGTTGCGGGCACCCCAGACGTCGTCGAAGAGCCGGTCCCCGACGAAGACGCACCGCTCCGGGCGGGCGACCCCGAGCGACTCCATCGCGGCGTGGAACGCCTCGGGCGCGGGCTTGGTCGTGGCGATCTCGCTGGTGTAGATCGCCCCGTCGATCAGGTCCAGCACCCCGTCACGACGGAAGAAGTCCTCGTGCCACTCCCGTGGCCACAGCGTGTTGGAGAGCACGCCGACCTTCATCCCCGCCGCGTGCAGGGCCGTGAACACCGGGGCCGACCTCGGGATCGGTGACGGTGTGCGGCTCCCAGAAGGAGCGGTACTCCTCGAGCAGGGACGGGTCGAACTCGAGACCGGCCTCGACGAACAGGTCCGCCACGGTCGCACTGCGCTGCTCGTCGCGGGAGCGGCCCCACACCGTCGCCGATCGCCGCGAGCAGTCGCCCGTGCAAGGGCGTCGGGTCGTCGGTCGCGGGCACGACGGCCCGCGCCAGTGCTGCGGCCTCGGCCTGGAAGTCGATGTCGTGCCAGGGAGTCAGGGTGCCGCCCCAGTCGAAGATGACCGCCTCGATCCCCGGTCCGGTCCCCGGCTCGGTCAGTGGCTCGCTCATCGGGCTCCTCCGCTCGTCGTCCCGGGGTCTCCCGGCGTGGCCCGCATCACCACAGCATCCCCGTGTGTCCCGTATCCCAGCACAGGACGCCGACCACTCTCGCGACGGCGAGGCTCGAGCCGCGTGCCGTCGAAGCTCAGCATCACCCACGAGCCGTCCGCGCGCTCGAGGAGCTGCGGGTGCGGGATGTTGCTCGGGTAGGCCGCCTCGAGTGCTCCGGCCGACGCCATCGTGTCGGTCCCGAAGACCGGGTACCGGCGTCGGTCCCCGTCGCTGGCGACCAGCCAGGTGCTTCCGTCGCGGTCCACCAGGGCCGGACCCTCGGTGGCGGTGAGAGCGGCTGCGGCGCCCCCCGCACCGACCGGCGCGCAGGTCGGTGAACGGATCGACCGAGCCCGTCCGGGCCAGGGCCGGGTGGAACCGGAACGGTGCGACCGAGGGCGCCGCCACGTAGGCCAGCAGCCAACCGCCGTCACGCCGGCGCAGGCTCGGGTCCCAGGTGCTCGTGCCCGACGGCTCGGGCAGGTCGAGCGGTTCGGTGTCCACGACGTGCTCCCCGCGCAGGAGGTCCGGGTGCTGACCGCGCGGCGCGCGTGCACCCCGCGCGCCGGGTCGAAGTCGCCCCAGGACGACACCAGGACCAGCCAGCGGCCGTCGTGGCGGACCAGCGCGCCGGCGTGGTCGCCGTACACCCGCCCACCGCGCCGCGCGTAGATCTGCGCGGTCTGCTGCATCCTCATCGGATCGTCGAGGTCGATGGCGAAGACTCCCCAGTGCGCCTGGCGGAACCCACCCGTCCCGGCACAGGTCCAGGTGAGGAGGACCCTCCCGTCCTCGACGTACGGCGAGCCGTCCGCGTGCCGGACCAGCTGCGGGTCCCGCAGGCCCACCATCCCGAACGGACCGTGCCGCACGCCGCGCACCTCCCCCGGCGGTCCCGACCAGGCCCAGCGCTGGGCGGCGAGCGTCACCGGGTCACGCAGGTCGAGGACGGCCCGGACCCGGTCCCGCTCGGTGAGGAGCGGGCGCCACCGCCCGCCGGGCGCACGGGCGAGCACCGTCACCTGGTTCTCGCACAGCGCGAAGCCCAGGGTCGTGCCGGCGCAGAGCCGGCGGCGACGGCGGCGCACGACCTGTCCGGCCACCTCGATGCGCACCTGGCCGCGCGCGCCGTCGTACACCGCCAGGACGCTGCTCAGCCCACAGGTCACGGTCCCGCGCACGATCCCCAGGTCGAGCTCGACGGCGGCGTACGGCGCCACCGGCCCTGTGCCCGGTGGCGCGCCCTCGGGGTCGCCGACCTCGGCGAGCTCGGGCGCGACGACCGCGACCGGGCGCCAGCGGTGCGTCTCGGTGAAGCGCAGGTCCACGAAGGGACTCAT
Source organism: uncultured Actinomycetota bacterium (assembly GCA_963843875.1). Taxonomy (GTDB): domain Bacteria; phylum Actinomycetota; class Actinomycetes; order Propionibacteriales; family Nocardioidaceae; genus Marmoricola. The sequence continues at coordinate 385,606 of CAWJMC010000008.1, read as the reverse complement.
CTAGGACCAGTCGGCACCGCCGTCGGCGTCGGCTCCGTCCGACCACGCAGGGTCACCGAGTCGTGCGGACACCAGCGACCGGCCTCCTCGTCGGGCGCAGCGTCCACCGAGGCTCCGGCAGCCAGCACCCGCCCAGGGACGTCCTTCGCAAGATCGGTGAGCCGGGCGGCCGAGTTCACCGCGTCGCCGATCACGGTGTACTCGAACCGGGACTCGTCGCCGACGTTGCCCGCCACGGCCTCACCGGTGGCGACCCCGATCCCGGCGCCCACCTCCGGCACCTCCTGCGCCAAACGGGTCGCGATCGCACGCGCCGCCGCCAGAGCCCGACCGGCGTGGTCGTCGAGCTCGACCGGAGCGCCGAAGATGGCCAGCACCGCGTCGCCGATGAACTTGTTGACCAACCCGTGCTGACGTCCGACCTCGTCGACGACGACGCCGAAGAAACGGTTCAGCACCTGCACCACCTCGACCGGTGAGTGTTGCGTCGCGTACGTCGTGGAGCCCGACCAGGTCGACGAACAGGACCGAGACGACCCGCTGCTCCCCTCCGAGCTCGACCTCACGCAAGGACGCCGCCTCCGCCACCTCGCGGCCCACGTGGCGCCCGAACAGGTCACGGATCCGCTCGCGCTCGCGCAGCCCGGCCACCGTCTGGTTGAACCCGGACTGCAGCATGCCGAGCTCGGTGCCGTCGTACAGCGGCACCTCGGCCTCGAAGTCGCCGCTGTGCACGCGCAGCAGCGCGTCGCGCACCGAGAGGATCGGTGCCACCACCGCGCGGGCGTTGAGCCAGGTCACGAGCAGTCCGAAGAGCAGCACGATCCCGCCGAGCGCCAGGATCGAGACCGACAGACGACGAACGCTCACCTGCTGGCCGGTGAGGGCGAGCAGCGCCGTCAGCATCAGTCCCAGCACCGGGGCCGCCGTGCCGAGACCCCAGAACACCTGCATCCGCTGGCGTACGCCGAAGCCCCGCGCCTGGAGCCGGTCCTGGCCGGCGAGCGCCCGCGCGGCGATGGGGCGCATCGCGAACTCGCTGAACAGGTAGGCGATCGCCGAGACCACCAGGCCGGCGGTGCCGATCGTGAAGGCCGTGGTCAGCGCCCGGCCGGGCTGCAGGACCAGGGCGAGGACGGTGAACAGCGCGGTGGCCACCAGCCACAACCCGGCCTGGACCAGCGTGAGTCGCCAGGGCAGCCGCAGCGCCACGGCGCGCTCACGGTCGTCCGGCTGGCGGTCCTCGGTGGCCCAGCGCAGGCTGCGCAACCCCAGCGACGTGCCGATCAGTGCTCCCGCGAGCACCGCCAGCACGACGTAGACCGGCACCGCGATCGCCAACGACAGCCTGGTGGCGGCGGTCGAGCCGGGGCCCGGCAGGACCAGCGTCGCGAGGGCGTAGACCACCCCCGCACCCACCACGTTGGTGGTGACCAGCAGCGTGGTCAGCAGCAGCTGCACGCGGATCCGGAGCACCCGCGGACCCTGGTCGACCGTCCCGAGCAGCCAGGACCCGAAGGGGGTCTGCTGCTGGCGCATCGAGGCTCCATTTCCGGGCAGAGCGGGCGGTAGTGCCCACAATGATCACGACTGGCGTCACGACTGGGCCACGGATCCCCGGCAGAGGCACCGTTCGGAACATTCTGGCGATAGATTGCCGATCCGTCAGAGAATAGAGCGTGGTCGACGAGATTCCCGACTGCTTCACGCTCACGTGCCCGAGGGAGCCCGCACACGTGAACACCACCATCCGCCGTACGTCCGCCCTAGCCGCCGGTCTGCTGCTCGCCACCGGCGCACTCGCCGGCTGCGGGAGCAGCTCGGGAGGCGGCTCGTCCTCGAGCGGGATCTCCACGATCAGCTCCGGGACCCTGACGGTGTGCTCCGACGTGCCGTACCCGCCGTTCGAGGACTTCGACAAGTCCTCCTCGACCGGCTTCAAGGGTTTCGACGTCGACATCGTCAACGCGATCGCCAAGAAGCTGGACCTCAAGGTGCAGATCAAGGACTCCGACTTCGACGCCCTGCAGAGCGGTCTGCTGTTCAACGCCCGCAAGTGCGACATCGGCGCCAGCGCCATGACGATCACCCCCGAGCGCAAGAAGAAGATCCTCTTCTCCGACGGCTACTACGACTCCAAGCAGTCGCTCCTGGTGCCGACCGGCTCGGCCATCAAGAGCATCGACGACCTGGCCGGCAAGAAGGTCGGCGTCCAGAAGGGCACGACCGGCGAGACGTACACGAAGAAGAACGCGCCCGACGCCAAGGCCATCCAGTACGCCGACGACGGCAAGATGTACCTCGCCCTCAAGGCCGGGCAGATCGACGCGATCCTCCAGGACCTGCCGGTCAACCTCGACCACCAGAACGACCCGAAGGCAGCCGGGCAAGTTCAAGGTCGTCGAGACCTACGACACCGACGAGAACTACGGCTTCGGCGTGCGAAGCTGGACAACACCAAGCTGATCGCCGCGGTCAACAAGCAGCTCACGGCCATGAAGTCCGACGGCTCGTACCAGAAGATCTACGACAAGTACTTCAAGGTCTCCTGAGCACGGACGGTCCGACACCGTGAAACGCAGCACCAAGCGCCGGCTCCGGCACGGAGCTGCTCTACGCGCTCCTCGTCGCGGCCGTCGTCACCCTGGCGCTGGTCGCCGACTGGAAGGCGGTCCGGGTCAACTTCCTCGACACGCGACGTCTTGAAGCGCATCTGGCCCGACCTCATCATCGAGGGCGGCCAAGAACACGGTCGTCTACACCGCGATCGCCTTCGCCGGCGGCCTGGTGCTGGCGGTGCGTGCTGGCCCTGATGAAGCTCTCGCCCGTCGCGCCGTACCGCTGGATCGCGACGGTCTACATCGAGTTCTTCCGCGGGCTGCCGGTGCTGATCGTGATCATCGTGTTCGCGTTCGCGGTGCCGATCGCCTTCAACTGGTCGCCCGCCCGGCGGCACCGTCGGGGCCGGCGATCCTCGCCCTGATCATGGTGGCGGCGGCGTACATGGCCGAGACGATGCGGGCCGGCATCCAGGCCGTGCCCAAGGGCCAGGTCGAGGCCGCGCAGTCGCTGGGCATGAGCGGCACCTGGACGATGGTCTCGGTCGTCCTGCCCCAGGCCGTGCGGATCGTGATCCCGCCGCTGACCAACGAGTTCGTGCTGCTGCTCAAGGACACCTCGCTGATCTCCAGGTCGCCGGAGTCGGGCTCGGGCCAGCGCGAGCTGACCAACTTCGCCCGGACAACCTGACCCAGACCGGCAACGCGACCCCGCTGATGGCCGCCGCGGTGCTCTACCTGGTCATCACGCTGCCGCTGACCCAGCTGGTGGCCCACCTCGAGCGCCGGACGAAGAGGGCCCGGTGAGCGCGACACCGACCGGCGCGGCCGCCATCGAGGTCCGCGACCTGCACAAGTACTTCGGCGACAACGAGGTGCTCAAGGGGATCGACTTCACACGTCGACGACGGCCAGGTGGTCTGCGTGATCGGCCCGTCCGGCTCGGGCAAGTCGACCCTGCTGCGCTGCGTGAACCGGCTCGAGGAGCCGACCTCCGGCAAGATCTTCGTCGAGGGGATCGACATCACCGACCCCGAGGACGACCTGACCGCGGTCCGCTCGCCGGATCGGGATGGTCTTCCAGCAGTTCAACCTGTTCCCGCACCTGACCGTGCTGGGCAACCTGACCCTGGCCCAGCGCCGGGTCAAGAAGCGCAGCAAGCCCGAGGCCGTCGAGGTCGCCCGGCGCAACCTCGAGCGGGTCGGGCTGGCCGAGAAGGAGGACGCCTTCCCGGCGCACCTCTCCGGCGGCCAGCAGCAGCGCGTCGCGATCGCCCGGGCGCTGTCGATGGACCCCGACATGATGCTCTTCGACGAGCCGACCAGCGCGCTCGACCCCGAGCTGGTCGGCGACGTGCTCGACGTGATGCAGCAGCTCGCCAGCGAGGGCATGACGATGATGGTGGTCACCCACGAGATGGGTTTCGCCCGCGAGGTCGGCGACAAGCTGGTCTTCATGGACGGCGGCGTGATCGTCGAGGAGGGCGATCCCGCGCGACGTCCTCGCCCACCCCGCGAGCCGAGCGCACCCAGGAGTTCCTCTCCAAGGTGCTGTGAGCCGGGTGCGCGTCGCCGAGCGGCGCCGTGCCGGCCCGCGCCGGTTCACCACGGTAGGCCGATGAACCCGCCCTCCCCACGATGAGCTGCTCGTGGGGAGTGCGGGTCCGTCATGGGAAGCGGAGTCGGCTCGCCCGGATCAGCCGCGGACGAGCGCGGTCAGGTGGTCCACGGCGTCACCGACGGGCACCTCGGTGCGCTCGCCCGTGCGCCGGTCCTTGACCTCCACGGAGCCGTCGGCGAGACCACGACCCACCGTGACGATGGTCGGTACTCCGATCAGCTCGGCGTCCTTGAACTTCACCCCGGGACTGACCTTGCCCGCACGGTCGTCGTACAGCACGTCGAGGCCCGAGGCGGAGAGGTCCTCGGACAGCGTGGCGGCCGCCTCGAAGATCGCCGGGTCCTTGCCGGCCGCGACGATGTGCACGTCGGCCGGAGCGACGTTGCGTGGCCAGCACAGCCCGATCTCGTCGAGGGTGTCCTCCGCGATCGCCGCCACCGCGCGGGTCGGGCCGATGCCGTAGGAGCCCATGGTCACGGTGACCAGCTTGCCGTTCGAGTCGAGCACCTGCAGGCCGAGCGCCTCGGCGTACAAGCGGCCGAGCTGGAAGATGTGGCCCATCTCGATGCCGCGCGCGGTCTCCAGGACGCCCGTCGTCGCAGACCGGGCAGGGGTCGCCGTCGCGCACCTCGGCCACCTCGATCACGCCGTCGGCGGAGAAGTCCCGCCCGGCGACCAGGTCGAGCACGTGGCTGCCGGAGACGTCGGCGCCGGTCACCCAGGCGCGTGCCCTCGACGACCCGAGGGTCGACCAGGTAGCGCACGCCGGCCTCCTTCTTCTCCCCCAGCGCGCCGGGACCGATGTAGCCCTTGGCCAGGCTGGGCCGCGCGGCGAACTCGGCCTCGGTGAAGCGGCTCGAAGACCACGCCCTCGCCGAGCGTGGCCTCGAGCCGCTTCTCGTCGACGTCGCGGTCGCCGGGCAGGCCGACGGCCAGGGCCTCGGTGCGTGCCGTCGGGGTGGCGCACCGAGAACACGACGTTCTTCAAGGTGTCGGCGGCCGTCCACGCCCGGTCCTCGCGGGGGAAGGCAGAGTTGAGGTGGTCGACCAGGGTGTCGATCGTCGGGGTGTCGGGGGTCTGCTCGGCGTGCGCCGCCGGCGCGTCGTCGTAGGCCATCGGAGCGGGCGCGCGCACCGTCGACCGCCTCGACGTTGGCGGCGTAGTCGCAGGCGGTGCAGCTGACGTAGGTGTCCTCGCCGATCGCCGCCTTGGCCAGGAACTCCTCCGACTTCGAGCCACCCATCGCCCCGCTCATCGCGTCGACCACGACGTAGTCGAAGCCGAGCCGGTCGAAGATCCTCACGTACGCGCCCGGTGCGCGGCGTACGACGCGTCGAGGCCGGCGTCGTCGACGTCGAAGGAGTAGGAGTCCTTCATCACGAACTCGCGCCCGCGCAGCACGCCGGCGCGGGGCCGCGCCTCGTCGCGGTACTTGGTCTGGATCTGGTAGATCGAGAGCGGCAGGTCCTTGTAGGAGGAGTACAGGTCCTTGACCAGGAGGGTGAACATCTCCTCGTGCGTGGGGCCGAGCAGGTAGTCGTCGCCCTTGCGGTCCTGGAGCCGGAAGATCCCGTCGCCGTAGTCGGTCCACCGGCCGCTCGCGTCGTACGGCGCCGCGGGCAGCAGCGCCGGGAACAGCAGCTCCTGGGCGCCGATCGCGTCCATCTCCTCGCGGATGATGTTCTCGATCTTGCGCACCACGCGCAGCCCGAGCGGCAGCCAGGAGTAGATCCCCGGCGCGACCCGCCGGATGTAGCCGGCCCGCACCGAGCAGCTTGTGGCTGGCCACCTCGGCGTCGGCGGGATCGTCACGCAGCGTGCGCACGAACAGGGTCGACATCCGAAGGATCATGCTCGGAAGGCTAGTCGTGGTGCGCCCGCGTCACGAACCGGTATTGCCTTCTCGGCGCGGGCCGCCCGGAGCGCGATCCGGATCATCGGCAGCTGGAGCGGCAGCCGCCCGTACGCCGCGGCCTTGAAGCCGGTGCTCGACGCCTCGCCGCGTCGCCGGCCATCTTCAGGTTGGCCGGGAACACCCCGACCAGCACCGCGGCGCTGGCCCACCCCGCCGGGCGCCGGAACCGGTGCTGAGCAGCCCGGCCGCGCAGGCCAGCTCGAGCACGCCCGAGCCGAGGATCACCTCGCGCTGCGCGGGCACGCCAGCGCGGCATCAGCGGCTCCCAGACGTCCGGCCTGACCAGGTGGATCGCCGCGCTGCCGGCGAAGATCGCGGCCAGGGCGGTGACGTCTCGGGGTCGGCTCACGCTGCCCGACTCAGCTCCGCCCGCGATCGCTCGAGCGGGTTGCGCCAGCAACCGACGTCGAGCCCGCAACCGACCCACCCAGGTCTCGACGGCGCTGGCGCGCGCTCGCTGCTCGACCAGCGTCGACCCAGGTCTCGACGACGCACGCTTGCGCTCGCTGCTCGACCGCCATCGACCCCGGTCTCGACGACGCTCGCTCGCGGTCTGCTCGACCACCGGGGCGCCCTCCGCCGCTCGACCAGCGGGGTACTGCTAGAACATCACGGTCGAGAAGGTCGCGGTCTGGGCGAACCCGACGCGCGCGTAGGTGCGTCGGGCCGGCGGTGTTGTGGCCGTTGACGTAGAGCGAGACCACCGGGGCGATGTCGCGGCGCGCCATCTCCACCACGGCCGCCATCCCGGCCGCGGCCAGCCCCTGGCCGCGGCGGTCGGGATGCGACCCAGACACCCTGGACCTGGCAGGCGTACGGCGTGGCGCACGCGACCTCGGCCTTGAACACGACCTCGCCCTCCTCGTACCGGGCGAACGACCAGCCCCGGCTGATCAGCTGGCTGACGCGGGCCCGGTAGAGGTCTCGCCCGCCGTCCCACTCCGGGGAGACCCCGACCTCCTCGGTGTACATCGCCACGCAGGCCGGGTAGAGGGTGTCGAGGTCCTCGCGCACGGAGACCCGCACCAGCGGGTCGGGCGCGACGAGCGGGCGGCCCGGCGATCTCCAGGTGCGGCTGGTCCCAGCGGGCCTCCCGCGGCGGTGCCCCAGCGGGTGCTCAGGACCGACCACAGCGGCGTCGACCTGCTCGCGCGGGCCGACCAGCGTCGAGCACGAGCGAGCCCTTGCGCAGGGCGCGCTCGGCGAAGGCGTCCAGCGCCTCCTCGTCGGCCAGCACGGGCACCAGGTTGGCCGCGAAGTGGCACAGCGAGACGAGCTTGTCGTCGCGGTACCAGCCCCAGATCTCACCGCCGAGCCAGCGCGGCTCCAGGCGGGTCAGCCGGGCGCGGTAGTCGACGAAGACGTTCTGCACCGGGTCGCGGGCCAGCAGGTCGAGGACGTCGGGCAGGTCACCCGCCCCGAGGACGCGCAACCCCTGCTGGGACCGGAGCACGCCGCGAGCCTATCCATTCCGTGGGTTGCCGTGGCCAGACCGGCCTAGCGTTCTCCCATGCGGACCAGTGCAGGGGGGCAGGTCCGGCCCGGGCCGGCACGGCCTCGCGACCAGGGTCGGCCTCGTTGTCGCGGTGCTCACCGGTCTGGCTGGGCTGACCGGGTGCGGCGGCGACCAGCGCCGCCGGCGCCGACGGCGGTGCCAGCGCGTCGCCCTCGCCGGTGTCGGCGGCGGATCAGGACTGCCGCGACAGCTGGGCCGGTCTCCTGACGGTGCCGCCCGAGGAGCGGTCCCGGATCGGCGCCAACCTGCGTCGGGCCTTCGACGAGCGGTGGAACGCCGTCGAGGCCGGCATCGACTACTACGTCCAGGTCGCCGATCGCCAGCAGCCTGCGGCGACCTGCTCGCGACCCGCCGCACGACGGTCGAGCGGCTCGGCGACGTGGTCGCCGAAGGCGCTGCCCTACGACGCCGGTCAACGCCGGGCCACGGCATTCGCCCTGCGCGGGGTCTACGCCACCGCTGCCGAAGGGGGCCGAGGAGCCCGAAGCCGGTCACGCAGGCCTACACCCTCCTGGCCAAGCAGACCCCGAAGGCCGCCGACCGACCTCGCCCCGGCCTACGACGAGCTGGCCCGGGCCGAACCCCAGCGACGCCAAGGCGGTCGGCCCAGGGCCGTCGCCGACGTCAAGCTCCTCGCCGACACCAGTGACGCCTACGACGCCTGCAGCGCTGCGCTCGGCACGGTCGCACGACCTGGCACGCCGGCTTGGTCAAGAAGCCGAAGCCGAGAAGTAGTGCTGGCTCAGCTGACCGAGACCGAGGGCGCCTCGCCCTCGACGGCCTCCATGCCCTCGGCGATCCGCATGGCCTCCTCGATCAGGGTCTCCACGATCTGCGACTCGGGCACGGTCTTGATCACCTCGCCCTTGACGAAGATCTGGCCCTTGCCGTTGCCGGAGGCGACGCCGAGGTCGGCCTCGCGGGCCTCGCCCGGACCGTTGACGACGCACCCCATCACCGCGACCCGCAGCGGCACCTCCATGCCCTCGAGGCCGGAGGTCACCTCCTCGGCGAGCTTGTAGACGTCGACCTGGGCCCGCCCGCAGGACGGGCAGGAGACGATCTCGAGCTTGCGCTCGCGCAGGTTGAGCGACTGCAGGATCTGGATCCCGACCTTGACCTCCTCGACCGGCGGGCGCCGAGAGCGAGACCCGGATGGTGTCGCCGATGCCCTGGCTGAGCAGCGCGCCGAAGGCGGTCGCGGACTTGATCGTGCCCTGGAAGGCCGGCCCGGCCTCGGTGACGCCGAGGTGCAGCGGCCAGTCACCGGCCTCGGAGAGCAGCTCGTAGGCCCGCACCATCACGACCGGGTCGTTGTGCTTGACCGAGATCTTGAAGTCGTGGAAGTCGTGCTCCTCGAACAGCGAGGCCTCCCACATCGCCGACTCGACCAGCGCCTCGGGGGTGGCCTTGCCGTACTTCTCCATCACCCGCTTGTCCAGCGAGCCGGCGTTGACCCCGATCCGGATCGACGTGCCGTGGTCCTTGGCCGCCTGGGCGATCTCCTTGACCTGGTCGTCGAACTTGCGGATGTTGCCCGGGTTGACGCGAACGGCGGCACAACCGGCCTCGATCGCGGCGAAGACGTACTTCGGCTGGAAGTGGATGTCGGCGATCACCGGGATCTGGCTGTGCTGCGCGATCTGCGGCCAGCGCGTCGGCGTCGTCCTGCGAGGGGCAGGCGACCCGGACGATGTCGCAGCCGGCCGCGGTCAGCTCGGCGATCTGCTGCAGCGTGGTGTTCACGTCGGAGGTCAGCGTGGTGCACATCGACTGCACCGAGACCGGGGCGTCTCCCCCGACCAGCACCTTGCCCACCTTGATCTGCCGGGTCTGGCGGCGCGGGGCGAGCACGGGCGGCGGTGCACTGGGCATGCCCAGGGAGACGGTGGTCATGTCCTCCAGGCTACTGCGCCGGCCCGGGACTCCCGCGCGGCGAGGTGACCTGGGCCAGGCGCCGGCCGGGATGTCGACGTTTCCAGGCCACGACCGCTGCAGCCGCCGGGCGCTGGCGGGCCGCTCCGGCTACTGCAGCTTGATCGGGGCCACGATGTCGGCGTAGATCAGCACCGCGCTGCCCAGCAGCAGCACGACCACGACGACGTAGGTCAGCGGCAGCAGCCTGGAGGCGTCGACGAAGCCGGGATCGGGCTTGCGGCGCCACTTCGCGAGGCGACGGCGGGCGGCCTCGTAGAGCGCCGGAGCCATCGAGCCGCCGTCCATCGGGGGCAGCGGCACCAGGTTGAACAGGCCGAGGAACAGGTTGAGGCCGGCGAGCAGGGCGAGCACCGCGAAGAAGCGGTCACTGGCGGGCACCTGCTGGGCCGACGTGAGCTGGCCGGCGACCCGACCGGCCCCGACGACGCTCATCGGGCCGTTGGCGTCGCGCTGCTCGAGCCCGAGCGCGGCCCGCCCGACGTGGTAGACCTTCACCGGCAGCGTGCCGAGCGCCTTGAGGGTGCCCCAGGTGGCGGTGCCCATCTGGTCCACGACGTAGCCGACGTCCTTGCGCTCGAAGGACCGTGGTCGGGACGACGCCCAGGAAGCCGGCCGAGACGGTCGTGTCCGGGTCGTCCGGGTCGGCCTGGGAGGTGACCAGGGTGTTCGTGGTCAGGGTCAGCGGCTGCCCGTCGCGGACCACCCCGATCCGGGCCGAACCGTCGTCGTTGCCGCGGATCTCGCGCTGCAGGTCGGTCCAGGACCCGATCGGCGAGCCGTTGAACGACGACGATCCGGTCGCCGGGCCTGATCCCGGCCCGGCTGGCCGGGCGACGCCGGGTCGCTCGACGGTGCAGGCCCGGCCGGGCCGCGGTGTCGGCCGAGCCCTGCACGGCGATCGCGCACTGCGAGACCGCCGACGACCGTCGTGGTCGGCTCGCGCACCCCGTGCGCCATGAAGACCACCGCGAAGAGCAGGAAGGCCAGCACGATGTTGACCGCGACCCCGGAGAGCATCACGACCAGGCGCTTGCCCACGCTCTGGCGGTAGAACAGCCGGTCCTCGTCACCGGGCTCGACGTGCTCGTACTCCGCCTGCTTGGCGTCGTCCATCAGCTGGGCGAACATCCCGGTACGCGTCGTTGCGCACCGTGCCGGGCCGCCGCGTCCTCGGCCGGCGGGAGCATCCCGACCAGCTTGACGTAGCCGCCGAGCGGGATCGCCTTGACGCCGTACTCCGTCTCCCCGCGCTGGCGCGACCACAGGGTGCGCCCGAAGCCGACGAAGTACTGCGTGACCTTGATGTTGAAGAGCTTGCCGGGGATCAGGTGCCCGAGCTCGTGCAGACCCACCGAGGCGGCGAGGCCGACCACGAAGAGCAGGACGCCGCAGATGTAGAGCAGGACCTCGATCACGCGGTGTCTCCCCCAGCAGGTCTCGGGCTCGCGAACGGGCCCGGGCGTCGGCCTCGAGCACGTCGTCGAGGGTGAGGCCTGCGTCCGAGCGTTCGGTTCCGGCGAGCACGGCCGCGATGGTGTCGACGATATCGGTGAAGCGGATACGCCCCGCCCGGAACGCGGAGACGCACTCCTCGTTGGCCGCGTTGTAGACCGCGGGAGCCGTGCCACCGCTCGGCCCCGGCCTCGCGAGCCAGGCGTACGGCGGGGAAGGCCTCGTTGTCGAGCGGGAGGAACTCCCAGGTGTGCGGCCGGCTCCAGTCCATGGCGGGTGCGGCGTCGGGCACCCGGTCGGGCCAGTCCAGGCCCAGGGCGATCGGGATCAGCATCGTCGGCGGCGAGGCCTGGGCCAGCGTCGACCCGTCCGTGAACTCCACCATGGAGTGCACCTCGGAGGTGGGGTGCACGACGACGGTGATGTCGTCCATCGCGATGCCGAACAGCAGGTGCGCCTCGATCACCTCCAGGCCCTTGTTGACCAGGGTCGCGGAGTTGATGGTGACGACCGGGCCCATGTCCCACGTCGGGTGGTCCAGCGCCTCGGCCACGCTGACCCCGGCGAGGTCCTCGCGCCGGCGCCCGCGGAACGGCCCCCCGCTCGCCGTCAGGACCAGGCGGCGTACCTCGTCGGCGCGGCCACCGCGCAAGCACTGGGCGATCGCGCTGTGCTCGGAGTCGACCGGCACGATCTGGTCGGGCTCGGCCGCCTCGAGCACCAGCGGCCCACCGATGATCAGGGACTCCTTGTTGGCCAGCGCGAGCGTGTTGCCGGCCTCCAGCGCGGCCAGCGTCGGACGCAGTCCGACAGCACCCGTGATGGCATTGAGGACGGTGTCGCAGGCCATCCCCGCGGCCTCGACGCTCGCCTGGTCACCGAGACCCGAGACCGCCGGCGCGAACTCGGCGACCTGGCGCTCGAAGAGCTGGCGCTGGGCGCCACCGGCACTCAGCCCGACCACCCGGAACCGGTCCGGGTTGGCTCGGACCACGTCGAGGGCCTGGGTGCCGATGGACCCGGTCGAGCCCAGGATCACGACGTCGCGGCGAGTCACCGGCCCAGTCTCCCTCACCGGTGGTCGTCCTGGAGCCACCCAGACGCCCAGCCGTCCCAGCCCCGATCCGGGGTCAGCCCCGCAGGACCGCCGCGAGGTCGGCGACCGGGCTCGGCGTGGACACGGCACTCAGGTCGTGAGCGAGGTCGCGAGAGGTGCGACGGGCCGTCCAGGGCGAGTCGGGCGCCAGCTCGGCCGCTGGAGCAGGGTCGGCCCGCCCGGCGGGACGGACCAGGTCCCAGCCCACGTCTGCGACGCCCGCGGGCGAGACCACGAGCTCGGCCCCATCGTCGAGGACCGCCCCCAGCCGGGCCAGGGCCAGCAACGTGGTGACGCCGCGACGGTCGGGATCGAGGCGGCAGGCGACCGGCGTACCGGGCTCGACCCCCAGGCCGCGCAGGACACCGCCGAGGCCGGCCACCTCCTCGAGCAGCGTGGCGTGGCTGATCGGCGTCGACCCGTCGAGCAGGACCGGATCGTCGCCGCGCCCCCGGACCACGGCGAGGTCGAGCAGCGCGAAGACGGGGTTGAGGGTGCCCGGATCGGCACCGTCGGTCGAGGGTCGGCGGAACCAGCTGAGGTCACCGGACCCGTCAGCGGTCGCCATGGTTCCTCCTGGGGTCGAGGCCAGGGCCACTCTACGGAGGCCCCTCGAGGCCTCCCGCGCGGGCGTCGGGAGGGGCATGATGGGCCCACCCGGTGAGTCGACGGCGGCCGCCGGCCCGTCCCCAGGAGGCAGGCGTGAAGAAGCTGATCAACGCACCCGACGACGTCGTGGCAGAGTCGCTGGTCGGGGTGGCTGCGGCCCACCCCGAGCTGCGCGTCGACCACGCCAACCGGGTGGTCTTCCGAGGCTGACGCACCGGTCTCGGGCAAGGTCGGGCTGGTCTCCGGGGGCGGGTCGGGGCACGAGCCGCTGCACGGCGGTTTCGTCGGCGCCGGGATGCTCGACGCAGCGGTGTGCGGCGAGGTCTTCACCTCACCGACCCCCGAACCGATCCTGGCCGCGACCACGGGCGTCGACGGCGGCGCCGGGGTGCTGCACATCGTGAAGAACTACACCGGCGACGTGCTCAACTTCGAGATGGCCGCCGACCTCGCCGCGGAGTCCGACATCACCGTCGAGGCGGTGGTCGTCGACGACGACGTCGCCGTCGAGGACAGCACCTTCACCGCGGGCCGCCGCGGGGTCGGCGGCACCGTCCTGCTGGAGAAGATCGCCGGTGCCGCCGCGGCCGAGGGCCGCGACCTCGCCGCGGTCAGGGCGATCGCCGAGCGGGTCAACGCCCAGGTGCGCAGCATGGGGGTCGCGCTGACCTCGTGCGTCGTGCCGGCCGCCGGGAAGCCGACCTTCGACCTGCCGGACGACCAGATGGAGGTCGGCGTCGGGATCCACGGTGAGCCCGGCCGGCACCGTCGCGCCCTGGCCCCGGCGAAGGAGATCGCCGAGCAGCTCCTCGAGCCGGTGCTGGCCGACCTGCCCTTCACCTCCGGCGACTCCGTGATCGCGCTGTGCAACGGGATGGGCGCGACCCCGATGCTGGAGCTCTACTTGATGTACGGCGAGATGGCGGCGATCCTCTCGGCCCACGGTGTCACCGTGGCGCGATCGCTGGTCGGCAACTACATCACCTCCCTCGACATGGCCGGCTGCTCGATCACCCTGCTGAAGGCCGACGACGAGCTGGTCGCTCTGTGGGACGCCCCGGTGAACACCCCGGGCCTGCGCTGGGGGATCTGACGTGGCCACCCCAGAGTCGATGCCGGCCGCAGTCGTGACCCAGGAGCAGCTGCTGGCCTGGCTCCTCACGCTCCGCGACCGGGTGGTCGAGCAGCGGACCCACCTGACCGACCTCGACTCCGCGATCGGCGACGCCGACCACGGGGCCAACCTGGCCCGCGGGTTCTCGGCGGTGGCCGACAAGCTGGGCGACGAGCCCGGCGAGACCGTCGGTGCGATGCTCAAGTCGGTCGGGATGACCCTGGTCTCGTCGGTGGGCGGCGCCAGCGGTCCGCTGTACGGCACGTTCTTCCTCCAGCTCGGCCGCGCCGCCGGCGACGTCACCGAGCTGGACGCCGGCGGGCTCGGCGCGGCGCTCCGGGCGGCGTACGACGCGGTCGCCGCCCGCGGCAAGGCCGAGCCGGGCGACAAGACCATGCTCGACGCCCTGGGCCCCGGGGTGAGCGCCTACGAGGAGTCAGCGCAGGCGGGACACAGCCCGGCCGAGGCCGCTCGCGCGGCGGCCGACGCGGCCGCTGAGGGGCGCGACGCCACCGAGCCGCTGGTCGCCCGCAAGGGCCGGGCGAGCTACCTCGGCGAACGCAGCGCGGGGCACGTCGACCCGGGTGCCGCCTCCTCCACGATCCTGATGGAGTCGCTGGCCGACACCCTGGCCGATACCCTGGCCGGCGCCGGGTGACCCGTCCCCGGGTGGCCCTGGTCGTGGTCTCGCACTCGCTGTCCCTGGCGGAGTCGGCCGTCGAGCTGGCCACGCAGATGGTGGCCGAGGACCCACCGACGATGGAGGTCGCGGCCGGCAGCGACGGCGGGCTGGGCACCGACGCCGCCGCGATCGCCGGTGCCATCGGGGCGGCGGACCGGGCCAACGACGGAGCCGGGGTGCTGGTGCTGAGCGATCTCGGCAGCGCGGTGCTGTCCAGCGAGATGGCGCTGGACCTTCTCGATCCGGCGCCCGAGCGGTGAGGTGCTGCTCTCCCGCTCGCCGCTGGTGGAGGGCCTGGTCGCCGCAGCCGTGCAGGCGGCCGCGGGCGCCGGACTGGCCCAGGTGGAGGCGGAGGCGGTGCGCGCGATCTCCGCGAAGTCCGAGCAGCTGGGCGACGCCGCCGGCGGGCCGCCGGTGACCGCCGCGGGCGAGGAGGAGGAGGGCGAGACGGGCGCCGAGCACTCCGTCGAGGTCGAGGTGGTCAACGCCCAGGGCCTGCACGCCCGCCCGGCCGCCCGGTTCGTGGCCGCGGCCGCCGCGCTCCCGGTCGACGTACACGTGCTTGACCTCACCGCCGGAACGGGACCGGCGACGGCCGCCAGCATGCTGGAGCTGATGACCCTCGGCGCCGCCAAGGGACACGTGCTGCGGCTCTCGGCTGCGGGCCCGGGTGCTCCCGCCGCCCTGAACGAGCTGCGCCGCCTGATCGCCGACGGGCTGGGCGACGGCTGAGGGCCGCCTGCCTGCGCCCCGTGGTCCGTTCACCACGGTCTGTAGGAAAGCGTGCACTCCCCATGGTGAACGGTCGCTCACCACACGTCCTTCATCGTGGGAAGCGACCGTTCGTCGACATCTCCTGGTGGACGGACGACCCGAAGGCGGGCCTCAGACGCCCTCGGCCGCCCGCAGCTCGGACTTCCAGTCCCGGAAGCCCTCCTCGGTGCGCCCCCGGCGCCAGTAGCCGGAGATCGACACGTCGTCGCGCGGGACCTGTCGCTCGGTGAACAGGTAGGGCCGGATCCCCTTCATCACGACCTCGCCCTCGCCGTGCACGAAGCACTGCACGCGTCCGGGCAGCCACTCCTGGGCGCGCACGGCGGCCAGCAGCGGGGGCTCGGCCCCCGACGCGGCCTCCATCGCCGCCCGCGTGTCCGAGCCGCGGTACACCCAGGTCAGGCTCGCCCCCGCCGGGACGGGTACGTCGACCTCGTGGCCCGGCCCCTCCACCTCGACGTACGCCGCCGCGACCGCGTCGTCGGGCAGCGCCGCCAACGCGGCCCGGATCGCCGGGCAGGCCGGCCTCGTCGCCGGCGAACAGGTGCCAGTCGGCGTCCGGGTCGGGGGCGTAGGCGCCCCCCGGCCCGTTGGCCAGCAGGGTGTCGCCGGGTGCGGCCGCCACGGCCCACGGCCCGGCGACCCCCTCAGTGCCGTGCACGACGAACTCGATCGAGACCGTGCCGGCGTCGACGTCCGGGCCGAGCGCGGTGTACGTGCGGACCACCGGCTGGTGCTCGGGCGGGAAGGTCTCGCGCACCGCCCGCATGTCCAACGGCTCTGGGTACGTCGACCCCGGGCACGGGGAACACCAGCTTGACGTAACGGTCGGTGAAGTCGCTGCCGGCGAAGGCCGAGAGGTCGTCGCTGTGGAAGTCCACGCGGACCAGCTCGGGGCTCAGCCTGCTGGTCGCGGTGACGGTCAGCAGGGTCGGTTCAGATCTCTTCTCTGGCACGTCCCGACCCTACGACGGCACCCGGCACCGCCAATCGAGCAGCGCGCCCACGGCTGGTCGAGCCGGGCGCCCCGCCGACGCTCGCCGGTCGGGCCGGGCGCCCCGCCGACGCTCGCCGGTCGAGCCGGGCGCCCCGCCGACGCTCGCCGGTCGAGCCGGGCGCCCGGCGCCCGACGTCGAGACCCCCACCACGCCGTACCCAGCCCACCAGGTCTCGACGTCGCTCGCCGACGCTCGCTGCTCGACCACCGGGATGCCGCGTCCCGCCGTCGCTCGCTCGTCGAGCCGGCGCCCCGCGCCCGACGTCGAGACCCCCACCACGCCGCACCCAGCCCACCAGGTCTCGACGTCGCTCGCTGGCGCTCCCTGCTCGACCACCGTGGATGGCCGCCGCTGGCTGCTCGACCACCGAGACTCGCCGCGTTCCGCCGTCGCTCGCTGGTCGAGCCGGGCGCCCCGCGCCCGACGTCGAGACCCCCACCACGCCGCACCCAGCCCACCAGGTCTCGACGTCGCTCGCTGGCGCTCGCTGCTCGACCACCGTGGATGGCCGCCGCTGGCTGCTCGACCACCGAAGACTGCCGCGTCCGGCCATGCTCGCTGGTCGAGCCGGGCGCCCCGGCGCCCGACGTCGAGACCCCCACCACGCCGCACCCAGCTCACCAGGTCTCGACGTCGCTCGCTGGCGCTCGCTGCTCGACCACCGTTGGGCTGTCGCCCGGCTGCTCGACCGGCGGCTGCCGCGTCCGGCGTTCGCTGGTCGAGCAGGGCGCCCGGCGCCTGACGTCGAGACCAGCTCCACCGACGCCGACCCGGAGCTCACCGGTCTCGACGTCGCTCGCTGGCGCTCGCTGCTCGACCACCGGTGGCGCATCTGCGCTCGCTGCTCGACCACCGAAGACGCCGCGTTCGCCGTCGCTCGCTGGTCGAGCAAGGCGCCCTGGCGCCTGACGTCGAGACCCGCACCACGCCGCAAGAGTGGTCTCGACGTCGCTCGCTGGCGCTCGCTGCTCGACCACCGTGGATGGCCGCCGCTCGCTGCTCGACCACCGTCGTGCCGCCGCGGCTGCTCGACCCCGAAGACTGCCGCGTCCGGCCATGCTCGCTGGTCGAGCCGGGCGCCCCGCGCCCGACGTCGAGACCCCCACCACGCCGCGCCCAGCCCACCAGGTCTCGACGTCGCTCGCCGGCGCTCGCTGCTCGACCACCGTGGATGGCCGCCGCTCGCTGCTCGACCACCGTGGATGGCCGCCGCTCGCTGCTCGACCACCGCCGTCTCACCGCTGTGGCACGATGACGCGCGATGCGGAACCTGATCATCCACGGGATGCGGCGCAACGGCACCACCGTTCTGTTCGACGCCTTCGTGCGCGACGCCCGCTTCACCACCCTCTACGAGCCGCTCAGCGCCGTGCGCGCAGCGAGCCGCTGGTGGGCGGCGGCAGCGGCGTGCACGAGACGCGACCTGTTCGGTGCCGTCGCCGAGCGCCCGCGAGGACGCTACGCGGCCGCGCACCCCGACCGCGCCCCGGCCTGGTCAACCACGGCGGCCCGGAGCGGCCCGCGGTCGAGGTCGCGCGCGACCTGCCCGGTGGAGGTCGAGGACTACCTGCGGCTGGTGCTCGCGACGCCCGCAGCCGTGGGTGGCGCAAGTTCGTCCGGATGACCAGCAAGCTCGACCACCTCGCCCGGCTCGCGCCCGAGGCAGCCCTGCTGTGGACGGTGCGCGACCCGCGTGCCGTGGTGCGCTCCTACCTCTACGGCCGCGCTGAGCGCACCCGAGCGCGCTTCCCGGACGCCGACGACGTCTTCGAGAAGTCGACCACCTGGGACCCGTGGTCCTCGCGCCGGCTCTCCGAGGCGCCTGGCGGAGCGCGACGGCCGGTCCTTCGACCCGCCGCTGAGGACGCCGAGCGGGTCCTGCTGGTCTGGGGCGAGGCGGCGCGCACCGCGCTCGCGGACGGCCCCCGCTGCTTCGGCGATCGCTTCCTGGTGGTGCGCCACGAGGACTTCTGCGCCGACCCGGGCGCCGGTCTTCGCCCGCGATCACCGACACGATGGGCGACCAGCGCCGACGACGAGGTGCTCTCCTGGGTGCGCTCCGTGGTCCGTGCGCCGACGCCCTGGGACATCGCCGACGACCCCCGCTGGGCGCGGGCTGTTCGAGCGCACCGGGATCACCGAGCTGGTCGAGACGCTCGGCTACCCCGACCGCGATGAGCCCCGCGCTGGGCCGCCCGCCGGGCTGCTCCGACGTCGGCGCGGCCGCGCGGGTCGGGCTGGTCACCTTCTGGTTCAACCGGGCCAGGCCACCGCGATGCGGATGGTCCGCCGGGCTCTCGAGGACGCCGGCTACGAGACCTACGTGCTGGCCCGCCCGACGATGGCGACGGCCCGCCTGACCCGCGCCGACTTCGTCGCCCACGACGACGTCTGGGACCAGCCCCGGGTGACCCGGGCCAGCGGGCACAAGATCCCCGCCGAGGAGTACGCTCTCGTGGTCGCGCGAGCAACCGCCTCGACGCGGTGCTGTTCTTCCAGAACAAGGACTTCGAGGCCATCGCCGCGCTGCGCGCAGACGGGTGTCGCCACCGCCGGCACCTTCATGTGGGAGGACTTCCTGCGAGCCGACGCCGACGCCGCGCGGCTCGGCGTACGACCTGCTCTACGCGCTCAACCCGTGGAGCGCGCAGCGCTACGCCGACCTCGGGATCGCGCGCATCGGTCGACGTGCCGTTCGCGATCGCACCCGACGAGGCGCTCGGGCGACCGCCGGCCCGCGGCCCGACGACGTTCTTGTTCGCCGGTGGCTTCCTTGTCCGCAGCGCAAGCCGCTCGGGCGCGGTGGTCGACGCCTTCGTCGCCGGCGCCGGGCCGGACACCCGGCTGGTGGTCAAGACCCAGCGCGCCGATCCGCCCGGTCGACCTGGCCGGCCCCGAGATCGGTCGAAGAGATGCGCACCGACTACCACGCCGCCCCCGACGAGCCGATGCCCACGGCCGCTGGAGGCTCGCGACCCGCGGATCACGACCATCACCGACGACCTCGACAGCGCCGCGCACCACGATCTGGTCAGCGCCGCCGACGTGCTGATCGGGGTGAGCCGGTGGGAGGGTCTGGGACTGCACCTCTACGAGGCCGAGCCGTCGGGCAAGCTCGTGCTGGTCAACGACATGGAGCCCTACACCTCCTTCGCCGCCGACCCGCGGCAACATCGCGTTGATGCACCAGCCACGTGATCGGCGAGCTCCGCGAGATCGCCCGTGCACGAGCCCGACGTCGACTCGCTGGCCGCGGCGTTCGCCCGGCTCTCCGAGCCCGCCGCGGTCGCCGCCCGGCCCGAGCCCGACCGCGGTGCGGCGCGCTGGTCCGACGTTCCGCGCGTGGCTGTCGGCCTGGTCGAGCGGCTCACCTGACGGGAACATCTGGGCCACCGTCGGCCTTGGGCCAAGCATGACCACCACGACTTCTGCAGACACCTCGACCTCTCGCCGCTCCCTCCGGCACCTTCGCCCTCGGCGGCGACCTGCCCGTCGTCCGCCTCGGCTACGGCGCCATGCAGCTGCCCGGCGAGGGCGTCTGGGGCCCGCCCGCCGACCACGACAACGCGATCGCCGTGCTGCGCCGCGCCGTCGAGATCGGCGATCACCCTCATCGACACCGCCGACTCCTACGGCCCCTACGTCGCCGAGGAGCTGATCCGCGAGGCGCTGCACCCGTACGCCGACGACCTGGTGATCGCGACCAAGGCCGGCCTGACCCGGCAGGGCCCGGGCGTGTGGACGCCGCTCGGCCAGCCGGCGTACCTGCGCCAGGAGGTCGAGATGAGCCTGCGCCGCCTCGGACTGGAGCGGATCGACCTGTTCCAGCTGCACCGGATCGACGAGGCGTACCCCGTCGCCGACCAGGTCGGTGAGCTCAAGGCCCTGCAGGACGAGGGCAAGATCCGCCACATCGGCCTCTCCGAGGTCAGCGTCGAGCAGCTGCAGGAGGCCCAGAAGAGCGCCGAGATCGTCTCGGTGCAGAACCTCTACAACCTCGGCAACCGCCAGTCCGAGGAGCTGCTCGACCACTGCACCGAGCACGGCATCGGCTTCATCCCGTGGTTCCCGCTGGCCACCGGTGAGCTGTCCAAGGACGACGGCGCGCTGGCCGAGGCGGCCGAAGAAGCACGACGCCACCCCGTCGCAGCTGGCCCTGGCCTGGCTGCTCAAGCGCTCCCCGGTCGTGCTCCCGATCCCGGGCACCAAGAGCATCGAGCACCTCGAGTCCAACACCGCCGGTGCGGCCATCGAGCTGACCGACGAGGAGTTCACCGCCATCGGGGAGGCGGCCGCCTGATGGAGTACACCAAGCTCGGCCGCACCGGCCTCGACGTCTCGCGGATCACCATCGGCTGCATGAGCTGGGGCGACCCGGAGCGTGGCGGTCACCCGTGGGCCAAGGACCAGGACTTCGCCAAGCAGATCGATCACCTCCGCCCTCGACGCCGGGGTGAACTTCTTCGACACCGCCAACGTCTACTCCGGCGGCTCCAGCGAGGAGTTCACCGGCAAGGCGCTGGCCGGTGTGCCCCGCGAGGACGTACGTGCTGGCCACCAAGGTCTTCCAGCGGATGCGCCCGGGCCCCAACGGCCAGGGTCTGTCCCGCAAGGCGATCCTGCACGAGATCGACGCCTCGCTGACCCGCCTGGGCACCGACTACGTCGACCTGTACCAGACCCACCGCTGGGACTACTCGACCCCGATCGAGGAGACCATGGAGGCTCTGCACGACGTGGTGAGGTCGGGCAAGGCGCGCTACCTCGGTGCGTCCTCGATGTTCGCCTGGCAGTTCGCCAAGGCCCAGCAGGTCGCCCTCGACAACGGCTGGACGCCGTTCTGCTCGATGCAGGACCACTACAACCTGATCTACCGCGAGGAGGAGCGGGAGATGCTCCCGCTCTGCGCGGACCAGGGCATCGGCGTGATCCCGTGGTCCCCGCTGGCGCGGGGCCGGCTGACCCGGGCCTGGGACACCGAGACCAACCGCACCGAGACCGACGAGTTCGGCGGCAGCCTCTACCGCGACGAGGACGCCGACATCGTGGCCAAGGTGCTGGCGCTGGCCGAGAGGCGCGGGGTCTCCCCCGCCCAGGTCGCGCTGGCCTGGCTGCTCGCGCAGCCGGTCGTCACCTCCCCGATCGTCGGGATCACCAAGCCCGAGCACCTCGACGACGCCGTCGCCGCGGTCGACCTGGAGCTGAGCGAGGACGAGGTCGAGGAGCTGTCGGCGGGCTACGTGCCGCACGCCGATCGCCGGGCACGTCTGAGCCCGGAGCCTCGCTCAGACCACGCGGGACGTCATCCGACCTGGTCGCTACCGCGGCCCGAACCGATGACGTCCCGCCGCTCCTCGGGGCCCCTCACGAGGTGACCTGGTCGATCAACCAGGCCAGGGCGAAGGCCTCGTCCTTCCAGGCGTTGTAGCGCCCGCTGACGCCGCCGTGGCCGGCGACCATCTCGGTCTTGAGCAGGATCGACCCGGGCGCGTTGGTGGCCAGGGTCCGCAGCCGGGCCACCCACTTGGCCGGCTCCACGTAGTACACCCGGGTGTCGTTGAGGCTGGTGGTCGCCAGGATCGCCGGGTACTTCGTCGCCCGGAGGTTCTCGTACGGCGTGTAGGACTTCATGTAGGCGTAGACCTCGGGGTCGTGCAGCGGGTCGCCCCACTCGTCCCACTCGATCACCGTCAGCGGCAGCTCCGGGTCGAGGATCGTGGTCAGCGCGTCGACGAACGGCACCTGGGCGTGCACCGCGGCGAAGGCGTCGGGAGCGAGGTTGACCGCCGCTCCGATCAGCAGCCCGCCGGCGCTGCCACCGCGGGCCACCAGCCGGTCGGCGCTCGGTGAACCGCCGCGCCGACCAGGTGCCGGGCGACGTCGACGAAGTCGGTGAAGGTGTGCTTCTTCGCCAGCTGCTTGCCCTGGTCGTACCAGGCCCGGCCCATCTCGCCGCCCCCGCGCACGTGGGCGATGGCGTAGACGAAGCCGCGGTCGAGCAGCGAGAGCCGCGGGATGGAGAAGTAGGGGTCCATCGAGGCCTCGTAGGAGCCGTAGCCGTAGAGGAAGCCGGGCGCCGAGCCGTCCAGCACCACGTCGGCCCGGCGGACGACCGAGACCGGGATCGACGTGCCGTCCTCGGCCGGTGACCCACTCCCGGCTCTGCACGTACGCCGCGGGGTCGTAGGCGCCGTGCTCGGGGTGCGGCAGCACCTCGACCTGCTTGCGCACCTCCCGCTCCCCCGTCCGCACGTCGTGGTCGAAGACCGTCGAGGGCGTGATCATCGACTGGTAGCCCATCCGGACCAGCGGCCAGTCGTAGTCCGGCGAGGAGCCCGCACCGACGGAGTAGACCGCCTCGCTCGAAGTCCAGGTCGGCGCCGGGCAGCAGGTCGCCCCGCTCGTCGCGCGGGATGATCCGCACGCCGGTCAGACCGTCGCGGCGCAGGTTCACCACGACGTGTGTGGCGTAGGCGTCGACGCCGGCCAGGCGGACGCCGGGCTCGTGGGCGATCACCGGCGTCCAGTCCTCGTGGCTGGTCGAGTCCAGGGGCGCCTGGGCCAGCTCGAAGTCCTCGGCACCGTCGTTGTGCAGGATCAGCAGCCGGTCGCCCGCCGGCTCCACGTCGTACTCGACCCCCTGCCGGCGCGGTGCCACCACGCGGAACTCGCCCGTCGGGTCGTCGGCGGCGCAGCAGCCAGTACTCCGAGGTGACCTTGGAGCCGATCCCGAGCACGAGCCAGTCGCCGTCGCGGCTCTCGCCGGTGCCGACGAAGTAGCGCTCGTCGTCCTCGCGGAAGACCTCGACGTCGTCCTCCGCCGGGGCGCCCATCGCGTGCCGGCGCACGACGTGGGGCCGCCAGGCCTCGTCGGCGCGGCCGTAGAAGACGTGGTCGTCGGCGGCGCTCCAGGTGACTCCGCCCGTGGTGTCCTCGATGACGTCGGTCAGCGGCTCGCCGGTCGCGATGGTGCGAAAGCGCACCGTGTAGCGCTCGGCGCCGCGTGACGTCGACGCCGTAGGCCAGCACCGTGCCGGCACGGTTGAGGTCGAACCCACCCAGGGAGAAGAACTCGTGCCCCTCCGCCTCGACGTTGCCGTCGAGCAGCACCTGCTCGCCGGCGATCTCGCCCGAGGTGTCCGGCGGCGTGTGGTCCTCCACGATCCTGGGCCCGCCGGGACCCGGCAGCGCAGCGAGTACTCCTGCCCCTCGACGGTGCGCGAGTAGTACCACCACCGGCTCGTCGATGCCGTCCGCAGCGTGGTGCGTCACGTGTGAGGGCACCGAGAGGTCGGTCTGCTTGGTCCGGGCCTTGATCTCCTCGAAGATCGTGTCCGCGCAGGCCGTCGAGATGCCGGGTCGAGGCGTCGGTCCAGGCGTTCTCGGCCTCGAGGTGCGCGATCACCTCCGGGTCGCTCCTTCTCCCGCAGCCACTCGTAGTCGTCGACCACGACGTCGCCGTGGTGCACCCGCTCGAGCGGCACCCGCTTGGCGGTCGGCGGGGCGGTCGGTACGTCGTCGTCAGGCATGGCAACGAGCCTATGGCGAGGGGGTCGCCGGCCCCACGGCCGGTGCGGCCTCGCAGGGACCAAGCCCCATGGTGGTCGAGGAAGGACGAAGTCCTGTCCCGAGACCCCTGGAGCCGAAAACCGGTTGCGCGCGACGTCAGCCGCGCACGATGGTGGGGACCGTCCGAGTGACCCACGAGTGAAGGAGGCGACGTCGCCATGACTGCTGTCGGCCCGCGCGCCCTCTCCCCTTCTCTCCTGTGGAGCACCCGTGAATCCGAACGACCCCGCACGACCTGAGACCGATCCCCGGTTCACCTTCGACTTCCGGGTCCTCGACCCGGGGGCCGGCCAGACGTTCACGACCTACTGGGACGTCGAGCCGCTGTGCCGCGGCCCCGAGCCCCTGCCCGACTGGGTGGTGACCGACCGGGGCGCTCTCGACACCGAGCTCGGTGTCCTCAAGACCGGCAAGGAGGGTGACGTCTTCCTGCTCGAGCGCAGCGGGAGCGACGGCACCGTCACGATGGCCGCGAAGCGCTACCGCGACGAGTCGCACCGCACCTTCCACCGCTCCTCGTCGTACGTCGAGGGGCGCAAGGTCCGCAACAGCCGCGACGCGCGGGCGATGGCCAAGAAGACCTCGCACGGTCGCGCGGTCGCGGCCGGGCAGTGGGCCGGCGCGGAGTGGAGCTCGCTGAAGCGGCTCTGGCTGCTGGGCGTCCCGGTCCCCTACCCGGTCCAGATCGACGGCACCGAGATCCTGATGGAGCTGGTCACCGACTCGGGCGGCGACCCGGCACCGCGGCTGGCCCGCGAGCGACCCGCGCCGGCCCTGCTGGCGGCGTACTTCGAGCAGCTGCGCGCGGCGATGGTGGTGATGGCCTCGGCCGGGATCGTGCACGGTGACCTCTCGCCGTACAACGTCCTCGCCACCGGTGAGCGGCTGGTCGTCATCGACCTGCCCCAGGTCGTCGACCTGGTGGCCAACCCCGCGGGCACCGACTTCCTGCTCCGCGACTGCCACCACATGTGCGCGTGGTTCACCGCACGCGGGCTGGACGTCGACGAGGACGCGTTGTTCGCCGACCTGCTGGCGGCCGCCTGGTGAGCCGCCTGGTGAGCCGACTGGTGAGCCGACTGCTGATCGAGCCCGCGGGAGGAGGTCGTAGGTTCGCTGGCATGCCCGTGGTGGAGATCGAGTCGTTGGCCGACTTCGACCGGCTGGTGCGAGCCGGTGCTCGCAGCGCGCGCGGGTGGCGGGTGCAGTCGGTCGACCTCTCCGGGCGCGGTGAGGCGCTGGCGGGACTGGACCTGATCGGGGCCGTCTTCCTGGGCTGCACGCTGCCCGACGGCTCCGGCGCACGCCGGCGCGGCGCGCTGGTCTTCCCCCGTGTGCCCGACGTGCCCTTCGACGCCTACCGCGCGCGGCTGTACACCCCCGAGGAGCTCTACGACGGCCTGGAGGGCGGCTACGCCGAGACCCTCGACGCCCGGATCTACGCCTGGGACAACGGCGAGCGCGAGATCGGGCGCACCCTGGCCTCGGCGCTGCACGACCACGCGATCGACGACGCGCTCGAGGAGTACGCCGCGGGGCGCCGGATCGTCGGCGTGATGGGCGGCCACTCCGCGCGGCGTGGCTCGCCGGACTACCTGGCCGCCGCCCGGCTCGGCAACCAGCTCGAGGACGTGACCGTGGCCACCGGAGGCGGACCGGGTGCGATGGAGGCGGCCAACCTGGGCGCCTTCCTCCCGGCCGGGGGCGACGTCGAGAGCGTCGTCGAACGGCTCGCCTCGGTGCCGGACTTCGCGCCCGACGTCGGCGCCTGGGCCGGCATCGCCCTGCGGATGCGCGAGGAGTATGCCGGCCGCTGCCGCGACACGCTCGGCGTACCGACCTGGTTCTACGGCCACGAACCCCCCAACGCCTTCGCCTCGCCCATCGCGAAGTACTTCACCAACGCGATCCGCGAGGACGTGCTGCTGCGGATCTGCCGGGGCGGGATCGTCTTCCTGCCCGGAGCTGCCGGCACGGTGCAGGAGGTCTTCCAGGCCGCCTGCGACGACTACTACGCGACCTCACCTATCGCCGTCGCACCGATGGTGCTGGTCGGTGAGGAGCACTGGACCCGCACGCTGCCGGTCTGGCCGCTGCTGCAGGCGCTGGCGGCGGACAGCCCGATGCGGGTGCACCTCGTGGACACCGTCGACCAGGTGCACCCGCTGCTGAGCGGTCGTGGGCCCCAGGTGGCGTCATAGCACCACCTGGGACCCACGACCCGAGACCTCAGGCCACGTCGTACCGGTCGGCGTCCATCACCTTGGCCCAGGCGGCGACGAAGTCGCGCACGAGCTTCTCGTTGCCGTCGGAGCTGGCGTAGACCTCCGCGACCGCGCGCAGCTCGGAGTTCGACCCGAAGAGCAGGTCGACCCGGCTGCCGGTCCACGCGACCTCACCGTCGGCGCCACGACCCTCGTAGGCGCCCGACTCCTCGTCGACCGGCTTCCAGGTCGTGCCCATGTCGAGCAGGTTGACGAAGAAGTCGTTGCTCAAGGTGCCCGGTCGCGAGGTGAGCACACCCAGCGAGGACCCGTCGTAGTTGGCGCCGAGCACCCGCAGCCCGCCGACGAGAGCGGTCATCGCCGGAGCACTCACGTCGAGCAGGTTCGCCCGGTCGACGAGCAGGTACTCGGCCGGTAGCCGCTGACCCTTGCCGACGTAGTTGCGGAACCCGTCCGAGGTGGGCTCCATGGCCGCGAACGACTCGACGTCGGTCTGCTCCTGCGAAGCGTCGGTGCGCCCCGGTGTGAACGGGACCGCGACCTCGACGCCGCCGTCCCGCGCCGCCTTCTCGATCGCCGCCGCTCCGCCGAGGACGATCAGGTCCGCGAGCGAGACCTGCCGCCCGCCGGCATCGTTGAAGGCGGCTTGGACACGCTCGAGGACCGGCAGCACCTGGGCCAGCTCGTCGGGATTGTTGACCTCCCACCCGTTCTGCGGCTCGAGCCGGATCCGGGCGCCGTTGGCGCCGCCCCGCTTGTCACTGCCCCGGAACGAGGAGGCCGAGGCCCAGGCCGTGGAGACCAGCTGGGACACCGACAGGCCCGAGTCGAGGATCTGCGCCTTGAGGTCGTCGACGTCGTCGGCGGTGACCGGCTCACCGGTGGCGGCCGGCACCCGGTCCTGCCAGAGCAGCGCCTCCTGCGGCACGAGCGGGCCCAGGTAGCGCTCGATCGGACCCATGTCGCGGTGCGTCAGCTTGTACCACGCCCGCGCGAAGGCGTCCGCGAACTCGTCGGGGTTGGCCAGGAACCGGCGCGTGATCTCCTCGTACACCGGGTCCTCACGCAGCGCGATGTCGCTGGTGAGCATCGTCGGCGGCCGCACCAGGGAGCCGTCCTCCGGATCAGGCACGGTGTTGGCGCCGCCGCCGTCCTTGGGCTGCCACTGGTTCGCGCCGGCCGGGCTCTCGGTGAGCTCCCACTCGTAGCCGTAGAGGTTCTCGAGGTACTTCATCGACCACGTCGTGGGCGCCGAGGTCCAGGTGACCTCGATCCCACTGGTGATGGCGTCACGTCCCTTCCCGGAGCCGAAGCTGTTGCGCCACCCCAGTCCCTGCTCCTCGAGGGGTGCGCCCTCCGGCTCCGGCCCGATGTGCGCCTCCGGGTCAGCGGCACCGTGGGTCTTGCCGAAGGTGTGCCCGCCGGCGATCAGCGCGACGGTCTCCTCGTCGTTCATCGCCATCCGAGCGAACGTCTCGCGGATGTCGCGCGCCGAGCCGAGCGGGTCAGGCTGACCGTTGGGGCCCTCGGGGTTGACGTAGATCAGGCCCATCTGGACTGCGGCGAGCGGGTTCTCCAGCTCGCGGTCACCGGTGTAGCGGTCGTCGCCGAGCCAGACCTCCTCGGGGCCCCAGTAGACGTCCTCGTCCGGCTCCCAGCGGTCCTCGCGGCCGCCGGCGAAGCCGAAGGTGGTGAAGCCCATGGACTCGAGCGCGCAGTTGCCCGTGAACACGATCAGGTCGCCCCAGGACAGGTTGCGTCCGTACTTCTGCTTGACCGGCCACAGCAGCCGTCGGGCCTTGTCCAGGCTGGCGTTGTCGGGCCAGCTGTTCAGGGGAGCGAAGCGCTGCATGCCCGATCCGGAGCCGCCACGACCGTCGTGGATCCGGTAGGTGCCGGCGCTGTGCCAGGCCATCCGGATGAAGAACGGGCCGTAGTGCCCGAAGTCGGCCGGCCACCACTCCTGCGAGGTGGTCATCACCTGGTCGATGTCGGCACGGAGCTCGTTCAGGTCGACGGTCGCGAACGCGGCGGCGTAGTCGAAGTCGGGGTCCATCGGGTTCGCCACCGCGGTGTGCTTGCGCAGCACCTTGAGGTTGAGCTGGTTGGGCCACCAGTCGGAGTTGCTCCCGCCCTCGACGGGGTACTTGCGCCGGTTCGAGGCGACGGGACACATCGACTCGTCCAGGTTGGCCTGGGGCTCGTTCATCTCGCCGACCTCGGCGTCGGGCTTCTCGCTCACTGGGAACCTCCGGTGTGGTTGTGGTGGATGCGGTTCAGATACGTCTAGGGCGTCGGCACGAGGCGTGCGCAGTCGGGGCAGGTGCCCCAGTAGGTGACCTCGGCCTCGTCGATCACGAAGCCGTGGTCGTCGGACGCGGTCAGGCAGGGGGTCTCGCCCACCGCACAGTCGACGTCGCCGATGGTGCCGCAGGTGCGGCAGACGACGTGGTGGTGGTTGTCGCCGACCCGCAGCTCGTAACGGGCCGGCGACCCCGTCGGCTGGATCCGGCGCACGATCCCGGCATCGGTGAGGGCCCGCAGCACGTCGTACACGGCCTGGCGGGAGACGTCACCGGCCAGATCACGGGTCAGTGCGACGACCCGCTCGGTGTCGGCGTGGGGCTGGTCACGCACGGCCGCCAGCACCGCCAGCCTCGGGCGGGTCACCCGCAGCGCGGCACCGCGGAGCTGGCGCTCGAAGTCGGTCGCGGTAGGCATCGCCTCAGGTTCGCCGATTATCTGGACTGAGTCAAGGTAAGCCACGGACCCGGCCACGTCGCTCGACCGGTCGTGGTCGAGGATGAGGCCTCGTGAGCGACGAGCACGACCCCGCACCCGACCCCGCGCCGGACCCCGCGCCAGATCAGTCGGAGGCGCCCGAGCAGGCCCGGACGCTGCGACGCCTGCTGCGCCAGAAGGTGGGCCGCCAGGCCGTCGACCTCCGACCGCTGGCGATCCCGGAGTACAAGCGGCTGCTGATCGGCCAGGGCACCTCGTTCATCGGTTCGATGCTGACCCAGGTCGCGGTGCCCGTCGAGGTCTACGCGATCACCCGCTCCTCGCTGTACGTCGGCTTCGTCGGCCTCGCCGGACTGGTGCCGATCGTCGTCTTCGGGCTGTACGGCGGGGCGATCGCCGACGTGGTCGACCGGCGCCGGCTGTACTTCGTGTCCTCGGCGGTCTCCTGGGTCGTCACCCTCGCCCTGCTGGCCCAGACCCTGCTCGACCTGAACGACGTGTGGCTGATCCTGGGTCTGGTCGTGGTGCAGTCGGCCGCCTTCGCGACCTCGTCCTCGGCCCGGGGCGCGATCATCCCGCGGATCGTCAGCACCGACCTGGTGCCGGCGGCGAACACGTTGAACTTCACCGTCGGCAACGTCGGCCAGGTGGCCGGGCCGCTGATCGCCGGGGTGGTGATCACGCTCGGCGGCCCGTTCAGCGGCTTCGCCTACGCCTATGCGATCGACGCCGTGCTCTTCACCGCCGCGCTGTACTCCGCGCTGCGGCTGCCACCGATCCCGCCGGACAACACCAGCGGCCGGCGGCCGGGGATGCGCGAGGTCGCCGAGGGCCTGGTCTTCATCGCCCGCAACCCGGTGCTGGTGATGTCGTTCGCAGTCGACATCGTGGCGATGGTGCTCGCGATGCCGCGGGCCCTCTTCCCCGCGGCGGCCGACCAGCGCTTCGACGGCCAGGTCGGCCCGTTGTACGCCGCGATCGCCATCGGTGCCGTGCTCGCGGGCCTGTCCAGCGGCTGGATCGGCCGGGTGAAGCGGCAGGGCCGGATGCTGGTCTTCGCCATCGTCGGCTGGGGCGCCGCGGTGGCGCTCGTCCGGCCTGGCCCACCAGCTCTGGCTCGCGGTCGTCCTGCTCGCGTTCGCCGGCGCCGCCGACCTGGTCAGCGCGGTCTACCGCCAGACCATCTTGCAGACCTACGCCCCCGACGAGATGCGCGGACGGATGCAGGGCGTGTTCACCGCGGTCGTCGCAGGCGGCCCGCGCCTCGGCGACGTCCGGGCCGGTGCGACCGCAGCGGTCGCCGGGACCACCGTGGCCTGGGTGGGCGGGGGTATCGCCTGCATGGTGGTCGTGCTCGTGGCCGGGCTGATGGTGCGCCCGTTCTGGCGCTACGACGCCGCCGCCGAGGTCGTCGCCACCGCCGAAGCCTGAGCCCGGATTCACCGATGGCCGCCGTCGTGAGCGTCACCAGACGGGTGCGCTGGCCAGGCGCCGGCGCGTGGGCATACCGGGTGTCTGGCGAGCGTCGGCAACGCAGCCAGCGTGCCTGGCTGGTGGCGCGCAACAGGCGGAGATCGGTGGATCCGGGCTGAGCGCGCCCCGGGCGTGCCTCAGCGCGAGTGCTGGGCGGTCTTCGGGTCGCCCGGCCACCAGAACCGGTCGCCGAGCAGCGTGACCAGCGCCGGCACCAGCACGCTGCGCACGAGCAGGGTGTCCAGCAGCACGCCGAAGCCGACGATGATCCCGATCTGGGTCAGCAGGATCAGCGGCAGCACGCCCAGCACGGTGAACACCGCCGCCAGCAGGATGCCGGCGCTGGTGATCACGCCGCCGGTCGCGGCCAGGGCGCGTCGCGATCGCCGTGCGCGTGTCGGAGGTGCGCGCCTCCTCGCGGGCCCGGGTGGCCAGGAAGATGTTGTAGTCGACGCCGAGCGCGACCAGGAACAAGAAGCTGAGCAGCGGCACCCCGAGGTCGAGCGCCGGGAAGTCGAAGACGTGCTGGAAGGCCCACCACCCCGCACCCAGGCTGGCCCCGAACGTCGCCACCACGGTCAGCACGAGCACCACCGCGGCGACCACCGAGCGCAGCAGGAGCAGGAGCACCAGCAGCACGATCGCCAGGATCACCGGCACGATCAGACGCAGGTCGCGCACCGCCGCCGCCCGCTCGTCGACGGTCTGGGCGTCGGCCCCGCCGACCAGCGCGCCGCGGTCGGCCTCGTGCGCGGCGGCGCGGACGTCGTCGACCAGCGTCGCGGCTGCGCGCCGACTCGGGCTCGGCCCGGAGCACGACGTCGAGCTGGGTCACGCCGTCTGGCCGCTGGCGCCCTCCTCCACCGACGAGACGCCGTCGACCGCGGCGACCGCCCGCTTCACGCCGCGGCCGAGCTCGTCGGTGGCGGTGATCACGGTGGTGGGCTGCGAGGAGCCGGCCGGGAAGTGCTGCGGCCAGCGCCTCCTGGCCGGCCACCGACTCGGGCTTCTCGCGGAACTGCTCGGTCTGCGCCAGGCCGGTGCGCAGCCCGACCGCGCCGGCGCCCAGCACCGCCAGGACCACGACGCTGAGCGCGGCGACCGGCACCGGCCGGGCGGTCACGAACGAGCCGACCTTGGCCCACGGCCCGGTGCGGGTCGGGTCGTCCTGGCCGACCCGCGGCACGAACGGCCAGAACAGCCCGCGCCCGAAGACCAGCAGCGCGGCCGGCAGCACGACGAGCGCGTAGACGCACGGCGGTGACGATCCCGATCGCGGCGGAGAAGCCGAGGCCGCGGTTGGTCGGGCGCCGCGGCCAGCCCCAGCGACAGCAGGGCCAGCACCACGGTCGAGGAGCTGGCCAGGATCGCCGGCGCGGCGCCGCCCGAGCGCGACCCGCATCGCGGCGTACCGGTCCTCGTCGGAGCGCAGCTCCTCGCGGTAGCGCGCGATCAGCAGCAGCGCGTAGTTGGTGCCGGCGCCGAAGACCAGCACCGAGGTGATCCCGATCGTGGAGTTGTCGATCGTGAAGCCGAAGCCGACACCGCCAGCGAGACCAGCTTGCTCGCCACCTGGTCGGCGACGCCGACCACGACGCAGCGGCACCAGCCACAGCCAGGGCGAGCGGTAGGTGATCAGCAGCAGCAGCGCGACCACGCCCGCGGTGGTGGCGAGCAGCTTGAAGTTGGCGCCGTCGAAGACCGAGGCGAGGTCGGAGCGGAACGCCGGCGCGCCGGTGACGCTGGACCTGCAGCCCGTCGGGCAGGTCCGGCAGCGGCCGCCTCGCGGATCTTCGCGACCTGGTCGCTCTGGTCGTCGACCGAGAGCCCGGTCGAGAGGGGCACGCCGACCAGCGCCGCCGCCTTGTCGTCGGAGAAGCCGCGGGAACACCTTCTGCCCCTTCGCCGCCAGCGAGCCCAGGTCCTGCACCTTGGCCGCCACGGCCCGCCGGTCGGCGCGCGTCAGGTCGGCCGCCGTCGCGCGTGTAGACGGCGAGCGCGGGGGCGTACTTCGTGGCGGGCAGCTCCTGCTGGGCCATGCAGCGCGCGGGTGGACTCCGCGGAGTCGGGCAGCGACGCGGTGGTCGAGGTGTCGACGGTCGCGCCCGGCACCAGCGCGAGCGCGAGGCCGGACAGCAGGAGCGCCGGCGGCCAGCACCACCCACTTGCGACGCCGGGCGGCCAGCGACTCGAGCGCGCCGAGAGGACCAGTAGCTTCCAGGCTCGAATATTTCCACGGTCGAAACAGTAAGGTGCTCCCATGGACGATGCAACACCGGACCCGCCACGCTACGGCGGCCGACAGGTCCTCCGACCCACCGCCGGGCTGGTCCGCGCCAGATGCGCACCTTCGCCAACGAGCTCGAGCTCTACATCGCGCGGCCGGGCGCGAGCAGCACATGCACCGCACCGACCTCAGCGGCCTGGCCGTGGTGATGGACCAGCAGAGCGACGGGATCGCGGTCACCCCGGGCCGGGTCAGCGAGGCGCTGCAGCTCAGCGCGCCGGCGACCTCGGCGATGATCGACCGGCTCGAGACCGCCGGCCACCTGCGGCGCACGCCGCACCCCACCGACCGGCGCTCGACGGTGCTGGAGCTCACCGACCACGCCTGGGCCGTCGGCGGCGCGATGTTCGCCCGGCTGGGCGAGCGCCTCGACCCGGTGCTCGACGACTACACCGACGCGCAGCTCGAGCTGGTCGCCGACTTCCTCGACCGGGCCGGCTCGCAGGCGCACCTGGCGCGGGGCGAGGTCGACCGCGCCGAGGACCACGGTGTCGCAGGCCCGGCCTGCCTCGTGCCATGACCAATGCCGACACCGTCCGCGGCTACTGGCACTCCGCCGAGAACCGCGACTGGCACATGTTCGCCGCGACCCTGTCGCCCGACGTGCTCCACGAGGCGCCGCAGACCCGGGAGCGGGCGACCGGCGCGAGCCACCGGCCGGGCGCGCGTCGCTCACCGAGCGGTACTGATCGTGGACGCCCGGTCCGCCCTCCGCGTGGCGTCGTGGCGGCGCGAGGTGCACGCGCTGTACGCCGAGGTCCGCGCCTCGCCCGATCCGGTGACCGCGCACGCCCGGTGGACCGCAGGTCGGAGCCGTCTCTTCGCCGAGCACCCGGCCTCGCCGCGGCAGCCCGGGCAGGTGCTGCGCCACGCGGCGTACGACCCGGCGTACCGGTTCGCGGTCGAGCCGACCACGGGTGCTCCCGAGCGCTGGGAGGCCCAGACCGGCAGTGACGGGGTCGCCGCCTTCGAGCGGGTCGGACGGTTCGTGCTGCCGGGGGTGGGTGGGCTCGACGCGTGGTGGCTGGGCTCCTACGGCGGTGGGCTGTTCGTGCCGATGCGCGACGGGACCGCCGGACGCACGACGTACGGCGCCGGGCGCTACGTGCTCGACACCGTCAAGGGCGCGGACCTCGGCCGCGAGGACGAGCGCTGGGTGGTCGACCTGAACTTCGCCTACCACCCGTCGTGCGCCTACGACGCCGGCGTGGGCCTGCCCGCTCGCGCCGGCCGGCAACCGCGTCGACGCGGAGGTGCCGGTGGGTGAGCTGCTGAGTCAGGCGTCGCTCGCGGCCAGCTGGCCGCAGGCGCCGTCGATCTCGCGGCCCCGGGTGTCGCGCACGGTGGTCGAGATCCCCTTGGCCTCGCAGCTTGCGCACGAACTCGCGCTCGTCCGCCGGGTCGGAGGCGGTCCACTTCGAGCCGGGGGTCGGGTTGAGCGGGATCAGGTTGACGTGCACCCAGCCGCGGTCGACCGTGGCGCAGCAGCACGTCGCCGAGCCGGTCGGCGCGCCAGGCCTGGTCGTTGATGCCGCGCATCATGGCGTACTCGATCGAGACCCGGCGGCCCGTGGCGCGGTAGTACTCGGCGGCCGCGTCGACGGTCTCGTCGACCGAGGAGCGGGTGTTGATCGGCACCAGCTCGTTGCGCAGCTCGTCGTCGGGCGCGTGCAGGCTCAGCGCGAGGGTGACCGGGATGCCCTCGGTGGCGAGCTGCTTCATCCGCGGGCACCAGGCCGACCGTGGAGACGGTGATCGCCGCGCGCCGACATGCCCAGGCCGTCGGGCGTGGAGTCGGTGAGCCGGCGTACGGCGCCGATCACGGCCTTGTAGTTGGCCATCGGCTCGCCCATGCCCATGAACACGACGTTGGAGACCCGGCCGGGTCCGCCCGGCACCTCGCCGCGCGCCAGCGACCGGGCCCCGGCGACGACCTGCTCGACGATCTCGGCGGTCGACATGTTGCGCTGCAGCCCGCCCTGGCCGGTGGCGCAGAACGGGCAGGCCATGCCGCAGCCGGCCTGGGAGGAGACGCACATGGTGACCCGGCCCGGGTAGCGCATCAGCACCGACTCGACGAGCGCGCCGTCGAACAGCTTCCACAGCGTCTTGCGGGTCGTGCCGCCGTCGGCCTCGAGCGTGCGCAGCGGCGGACATCAGCGTCCGGCAGCAGCGTGCCGACCAGCTCGTCGCGCGAGGCGGCCGGCAGGTCGGTCATCTGCGGCCGGGTCGTCGGCCAGCCGGGCGAAGTAGTGGTGCGAGAGCTGCTTGGCGCGGAAGCCGGGCAGCCCGTGCTCCTCGAGCAGCGCCTTGCGCCCGGCCGGGTCGAGGTCGGCCAGGTGCTCGCGGCGGCTTGCCGCGGCCCTTGGGCGCCTCGAAGACCAGCGGGCAGGGTCTTGATCGTCTCGGTCATCGCAGACCCATCGTCCCACCCGGGACCAGGGTTCGCCGAACTCAGAGGTGCTGGAGGCCGGTCGAGGCGAGGACGGCACCGGCGGCGAGCAGGAGCACCGCGCTCGTCGTGCCGGCGACCGCGAACAGCCCGCTGGAGGCCCGGCGCACCGGTGGGACCAGGACGGCGACCAGCGAGACGAGGGCGAACAGCACGAAGGGGGCGACGAACAGCACGTCGGCGCCGCTCCCGGTCGCTGCCCGAGCCGGCCAGCGCCAGCCCGAGGATCGCCGCGACGAAGGCGCCGATGACCGCGGCGACCACGCCGAGCACGAGCCCGGCCAGCACGGAGACCACCCTCATGCCTCGGAGCATGGCAGCGCGCCGCCCCGGCGTCCCGGGATCGCTCAGGCCCGCCGGATCCGGATCGCGCCCTTGGCGGTGGACGGGTCGACGACGTGGCCGCCCTGGGTGATCACGACGTCGCCCGCGGCCACCAGCCGGCGGGCGGCGCGGCGGGCCGGCTCCATCAGGTCGCGCCAGGTGTCGTCGTCGCCGACCGCCCGGGCGGCGTCGGAGGGACAGATCGTCTTGCCGCGGGCCCGCCGGGCGAGCAGGTCGAGGATCGTGCGCTCCAGCGCGCCGGTCGGTGTCGCTGACGCCGTGCTTGCGGCACGAGGTGGAGCAGTAGCGCACCGAGTCCCAGTCGCGCTCCCACTTCTTGCGCCACTCGATCCGGCGCCCGCACGCGGCGCAGGTCTTCGGCTCGGGCGTGCTCACTCCCCAGCAGTCTTGCTCAGGTGTCGCAAGCAGGGGATCGCCGGCGGCCACCGCGCCCGACGTGGCGACGACTGAGCGAGCCCGCCGGGCGGTCCATCACCACGACCGGGACGACGCCGAGTGGCCGCGGCCACGACGTGCGCGGTGTCCCAGCGGACCACCGGGGCGCCCGCCTCGACCGTCGTCCCCTGCGCGGCGAGGACCTCGAACCCTCGACCCTCGAGCTTCACGGTGTCGATGCCGAGGTGGACCAGCACGCCGACCCCGCCCTCGCCGAGGACGACGAAGGCGTGCGGGTGCACCTTGAGAGCCGTGCCGGCGATCGGCGAGACCACCGTGACCTCGCCGGCGGGTCGGCTCGATGGCCAGCCCGGGGCCGACGATCTCGCCGGCGAAGACCGGGTCCGGGCACGTCGCCGATCGGCACGACCCGGCCCGGGCAGGGCGCGAGCACCTTCACATCAGGTCCTCGATGTCCTCGGCGAGGTTGTCGGCCTCCGGGCCGACGACGACCTGCACGACGTTGCCGGAGACGATCACGCCGTGGGCGCCCGCCGCCCTGCAGCGCCGCCTCGTCGACCTGCGACCCGTCGTTCGACCTCGGTGCGGAGGCGGGTGATGCACGGCTCGATCTCGACGATGTTGCCCGCCCCACCGAGTCCGGCGAGGATCTGTTCGGCCTTGCTCATCTGTCTCTCCTGTCACGCTCTACGCACGAAACTCAACGTTTCGCGCCCGGAATGTCCGTTCTCATGTGGGGTTTCACCGGGTAACCGGTGAAACCCCACATGTCCGTCGGTCACCTTGGCCAGCCCCCGCGGCGCGTCGGGGTCGAGGCCGAGGCGCCGCGCGAGGCGCCTCGACCAC
This sequence comes from uncultured Actinomycetota bacterium, assembly GCA_963843875.1. Lineage (GTDB taxonomy): Bacteria > Actinomycetota > Actinomycetes > Propionibacteriales > Nocardioidaceae > Marmoricola. The sequence continues at coordinate 348,997 of CAWJMC010000008.1, read as the reverse complement.
CACCTGGGCGGGGACGATCGCGGCGAGGGGGGCGACGGCCTCGGGCAGGTCGGGGCCGGGCACGTGGACCGCGACACGCCTCGGCGAACGCCGGGTCGCCGCCGATGCCGATGACGGTCGCGCCGCGCTCGGCGAGGTCGGTGGCGAGGTCGGCCATCGGGCCCGAGCATCGGGCCGTCCGGGGCGGCGACGAGCACGGCGGCCATGCCGGGGTCACCACCGAGATCGGGCCGTGCCGCAGGTCGGCGTAGGAGTAGCCGCGCACGGGGCGCAGGCAGGTCTCCTCCAGCTTGAGCGCGGCCTCGAGGGCGGTGCCCATCATCAGCCCGCGCCCCGAGACCACGGCGTACGCCGCGTCGGCCAGCACGTCGACCGCCGGCACCGACGCCGGCCGTGCGCTGCAGCAGCCGCTCGACCTCGCGCGGCACCAGGCCGAGGGCCAGCGTCGAGCGCCGCCGGGTTCGGCCGCCAGCGCGGTGCCGACGACCGCCATCGCGACCAGCTGGGCGACGTGGCTCTTGGTGGCGGGTACGGCGACCTCGGGCCCGGCCTGCGTGACCAGCGCCAGGTCGGCGCCGGTCAGCCAGCGGCGAGCCGGCCACGTTGGCGACCGCCGACGGTGGCCGCGCCGCACTCGCGGGCCCAGGCCTGGGTGGCGACGATCTCCTCGGTCTAGCCGGACTGCGAGACGCTGACCACCAGCGCGTCGGACAGGTCGAGCCGCGCGCGGTAGTGCGTGGCGACGCTGGGCGAGGCCAGTGACCCGGCGACCCCGGCGTAGGTCTCGAGCAGGTAGCGCGCGTAGACCGCGGCGTTGTCGCTCGTGCCCCGCGCGACGAGCAGCACCCGGCGGCGGCCGGCGAACAGCGCGCGCACCTCGGCCCGCAGCGGGCGCAGCGCGTCGAGGGTCCGGCGCACGGCGTCGGGCTGCTCGGCCATCTCCCGGCGCATCTGCTCGTCTCGAGCGTCTCCAGAGGCCCTCCTCGACCCTTGACAGCGCAGACGTGACGCGGACCATCATGTTCCAACTGGTACGGACCAGACCGTACCAGTAGCGGACCAGCGGTCCCGTCGAGAGCCAGGAGGGAGCAGCCCGATGAGCAGCCCCGACGCTGATCACCGACGGCCCCCAGCCCAAGCACGCCCAGCTCAGCGACGTGCTCGCCGACCTCGCCGCCCACGAGCTCGGGCCCGACGCCGCGATCCCCTCGGAGCGCGAGCTGATGACGACCTACGACGTCTCCCGGGCCACGGTGCGCAAGGCGATCGAGAGCCTGGTCGCCGACGGCCTGCTGCACCGGATCCACGGCAAGGGCACCTTCGTCTCCCGGCCGCGGCTGGAGAGCACGCTGCACCTGGCGTCGTTCAGCCAGGACATGCGCCGGCGCGGCCTGACGCCGTCCACCGCCCTGCTCGGCATCGAGCGCGACCGCCCGCCGACCGACGTCGCCAAGGCCCTCGACCTCGGCGCCGACGGCGCAGGCCTGGCGCGCTCGACCGGGTGCGGCTCGCCGACGCGCAGCCGATCGCGCTGGAGAACGGCTGGTACCCGCTCGCCGCTGCTGCCCGGCCTCGACCGGCACGACCTCGGCGGCTCGCTCTACGAGGTGTTCCGCGAGACCTACGGCGCTCGGCATCGACGCGGCCGAGCAGACCCTGTGGGGCGAGTCCGCCGACGCGGCCGACCGCGCACCGGCTCGACGCCCCGGTCCACACCCCTCTCCTGGTCTTCCGCCGCGTGTCCCGCGCCGCGGGGCAGCCGCTCGAGTACGTCGTCTCGCGCTACCGCGGCGACCGCTACCAGCTGCACATGTCACTCGGCGGGGAGCCGGCCGCACCATCCCCGCATGAGCCACCAGCACGATCAGCACCACCGAAGGGAACAACCCGTGACGACCACCACCACCAGCACCACCTCCCCGGCTCCGCCAGGCGCGGACGCACGCTTCAACCTCGCCCCGCTCCAGAAGTTCGGCCGCAGCCTGATGCTCCCGATCGCGGCCCTGCCGGTCGCGGCGCTGCTGCTGCGGCTGGGCCAGCCCGACCTGCTCGGCGCCGACGGGCTGGGCTGGACCAAGGTCGCCGCCGTGATCGGCGCCGGCCGGCAACGGGATCTTCGCCAACCTGCCGCTGCTGTTCGCGGTCGGTGTCGCGATCGGCATGGCCAAGAAGGCGGACGGGTCCACGGCGCTCGCCGCCGTCGTCGGCTACCTGGTCTTCAAGTCGGTCGGCGACGCGATGTCGCCGCTGATCGGCCTCGGCGCGCCCGACGGCGAGCAGACCCTGATCGACTACGGCGTGATCGGCGGCATCCTGATGGGGCTCACCGCGGCGTTCCTGTGGCAGAGGTACCACCGGATCAAGCTGCCGCCGTACCTCGCCTTCTTCGGTGGGCGCCGGTTCGTACCGATCATCACCGCGCTCGCCGCGATCGTGTTCTCGGTGCTGCTCAGCCTCGTCTACACGCTCTTCAACTCCGGCCTGACCAACGTCGGCAACTGGGTCGCCAACAACGACGTCGTCGGCGGGTTCGTCTACGGCACGCTCAACCGGCTGCTGATCCCGTTCGGCCTGCACCACATCCTGAACTCCGGACCGTGGTTCCTGATCGGCAGCTACAAGACCGGCGCCGGCGACGTCGTGCACGGCGACATCGCGCGCTTCCTGAGCGGCGACCCGACCGCGGGCGCGTTCATGACCGGCTTCTTCCCGATCATGATGTTCGCCCTGCCGGCCGCTGCGCTGGCCATCTGGCACACGGCCAAGCCGAAGCAGAAGAAGGTCGTCGGCGGCATCATGCTCTCGGCGGCGCTGACGTCGTTCCTGACCGGCGTCACCGAGCCGCTGGAGTTCGCCTTCATGTTCGTCGCCTGGCCGCTCTACGTGCTGCACGCGCTGCTCACCGGCACCTCGATGGCCCTCACCAACGCGCTGGGGATCAAGGACGGCTTCGGGTTCTCGGCCGGCCTGTTCGACTACGTGCTGAACTTCGGCATCGCCACCAAGCCGCTGCTGATCATCGTGATCGGGCTGGTCTACGCGGTGATCTACTACTTCTCCTTCCGGTTCGTGATCCAGAAGTGGAACCTGCGTACTCCCGGCCGGGAGGACGACGAGGACGCGGACCTGGTCCGCCCGTTCGACGCGGCGGGCGACGACGCGAGCGGAGACGAGGGCGAAGCAGCGGCCGAGCAGCAGCCGGTCACCGCGCGGCAGGGCCCGCCCGGAGGCGAGACAGCCACCGCCGAAGGCCCGGCGTAGCGACCGGGAGGAGCTGACTCCGTGCTGATCTCGGCAGGACGTGTGGTCACCCCGGCGCGGGTCTTCGCGCCGGGGTGGGTGCACGTCGAGGGCGAGACGGTCACCGACGTCGGTCAGGGGGGTCCCCCGCGCCCGGCCGACGTCGAGCTCAGCACCGCCACGCTCGTGCCGGGCTACGTCGACACCCACGTGCACGGCGGCGGCGGGGCGTCATTCGACGAGGCCACGGCCGAGGCCGCCGACACCGTGATCCGGGCGCACCTGGCGCACGGCACGACGACCATGGTGGCCAGCCTGGTCACGATGGCCCCGGACGAGCTCGACCGGGCGATCCGCGAGCTGGGTCTGCTCGTCGACGACCGACGGCTGGCCGGGATCCACCTCGAGGGACCGTGGCTGAGCCCGAAGCACGCCGGCGCCCACCAGCCGGGGCTGCTGGAGACCCCCAAGCCCGACCGGGTCGACCACCTCCTCGAGCTGGCCGGGAAGCACCTGCGGATGGTCACGCTCGCGCCCGAGCTGGACGGCGGGCTGGACGCCGTACGCCGGCTCAGCGCGGCCGGCGTGGTCGCCGCGATCGGGCACACCGACGCGACCTACGACGTGGCTCGGGCAGCGCTCGACGCGGGGGCCCGGGTGGGCACGCACCTGTTCAACGCCATGCGCGGGTTGAAGCATCGCGAGCCGGGGCCGGTCACGGCGCTGCTGGAGCACCCCGACGCCCACGTCGAGCTGATCGCCGACGGCGTGCACCTTCATCCCGCCGTGATCCGGCTCGCCGCCGGCGCCAAGCCGCTGCATACCGTGCTGGTGACCGACGCGATGGCCGCGGCCGCGTCGGCCGACGGTGACTACCGGCTCGGCCCGATGCAGGTGCGGGTCACCGACGGCGTCGCCCGGCTGGTCGAGCCCGGAGCGGCAGACGGGGTGGGCGCGATCGCCGGCTCCACGCTGACCATGGCGGCCGCGGTGCAGTACGCCGTGAACGTCGCCGGACTGCCCATCGAGGACGTCGTGCGAGCCGCCACGGCCACGCCGGCGGCGCTGCACGGTCTAGACCGCGTCGGCACCCTGCGGCCCGGGGCCTGGGCCGATCTCGTCGCGCTCGACGACACGCTCGACGTACGCCGGGTGATGCGGCGCGGGCAGTGGGTGGGGGCGCCCGGGCCGCTCAGCCGCTGAGTAACGACTCGGACACCTTTGGGCGCAGGGACCCGGTCGGGGCGGAAAACCTCCGTTATGGTGCAGCCCACGTGACGCCTGCCCGTGCGACCCGGCCCACCTGGAGGAACCGACTTGACCGGCCTGCCGTTTTTTGAGTACTTGTCGACCTACCGCCAGGAGATCATCTTCCGCACCGAGCAGCACGCGCTGTTCTCCCTGCTGGCCATCATCGGGGCCATCGTCATCGGCCTGCTGCTCGCCATCGCGACGTACCGCTCGAGGATCCGGGCCGACTTCACCGTCACGACCGCGGCCGTCGCGTTCACCCTGCCCGCGGTGGCCCTGTTCGGTTTCTTGATCTCCATCCTCGGCGCCAACCTGTTCGGCGCGGTCTACCCCGTCGTCGTGCTGTACGCCCTGCTCCCGATCGTCCGCAACGGCATCGTCGGCCTGCAGTCGGCCGACCCGGCGGTGATCGACGCCGCCCGCGGCATGGGCGTCGGGTCCTTCCGGATGCTCTGGCAGATCCGCTTCCCCATCGCCTGGCCGGTCATCCTGGCCGGGATCCGGGTCGCGGCCCAGCTCACGGTGGGCATCGTGGCGATCGGCGCCTTCGTCGTGCAGTTCGGCCTCGGCCAGTACGGCTACTCCGCACTGGACAACCTGGGCTCGGTGAACACCGGGGACGAGGCCCTGGTCTGCATCGTCTTCGTCGCTGTCGTGGCCCTGGTCTTCGACGCCGTCTTCGTTGTCATCCGCTTCTTCACCACCCCGAGGGGGACCCGTGTCTGAGAACACCACGTCACGCAATGCAGCACCAGCGCCCGAGGCGCAGCCCGGCGTACCGATCGTGCTGTCCGCCCTGACCAAGCAGTACCCCGGCTCGGCCGAGCCCGCCGTCGAGAGCGTCGACATGGACATCCCGGCCGGTGAGCTGGTGATGTTCGTCGGACCGTCCGGCTGCGGCAAGACCACCACGATGCGGATGATCAACCGGCTGATCGAGCCGACCTCCGGCACCATCACCATCGGCGGCGACGACGTCACCCGGCTCGACGACGTGACGCTGCGGCGCCGGATCGGCTACGTGATCCAGCAGATCGGGCTGATCCCGCACCTGACCATCGGTGCCAACGTCGCCCTCGTCCCCCGACTGCTCAAGTGGGACAAGAAGCGGGTCAACGCGCGCGTCGAGGAGATGCTCACCGTGGTCGGCCTCGACCCCGGGCAGTACCGCGACCGCTACCCCCGCCAGCTGTCCGGTGGTCAGCAGCAGCGCGTCGGGGTGGCCCGGGCGCTGGCCGCCGACCCGCCGATCATGCTGATGGACGAGCCGTTCGGCGCCGTCGACCCGATCACGCGAGGCCGGCTGCAGGACGAGTTCCTCTCCCTGCAGCAGCAGCTGGGCAAGACCATCGTCTTCGTCACCCACGACTTCGACGAGGCGCTCAAGCTCGGCGACCGGATCGCTGTGCTTCGCGAGCGCTCCCAGATCGTCCAGTTCGACACCCCCGAGGCGATCCTGGCCCGCCCGGCCAACGAGTTCGTCGAGAGCTTCATCGGTGAGGGCGCCGCGCTGAAGCGACTGCACTTCGAGCGGGTCGACTCCCTCGCCCTCGGTGACGCGGGTGCCGAAGGTGGCAACGACCAGCTCTCCGAGCGGGTCGACGTCTCCTCGACCCTGCACGCCGCCCTGGACCTGATGGTCGGCAAGGGGCTCGAGTCGGTGACGGTCGATCGCGACGGGCGCCCGGTCGGGAGCATCGACGTCGCGACCATCCTGAGCCGGGTGCACCGGCGCGAGGACGAGACCAACAGTGCGGTCGACGCCTGATGAGCCTCGACACCAGTCCGCCGGACACCACCGACGAGCAGCCCGCCGCCGAGGCCGCGGTGCGATCGACCGTGATGGCCTCGACCAAGCCCGGCCAGCGCGTCATCGCGCTGAGCAACCTGGTCACGCCGGTCATCGCCCTGATCGTGCTCGTGGTGCTCTACTTCTATGTCCAGAGCAAGCAGCTGGACACCATCGAGGGCAACATCCTCAACGCCTCGATCCTGACCAAGTACACCCTCCAGCACGTCTACCTCAGCATCACGATCGCGGTGCTGGTGATGGTGATCGCGGTCCCGCTCGGAGTGCTGGTCACCCGCAAGAAGACCAAGTGGCTGGCCCCGTTCGTGCTGGTGATCGCCAACATCGGGCAGTCCGCACCCAGCCTCGGGCTGCTGGCCCTCGTCGGGATCTACGCCATCGGGTTCTGGGCCGTGGTCCTGATCCTGACGGCCTACTCCGCCCTGTCGGTGCTGCGCAACACCATCGTGGGGCTGGACGGGATCAATCCCGGGGTGCTCGACGCGGCCCGCGGGATGGGGATGTCCCCGGCGGCCATCCTGCTCAAGGTCGAGCTGCCGCTCGCCGTCCCGGTGATCGGGGCCGGGGCGCGCACGGCGCTCGTCCTCGCGGTGGGCACCGTCCCCCTCGGTTACGCCCTGAACGCCGGCGGCCTGGGCTTCCCGCTGTTCAGCGCGATCAAGACCAACCGGCCGATCGCCACCGCGACGGTCGCGGTGATGATCGCCGTGCTGGCGCTGCTGATGGACTGGCTCGGTGGTGTCGTGCAGCGCGCCGCCACCCCGCGGGGAATCCGATGAATCGACCGACCTAGGTCCTACGAACGCTCGATCCGTCTCGGGTCGAGCTGGGCCGATGCAAGGCACGACCAACACCTCGAAGCATGATCCGAAGGGGAACAAGATGATCAAGCCAGGCAAACGAACGATCGCCGGCGCTGCCGCGATCACGATGACGGCGGCCACTCTCAGCGGCTGTGGCGCGCTGAGCTCGTCCGCCAGCAGCGGCGGGGGGGCCTGCAGCGGCATCACCGCGGACTCGGTCGACTCCAGCGCGCTGAAGGGGGTCACCGTCAAGGCCGGTTCCAAGGAGTTCGACGAGCAGCTCATCCTCGGCCAGCTCACGCTGGACATGATGTGCGCCGCCGGCGCGAAGGCGGTCGACGAGACCAACACCAAGGGCAGCACCCAGGCCCGCGAGAAGCTGATCCGCGGCGGCAGCGACGTCTACTGGGACTACAACGGCACCGGGTGGATCAACTACCTCGGCAACGACAAGCCGATCCTCGACTCCGCCAAGCAGACCGCGGCGACGGCCAAGGAGGACCTGGCCAAGAACCACCTCGTCTGGGGTCCCGCAGCGCCGTTCAACAACACCTACGCCTTCGCCGTCACCGAGGCCTTCGCCAAGAAGAACAACCTCAAGAGCGACTCGGACATGGCGGCCTACATCAAGGCCAACCCCAAGTCCAACGTGTGCGTGGAGTCGGAGTTCGCGGCGCGTCCCGACGGCTACCCGGGCTACAAGAAGGCCTACGGGATCAAGGGCGGCACGGTGAAGACCCTCGGCACGGGCGTGGTCTACACCCAGACCGCCAAGGGCGGCTGCGACTTCGGTGAGGTCTTCACCACCGACGGTCGGATCGGAGCCCTGAAGCTCACGGTGCTCCAGGACGACAAGAAGTTCTTCCCCCTCTACAACGGCGTGGTCGTCGAGCGGGAGAAGTTCGTCAAGGAGCACCCGGAGGTCCAGAAGGTGCTCGAGCCGCTCGCCAAGGTGCTCACCACCTCGGCCATGCAGGACATGAACACCAAGGTCAGCGCCGAGGGCCAGCCCCCGGACAAGGTCGCACAGGCCTTCTTGAAGTCGAAGGGCTTCATCAAGTAGGTCCCCCAGGCCTCATCGACGAGGCCCGGGGTCGCGGCGCAGCGCCGTGACCCCGGGCCTCGTCGCGCGTCGGAGCGTGGGGCCCGGAGCTCAGTGCTCCAGCCGCGGCAGGAAGGTGTCGAGGCCCAGCACCACGAACACCGCGAGCAGCACCCCCACCAGCAGGGAGACCCCCAGGTCGCGGGTGCGGCGCGGGACCGTGACCGCGCCCGCGATCGTGACGGCGCCCAGCACCGCGATCCCCGCCTGGTCCGCGACCCGCGTGACCAGCAGCTCGAGCACGACCACCGCCGCCGCCACGAGCAGCATCTGGCGCGGCACCAGTGCCCGAGCCGAGTCGTCCGAGCCCATCCGGATGCTCACGACGTCCGGCATCCCCAGGGCGTTGACGCTGGAACGGTCCGCCGGGTGCCCGGTCAGCTCCTCGACCACCAGGGCCAGATAGGTGCCGTGGCCGACCAGGACGACGTCGCCCCGGGGGTGCTCGCGCAGCAGGTCCCGCACCGTGCTCGCCGCCCGGGCCCGGGTCGCGTCGAGCGCCTCCCACCCGTCGTACGCCGGACGCCGGGGCTCGGCGAACGCGGCGTCCAGCACGGCCGGGAAGTCGGCGATCCGGCCCACGTGCAGCCGGACCTGCTCGCGCAGACCGGGGACGACGCTGACCTCGCGGTCGGTGAGCAGCTGCGCGGTCTCCCTCGCCTTGGGCTCGGGAGAGGTGAACCACGTGGCCCGCGACGGCAGCCGGGCCGAGGCCGCCAGCGCACGCACCCGACCCGCGGCACCAGGATCGAGGTGCCAGTCGGACGCGGCGTGGTCGTGGTCCACCAACGGGTGACCGTGACGGACCAGGTGGACGTAGCGGACTGGCATGGCCGCTCCAGCCTACGTCCCCCTCCGGTGCCGGCTCGCGGGCCTGCGCCGACCAGCCCGGGCAGCACATGGCCGAGGTCAGCTGAGCGGCACCATGTCGGGCGCGCCCAGCCGAGCAGCGTCGGCGGTCTTGTCGTCCGGCTGCTCCTGGCTCTCCCGCTCCGCCTGCACCCGCTTGCGGTAGTGCTCGACCTCGATCCCGATCTGCTCGTCGCTCCAGCCCGAGCACCCCGGCCATCAGCCGGGCGGCGTCCTCGACCGACCTGACGCCCCGGTCGAAGGACTCGATCGAGAGCCGGGTCCGCCGGGTCAGGGCGTCGTCGATGTGCAGCGCGCCCTCGTGGCTCGCGGCGTAGACGATCTCGACGCGCAGGTAGTCCGACGCCTCGTCCAGCGGCTCCCCCAGCGAGGGTCCTCGGCGACCATGTCGAGCAGCTCCTCGATCAGCGAGCCGTAGCGCCCGAGCAGGTGCTCGATCCGGACCGGGTGCAGCCCGGAACGCTCGGCCAGCAGCTGCACCGAGTTGGTCAGCGCGGCGTAGCCGTCGGCGCCGAGCAGCGGGATCCGCTCGGTCACCGACGCCGGCACGTCGCGCTGCGAGTGCGACTCCATGCCGAAGACCGCCTCGTCGACGGCGTCCTTGGCCATCACGCGGTACGTCGTGTACTTGCCGCCGGCGATCACGACCAGGCCCGGCGCGGGGTGGCCCACGGCGTGCTCGCGAGAGAGCTTGGAGGTCGCCTCGGACTCACCGGCCAGCAGCGGGCGCAGCCCGGCGTACACGCCCTCGACGTCGTCGCGGGTCAGCGGCTGCTCGAGGACGGAGTTGACGTGCTCGAGCAGGTAGTCGATGTCGGCCGAGCTGGCCGCCGGGTGCGCCTTGTCGAGGGTCCAGTCGGTGTCGGTGGTGCCGATCAGCCAGTGCCGGCCCCACGGGATCACGAACAGCACCGACTTCTCGGTGCGCAGGATCAGACCCGACCTCGGAGCGGATCCGGTCCTTGGGCACGACCAGGTGCACGCCCTTGCTGGCCCGGACCTGGAACTCGCCGCGCTGGCCGCCCAGGTTCTGCGTCTCGTCGGTCCACACGCCGGTGGCGTTGACCACCTGACGGGCCCGCACCGGTGATCCGCTCGTCGGTCTCCAGGTCGACGACGACCGCCCCGACCACCCGCTCCCCCTCGCGGACCAGCTCGACCACGCGGGCCCGGGTGGCCACGTGGGCGCCGTACGCCGCGGCGGTGCGCGCCACGAACATCGTGTGCCGGGCGTCGTCGACCTGGGCGTCGTAGTACTTCAGCGCGCCGACCAGGGCGTCCTTGCGCAGCGACGGGACCAGCTTGCGGGCGCCCCGCCGGGTCAGGTGCCGGTGCAGCGGGCACCCCGGCGCGGCCCGAGATCCGGCTCATCGCGTCGTACAGCGCGACCCCGGACGCCGGCGTAGACCCGCTCCCAGCACGTGGTGCTGGAGCGGGTAGAGGAACGGCACCGGGCGCACCAGGTGCGGGGCGAGCTCCTGGAGCAGCATCCCGCGCTCCTTGAGCGCCTCGGCGACCAGCCCGAAGTCGAGCATCTCCAGGTAGCGCAGACCGCCGTGGACGAGCTTGCTGGAGCGGCTCGAGGTGCCCGAGGCGAAGTCCCGGGCCTCGACCAGGCCCACCTTGAGGCCCCGGGTCACCGCGTCCAGCGCGCACCCGGCGCCGACCACCCCGCCGCCGACCACGAGCACGTCCAGCTCCTCCTCAGCGAGCGCGCGCAGGGACTGCTGGCGGAACTGCGGGGACAGAGCGACGGATCTCATGATGACCTTCCCGAAGGGATTGGGTGACAGCGCTGGTGGGACGAGGGCTCAGTCGACGTCCACCCAGTCCAGGGTGCGCTCCACGGCCTTCTTCCACTGGGCGTAACCCGCGTCGCGCTGCTCCTCATCCCACTGTGGCGACCATCTCTTGGCCTCGTTCCAGTTCTCGCGCAGCTCGTCGGTGTTGGACCAGAAGCCGACCGCGAGGCCGGCGGCGTACGCCGCGCCGAGGCAGGTGGTCTCGGCCAGCACCGGGCGGCTGACCTCGACGCCCGAGCACGTCGGCCTGGATCTGCATGCACAGCTCGTTGGCGGTCACCCCGCCGTCGACCTTGAGCACCTCCAGCTTGCACCCCGGAGTCCTTCTCCATCGCCTCGGCGACGTCGCGGCTCTGGTAGCAGATCGCCTCGAGGGTGGCCCGGGCCAGGTGCGCGTTGGTGTTGAAGCGGGACAGCCCGACGATCGCGCCGCGGGCGTCGGAGCGCCAGTACGGCGCGAACAGCCCGGAGAACGCCGGCACGAAGAAGCACCCCGCCGTTGTCGTCGACCTGGCGGGCCAGCGCCTCGCTCTGCGCAGGCCCCGCTGATGATGCCCAGCTGGTCACGCAGCCACTGCACGGCCGAGCCGGTCACCGCGATCGAGCCCTCCAGGGCGTAGACGGTGGGCTCGTCGCCGAACTTGTAGCAGACCGTGGTCAGCAGCCCGGCCTCCGAGCGCACGATCTCGGTGCCGGTGTTGAGGAGCATGAAGTTGCCGGTGCCGTAGGTGTTCTTGGCCTCGCCGACCTCGAAGCAGACCTGGCCCGACGGTGGCGGCCTGCTGGTCGCCGAGGATGCCGGTCAGGGGCACCTCCCCGCGCAGCGGGCCGTTGGCCAGGGTCTTCCCGTAGCCCTCGGGCTCGCGAGGACGAGCGGATGTCGGGCAGCATCGCGCGCGGGATGTCGAAGATCTCGAGCAGCTCGTCGTCCCACTCGCAGGTCTCGAGGTCCATCAGCATGGTGCGGCTGGCGTTGGTGACGTCGGTGACGTGCGACACCGCCGTCGGTGCCGCCCGTGAGGTTCCAGATCAACCAGGAGTCCGTCGTGCCGAAGATCGCCTCACCCTTCTCGGCCGCCTCCCGCACGCCGTCGACGTTCTCCAGGATCCACTTGATCTTGCCGCCCGGCGAAGTACGTCGCCGGCGGCAGCCCGGCCTTGCGCCGGATGGTGTCGCCGTGGCCGTCGCGCTCGAGCTTGGAGGCGATCCGGTCGGTGCGGGTGTCCTGCCAGACGATCGCGTTGTACCAGGGGCGACCCGTCTTCGGGTTCCAGACCACCGTGGTCTCGCGCTGGTTGGTGATGCCCACCGCGGCGAGGTCCTCGGCGGTGAGCTTCGCGCCTTGCTCATGGCGGACTGGATCACCGAGCTGGTGCGCTCCCAGATCTCCACCGGGTTGTGCTCCACCCAGCCGGCCTGCGGCAGGATCTGCTCGTGCTCGAGCTGGTGGCGGGCCACCTCGTTGCCGCCGTGGTCGAAGATCATGAAGCGGGTGCTGGTGGTGCCCTGGTCGACGGCGCCTACGTAGTCAGGCATGGGTGTCTCCTCGGTGCTGGTGTCGGGTTGACAGTGGTCGTGCGGTCCGGGTGACGGTCGAGCCGGGCACTCGGGGCGGGGCTCGCTGACGGTGGTGTCGTCGCGTCGGCCGGCTGCGCGCCGGCTCGATCTCCTCGCGCGTGGCCGGCTCGCCGTCTGCGCCCACGATCTCGAGGTCCGGGTCGGTGAGGTAGTTCTCGATCAGGAACTTGAACAGCGCCGCCGCCGATCAGACCGCCGATGAGCGGGGCCACGATCGGCACCCAGAAGTACAGGTAGCCGTGCTGGTCGGTGAAGGCCCCGCCGTACCCGGTGATGAAGCGAGGCGAGCCGCGGGCCGAAGTCACGGGCCGGGTTGATCGCGTAGCCGGCGTTGGCGCCGAACGCCATCCCGATCGCGACCACCAGCAGGCCGACGAACAGCGGGCCGATGTTGGCCAGCGGCGGGTTGTTCCACGCCGTGGTCAGCGCGAAGACCACGAACACCAGGATGGCGGTGCCGACGACCTGGTCGAGGACGCTCGTCGGGATGCTGACCGGTCCGGTCGCACCCGTTGCCGGGCAGGGTGGAGAAGATGCCCTGGGTCGTTGTGGTGTGGTCGGGGTCGACCGAGCCGATCAGGTCGGCGTAGGTGAACCGCACGATCAGCGCGGCGACGAAGGCCCCGACGGTCTGGGCCAGCGACGTAGGGCAGCGACCTTGGACCAGGCGAAGCCCTTGTAGGCCGCGAGCGCCACGGTCACCGCCGGGTTGAGGTGGGCGCCGGAGATCCGGGCCGCGACGTAGATGCCCAGGGTCACGCCGATGCCCCAGGCCCAGGCGATCGCAGTCGTGGTCGCCGAGCGCTGCCGTCGGACTGCCGCCCTTCGGGTGACCACCTGGGCCACGACCCCGCATGCCGAACAGGATCAGGATCATGGTGCCGGCGAACTCGGCGGCAGCTCCCCGATCAGCGGGTTCTTCTTCACGCGTTCCTCCCTCGGTGCGCGCCGCGCTGGCCGACGCGCTCACCCTCGTTGCGCGCCGGGGGTGTGGTCAAGGACACACGTTCGACCATGTCGAACGCTGCCCTAGGCTGCCCGCGTGCCCGGTCCGATCCAGTCCATCGAGCGCGCGGCGGCGGTGCTGCGCCTGCTCGGTGCGGGGCCCACCGGGCTGGCCGAGCTGTCCGGGGCGCTGGGCCTGCCCAAGCCGACGGTGCACGGGATCGTGCGCACCCTGTGCGGCGTCGGGTTCGTCGAGCAGGACTCGGCGTCCGGCCGCTACCGGCTCGGTGCCGGACCTCACCGACCTCGGCAGTGGCGGCGTCGACGGCAACGTGCTCCGCTCGCGGGCGATGAACTGGACCGACCAGCTCGCCGCCCGCACCCGGCTCGCGGTCCAGCGTGGCGGTGCCGCACGACGACGCCGTCGCGCTGGTGCACCACGTGTTCCGGCCCGACGACGTGCCGCCAGCGGTCTGGCCACCGGGGAGCTCCGTCCGCTGCACGCCACCGCGCTGGGCAAGGTGCTCCTGGCCCACGTGCCCGGCACCGCGCCCGCCCGGTCACTGCCGCTGGTCGCGGTTCAGCGCGGGCACCCGGACCGACCGTGGCGCCCTGCTCGCCGAGCTGGACGACGTACGCCGGCGCGGGCTGGGCCGTCGAGGCCGGTGAGCACCGACCCGACGTCGCGGCCGTCGCCGCACCGATCCGCGGGCACGGGCGGTCTCACGGTCGCCGCGGCCTCGCCGTGCTCGGGCCCCAGGAGCGCGTGCTCGACGCCGCCGGGCGCCGCACGTCGCGGGCTGGTGGAGCAGACGCGTGCACACCGCACGCGAGGTGACCCGGGAGCTGGGGGTGCGACGGTGAGCACGCCCGGGACCGGCACGGGCAGCGGCTCCGAGAGCAGACGAGCGCGCGGACGTGTCGTCGCCGCGATCGACCAGGGCACCACCTCGACGCGGTGCCTGCTCTTCGACCACGGCGGCCGGATGGTCTCGGTCGCCCAGCTCGAGCACCACCAGTACTTTCCCCAGCCGGGCTGGGTCGAGCACGACGCCGCCGAGATCTGGCGCAACACCCAGCGCGTCGTGCGCGACGCCCTGCGCGGTGCCGGTCTGGGCCCGTCCGACGTCGCCGCCGTCGGCATCGCCAACCAGCGCGAGACGACCGTCGTCTGGGACCGGCGTACCGGCGTGCCGGTGCACCGGGCGATCACCTGGCAGGACACCCGGACGGCGGCCGCTGGTCGCGCAGATCCACCGCGGCCCCGACGCCGAGGCCTTTCGAGGAGGTCTGCGGCCTGACCCCGGCCGGCTACTTCTCCGGGCCGCGGTTGCGCTGGCTGCTCGACCACGTGCCCGGGCTGCAGCAGCGCGCCGACGCGCGGCGAGGTGCTGTTCGGGACCATGGAGACCTGGCTGATCTGGAACCTCACCGGCGGGCCGGACGGCGGCGTGCACGTCACCGACGCGACCAACGGCAGCCGCACGATGCTGATGGACATCCACGCGCCTCGACTGGGACCAGCGGCTGCTCGACGCCCTCGACGTCCCACGGGCGATGCTGCCCGAGATCCGGCCCAACGTGCACGTCTACGGCACCTGCACGACGGTCGTGCCCGGCGTCCCGATCGCCGGCGCCTTCGGCGACCAGCAGGCGGCGCTGTTCGGCCAGACCTGCTTCAGCGAGGGTGAGGCGAAGTTCACCTACGGCACCGGCTCGTTCCTGCTGCTCAACACCGGCGAGCGGGTGCCGCACTCCACCCACGGCCTGCTGCCGACGGTCGCCTACGCCGTGCCCGGGCAGCCGCTCCGGTCTACGCCACCGAGGGCTCGATCGCGATGACCGGCTCACTGGTGCAGTGGTTCCGCGACGGGCTCGGCCTGATCCGCGTCGGCCCCGGAGATCGAGACCCTGGCCAGCACGGTCGAGGACAACGGCGGGTGCTACATCGTGCCGGCGTTCTCCGGGCTGTACGCCCCGCGCTGGCAGCCCGACGCGCGCGGCATCATCGTCGGGCTCACGTCGTACATCACCAAGGGCCACCTCGCCCGCGCCGTGCTCGAGGCGACCGCCTGGCAGACCGCCGAGGTGGTCGATGCGATGGTCGCCGACTCGGGCATCGGGCTGCGCCGGCTCAAGGTCGACGGCGGGATGACCGCCAACCACCTGCTGATGCAGGTCGTCGCGGACGTCCTCGGCGTACCCGTCGAGCGACCGCTGGTCTCCGAGTCGGTCTCGCTCGGTGCGGCGTACGCCGCCGGGCTCGCGGTCGGCTACTGGTCGGACCTGCAGGGCCTGCGCGGTAACTGGCACCGCGCAGCGCGGTGGGAGTCGGCGATGGGCCCGAGCGGCGTCGTTCGGAGCGCACCAACTGGGACCGGGCGACCGAGCGCACGCTGAACTGGGATGACGTGACCTCGCGCCGCCGCAGCCGGCGCCGCTAGAACACCAGGTAGTGCAGCAGCAGCCAGATCGGGGCGATGGTGGCCAGCAGCGAGTCCAGCCGGTCCATCAGGCCGCCGTGGCCGGGGATCACCTGGCGACATGTCCTTGATCCCGAGGTCGCGCTTCATCACCGACTCGACCAGGTCGCCGAGCGTCGCCATCACCACCGCGATCAGCCCGAGCAGCACCCCGATCCACCAGGCGGCGTCGAGGTAGAGGGCGACCAGCAGGACGCCGGCGAGCACGCAGCCGACGACGGAGCCCGCGAAGCCCTCCCAGGACTTCTTCGGCGAGATCACCGGCGCCATCGGGTGCTTGCCGAACAGCACGCCGGCGATGTAGCCGCCGATGTCGGAGGCGATGGTGACCACGATGAAGGTGACGATCCCCTTGACGCCGTCCCTCCCGCCATGGCCGTCCTCGGCCAGCAGCAGCGAGACGAAGGAGCCCAGGAACGGGATGTAGAACAGCGTGAACAGCGACGCGGTGGAGTTGGCCACGAACCCGTCGATGCCACGACGCAGCAGCCACAGCATGGTGACCAGACCGGTGACCGCGGTGGCGGTGACCAGCACCGGCGGGCCGAACGTGAAGGCGACCGACCACCATCACCACGCCGCCGACCATCAGCGGCTCCTGCGGCAGGTCGATCTCCTTGGCCTGGAAGCCGCGGTGCAGCTCCCAGATCGCCACCAGCACGGCGGCCGCCACGATCAGCATGAAGGCCGGCTTGTAGAACACCAGCGAGGTCGACGATCAGCACCCCGAGGACGACGCCCGGACGCGATCGCGGCCGGCAGGTTGCGACCCGCCCGGCCGGGGCCCTTGCGTCGGTCCGGGCGGCGGTGGGCGTCGCCGACGCTGGCCGGCGCGGGACTGGTGTCGGTCATCGGCGGGGCTCCATGGCCGGACGAGTCGCTGGGGTCGTTCAGACCTCCAGCAGCTCGGCCTCCTTGTTCTTCAGCATCTCGTCGATCTCGTCGGTGTGGGTCTTGGTCATCGCGTCGAGCTTCTTCTCGGCACCGGTCACGTCGTCCTTGCCGACCTCGCCGTCCTTCTCGAGCTTCTCCAGCGACTGCTTGGCCGTGCGCCGGATGTTGCGCACCGAGATCCGGCCGTCCTCGGCCTTGCCCCGGGCGATCTTGGTGTACTCCTTGCGGCGCTCCTCGGTCAGCTCGGGGAACACGCAGCGGATCAGCTTGCCGTCGTTGGACGGGTTGACGCCGAGGTCGGAGTCCCGGATCGCCCGCTCGATCGCGGGCAGCGCGCCCATGTCGTAGGGCTGGACCAGGATGATCCGCGCCTCCGGCGCGGTGAAGCCGGCCAGCTGCTGGATCGGGGTCGGGGTGCCGTAGTAGTCGGCGGTCAGCTTGGCGAACATGCTCGGGTGGGCCCGGCCGGCGCGGATCGCGCTGAACTCCTCGCGGGTCGCCTCGACGGACTTCTTCATCTTCGAGCCGGCCTCGTTGAGCGTCTCGTTGATCACGTGCGTCTCTCTCCTCGCCCGGCTGCTGCCGGATCGTTCGTCGCCGCTGGTCGGTCGCTGGTCGGGGCTCGGCTGCGCGGCGTACGCCGTCAGTCGGCGGTGACCAGCGTGCCGATCCTCTCACCCTGCACGACCCGCAGGATGTTGCCCGTCGGGTTCCATCCCGAACACGACCATCGGCAGCTTGTTCTCCCCGCACAGCGCGAACGCCGTCTGGTCCATGATCCGCAGGCCCTGGGAGATCGCCTCGTCGTAGGTCACGGAGTCGAGCTTGGTCGCGGACGGGTCGCTGGCGCGGGTCGGCGGTGTAGACGCCGTCGACGCCGTTCTTGGCCACCAGGACCACCTCGCACCGCGACTCCAGCGCCGCTGCACCGCGACCGTGTCGGTGGAGAAGTACGGCAGGCCCATGCCGGCGCCGAAGATCACCACCCGGCCCTTCTCGAGGTGCCGGATCGCCCGCCGCGGGATGTAGGGCTCGGCGACCTGGCCCATCGTGATCGCGGTCTGCACGCGGGTCTCGACCTCCTCCTTCTCCAAGAAGTCCTGGAGGGCGAGGCAGTTCATCACGATGCCGAGCATGCCCATGTAGTCGGCGCGCGCCCGGTCCATGCCGCGCTGCTGCAGCTCGGCGCCGCGGAAGAAGTTGCCGCCGCCGGTCACCACCGCGACCTGGACGCCGGAGCGCTGCACGTCGGCGATCTGGCGGGCGATGCCCTGGACGACGTCGGGGTCGACGCCGACCTGGCCGCCGCCGAACACCTCACCGGACAGCTTGAGCAGGACCCGTCCGTACCCGGTCATCGCCGATCCCCTTCCCGGATGTTCGCCTTCGGCAGACGCGAAGAGGGCCGACGATGCCTGCGCGTGCTGCATCATCGGCCCCTCTCCACCACGTCGGGGCGAACCTACCGGTCTATCAGGCGCCGACCTCGAACCGGGCGAACCGCTTCACGGTCACACCGGCCTCGTCGAGCACGGCCTTGACCGACTTCTTGGAGTCGGTCACCGACGGCTGGTCGAGCAGCGCGACGTCCTTGAAGAAGCCGTTGAGCCGACCCTCGACGATCTTCGGCGATGCGCCTGCTCGGGCTTGCCCTCCTCGCGCGCGGTCGCCTCGGCGATCTCGCGCTCCTTGTCGACGACGTCGCTCGGGGACCTCGTCGCGGGAGACGTACTGCGGCCTCATCGCCGCCACCTGCATCGCGGCGCCACGAGCGGCCTCGGCGTCGGGACCGTCGTACTCGACCAGGACGCCGACGGCGGGCGGCAGGTCGGAGGCCCGCTTGTGCATGTAGGTCACGACCGGGCCCTCGAAGTAGGCGACGCGGCCGATCTCGATCTTCTCGCCGATGGTGATCGCCAGCTGCTCGACCACCTCGCCGACGGTCTTGTCACCGACCGTGACCGCCTTGAGCGCCTCCGCGTCGCCGGCCTTGGCCCCGTCCGCGGCGTCGGCGATCTGCTGGGCGGCCGCGATGAACTCGTCGTTCTTGGCCACGAAGTCGGTCTCGGAGTTGAGCTCGACCAGGGCACCGCCGGAGGTGGCGACCAGGCCGGCGGTGGCCTCCCGCTCGGCACCCCGCTTGGCGGCCTTGGCGGCCCCCTTGGTGCGCAGCACGTCGACCGCGGCGTCGAAGTCGCCGTCGGTCTCCTCGAGCGCCTTCTTGCAGTCCATCATCCCGGCGCCGGTGAGCTCACGGAGCCTCTTGACGTCGGCAGCGGCGAAGTTCGCCATGGGTACCTCTTCTCGAGATGTCGGTCGGGCTGTGCGGTCCGTCGGTCCCGACTCGGGTCCGCTCAGTCGTTCTTCTGGGCGTTGACGAAACCGGCGGCCTCGGCCGCCGCCTCGGTCTTGAACCAGACCTCGGCCTTGGTGCGGTCGTACCAGGGGCTGCTCGGGGCGTGGAACTTGCCGGAGTCGGCGTTGCCCTTGATCTCGAAGCCCTCGGGGCCGGACCGTCCTCGGCCGCCTTCGCCGAGTCCGCGCCGTACGGCGCCTCGTCGGGGCAGGTCGGCCAGCGCGCCGGGCTGGTCGGCGGCCTCAGCCGGAGCGTCTGCGGCCGGCTCGGGGTGGTCTCGGCGGCCGGCTCGGCGCGGCCTCGGTGGTCGGCTCGGCGCTGCCGGAGCCTCGACCGGCGCGGCCGGGGCCTCGCGTCGACTCGGCGCTGGCACCGGTGGCCTCGGCGGCCGGGGTGGCGGCCGGGTGCCGCGGGCGCCGCCGGGGCCGCGGCCTCGGCTCGCGGTGTCGCCGCCGGTCGCGGCGACGGCGGCCTTGTCGGCGTCACCCGCGAGCAGGTCGCGCTCCCAGTCCGCGAGCGGCTCGTCGGAGCCGATCGTGGCGCCGTCGCTCGGCGCCGCCCTCGCGGGCACCGGAGCGGGCGATCAGGCCCTCGGCGACGGCGTCGGCGACGACGCGGGTCAGCAGCCCGACCGCGCGGATCGCGTCGTCGTTGCCCGGGATCGGGAAGTCGACCAGGTCCGGGTCGCAGTTGGAGTCCAGGATCGCGATGATCGGGATGTGCAGCTTGCGCGCCTCCTCGACGGCGAGGTGCTCCTTGTTGGTGTCGACGATCCACACGGCGGACGGGGTGCGGCCCATGTCGCGGATGCCGCCGAGGGTCTTGTCGAGCTTGACCTGCTCGCGGCGCATCTGCAGGAGCTCCTTCTTGGTGCGCCCGCTGCCGGCGACGGTGTCGAAGTCGACCTCGTCGAGCTCCTTGAGCCGGTTGATCCGCTGGCTCATGGTCTGGAAGTTGGTCAGCATGCCGCCCAGCCAGCGCTGGTTGACGTAGGGCATGCCCACGCGGGTCGCCTGCTCGGCGATCGCCTCCTGGGCCTGCTTCTTGGTGCCGACGAACATGATCGTCCCGCCGCGCGCCACGGTGTCCTTGATGAACGCGAAGCTGGTGTCGATGTAGGACAGCGACTGCTGCAGGTCGATGATGTAGATGCCATTGCGCTCGGTCATGATGAAGCGCTTCATCTTCGGGTTCCAGCGGCGGGTCTGGTGTCCGAAGTGGACACCGTTCTCCAGCAGCTGGCGCATGGTGACGACGGCCATGGGCTCGATCGGTCCTTTGTCTCGTGGTCCGGGCAGCAGACGCCGCCGAACCGGTTTCTCAGTTCGATGCAGTACGACGGGTGCCGCCTGCCCTGACGCCCGGACAGCGGACCGACCCGACCGAGCTTCTGGCCGGGACCGACGGTGTGCTGCCCCGCGGTGCGCAGCGTGCGCGCGGTGCGGAATCGAGCGTGCGAAGTCAGTCCCGGAGGACTGCTGGTGACAGTCTAGGTCAGCGGTGCGGCGCGGACACCAATCGTGCACAGGCGCCGCGGCCCGGCGCGCTGTCCACAGGTCCGGCTCGACCGCCCGCGGCGGGCGGTCGACCGGTCCGGCGATCGTGGCCGGCATGCATCCCGTGGTCCCGTGGCGCTGCTGGTGCCGCTGCTCCTGCTGCCCGGACCGCTGCCCCGCCCGGCCCTCGCCGTCCCCGCGGTGCCGGCCCGGTCACGTGGCCCGGGCGTCCAGACGCGGCTCGCCGGCGCTCGGACCGGTGCCGGTGGGCAGGGGCGTCTGGCCGCTGGACCCCCGCCCGCCCGTCGCCCGCGGGTTCGACCCGCCCGACACGGCGTACGGCCGGGGGCATCGTGGCGTCGACCTGCTCGGGCGCGCGGGACGGCCGGTGCGCTCGACGCTGGCCGGGCGGGTCACCTTCGCCGCCTCCCTCGCGGGCCGAGGAGTGGTGGTGGTGGACCACGGGTTCGGGCGCACGACGTACCAACCGGTGCAGGCCTCGGTCCGGGTCGGTGAGCACGTCGGACGCGGCCAGGTGATCGGCACGCTGCGAGCGGGCGGGTCGCACTGCCTGCCCCGGGCGTGCCTGCACTGGGGCCTGCTGCGCGGCACGACGTACCTCGACCCCCTGGTGCTGGTCGGCGGGGTGCCGGTGCGACTGCTCCCGCTCACGGGGCTCCCCGCGTCATGACGGCTCTATCGCCCGGTCGTCGCCTCCATGGCGACCGCATGCTCGGGAGCCCCGGTCTGGTCGTCGCGCCCCCCGGTGCGCTCCGCGCCGACACCGGCCGTGACGACCAGGAGCACGCCGACGACCGCGAGCAGGCCGGGCACCTGGGAGAGGAAGACCAGCCCGACCACGGTGGCGATGGCCGGCTCGAGGCTCATCAGAGTGCCGAAGGCCGCCGTGTTGAGCCGGCGCAGCGCCAGCATCTCCAGGGCGAACGGCAGCACCGGGAGGAGCAGGGCGAGGCCGATGCCGATCGGCACCAGCGACCAGGTCAGCCGGGCCCAGGTGTCCGGTCCGACCACGAGCGTGGCGACGACGGCGGCAACGGGCAGCGAGACCGCCAGACCCTGGACCCCGGGGAGCTCGTCGCCGACGAGCTGGGTGAGCAGGATGTAGCCGGCCCAGCAGACCGCCGCCCCCAGCGCGAACCCGACCCCGACCAGGCTCACCTCGCCGTGCCAGGGACGAGTCAGCAGCAGGACCCCTGCCGCGGCCAGCAACGGCCAGAGCAGGGTGCGACCGCCACGTCCACGTGCCACCGCCACGCTGAGGGGTCCGAGGAACTCCAGTGCGCTCGCCGTGCCCAGGGGCAGTCGGGCGACGGCCGCCATGAACAGCAGGGTCACTCCCCCGGTCACGACGCCGAGAGCGATCCCGCCGAGAAGACCGCGACGGGTCAGCCGGCGCGGGCGCAGCAGCACCAGCATGATCAGGCCCGCGAAGCCGAGTCGCAGCCAGGCCGCACCCTCGGGCCCGATCCGGTCGAACAGGCCGACCGAGGTGGCCAGGCCGAGCTGGACGCACGTCATCGACGCCAGCGCCATGGCCGCGCCGGCCCGGGTCGGCGGCAGGGAGCGGCCGGCCCGGCTGGTCGTCGGGGTCAGGGTCGAGGTCATGACGCTGATTTGAGCGCAGATCCATCATCCGTGTCCACGTGAACGCGATGGACAATTCGTTCGCCGATGATGGACAGTCTGGTGATGGACCCACGCCGCCTCGAGCTGCTGCTCGAGCTGTCCCGGCTCGGCTCGATGCGCGCGGTCGCCGAAGCGATGCGGACCACGACGTCCACGGTCTCCCAGCAGCTGGGGGTGCTGGCCCGGGAGGCCGGCGTGCCTCTGCTCGAGCCCGACGGCCGCCGGGTCCGGCTGACGCCCGCCGGCCGGCGGCTCGCCGCTCACGCGGTCACCGTGCTCAGTGCGCTCGAGGAGGCCCGCCTCGACCTCGATCCCGACGCCGCGCCGCGGGGGACCCTGCGCGTCGCCTCCTTCGCCACCGGGGTGCGTCGTTCCCTGCTGCCGGTGATCCGCACCCTGTCCGCGGAACACCCCGAGGTCCGGCTGGTGGTGCACGAGCACGAGCCCGGTGAGGCGATCGCGCTGGTCGAGGCCGACGAGATGGATCTCGCCCTGATCTACGACTACGACCTGGCGCCGGCGGCCTACGACCCGGCCCTGCAGGTGCATCAGCTGTGGTCGGCGGCCTGGCACCTCGGGGTCCCGGCGCGACGAGCCCGAGCTCGCGCAGGGGGCGGCGCAGGTGTTCGCCCGCTTCGCCGACGCCGAGTGGATCGTGAACTCGCGCAACACCGCCGACGAGGACGTCGTGCGCATCCTGGCGGGGACCGCCGGCTTCTCACCGCGGATCGCTCACCGGGCCGACAGCCTGGAGCTGGTCGACGACCTGATCTCGGCCGGCCTCGGGGTGGGCCTGCTCCCGGCCGGCTGGTCCGGTGACGCCGGGGTCCGGCTGCTGCCGCTGCGCGACCCGGGAGTCTCGCTGCGAGCCTTCACGCTGCTGCGCCGGGGACGGGAGGCCTGGCCGCCGTTGGCACTCGTGCACCGGCTGCTGCGCGGTGCCTGACCGGCTCGAGCCGTCGGCTCAGGCTCGCGGGTGCGCCTGCCGGTAGGCCGCCCGCAACCGGTCGGTCGAGACGTGGGTGTAGATCTGCGTGGTCGCCAGGGAGGCGTGCCCGAGCAGCTCCTGGACGGTGCGCAGGTCGGCCCCGCCCTCCAGCAGGTGCGTGGCCGCGGTGTGGCGCAGGCCGTGCGGGCCGAGGTCGGGCGCGCCCGGGACGTCCTGGAGCCGACGGTGGACCAGGGTGCGGACAGCGCGCTGGTCGATACGGGCGCCACGGGCGCCGAGGAACAGTGCGGGCCCGGACCCGGCCACGACGAGCGCGGGGCGACCGGCAACCAGCCAGCTCTCGATCGCGCGCTCGGCGGGCACGCCGTAGGGCACCGTGCGCTCCTTGCGGCCCTTGCCGAGCACCCGCAGCACCCTCCGGTCGCGGTCGAGGTCGTCGACGTCGAGGCCGCACAGCTCACCGACCCGGATCCCGGTGGCGTAGAGCAGCTCGAGGATCGTGGCGTCCCGCCCACCCGTCGGGCTGCCGTCGTCGGCGGCGTGGGCCGCGGCCTCCAGCAGGGCGCGCGCCTCCTGGACCCCGAGGGCAGCGGGGAGGCTCTTGTGCGCCTTGGGCGAGCCGAGCAACAGGCCGGCGTCGCTCGTCATCCGGCCGGTCCGGTGCGCCCAGGCGCAGAACACCCGGATCGCCGCCGACCGACGCGCCAACGTCGCACGGGCCTTGCCTCGCGTCTGCTGGTTGGCCAGCCAGCTGCGCAGCGTGCGGACGTCCAGGCTCGCCACGTCGACGTGCCCGAGGGCGCTCGCGTGCGCAAGCATCCCCGCGACGTCACCGAGATAGGCGCGGACGGTGTGCGGGGTGAGGTCACGCTCGGCGCTCAGGTGCCGCTCGTACGCCGCCAGCACCTGGCTCATCGGCTCCGGCAGCTCCTCGGTCCGCGACACCTGACCAATCTAGTGGTGTGACAGCGAAATACTGCGGGAGGAGAGTGTCGTCCGACGCCGGTCGGGCACGGCGGAGGTGCGAGAGCGCAGCGGGCTGCGCCGAGCACCAGCCAGGCTGGTCGGACAGCTCGGCAACACACCCCCGCCGCCGCGCCGTTACCCGAATCGCGGGAGATCCCCCGATTGCCGGACAATCGCGACCGCCCGGGAGACCATCAGGCACGTGGACGATCAGCGGCTCGGGCACGTCACGTCAGTACCGGCACGCCTCCGGCGAGGTGCGCTGGCCGTCGCGTGCCTGAGCCTGGTGCTGCTCAGCGGGTGCGGCTTCGAGGACCAGGCGGCGCCCCCGGCTCAGGCCACGACGGCGAACGCGGATGCCCGCGCTCCCAGCCCTTCGGTCACCGCGTCCGCCACCCCACCCGCGCCGACCACCGCCTCGCCGGCGCCGCGACGCGCGGCGCGCGGAACCGCCCTGGCCCAGCTCGCGGTCCTGACGGTGAAGGGCCGGGGGCCGATGACCGGCTACGACCGTGACCGGTTCGGTCAGGCCTGGCTGGACGCCGACCGCAACGGCTGCGACACCCGCAACGACATCCTGGGCCGCGACGTCACCGGCAAGACCTTCAAGCCCGGAACCGGCAGCTGTGTCGTGCTGACGGGCCGGTTGGCCGACCCCTACACGGCCACCACGATCGACTTCCGGCGTGGGGACGGCGACCCGGTGGACATCGACCACGTCGTGGCCCTGGGCGACGCCTGGGCCACCGGAGCCGGCAGGTGGGACATCCGGATGCGCGCCGCGCTCGCCAACGACCCGCTCAACCTGCTGGCCGTCGACATCCACACCAACCGGCAGAAGGGGGACGGCGACGCGGCCACCTGGCTGCCGCCGGCGCAGAGCTACCGCTGCGCCTACGTCGCCCGCCAGGTGGCGGTGAAGACGAAGTACGCCCTCGCGATGACCCCCGCCGAGAAGGCCGCCGTCGAGCGGGTGCTGACCGGGTGCCCGGGGCAGCCGGCCACCGAGGACGTCACTCGCGCCCCCACCCGCGTCGACCAGGACATCAGTGATCCCGGTCCGACACCGGGCAGGCCCACCAGCCAGCCACGCGCCGGCTCGGTCGCAACGACGTCGCGCGGGTCCGCGGGAGGAAGCGGTCCGGTCTCGTACGCGCAACTGCGACGCCGTCCGGGCCGCCGGCAAGGCACCGATCCGTCGGGGCCAACCCGGCTACAGCCGATCGCTCGACCGGGACGGCGACGGCACGGGCTGCGAGTAGGGCGCCTGAGAGGTCCGGGGCTCATGTCCGCACCTCCCGGCGCAGCCGGTGCCCGTCACCACGCTGCTCGACGAGACCCACGTCCACGAGACGTTCCAGGGACTTGGTCACGGCCGACAGGGCGAGCCCCGCGGTACGCGCGATGCTGGACATCGAGGCGGCTCGCGAGACCGGTACGGCGTCGAGCACCTGCTGGTCGAGCAGGTCCAAGGAGTCGTGCGGGCGCTCGGGCTCCCGTGGCTCGAGCAGCACGTGGTCACCGACCGGCGCCACCGCTTCGAGCACCTCGGCGCCGCGGGTGACCAGCAGTGCGTCGCGCGCGCGGATCAGCTGGTGCACCCCGGCCGAGGGGGCGCTGGTCACCGGTCCCGGCACCCCCATCACTATGCGGTTCAGCCGGGCGGTCCAGGTGGCGGTGTTCAGCGCTCCGCTGCGGATCGCGGCCTCCACCACGACCGTGCCGCTCGCGAGCCCCGCGATGATCCGGTTGCGGGCGAGGAACCGGAGCTTGGTCGGCGCACAGCCGGGGGCGAGCTCCGAGACGAGCAGCCCGGTGTCGGCGATGTAGTCGATCAGCTCACGGTGCCCGCTGGGATAGGCGCGGTCGACCCCGCAGGCCAGGACCGCGATCGTCGGTCCACGCGCGGCCAGGGCGCCACGGTGGGCGGCCTGGTCGATGCCGTAGGCCGCTCCCGACACCACGGTGTGACCGGCCCCGGCCACGGTCGCGCCGATCTCGGAGGCGACGTCGGCGCCGTACGTCGTGGCGCTGCGGGCCCCGACCACGGCGACCGCACGGCGCACCGCTTCGTGCAGCCGCAGCGGCCCGCGCAGCCACAGGCCCGAGCGGTGCACCACCACGGCCGGCCACGGTCTCGGCCGAGCCGAGGTCGGCCAGGCCGTGCGGCCACTCGTCGTCACCCGGCACCACGAACCGGATGCCTCGCGCGCCAGCACGCCGGAGGTCGGCGACCGGCTCGATGGCCCCGAGCCGCTGGGCCACGTCGGTGGCCAGCCCGTCCGGACCCTTCTGCCGAAGCAGGTGGGCGTAGACGGTCGGCGCACCCAGGTCCGCGACCGTCCCGGTGAGCCGCGGGTCGCCGGGCTCCCCCAGCCGGCACAGGGCCGCGCGGGCCACCCGGTCCTGCTCGCTCGCGGACGCGGCCTCGCGGCTGCTCATCGCCGCACGTCCGGCACGTCGGACAGGGGGTGCGGAAAGGGCTCGGGCAGCGGGTCGGGATCGGGGAGCTCGAGCAGGTCGTCGCTGCACCGTGGCCGCAGGGTGTCGAGGTCAAGGGGGCGTCCGGTGCGCAGCCGGAGCGCGACCTCGACCTCGCTGGTGCCCGGCTGGGCGACCCCGCGGAGGTCGGCGACCGTCCAGGCCAGCCGGTGCACGCGGACCGAACCGCGGTGAGTGAGTCGACCGGCGTACACCTCGTCGTCGAGACGGATCCGGGCGTCGTCGCTCAACGGCCAGCGCTCGCGCAGGGCGGCACCGGGGATCTCCGAGTTGAGCCGCCAGTAGGTGCCGAGGTAGCGGGCGCCCTGACGCGAGCGTGCGACCGTGACGCGGTCGCGGACGACCGCCGTCGTCTCGTGCACCGCGAGCGGGTCCTCGGCCTCGTGCCGGGTGACCGGCTCGACGTGCCGGGTGATGTCGATCCGGTCGATCACCGGCCCGGACAGCCGGGCCTGGTAGTGCGCGCCGCTTGACCTCGGTGCAGGAGCAGGTGTTGTCGCGGTGCAGCGGGTGGTAGTTGCCGCACGGGCACGGGTTGGCCGCGATGACCACCATCGAGCGGGCCGGGAAGACGGCCACCTCCTCACCGCGCGCGATGGTCACCTCGCCGCTCTCGAGCGGTTCGCGAAGCGCCTCGATGATGTCGGTGCGGAAGAGCGGGAACTCGTCGAGCAGCACCACTCCGAGGTGGGTCCGGCTCAGCTCACCGGGCCGGACGCGTCCGGTGCCTCCGCCGATCAGGCTGGCCCGGCTCGCGGAGTGGTGCGGCGCCGAGAAGGGTGGGCGTCGCACGAGCGCCGACCCGGGGTTGAAGATGCCCGCCAGGGAGTGGATGGCCGTGAGCTCCAGCGCCTCATCGAGCTCCAGGTCGGGCAGCAGGCCCGGGATCCGCTCGGCCAGGGTGGTCTTGCCGGCTCCACGGGGCCCGCTGAGCATCAGGTGGTGCCCACCCGCGGCCGCGACCTCGAGGGCGTAGCGGGCGTCGGCCATGCCGCGTACGTCGCCGAGGTCCACCTCCGCCAAGCGCTCGGCGCCGCGCCAGGCGAGCAGCGGCACGCTGGCCATCGGCTCGACCTCGGGGGCCTCCGGGATGTCCTCGGCCCCCGTCAGGACCGCGAGCACCTGCGGCAGCGAACGCGCTCCGATCACCTCCATGCCCGGCACCATCGCCGCCTCCGCGACGTGCGGCTCGGGCACGATCACCCGGCCGAAGCCCCGCTGCGACGCGGCCAGCACCATCGGCAGCACTCCCGGCACGGCTCGCAGCCGGCCGTCGAGGCTCAGCTCGCCGATCAGCACGACCCCGTCGAGCGCCTCGACCGGCAGTCGCCGTGTAGGCGGCGAGCACGCCCGACCGCGACCGCGAGGTCGAAGTGCGGTCCGTGCTTGGGCAGGTCGGCCGGGGAGAGCAGGATGGTGACCCGCTTGGTGACGGGCCACTCCAGGTGGCAGTTCTGCACCGCTGCACGGCACCGGTCGCGCGACTCGGAGATCGAGGTGTCGGGGCGCCCGACCATCGAGGTGCCGACCAGACCAGGGCTGACGTCGACCTGGACGTCGATGACGTGCCCGGTCGCTCCCTCCAGCGAGACGGTCCGGGCCGTGGCGAACCCCATCAGCCCACTCCCCGCACGTGCTCGACCTCGGCCCGGCCGTGTCCGTCCTGGAGCACCCCCACGAGGTCGATCCGGACGTCGCTCGGGTGCAGGTCGTGCGCCTCGAGCCAGCGCCCCGCCAACACCCGCAACCGCACTGCCTTGGTCTGGCTCACGGCCTCGATCGGCGACCCGAACTCGGCGCTGCTGCGCGCCTTCACCTCGCAGAACACCGCGACGTCGCCGTCGCGCAGCACCAGGTCCAGCTCACCGGCCTCGCAGCGCCAGTTCCGGTCGAGCACCACCATCCCGGCGTCGATGAGGAACCTGGCCGCGACGCGCTCGCCGTACTCCCCGAACTTCTGCGCTCGCTTGGTCATCTCGCACCTCCTGGACCCGATGCTGACCGGGTGCAGGCGCGAACGGGCCGGTGCAGCCGACCCCTGTGGACGTCGGGTGTCCGACGACCGGGTGTGGAGCCGGAAGGACCCCGGCGGCGCGCCCTACGGCTTGGGCGGCTCGATCTCGGCCGGGCTCAGCTCCTCGACGTTGACGTCCTTGAAGGTGAGCACCTTGACGTTCTTCGCGAAGCGCGCCGGACGGTACATGTCCCACACCCAGGCGTCGGTCATCGAGACCTCGAAGAACACGTCACCGACCTCGGTACGCGCCTTCACGTCGACGGTGTTGCACAGGTAGAACCGCCGGTCGGTCTCCACGACGTACTTGAAGATGCCGACCACGTCGCGGTACTCGCGGTAGAGGGTCAGCTCCATCTCGGTCTCGTACTTCTCGAGGTCCTCCGCACTCATCGTGCACTCATCTCCTCTGGGTCGTCGCTGAACAGGTCCAGCTGGGGGGCCAGCGACAGCGGCTCCGGAGCCTCGGGCAGCCCGGCCGCCCGACGCACGTTGACGAACCGGAACCGGTGGATCGGGCACG
Source organism: uncultured Actinomycetota bacterium (assembly GCA_963843875.1). GTDB lineage: Bacteria > Actinomycetota > Actinomycetes > Propionibacteriales > Nocardioidaceae > Marmoricola. Next base: position 319,765 of record CAWJMC010000008.1, on the reverse strand, counting down.
GGCCGTGCTCGTCGAGCGCGACCTGGTGCTCGCTGGTGCAGTAGCCCTTGTGCGTCGCGAAGTCGTACGCCGGCCACCGCTCGTGCTCCGCGGCCATCATCCGGTCGCGGGTCACCTTCGCGATCACCGAGGCCGCCGAGATGCAGGCCGCGACCCGGTCGCCCTTCCACATCGCCAGGCCCGGCATCTCCAGACCGTCGACCGGGAACCCGTCCGTCAGCACGTACGACGGTCGCACCGCGAGGCGGGCCAGCGAGCGCCGCAGCGCCTCGATGTTCGCCACGTGCATGCCGAGACGATCGCACTCGCCCGGCTCGACGACCACCACGGACCAGGCCAGGGCCCGGCCCAGAACCTGCTCGTAGCACCGCTCACGAGCCTTCGCGGTGAGCAGCTTGGAGTCCGCCAGCCCAGGCACTCGCCCGCGCGCCCCTTCCGGCAGGATCGCCGCCGCGGCGACCAGCGGCCCGGCGCACGCACCGCGGCCCGCCTCGTCGACCCCGGCGACGTGGGCCATCCCGGCACGGCGAAGCGCTCGCTCGTAGCCGTAGGGTCCGGCGTCTCGCCGGAGGGTGAGGCCGCGGGGCAGGACGCTCACTGCACACCCACCGTCCCTACTTCCCGGCGGCCGGGATCGAGCTGAAGGTGGCGGGCCGGTGGATGATCTCGGCGCGGCCGAGCGGCCAGACCAGCGCGAAGACCTTGCCGACGACCAGGTCGTCGCCGATGAACCCGCCACCCGGACTGCCCATGTGCGCGCGGGAGTCCGCGGAGTCACCGCGGTTGTCGCCCATCACCCACACGTGGTCCTTGGGCACCTTGACGTCGAACTTGGTCAGCGACGGCACCGTGCCCTTGGGCAGGTAGGACTTCTCGTTGAGCGCCTTGCCGTTCACCGTCACCCGGCCCTGGGTGTCGCAGCACTTGACCTCGTCACCGCCGATGCCGATCACCCGCTTGACCAGGTGCCCGCCGGCGGGATAGAGGCCGATCACCTCCATCGCCTTCTTCAGCCCCGTCGGCGACCCGACGTCGGATGCTTCCAGCCAGTGGGCGTCGGGCGGGTCCTTGAAGACGATGGTGTCGCCACGACTCGGGTTGCCACCGCCCCAGTAGGAGACCTTCTGGACCAGGATCCGGTCGTTCTTGACGAACTGCGGCTCCATGGAGGGCGACGGGATGTAGAAGGCCTGCACGAACAGGGCCTTGATCACGATGGCCAGGCCCAGTGCGATCACCAGCAGCAGGATGGTCTCCTGCCAGAGCGGAAGCTGCTTTCGTTCCCTGCGATCGCCAAGCGATCGCGCCCCGGACCTCGTCACGGACGCGAGCCTACGGGGTGGCTCCCGGGGTCCGGCGCAGGCTCCGACGCACTCGTCGGGGCAGCCGCCGAGATCACGCCTCGCGGCGCTCCTTGATCTTCGCGGCCTTCCCACGCAGGTTGCGCAGGTAGTACAGCTTGGCGCGCCGGACGTCACCGCGGGTGACGATCTCGATCTGCTCGAAGATCGGGGAGTTGATCGGGAAGGTCCGCTCGACACCCACCCCGAAGGAGACCTTGCGGACGGTGAACGTGCGGCCCACGCCGGCACCCTGGAGCTTGATCACGACGCCCTGGAAGACCTGCACCCGGGAGCGGTTGCCCTCGACCACCTTGACGTGGACCTTGATGGTGTCGCCCGCACGGAAGGCGGGCACGTCGTCGCGCAGGGCGGCGGCGTTCAGGTCGTCGATGACGTTGGTCATGGCTTCTCCTCGCGAGTGCCACAGGTCAACCGCGGTTGGATGGTGTTCAGGAGTGGGCCCAGCGAGGTGCGGGTGGCCGGCGGCGTGAGGTTCCCCCTGTGGCAGGAGCTCGACGCAGACCCGGCGTGCGTTCCTCGCCGCGATCCTTCGGCCGACTGGGCCAAGTGTTGATTCTGCCAGAGAGGGCCGGGTACGGCGAAATCAGCACCCGTCCCACCGCGGCCCGCCTCACCGTGGATCCCGGCGCCCGCCCCGGCGCTTGCCCAGGCGGAGGACGCCGGGCTCGACCTCCGCGACGACCCGGTAGCCGGCTCGCTTGTACATCCGCAGGTTGCGCGCGCTGCCCGCCCCCGTGACCAGGGCGAACCCGGTGGCGTCGGCGGGGGCCAGCGACTCGACCAGCTCGAGCAGCCGGCGACCGAGCCCGCGACCGGTGAGGTCCCCGGCCACCATCAGCCGCCCGACGTACCACTCCTCGCCCTCGCGGCGACCCAGCACCGCCCCGACCAGACGACCGGCGGCGCGGGCCACCAGGACCGTGTCCCGGGCCAACCAGGCCCGGACGTCGTCCAGCGACTCGTGCAGTGCCGGGATCCGCACCCCCGGGTTGTCGTGCGCCTCCTGCACCCAGCAGGCGCGCATCAGCACCCAGAGCTCACCGGCGTCGGAGGGTACGGCGGGGCCTACCTCGACCTCGTCGGCGACCGAGGGCGAGAGCAGGTCGGGGCGACGCTGCGCCGTACGGCGCTCGGACTGCTCGCGGCGCCAGGTCGCGATCCGGGCGTGGTCGCCCGAGAGCAGCACCTCGGGCACGTCGTGGCCGCGCCACGAGGCCGGCCTGGTGTAGACGGGGTACTCCAGCAGGCCGCCGAGCTCCCCGACCGCCCCGTGGGACTCCTCGGCGAGGGACTCGGCGTTGCCCATGAAGCCGGGGAGCAGCCGGACCACCGCCTCGACCATCGCCAGCGCGGCCACCTCACCGCCGTTGAGCACGTAGTCGCCGAGCGAGACCTCGCGGACCTCCAGGCGCCGGGCGGCGTCCTCGAGCACACGCTGGTCGATGCCCTCGTAGCGACCGCACGCGAACACCAGGTGCTCGCGCGTGGCCAGGTCGGCCGCCACGGCCTGGGTGAGCCGCTCCCCCGCCGGCGACGGCACCACCAGCACCGCACCGTCCGGGGCGAGCTCGTCGAGCGCCTCGCCCCACGGCTCGGGCTTCATCACCATGCCCGCTCCGCCACCGGTCGGTGAGTCGTCGACGCTGTGGTGCCGGTCGTGGGTCCAGCGGCGCAGGTCGTGCACCGCGAGCTCGAAGACCCCGGCCCGACGGGCCCGCCCGGGCAGCGAGAGGTCCAGCGGAGCCAGGTAGTCGGGGAAGATCGTGACGACGTCGATCCTCATCCGGCGCTCACTCGCGCGCCTCCTCGGCCACGCCGCCGACCAGCCCCGGCCGGTCGGCGACGACCAGCCGGCCGGCGGACAGGTCGACCTCCGGCACCAGCGCCTCGACGAACGGCACCAGCACCTCGGCTTCGCCGGCCCGACCGGTCCGCGTGATCACCAGCAGGTCCTGCGCGCCGTGGTGCAGCACCTCGGTGACCGTGCCGAGGGCGACACCCGCGGTGTCGACGGCGCTCAGCCCGACGAGCTGGTGGTCGTAGAACTCCTCGGGGTCCTCGGGCACCTCGTCGGGCGCCAGGTCGACGTAGAGCAGCGCACCGCGGGCGGCCTCGGCGGCCGTGCGGTCGGGGATCTCCGCGATGGTGAGCAGCAGCCGCTCCTGGTGCCGGCGTACGGCGGACACGGTGGCCACCGGCGGCAGGCCCGGGTGCTTGCCCCGCAGGGCCAGCCGGGCACCCACCACGAACCGCTTCCCGGGCTCGTCGGTGCGGACCTCGACGGTCACCTCACCGCGCACGCCGTGCGCCTTGGAGATACGGCCCACGCAGACCTCGACCTCGTTCACGGGACTAGTCTCCCCGAGTGTCTTCCAGCGTGCAGCAGTCCCCACCGTCGACCGTCGACTACACCGTGGCCGGCGGCGTCGCCACGCTCCACCTGAACCGGCCCGACCGGCTCAACGCGGTCGACGTCCGGCTCGTCGACGACCTGCTGGCCGGACTGCGCCGCGCGGCCGACGACGCGGCGAGGGTGGTCGTGCTGGCCGGGCGGGGCCGGGCCTTCTGTGCCGGGCACGACCTCAAGGAGCAGCTGCCGCCGGAGACGGCGGCGCAGACCACCGACCGCCTGCAGCGCATCCAGGACGTCACCCGGCTGGTCCGGTCCTTCGAGGGTCCGGTGGTCGCCGCAGTGCACGGCTACGCGCTCGGAGCCGGGGCCGAGTTCGCCCTCGCCTGCGACCTGGTGGTCGCTGCCGAGGACGCCCGCTTCGGCTTCCCGGAGGTGGAGGTCGGCCTGAGCGTGACCGGGGGGATCTCCCGGCTGCTGGTGGCCCTGGTCGGCCCGGCCCGGGCCAAGGACCTGATGTTCCTCGGCGAGCACGTCACCGGGGCGCGGGCCGCGGAGATCGGACTGGTCGCCCGCTCCGTGCCCGCGGGCGAGCACGAGTCCGTCGCGCAGGAGATCGCCGCCCGCCTCGCCTCGCGCCCGCGCACGTCGCTGGCCCTGGCCAAGCAGGTTCTCGACGCCGGGCTCGACGCGACGCTCGACGAGGCGCTCGGCACCGAGGTGCACAACGCCCTGCGCACCTCGACGTCCGGTGAGTTCGACCAGCCCCGGACGTCGCCGTGAGCCTTCCGGCGCAGATCCCCGGGCAGATCCCTGGGCAGATCCCTGGGCAGATCCCTGGGCAGAACCCTGGGCAGATCCCCGCCGACCTGCCCTCCCTCGTCGAGCGAGCCGCCCGGCGCTGGCCCGACCGCCCGGCCTGGACCTTCCCCGACCGGGCCGCCCTCACCTTCGCCGAGGTCGCCGAGCGGTCCGCGGCCTACGCCGGCACGCTGGCCGGGCGAGGCTTCGTCGCCGGTGACCGGCTGGGCCTGATGCTGCACAACCGGGCCGAGTCCGCGCTGCTCTGGCTCGCGGCGGCCCGGTTGGGCGTGGCCGTGGTCCCGCTCAACGTGCGCTACGGGCCGGTCGACGCCGGGCACCTCCTCGCCGAGACCGACCCGCGCCTGGTGGTCACCGAGCCCGACCTGATCGACCTCGTCGAGCGGGCCCGACCGGGCACCGCCGCAACGGCGTACGACGCGATCACCCCCGGCGCCGGGGGCGCGCCGGACTTCACCCAGCGGCCGGTCGACCCGGACACCGTGCTCAACGTGCAGTACACCTCCGGCACCTCCGGCCGCCCCAAGGGCTGCCTGCTGCCGCACCGCTACTGGACGACCCTGGCCGCCAGCCTGGTCCAGGGCCACCCCTACCTGGACGAGCACGACGTGATGCTCACGGCCCAGCCGCTCTCCTACGTCGACCCGCAGTGGAACCTGGTCGCCTCGCTGGCCTCCGGTGCGCACCTGGTGGTCCTCGACGGCTTCCATCCCTCGACCTTCTTCGACGAGGTGCGCCGCCACGGCGTGACCTACTTCTACTGCCTGGCCGCGATGCCGACGCTGCTGCTGGCGATGCCGGACTCCCCCACCGACCGCGAGCACCGGCTGCGCGCGGTGCAGTGCTCCGCGATCCCGCCCGCCCGGCACGCCGAGATCGAGGCCCGCTGGGGCGTGCCGTGGTTCGAGTGCTTCGGGATGACCGAGACCGGTGCCGACATCCGGGTCACCCCCGACGAGCACGACGTCCTGGTCGGGACCGGCTGCCTGGGCCGGCCCGCGGCGCACCGCGAGGCCCGCCTCGACAGCGCCGGCGAGCTGCAGCTGCGCGGGCCGGGGATGATGCACGGCTATCTCGGGCACCCCTCGCCGTACGACCCCGACGGCTGGTTCGGCACCGGTGACCTGGCCCGGACCGACGACGAGGGGCGGTTCTACCTGGTCGGACGGACCAAGGACATGATCCGTCGGGCGGGCGAGAACGTCGCGGCCCGCGAGGTCGAGGACGTGCTGCTGGCCCACCCCGCGGTCCGGCTGGTCGCGGTGGTCGGCGTCCCCGACGAGATCCGCGGGGAGGAGATCAAGGCCTACGTCGTGGCGGACGCCACGACGACCGACCTCGAGGACTGGTGTCGTGCGACGGCTCGCGGCGTTCAAGGTGCCGCGCTACTGGGAGCGCCGCGACGACCTCCCGCGCACACCGTCCGAACGCGTCGCCAAGCACCTGCTGGAGGGAACGCCGTGACTCATCCCACGAGAGACGGGCGCACGACCCACGGGCTGCAGGCCGACCTGCTGCTGCGCAACGCCCGAGTGATCACCGTGGACGAGAGCGGCGGACCCGCCGAGGCCGACGCCGTGGCGATCCTGGGTGACCGGGTGGTGGCGCTGGAGGAGGTGTCCGCGCGCGAGGTCGTCGACCTGGACGGTGCGGTCGTGACACCGGGGTTCCACGACGCGCACAACCACATGGCGTGGTACGGCCTCTCGCTGGCCGAGGTCGACCTGGCCACCGAGGACCTCGACGAGCTCCTGGAACGGCTCGCGCAGCGGCACGAGGTGCTGGACGACCCCGATGACGGCGGGCCCTGGCTGGTCGGCTCCGGCTACGACGAGAACCGCACCGGACGGCACCCCGACGTGAACGACCTCGAACGCGTCGCGCCCGGTCGCCGGGTCTGGCTCAAGCACAAGTCGGGTCACATGTGTGTGGTCAGCCGGACGGCGCTGGTCGACCTCGGCATCGACGACGAGACCACCGACCCGCCCGGCGGGCGGATCGTGCGCGACCCGGACGGGCACGCCACCGGGCTGCTCCAGGAGACCGCGCAGAACCTCGTCGCGCCCCTGGTGCTGCCCTACCCGCTCGAGCAGCTGGTCGAGGCGATCGACCTGGCCGGTCAGCGCTACCTCGCCGAGGGGATCACCTCCGTCGTCGAGGCCGGGATCGGCGGGGGTTGGATCGGCAAGTCCCCGGCCGAGCTGGCGGCGTACCTCGGTGCGCGTGAGCGCGGTCTGCTGCACGTGCGGGTCGAGCTGATGGTCGCCTCGGACGCCCTGCACGCCCTGGCCGCGCACCCGGCGGACGGCTTCGACCGCGGGCTCGACCTCGGCCTGCGCACGGGGCTGGGCGACGACGTGCTGCGGATCGGGCCGCTCAAGGTGTTCGCCGACGGCTCCCTGATCGGGCACACGGCAGCGATGACCGCCGAGTTCGCGGACTCCCCCGGCAACGCCGGCTACCTGCAGGACGACGCCGGCACGCTGACGGAGACCATCGTCGCGGCCCACCGGGCCGGCTGGCGGGTCGCCACGCACGCGATCGGTGACGCCGCGATCGACCTCGTGCTCGACGCCTACGAGCGGGCGCAGACCGAGCAGCCACGACCGGGCTGCCGGCACCGCATCGAGCACTTCGGGGTCTCGCGCCCCGACCAGCTCGAGCGGGCGGCCCGGCTGGGCGTCGTCCCCGTGCCGCAGGCCCGCTTCGTGGAGGAGATCGGCGACGGGATGATCCGGGCGCTCGGAACCGAGCGGGTCGGGTGGGCCTACCGGGCCCGGACGCTGCTCGACGCCGGGCTGGTGCTGCCGGGCTCCTCCGACCGGCCGGTCGTGGACGGCGCCCCGCTGCTCGGCATGCAGGCGCTGGCGCACCGCGTCACCCGCGACGGTGCGTCGTTCGCCTCCCACGAGACCCTGACCGGCCGGGAGGCGCTGCGGGCCTTCACCCTCGGCTCGGCCGAGGCCTCCGGCGTGGAGGACCGCCTGGGCTCACTGACGCCCGGCAAGCTCGCCGACCTCGTGGTGCTCTCCGAGGATCCCGGCACGGTGGACCCGGCGGGCGGGGAAGGCCTGGCCGGTATCGAGGTGCTGCGCACCATGGTGGGAGGGCGATTCGTGTGGAGCCGCTGACGGTGGTGCCGGTGGGGCAGCTCTCGCAGCCGGGTGCGGACCTGCTCGAGGCGGCCTACGTCGAGGCGTTCCCGGCCGAGCTGCGGGTGCCCTTCGCCGACTTGGCCGTCGACCACGTGCTGGCGTTCGTCGGGAGTGCGAACCCGGACCCGGTCGGCCTTGCCGTCGTCCGGGACCTGGGCGAGGCATCGGTCTTCCTGCGCTACTTCGTCGCCGTGCACAAGGGCAGCGGCTCGGGCACCCGGATGTGGGACGCGCTGGAGGACTGGGTCCGCTCCCGCGACGCCGCCCAGCTGCTGCTCGACGTGGAGGACCCCGACGAGGAGATCGACGACCTCGAGGAGAGCGACGTACGCCGGCGCCGGATCGCCTTCTACGAGCGCAACGGGGTGCAGGTCCTGCCGGTGGGCGGCTACGCCCCGGAGCACGGCACGGAGGGCGGGGCCGGTCACGCCCCGGCGATGCAGCTGCTGCTGGCCGAGGTGGACATCGCCCCGCACGCACGAGTGCCGCTCCCGAGGGAGCGGCTGCGTGGGGTGCTGCTGGAGGTGCTCACCGGTCGCTACGGCTACGCCGCCGACGCCCCCGAGGTGGTGCGACTGCTGGACGGCAACGGCTTGTCCTGAGCAGCGAGCGCCAGCGAAGCGCGTCGAAGGGCTTGTCCTGAGCAGTGAGCGCCAGCGAAGCGCGTCGAAGGGCCTGTCCACAGGTAGTCCCGAACGAACGACCCCGGTGCGACGGTGTGTCGCGGGCCTTGCGTTCGGGACCACCTGACGGGAGGGTCAGCGCTGGCGGTCGACGTCGACGAAGTCGATCCGGGCGCCGGCCCGGCCCGCGAGGGCCGAGATGACGGTGCGGAACGCGGTCGCCGTCCGCCCGCCGCGACCGATCACCTTGCCGAGGTCGTCGGGGTGGACCCGGACCTCGAGGATCGAACCGCGGCGCAGCTCCTTGTCGACGACCGTGACGTCGTCGGGGTGCTCGACGATGCCCCGCACCAGGTGCTCGAGCGCGTCAGCGAGCACCGGCTCAGGCCTCGCCCGTGGTGGGACTCGCCTCGGCGTCCGCGTCGGCCGCAGCCTCGGTGGTCGCCGCCGACTCGTCGCTCGACTCGGTCGCGGCCTCGTCGGTGGTCGCCGCCTCGTCGGGCTTCGGGTCCGCCGCGGGCTCCTCGGCCTTCGGGGCGTCGGCCTTCGGCTCCTCACCGTCGGCACCCTTGAGCGACTTCTTCGCGGCCTTCTTCGTGGTCGTCGCCCCGGCCTTCGGCTCGTTGGCGGCGTCCTTGAGCGCCTCGTTGAAGATCTCGGTCTTGTCCCGCTTGGCCTCGGCCACCCGCAGGCTGCCCTCGGTGCCCGGAAGACCCTTGAACTTCTGCCAGTCACCGGTGATCTTGAGGATCGCGGCCACGGCCTCGCTCGGCTGCGCGCCGACGCCGAGCCAGTACTGCGCCCGGTCGGAGGTGACCTCGATGAACGAGGGCTCCTCCTTGGGGTGGTACTTGCCGATCTCCTCGATCACCTTGCCGTCCCGCTTCTTCCGGCCGTCGACGACGACGACGCGGTAGTACGGCTGACGGACCTTGCCCATGCGCTTCAGACGAATCTTGACGGCCACGTGTGTGGTGTCTCCTTGCTGCTCAGTGTCGTGGTGGACGCGGGCGCTGATCGGTGGGTACGACGCGCCGACGTCCGGGGTGCCTGGCCGGTCGGCTGAGAGGGACCGAACGCACAGGACTCGGCGAGCAGTCTGCCAGAGAGCCGGCTCCTGGGCGAAATCGCCGGAGGTCGGTCGTTGCCATCAGCAACTTCTCCCACCATCATCGGGTCGTGCCCGCCTTCTCGGTCCGCAGTGCTGCCCTCGAGGCTCCCCCGACCCGCCCGCGCCGACTGGCCGAGCGGTACCCGGCGCTGTACCCGCTCGCGGTCCGCTACCACCAGGTCCGCCGCCACGTCGCCTGGTGGCGCAGCGACGTCACCTGGGCGCAGCGCGGCGCGAGCCCGGAGACGCCGTACCGGGTCAAGCAGCACAAGTCCCTGCTGCTGCGCCAGCTGGGCGAGTCGGAGATGTGGCTGCAGCACAACAAGGTGGTCAACCTGGGGCTGGCGTGCGACCTGGTCGACTCGGTCGTGATCAGGCCGGGTGAGACGTTCTCGTTCAACAAGGTGGTCGGCAACTGCACGGCGCAGCGCGGGTTCGTGGAGGGGATGAAGCTCTCCAACGGCCAGGCCGAGGCCGGCGTCGGCGGCGGGATCTGCCAGCTGGCCAACCTGCTGGTCTGGATGTTCATGCACTCCTCGATGACCATGCTGGAGCGCTCGGAGCACAGCTTCGACCCCTTCCCGGACAACGGCCGGGTGCTGCCGTGGGGGGTCGGCTGCTCGATCGTGTGGAACTACGTCGACCTGGTGGTGCGCAACGACACCGACGCGACGTTCGTGCTGAGCACGCGGGTGGGAGAGCGCTACCTCGAGGGTGAGATCCGCAGCGACCGCGAGCCGGAGCACTCCTACTCGGTGCACGCCCGCGACGAGCGCTTCGAGCGCCGCGGGCCCGACACGTTCCGCCGCAACGAGATCTGGCGCGACGTCATCGACCGCCGCACCGGCAACCGGGTCGCCGAGGAGCTGCTCAAGCGCAACTGCGCCCTGGTGAAGTACGACGCCCCGGTCGGGCCGGCACCGACCTCGTGAGGCCGCGCGTCGCCTCCTGGATCAGGCGACGACCAGTCCGCGCAGCACCACACGAGCGGGCCGCCGCAGCGTGGTGAGGTCGGCCAGCGGGTCGGCGTCGAGCACGACGAAGTCGGCGGGCGCCCCCTCGGCGAGAAGCGGCTCGTGGCCCAGCCACGCCCGTGCCCGCCACGACGCCGCCGCGAGGGCGTCCTCGGCCGACAGGCCCCACGCGGCCAGCTCGACGCACCTCGTCGGCGATCGAGCCGTGCGGGAGCACCCCGCCGGCGTCGGTGCCGGCGTAGATCGCCACCCCTGCGTCGTAGGCCGCCATCAGCGTCTCCCGGCGGTGGGCGTGCAGGGCCATCATGTGCTCGGCGTACGCCGGGAACTTGGCGCCGGCAGCGGCGGCGAAGTCGGGAAAGTTGTTCAGGTTCACCACGGTCGGCACCAGGGCCGTGCCCCGGGCGACCATCGACTCGACCAGGTCGCTCGAGAGCCCGGTGCCGTGCTCGATGCAGTCGATCCCGGCGTCGATCAGCATCGGCAGCACCTCCTCACCGAAGCAGTGCGCGGTGACCTTGGCGCCGTGCGCGTGCGCGGTCTCGATGGCGGCCGCGAAGGCCTCGGCCGGGAACGACGGCTTCAGGTCTCCAGCCTCGCGCTCGATCCAGTCCCCCACGAGCTTGACCCAGCCGTCGCCGCGCTGCGCCTCGGCGGCGACGTACGCCGTGAGGTCCTCGGGCTCGACCTCGTGGGCGTAGTTGCGGATGTAGCGCCGCGTGCGCGCGATGTGCCGCCCCGCGCGGACCAGGCGGGGCAGGTCCTCGCGGTCGCTGGATCCACGAGGTGTCGACCGGTGAGCCGCAGTCGCGCAGCAGCAGTGCGCCCGCGTCGCGGTCGGCCACCGCCTGGGCCTCGGTCTCCTCCTCGCTGACGCCACCGTGGGCGTCCAGGCCGACGTGGCAGTGCGCGTCGACCAGGCCCGGCACGATCCAGCCCTCCGCCGCGGTCTCGGCACCGGCCTGCGGCTCGTAGGTGACCCGCCCGTCGACGACGTACAGGTCGCGGGACGCCTCGGGTGAGTCGGGCAGGACGGGACCACGGAACCTCAGTACGCCAGCCATGTCCGCGACGCTATCTGGCGGGAGCTACTTGAGGTACTTCTCCATGCCGGCGGGCAGCTGGAAGTCCTTGGGGTCGAAGTCAGCGTCGGGCTCGGCACCCTCCTTGACCCCGAACGGGTTGGGTGCCGGACGGTTCGACTCGGCCTCCGCGGCCGCAGCGGCCTGCTGGGCCGCCTTGGCCGGGTTGCCGCTCGTGCGCGCACCCTTGGCCTTCTTCGACTGCGGAGCCTGACGGGCCTTGGCGCGCTTGCCCATCCCCATGCCGGGCATGCCGGGCATGCCCGGCATGCCGCCGCCACGGGCCATCGACTCCATCATCTTGCGAGCCTCGAAGAACCGGTCGACGAGCTGGTTGACGTCGGAGACGGCGCGGCCCGACCCCTTGGCGATCCGCGCCCGGCGCGAGCCGTCGATCGACTTCGGGTTGGCCCGCTCGGCCGGCGTCATCGAGCGGATGATCGCCTCGATCCGGTCGACCTCGCGGTCGTCGAAGTTGTCGATCTGCTCGCGGAACTGCCCCATCCCGGGCAGCATCCCCATGATCTTCGACATCGAGCCGAGCTTGCGGACCTGCTGCATCTGCTCGAGGAAGTCGTCGAGGGTGAACTCACCGCCCTGGCCCATCAGCTTGCCGGCCGCCTTGGCCGCCTGATCCTGGTCGAAGGTCTTCTCGGCCTGCTCGATCAGGGTGAGCATGTCGCCCATGTCGAGGATCCGCGAGGCCATCCGGTCGGGGTGGAAGACGTCGAAGTCGGTGAGCTTCTCCCCGTTGGAGGCGAACATCACCGGCTTGCCGGTCATCGACCGGATCGACAGCGCCGCACCACCGCGGGCGTCGCCGTCGAGCTTGGTCAGGACCACCCCGTCGTAGCCCGACCCCGTCGAGGAAGGCCTGCGCGGTGGCGACGGCGTCCTGACCGATCATCGCGTCGACGACGAACAGCACCTCGTCGGGCGTTGACGGCGTCGCGGATGTCCGCGGCCTGCTGCATCAGCTCGGCGTCGACGCCGAGGCGTCCGGCGGTGTCGACGATGACGACGTCGTGCAGGGTGCGGCGAGCCTCCTCGAGCGAGCGACGCGCGACCTGCGACCGGGTCTCCGCCGTTCTCGACCCCTTGGGCGTTGCCGGGCTCGGGAGCGAACACGGTGACCCCGGCCCGCTGGCCGTTGACCTGGAGCTGGGTGACGGCGTTGGGACGCTGCAGGTCGGCCGCCACCAGCATCGGGCTCTTGCCCTGGTCCTTGAGCCACAGCGCCAGCTTGGCCGCGAGCGTGGTCTTGCCGGCACCCTGGAGCCCGGCCAGCATGATCACGGTGGGCGGGTTCTTCGCGTAGCGCAGCCGACGGGTCTCGCCGCCGAGGATCGTGACCAGCTCGTCGTCGACGATCTTGACGATCTGCTGGGCCGGGTTCAGCGCGCCGCTGACCTCCTCGCCGCGGGCGCGCTCCTTGACCGCGGCGACGAACTCCTTGACGACCGGCAGCGCGACGTCGGCCTCGAGCAGCGCGATCCGGATCTCGCGAGCGGTGGCGTCGATGTCGGCCTCGGAGAGCCGACCCTTGCCGCGCAGGTTCTTGAAGGTGTCGGCGAGCCGGTCGGAGAGGGTGGCGAACACGGTGGCGGTCAGTCCTTCGGCGTCTCTGGGGTGGTCTTGAGGATCAGGTGCGGTGCGGTCGGGGCCCGGCTCAGCGTGGAGCCTGGTCGTCCAGCCTAACCGTGTCGGCGAGCGCCGCACGTACGGCGTGGGCCGCCTCGGCGGCGTGCAGTCGCTGAGCGCCCCGGCGGCCGGCTCCTGGACGTAGAAGACGTCGACCGCCTGCGGCCCGAGCGTGGTGACGTGCATCGAGCGCACCGAGAGCTGCTTGCGGGCCAGGGCCCGGCACACGGCGTGGATCACACCGGGCTTGTCGGCCGTGCGGACCTCCAGCACGGTCGCCCGCGCCGACGCCTCGGGGCGTACGGCGACGGTGGGCTCCAGCGCGACCGGTGTGCGTCGGGCCAGCCTGGTCCTCGGCGTCGAGGCGGCCCTCGACGATGTTCTCCAGCCGCTGCAGCAGCACGCTCTGGTCGAGCTCGGTGTCGGCGACCTGCCACACCGAGACGGCGACGTCGTCCACGGTCCAGGCCCGGGCCGCGCGCACCGGGTGCGCGCTGCAGGGCGAGCATGGCCGCCGCGTCGGCGAGCAGCCCGATCCGGTCGCCGGAGACGACCGTCACCTGACTGCCGTCGTCGGTCGGCTCGACCTCCACCCACACCTTGCTCGGATCGGCGCGGATCTTGTCCGGCACGACGGTGTTCGGGTCCTCGTCACGGGAGACCGGCTGGTCCGAGAGGACGTTCATCGCGCGCCGGAACAGCGTGAGCACCAGCGAGGAGCGCCACGACGTCCACGCCTTCTCGGACGTGGCCCGGGCGTCGGCCTCGGTCAGCGCGAGCAGCAGCTCGAGCTCCTCACGCTCGGGGATCCGGTCGGTCACCGTCGCCACCGTGCTGGGGTCGTCGGGATCGCGGGTGGTCGCCGTCTCCGGCAGCAGCAGGTGCCAGCGGACCAGGTGCCCGACCAGCTCGACCTCGCGGTCGTCGAACCCGATCCGGGCCGCGATCTCGCGGGCCACCGGCTCACCGGCCACGCTGTGCTCGACCAGCCGGCCCTTGCCGATGTCGTGCAGCAGCGCGGCCACCATCAGCACGTCGGGACGCGCGACGCGCCGGATCAGTGACGACGCCTCGATGCAGGTCTCGACCATGTGCCGGTCGACGGTGAAGCGGTGCACGACCGAGGCGTGCGGCAGCAGCCGGACCTGCTCCCACTCGGGCAGGAACGTGTCGATCCCCTCGGTCTCCTCCAGCGTCTCCCACACCGGCAGCAGGCCGGGGCCCGGCGGCCAGCAGACGCACCAGCAGGTCGCGCGCTGCGTCCGGCCACGGGTCGGGCAGTGGCGGACACTCCCGCACCAGCCGCGCCGCGGTGGTCGGCGAGAGCACCAGGTCGCGCTCGGCTGCCTCGGCGGCCGCCCGCAGCAGCAGCGTCGGGTCCCCGGTCGGGCGGGCGCTCGCCTCGAGCACCACCTCGCCGCTCGCGATCGCCACCCCGGCGCCGATCGCTTCGAGCCGTGGGCGCCGGGCACCGCGCACCGGCGGGCGCTCGCAGCACGGCCTCCGCGCGGCTCCAGGTCAGCCGCGAGAGGTGCGTGATCCGCCGCCCGAGGGCGCGGGTGTGACGTTGCGCGGCGGTCGCGTCGGGCAGTCCGAGCCCTTCGGCGATGTCGGGCCAGTACTCCGGCACCACCCGGTCCGTCGCCCGCCCGGCCACCGCGTGCAGGACGTCGCGCACGTCGAGCAACGAGGCGCGTGAGGCCTCCAGCTCGGCGTGCGGGACGTCGACCAGCCAGCTCGCCACCAGGGCCTTGAGCACGGTCGCGTCGCGCAGCCCGCCGACGGACTCCTTGAGGTCGGGCACCGAGGAGTGGGCCAGCTCGCCCGAGCAGGTCGGCGCGCCCGGACACCAGCTTGTGCAGCTCGGGCAGCCGCTCACGCGCATCGCGTCGCCACTGGTTGAGCAGCGTCGTGCGCAGTCGCAGGGTCAGGTTGGGGTCGCCGGCCAGGTGCCGGGCGTCGAGCAGCCCGAGCGCCACCCGCGGATCGGCCGCGGCCTGCTCGTTGGCCTGGGCCGGGGTGCGCACCGAGTGGTCGACGTTGGCTCCGGAGTCCCACAGCGGGTACCAGAGGCTCGCGGCCCAGTCTGCCCGGCTCGACGCTCTCGTCGTGGACCAGCACGAGGTCCAGGTCGCTGTACGGCGCCAGCTCCGACGCGGCCGTACCCGCCCACCGCCACCAGGGCCACACCGACCTCCGGCAGGCCGACCGCGGAAGCGGCCTCGAGGCACAACCGGTCCGCTGCGTGCGTCCGCCCGGTGCGCTCTGCCGCGCTCACCTTGGATCCACCGGGGTCACCAGGTCGTGCCAGCGGTGCAGGTCACGCTCGCTCCTCGAGGCTGCAGGTGGCCGTGGTGGTGTGGGGGTCGTCCGCGCTCACGGACCGATGGGGCGAGGCTACGGGTCCGCACAGGTCCTAACCTTGCAGGCGTGCCAACGACAGCCCCCCTGATCGCCGAAGCGCTACCGCCTGAGCGGGTCGTCGGTCGCGGCGGCATGGGCGAGGTGTGGCTGGCCGAGGACGTCGTGCTCGGCCGCCAGGTCGCGGCCAAGCGGATCGGTGCCCGCGACGCCTCGGAGCGTGACCTCGCCGGGCCCGGCAGGAGGCGCGGGTGACCGCGATGCTCGACGCACCAGCACGTCGTGCGGGTCTTCGACCTGGTCGTGGAGCAGGGCGAGCAGTGGCTGGTGATGGAGCTGGTCGAGTCGGAGAACCTCGCCCGGCTGGTCCGCCGCATCGGCCCGCTCGACCTGACCACCACCGCCCGGCTGGCCCTCCAGGCCGCGCAGGCCCTGGCCGCGGCGCACGCGGCCGGCATCGTGCACCGCGACGTCAAGCCCAGCAACCTGCTGGTCACCCCGTCCTGGCACGTCAAGCTCGGCGACTTCGGCATCGCCCGCCTCGAGGGCGACGTCGGCACCACCCGCACCGGCCAGCTGGTCGGCTCCCCCGGCTACCTCGCCCCCGAGGTCGGCACCGGCCGCTCCGCGACCCCGGCCAGCGACATGTGGTCGCTCGGGCGCGACGCTGTTCCACGCCCTCGAGGGGCACGCGCCGTACCGCACCGAGGACGGCAACGTGATGGGCACGCTCTACCGGATCGTCAACGAGCCGCCGCCGCCGATGACCCGCGCCGGCTGGCTGGAGCCGCTGGTGCAGCACCTGATGGTGCACGACCCCGACCAGCGCTGGAGCGCCGAGCAGGTCGCGGCGTACCTCGAGGACGGAGCTGCGCACGGCGCCTGCCTCCACCCGCAGCTCACGCGCACCGGATCCCGTTCCCCCGCCGCCCAGGACCGGCTCGACCGGCCGGAGCGTCCGGGCCAGCACCCGGACCCGGAGGTGGAGGACGACGCGACCGCCAGTCTGCTCGCCGCCACGCCGGAGCCCCGGGCGGAGGCACCGCCCGCCCCGACGAACGAGAAGCCCGTCGGTCGAGGTCGAGCGCCGTCGGGGATCGCCGTGTGGGCGATGATCGCGGTGGCGGTGACCGCGCCGGCCGCGTCGTGCTGGTGGCCCTTCCGGCCGGGATGGGATACGCCCGGGACGACACGCCGACCACCCCGCGACGTCCACGCCGAGCCCGTCCGGCTCGTCGACCACCTCGCCGAGCCCCAGCTCCCACCGCGACCCCGGCGGGCATCGAGACCTTCGTGCGCGACTACCTCCGGACGGCGCCCTCGGACCCGCAGCAGGTCTTCGACCGGCTGACCCCCGCCTTCCAGCGCGAGAGCGGGTACCTGACGGCTACCTGCGGATTCTGGGACAAGGTCGAGAGCGCCACGCCCACCAGCGAGGACGCCGACCCCGGGGCGCTGACGGTCGACTACGACGTCGCCTACCGGCTCGACGACGGCTCGCGCGACACCGACAAGGTGCCGGCTCCAGCTCACCTTCGACGACGGCACGTACCTGATCGCCGGCGAGCCGGAGTAGCCCCGACTCCTGTCCCGGCCCCCGTGACCAACCGGACTCGTGGGGTGGTGGCTCGGCGCCCGGCGCGAAGGCGGGCCGGCAGCCCGGCGAGTGACGGCAACCGAAGCCGGCGTGCGGACCAGGCGTCGTGCAGCAGGCCGCCGCTCCCAGAGACCCGGCCCAGGACCGGGACCACTCCGGCTACGTGCCTCGGATCCGCTGCTCGAGGGTGTCGAGCAGCGCCTCGACCTGGCGGTAGGTCTGCGAGCTGTAGGCGCCGATGCTGCGCTCGATGCCGAGAGCGCGTCGCGCATCGCGTCGAGGTAGCGGCGCTGGAGGATCAGCGACTGCTCGATCGCGTCCGGCCTGTTCTCGAGTACCTCGGCGGACGCCGCGAGCAGCCGCGGCAGGATCCGCTCCTTCATCGTGCTCGACCAGCTCCGGGTCGACCGGTTCGCCGTCGACGGTCTGCTCCTCCAGCGGGCCGAGGGTGTCGACGGCCGACTCGCCGACCCGTCGCAGGAGGGCCTGGACCGAGTCGTGCTCGTCCTCCTGGCTCTCGGAACGGAACCGCATCCGTCGCGATCACCGTCGGGAGCGTCAGCCCGAAGAGCACCAGGGTGATCAGCGCGACGAGGAAGGCAGCGAGGACGACGGTGGCGCGGTGCGGTGTGCCGGCCGGGATGGTCTGGGCGGCGGCGACCGTGACCACGCCGCGCATGCCGGCCCACGCCACGACGAGGGCTGCCGCGAGCGGTGATCGGCTCGCGCTCCTCGAACTCGACGTCGGCCTTGCCCCGGGCCAGCCGCTGCCGGGCCCAGGCCAGCCGGTTCTCCTCGCGCTCGCCCGGCCGGCGTCATCGCGTCCAGCTGCTCCTCGAACTGGTCCGAGCTGCGCGCGCTTCTGCGTCGCTGCCGCCGGCCGCGGCCGAGCAGGGTCGGCGATCGCCGGCCCGGCGAGGCCGAGCGAACCGCAGCGCCACCAGCAGCGCGACCACGAGCAGCACCAGCCCGGCGATCTCCCCGATCGTGGTCTCGCCGCGGGCGGCGTCGACGAACTCCGGCAGCTGGTAGCCCATCGCGAGGAAGACCCCGCTCTCGAGGATGAAGCTGATCGTCGTCCAGGTCGTCGCCTGGGTCTGCCGGTCCCGGGCGCTGAAGCGCCGGCCGCCGAGCGCACCGGTGACGCAGGCCGGCGACGACGACGGCGAGCACGCCGGAGGCGTCGCACCTCCTCGGCCGGGAAGTAGGCCAGGAACGGGACCGCGAAGGAGATGGTGGTGTTGAGCACCGGGTCGTCGAGGCGCTGGCGCAGCAGCGCCGTGAGCACAGCCGACGAGCGAGCCGACGACCGCGGCGCCGGCCACCGCCCAGGCGAAGTCCAGGACCGTGTGCGCCGAGCGAGAACCCGCCGGTCACGGCGATCGCGGCGACCGCGGTGCGCAGGACGACGAGGGCCGAGGCGTCGTTGACCAGGCTCTCGCCCTCGAGCACGGCCATCAGCCGCGGCGGCAGCCCGACCCGTCGCCCGATCGCCGTCGCGGCGACCGCGTCGGTCGGGCTGACCACCGCGCCGAGGGCGGTGGCGAGCGCGAACGAGATGCTCGGGAACACCCAGTGGACCACCGCGCCGATCACCAGCGCCGAGACGACCACCATCACCACCGGAGAGCCAGACGATCAGCGCGAGGTTGCGGCGGACGTCGATGACGGGGAGGTTGACCGCCGAGGAGTACAGCAGCGGCGGCAGCACGCCGGCCAGGATCAGCTCGGGCTCGACGTGGATCGCCGGCGTGCTCGGCAGGTAGCTGGCGGCGATCCCGAGGCCGACGAGCAGCAGCGGCGCCGCCACGCCGGTGCGCCGGGAGAAGACGGACGCCGCGATCATGATCGCCAGGCCCGCCCCGGCGATCAGCAGGAACTGGTGGTCCACCGCGGCAGTCTAGGGAGTCTCGACTGCCCGAGGTCCGCCCGCTGCTCGAGGAGGCGCGCCAGCGCCGTCTCGAGACCCGCGCGCCTGAGGCAGTGCCCGACCCTGGGCCCGACCCTGGGCCCGACCGGGGTTTCGAGACCGGACTCCGCCCTCTCTCGACCACCGCAGGCGACCCGCCCGGGGAAAGCCGACCTAGAGGGCGGCTTCGTCGCGGTCGCCGGTCCGCACGCGTACGACGCTCTCGACCGGGCTGACCCAGACCTTGCCGTCACCGATCCGCCCGGTCTGGGCGGCCTGGACGACGGTCTCGGTCGACGGAGTCCGCCTCGCCGGTCGTCGACGACGATCTCGATCCGGATCTTCGGCACCAGGGCGATGTCGTACTCCGCGCCCCGGTAGACCTCGGTGTGGCCCTTCTGGCGGCCGTAGCCGGAAACCTCGGACACGGTCATCCCGGTGACCCCGGCCGCCTCCAGCGCGGTCCGGACGTCCTCCCACTTGTGCGGCTTCACGACTGCGGTGACCAGCTTCATGTCTCGAACCTATCGCTCGTCGATGCGCGAGAGGGTGCTCAGACCGCTCCTGGTGCCGCCGCTCGCCGAGTCGTGGGCCCACGAGCGCACGGGCGCCAGCACGCCGCAGTCCTCGACCGCGTCGAGGCAACCGCCGCAAACCGGCCGGTACCTCGGTCCGGTCGTCACCGACAGCTGGTCCGGGAACGCAGGCCCGTCGTCCCAGACCGTTCAGCGGACGCGGGCCGAGGCGAGCAGATCCTCCACCGAGGCCAGCTTGACCCGCGGCCGGCCGCGAGCGCCCGCCGCGGCGCGCTCGGCCCGGTCGATCCGGTCGTGCTCGCGCCGCCCGAGGGCCGTCGGGCCGCGGCGCCGCACCAGCGGCCGAAAGCGCCGCCACGAGCCACGGCCGGCACTGATCCGCCGCGGCGTTGGCGTCGTCGACCAGTGCGGCGACGGTCTCGGCGGCGTCGGCCCGGTTGGAGCCGATCCCGCCGCGCGGGCCGCGCTTGACCCAGCCCACGACGTACGTCGCCGGGACGGGTCGGCCGGTGCCGGGTCGACCACCCGCCCGGCCTCGTGGGGCACGGTGTGGCGGCCGCGGTCGAAGGGCAGCCCGGCCAGCGGCTCGCTGCGGTAGCCGACCGAGCGCAGCACCAGCCCGGTGCGGATGCACGACGGTGCGTCGGCCGGGCGCCCGGGCGTCGGCGATCTCCACCGCCTCGACCCGCTCGCTCGCCGACCACCCGGCGGACGACGGAACCGAAGCGCAGCACCAGGCGCCGGCGGGTCGAGTCGCCGGCAAGCGACCAGTCCACCGGCGCCACCGGCAGGCCCTGCAGCGCGGCCGCCTTGCTCCCGGCGGCGGCCCGCTCGATCGGCTCGGCGACCTCGGCGTCGCCGTCGACGACCACGTCGAGGTCGTGCGCGGGCCAGCAGCGGCGCGCAGCTCGGCGAGGGTGTACGCCGCGTCCTCGGGCCCGCGGCGCGCGACCAGCACGACCTCGCGCACGCTGCTGCGACGCAAGCGGTCGAGCGCGTGGTCGGCGATGTCGGTGCCGGCGAGCGCGGTCGGGCTCGCTGAGCAGGATCCGGGCCATGTCGAGCGCGACGTTGCCGTTGCCGACGATCACCGCCCGGCGCCCGGCCGACGTCGTCGAGGTCGACCGCGTCGCCGGCGATCTCGGGCTGGGCGTTGTACCAGCCGACGAAGGTGCGGGCGGCCAGGCTGCCCGGCGAGGTCCTCGCCCGGCACGCCGAGGGTGCGGTCGGCGACGGCGCCGATGGCGTAGACGACGGCGTCGTGGTGGCGCAGCAGGTCGGCGTGGGAGACGTCGCGTGCCGACCTCGACGTTGAGCAGCATCCGCAGCCGCGGGTTGCGCTGGAGCGGTGGCGAAGCGCTCGGCGATCGCCTTGGTGCTCAGGTGGTCGGGGGCGACCCCGAAGCGGACCAGCCCGCCGGGCACGGGCAGCCGGTCGAGCATCGGTGACCTCCGCCGAGGTGGTCAGCAGTGCGGCGGCGGTGTAGCTGGCGGCCGGCCCGGTGCCGACGACGGCGACCCGCAGCGCGGCCGCGTGCGGCTCCAGCGAGGCCGGGAAGCGCGGGTCGTCCCAGCTGTCCGACCCGGCACCGAGGCGCTCCGTCCTCGGACGCCGCCGTCGGCTCGGCGCCAGTAAGTGCGCGGCGTTGATCGCGGCGTACGCCGTGTCGGGACCCCGCAGCGAGTCGACCGGGAAGATCGCGTCGACCGGGCACGCGTCGGCGCACGCGCCGCAGTCGATGCAGGCCGCGCGGGTCGACGTAGAGCATGTCCGCGGTGGCGAAGTCCGGCTCGTCCGGCGTGGGGTGGATGCAGTTGACCGGGCACACCGACACGCACGAGGCGTCGCTGCAGCACGACTGGGTGATCGCGTAGGGCACGGGGCTCCATCGCCGTGCGCGGTCGACGGTCAGACCATGCTCACGCGCTTGTAGAGCTGCAGCGCCGGCCAGGTCAGCAGGCCGAGCTCGTCGAGGAACTCCATCAGGTGCGCGCAGCTCGAGCGCATCAGCGTCTTGTGGTGCTCGTTGGCTGCGCGCCGCCTCGGCGGCCGCGCTCGGGGTCCAGCCCGGCAGCGGCGTAGACGCCCTCGTTGACCATGTTGCCGACGATCACGTTGGCGGCGATCGCGATCACCAGCGCCGAGAGCTGGCGCCGGCGCGAGGCGTCGCGCCCTCGATCCGCTCGCGCATCTCCTGCCGCGCGAACTTCATGTGCCGCGACTCCTCGACCACGTGGATCTTGCTGGTCGTCCGCACGATCGGCAGCACGCTCTCGCCGCGCATCCAGTCGCGCTGCATCACGTCGAGGACCTCCTCGGCGACCAGGATGCCGCCGTAGGCGACCTCCTGGTCGGCCAGCGTCTTGAACCCGCGACCCAGCGCGACCTGGCCCTGGTCGGGAAGTAGGAGGAGATCCCCATCTTCTCGCAGGCCCGGGCGAACATGATCGAGTGCCGGCACTCGTCGGCGATCTCGGTGAGCGCGAACTGGAAGTCCGAGCGGGAGTAGTCGGTGCAGTACTGGTCGCGCAGCACCATCTGCTGCAGGATCATCTCGAACCAGATCCCGGTGCTCATGATCGAGGCGACCTCGTGGCGGGTCAGCGTCACCTGCTGCTGGTGGGTCATCTCGTCCCACAGCGCGGTGCCGTAGAGCGTGCTCCACTCGGGGTTGAGGCCGTGGTGGTCGGGGTCGAGCGGGCTGTCCCAGTCGACCTCGGTCATCGGGTCGTAGGAGAGCTTGGCGGACGACTCGAGCAGTCGTCGCGCGTTGTCGCCGGCTCGATCGATGTCGGTCGCTCGGGCGGTCGTGATGCTCATCGGCGGACCTCCTGCAGATTGAGTGGTACGTCGCTGTATCTGACACCTTGACGGTACATCGTCGTACCACCTTCTGCACACCGCTCGTCCGGCGTGAGCCGGATAACATCGGGTCGGTGTCCTCGAGATCCCGTCGCGCGCCCCCGCTCACGACGGACGGGCGGCCCGGTGGACCGGTCAGCAGCAGCGGCGGCGCAACGAGTTCGTCGAGGCGGCCCTGGTCGCGATCGCCGAGCACGGGCCCGACGTCTCGACCGAGCAGATCGCGGCGCGCGGCCGGCGTCGCCCGCACCCGGCTCTACCGGCACTTCGCCGGCGCCCACGACCTCAACGAGCAGATCGCCGCCCGCGCCGAGGAGATGGTGCTGGCGGCGCTCGAGCCGGTGTGGAACCCGCAGGGCAGCCCCGACGCGATGATCCGCACCGCGGTCGCGACCCACCTGCGCTGGCTGACCGAGCACCACGAGCTCTACCGCTACCTGACCCGGCACTCGGTGACGTCCGGTGCCGGCGCAGGACGTGGTCGTCCGACGTGAAGGGTCTGATCGCCGACCCACCTGACCCGGCTGCTCGACGGGTACGCCGAGCTCCTCGACCTCGACCGCCGGCTCCCGCAGCCGCTGTCGTTCGGGCTGGTCGGCTTCGTCGACGCCGCCGCCGGACGCTGGGTGGAGGACCCGCGCGCGCTGGGCTCGACGAGATGGTCGACCTGCTCAGCCGGTGGATCTGGTCGATCCTCGACGACGCCCTGCGCAGTCGCGGGATCGAGCTCGACCCGCAGGTGCCGCTGGAGCAGCTGACTTCCGGCCGAGCTCGTGAGGCCCGCGATGAGCCGACGACGCGGTCGCCGAGCGAGTTCGGCATCGAGGAGCTCTCCCGGCGTACCGGGATCACCGTCCGCTCGCTGCGCTCCTACCAGTCGCGCAAGCTGCT
Source organism: uncultured Actinomycetota bacterium (assembly GCA_963843875.1). GTDB lineage: Bacteria > Actinomycetota > Actinomycetes > Propionibacteriales > Nocardioidaceae > Marmoricola. The sequence goes on along the minus strand of CAWJMC010000008.1, from coordinate 296,486 downwards.
GCCGCCGCCCGAGGTTCGCGGACGCACCGGCTTCTACGACCAGCGCCACGTCGCCCGGATCGAGCTGCTCAAGGACCTGCAGAGCGAAGGCTTCACCCTCGACGCCATCGCCAGCATGCTCGACGCCACGGGCCGTTCCGATGCCGACCTGCTGCGCTTCACCCGCTCGGTGCGCTCGATGTTCGGCGCGACGAGCGGCGCGATCGTGACCACGGCCGACTTCACCGAGCGCTTCGGCGCACCACCCGGAGCAGGCCCCGGCCCTGTTGAAGCGCGCCGTAGCCTCGGGCTGCTGCGCGAGGTGGGCGAGGACACCTACGAGGAGCTCGCACCGCGGCTCGTCGCCGCCGGTGAGAAGGCCGTGCACACCCTGGGCCTGGACGCCGACGAAGCACTCGACGTGGTCACCTCCGCTGCGCCGCCAGGTGGACCGGGTCGCCGAGGTCTACCTCGACCTCTACGTCACGCGGGTCTGGACACCGTTCGTCGAGTCCGGTCAGCCGCAGGAGCAGTGGAACGGCGTCCAGCAGATGCTCGACGAGGTCCGGGCCCTGGCCACCGAGGCGCTCGACGGCGCCTTCGAGATGGTGATGGCCGAGCGCATCGACGCCATCTTCGGCCGGGAGCTGATCCGCGCTCGCCGTGGCGACCCGACGATCCGGCAGAGTCGCGACCCCGCCACCGCCGCCGGTTCCTGCCCCGGCGCCCGAGCCCACCCTCGGACCCGCGGACCTACGACAGGGCCACCCCTGCTCGAGTGGTGGCCCTGCCGTACGCCGGGCTCGGGACCCGTCGCTAGATCGCGGCCTCGTCCCTGTCGCCGGTGCGGACCCGGACCACGCTCTCGACCGGGCTGACCCAGACCTTGCCGTCACCGATCCGGCCGGTCTGCGCCGCCTTCACCACGATGCCCGTGACGTCGTGGATGTCACCGTCGTCGACGACGATCTCGATCCGGATCTTCGGCACCAGGGCGATGTCGTACTCCGCGCCCCGATAGACCTCGGTGTGACCCTTCTGGCGGCCGTAGCCGGAGACCTCGGAGACCGTCATCCCGGTCACCCCGAAGGTCTCCAGCGCCTCTCGGACCTCTTCCCACTTGTGCGGCTTGATCACCGCGGTGACGAGCTTCATGCCTTCGCTCCTTCCGACTTGGCCGGCGTGCGGGCCTCCGCGGTGTTCAGGACACCGGTCGGACCGCCGCTCAGGCTGGTGTGCAGGTCGTAGGCGGTCTCACCGTGCTGGTCGAAGTCGATCCCCTCGACCTCGGCCTCGTCGGTGGTCCGCCAGCCGATGGTGAACTTGATCGCGAAGCCGAGGATCGCGGTCATCACACCGCTCCACGCGACGGCCACCAGCACACCGAGGAACTGGGCCCGCAGCGATCCGAACCCGCCGCCGTAGAACAGTCCGTCGATGCCACCGGCTCCGGCACAGGTCGAGAACAGCCCGATCAGCAAGGTGCCGACGATGCCGCCGACCAGGTGGACCCCGACCACGTCGAGCGAGTCGTCCATCTTGAGCTTGAACTTCAGGCCCACGGCCACGGCGCAGACGCCACCGGCGATCGCGCCGATGGCGATCGCCCCGACGAGGTCGACCGCGCCGCACGCCGGGGTGATCGCGACCAGACCGGCCACGACTGCCCGAGGCGGCGCCCAACGAGGTCGCCTTGCCGTGCAGCATCCGCTCGATCACCAGCCAGCCGAGCATCGCCGCCATGGTGGCGATCGTGGTGTTGGTGAAGGTCCTTCCGGTCTCCGACATGAACTGCGCGATGTTCGCAGCGGCGCCCTTCTGGGTGGTCCAGTCGTCACCGAACACGATCGAGCCGACGTTGAAGCCGTACCAGCCGACCCACAGCAGCCCCGCACCGAGCATGGTCAGGGTCAGGTTGTGCGGACGCATCGGCTCCTTGGGCCAACCGACCCGCTTGCCGATGATCAAGGCCAGCACGAGGCCGGCCATCCCGGCGTTGATGTGCACCGCCGTCCCCCCGGCGTAGTCCTGCGCACCGATCTTCGTGCAGATCAGGGCGTCGTCGGAGCAGCTGAACACCATGTGGGCCAGCGGGAAGTACGAGAGCGTCACCCAGAACGGGAGGAACACGCACCACGCCGAGAGCTTGACCCGGTCCGCGATGGCGCCGCTGATCAGGGCGGCCGTGATCGTCGCGAAGGTCAGCTGGAACATCACGTAGATGTAGTTGCTCGGCTCGACGTCCTTGAGCCCGAACAGGTCGAACGGGTTGGCGAAGAAGGTGCCGTCACCGGGGCCGAACGACTCGACCAACCCCAGAGCACCCAGATGATGCCGACGATCGCCATCGCCAGGTACGACATCATCATCATGTTCAGCACGGACTTCGAGCGGCTCATACCGCCGTAGAAGAGTGCCAGGGCTGGCGTGGTCATCATCAGACACGAACGCTGTCGCCACCAGCATCCAGGCGTAGTAGCCGTCCATCGGGCCTCCATCGTGAGGTTCTCGGGCATGCACCAGCACCGACAGCCTCGGCGATGCTCCTGCTCTTGGGCTGAACCCTGCGTGGGCGATGTTTCCGCGGTGCGCGCCGTCGTGTTTCACGCGAGTCACGTCTCCGTCTGTCGTGTTTCGCACGTGTAACGAACCAGGGGGTCCGAGGAAAACCGCCCGAACCCGAGCAGGCGGGTTGCCTATCCTCTGCTCATGACCGCCTCGATGACCGCGAGCCCAGCCCTGGAGGCGGCGGTGCCCGCGGCCATCAGCGCCGCCGACCCAGCCCCGCGCCGCAAGCGTGGGCGGCCGCGCGACCCGGATGCCGACGTCCGGATCCTCGAGGCCGCCCCGACGCTGATGCTGGCGGTGGGCTACGACGCGATGACCGTCGACGACGTCGCCTCGCGCGCCCGGGTGGGCAAGGCCACGGTCTACCGCCGGTTCGCCAAGAAGGAGGACCTCGCGGTCGCGGCCATGCGTCGCCTCTACGACACCCAGATGCCGGTGCCCGACACCGGCACGTTGCGCGGTGACCTGGTCGCAGCGCTCACCGGAGCCCTGGTCTTCGCCCGGTCCGAGGCCGGAGCGGCGTACCTGCGCACGGCGGTCGCGGAGTCCTCACGCGACCCGCGGATCGCCGGCGCTCTACCGCGCCGCCAACGGCGAGGCCGAGGCCGGCACCCGCGAGATCTTCGCGCGTGCGATCGCTCGGGGCGAGGTTCGCGCGGACGTCAACCTCGAGGCCGCCGTCCAGCTGATCACGGGGATCCTGCTGGTCCGCACCGTGACCGGCACCCCGATGCCCGCGTTGGACGAGGTGGACAGCCTCGTCGACCTGATGCTGCGCGGACTGGGCTGAGCCCGGGCTCTGCTCCGGGACCGGAGGGGCCGCTGCTCTCAGGCGTCACCCAGCAGGGCGTCCACGAAGGCGCTCGGTTCGAAAGGCGCCAGGTCGTCGGGGCCCTCCCCCAGGCCGACCAGCTTGACGGGCACGCCGAGCTCGCGCTGCACCGCGACCACGATGCCGCCCTTGGCCGAGCCGTCGAGCTTGGTCAGGACGATGCCGGTGACCTTCACCGCCTCGGAGAAGACCCGGGCCTGGGCCAGCCCGTTCTGACCGGTCGTGGCGTCGAGCACGAGCAGCACCTCGGTGACCGGACCCTGCTTCTCGATGACCCGCTTGACCTTGCCCAGCTCGTCCATCAGTCCCGCCTTGTTCTGCAGCCGTCCGGCGGTGTCGACCAGGACCACGTCGACGCCACGCTCAGCGCCCTGCTTGACCGCCTCGAAGGCCACGCTGGCCGGGTCGCTGCCCTCGGCGCCCTTGACCACCTCGACCCCGACCCGTTCGCCCCAGGTGGTCAGCTGCTCGGCAGCAGCCGCCCGGAACGTGTCGGCCGCGCCGAGCAGCACGCTGCGGTCCTCGGCCACCAGCATCCGGGCGAGCTTGCCGACCGTGGTGGTCTTGCCGGTGCCGTTGACCCCGACCATCAGCAAGACGCCGGGACGGCCCTCGCCGCCACGCAGATGCGAGCTCGCGGTCGGCGCTGCGGGTCGATCAGCGTCGACCAGCTCCTCGTGCAGCACCTCACGGACCGGGGCCGCCGCTCGTCCCCTCGACCCGCAGTCGCGTGCGCAGCCGTTCGACGAGCTCCTGGGTCGGACCGACCCCCACGTCCGCCGTGATCAGGGTGTCCTCGATCTCCTCCCAGGTGTCCTCGTCGATCCGCTCGCGCGAGAGCAGCGAGAGCAGGCCGCGACCCAGGCCACCCTGCGAGCCGGCCAGTCGCTGGCGCAGCCGGACCAGCCGGCTGGCGGTCGACTCGGGACGCTCGAGGGTCGTCGTCGTCGCGCCCGAGCCCGGAGCCGGCTCGTCGGCGGGCTCGGCCGGTGGTGCCTGCCCTGCCCCGGGTGGAGCCGTCGGCGGCGTGATCACCCCTCCCGACGGACGCTCCAACGGCTTCCGCGCGCGACGGGACCGGACCAGGAGGCCGACACCGGACCCCACGGCCAGGACCGCCACGACGGCGATCGCGATGATGATCAGCAGCACGGTAGTCACCGGATCATCCAATCATCAGGTGCGTCCCGGGGTCGGCGGTGGACCCGGGAAGGTGAACCCGGGCTCGCCCCGGACCAGCCCGCGATCAGACCCAGGGATCAGACCCTTGGGATCAGTGCAGGATCAGCGGGCGCCAGCGTGCGGACGGTGCTCGTCGGCGTCGAGCACGTGGATGGCTCGCGCCGCGGACGTCATCACGTCACCGACGACCGGGACCCCCGGCACCTGCTCCCCGCGGTGGGGGTAGGCGACGTACACCACGACGAGGCCGGCCACAGACAACACCAGCACCATGAACAACAGCAGCCACAACATTGCGTGGGCAACCTTCCGAGGAAATGGGGAGGAATCCCCGAGTTGGATCGTTCCACCATTCTGCCTCATCCGGGCAAACCGGAACGCCGTCCCGCACGCTTCCACGTCACGATTCGGTCTCGTTGTCAGCCCTCGACGTCCTCGCGCAGACGCTGGCTGATCACGGTGGAGATCCCCTCACCACGCATGGTGACGCCGTAGAGCGCGTCACCGACCTCCATGGTGCGCTTCTGGTGGGTGATGACGAGCAGCTGGGAGTTCTCCCGCAGCTCCTCATAGATCTGCAGCAGCCGGCCCAGGTTGGTGTCGTCGAGCGCCGCCTCGACCTCGTCGAGGATGTAGAACGGCGACGGCCGCGCCTTGAACAGGGCCACCAGGAACGACACCGCGACGAGGGAGCGCTCGCCGCCGGAGAGCAGCGAGAGCCGCTTGACCTTCTTGCCGGGCGGGCGAGCCTCCACCTCGATGCCGGTGGCCAGCATGTCGTCCGGCTGGGTCAGCACCAGCCGGCCGTCACCGCCGGGGAAGAGCCGCGAGAAGACACCCTCGAACGCCTCGGCGACGTCGGCGTACGCCTCGGCGAACACCTGCTGCACCCGCTCGTCGACCTGGCGCACGATGTCCAGCAGGTCGCTCCGGGTCCGCTTGAGGTCCTCCAGCTGCTCGGTGATGAAGCGGTGCCGCTCCTCCAGCGCGGAGAACTCCTCCAGCGCCAACGGGTTGATCCGGCCGAGCTGGGCGAGCGCCTGCTCGGCCTTGCGCAGCCGGATGGTCTGCTCCTCCCGGTCGTACGGCGTGCCGGCCGGCGGTGCGGGCGCTTGCCCGTCCTCCGCCCCGGGGACGTCGCCGGGGACGTCTCGGCCGGGTCGCCGGTGGAGTTCCCGGGGGCTCGGAGCCCTCCAGCAGCACCGCGGGCACCAGCTGGTCGGGGCCGAAGTCGCCGACCAGGCTCGCGGGGTCGAGCCCCAGCTCCTCCAGGGCGCGGTTCTCGAGCTGCTCGATGCGCATCCGCTGCTGGGTGCGCGCCATCTCGTCGCGGTGCGCGGAGTTGACCAGCTCGTCGAGCTCACGCGCCAGCGTGCGCAGCTGCTGGCGGGTCCCGGCCAGCCCCTGCTCCCGGTCGGTCCGCCCGGCCTCCACCTCGCTGCGCTCCTGCGCCGCCGCCGTGACCGAGCTCTCGAGCCGGGTCAGCACCTGACGGACGCCGTGCGCGACCGACCTGCCTCGCACACCCTCCTCGACCACGCGTCGTCGTCGGGCGATCTCACGCTCGCGCGACTCCCGCTCGGACCGGGCCTGCGTGCGCAGCCCGTCGGCGCGACCATGCAGCGCTCGCGCCCGCTCCTCGGCGGTGCGCAGCTTCAGACGCGCGTCCATCTCCGACTGGCGATGTCCGCGTGCCTCCCCGGCGAGCTCCTCGCGCCGGGCCGTGTCCGGCTCCTCGTCGGTCGCGTTCTCGGCGGCCGCGAGGCGCTGCTCGAGGTCGGCCAGACCAGCAACAGCCGATCGGTGCGCCTCCTCGGCGGCCGCGATCTGGGTGCTCGTCCGGTCGGCCTCGCTGCGGGCCGAGCGAGCCGACGACCCGTGCTGGCCGAGCTCTTCGGCCACCGCCGCCAAGGTGGCGTCCGACTCGTGCAGCCGGGCGAGGGCGACGTCGACCCGGTTGCGGGCGTCGAGGCGCTGCTGCTCGAGAGTCTGGGCCACGAAGGTGAGCCGCTCGACCGTGTGCTGGGCGCCGGTCAGCTGCTCGGCCGCCTCGTCGACGGCGGCCTGCACCTCGATCAGGCTGGGCGCGGTGCTGGAGCCACCCACCGCGAAGTGGGTCCCGAGCAGGTCGCCGTCCAGGCTGACCGCGGTCAGGTCGGGCGCCTGGGCCACCAGGGCCCGCGCTGCCTGGAGGTCCTCGACGACGGCGACCTTGAACAGCAACCGCGCCAGCGCCGAGCGCAGGTCGTCGGGGCACTCGACCACGTCGACGGCGTACACCACGCCTTCGGGCAGACCGGGCCACTCGGCGTCGTCGAAGTCCGCACCCCCGAGCAGCAGACCGGCCCTTCCCAGGTCCTCGGTCTTGAGCCGCTCGATCGCCCCGATCGCCGCATCGGCGTCGCGCACCACGATCGCGTCGGCGGCCTGCCCCAGCGCCGCGGAGACGGCGGCCTCGTAGCCGGAGCGGACCGAGAGCACGGCCGCCACCGAGCCCAGCATCCCGGAGACCGAGTCCGTGGCCGCGAGCAGGGCACCGGCGCCGTCCTTGCGGTTCAGCCCGACCTCGAGCGCCTCCTTGCGGGCGGTGAGCGTCGAACGCTCGCGCTCGGCGTCACTCATCAGCTCCCGGACGTTGGCGAGCTTCTCCTCCAGACCCGAGAGCAGGACGCTGGACTCCTCGTGCTCGGCGTCGAGGCCCTCCTCTCCCTCATCGAGTCCGGCGATGCGTGACTCCAGCGAGCTGAAGTCGCGCGTCGCCTGCTCGGACCGCGCGAGCGCGGCGTCGCGGGCCGCACTGAGCCGGCCGACCTCCTCCTCGGCCGCCGCCGAGCGGCTGCGCAGGGCGTTGACCTGACCGTGCAGCCGGGCCAGGCCCTCGCGCCGGTCCGCCGCGGCGCGCTGCAGGCCGGCCACCCGCTGCTCCTCGGAGCTGAAGGCCTGCTCGGCCGCAGTCCGGGTCGTGACCGCAGCCTCCAGGGCGCCCCGGTTGTCCTCGACCTCGGCGAAGATCTGCGCCTGCTCCTCGTCGATCCGGGCGGCGTCCGCCTCGAGCTCGTCGGGGTCGTGCGCACCCGCCACCCGCCCGTCGAGGTCTTGACCCTCGGCGTTGCGGATCCGTTCGGCGGCCAGGCTCTCGGTGCCGCGCAGCCGCTCGCGCAGTCCGGACAGGGCGAACCAGGTCTCCTGGGCCCGGGCCAGCTGCGGCAGGTCCTCGCGGAGCGCGGCCTCGAGGCCGGCCTCCTGCTCCCGGGCCGCAGCGATCCCCTGCTCGACCTCGGTGCGTCGCTCCACGAGGATCGACTCGTCCGCGATCTCCTGCTCGAGGGCGGACCGGGCGCCGGCGAGGTCGTCGGCGATCAGCCGGGCCCTGGCGTCGCGCGCATCGGCCTGGACGACGGCTGCACGCCGGGCGACGTCGGCCTGTCGACCCAGTGGCTTGAGCTGCCGACGGATCTCGCTGAGCAGGTCGCCGAGCCGGGTCAGGTTGGCGTCGGTGGAGTCGAGCTTGCGGAGCGCCTTCTCCTTGCGCTTGCGGTGCTTGAGGACACCTGCCGCCTCCTCGATGAACCCCCGGCGATCCTCCGGAGTGGCGTGCAGGATGGAGTCGAGCTGGCCCTGCCCGACGATCACGTGCATCTCCCGACCGATGCCGGAGTCGCTGAGCAGCTCCTGGACGTCGAGCAGGCGGCACGGCGCGCAGTTGATGGCGTACTCCGAGCCGCCGTTGCGGAACATCGTGCGGCTGATCGTCACCTCGGCGTACTCGATCGGCAGCGCGCCGTCGGAGTTGTCGATGGTCAGCGCCACCTCGGCCCGGCCCAGCGGTGCCCGCGCCGAGGTGCCGGCGAAGATGACGTCCTCCATCTTGCCGCCGCGCAGCGACTTGGCCCCCTGCTCGCCCATCACCCAGGCGAGCGCGTCGACGACGTTGGACTTGCCCGAACCGTTGGGCCCCACGATGCAGGTGATGCCGGGTTCGAAGTGCAGGGTCGTCGCGGACGCGAACGACTTGAACCCCTTCATCGTCAAGCTCTTGAGGTACAACGCTGCGCTCCTCGGCGACCGGTGCAGGGCGCCGTCATCCTATCGGGACGGCGCCGTCGAACCTCGCAGCCGGTCCCGTGCGCCGCGGCCGCATCCGGCGCATCCGGACCGGTGACGGCCCCGGAGCCTGACGAATGGGGGGCCAGGGCCGGGGCCGTCGAAGGAGCGGACCGGCCCGCAGGGGGTGGGGCAAGACCCGCCACTCGAAGCGGGCCTCGTCGCCCTCGCCACATCGGATGGGGCGGACTCGATCAGCGGCCAGGACCGGTGTGCGCACGCACCGCGCTCCCGACGGGCGGACCCGGGTGGCTCAGGCCGGCTGCATGCTCTCGTCGCGGGCACGCACGTGGGCGGCCTCCGTCTCGAGCCGGTCCTGCTGGGCCTGCAGGCGCACCACGTGGGCCTCGAGATCGGCGACGCGCTGTCGCAGCCGACGGTTCTCCGACGCCATCCGCGACACCGCCCGCGGATCGGGGCCGAGATGTCCGAGCAGTGCCTTCGCCATGGAAGTCCCTTCAGGAGCGCTGGGCCCGCGATTCTCCGTCGGACCGCCTACCAGAGTCTCACGGGTCGGACACCTGTGTCGACTCGGCGGAGCTCAGGCTGTAGGACGTCGCGGCACCGGTTGGCAGACCCCGCAGAAGTACGACGAGCGGTTCATGAAGTGCACCCGGCGGATCGGTGCGCCGCACCGCGAGCACGGTCGGCCCTCCTGGCCGTAGGCCTGCAGAGATCGGTCGAAGTAGCCGCTCTCGCCGTTGACGTTGACGTAGAGGGCGTCGAAGGACGTGCCGCCCTCCCCCAGCGCCTTGGTCATCACCTCGCGCGCGCCGGCCAGCACCGCCTCGACGTCGCGACGTCGCAGCTTCACGCCCGCGCGCTCGCCGTGCAGGCGAGCCAGCCACAGCGCCTCGTCGGCGTAGATGTTGCCGACCCCGGAGACGAGGGTCTGGTCGAGCAGCAGCCGCTTGATCCCCGACGTACGTCGACGCACCCGCGCCACGAAGTCCGCGTCGTCGAAGGCGGGGTCGAGCGGGTCGCGGGCGATGTGGGCGATCTCCGCGGGCAGCCGCGCTCCGCCCGGTGCGAACGACATCCCGCCGAACATCCGCTGGTCGACGAACCGCAGCTCACCCGGGGAAGCGTCGTCCGCGCCCTCGAAGCCGAACCGCACCCGAAGGTGTCGCTCGTCGGGTGCGCCCACCGGCTGCACGAGCAGCTGCCCGCTCATCCCGAGGTGGGCGAGCAGCGCATCCCCGCTGTCCGGGTCGTCCAGGGGCAGCCACAGGTACTTCCCCCGGCGGCGGGCGGCGACGAACCGGCGGCCGCGCAACCGGGCGGCGAAGTCGTCGGGCCCGGCCAGGTGCCGGCGTACCGGGCGCGGGTGCAGCACGTCGACGACGCTGATCGGTCGGTCCAGGACGTGCGCGGCGAGGCCGCGCCGGACCACCTCGACCTCGGGCAGCTCGGGCACCGGCCCTCAGCCCGGATCCACCGATGGCCGCCGTGGCGAGCGGCACCGGGTAGAGGCGACGACACTTCCGGGGTCCCTGCGCGATCGGGAGCGGAGCGAGCGATGCGGGCTCACGAGACCGGCGGACCGGCGTCGGCCGGTGCCGGGGGGCGGGACTCGGACAGGTCCGGCCGGGACGAGTCCGGGTCTGCGTCGGGACCCGGTTCGTCCGGGTCGCCGTGCTCCTCGGCCAGCGTGCGGTACGCCGACTCGGCGGCCTGCTGCTCGGCCTGCTTCTTCGAGCGGCCCACGCCGTGGCCGTGCAGCCGGTCACCCACCCGGACCCGAGCGGTGAAGGTCTTCTCGTGATCGGGTCCCTCGGCCTCGATGAGGTACTCCGGGACACCCAGGGAGTGCGTCGAGACCAGCTCCTGCAGGCTGGTCTTCCAGTCCAGACCGGCCCCCAGGCCGGCGGCGGCCGCCAGCAGCGGGTCGAAGAGCCGGTGCACCAGCGCTCCGGCGTTCTCGAAGCCACCGGAGAGGTAGACCGCCCCGATCACCGCCTCGACGGTGTCGGAGAGGATCGAGGCCTTCGCCCGGCCTCCGGTGGCGACCTCACCCTTGCCGAGCAGGATGTGCTCGCCGAGACCGATCGTGCGCGCGACGCTCGCGAGGGCACGCGCGTTGACCACGGCGGCGCGCAGCTTGGCCAGCAGCCCCTCGGGCAGGTCCGGCTGGGTGACGTAGAGCGTCTCGGTCACCACCACCCCCAGCACCGAGTCGCCGAGGAACTCCAGGCGCTCGTTGGTGGGCAGGCCGCCGTGCTCATAGGCGTAGGAGCGGTGCGTCAGAGCGAGCTGGAGGAGCTCCTCGCTCAGCACGGGGTTGCCCAGCTGGTCGCGCAGGGCTGACCGGTCGGACGACGTCACCCCCGGAGTGACCTCCGGGCGCACGCCCCCCACCGTCTCGCCTCGTGCCTCGGCGGGATCGCTCATGCGGCGACGGTCAGAGGACCTGACGACGGTCGGCGCGGGCACCGTACTGCCCGCACTCGGGGCAGGCTCGGTGCGGCAGGTGCAACTTGCCGCAGGCCGGGTTGCTGCAGGTCACCAGCTGGGGTGCGGTGGTCTTCCATGCAGAACGGCGGTGACGGGTGTTGCTGCGCGACATCTTCCGCTTCGGGACAGCCACTGTTCACTCCTTGTCGGGGCCGGCAGAGCCGGCTTCGTCTGGGTCGATCTGAGCGGGAAGCTCCAGTCCTTGCAGCCCTGCCCATCGGGGGTCGATCGGTTCCTCGTGGGCGTGGTCCGGGTCATCGGCGAGCCGGGCCCCGCACTCGGGGCACAACCCGGGGCAATCCGGTTGGCACAGCGGCTGGAACGGCAGCGCAAGCACCACCGTGTCCCGCAGCACCGGTTCGAGGTCGAGCAGGTCGTCCTCGAGCCGGCTGACATCCTCGTCGTCCTCGATCCCCTTGTTGTCCGGGTCGTCGTAGACGAACAGCTCCTGGAGCTCCACGTGGACGGTGTCCTCGAGAGGCGCCAGGCACCGCACGCACTCGCCTTCCAGGTCGGCTTCCGCCTCCCCGGACACGAGCACGCCCTCCATCACCGCCTCGAGGCGCAGGTCGATCTCGACCCGCGCACCCTCGGGGACCCGGAGGACCTCGATGCCGAGCTCTGCTGGGGCCTCGGCCGTCAGTGACACCTTGCGCTGGGACCCGGGACGGCGCCCGAGCTCGCGCGTGTCGAGCACGAGCGGCGCTCGCGGGTCCAAGCCTTTGGGCTTGCTGCTCAGGGGGTCACATCCGACATCGGCACAACAGAACTGGACCAGCCTATCCGTCGGGCGGTGCTGCGGCCAAAACGGACCGCTGCCCGACCTGCTCCGACTCCGATCGGCACCCCGGGACTCACCCCTCGATCACTCTTGGGCGGCCCGTTCCGAGAGCCGCACGGTGAGCCGGGCGAGCACGTCGGGCGGGACCAGCTTGGAGACGTCGCCGCCGAAGGTGGCCACTTCCTTGACCAGAGACGAGGCGAGGAAGGAGTACTCCGGGCTGGTCGGGATGAAGACGGTCTCGACGTCGACGAGGCTGGCGTTCATCTGCGCCATCTGCAGCTCGTAGTCGAAGTCGGAGATGAACCGCAGACCCTTGACGATGGCGGCGATGCCGTTGTCCTTGCAGAAGTCGGTGAGCAGTCCTTCGAAGCCCGAGACGCTCACGTTGGGCAGTTCGGAGCAGACCTGCTCGAGCATCTCCATCCGCTCCTCGGCGCTGAACAGCCGGGCACTGGACTTGGACTTGTTCACCCCGACCGCGACCACCACCTCGTCGAACAGCCCGGCCGCTCGGGCGATGATGTCGATGTGGCCGTTGGTCACCGGATCGAACGAGCCCGGGCAGACCGCTCTACGCACGTGGTTCCTCCTGATCGAGTGCCGTCGGGCACTCATCGTTGCTGCTGCGGCGGCTCGGTGTCGAGGCGGGCCCACCACAGCACGGTCTCGCCGTACTCCTTGACCCGCTCACGCACCAGCCCGGACGGCCAGGCCGGCTCCGGGGTGCGCCGGGAGCGCTCGACGACGAGGACCCCGTCGGGTGCCAGCCAGCCACCGTCGACCAGCAGCGCGAGGCTCCCGACGAGCTCCTCCGCACCGAGGTCGTACGGCGGATCGGCGAACACGACGTCGTAGGGCACGTCGACCGGCCGGGCGAGCGCCCGCGCCACCGGGAGCGCGAGCACCTCGGCCGAGAACCCGAGGTCGGCGGCGTTGGGTCGCACCACCGTCGCCGCCGTACGCCGGTTGCCCTCGACCAGGGTCGCCGCGAGGGCGCCGCGCGACATCGCCTCGAGGCCGACGGCGCCGGACCCGGCGTACAGGTCGAGGAAGCGCGAGCCGCCCAGCGAGCCGAGCTGGGACTCGAGAGCCGAGAAGAGGGCCTCGCGCACCCGGTCGGTGGTGGGTCGGGTCCGATCGCCCGACGGGGTCCGCAACCGCCGGCCGCTGGCGCTGCCGCCGATGATCCGGGTCACCGGGCCCTCATCACGGCAGCGAGGGTGTGCGACCGGCTCACGTGCGCTCCAGGAAGTCGGCGGCGTCGCTCGCCTCCAGCCGGTGCACCTCGGCGGCCAGTCCGGGGTGCGTCTCCAGGCCGGGGTCCTGGCCCACCACCTGCTCGGCCACCTCGCGGGCGTGGCCGATGACGTCCACGTCGTCGAGCACCGAGAGCAGCTGCAACGTCGAGCGGCGCCCGGACTGGCTGCGCCCGAGCACGTCCCCCTCACGTCGCTGCCGCAGGTCGACCTCGGAGAGCGCGAACCCGTCGCGCGTCGCGGCCACCGCGGCCAGCCGGGCCAGGGAGGGCGAGTCGGGCTGGGCGTCCGTGACCAGCAGGCACAGGCCGGCATGACCGCCGCGCCCGATCCGTCCGCGCAGCTGGTGCAGCTGGGACACGCCGAACCGGTCGGCGTCGAGGACGACCATCACCGAGGCGTTGGGGACGTCGACGCCCACCTCGATCACCGTGGTGGAGACCAGCACGTCGACCTCGCCCGCGGCGAACGCGCGCATCACCGCGTCCTTCTCGTCGGGCGCCATCCGCCCGTGCAACCGGTCCAGCCGCAGCCGGTCCAGTGGTCCGGTCGCCAGCTCCTCGACGGTCTCGAGCACCGATGAGAGGTCGGAGTCGTCGTCGGTCCTGCCGCCCGTCCTGTCGGGCGCGTCGTCGCCGATGCGGGGGCACACGACGTACGCCTGGCGTCCGGAGGCGACCTCCTCACGGACCCGCTGCCAGGCCCGGTCCAGCCAGCCGGGGGCGGCCCGGGGCACGACGTTCGTCTGCACGTCGGCACGTCCGGCCGGCAGCTCGGAGAGCACCGAGGTGTCCAGGTCGCCGAAGACGGTCATCGCCACCGTGCGCGGGATCGGCGTCGCGGTCATCACCAGCACGTGCGGAGGACTGCCCGAGGACTCCACCGCCTTGGCCGAGAGGGCCGCTCGCTGCTCGACGCCGAAGCGGTGCTGCTCGTCGACCACCACGAGACCGAGGTCGAAGAACGAGACGTTGTCCTCCAGCAGGGCGTGGGTGCCGACGACGATCCCCGCCTCGCCGCTGGCCACGTCGAGCAGGGCCTCGCGGCGCTGGGCCGTGGTCCGTGAGCCGGTGAGCAGGGCGATCCGGGTGCCGTCGGGCGAGCCACCGAGCTGACCACCCTGGGCCAGGTCCCCCAGCAGGGCGCGGATCGAGCGCTCGTGCTGCTGGGCCAGCACCTCGGTCGGCGCGAGCAGCACGGCCTGTCCCCCGGAGTCGACGACCTGGAGCATCGCGCGCAGGGCGACCACCGTCTTGCCCGAGCCGACCTCACCCTGCAGCAGCCGGTGCATCGGGTGCTCCCCGGCGATCTCGGCCTGCAGGGTCTCCCCCACCGCCCGCTGTCCGGAGGTCAGCTCGAAGGGCATGCCGGAGGTCGAACGCGCGGAGCAGCCCGTCGCTGCGCCCGGGTCGCGGCTTCGCGATCCGCGAGGCGTTCACGGCGCGGCGTCGGGCCAGCACCACCTGGGTGACCAGGGCCTCGTCGAGCTTGAGCCGCTTCTTCGCGGCGCCGAGCTGACGGTTGTCGTCCGGGCGGTGGATCCAGCGCAACGCGGTGCGCACGTCGATCAGGTCGAGCTCGGTGCGCAGCTGTTCGCCGAGGATGTCCGGCACGTCGACGACCAGGTCGAGGGCCAGCTTGACGGCCGCCTCGACCTGCCAGGTGTCGATGCCCCCGGCGGCCCGGTAGATCGGGATCAGGTCGGGGATCTCGTCGTAGGCGTCGCTGGCCTCGCCCTCGGCGGCGTACATCTTGGCGCGCGGGTTGGTCAGCTCCCAGGCGTTGTTGAACCACTTCAGCCGACCGGAGAACAGCCCGAAGCGGTTGACGGCGTACTCGCCCTGGCGCCAGTAGGCCGTCTTGCCCGACTTGTCGAAGAACGTCAGGGCCGAGCCGGCCGTCGCTGCCGGCCACGCTGACCAGGGTGCGGTAGGCGGTGCGCCCGGTGCGCCGGTCCTGGTAGGTCTTCACCTCGCTGCGGCTGACCCGGCCGAAGAACGACAGGAAGTCGCCCTCCGTGAGCTCGCCCAGGTCGGAGAGCGACCCCTTCGGCACGTGGCTGCGCGGGTAGGTGCGCAGCAGGGCGCCGACGGTGTCGACCTCGAGGGCCTTCTCGACCTTGGCGGCGTCCTTCGCCGCGCCCCCGATGACGGCGGCGATCGGGGAGTCCCAGCGCACCTCGACCACGGCGCCTACTCCACCGCGAGCAGCAGCGGGTAACGCTCCTGCCCGCCCTCGTACACGCTCACGTCGACCCCCGGGTGCTGGCTCTCGACGTACGCCGCCACCTCGGCCGCCAGCGCGTCGGCACCCTCGCCGGCGACGACGGTGACCAGCTCCCCGCCGCTGTCGAGCAGCCGGGCCAGCAGTCCACGGGCGCACCTCGCCCAGGTCGTGACCGACCGCGACGAAGTCCCCCTCGATCGCCCCCAGCACGTCGCCGGCCTCACAGGGTCCGGCACTGGTCATCGCCCGGCGGGCGGCGACGTGACCGCCGCGTGCCGGGCGTGCCGGGCGGCACGGGTCATCGCCACGACGTCGGCCTCGAGCGGACGGCCCGGCTCGTGGACGGCCAGCGCGGCGATGCCCTGGACCTGGGCGGCGCGTCGGCACGACGACCACCTTGCACGTCCAGCCTCGGCCGCCTCGTGGGCGGCCGCCTCGCAGGCCGCGGCGGTGTCGGGGTCGTTGGGCAGCACGATCACCTCCGCGGCGCCGCTGGCGACGGATCGCCGCCAGCACCTGCCCGGTCGAGGGCCGGCGTCCGGGACCGCCCTCGACGACCAGCGCCCCGGCCTCGGTGAACAGCCGGGCCAGCCCGGGCCCGCCGCGACGGCGACCACCGCGCGAGCCTGCGCGGCGCGGCGGCTCCCGGCGTCTCCCGGGCGCGGGTGACCTGCTCGGCGAAGTGGGTCACCCGGATCCGGCGCGGTGCTGCCGGCCGCGATCCCGGCCTCCACCGCAGCACCGACGTCGTCGACGTGCACGTGGACGTTCCACAGTCCCTCGCCGCCGACCACGACCAGCGAGTCGCCCGAGCGGGGCCAGCGCCGCGCGCAGGCCCGCGATCGCGGTGTCGTCGGCGTCGAGCAGGTACATCACCTCGTACGCCGGGCCGTCGGCCGTCAGGTCGCTCAGGTCGTCGCCGCGGCCCGGTTGACGACGGGGACCGGGACCGTCGCGGGCCGCCCGATCGCACCGCGGGCGGGACCGGCGTGCGGCCCGTGATCGCGGACTCGGCCGCGTCGAGCACCACGCACAGCCCGCGCCCACCCGCGTCGACGACCCCGGCGTCGCGCAGCAGCGCCAGCTGGTCGGGGGTGCGCGCCAGGGCCGCCCGGGCCGCCTCGACCGCGGCGTGGACGACGGCCTCGAGGCGTACGCCGGGCCTCGGCGGCGGCGGCCCCGGCCGCGTCGGCGGCGGCGTTGGCCACGGACAGGATGGTGCCCTCGACCGGCGTGCCGACCGCGGCCCAGGCCGCATCGGCCGCGCGGCCGCATCGCCGTCGGCGAAGACCACCGCGGCCCGGTCCTCGCGGCCGGGCGCGGCGCGATCCGGCGCATCAGCGCGCCGACCAGCTGGCTGAGGATCACCCCGGAGTTGCCGCGGGCACCGAGCAGCGCCCCGCGGGCGTAGGCGCCGAGAGCGCGCGCGCAGGTCGGCCACGGATCCGGCCGGGCCGGGTCGGCCAGCCGCTCGACCATCTCGTCGCGGGCCGCCTCGACGGTCAGGAACAGGTTGGTGCCGGTGTCGCCGTCGGGCACCGGGTAGACGTTGAGCGCGTCGATCTCCTCGCGCGCGGCGCCCAGGCCCTCGACGGCCAGGTCGGCGTAGCGGTGCAGCACGGCGAGGTCGAACGTCGCCGAGCGGCGTCCCCTCAGCTCATCAACACCTCCTCCGCCGCATGGCACCGTGAGGCTAACGCGCACCACCCTCGACGTCGTCGTCCGCTCGATTCGCGCGTGGCGGTGGGCTCCGTTATCCTGATCGGTTGCCCGAGCGTCCTCGATTGGTCTCGGTCGATCGCACCGACCGGTCGGTTGTCCCGGCGGGCGCCCCCAGATCCGGATCAACCTCAGGAGAACCCGTGGCTGCCGTGTGTGACATCTGCGCCAAGAAGCCCGGCTTCGGCAACAACCGCCCGTGGTCGCGCAAGATCACCAAGCGCCGCTTCGACCCGAACATCCAGCGGGTCCGCGCCACCGTCAACGGCACGCCGAAGCGGCTCAACGTCTGCACCGGCTGCCTCAAGGCCGGCAAGGTCTCCCGCTAGCCCGACCCGCTCGACTCGGAGGCCCGCACCCCGCGGTCGGGCCTCGCGCATGCCGGCCTGCCGGACGCGGACCCTTCTCGCGCCGGGACTGCGTCCGGACTACCGGCCAGCTCAGCGGGCGAAGTGGTCCCAGCCACGCGCGCCCTCGTACGCCTCGCCGTCCACGGTGACCCCGGGGCGCCCGGCTGAGCAGCGGCCGATCACCGTCCAGCCCTCGGGGATCTCGACCGACGCCGGGAACGTCGCGACCAGCGGGTGGTCGTCGCCGCCGGTCGAGGACGAACCGCATCGGGTCGACGCCGAGCGCCGCCCCGACCGCCTGCATCGGCTCGGCGAGCTCGAAGGCGCGGTGGACGAGGTCGATCTGCAGCCCGCTGGCCGCGGCGATGTGGTCGAGGTCGGCCAGCAGCCCGTCGGAGACGTCGATCATCGCGTGGCGCCGGCCTTGGCGGCCTGCGGGCCCGCGGCGTACGGCGGCTCGGGCAGCTGGTAGGCCTCGACCAGCGCGCGCGGCGAGCGGAAGCCCACGGCCCAGGACGGCGAGCCCGGCGGCCGCCCAGCCCTGGCGCCCGGCGATGGCGACCCCGTCGCGGACGCCGGCGCCCGAGCGCAGCACCGGCGCGACCTCGCACGAGCCGAGCGCGGTCAGCGCCACCACCACCTGGTCGGCCCGGGTCAGGTCGCCGCCGACCACGCTGGCGCCGGCCCGGTGCGGCACTCGTCGGCGATGCCCGCGGGCCAGGTCGAGCGCCCAGCGGGCGGGCAGGTCGGCCGGGGCGGCCAGGCCGACGGTGATGCTGTGCGCCCGGCCGCCCATGGCGCAGATGTCGGCGAGCGCCTCGGCCGCGACCTTGTGCCCGATCTGCAGCGCGCTGGCCCACGTCGCGGCGGAAGTGCCGGTCCTCGACCAGCAGGTCGGTGCTCACCACGACGTGCCCGCCCCGGGCCCGCACCAGCGCCGCGTCGTCACCCGGGCCGACCACCACGTGGTCGCCCTGCTCGAACAGCGGCGCGAGCATCCCGATCAGCGCGAACTCCCCGACCTCGGCCAGGGTCGCGTCCGGGCGCAGGTCGGACGCCGTGGATCGGCCGGAGGTCGGGCCGTCATGCGCCCATCCAACCTCACGCACCCCCGGGCCCGCGCGCCTCGGCGCCGAGTGACGTGCGCCGGGTCGGCGAAGCGGGTAGGTTGCGGCTCGTCCGGGATGCCCGTCTCGAGCGACCCCGCACCGAGACCGCAAGGAGACGCACATGGTCGTGCAGGCCTACATCCTGATCCAGACCGACGTGAGCAAGGCCGCCGAGGTCGCCCAGGCGATCACCGGCATCAAGGGCGTGATCCAGGCCGAGGACGTCACCGGCCCCTACGACGTGATCGTGCGCGCCGAGGCCCGCAACGTCGACGAGCTCGGCAAGCTGGTCGTGGCCAAGGTGCAGACCCTCGAGGGGATCACCCGCACCCTGACCTGCCCCGTCGTGCACATCTGATCGCCCGACCCGCTCCGCCCCCTGCTGCCGCTGCGCCGTCCTGCCGTGGCCTCGCCGGCTGCGCCGTCGGCGTCGACGCCCCCGACGTCTCCGCACGCCACCCGCGCGGCGTGCGCCGACGTCGTCGCGCGGGTGCCGCGACCGGGTCGGCCGACCAGCGCGCCGGCGCGAGGACGACGACCGGCCAGGGTGCGGCCTGGGGCGACCCCGCGATCGTGCTGCGCTGCGGCGTCGGCACAGCCGAGGGCTTCACGACGTCCGCCACCTGCCAGGAGGTCGACGGCCTCGGCTGGTACGTCCCGCAGGACCAGCTGGACGCCACGCCCGACGCGTTCACGATCACCACGATCGGCCGCTCGCCCCGGATCGAGCTACGGTGCCCCGGAGCAGTACCTGCCGCCGGCCACCACGCCGGCCGCGCTGGTCGACCTGGCGGCCGCGGTCAGGGCCGGCACCCGGCGCGACCGCAGCCTGCCAGTAGCCACGGGCCGGATCAGCCCAGGATCGGCCCGGATCAGCGCAGGCCGGTGTCGCGCGACAGGGCCAGCTCGATCAGCCGGTCGACGAGCGCGGGGTAGTCGGTCCCGGACTCCCTCCACACCAGCGGGAACATCGAGGTCGGGGTGAAGCCGGGCATCGTGTTCAGCTCGTTGACCACGACTCGTCCGTCGTGCTGGACGAAGAAGTCGACCCGGGCCAGGCCCTCGCAGCCCGACCGCCTCGAACGTGCGCACGGCCAGCTCGCGCAGCTGGTCGGAGACGCCGCGGTCGATGTCGGCGGGCACGACCAGGGTGGTCGACTCCCCGGCAGGTACTTGGCGGCGAAGTCGTAGAACTCGTGGTCGCCCGTCGACCACGATCTCGGCCACGACGCTGACCTCCGGCCGCTTGCCCCGCTCGCTGCCGATCACGCCGCACTCGAGCTCGCGCGCGTCGGCTCCGGCGTACGCCTCGACCAGCACGCGCGGGTCGTGCGCGCGTGCGGCCTCGATCGCCGCGTCGAGCCCGTCGAGGTCGTAGACCTTGCTGATCCCCACGCTGGACCCGCCGCGGCAGGGCTTGACGAAGACCGGGAAGCCGAGCGCCAGGACCGCCTCGCGGCAGGCCTCCGGGTCGCTCTCCCAGCCGGTCGGGGTGACCAGCACGTGCGGCAGCACCGGCAGGCCGGCCGAGCGCAGCACCACCTTCATGTAGTGCTTGTCCATGCCGACCGCGGAGGCGAGCACGCCGGCGCCGACGTAGCGCACGCCGGCCATCTCGAGCAGCCCCTGCAGGGTGCCGTCCTCGCCGTAGGGGCCGTGCAGCACGCGGGAAGCACCACGTCGACCTCGCCGAGCTCGCGCGGCACGTCGGAGGGCGCGCTGACCAGCGCAGCTGGAGACGATGCGGCCCTCGGCCGAGCTGCACGCCGCGGACGGGTCTCGTCGACCGCGGGCAGCTGCCCGCTCGGGCCGATCCGGAGCCGCTGCGGGGTCGCCGCCCTCGAGCACCCAGCGGCCGTCGCGGGTGATCCCGATCGGGACCACGTCGTACTGCTCGGGGTCGATCGCCGCGATCACGCTGCCGGCGGTGCGCAGGAGATCGCGTGCTCGCTGGAGCGTCCGCCGAAGACCACGGCGACGCGCGGACGACGGCTGGCGACGGGGGTCGCTGTCGGGCTCGCTCATCGCCTCGACCCTATCGCCCTAGGGTGTCCGCCATGGCCTCCCACGACCGCCCCCTGCAGAAGCCGGGTCCGGAACAGCACCTTGGCGTCCGCACACCCTGGCGGTGAAGGCCGGGCGTCCGGCCTCGGTGCCCGACGCCCCGCTGAACGTGCCGATCACGATGGCCTCGACGTACGTCGCCGGCGGCGACCTCGAGTACGGCCGCTACGGCAACCCCACCTGGTCGGCGTTCGAGGACGCGCTCGGTGCCCTCGAGGGAGGTCGCTGCCTGGCCTTCTCCAGCGGGCTCGCGGCCGTGGCCACCGTGCTCGACCTGGTCGCGAACGGCGAGAAGGTCGTCGTGCCGCAGCACGCCTACCAGGGCAGCCTGGGCCAGCTCGACGACCTCGCGCTGCGCGGTCGCGCGGTGCCCGTGCGGGTCGACGTCGAGGACACCGCCGCCGTGGTCGCCGCCTGCGAGGACGCCTCGCTGGTCTGGCTCGAGAGCCCGACCAACCCTGCGCTGGAGGTGGTCGACCTGCCCCGCGTGATCGAGGCGGCGCACGCCGCCGGTGCCTACGCCGTCGTCGACAACACCTTCGCCACTCCCGTGCTGCAGCGCCCGCTCGAGCACGGCGCCGACCTCGTGCGTGCACTCGGCCACGAAGTACCTCGCCGGGCACTCCGACGTGCTGATGGGCGCCGTCGTCACCCGCGACGACGAGCTGTACGACGTGCTCAAGGGGCGCCGCGACCTGCTCGGCGCCGTGCCCGGGACCGTTCGAGGCGTGGCTCGCCTGCGCGGCCTGCGCACCCTGCCGCTGCGCGTCGAGCGGGCCCAGGCCAACGCCGTCGAGCTGGTCGCCCGGCTCGGCCGCACCCGGCGGTGTCGCGGGTCCGCTACCCCGGCTTCGGCGCGATCGTCGCGATCGAGCTGGTCGGCGGCGCCGACGCCGCCGACCGGCTCATCGACCGGACCGCGCTGTGGGTGCACGCCACCAGCCTCGGCGGCGTCGAGTCGACGTTCGAGCGGCGCCGGCGGTGGAAGACCGAGGCCCCCACGATCGAGGAGTCCCTGGTGCGGATCTCGGTCGGCATCGAGGACGTCGAGGACCTCTGGGACGACCTGGCGCGGCGCTCGACCAGCTCTGAGAACCGCTCGTGCGCGACCGCCCGGGAGGGGTCAGTCGCGCTCGTGCTTGGTCGCCCGGTTGATGAAGGCCTCGACCATGTCGCGGGCGGCGATGTTGCCCTCGATCACCTCGGTCACGTGCTCGGCGACCGGCGCGTCGACCCCGGTACGTCGGGCCAGGTCGCGGATCGAGGCGCACGACTTGGCGCCCTCGGCCACCTGCCGGGTGGAGGCGATCGACCTCGCTCGGTGCTCATCCCCTGCCCAGCTTCTCCCCGAAGGTGCGGTTGCGCGAGAGCGGTGAGGAACAGGTGGCCACGAGGTCACCCAGCCCGGCCAGGCCCATCAGGGTCAGCGGGTCGGATCCCAGCGCCATCGCCAGACGGGCGGTCTCGGCCAGCCCGCGGGTGATCAGGGAGGCGGTGGTGTTGTCGCCGAAGCCGAGCCCGACCGCCATCCCGACGCACAGGCCGACGACGTTCTTGTAGGCGCCGCCGATCTCGCAGCCGACCACGTCGGTCGAGGTGTAGGGCCGGAACGCCCGGGTGTGCACGAGGTCCTGCAGCCGGTGGCGACCTCGCTCGTCGGCGCAGGCGACGACGGACGCCGCGGGCTCGCGCGCGGCGATCGGCTTGGCCAGGTTGGGCCCGCTGATCACGCTGATCCGCTCCGGGCCGGCGCCGGTGACCTCGGCGATCACCTCGCTCATCCGCTTGAGGCTGCCGACCTCGACGCCCTTCATCAGCGAGACCAGCACCGCGTCAGCGGGGATCAGCCCCGCCCACTCGGTGAGGTTCTCGCGCAGCGTCTGGGACGGCACGGCGAGCACCACCCACTCGGCGCCGGCGAGCGCCTCGTCGGGCTGGTGGGTCGCGCGCGACCGACGGCGGCAGCGATGATCCCGGGCAGGTACTCGGAGTTCTCGTGCCGCTCGTTGATCGTCGCGCAGACCTCCTCGCGGCGGCCCCAGATGCGTCACGTCGTGCCCGGCGTCGGCAAGGATCACCGAGAACGCCGTCCCCCACGAGCCGGCGCCGAAGATGGTGACCCGGCTCATCGGTGAGGACCGTTCGCGTCCGGCCGACGCTCGTCGGGCCCGGGACCGGGCCCGTGCGGGTTGCCGGTCTGGGGCACGCCGGCCTTGCGCGGGTCGAACGGCGCTCGGGGGCGCCGCTCGCCGCGAAGGTCCTCCACGATCGCGGTGATCGCGGCCATGATCCGGTCGGTCGCCTCGTGCAGCAACCGGTTCTCGATCGGTCGGTCGTAGAGGTCGCTCAGGTCCACCGGGTCACCGGCGCGGACATGGATCGTCTTGCGGGGCAGCAGGTCGCGGCTTGCCGTACGGCGGCAGCAGCTCCTGCACCCCCCAGTGCCCGATCGGGATCACCGGGCAACGGGTGCTCAACGCCACCCGGGCGGCACCGGTCTTGCCCCGCATCGGCCACAGGTCGGGGTCCCGGGTGATCGTGCCCTCGGGGTAGAAGGCCACCGCCTGACCGGCGTGGACCGCCTCGACCGCGGCGTCGAAGGACTTCGCCGCGTCGATGCTTCGCCGCGCCACCGGGATCTGCCCGGCGCTTCGCGCCACCCGTCCGACGACCGGCATCTCGAAGACCTCCTGCTTGGTCAGGTAGCGCACGATCCGGCCGTGGTCGTAGACGAAGTGCGCGAGCGTCAGCGGGTCGGCGTGGGAGAGGTGGTTGCAGGCCAGCACGCACCCTCCGCTGGCCGGGATCTTCAGCCCGTCCTGCCAGTCCTGCCTGGTCAGCGCCAGCAGCGTCGGCTTCACCGACACCGACCGAGAGCGAGAAGGCCCAGCCACGCTTCTGGTCGAGCTTGCGCACCCGCGCCACGTGCTCCTCCTCGATCGATGTTCTCGTGCTCCCGGCCGCCGTACCTGGCGGCCCGCTGCATGCTACTGCCCGGTTGCTGGCAGACTCGTCGTCCGATGGACGGTGGCGCGCGCGGGAGTGTCGGCCCGCTGCCGGGTACGGCACTGCGTCGTCCCCGTCAAGACCCTGAGCCGGGCCAAGACCCGGCTGCGGGACCAGCCACGCCAGGCCCTGATGCGGGCGTTCGCCCTCGACGCCCTCACCGCCGCCCTCTCGTGCGACCTGGTGGCCTCGGTGTACGTCGTGACCGACGAGGCCGGGCTGGCCGAGGAGGTCGCGGCGATGGGGTGCACGGTCCTGCCGGACCGTGGGGAGGGAGACCTGAACCGCGCCCTGGCCGGAGCGGTCGCGGACGTCGCGGACGCCGCCGGCGGCCCCGTCGCGGTGACCGCGATGCTGGGCGACCTCCCGTGCCTGACCTCCTCGGAGCTGACCGGGGCGCTGGCCTGGGCGGCCGGACGACCCGCCTTCGTCGCGGACGCCGCCGGCACGGGTACGACGCTGCTCACCGTCGGCGACCGCGCCGACTTCGTCCCACACTTCGGCACCGGCTCGGCTCGGGCCCACGCCTCAGCGGGCTACCGCCCGGTACCCCTCGCCCTCCCCGGGCTGCGCCAGGACGTCGACACGGCTGAGGATCTCGCGGCCGCGATCAGTCTCGGCGCGGGCGTCCGGACCCGCGCCGTGCTCGGGTTCCGCGACTGAACGCGGCAGGGCGTGCGATGATCGCGCGGGCGGCTCAGCGCCCGTCGTGCCTCAGGTCCGGGAAAAGGTCACGTGGCCGTTCTTGGTGGCCCGCACGTGGCATGGCATTCCGTCATGGGCAACTTCTTCTGGTGGGCCATGACGTGGTGCTGGGCAGAGCAGGCGGCACTGCTGCAGCCGAACGCCACGGGTCTCGGCATCCTCGTCGGTCGTCTGGCTCCCGGTCACGGTCACTGCGGAGGCGCGCCGGCGTATCCCCGGTGGTTGCGGAGGCGCGCCAGCGCCGTCTCGAAACCCCGGCGACGCGGGCCGGCTGCGGAGGTTTCGAGACAGGACTTCGTCCTTCCTCAACCAGCGAGAAGACCCGGTGGTCGAGGAGGCGCGCCAGCGTGTCCCCGGTGGTTGCGGAGGCGCGCCAGCGCCCTCTCGAAACCCCGGCGACGCGGGCCGGCTGCGGAGGTTTCAAGACAGGACTTCGTCCTTCCTCAACCAGCGAGAAGACCCGCTGGTCGAGGAGGCGCGCCGGCGCCGTCTCGAAACCCCGGCGAGGTGCGTCGGCTGCGGAGGTTTCGAGACAGGACTTCGTCCTTCCTCAACCAGCGCAGCGCGTTCGGGCGGCCCCGACCGGTCAACTGCCCTCGGCGGTGGACCTCTTCGTGGTGGTTTTCTTGGCCGGCGACTTCTTGGCGGTCGACTTCTTGGTTGGCGTCGTCCCCGCGGTCGTCTTCTTCGCGGTCGTCTTCTTCGTGGTGGTCTTCTTGGCCGGCGACTTCTTGGCGGTCGACTTCTTGGTTGGCGTCGTCCCCGCGGTCGTCTTCTTCGCGGCGACTTCTTCGCGGTCGTCTTCTTCGCCGGCGACTTCTTCGCGGTCGACTTCTTGGTTGGCGTCGTCCCCGCCGTCACCTTCTTGGCCGTCGCCCTCTTCGCCGGCGACTTCGCAGGGTTCGTCATCGCAGCGGCGGGAGGTGCCGCCGAGCCTGCGGCCAGCTCCGCGTCGGTCAGTCCGGGGCGGGTGGGCGGGCTCGCCTGGGTCTCCTTCTTGGTGCTCTTCACACCCGGGATCGCTGCGGTCGCCGTGTCCAGGGCCAGCTGCGGCAGCTCCCGGAGACCGGCGACGACACTCTTCAGGTTGGCGCCGGGGCTGAACTTCGCGATGGCGATCGGGTCGGCCATCAGCGACTCGCCGGTGCGCGGGTTGCGCACCAGTCGGGCCTCGCGCACGCGCTTCTCGAAGGAGCCGAACCCGGTGATCGCGACCTTCTCGCCCCGGGCCACCTCACGGGTGATGGTGTCGAGCACCGAGTCGAGGGCGTGGGCCGCGGCCTTGCGGTTGCCCTCGAACCGGGTGGCGAGGGCGTCGATCAGTTCGGTCTTGTTCACGGGCACTGTTCCTTCCGGGTCCCGGCTCCGTCGCCGTTGGTGCCCGCCACGCTAGAACAACCTGCGCACGGCGAACAGCACCACGCCGGGAACAGGCGGCACCGGTGCTGCTCAGGACGTGACCGGCTTCCATGCCGGCCGGACGTCCTCGTAGGCCGTCGACCTCGTCCTCGTGGGTCAGGGTGATCCCGACGTCGTCGAGACCCTCGAGCAGCCGCCAGCGGGTGTAGTCGTCGATGTCGAAGGAGTCCTCGATCGCGTCCACCCCCTCGCCGGCCCGGACCGTGCGCGACTCCAGGTCGAGGCTCACGGTGGCTCCGGGGTGGTCCTCGAGGTGGTCCCAGATCCGCTGCACCACCTTCTGGTCCACCTGCGCGGCGAGCAGCCCGGCCTTGCCGGAGTTGCCGCGGAAGATGTCGCCGAAGCGCGAGCTGATCACGGCCCTGAAGCCGTAGTTCTGCAGCGCCCAGACGGCGTGCTCACGCGACGACCCGGTGCCGAAGTCGGGGCCGGCGACCAGCACGCTCGCCTCGGCGTACTCCGGACGGTTCAGGACGAAGCTCGGGTCGTTGCGCCAGGCCGCGAACAAGCCGTCCTCGAAGCCGTCCCGGGTCACCCGCTTGAGGTAGACGGCCGGGATGATCTGGTCGGTGTCGACGTTGCTGCGACGCAACGGCATCGCGACGCCGGTGTGGGTGGTGAACGCGTCCATCAGGTACTCCTTCGGTAGGGGCGCAGGGGTCGACACGCGCCTGACGACTGCGCAGGCTCGCCCGCCGCACTGCTCGAGCTCATGCCGATCGATCGAGCTCGTCGCTCACCCGATCGGCTCGAGGTCGCTGGGGCTGGAGAGCGTTCCGCGCACGGCGGTGGCCGCCGCGACCAGCGGCGACACCAGGTGGGTGCGACCGCCCTTGCCCTGGCGACCCTCGAAGTTGCGGTTCGAGGTCGAGGCGCTGCGCTCACCTGGCCCGAGCTGGTCGGGGTTCATCCCCAGGCACATCGAGCAACCGGCGCCGCGCCACTCGCCGCCGGCCTCCTTGAAGATCACGTCGAGCCCCTCGTCCTCGGCCTGCATGCGCACCCGCACCGACCCGGGTACGACGAGCAGGCGGGTGCCGCTCGGCCACGGTGCGGCCCTTGACCACCTCGGCGGCAGCGCGCAGGTCCTCGATCCGACCGTTGGTGCACGAGCCGACGAAGACGGTGTCGACCTCGACCTCGCGCATGGGCGTGCCTGCCTCGAGGCCCATGTACTCCAGGGCCCTCTCGCAAGAGACCTGGTCCGACTCCTCCTCGAAGTCCGCGGGGGCCGGGACCGAGGCGCCGAGCGGCACGCCCTGACCGGGGTTGGTGCCCCAGGTGACGAAGGGCGTCATGGTCGAGGCGTCGAGAACGATCTCCTGGTCGAAGACCGCGTCGTCGTCACTGACCAGGGTGCGCCAGTGCTCGACGGCGGCCACCCAGTCCGCGCCCTGGGGTGCGCTCGGACGCCCCTCGATGTAGTCGAAGGTGGTCTGGTCGGGCGCGATCAGACCGGCCTTGGCACCCCACTCGATGCTCATGTTGCAGATCGTCATCCGCGCCTCCATCGAGAGCTCCTCGATGGCGGGGCCGCGGTACTCCACGACGTAGCCCTGTCCGCCACCGGTGCCGGTGTGCGCGATCAGGGTCAGCACCAGGTCCTTGGCGGTGACGCCCTCGGGCAGCGAGCCGTTGACGGTCACGGCCATCGTCTTCGGCCGGGCCTGCATCAGGGTCTGCGTGGCCAGCACGTGCTCGACCTCGGAGGTGCCGATGCCGAACGCGATCGCGCCGAACGCACCGTGCGTGGAGGTGTGCGAGTCGCCGCACACGATGGTCATCCCGGGCTGGGTGAGCCCGAGCTGCGGGCCGATGATGTGCACGATCCCCTGCTCGACGTCGCCGAGCGAGTGCAGCCGGACGCCGAACTCCTCGGCGTTCTTGCGCAGCGTCTCGACCTGGGTGCGCGAGACCGGGATCAGCGATCGGCTTGTCCCAGTCGAGCGTCGGGACGTTGTGGTCCTCGGTCGCCAGGGTCAGGTCGGGGCGCCGTACGCTGCGGCCGGCGAGCCGAAGTCCCTCGAACGCCTGGGGGGAGGTCACCTCGTGCACGAGGTGCAGGTCGATGTAGAGCAGGTCCGGCTCGCCCGGGGCGCGCCGTACGACGTGCTCCTCCCACACCTTCTCCGACAGTGTCCGACCCATCTTCGCTCCTCCTTGCGGTCCCGCGGGAGCGCGCCCCGCGGGTACTCGGTCCAGGCATCGTGCTGGGGGACGACTGTACGCCTTGCGTCCCATGATCTGAGACGGCAGTATTGCCATATGGACAACTGCCGTCACAGACCCTGCCCCCGCCGGTCGGCCTGCCAGCGGCAGCGGGGTCGGGGTGCTGGACAAGGCGGCGCTGGTGCTCTCCGCCCTCGAGGCCGGGCCCGGCCACGCTCGCCGGCCTGGTCGCGGGCACCGGCCTGGCCCGCCCGACCGCGCACCGCCTGGCCGTCGCACTCGAGCACCACCGGCTGGTCGCCCGCGACATGCAGGGCCGCTTCGTGCTCGGCCCCCGGCTCTCCGAGCTCTCCGCCGCGGCCGGCGAGGACCGGCTGCTGGCCACCGCCGGGCCGGTCCTGGCCCGGCTGCGCGACATCACCGGCGAGTCCGCCCAGCTGTGGCGGCGCCAGGGCGAGTACCGCGTCTGCGTCGCCGCCGCGGAGCGCCCGACCGGCCTGCGCGACACCATCCCGGTCGGCTCCCAGCTGACCATGCGCGCCGGCTCGGCCGCCCAGGTGCTGCTGGCCTGGGAGGACCCCGACCGGATGCACCGCGGCCTGCAGAACGCGCGCGTACTCCGCGACCGCGCTGTCCGGCATCCGCCGCCGGGGCTGGGCCCAGTCCATCGGCGAGCGGGAGCAGGGCGTGGCGTCGGTCTCGGCGCCGGTCCGCTCGCCGTCGGGCAAGGTGATCGCTGCGTCTCGGTCTCCGGACCCCTCGAGCGGCTTTCCCGACAGCCCGGCCGGATGCACGCCCCGGCGGTGCTCGCCGCCGCCGACCGGCTCTCGGAGTCGCTGCGCACGGGCAGCCGCCGGCGACTGAGCATAGCGTGCCTCGTCAGTCCAGACTGCCCACTCTCGAATGAGGGATTGCCTGCACGTGTGGATCTCCGAGCTCAGCCAGCGCACCGGCATCCCGGTGGACACGATCAAGCACTACCTGCGGGTCGGCGTCGTGCCCGCGGGCGAGCCGGTGGGCCCGCTGCGCGCCGAGTACGACCGAGTCCCACGTGCGCGCCCGGTCCTGGCTCATCGGGCGCTGCACGAGGTCGGCAGGCTCTCGCTGGACCAGATCAGGCGTGATCTTCGACTCCATCGACGAGTCGCCAGGCCAGCCTGCGCGACGCCGTCGGGGACGCGCACCACGTGCTCTCGGCCGACCTGAGCCGCTCCAGGAGCCCGCCGACGAGGCCACCCGGCGTCGTCGACGACCTGATCGAGCGCCGGGGCTGGGCGATCCGCGAGAGAGCAGCCACCGGCGGCCTGGCCGTCGCCATCGACACCCTGGGCGCGGTGCGCGGCCACGGAGCACCGCGAGTCGGCACTGCTGACCCTGCTCGGACCTCTACGCCGACCACGGCACCGAGGTCGCGAGCGTCGAGCTCGCGCCAGGTCGACACCAGGTCGCCCGAGAGCTCGCCGCTGAACAGCATCTCCTCGGCAGCGTGCTGTTCGAGCCGCTGATCCTGATCATCCGCCGCCTCGCCCAGGAGCAGGCCTCACGGACTGGTGGGCCGAAGAGCCTGGCGGGAGCTGCAGCAGGACGAGTGACGGCCGGGCCCGGGCGCACAACAGCCCGGTCAGGTCCTGACCGGGCTGCTCCTCGTGGTACCCCCGACCGGATTCGAACCGGCGCTACCGCCGTGAGAGGGCGGCGTGCTAGGCCACTACACAACGGGGGCCTGGTGTGCTGCTGGTGCTGGTGAGCACTCCGATCGACCGTAACGCCGCGGCGGAGCACGGGTCCAATCGAGTCTCGCTGGGGTACTAGGACTCGAACCTAGACTAACTGGATCAGAACCAGTCGGGCTGCCAATTACCCCATACCCCATGGGATCCGGCCCGTCCCCACGATCGCGTCCGGTGGAGCGCCGGACCGAGATGTGACGATACACGTCAGGCGGAGCCGTCTCCAATCGGCGTACGCGCGCCGCGCCGGCGACGCGTCGAGCTGCCGGGTGCCGGCGGGTCCGCTCGGAGACGCCGAGCCGCGTCGGCCAGCCAGGTCACCGGCGACCAGGTAGAAGCAGGCTCTGCACGACCGTCACCGGGATCTGCCAGTACGACGCGGCCGTGGTCGCCAGCACGGTCGGTGATGTCGCCGACAGCAGCGCGGCGCCGAAGGCGAAGAAGTTGTTCACCACGTGCAGCGCGATGCCGGCCTCCAGCCCGCCGATCCGGATCACCAGGTAGCCGGCCACGCAGACCGAAGGCGAAGCGGTCGAAGAACAGCGGGAGGTTCTGCGCGCCGTGCGCGACGCGCGAAGGCCAGCGCCGGTGACCACGACCGTGACCACGCTCGCCAGCCAGGCGTCCAGCGCCGGAAGAGCGAGCCGACCGCCTGCAGCAGGTAGCCGCGGAAGACGTACTCCTCCGCGGTCGCCTGCAGCGGGGTGGTGAGCAGGATCACCAGGAGCGAAGGCCAGGGCCTGGCCGCCCAGTGGTCGGCCGTGCCGCCGGCGACCGGCTCGCCGCCGCCTCGGCGCCGGCGGCAGCACCGAGGACAGCACCAGCTGCAGGACCAGCGCCAGCACCGAGACCGGCAGGCAGGCGCCAGAAGAAGCCGCCAGCGCATGCCCGGGCGCACCGAGGTCAGCCAGCGCGGCCGCAGCCGGTGCAGCCACCGCACCAGCGCCCAGGCCACCAGCGTGCCGCTGGCCAGGGTCAGGTTGAGCCACAGCATGCGTCGCCGGGGTGAGCGTGTCGGGTGTCGGCCGCGTCGCTCAGCGACGGCGCCGAAGGCGTGCCCCGATCAGCGCCGACTGCACCGCGACGGCCGGCAGCAGCACCAGCAGGGCCAGCACGCACGAGGCCAGCGCGAAGACCGCGACCAGCAGCGCCAGCACGCCGACCAGCGGGCGCCACCAGGCGTACGCCGGGGTGCGCAGCAGCTGCGGGTAGCGCACCGGCTCCGGGTACGGGACCGGCTCGGCCGCGCGCCGCGGCGGCCGGCGGTTCGCTGGCTCACCCTCGGCGGCTCCGTGCGGGGCCGTGGCGAGCCGGTCCAGGGTCACGTCGCGGCCGAGCAGCTCCATCGACTCGAACAGCGGCGGGGAGACCCGGCGCCCGGTGATCGCGACCCGCACCGGGCCGAAGGCGTTGCGCGGCTTGAGCCCAGCTCGCTCGACCAGCTGCGCGCGCAGGGCCGCCTCGATCGCCTCGGTGGTCCAGTCCGTCGAGCGCGTCAGCGCCTGCGTGGGCGGCGTCGACGACCTCGCACCCCGGCCTCGTCGAGCAGCTTGGCCACGTCGGCCTCGTCGTAGGTCGACGGCGTCGGCGAACAGGAAGCCGAGCATCGGTGCGGCCTCGGTGAGCTTGTTGATCCGCTCGTGGACCAGCGGCACCGCCGCGACGAGCAGCGCGGCCTGGTCCTCGGCTGCACCGGGTCGGCGAGCGACGCCCGTCGGCCTGGAGGTAGGGCGTGACCCGCGCGGTCATCTCCGCCATGCTCAGCAGCCGCATGTGCGAGCCGTTGATCGCCTCGGCCTTCTTCAGGTCGAAGCGGGCCGGGTTGGGGTTGACCCGGGCGATGTCGAAGGCCTCGACCATCTCCGCCATCGAGAACACGTCGCGGTCCTCGGCGATCGCCCAGCCGAGCAGCGCGAGGTAGTTGAGCAGACCCTCGGGCAGGAAGCCGTCGTCGCGGTAGCCGAGCAGGTTGGCCTCGGGGTCGCGCTTGGAGAGCTTCTTGTTGCCCTGGCCCATCACGTAGGGCAGGTGGCCGAAGCGCGGGGTCGCCTCGGCGACGCCGATCTCCTTGAGCGCCTCGTAGAGCGCGATCTGGCGCGGCGTGCTGGAGAGCAGGTCCTCGCCGCGCAGCACGTGGGTGATCCGCATCAGCGCGTCGTCGACCGGGTTGACCAGCGTGTAGAGCGGCTCGCCGTTGGCGCGGGCGAGCGCGAAGTCGGGGACGTTCTCGGTCGCGAAGGTGATCTCGCCGCGGACCAGGTCGTCGAAGGTGATCTCGCCGTCGGGCATCCGGAGCCGGAGCACCGGGCGCGCGGCCCTCGGCCTCGAACGCCGCCACCTGCTCGGCGGCCAGCTCGCGGCAGTACCCGTCGTACCCCTGGAGCTTGGAGCCGGCTCGCCTTGCGGCGGGCGTCGACCTCCTCGGTGGTGCAGTAGCAGTCGTAGACGTGGGACGTGCGCGCGCAGCCGCTCGACGCACGTCGCGGTAGATGTCGCCGCGCTCGGACTGCAGGTAGGGACCGTGCGCGCCCGCCGACCTCCGGGTCCCTCGTCCCAGTCGAAGCCCAGCCAGCGCATCACGTCGAGGATCGCGTCGTAGGACTCCTGGGTGTTGCGCGCGGTGTCGGTGTCCTCGATCCGGAACACGAAGGTGCCGCCGACGTGCCGGGCGAAGGCCCAGTTGAACAGCGCCGTGCGGGCCAGCCCGACGTGCGGGGAGCCGGTCGGCGAGGGGCAGAACCGGACGCGCACGTCGCGGCCTGCGCGTCAGTCACGCGACGACCACCTTGTTGGTCAGGTTGCCGATGCCCTGCGACCGAGACCTCGACCTCGTCGCCGACCTGCATCGGGCCCGACGCCGTCGGGCGTGCCGGTGAGGATCACGTCACCGGGCAGCAGCGTCATCACGCTGCTCACGTGGGCGACCAGGGTCGGGACGTCGAAGATCAGGTCCTCGCGTCGAGCCGTCCTGCTTGAGCTCGCCGTTGAGCCAGGTGCGCACGGCCGCGGCCCTCGGCGAAGTCGTGCGGGTCGAGGTCGGTCTCGATCCACGGCCCGAGCGGGCAGAACGAGTCGAAGCCCTTGCGCCCGGGTGAACTGCACGTCGCTCTTCTGCAGGTCGCGGGCGGTCACGTCGTTGCCGACGGTGTAGCCGAAGATCACGTCGGTCGCCTGCTCGGGCGGCACGTCGCGGCAGATCCGCCCGATCACCACGGCCAGCTCGCCCTCGAAGTGCACGTTGCTCGACTGCCGCGGGTAGAAGATCGGGTCGCCGGGACCGACGACCGAGGTGTTCGGCTTGAGGAACATCAACGGCTCGCTCGGGCACGTCACCACCCATCTCGGCCGCGTGGGCGGCGTAGTTCTTGCCGATCCCGACCACCTTGCTGCGGGGCAGCACCGGGGCGAGCAACCGCACGTCGACCAGTCGGTGCTCCTCGCTGGTCGGCTTCATCCCGACGTACATCGGGTCGCCGGCCAGCGCCACCACGACGCAGTCCTCGTCGGGGATGCCGTTGTCGTCCACCTCCCCCGTGACGACGCCGTACTGGGGGTCTTCCCCGGTCGTGAACCTCGCGATACGCACGAGGGCGAGCCTAACCGGCCGCCGAGGCGTCGCATACGCACGCCGAAAAGGCACCGAGGCGTCGCATACGCAGCCCGCCGTACCCTCGGACCGTGCCCGTTCCCGATCGACGTCACCTCGAGCGAGCCGAGTGGCTGCCCCTCGCCGAGGCGCACGCCGCCCGCGTCGACGCCTGGACCGCACCGCACCTGGCTCGTCGGCAGCGGGGCGAGAAGCACCCGGTGCACGACTTCCTGTTCGACTACTACTCCTACCGCCCCGCCGCCCTGCGCCGATGGCACCCGGGCGCCGGCGTCGTACTCCTCGACGCGCCGGAGTACGCCGACCTCAAGGGCTACGCCGCGATAGTCCCTGACGTTTCGCATGCGAATCGCCGTCAGACAGGCGCGAGAACGTCAGGGACTATCCGTCTCGGCCGCGCACCAGGCGAGCCAGCAGCCGCTCGTCGAGTCAGATCCCGGGCTGCTGGTCGCCACCGCCGGGCGAGCCCCGATGACCGGGCTGCTTCGGGCTGCACGAGTGGGCGATGGTGCACCGTGCCGGGGAGCGGGCGGCACCCGGCACGACGTACCCCTGCGGCTCGGGCACGACGGCACCGACCGGGTCGTCGAGTCGCACCGGATCGCGCTGCAGCCACTTCGACGCCTTCCGGTTCTTCACGCCGAGCGCCCGCCCGCTGAACACGCTCGCCCCCGGTCGCGACGACCGTGCCGCCTTCGAGCAGCCGGGCTGCCTGCACGCCGGCATGGACCTCTACAAGCACGCCTTCCGGCTCGGCCCGCTGGTGCCGAGCGAGCTGGTGGCGGACTGCTTCGCGCTGGCCGCGCGAGATCCGCGAGCTGGACATGCGCGCCTCGCCGTA
Organism: uncultured Actinomycetota bacterium; assembly: GCA_963843875.1. Lineage (GTDB taxonomy): Bacteria > Actinomycetota > Actinomycetes > Propionibacteriales > Nocardioidaceae > Marmoricola. The sequence goes on along the minus strand of CAWJMC010000008.1, from coordinate 262,382 downwards.
CGACCTGAGCGACTGGGGCTACTCCCCGGTCCGCATCGAGACGGCCGAGGGCAAGCAGGAGTACGCCGCCGCGCAGCGTCGGTTCGCCGAGCGCGGCGCCCCGCTGCGCCAGAGGCTGATCGAGCAGTGCGAGCGGTTGGACGCCGCAGCCACCGGAGTCGCGCGAGGCAGAGTGAGGCAATGAGCGAACCCTTCCCCGACTGGTTCTTCGAGCGGACCGACCCGGCGTCGGACACGGAGTTCTACCGACCGCCGCGCCTGGTCACCCACATCGACGACGAGGCGATCGCTGCGGTGGGTGGGCTCTACGCCGACCTCGGGGTCGACCGGTCGGGTCGGGTGCTGGACCTGATGTCGTCGTGGGTCTCGCACCTGGAGCGGCCTCCCGGCCAGCTCGTCGCGCTCGGGATGAACGCCGCCGAGCTGGCCGCCAACCCGTTCGCCACCGAGCAGGTGGTGCAGGACCTCAACGCTGATCCCCACCTGCCGTTCGACGACGCCTCGTTCGACGCGGTGCTGTGCTGCGTCTCGATCGACTACCTCGTCCGGCCGGTCGAGGTCCTCACCGAGGCCGCTCGCGTGCTCCGGCCGGGGGCACCGGTGGTGCTGACGTTCAGCAACCGCTGCTTCCCGACCAAGGCGGTCCACGGATGGCTCGCCGCCAGCGAGTCGGGACGCGTGGCGATCTCCGTCGACTACGTACGTCGCAGCGGCGGCTTCGAGGAGCCGGAGGCGTCGCTGCGCACCCCGGACGACCCGGCGTACGCCGGTGACCCGCTGTGGGCGGTCGTCGCCCACCGCCGATGACATGGCGCAGGAGCCACCCACGCCCGCACGCCGGCAGATCGAGCCGTGAGCACCTCGTCAGAGTGGTCGGTTGAGGAACCACCGATGCCCGAAGGGATCGCGGATCACGGCCACCCGCCCGGCGAACGGGTTGTCCTCCGGGCCACGGTCCAGCACCGCACCGCCCGCCACCGTCTGCTCGACGAGCCCGTCGACGTCGTCGACGCTGAGGTGCAGGGTGACCGACGCGCCGCGGTCGGGGGCGGGACCCTCGACGAAGATCTCGGGGGCCTCGTCGGCCATCATCCAGCGGGCGCCGTCCACACTGAGCTCGACGTGCCCGATCCGGTCGTCGGGCATCACGATCGGCTGGTAGGTCACCTCGGCGCCCAGGTGCTCGACGTACCAGTCGATCGCGGCGCGGGCGTCTCGCACCGCAAGGTAGGGGGTCAGCTCACTCATCGTGCTCCTCCTCGGTCAGGGGCTCCATGAAGGACCAGAGCCCGCCCTCGATGTCGCGCGCGCTGTACTCACGCACGCCGTACTCCATGTCACGCGGGGCGAGCACCACCTCGGCCCCCGCTGCCACCGCACGACGGTGGTGCTCGCCGACGTCGTCGACGAAGACCGCCATGCAGTGCGTGCTCGCCCCCAGCGATCGCGGCGAGGCCAGGCCGTGAGCCGGAGAGGCGTGGTGCATCCAGACCACCCCGTCGCCGACGTGGATCTCACCGTGGTGCACCACCCCGGTCTCGTCGCGGGTGAGGGTGCCGGGGCCGAAGCCGAAGACCGTGACCAGGTGGTCGTGCGCTGCCTCGATGTCGTCGTAGACCAGCAGGGTCAGCCGGCGAAGCGGCCCGGGGTCGATCTCGGTGACTCCTCGCAGGAGCGCGGCAAGCTCCTCGTCCGAGGTCGCCGCTGCGGAGTGCAGGGCCTCCTCCACCGAGACGACTCGCTCACGAAGCCGACCCAGTGCGGCCATCCGCTGGTCGAGCTCATCGAGGTGAGCGGCCACCGCGGGCTCCAGCCCGGCCGGATCTTCCAGCGCTTCGGCCATCCGGGCCAGCGGGGTGCCCAGCCGACGCAGCAGCGAGATCCGGTGCAACCGCACCAGATCGGCGGCGCCGAAGCGCCGGTGCCCACTGGCCGTGTCGTACGCCGGCGCGAGCAGGCCGAGCTGCTCGTAGTAGCGGATGGTGCGCACGGTCAGCCCGGTGCGCTCCGCGACCTCGCCGATCCTGATCCCTCCGCCCGCCATGCGCCTCACGCTAGGACCTGACGTGGCGTCAGGTGCAAGGTCCGGGTCAGCCGGCGCGCACCCGGGCGACGTCGGCCTCGACCAGGTCCATGTTGATCACCGCGCCGGCCATCACGCCCGACGCGGCGGCCGAGATCACCTGAGCCATCGGGCTGGCGACGTTGCCGGCGACGTACGCGCCGGGCACGGAGGTGGCTCCGGAGGCCGGGTCGGCGCCCACGTGGGTGGCCACCGCCTGATCGCCCATCTCCAGGTCGAGCACCTCGACACCGAGCGACTCCAGCACAGCCGACCGGGCCCGCACGAAGCTCGGGACCACGACGACCGAGCAGTCCAGCCGCTCCCCGCCCACCTCGACCCCGACCAACGTGCCCGACTCGCTCACCACCTGCTCGACCCGACCCGGCATGACGCGTACGCCGGCCGCGACCAGCTTGGCGGCGGTCTCCGGGTCCGGAGCGGGCTGCTCGTGCAGCAGAACCGTCAGGTTGTCGGTCCACTGGCTCCACAGCAGCCCGGCGTGGGTGAGGGCCATCGGCGAGGTGGCCAGCACGACGATCGGCTGGTCGCGCACCTCGCAGCCGTGGCAGTAGGGGCAGTGCACGACGGACCCGCCCCAGTGCTCGGCCAGCCCGGGCACGTCGGGCAGCTCGTCGACGGCGCCGGTGGTGACCAGCAGCCGCCGGGCGGCGTACGACGAGCCGTCCTCGAGCGCTGACGGCGAAGCCGCCCTCGACCTGCTCCGCCGAGTCGGCCTCGTCCCGCGACCAGCCCGCCGCCGTACGACGCCAGCTCGGCCCGGCCGACCGCCAGCAGCTCGCCGGGCTCCATCCCGTCCCGGCTGAGAAAGCCGTGCACCCCGTCGGCGGCGGCGTTGCGGGGCTCCCCCGCGTCGACCACCAGCACCGAGCGTCCGGCCCGGGCCAGGGTGGTGGCGCCGGACAGTCCGGCGGGCCCGCCGCCGATCACGATCACGTCTGCATCAAAGATTCCTGGGTTCATGGCTCCACGATGCGTGGGTGATTCCTGGATCGACAAGTAACGTTGCGACTATGGCAAACGATGACGCTGGGCGAGGTCGGCCCCCGGCTGCGCGCGCTGCGCGGTGAGCGCTCCCTCACCCTGGCCCGGGTCGCCGAGGAGACCGGCATCTCGGTCAGCACCCTCTCGCGGCTGGAGTCGGGCGGGCGCCGCCCGACCCTGGAGCTGCTGCTCCCCCTCGCCCGGACGTACGGCGTGACTCTCGACGAGCTCGTCGACGCTCCCGCCACCGGCGACCCCCGGGTGCACGTCCGCCCGCTGGAGACGCCCTGGGGGCACCGTCGTCCCGCTGACCAACCGGCCCGGCGGGCTCCGCGCCTACAAGAGCATCCTGCGCCCGCGCCGACGCTCGACCCCGGACCCGCAGAGCCACGAGGGCTACGACTGGCTCTACGTCCTCGACGGTCGGCTGCGGCTGGTGCTCGGCGAGCACGACGTGGTGCTCGGCCCCGGCGAGGTGGCCGAGTTCGACACCCGCACCCCGCACTGGTTCGGCTGTGCCGACGACCATCCGGTCGAGCTGCTCACGCCTCTTCGGCCCCCAGGGCGAGCGGATGCACGTGCGGGCCCGGCCCAGGCGCGCCGGCTGAGCCTCACCAGCAGGGCGGGTGCCGCTCGGCCCACGGCGCGGCCTGCTCGACCTGCGCGGCCAGGGACAGCAGCGCGGCGTCCTCCCCCAGCCGTCCCGCCAGCATCACCCCGACCGGCAGTCCTGTCGGGCGTGACGTGCAGCGGGAGGGAGACGGCCGGCATCCCGGTGACGTTCCAGGCCGAGGTGTACGGCGTGAACCGCTTCTGGTTCTCGAAGTCGCGGGCCGGATCGGCGTCGTCGCGGATCGCCCCCACCGGCAGCGGCGGCTGGGCCAGGGTCGGGGTCAGCACCGCGTCGTACGGCGCCAGCGCGGCGAGCGCCCCGGCGGCGTGCCGGCGCAGCGCCCCGATCGCCCGGCCGAAGTCCGGTCCGGACACCGCCTCGCCCTGGTCGTAGAGGAACCGGGTCAGCGGGCGCAACCGGTGCCGCGCGCCTCGTGCGGCACCGGGGTGAGCGCGGTGAGCACGGCCCAGCAGGTCTCGAAGTCGGCGACCGCCTCGCGAGGCAGCGGAACCACCACGTCCTCGACGTCGTGGCCGAGGTCGACTCAGCAGCCGCGAGGCGTCCTCCCACGCGCCCAGGCACGCCGGGCTGATCTCGGCGTCCGCGATCACCGGGTCGGCGAAGCGGGCGATCCGCAACCGGCCCGGCTCCCGCTCGCACGCCGCCAGGTAGGGCTGCGGCCGGCGTCCAGAACGGGTCACCGACGGCCCGACCGGCGAGCACGTCGAGCAGGGCGGCGGCGTCGCGCACCGTGCGGGCGAGCGTCCGGCTGGTGGCCAGCCCGATCGGGTCGCCGTACGCCGGCGCGCCGGACACCACGCCGCGCGAGGGCTTGAGGCCGACCAGGCCGCAGCAGCTGGCCGGGATCCGGATCGACCCACCGCCGTCGGAGCCCTGCGCCAGCGGCACCAGGCCGCCCGCGACCGCCGCCGCCGCACCCCCGCTGGACCCGCCCGCCATCCGGCTCACGTCGTACGGCGTGACCGCGGGCGGCGCGCCCTCGGGCTCGGTGTAGCAGGGCGAGCCGAACTCCGGGGTCGCCGTCTTGCCCAGGCTGACCAGCCCGCCCGCTCGATCCGCAGCACCACCTCGTCGGAGACATCCGGCACGTAGTCGGCCATCAGCGCCGAGCCGAACGTCGTGCGCACCCCGGCCGTGGCGTTGAGGTCCTTGATCGCGGTCGGGACGCCGGCGAGCGGGCCCGCGCCGGCACCGACCCGGCCGCCGCGGCAGCGGCCCGGGCCCGGTCGCCGGTCACGGTGACGAAGGCGCCGAGGCGTCGGCGAGAGCCGCTCGATCCGCGCCAGGTAGTGCTCCACCAGCTCGGCGCTGGTGGTGCTCCCCGGCGCGGATCGCTGCCCCCTGCTCGAGCGCGGTCAGGTCGTGCAGCTCGGCCATGGCGACAACCTACGGCCGGTCCGGGCCCGGATCCACCCGTTCGGGCTCGTCGGAGGCGTCCAGCGGCCCGGCCCGCCACCGCCCGGTGAACTCGGGCTCGGTCTTGTCCAGGAAGGCCTGGAAGGCCTCCCCGGCGTCGGTGGCGAAGTTGATGCTCTGCGCCCGCGCCTCGGCGGCGAGCGCCTCGGGCAGGGACCGCGTCGTGCCCTCGTCGAGCAGCGCCTTGGACTGCGCCAGGGCGATCGGCGGCCCCGCCGCCAGCCGCGCGGTCAGGTCGCCGACGAAGGCCTCGATCTCCGTGGCGTCCCGGACGTACGTGACGAGCCCGAGCTGGTGGGCCTCGTCCGCACCGATCATCTCCGCGAGCAGGGCGAGCCGCTTGGCCTGCTGCAGCCCGACCAGCCGCGGCAGCAGCCAGGACCCACCGGCGTCGAGCGAGAGCCCACGCCTGGCGAAGATCTGCGAGAAGCGCGCCTGCGGTGTGGCAACGACCAGGTCGCAGGCGAGGGCCAGGTTCCAACCGGCGCCCACGGCGACACCCTCGACCTTGGCCACGGTCGGCACCGGCAGTCCGTGGAGACGCTCGACGATCTCGTTGACCACCCGCATCCGGATCAGCGGGTGCTGGTCCGCCTCGCGGTCCTCCAGGTCGGCCCCCGCGCAGAAGGCCCCGCCGGCTCCGGCCAGCACGACGACCCGGACGCTGCGGTCGTCCTCCAGGTCCCGCAGCGCCTGTCGCAGCGCCCGCCAGAGCTCGGGGTTGCAGGCGTTGCGGCGTTCGGGACGGTTCAGGGTCAACGTGAGCACGGGGCCCTCGCGCGTGGCCAGCAGCACGGCCATCGGCTCAGGCCCCCTGCCGGCGCAGGCCGAAGGTGAGACCGTCGACCAGGGCTCCCCACGACGCCTCGATCACGTTGGCGCCGATGCCCGACGGTGGTCCACGAGGAGGCGCCGTCGGTGGTCTCGATCAGCACCCGGGTGATCGCGTCGGTGCCGTGGCCCTGGTCGAGGATCCGCACCTTGTAGTCGATCAGCTCGAACTTGTTGACCTCCGGGATAGGCCTGACCGATCGCTGCGCGCAGGGCCTGGTCGAGGGCGTTGACCGGACCGTTGCCCTCCCCGGTCATCACGATCCGCGCGCCGCCGGCGAGCAGCTTCACGGTGGCCTCCGAGACGGCGTCGGCGCCCGGCCGGGTCTCGGTGATCACCCGCCACGACTCGACGTCGAAGTACGCCGGCCGGCTGCCCTCCACCTCCTCGAGCAGCATCAGCTCGAAGGAGGCGTCGGCGGCCTCGAAGGTGTAGCCGCGCGACTCGAGGTCCTTGACCCGGGCGGTGATCCGGTCGACCAGCGCCCGGTCCCCGGAGAGGTCGAAGCCGAGCTCGCGGCCCTTGAGCTCGATCGAGGCCCGACCCGCCATGTCCGAGACCAGCAGCCGCATGTCGTTGCCGACCCCTTCGGGACGCATGTGCTGGTAGAGGTCGGGGTCGACCTTGATCGCGCTGGCGTGCAGTCCGGCCTTGTGCGCGAAGGCGCTCACCCCGACGTAGGGCTGACGCGAGGCGGGCGGCACGTTGGTCACGTCAGCGACCGCGTGCGCGATCCGGGTGGCCTCGCCCAGCAGCCCCTCCGGCAGCACCGCTCGCTCCAGCTTCAGCTCGAGGTTGGCGACCACGCTGACCAGGTCGGCGTTGCCGGTGCGCTCGCCGTACCCGTTGAGGGTGCCCTGCACGTGCGTGGCTCCGGCGTCGACGGCCGCGAGGGTGTTGGCGACCGCGCACCCGGTGTCGTTGTGGCAGTGGATCCCGATCCGGCCCTGGGTGCTGGCGACGACGTCGCCGACCACGTCGCCCACCCAGGACGGCAGCATCCCGCCGTTGGTGTCGCACAGGGCCACCACCTCCGCGCCGGCCTCGTACGCCGTGCGCAGCACCTCCACGGCGTAGTCGCGGTTGGCGCGGTAGCCGTCGAAGAAGTGCTCGGCGTCGAGGAACACCCGCTGGCCCTCGGCGGTGAGGTGCGCGACCGTGTCGCGGACCATCGCCAGGTTCTCCTCCAGCGTGGTGCGCAGGGCGAGCTCGACGTGCCGGTCGTGCGACTTGGCCACCAGGGTCACGACCGCCGCGCCGCTCTCACGCAGGGCGCCGACCAGCGGATCGTCGGCGGCCGCCACACCGGCCCGTCGGGTCGCGCCGAAGGCGGCCAGGGTGGCGTTGCGCAGGACCAGCTCCGCCCGCGCCCGGCGGAAGAACTCGGTGTCCTTCGGGTTCGCGCCCGGCCAGCCGCCCTCGATGTAGCCGACGCCGAGCCCGTCGATGTGCCGGGCGATGCTCAGCTTGTCGGCGACGGAGAGGTTGAGCCCCTCCTGCTGCGCGCCGTCGCGCAGGGTGGTGTCGTAGACGTGGAACGGGGCGGTGCTCATCTGGTCCCTCGATCTGCCTCGGGCAACAAAAAAACCTCCCGGGTGACGAGAGGTCGGCGCGGCGGGAGTCCCGTCGCGCTAGGTGATGATGATGGGGTTGTGCACGTCTCGAGTCTGCCACAGCTTCCGCGGCGGCAACACGGTCCGCACGAGTCGCAGGCCGTGACAGTCTGGCGCCATGACGACCCACGGGACCTCACCAGGGACCTCACCAGGGACGACACCGGGACCCGGACGACACCGGGGACGACACCGGGGACCACCGAGGGGTTGCGGACGGGGCTGGTCCTGGGCGGCGGCGGGGTCACCGGCATCGCCTGGGAGCTCGGGATGCTCAAGGGCCTGCGCGACCACGGCGTCGACCTCTGCGGCGCCGACGTGGTGATCGGCACCTCCGCGGGATCGGTCGTGGGGGCCCAGGTGACCAGCAGCGTCGACCTCGACCAGCTCTACGCCCGCCAGCTGCGACCGGCCGACGGTGAGGTCGCGGCCGACTTCGGGCCCCGGCTGCTGCTGCGGCTCGCCGCGCTGGCGCTGCGTCCCGGCAGCCGACCGGACCGCCGTCGACGCATCGGACGCGCCGCCCTGGACGCCCACCCCGAACCGCCCGCCGAGCGGCTGCGGGTGATCAGCGGGCGGCTGCGCACCCCGAAGGGGGACCGCATCGACTGGCCCGAGCACCGCGACCTGCGGATCACCGCCGTGGACACGGACTCCGGGGAGCTGCGGGTGTTCGACCGGAGCTCGGGTGTCGACCTGGTGCACGCCGTGGCGGCCAGCTGCGCCGTACCCCTGGTCTGGCCACCGGTCGGGATCGACGGACGCACCTACGTCGACGGCGGGGTGCGCTCCGGCACCAACGCCGACCTCGCCCACGGCTGCGACGTGGTCCTGGTGCTGGCCCCGACGACCCGGTCGACCTCGAGGCACCACTCCCTCGCCCGTCAGCTCGCCCGCACCGGGGCTCGGCGTACCGCGGTGCTGTCCCCCGACGCCGCGGCCCTCGCGGCGATCGGGAAGAACCCGCTCGACCCCCGGCGACGGCAGGGTTCGGCGACCGCCGGGCTGGCCCAGGCCGAGCAGGTCGCGGCCGAGGTCGCCCAGGGGTGGCCCCGGTAGTCACCCCGGTAGTCACCCCGGGGTCGGCTCAGCTGGACGGCTCAGCTGGACGGCTCAGAGATGGCGGGCGAGGCTCGCCAGGAAGCCGCTGCTCCACGGCGCGTCCGCAGCCGGGGCCCAGGTCGGGCCGTTGCCGACCAGGACCACGCCGAGGCCGAGCACCACGAGGACGCACAGCCCGACCACGACCAGACCGGCGACCTCGCGCCGGGCGGCGCGCCCGGCCGCTCCCGCGACCACCTCCTGCAGCCGGCGCGAGCCGGGCCCCCACCACAGGCTGAGCGTGAAGACCACCCCGAGCAGCAGCATGCCCAGCGGCAGCGGCGGGCCGGGCGACCGACTCGACCACCCCGAACGCGGTCGCCGCCGCGACCGCCCAGCCCAGCGCCAGCACCGTGCCGAGCAGCGCCAGCACGACGTAGCCGGGGCTGGCCAGCGCGGTCGTCGGGCACGTCGAACCAGCGCGGCCGGCCGCGGACCGCACGGCGGCGGGCGTGCCGCTCGCGACCGATCGAGGCCGCCCGGAGCAGCAGCACCACCAGTCCGGCCAGCAGGACCGATGACGTACGGCGCCACCGCGACGGCGAGCGCCAGCACGGCCGCGAACCCGACGCAGCTGGGCCCGGCGCCGGGCCCGGCTCGCCCCGGGCGCGGCCCCGGCGTCGAGCGGCACGATCCCGGGCGGCAGCGGGTCCTGCAGCTGCAGGGCACCGGGTGTGCGGGCGCGTCGGGTCGAGGACGGTCGTCGGGCACCGCGGCGCCGCCGCGGGTCGCGGGCGTTCGTCGCCGGTGCTGGAGCGGCGACGCGGGTCGTACGGCCTGGTCGTCGAACGGGTCCGGGTCGAGATCGCCGGCACCGCCCACGACGGTGGGCGCCGGACGCTCGAGCGCCACCACGGGCCGGGTCCACGACGAGTCCGCGGTCGAGGCGGCACTCGCAGACGTGGCAGGCCCGGCCTGCTGGGTGCGCAGCCAGACGTCGACCTCGTGCAGCCTGGGCCGGTCCAGCGGGTCGGGAGCCAGCGCCTGGCGCAGCAGCCCGGCCAGCGGCTCGGGCACGCCGCGCAGGTCGTGCTCGCCACGGCGTACGCGGTCCATCACCGCCATCGCCGGCCCCTTGCCGTACGGCGGGCTGCCCGGTCGCCGCGAACGCCACGGTCGCCGCCCAGGCGTGCACGTCGGAGGCCGGGGTCGCGTCGTCGCCGTAGAGGATCTCGGGCGCGAGGTAGCCCGGCGTGCCGAGCAGCCAGCCGGTGTGGGTCAGCCGGGAGTCCTCGGCGAGCCGGGCCAGGCCGAAGTCGATCAGCACCGGGCTGCGGCCCTCCATCAGCACGTTGGACGGCTTGACGTCGCGGTGCAGCACGCCGACGGCGTGCACGGCCAGCAGCGCCTCGGCCAGGCAGCGCGCGAAGTGCAGCAGGTCGGCCCCGGCGAGCGGCCCCTCCTCGCGCACGTGCTCGTGCAGCGAGAGGCCGGGCACGTAGCGGGTGGCGACGTACGGCGTCGGGCCGTGCGGGTCGGCGTCGAGGACCTCGGCGACCCGCGGGCTGTGCACCAGGCGCAGCGAGCTGACCTCGCGGGCCAGCCGCTCGCGCGCCTCGCGGTCGCCGACGACGTGCGGGCGCAGCACCTTGAGCGCGACCCGGCGGCCGTCGCGGCCCCGGGCCAGGTGCACCACGCCCATGCCGCCCTCGCCGATCAGCGCGAGCAGCCGGTAGTCACCGACGAGGCGTTCCTCGGCGGCCTCGCGCGCGCCTGGACGGCGGACCGGTCTGGGTCACCGGGCAATCGTAGTGGTGCGACCCCGCGATCCGGCGTCTCGCGGCGCCTGTCCGCCGGACCTCGATCCGCGACCCGCGACCGTGCGGAGCCTCGGTGCGGAATCGAAGCGGGGGCGCCGGACGTTGCGCCGGCATGACCCACAACAGCTACGCCGTGTCCGACAAGGTCGTCCTCGTCACCGGAGGGGGCAGCGGGATCGGGCGCGCGATCTCGCGGGCGTTCCTCGACAACGGCGCCGTGGTCGCGGTGGTCGGGCGCCGCCAGGACGCCCTCGACGAGACCCTCGCGGGCTATCCCGACGACCGGGTGCTGGCCGTGCAGGCCGACCTCGCCGAGCCCGGCGCGGCCGCCGAGGTGGTGCGGATGGTGGTCGGCAAGCTGGGCCGGCTCGACGTGCTTCGTCAACAACGCCGCGACGTACTCCGCCCAGGACGTCGACCGACCTGACCGCCGAGCAGTGGGACGGCTTCGCGCAGCACCAACGTCGACGCCTTCGTGCGGCTGGTCCAGGCGGCGCTGCCCGGAGCTGGAGAAGACCGGCGGCAACGTGGTCAACGTCGGCTCGGTCTCCGGGCTGCGCGGCGACTGGGGCCAGGCGGCGTACAACGCGACCAAGGCCGCGGTGATGAACTTCGTGCAGTCCATCGCCCTGGACTGGGGCCCGCGCGGGGTGCGGCTGAACTCCGTCGCACCGGCGTTCACCCTGACCGACGCCACCGCCGGCGTGGGCCGCGACGAGGAGTCCCTGCGCGCCCTTCGTGAACCGGATCGCGCTGGGCCGCCCCGGTCAGCCCGAGGACATCGCCCCGGCCGTGCTCTGGCTGGCCAGCGACGACGCGGCGTACGTCACCGGCACGACGCTCGCCGTCGACGGGGGTACGACGGCCTCGACCGGCCAGCCGCACGTCGAGTAGCGCCCCTCGGTGGACAGTCCCGAACGGACGGCACCCGCCGTACGGCGTGTCGCTGGCCGTGGGTTCGGGACTGTCCGACCCGAGGACCTCAGACGACGCGGCGCATCCAGCCGAACGTGTCGTCGGCGCGGCCGAACTGGATGTCGACCAGCTGCTCGCGGATCGCCATCGTCAGCTCGCCGGGCTCGGTGCTGCCCTGCGACCTAGCCGCCGTCCCAGGCCAGGGTGCCGACCGGGGTGATCACCGCGGCCGTGCCGCAGGCGAACACCTCGGTGATCTCGCCGCTGGCGACGCCGTCGCGCCACTCGTCGATGGAGAAGCGGCCGCTCGGTGACCTGGTGGCCCATCTTCTCGGCCAGCTCGATGATCGCCGAGCGGGTGATCCCCTCGAGGATGGTGCCGAGACCGGGGGTGACGATGGAGCCGTCGCGGTGCACGAAGTACAGGTTCATCCCGCCGAGCTCCTCGACGTACTTCCCCTCGGCGACGTCGAGGAAGACCACCTGGTCGCAGCCGTGCTCGATCGCCTCCTGCTGCGCGACGAGCGAGCTGGCGTAGTTGCCGCCGGTCTTGGCCGCACCCATCCCGCCGCGACCGGCCCGGGTGTACTCCTCGGTCAGCCACAGCGTGAGCGGCTTGATGCCGCCCTTGAAGTAGGCGCCGGCCGGCGAGGCGATCACCATGAAGGTGACGTGCTGGGCGGGACGCACGCCGAGGAAGGCCTCGCTGGCGAACATGAACGGGCGCAGGTAGAGGCTGCCCTCGCCCGCCGGCGGCGGGCACGAACCGCTCGTCGACCCCGACCAGCGCCTCGACCGCGGCGACGAAGTCCTCGGCCGGCAGGACCGGGCAGCGCCAGCCGAGCGCTCGAGCGCACCATCCGCTCGGCGTTCTCCTCGGGGCGGAACAGTCCACACCGAGCCGTCGTCGTGGCGGTAGGCCTTCATCCCCTCGAAGATCTCCTGCGCGTAGTGCAGGACCGCGGTCGCCGGGTCGAGCACCAGCGGGCGCGTACGGCGTCACGCGCGGCGTCGTGCCAGCCCTTCTCGGGGGTCCACTCGACCGTGAACATGTGGTCGGTGAAGTAGCGTGCCGAACCCGGGGTTGGCCAGGATCTCGGCCAGCCTCGCCTCGCTGAGCGGGCTGGTCGGTGGGCGTGGTGGTGATGTCGAGCATGGGGTCATCCTAGGGCTGGTGGGTCAGGTTGAGTTGGGCCTCGCGACCGGGTCGAGTTGGGCTGCCCGCCGGGCCTCTACCGGCGGGAGGCCCGACTCATGCCGGCGGGAGGCCGCACTCAACCGGCCACCCGGGCGGCGACGGCGTCGCCGACCTCGCAGGTACGGCGGGACCCACCGGGCGGTGCGCGCGGCGAGGTCGGCGACGACGGCGTCCTCGACGCGACGCGACTCGCTCGGTCAGGCCGAGGTGGTCGAGCAGCAGCGAGACCGACAGGATCGCTGCGGTCGGGTCGGCCAGCTGCTGGCCGGCGATGTCGGGGGCCGAGCCGTGGACGGGCTCGAACATCGACGGGGTGGTGCGGTCGGGGTTGACGTTGCCGCTGGCGGCCAGGCCGATCCCCCCGGTGACGGCGGCGGCGAGGTCGGTGACGATGTCGCCGAAGAGGTTGTCGGTGACGATCACGTCGAAGCGGGCCGGGTCGTTGACCAGGAAGATCATCGCGGCGTCGACGTGCATGTAGTCGACGCTGACCTCGGGGAACTCCTCGCGCGACCTGCTGGGTCAGCCGCCACCACACCGCGCCGGCGTTGACCAGCACGTTGGTCTTGTGGACCAGGGTCAGCTTCTGGCGCGGTCGCCGCTGGGCGCGGGCGAAGGCGTCGCGCACGACCCGCTCCACGCCGTAGGCGGTGTTGACCGAGACCTCGGTGGCGACCTCGGCCGGGGTGCCGACCCGCAGCGCGCCGCCGTTGCCCGTGTAGGGGCCCTCGGTGCCCTCGCGCACGACCACGAAGTCGACCTCGCCGGGGTCGGCCAGGGGTGAGGCGGCGCCGGGGAAGATCCGCGAGGGGCGCAGGTTGACGTAGTGGTCGAGCTCGAAGCGCAGCCGGAGCAGCAGGCCGCGCTCGAGGATCCCGGGCGGCAGGTTCGGGTCGCCGGGCTTGCCGCCCGACCGCGCCGAGCAGGATCGCGTCGTGCTGCCGGATCTCGGCGAGCACGGAGTCGGGGAGCACCTCGCCGGTCGCGAGGTACCGCTCGGCGCCGAGGTCGTAGCGGGTCGGGTCGACGAACCGGCCCGGGCGCCACCGCGTCGAGCACCTTGAGCGCCTCGGCGGTGACCTCGACCCCGATCCCGTCGCCGGGGATCACGGCGAGCCGGAAGGTGCGTGGCGGCTCGGTGGCGGTCGTCAGGCATGGGCGCGAGGCTAGTTGTCGTCGGGGCGCTCGCCGCCGTTGTCTCGCAGGTCAAGCGCCTCCTGGACGGCGGCGTGGCTGTTCGGGTTGTCGGGGTCGTTCTTCGCGGGGCCCCACTCGGGGTACATGTCGTACATCGTGCTGCTCCTCGTGAGGTCTGGTCGGTTCGGATGAGTCGGTACGCCGGCACCGGGGCCCGGGAGCCGGACGGGATCGCCGCGGAGCGCCACCGGGCACCGGGTGCCGGGTCGTGCGGCTTCCGCCGGCGGGCGAGGGATCCGTGCGACGGCCAGGAGGTGGGTGGTCGACGATCGAGGACCAGAGCGCAAGGGTGGTGCTGCCCTGCGGCTGCGGAAGGTGGTCGATAGACCAGGTGGCGGGCCGGGAACGACGAACTCCGCGGCGAGGTGGCCTGCCTGCTCAGGCCCCGCCGCGGCGCTCGATAAGTACCAGCACGCTCCGCATGATGTCTGCGACGCTACGCCGCGCGCGCCGGCGCGCGCGAGCGGGTTCGCCGCGATCGTTTCACATCGTGAGACGCCGTCCCACGATCCGGTCGACTGGCGGACGGGCCCGCGTGCCAGACTCGCGGCGTGAGCGCCCCGCCCGACGTACCCGACGATCGTCGCCCGGGCCTTCGACGTCTCCCGCCGGGCCGGCTACGTCGTCGTTCTGCCGCAACGAGACCGGCCGGCTGCTCGCCGCCCTCGCCGCCACCCGCAGCGGCACCCTGGCCGAGTTCGGCACCGGCTGCGGGGTCGGCACCGCGTGGCTGCGCTCCGGCGTCACCGACGGCGCCCGGATCCTCAGCGCCGAGCTGGACGCCGCGGCTGGCCACGCGCCGCGGCCGAGATCTTCGACCGGCGACGACCAGGTCGAGGTGGTCGCCGCCGACTGGTCGACGCTGCACGACCGGGCGCCGTTCTCGCTGCTCCTCCTCGACGCCAACGCCCCCAAGGACTCCGGCGTCGACGCCGTCGCCGACCTCGTCGAGCCCGGCGGGATCATCGTGCTCGACGACCTCTCCCCCTGCGAGTCCTGGCCGCCGGTCACCTACGGCCGCGTCGACAGCCTGCGCGAGGCCTGGCTGCTCGACGAGCGCTTCACCACCGCCGAGGTGATGGTGGCCAGCGACGCCGCAGTGCTGATCGCCACCCGCCGCTGACCCGTCGGCTCAACGGCCCGGGCGCGTCGCCAGGTCGGCCCGGATCGCGGCCACCAGGGCCCGCGCGTAGCGCGCCTGCCCGGCCGGGCGACGTCATCGTCGCGGCGTCACCGGCGTTGCGCATGTTGCCGAGCTCGACCATCACGGCTGGCCATGTCCGCCAGGTTGAGCGTGGCCAGGTCGCCGCGCACCGACAGCGCCGTGCCGCCACCGATGTACGTCGAGCGGGCGAAGCCCGGCCCGCTGCAGCGCCGCGCGGGTGTCCTGCGCGTAGCGCAGTCGACGCCGCCCGGTGCCGGCCCGCCGGACGCCACGATCACGTGGAAGCCGTGGTTGCCGGCCGCCGAGCCGTCCCCGTGCACGCTGAGCTTGAGGTCGGCGTCGTGCGCCCGGCCCCGGTAGCCCGCGTTGCCGAGCCGGCCCCGGACGTCGACGCACGGCCCCCACTGCGCCGGCGCTGTTGTCGTCGCGGGTCAGCAGCACCGTCGCGCCGAGCCGCTCGAGTGCGTCCCGCACGCGGCTGACCACCCCCAGGCGAACGTCGCCTCGGGGTAGCCGGCGTCGGTCGCGGTGCCGGTGGTGTTGCACGGCTTGGTGAAGCCCGCCCGCGTCGACCGGCGCGCTGATCTCGCCGGGGAAGCGGGCGTTGCCGAGCTGGTGCCCGGCGTCGAGCACGACGGTGCGACCCGCCAGCGTTCGGGCCTTCGCCCGGGCCGTCACCCGCGGGGCGGGCGATGCGGTCGGTGCGGGCGGGGCGGCCGGCGCCGTACCCACCCGGGCGGCGGCCCGGAGGCCGACCAGCGCACCCACCGCTCCGTCCGGGAAGGCCGGCGCCGCCAGGACCGACGCCGCACCGGTCGCGAGGGCGAGAGCGACGAACCCTCGCCCGAGCCGGCCGGACCGGATCGTCAGTCGGTGCGCGGCCACCCGGCGAGAGTACGACGCGAGCAGGCCGGAGTAGCCTCCCGGTTCGTGGTCACTGCTCTCGGATCCCCCTCGGTCGCCGCCCGCCTCGACCGGCTCCCGATCACCCGGATCCACCGGCTCGCGACGCTGGTGATCGGGCTCGGGCTGTTCTTCGACGCCTACGAGAACTTCCTCGCCGGCACCATCTCCTCGGTGCTCAGCCGGGAGCTGTCCCTCGACCGCACCCAGCTCGGCCTGCTGCTCGGCTCCGCGTTCCTGGGCCAGTTCCTCGGTGCGCTCGTGATGGGCCGGATCGCCGACCGGGTCGGGCGGCGCCCCGCGTTCATGGTCAACCTCGCCGTCTACTGCTTCTTCTCGCTGCTCGGCGGCGTTCAGCCCCAACGCCGGCTTCCTGGTCGCGATGCGGTTCCTGTCCGGCATCGGCATCGGCGCCGAGTACGCCCTGGCCGACTCCTACCTCTCCGACCTGATGCCTCGCGACAAGCGCGGGCGGTTCATCTCCTGGGCCTACACGATCTCCTTCCTGGGCGTCCCGACGGTCGGGTTCCTGGCCCGGTGGCTGGTCCCGCTGTCCCCCGGCGGGGTCGAGGGCTGGCGGATCCTCTTCGTGCTCGGCTCGCTCGGCTCAGCGGCGGTCTGGGTGGTGCGGCGCAACCTGCCGGAGTCGCCGCGCTGGCTCGAGCTGGTCGGACGCCACGAGGAGGCCGAACGCCTCGTCGACGCCGATGGAGGACGAGGCCCGCGCGGGCGGCCACACCCTGAGCGAGCCCGATCCGACGATCCGACCGAAGGGCCGCGAGTCGCTGCCGGTGGCAGCACTGTTCCGCGCGCCGTTCGCCCGGCGTACGACGATGCTGTGGCTGCTGAGCGCGCTGGAGGTGTTCGGCTACTACGGCTTCGGCACGCTCGCGCCGCTGGTGCTGGCGGCCAAGGGCTTCGGGATCATCGAGTCGCTCGGCTTCGTCGCGGCGACCTACGCCGGCTACCCGCTCGGTTCGCTGATCGCGGTGCCGATCGTCGAGCGGGTCGAGCGCAAGTACCTGGTGATGGGCAGCGCGCTGCTGATGGCCGTGTTCGGCCTCGGCTTCGGACTCGCCGGCACCCCGACGCTGATCGTGGCGTCCGGGCTGGCCTACACGCTGGCCAGCAACGTGTTCTCGAACGCCTACCACGTCTACCTCTCGGAGAACTACCCGACAGCGGTGCGCGCGACGGCCGCGGGGGCCGCGTACTCGTTGTCCAAGCTGGTCACCGGCGGGCTGCCGTTCCTGCTGCTGCCGTTCCTCGACCACCACGGGCCGGGCCCGGTCTTCGGACTGGTGGCGGCAGCGATGCTGCTGCTGGTGCTCGACGTCGCGGTGCTGGGCGAGCGCACCACGGGCCGCTCCGCGGACGCCACCTGACGGATCCGCGGCCCGTCAGACATGCAGAAGTCGCCGTTCAGGCGTCGGTCGGGCGCCCGCCCCGACTTCCGCATGTCGCTGCGGCCGTCGCTCAGCGAGTCCCCGCGACCAGCTTCAGCAGCTCGTCCGGGGCCCACGTCTCGGTGCCCTCGCAGGCCAGCAGGTACGCCGCGACCGCATCGTCGTCGTAGCCGTGCACGTCGCGCAGCCCACGCACCAACGTAGCCAGGTAGGCGCCGCTGGGGGCGTTGCGAGGCCAGGTGCTCGGCGTCGTCACAGGTGAAGGTCAGCATCGGCACCCCGTCGACCTCCCCGACCAGGTGCAGCGTCTCGTAGCGACCCGGCCCGATCACGTGACGCTGGTGCGCGAGCACCTCGGTCAGGTCGAGGTCGGCGCTGGGATCACGGTGCATCTCCTGGGCGGCGACGTCGGCGAACTGCCCCGCGCTGAGCAGGTACGCCGTCGCCGGCGCCCCGGTGCTCGCGGCATCGGCAGTGCTCACGTCGTCCGCGGTGGGAGTCAGGTCGAGGAACGAGACCGCCCCTCCCCAGCCCGATGACTCCCAGCCGAAGAACATCCGCCCGGGCAGCGTCACGGCCCGCTGCTCCCGTGGTGGTGTGGCGTCCCGAGCCCCCGGGGTGGCCCGCACCGACCCGGGGGGCCGGCCGCCACTGAGGTAGTAGCCGAAGCGGGACGGGTCGAGGTTGGAGCCGTAGCCCGCGTACCAGACCAGGTCGGACCCAGGATCGGACCCAGGATCGGACACCGGGGTCGGACCCGGCGCTCAGAGCGCACACCCGTCAGGGCCGCACGCCTCACCGGCGTCACCGTCGGGGCCGGACCGCCGACCACCGTCAGGGCGGGCTGACGCTCCGACCACGCCTGCTCGAGCACCTGGGTGAAGACCGCGACCGGCTGCGCGCCGGCGCACGGCGTACTTGTCGTCGATCACGAAGAACGGCACCCCGGTCGCCCCGAGGTCGTTGGCGCGGTCGATGTCGTCGTAGACCGCATCGCGGTACTCGCTCGCCGGCCAGCACCTCACGCACCCGGGCCTCGTCCAGCCCGACCGCCGCCGCCGCCGCGGTCAGCACCTCGGGGTCGGCCGGGTTCTCCGCGCGCAGGAAGTACGCCGCCAGCAGCTCCTCCTTGAGCGCACGCTGGGTGGCCGACGACTCGGCCAGGGCCAGGTGCAGCAGCCGGTGCGCGTCGACGGTGCTGGCACGCTGCGCCTCGCCGAGGCGGAAGAGCAGGCCCTCCTCGGCCGCCACGGCCTCCATCTTGTCCACCATCTGCTGCCCGGCCTCCGGGCCGCCGCCGTACTTGCGGCCCGAGGCTGGCGGCCACCGTCTCGGTCGGCACCGCCGGTGCGCCCGGGTCGAGCTGGAAGGAGTGGTAGACGACCTCCACCTCGTCGGCGTGCTCGAAGCGTGTCGAGGGCCTTCTCCAGCCGGCGCTTGCCGATGTAGCACCACGGGCAGACCACGTCACTCCAGATGTCGATGCGCATACCAGGCCCAACGCTGCGTGGATGGTTGGCTGTTCCCGTGCCACCACCCCGCCGGCAGGTCGTCGCCGAGAACGATCGCCTCGTGCTGCGCTCCTGGCGGCTCGACGAGGCGCCGCGGCTGCTCGACATCCTCGAGCCGCTACGAGGTGGCCCGCTGGCTGGGCGACGACGCCGACACCGAGGTGCTGACCGAGCTCGACCAGGCGCGGGCCCGGATCCGGCGCTACTGGGACGCTCCCTGGTCTCGCCGCTCGGAACGTGGGCGGTCGTGCCCCGCGAGGCCCGCGTGCCGGCAGGCACGGTGCTGCTCGCTGCGAGCTGCCCAACGGCGACGGCGAGGTGGAGGTCGGCTGGCACCTGCACCCCGACTCGCACGGCAAGGGCTACGCCACCGAGGCCGCCGCGCTGGTCCTCGAGCGCGGCTTCGCGAACGGCCTGCCCGAGATCCACGCCGTCACCCACCTCGACAACCACCCCTCCCAGGCGGTGTGTCGCCGCCTCGGGATGAGCGACCTCGGAGTGGTCGAGCGCTGGTACGACGATCCCTCCCGGGCCTTCCGCCTGACCCGCCAGGAGCACGCCGCCCGGCCTCGTTGAGTTGGGCCCCGCACCGGGTCGAGTTGGGCCTGACCCCGGTCCGCACCCCGGCCGCACCTCGGGGTCGGGTCTCAGGGTCGGGTTCAGCGTTGACCCCGATGTGCGCCGCGTCCGGAGCCAGCAGGATCCACTCATGATCACCATCGACCGCCTCACTCGTCGATACGGCCGGTTCACCGCCGTCGACGACGTCTCCTTCACGGCCGCCTCCGGGCGCGTCACGGGCTTCCTCGGCCCCAACGGCGCCGGCAAGTCCACGACCCTGCGGATACTGGTCGGGCTCACCCCGCCCGACTCGGGCACCGCCAGCATCGAGGGGCGTCGGTACGCCGACCTGCCCAACCCCGGGCTCGAGGTCGGGGTGCTCCTCGACGCCTCCGCCCAGCACGCGGGCCGGACCGGACGCGAGATCCTCACCATCGCCCAACGCACGCTCGGTCTCCCCCGCGGGCGCGTCGACGCCACGCTCGACCTCGTCGGGTTGTCCGAGGAGGAGGCGGGGCGCCGGGTGCGCAACTACTCGCTCGGGATGCGTCAGCGCCTAGGCCTGGCCACCGCCCTGATCGGGGATCCCGCGATGCTGGTCCTCGACGAACCCGCCAACGGCCTCGACCCGGCCGGCATCCGCTGGATGCGTGACCTGCTGCGCTCGTACGCCGACGACGGAGGCACCGTGCTGCTCTCCTCGCACCTGCTCCACGAGATCGAGGTGATCGCCGACGACCTCGTGGTGATCGGCCACGGACGGGTCGTCGCCCAGGGCACCAAGGCCGAGCTCCTCGCCGGGGCCGGCACCGTCGTCCGCACCCGCGAGAACGACCGGCTCGTCCTCGCGTTCGCCGACGCCGGGATCACTGCGACCGCGCACGAGGACGGCTCGCTGCGGGTCGACGGCGACCCAGAGACCTCGGGGCGTGTCGCCGCGGAGGCCGGCGTACCCCTCATCGAGCTGCGCCCCGCCGACGGGGCCGGCCTGGAGGAGATGTTCCTCGAGCTCACCGCCGACACCGCACGAGACAGGACAGCAGCATGACCACCCCTACCGTCGCCGCTCCGCCCACCGGGAGCCTCCAGACACCGGCGACCTCCGCCCCCACCAGGCGCATCGACCCGATCCCGGCCAGCCGGCTGGTCGGCGTCGAGCTGCGCAAGATGTTCGACACCCGCGCCGGCTACTGGCTGCTGGTCGCCATCGCCGTCACGGCGGTGCTGGCCTCGGCCGCCGTCATCGCCTTCGCTCCCGACCAGGCGATCACCTACTCCACGTTCGCGACCGCCATCGGGGTGCCGGTGGGGCTGCTGCTCCCGGTGCTGGCGGTGTTGTCGGTGACCAGCGAGTGGAGCCAGCGCAGCGGACTGACCACCTTCACCCTGGTCCCCCACCGGGGGCGCGTGGTCGCAGCCAAGCTCAGCGCGACGCTGGGCGTGGCCGTGGCCTCGATCCTGGTCGCCCTGGGCATCGGCGCCCTCGGCAACCTCCTCGGATCCGCGATCAACGGCGTCGACCCCACGTGGGGCCTCTCGCCGACCACGTTCGCCTGCATCCTGCTGGCGCAGGTGCTGAACATGCTGGTCGGCTTCACCCTCGGTGTACTGGTACGCGGCTCGGCCGGCGCCATCGTCGGCTACTTCGCCTTCACCGCCGTGCTGCCCACGATCACCAACCTGCTGGCCGCGCTCCAGGGCTGGTTCCGCGACCTGCAGCCCTGGGTCGACTACAACTACGCCCAGACCCGGCTGTACGACGGCGGGCTCAGCGCTACGGAGTGGGCCCACCTCGGTGTCACCGGTGGGATCTGGGTGCTGCTGCCGCTCCTGGTCGGCCTCACCGTGGTGCTGCGCTCCGAGGTGAAGTAGGACCCCGCTCACCCCGCCCGGGTCGTAGGCGGCCACCCCGGCGCCGAACAATCTGCGTCGGGGTGGCCTCGCGCGCGGTGCGCTCCCCTAGGGTTGGCCCCCAGCGGCCGCGCGGCCGGAGAACTTGTCGGAGGAGACGGCCGTGGAGTGGTGGGGCTGGTTGATCGTGGTGCTGGTGGTGATCGTCGTGCTCGCAGGAGCGGTGCTGGCGGTCCAGGCCCGGCGCCGGCGTGGCGGCGTGATCGCCGGACAGGGCGGGCCCCGCGACCGGGGGTCGGCCGGATGAGCCGGCTGATGCGCACCTCCGAGATCTCGAAGCTGCCGGTGGTCACCATCGCCGGTGACGACGTGGCGCAGATCAAGGACGTCGTGTACTCCTCCGACGGCGGAGCGGTCGGAGGGTTCACGCTGGCTGGTCGCGGCCTGCTCGCCGGCCCGCTCAAGCAGGGTCTGGCGTGGGGCAGGGTGCTCGGCCTCGGCGCCGACGCGGTCGATCGTCGCCGACGAGGAGTCCCTCGAGCCCGTCGCGGACGTGGTCGTCCGCCTCGCAGGGCGGGTCTCGTGGCTCGGGCGGCAAGGTGCTCGGCAACCAGGTGCTCACCGACTCCGGGGTCGACCTCGGCGAGGTGGTCGACGTGATCGTCGAGTTCGAGCGCGCCGACGGCACGGGCAGTGGCCCGTGCGACGTCGTCGGCTACGAGATCAAGGCCTCCGAGTCGCTCGCCACCAGCAAGTCCAAGGGCGGCAAGAGCACCAAGCTGCTGGTCCCGCTGCCCGACACCCTCGTCGGTCTCGGGTGAGCACCTGATGGTGCCGGCCAGCGCCGAGCAGTTCGTCAGCCAGGACCTCGCCGGTTTCGGCGCCTCCGTCACCGCGTTCCGGGCGCAGCTCGAGGGAGGCACACTGATGCTCTACAAGGACCTCAAGGGCACCAAGGCGGTCAGCACCTCGTCGGCCGACACGGTCGGCAAGGTGAGCGGCTTCCTGCTCGACCCGGCGACCCGCAGCCTCGTCGCGCTCGCAGTTCAAGAAGACCGACAGCGGCAAGTACACCCCGTGGTCGGACCTCACAGGCCGTCGGCGACCGACGCGGTCACCGTGGCCGACGACTCGGTGATCACCGAGGGCAACGAGCAGATCGACGCGCTGGCCGGCAAGGACCACGGCGTGATCAAGAAGCGCGTGCTGGCCACCTCCGGCGACGAGCTGGGCAAGGTCAAGGACATCGACTTCGACCCCGAGACCGGCGCCCTGAACTTCCTGGTCGTCGACAAGGCCGAGATCGCCGCCTCGCGCCTGCGCGGCGTCGGCTCCTGGGCCGTGGTGGTCGACCCCGCCTGAGCGTCGAGTTGGGCCTCCCACCGGTCAAACGACCGGCGGGAGGCCCGAGTCATGCCGGTGGGAGGCCCAGCTCAACCAAGGATCAGCGGGCGGAGGAGCCCTCGGTGTAGTCGGAGTCGTGCGACTTGACCCAGCTCATCAGCTTGCGCAGCTCGCGGCCGGTCTGTCTCGATCGGGCGCCGTCTCGGCCTTCTCGCGGAACGCCTTGAACTCCGGCGCACCGGCGTCCTGGTCGTCGATGAAGCGCTGGGCGAACTTGCCGTTCTTGATGTCCTCGAGGACGCCGAGCATGTTCTGCTTCACCCGCTCGTCGATCACCCGCGGCCGGAGACGTAGTCGCCGTACTCGGCGGTGTCGGAGATCGACCAGCGCTGCTTGGCGATGCCGCCCTCGTACATCAGGTCGACGATCAGCTTGAGCTCGTGCAGGCACTCGAAGTAGGCGACCTCGGGCTGGTAGCCGGCCTCGGTGAGCACCTCGAAGCCGTACTGCACCAGCTGGGAGGCGCCGCCGCAGAGCACGGCCTGCTCGCCGAACAGGTCGGTCTCGGTCTCCTCGGTGAACGTCGTCCTGATCCCGCCGGCGCGCAGCCCGCCGATGCCCTTGGCGTAGGACAGCGCGAGGTCCCAGGCGTTGCCGGAGGCGTCCTGCTCGACCGCGACCAGCACCGGGACGCCACGGCCCTCGGTGAACTCGCGGCGCACCAGGTGGCCGGGGCCCTTGGGCGCGACCATGAACACGTCGACGCCCTCGGGCGGGGTGATGTAGCCGAAGCGGATGTTGAAGCCGTGGCCGAAGACCAGGGCGTCGCCCGCGACCAGGTTGGGCTCGACCGACTCGGCGTACAGCTTGCGCTGGACGTGGTCGGGGGCGAGGATCACGATGGTGTCGGCCTCCTCGACCGCCTCGGCCGGGTCGAGCACCCGCAGGCCCTCGGCCTCCGCCTTCGCCCGGCTCTTGCGACTCGGGCAGCAGGCCGATCCGGACGTCGACGCCCGAGTCGCGCAGGCTCAGCGCGTGGGCGTGACCCTGGCTGCCGTAGCCCAGGACCGCCACGTGGCGGCCCTGGATCAGGCTCAGGTCGGCGTCGTCGTCGTAGAACATCTCAGCCACGGGTGGGCTCTCCTTCTGGTTGGTTCACTGCGGTACGTCGGTGGGTGTCGCACGGGGGCTGCTGGACTCAGCCGGCGGGAGCGACCGGCACGGGCGCCGGCTTGAGCGTGCGCTCGGCGATGGAGCGCGAGCCCCGACCGATCGCGATCACGCCGGACTGCACCAGCTCGCGGATCCCGAAGGGCTCCATGATCCGGCGGAAGTCGGCGAGCTTGTCGGTGTTGCCGGTGATCTGGATGGTGAGCGCGTCGGCGGCGATGTCGACCACCTTGGCCCGGAACAGCTGGACCGCGTCGAGCACCTGGCCGCGTGAGGTCGCGTCGGCGCGGACCTTGACCAGCATCAGCTCGCGCTCGACGCCCTCGCGGGGCTCGAGCTCGACGATCTTGATCACCTCGACCAGCTTGTTCAGCTGCTTGGTGACCTGCTCGAGCGGGGAGTCCTCGACGTTGACCACGATCGTCATCCGGGACACGTCGGGGTTCTCGGTCGGGCCGACCGCCAGCGAGTCGATGTTGAAGCCGCGCCGGCTGAACAGGCCCGCGATCCGGGCCAGCACGCCGGGCTTGTTCTCGACCAGCACGGACAGGGTGTGCGAGTCGGTCGCCATCAGACGGGGTCCCCTCGGAAGGGTGGACGGGAGGAGCGCAGCGGGGGGAGCCCGCACTCTCGTGGGGTGTTGATCACAGATCGTCCTCCTTGAAGTCGGGCGCGAGGTCGCGGGCGTACTTGATCTCGTCGTTGGAGGTGCCGGCGGCGACCATCGGCCAGACCATCGCGTCGCGGTGCACGCGGAAGTCCACGACCACCGGGCACGTCGTTGATCTCCATCGCCTTGGTGATCGTCGCGTCGACGTCCTCGGGCGAGTCGCAGGACAACCCGACCGCGCCGTAGGCGTCGGCGAGCTTGACGAAGTCGGGGAGCGCCTGCTGGGACCGGTGTGCAGGTCGGTGTTGCAGTAGCGGCCCTCGTAGAACAGCGTCTGCCACTGGCGCACCATGCCCGAGCGACTCGTTGTTGATCACCGCGACCTTGATCGGGATGCCCTCGATGGTGCAGGTGGCCAGCTCCTGGTTGGTCATCTGGAAGCAGCCGTCGCCGTCGATGCACCACACCGTGGTGTCGGGCCGGCCGACCTTCGCGCCCATCGCCGCCGGGACGCCGAAGCCCATCGTGCCCAGGCCGCCGGAGTTGATCCAGGTGTTCGGGTGCTCGTAGGAGACGAAGTGCGAGGCCCACATCTGGTGCTGGCCGACCCCGGAGGTGTAGATCGACTCCGGGCCGGCGATGGCACCGAGCCGCTGGATGACGTACTGCGGCGACAGGCCCCCGTCGTCGGGCAGGTCGTAGCCCATCGGGTAGCGGCCCTTGACGCCCGGCGAGGAAGGCGACCCAGCCCTCGTAGTCACCGGTCTCACCCTGCGCGTCGAGCCCGCTCAGCACCTCGACCAGGTCGGCGATCACCTCGCGGGCAGTCGCCCACGATCGGCACGTCGGCCACACGGTTCTTGCCGATCTCGGCCGGGTCGATGTCGGCGTGGATGACCTTGGCGCCCGGGGCGAAGGAGTCCAGGTTGCCGGTCACCCGGTCGTCGAAGCGGGCACCGAGGCAGACGATCAGGTCGCTCTTCTGCAGCGCCGCGACCGCGGCCACCGTGCCGTGCATGCCGGGCATGCCCAGGTGCTGTGGGTGGCTGTCGGGGAAAGCGCCCCGTGCCATCAGCGTGGTGACGACGGGCATGCCGGTGAGCTCGGCGAGGCGGCGCAGCTCCGCCGAGGCGCGGGCGCGGATCACCCCGCCGCCGACGTACAGCACGGGCTTGCGCGACTCCAGCATCAGCCGGGCCGCCTCGCGCACCTGCTTGGTGTGCGGCTTGGTCACCGGCCGGTAGCCGGCCAGGTTGATCTCGCTCGGCCAGTCGAACGACGTTCTCGCCGTCAGGGCCGACTTGGCGATGTCGACCAGCACCGGACCCGGCCGGCCGGTCGAGGCGATGTGGAAGGCCTCGGCGACGACCCGTGGGATCTCGGCGGGGTCGGTGACGAGGAAGTTGTGCTTGGTGATCGGCATCGTGATGCCGCGGATGTCGGCCTCCTGGAAGGCGTCGGTGCCGATCGCGGCGGCGCCGACCTGCCCGGTGATCGCCACCATCGGCACGGAGTCCATGTTGGCGTCGGCGATCGGGGTGACCAGGTTGGTCGCGCCGGGGCCCGAGGTGGCCATGCAGACGCCGACCTTGCCGGTGGCCACGGCGTACCCCTGCGCGGCGTGTCCGGCGCCCTGCTCGTGGCGGACCAGGATGTGGCGGATCTGCTCGGAGTCGAAGAGCGGGTCGTACGCCGGCAGGATGCAGCCGCCCGGGATGCCGAAGATGTTCTCGACTCCGGCCGCTTCCAGCGAGCGGATCAGGCTCTGGGCTCCGGTGACGCTCTCAGGGTCGTGCTGGCTCATCGGGGATGACTTCCGTGTGGTGGGTGGGCAACAAAAAACCCTCCGGCCTGTCGGCAGACGGAGGGTCGACGCGTGGGAGGGGCTGGTGGCCTCAACCGACGCGTCGGGTGTGTACGAGCATGCGGGTGCGCATGGCGCTACGTTCCCGTCCGGTCCGTGGTCCGGTCAAGAGCAGTGTGCCACTCGTCCCACGATGCGGACCTCGGGGTCAGGATGTGGGACGCGAGCGGGTGGGCCGGACGCTCCCTCGGCCCTCGCCGGCCGACTACTGGAAGCTGACGAAGCTCACCCTCGGGGAGATCCGCAGCACCTGCTGGGCCGTCATCCGCGGCTTGTCGTAGACGTAGAACAGCTTGAAGCCCATCGTGAACTGCGTGGGGCGAGCCACCGCGTGGTACGTCGCGAGCTTGGCCCCGGGCCCGCCGAAGCCGTCGACGTGCTGGACCATCGCGAGGTGCGGCTCGTGCCGGATCGAGGCGATTTCGTGCACCATCGAGGTGCGGAACTGGTGCAGCAGGAACAGCTTCTGCGGCAATCGGTTCTCGGCGGTCAGGTGGGAGAGCCAGCGCGCGGTCCGGTTCACCTCGGCGGCGCCGACGTGGCCGATCACGCGACCCGGGACCTGGTCGCCGTGCATCCGCCACTCGGGGTCGAGGGCGAGACCGACCCACGGGTCCCGCAGCGCCCACGCCCACCGCTTCGCCACCTCCCGGAAGCGCTGGGTGCCGGGCTGGAGGTCGAGCACCAGCATCGCCTGGTTGCGGTGCGCGAGCCGGATGTACTCCTCCACCTCGGCCCTCGGGATGTCGTGGGTTCGGTCCCCGCTCCGGTCGGCGACGGAGACGATCAGCTCATAGACGATCTGCGTGCGCTGACCCTTGCGGTGGAACGGACGGGCCGCTGCGCGCAGGCGCCGGGTGACCGAGGCCGGGTCGCCGTCGCCGAGCACGCCGAGGACCTTGGTCTGCGCGGTGCCGTAGTAGGCGACGAGGAAACGGTGGTCGAACACCTTCGTGCCACCGCCGGGCAGCTGGGCCACGGGCCGCTCCGGGCGGGCGCTCACCGTCGAGGACGGTGACCCGGCACTCGGTCGAGCGGCCGGTGAGGAGGAGCCGGGATCGCTCGGGGCGGACGAGGCAGCCTCCTTCCCGTCGCTCAGACCGACCGTGCCGACCAGGACCAGGAACAGCACGATGACGATCAGCACCCAGGTGACCGGATTGAGCTCCCCGGTCTTGGCACCGGGTCACCGTACAGAGGTCCTGGTCGCGTGGCGCCTGGGTCCGGGCCGGTCCCGTGAGGCCGTCAGCGGGGGGTACGCCGGCTCTCAGCCGCAGACGGCACCGTGCGCCGCCGACTGGACCACCTTGGCGTACTTGCCGAGCACGCCCCGGGTGTACTTCGAGGGTCGCGGCACCCAGCCGTCCTTGCGGGCCTCCCAGGCCTCGGCGTCCTCGGCCTCGGCGACGTCGATGCGCCGGTTCGCGATGTCGACGGTCACGGTGTCGCCGTCCTGGACGAAGGCGATCGGGCCGCCGTCGACGGCCTCGGGCGCGACGTGGCCGATGCACAGGCCCGTCGTACCGCCGGAGAAGCGGCCGTCGGTCAGCAGCAGCACGTCCTTGCCCAGCCCCGCGCCCTTGATCGCGCCGGTGATGGCGAGCATCTCGCGCATCCCGGGCCCGCCCTTGGGGCCCTCGTAGCGGATCACCACGACGTCGCCGGCGGTGATCTCCTTGTCGGCCAGCGCATCCATCGCGGCCCGCTCGCCGTCGAAGACCCGCGCGGTGCCGGTGACGACGTCGGAGTCGAAGCCGGCCGACTTCACGACCGCGCCCTCCGGCGCCAGGGTGCCCTTGAGGATCGTGAGGCCTCCGCTGCGGTGGATCGGGGCGTCCAGGGTGTGCAGCACCTCCCCGTCCAGCGGCTTCGGGGCGAGCCGCTCGAGGTTCTCGGCCATCGTCCTCCCGGTCACCGTCATGGCGTCGCCGTGCATCAGCCCGGCGTCGAGCAGCGCCTTCATCACCACCGGGATGCCGCCGATCTTGTCGACGTCGGTCATCACGTAGCGCCCGAACGGCTTCATGTCGGCCAGGTGCGGCACCTTGTCGCCGACCCGGTTGAAGTCGTCGATGCTCAGGTCGACGTCGGCCTCGCGGGCGATCGCGAGCAGGTGCAGGACGGCGTTGGTGGACCCACCGAGCGCCATCACCACGGTGATCGCGTTCTCGAACGCCTCCATCGTCATGATGTCGCGGGCGGTGATCCCCTGCCGGATCAGCTCGACCACGGCGGCACCGGAGCGCTCGGCGAACAGGTCACGGCGCTTGTCGACGGCCGGCGGCGCGGCGGAGCCGGGCAGGCTCATCCCGAGCGCCTCGCCGACCGAGGCCATCGTGTTGGCGGTGTACATCCCGCCGCAGGCCCCCTCGCCGGGGCAGATCGCCTTCTCGATGCGGGTCACCTCGGCCTCGGTGATCTTGCCGGCCAGGCAGGCGCCGACCGCCTCGAAGGCATCGATGATCGTGACGTCGTTGCCGTCCACCTGGCCCGGCAGCGTGGAGCCGGCGTACAGGAAGACCGAGGCGAGGTCGAGGCGGGCGGCGGCCATCATCATCCCCGGCAGCGACTTGTCGCACCCGGCGAGCAGCACCGAGCCGTCGAGGCGCTCGGCGCTCATCACCGTCTCGACGGAGTCGGCGATCACCTCGCGCGAGACCAGCGAGAAGTGCATCCCCTCGTGGCCCATCGAGATCCCGTCGGAGACCGAGATGGTGCCGAACTCCATCGGGAAGCCGCCCGCCTCGCTGACCCCGCGCTTGACCGCCTTGGCCAGCCGGTCGAGCGACAGGTTGCAGGGGGTGATCTCGTTCCAGCTCGACCCGACGCCGATCTGGGACTTGCCCCAGTCGTCGTCGCCCATCCCGACGGCGCGCAGCATCCCTCGGGCGGCGGCCTTCTCGACACCGTCGGTGACGTCGCGGGAGCGGGGCTTGATGTCGGGGGTCGTCTCGGCCATGGTCCGAGACTATCCGGGCCCCTGGCCGCCCTGTGCCCGACCGCGGACCCCGGACCCGTGCGGCAGGCCCGCTCTCGGATCGGGACCGGTTCTCCCGGACCACCCGGCGGCAGGGTTGTCGCCACCGGCCCGAATGCGGTAGATAACGGTGACGTCCGACACACCGTGAGCCGGGCCGGAGAGGAACCGATGGCGCTCGATCCGAAGACCGCGCTCGACTCCACGACCGCCGGCACCGCGGAGCAGCAGCGCCAGCGCCGCAAGGCGGCGCTGGCCAGCACGATCGGCACCACCATCGAGTGGTACGACTACTTCCTCTACGGCACGGCCGCGGCGCTGATCTTCCCGCACGTCTTCTTCCCCGACTCCACCGCCTACGTCGGCCAGCTGGAGTCCTTCGCGACGTACTTCGTGGGCTTCGCGGCACGCCCGATCGGTGCGGCCGTCTTCGGCCACTACGGGGACCGGATCGGTCGCAAGGTCACCCTGATCGTGACCCTGGTGATCATGGGCCTGTCCACGACCCTGATCGGGGTCCTGCCCGGTGCGGGCACCTGGGGCGCCGCCGCGCCGATCCTGCTGATCCTGTTGCGCGTGTTCCAGGGGGTCGCGGTCGGCGGCGAGTGGAGCGGCTCGGTGCTGCTCTCGATGGAGTGGGGCGACCAGAAGCGCCGCGGGCTGATGGCGAGCTGGCCGCAGCAGGGCGTCGCCACCGGCCTGATCCTCGGCACCGGGTTCTTGTACCTGATCAGTGCGCTGACCACTGACGACCAGTTCGACCAGTGGGCCTGGCGGATCCCGTTCCTGTTCAGCATGGTGCTGGTGGCGATCGGGCTCTACATCCGCCTGCAGATCCTCGAGACCCCGATGTTCGCCGAGGCGATCGAGAACAAGACGATCAGCCAGACCCCCGTCCTGGAGGTGATCCGCAAGTACCCGCGGCCGATCATCCTCTCGGCCCTGGCCCGGATGTCGGAGCAGATGCCCTTCTACATCACGACGGCGTTCGTGCTCAGCTACGTCACCGACGACGACCACGGTTTCACCAAGAGCTTCGTCCTGGCCGGGACGCTGATCGCAGCGGGCATCGAGTTCGTGCTGGTGCCCGTCTTCGGGCACCTCTCCGACACCGTCGGGCGCAAACGGATGTATCTCGCCGGCGCGGCGATCACCGGGGTGTGGGGGTTCGCCTACTTCGCCCTGCTCGACTCGGGCGTGGGCTGGCTGGTCTTCCTCGCGCTGTGCGTGGCGCTGATCCCGCACGCCATGCAGTACGGCCCCCAGGCCTCGCTGATCGCCGAGCAGTTCCCGACCCACCTGCGCTACGGCGGCGCGGGACTCGGCTACCAGCTCGCGTCCGTGGTCGCCGGCGGACCCGCGGCGCTGGTGGCGACGTTCCTGATCCACCAGTTCGGCACGGGGTACGCCGTGGCGGGCTACATCCTGCTCTCGTCGGTGATCACGCTGGTCGCCGTGTCGATGATGCGCGACCACAGCCGCTCCGACATCGCCGACGCTGCGTCGTACGCCACACGCTGAGGCCGCTCGTCGGGCAGGATGCGGCCCATGGCTGCCTCGACGACCGCGCCCCTGCGCCTGACCGCGCCTCGCTTCTACGAGGTGACCAGCGCTGACGGCACCGTGCTGCGCGCGTGGACCAACGACGCCGAAGGACCCACCGTGCTGCTGTGCAACGGTCTCGGCACCAACCCGTGGTTCTGGCCGGCGCTGCTCGAGCCCGGCTGCGGGGTGCGGGTGATCTCCTGGAACCACCGCGGCACCGGCGGGTCGGACCGCCCGGCCGACCCGAGCCGGATCGGCGTCGACGCCTTCGTCGAGGACGCCGTGGCCGTGCTCGACGACGCGGGGGTCGCGGCCTGCCCGGCGATGGGGTGGTCGATCGGGGTGAACACGATGTTCGAGCTCGCCGTCACCCACCCGGACCGGGTCACCGCGATGTTCGCGGTCGCCGGGGTGCCCGGGGACACCTTCGCCTCGATGCTGGCCCCGCTGGGGGTGCCGCGGTTCGTCCGCAAGCCGCTCACCGTGACCACCGCCCGGATCGGGCGACTCCTCGGCGTACCGCTCTGGGCGTTCACGCGGCGCCTGCCCGTGGGTCCGGTCTTCGTCACCTGGCTCACGCACAGCGGGTTCATGCTTCCGCAGCGCGACCTCGCCCTGACCCGCACCGCCGTGCGTGAGTTCCTGAGCACGCCGGTGGAGTGGTACATGCGGCTCGGGCTCGCCTCGTCGCTGCACCTGCGGGTCTCGCTGCGATCGATCCGCGTGCCCACCGCCTTCGTCGCCGCGAAGTACGACGTCCTCGCCGGCTCGGCGGACATGGCCTCGGCCGCGGCCCGGATCCCGGAGGCGTCGTACGTCGAGCTCGCGGCCTCGCACTTCGTGCCGCTCGAGCGTCCGGACGAGGTGCACGAGGAGCTGCTCACGCTGCTCGACCGGGTCGCCGCCGAGTCCGTCGCCTGACCTCGCCCTCACTGCCCGCTGGCTACCGTGTGGCCCATGCGCAGCAGAGCAGCGAGCCTGGTCGTCGTCGGTCTCGTCGGGGGACTGACGCTGGCCGGCTGCGGCGGCTCCACCGACACCGGACCGTTCGGCACCTCCTCTCGCGGCGCCGACCCGAGCGTCGCCTCACCGCGGGCGAGCGCGGCCGACGGCGCCGACGGGGTCGAGGTCATCGGCACCGTCGCCTCGAAGCTGAAGGTCCCCTGGGGCGTCGCCTTCCTGCCCGACGACTCGGCCCTGGTCACCGAGCGCGACACGGCCAAGGTGCTGCACGTGGTCGGGAACGGCGAGTCGGGGGAGGCGAAGGTGAACGACGTCGGCACCGTCTCGGCGGCGACCCAGTCCGGCGAGGGCGGGCTGCTCGGGATCGCGGTCTCCCCGTCGTACGCCCAGAACAAGGCGGTCTACCTCTACGTCAGCGCGAGGGACGACAACCGGATCCTCAAGGCCACCTTCGACGGCACCTCGCTGAGCGACGAGACTCCGATCCTGACCGGCATCCCGCGCGGCAACATCCACGACGGCGGTCGACTGGCGTTCGGTCCCGACGGCTACCTCTACGCCTCGACCGGCGAGACGGGCAACAAGGACCTCGCCCAGGACCCGGACTCGCTGGGCGGCAAGATCCTGCGGATCACCGGGGCCGGCAAGCCTGCGCCGGGCAACCCCGACCCCGACTCGCCCGTGTGGACCATCGGGCACCGCAACGTGCAGGGGCTCGCCTTCGACCCGCAGAAGCACCTGTGGGCCTCGGAGTTCGGCCAGAACACCTTCGACGAGCTGAACCTGATCCAGAAGGGCAACAACTACGGCTGGCCCGAGGTCGAGGGCAAGAGCGACCAGGACCGCTACCGCAACCCGCAGGTCGTCTGGGACACCTCCTTGGCGTCCCCGTCCGGCCTGGCCTACCTCGACGGACACCTCTGGCTCGGGGCGCTGGCCGGCGGCCGGCTGTGGCGCATCGACGTCGACGGGGACAAGGCGTCGGACCCGAAGGGCTTCTTCGTCGGCGAGTACGGCCGGGTGCGCACCCTCGTCGCCGCGCCCGACGGCAACCTGTGGATGACCACCTCCAACCGCGACGGCCGCGGCACGCCGAAGCCCCAGGACGACCGGATCCTGCTGGTCTCCCCCGGCCGCTGACCGGGCACGAATTCACCGCCAGAGCGCCGACCGGTCACGAATTCACCAGCCCAGAGCGCCGACCGGTCACGAAATCACCGCCCAGGCGCTCGGTCAGCGTGCGACGTGGGCCACCCGGTCGGCGTCCACGATCTCCCGACCCAGCGGCAGCAGCGAGATCGGGACCATCTTGAACGACCCGATGCCGAGCGGGATCCCGATGATGGTGACGCACAACGCGATACCGGTGAGCACGTGGCCGATGGCCAGCCAGATCCCCGCCACCACGAACCAGATCACGTTGCCGATCGCCGACCCGGCACCTGCGTCACCGCGTCGTACGGCGTAGCGGCCGAAGGGCCACAGCGCGTAGAGCGCGATCCGGAACGACGCGACACCGAAGGGGATCGTGACGATCAGGATGCAGCAGATCACGCCGGCGGCAAGGTAGCCGAGGAAGAGCCAGAAGCCGGCGAGTACCAGCCAGATGACGTTGAGGACCGTGTTCACGTCGTCGAGTCTCTCCGACCGCGCCAGCCCGACGCGGTGAATTCCTGACCGGTCGGCGCCGTACGGCGTGAATTCCTGACCGGTCGGCGCCGTACGGCGTGAATTCCTGCCCGGTCAGCGTCAGGGGGTGAGCTTCTCCAGGATCAGCTCGCGGACCCGCCCGGCGTCGGCCTGGCCGCGCATCGCCTTCATGACGTCGCCGATCAGGGCGCCCGCGGCGGCGACCTTGCCGTCACGGATCTTGTCCGCGACGTCGGGGTTGGCGGCGATGGCGTCGTCGACGGCCGAGGAGAGGGCACCGTCGTCGGAGACCACGGCGAGGCCGCGGGATGCGACCACCTCGTCGGGGGTTCCCTCGCCCGCGAGTACCCCGTCGAGCACCTGGCGCGCGAGCTTGTCGTTGATCGTCTTCTCCTCGACCAGCGCCTGCACCCGCGCCACGTCGCCCGGGGTGACGGCGAGCGCGGTGAGCTCGACGTCGGCCTCGTTGGCCTTGCGGGCCAGCTCCCCGAGCCACCACTTGCGGGCCGCCTGCGGTGGCGAGCCCGCCGCGATGGTCTCCTCGACCAGGCCGAGCGCGCCGGCACCGATGGTGTCGCGCATGTCGAGGTCGGAGAAGCCCCAGGCCTCCTGGAGCCGGGCGCGCCTGAGGTTCGGCGGCTCCGGCAGCGTGGCGCGCAGCTGCTCGACCCACTCGCGCGACGGCGCCACCGGCACCAGGTCGGGCTCGGGGAAGTAGCGGTAGTCGTCGGCGTCGGACTTCTCGCGCCCGGCGGTGGTGACACCCGTGTCCTCGTGCCAGTGCCGGGTCTCCTGCAGGATCTTCTCGCCCGCGCCGAGCACGGCGGCGTGCCGGGAGATCTCGTAGCGCACCGCGCGTTCGACCGACCGCAGCGAGTTGACGTTCTTGGTCTCCGTGCGTGTCCCGAGCCCGCCGGCACCGCGCGGGGCCAGCGAGAGGTTCACGTCGGCCCGGATCGAGCCCTGGTCCATCCGGGCGTCGGACACCCCGAGCGCGACGATCAGCTCGCGCAGCTGGGCGACGTAGGCGCGGGCGATCTCGGGCGCGCCGGCGCGCAGGCCCGTCACGGGGCGGGTGACGATCTCGATCAGCGGGATACCGGCCCGGTTGTAGTCGACGAGGGAGTACTCGGCCCCGTGGATCCGTCCGGACGTGCCGACGTGCAGCGACTTGCCGGTGTCCTCCTCCATGTGGGCCCGCTCGATCTCGACGCGGACCGTCTCGGTGTCCCCGCCCTCGAGCACCACGTCGACGTCGAGGTACCCGTCGTAGGCGATCGGCTCGTCGTACTGCGAGGTCTGGAAGTTCTTCGGCATGTCGGGGTAGAAGTAGTTCTTCCGGGCGAACCGGCACCACTCGGCGATCTCGCAGTGCAGCGCGAGCCCGATCCGCATCGCCGACTCGACCGCGGCCCGGTTGACCACCGGCATCGAGCCGGGCAACCCCAGGCAGGTCGGGCAGGTCTGGGTGTTCGGCTCCGCACCGAACGCGGTCGGGCAGCCGCAGAACATCTTGGTGACGGTGTTCAGCTCGACGTGCACCTCGAGCCCGAGGGCGGGGTCGAACTGCTCGAGAGCGGTGTCGAAGTCGACGAGGGCGACGTCGTGCGTGGCGTGGGTCATCACGGCTCCTGGGAGGTGGCGGAGGCGGTCGTACGGCGGGCCTGGCCGCGCACGACGAGGGCGAGGGCGAGGTCCAGGACGGCGAGCACGACCAGCGCCCAGCCGGCGACCGCCTTGTCGGGCACCACCAGCAGGACGATCAGCCCGGCCACCAGCACCACCAGACCGCCGAGCAGGAGCCGGGCGGACATCCGGCGCAGGGTCACGGCCATCTGCTGCGGCGAACGGTTCGTCGCGCTCATCGACCGCCCCCGAGCTCGGGGGCGCGGGCCAGCAGCGGCCCGCCCCACTCCGCCTCGAGCATCGACTCCAACGCCGCGCCGACCCGGTAGAGCCGGTCGTCGGCGCGCGCGGGCGCGAGCACCTGGAACCCGGCCGGCAGGCCGTCCTCGTCGGCGAGGCCGCTGGGCAGCGAGATGCCGGGCACCCCGGCGAGGTTGGCCGGGATGGTGGCGACGTCGTTGAGGTACATCGCCAGCGGGTCGTCCAGCTTCTCCCCGATCGGGAAGGCCGTCGTCGGCGACGGTCGGCGAGGCCAGCACGTCGACGCGATCGAAGGCCGACGTGAAGTCGCGCTGGATCAGCGTGCGCACCTTCTGCGCCTGGCCGTAGTAGGCGTCGTAGTAGCCGCTGGACAGCGCGTAGGTGCCGAGGATGATCCGGCGCTTGACCTCGTCGCCGAAGCCCGCCTCGCGGGTCGCGCGCATGACGTCCTCGGCGCTGGGGTCGTCGACTCCCTCGGGCAGCACCCGCAGTCCGTAGCGCATCGCGTCGAAGCGGGCCAGGTTGGAGGACGCCTCGCTCGGCATGATCAGGTAGTAGGCCGCCAGCGCGTGCACGAAGCTCGGGCAGGACACCTCGACCACCTCGGCACCGGCCTTGGTGAGCAGCTCCAGCGACTCGCGGAACCGGGCCTCGACGCCGTCCTGGTAGCCCTCGCCGCTCAGCTCGGTGATCACGCCGACCCGAAGCCCCGTGAGGTCACCGGCCGCTCCGCGACGCGCCGCCTGCGCCAGAGCGCCGACGGGGTCGGTCGAGGCTGGTCGAGTCGAGCGGGTCGTGCCCGCCGATCACCTCGTGCAGCAGCGCCGCGTCGAGCACCGTGCGGGTCACCGGACCGGC
This sequence comes from uncultured Actinomycetota bacterium, assembly GCA_963843875.1. Lineage (GTDB taxonomy): Bacteria > Actinomycetota > Actinomycetes > Propionibacteriales > Nocardioidaceae > Marmoricola. The sequence goes on along the minus strand of CAWJMC010000008.1, from coordinate 226,384 downwards.
CTGGTCGAGCGAGTTCGCCATCGCGACCAGACCGTAGCGGCTGATCCCGCCGTACGTCGGCTTCACCCCGACGGTGCCGGTGACCGCGGCGGGCTGGCGGATCGAGCCGCCGGTGTCGGTGCCGATCGCCAGTGGCGCCTCGAACGCCGCGACGGCGGCCGCCGAACCGCCGCCGGAGCCGCCGGGGATCCGGGTCAGGTCCCACGGGTTGTGGGTCGGGCCGTAGGCCGAGTGCTCGGTGGAGGAGCCCATCGCGAACTCGTCCATGTTGGTCTTGCCCAGGATCGGCAGCCCGGCCGCACGCAGCCGAGCCGTCACCGTGGCGTCGTACGGCGGCACCCAGCCCTCGAGGATCCGCGAGCCGCAGGTGGTGGTCAGGCCCTTGGTCGCGACCACGTCCTTGACCGCGACCGGCACCCCGTCCAGCGTGGACGCGGGGGTGCCGGCGGACCGGCGCCGGTCGGAAGCCTCGGCGGCCTCGAGCGCGCCCTCGGCGTCGAGGGCCAGGAAGGCGTGCACGGCCCCGTCCACCGCGGCGATCCGGTCCAGGTGCGCCTGGGTGAGCTCGACCGAGGTGGTCTCGCCCGACGCGAGGGCGGCGGCCTGGGCGGCCGCGCTGTCACGGCGTGCGGGTGTTCACTGCTCGTCCCCGAGGATCCGCGGCACCTCGAAGCGCTGCTGCTCGACGCGCGGGGCTCCGCCCAGCGCCTCCTGCGCGCTCAGGCAGGCCCGCTCGACGTCGTCGCGGAAGACGTTGGACAGCGGCATCGGGTGCGACGTGGCGGGGACGTCGTCGTCGGCGGCCGCCTGGATCGAGGCCACCGACTCCAAGATCACCTGCAGCTGCGGGACGAGGCGGTCGATCTCGTCCTCCCCGAGGTCGATCCGGGCCAGGTCGGCGAGGTGGACCACCTCGGCACGACTGATGTCGGGCATGCAGCAACTCCTGGGGCGTGACGACTAGGAGCCCTCAGCCTAGTTGTGGGTTGGTCCCGCCGACGTACGGTGGTCAGGACGGGGGGCCGCACCGATCTCGGAAGGCACGGCTCTCATGCAGATTTCCCGTCCCCTTGGGGCTCTCACTGTTCTAGCCGCACTCGCTCTCGCCGCCACGCCGGCGGGTGCCACGGCCGCGGCCGGCACCAGCGCCGGCCCGCAGACCTACTACGTCTCCCCCGCCGGATCGGACTCGGCCGGCGGTCGCTCGCCGAGCACGGCGTGGCGCAGCCTGTCCCGGGTCAACCGGGCCTCCTTGCACCCGGGTGACCGCGTCCGGCTGCGGGGAGGGTCGACCTTCCCGGCGGGCGGCGGGCTGAAGGTCACCGCCAGCGGCACCGGCGCCGAGCCGATCGTCGTCCAGAGCTACGGCACCGGCACCGCGAGGATCAGCGGGTCCAGCGATTCCTGCGTCGTGGTCAGCGGCAGCTGGGTGCGGGTGCGGGAGCTCGCGGTCACGGGCTGCACCTGGGCCGGTGTCGACGTGCGCGGTGACCACGTGGACGTCGGGCGCGTCGACGCGGGCGGGAGCTGGGCCGGGGTGCAGGTCGAACGAGGGGCGTCGTACACCACGGTGAAGAACAGCTACATCCACGACAACGTCCGCGCCACCCCCCACACCAGCGGCTCCAACGACGACTCGGGTGCCTGGGGTGTGCTCGTCAACGGCGACCACACCACGATCAACGACAACACGATCCGGCGCCACGACATCGCTTCGCGCGACTACGGGCGCGACGGGGCCGCCGTCGAGGTCTTCGCGGCCCAGCACACCGTGATCGAGGACAACCTCGGGACGGGGAACCAGACCTTCACCGAGGTCGGCGGGGAGCCAGGTTCGCTCGAGACCGCCGGGCTGGTCGTGCGCGACAACCGGGTCACGAACACGGCGACCCGCACCTTCTTCACGACGGTGCACGCCGGTGACGCGTTCGGCACCGCGAGCGGTGTCGAGCTGGACGACAACTCGGTGCGCCTGACCGGCGCCAGCAGCGTCGGGGTGTTCTGCGGGCCCCGGTGCACCCCGAAGGTGCTGCACGTGAGCGGCAACACCATCTCGGCCCCGGGGGGTGCGGTGCAGGCCGAGGGCACGTACGGCGGCAGCTGAGCGTCCGGCTGCGTGCCCACCGGTGCGGCAGGATGACTGACGTGCGTCTGCTGCGAACCCTGCTGCTGGCGCTCGTGCTGCTCCTGCCGCTCGGGTGCGGGTTCCCCGGTGCGGGCCCGACGACCTACTACTTCTCCCCCGACGGCTCCGACTCGGCCGCCGGCACCTCCTCGGACGCCCCGCTGCGCAGCCTGTCGCGGGTGGCCGGACTCGACCTCGGGCCCGGCGACCGGGTGCTGCTGCGTGGCGGCACGACGTACGACGACCCGCGGGGGCTGCTGATCAGCTCGGGTGGCAGCAGCACCAGGCCGGTCGTCCTCGCCAGCTACGGCGGCTCGCGCGCGCGGATCGCGGGTGTCGACGGATCGTGCGTCCGCGTGCGCGCCGACTGGGTCAGCGTGCGGGGTCTCGACGTCGCGGACTGCGACTTCGCCGGGATCGAGGTCGACGGTGACCAGGTCCGGGTGAGCGACATCGAGGCCAGCGGCAGCCTGGCCGGGGTGTACGTCGCACCCCAGGCGTCGTACACGCGGATCAGCGACAGCCGGATCCACGACAACACCAGGGTGACGGCGAGCACTCCGGGTGCCGACGACGACTCCGGTGCCTTCGGGGTGCTGGTCAACGGCGAGCACACCGAGATCACCGGCAACACGATCAGCGGTCACGCCGCCGACTCCGAGGACTACGGCCGTGACGGCGCCGCCGTGGAGGTGTACGCCGCCCGCGAGACCGTCGTGGCCGACAACACCGGCGATCGCAACCAGACCTTCGTCGAGGTCGGCGGCGTGATGGATCGTCAGCAGTCCAACGGGGTGGAGCTGCGCGGCAACCGGGTCACCGCCTCGGCGAGCGACACCTTCTTCCTCGTCGTGCACTCCGGCGACCAGTTCGGCAGCGCCAGCGGGGTCCGGCTGAGCGACAACACCGTCCGGCTCACCGGTGAGCGCAGCGTGGGGATCTTCTGCGGCCCCCGCTGCACCCCGGAGGTGCTGGCGCTGCGCGGCAACACCATCGCCGCGGCCCAGCGCCCGATCGGGGTGGAGGGCACCTACGCCAGCCGGGGTGACCGGCTGGGGCTCGCCTGAGCCCGGGCCGGGTCCACCGCGCTCGCCTCCCGCGGCTCGGGTGCGGCAGGATCGGGCGATGTCTTCCCTCGGGTCCTCCTCCGCCTGGCGCCACCGCGACGACCACCTGGCCTGGCTGCGCGAGCAGACGCGCCGCCAGCTCGGCTTCGGCCGTGGCCTGGAGCACCCCGACGGTGGTGCCGCCTGGCTCGACGCCGGCGGCGGGCGCGACCTGAGCCGACCGGTGCACACCTGGATCACCGCCCGGATGGCGCACGTCTACTCCCTGGGCACGATGGCCGGCGTCCCCGGCTGCGCTCCCCTCGCCGACGCCGCGCTGGCCGGCCTGACCGGGCGGCTGCACGACCCCGAGCACGGCGGCTGGTACTCGTCGCTGGGTCCGGGTGAGGAGAGGGACGAGACCAAGGCGGCCTACCAGCACGCGTTCGTGCTGCTGGCCGCCGCCACGGCCACGGTGGCCGGGAGGAGCGGGGCCCGCGAGCTCCTCGACCAGGCGGCCGCGGTGCTCGACGAGCACTTCCTCACCGACGCCGGGCTGTACGCCGAGCGGTGGGACGCCGCGTGGACGACCCTCGAGCCCTACCGCGGGGTCAACGCCAACATGCACGCGGTCGAGGCCTCGCTGGCGGCCTACGACGCGAGCGGCGAGCAGCGCTTCCTCGAGCGGGCCGCGCACATCGCCGACACCGTGGCGGCCTGGGCGGCCCAGAACGACTGGCGCGTCCCCGAGCACTTCGACACCGACTGGGTGCCGCTGCCCGAGCACCACCGCGACCAGCCGGACCACCCCTTCGAGCCGTACGGCGCCACCGTCGGGCACGGCCTGGAGTGGTCGCGCCTGCTGCTCACCGTCTCGGCGGCCGACGGTGCCGATCGCCTCGAGCCCGCACAGCGCCTCTACGACCGGGCGGTGGCCGACGGCTGGGCCGTCGACGGTGCCGACGGGTTCGTCTACACCACCGACTGGGCCGGGAACCCCGTGGTGCGCGAGCGGATGCACTGGGTGGTCGCCGAGGCGATCTGCGCCGCCGCCGCGCTGCACGCGGTCACGGGCTCCAGCCGCTACGACGACGACTACCGTCGCTGGTGGGACCACGCCGCCACCCACTGGATCGACCCGGACACCGGCTCCTGGGCCCACCAGCTGGCCCCGGACCTGACCCCGAGCGACACGGTCTGGTCGGGTCGCCCGGACCTCTACCACTCGCTGCACGCCGTGCTGCTCCCCCGGCTGGCGCTGTGGCCGGCCGCGCCCACCGCACTCGGGCGGCGCAGCACCGACTGACCCGTCGGCGGCGAGGGCCACTAGGCCGTGTCGGCACGCTCTGGCCGTCGCGAGCGGCGTTCGGTGCGTGCGATGGCAAGGCGCCGGATCGACGGCGGGCCGGCGGCCCCTCGAGTGACGGCAACGCAGCCAGCGCGCGTGCCGGGCGACGCGTAGCAGGCCATCGAGTGTGCCAACACGGCCTAGGCCTCGCCGGTCTCCAGGAGCCGCTTGAAGGCGTCCTCGTCGAGCACGGGGACGCCGAGCTGCTCAGCCTTGTCCGCCTTGGAGCCGGGGCTGTCCCCGACCACGACGTAGTCGGTCTTCTTCGACACCGAGGAGGACGCCTTGCCGCCACGGACCAGGATCGCCTCCTTGGCGCCGTCCCGGCTGAAGTCGACCAGGGAACCGGTCACCACCAGGGTCCTGCCCTCGAGCGTGCGCGGGGTGGAGGCGTCGCGCTCGTCCTCCATGCGGACGCCCGCCGCGGCCCAGGCGTCGACGATCGCGTTGTGCCAGTCCGACCTCCGGTCCGTCGAACCAGGTCCCGGATCGACTCGGCGATCGTCGGGCCCACCCCCTCGGTGTCGGCCAGGCGCTGCTCGTCGGCGTCGCGGATCGCGCTCATCGAGGCGAACTCGCCGGCCAGCGCCCGGGCCGCGGTCGGCCCGACGTGCCGGATCGAAAGCCCGACCAGGGCGCGCCACAGCGGCCGCTGCTTCGCCTCGGCCAGGTGGTCGAGCAGCTTGCGGCCGTTGGCCGAGAGGACGCGTTGACCCGTCCCTGGCCGGCGCGCCGGCGCCGTCCTCGTCGCCCTTCTTGGCCGCCCGGGTGAACAGCGGCGTCGCGAGCCAGGTCGGCCTCGGTCAGGGCGAACACGTCGCCCTCGTTGCGGATCACCCCGGCGTCCAGCAGCGCCACCGCCGCCTCGTAGCCGAGCCCCTCGATGTCGAAGGCCCCCCGGCCGGCCACGTGGAAGACCCGCTCGCGCACCTGGGCCGGGCACCGCTCGTGGTTGGGGCAGCGCAGGTCCTTGTCGCCGTCCTTCTGCTGGGCCAGCTCGGTGCCGCACGAGGGACAGTGCGTCGGCATCTTCCACTTCCGCAGCCGCTTGGGCCGCAGCCCGAGCACGGGGCCCACGACCTCGGGGATCACGTCCCCGGCCTTGCGCAGGACCACGGTGTCACCCGGGCGGACGTCCTTGCGCTGCACCTCGTGGGCGTTGTGCAGGGTGGCGTTCTCCACCGTGGAGCCGGCGACCTTGGTCGGCTCCATCACGGCGTACGGCGTGACCCGCCCGGTGCGACCGGTGTTCACCTCGATCGAGAGCAGCTTGGCGTTGACCTCCTCGGGCGGGTACTTGAAGGCGATCGCCCAGCGGGGGGCACGCGAGGTGGAGCCGAGCCGGCGTTGCTGCGGAGACGTCGTCGACCTTGACCACCACCCCGTCGATCTCGTGCTCCCCGATCACCTGTGGGTCGTGACGGTGCTCGCCGTAGTAGGCGATGAACTCCTAGACGCCCGCCAGGTCGGGCAGCACCTTGGCCCGCTCGCTGGTGGGCAGTCCCCAGGCCTTCAGCGCGGCGTACGCGTCGGACTGCGCGGTCGGCTCGAAGCCCTCCCGCAGGCCGATGCCGTGGCAGACCATCGCCAGGGCGCGGGTGGCGGTGACCTTGGGGTTCTTCTGCCGCAAGGACCCGGCCGCGGCGTTGCGGGGGTTGGCGAACATCGCCTTGCCGGCCTCGCTCATCGTCACGTTGAGCCGTTCGAAGGCCTCGACCCCCAAGAACACCTCGCCCCGGACCTCGACCCGGGCGGGCACCGGGTAGTCGTCGGTGCCGGCGAGGCGGTGCGGGACGTTGGCGATCGTCTTGACGTTGGGCGTGACGTCCTCGCCGGTGCGGCCGTCGCCGCGGGTCACGCCGCGGACCAGTCGGCCGTCCTCGTAGAGCAGGTTGATCGCCAGCCCGTCGACCTTCAGCTCGCACAGCAGGGCCGGGGACTCGACGCCGTCACGGGCCAGCCGGGAGTACCAGGTCTGCAGCTCCTCGTGGCTGAAGGCGTTGTCGAGGCTCTCCATCCGCTCCAGGTGGTCGACGGCGGTGAACATCGTCGACACCGCCCCGCCGACCTTCTGGGTCGGGGAGTCCGGGCGTCCGCAGCTCGGGGAACTCCTCCTCCAGCGCCTCGAGCCGGCGCAGCCGGACGTCGAAGTCGGCGTCGGACAGGGTCGGGTCGTCCAGCACGTAGTAGCGCCAGCGGGCGTCCTCGATCTCCTCCGAGACGGTGCGGTGCTCGTCGCGCGCCTCGGGCGTCGCCGCCTGCACCGCACCGGTCGAGGGGGTCGCCTCGGGGATCTCGTCGGGTTCCACGGGCTCCATCCTGCCGTCCGCCACCGACATGCGCAGCCCGGTTGCCGGAGCGCCCCGGGGGCGACGAGCCGGTCGGGCGCGCGACGGGGCGGTGGTCCCGAACCGACGACCCGTCCAGACCGGGTGCCGGACCCCGGCCGGGAATGAATTCGACAGGGTCGTGCGTTTGCTCGTACGCTGATCTTGAAACGGAACTGTTTCGTTTCATCTGTGTGAACGACGTGTGAACGAAGGACCCACCCATGACCCCCTGCCGACCCCGGATCGAGGGCGAGCGCGAGGACGAGCTCCTCGACGCCACGCTCGAGCTGCTGGTCGACCTCGGCTACGACCGACTGACGATGGACGCCGTCGCGAAGGCCGCCAAGGCGAGCAAGGCGACGCTCTACCGGCGCTGGGACACCAAGGCCAGCCTGGTCGTGGACGCCCTGATCCGGGCCAAGCAGGCTCCCCACGTCGACCTGCCGGACACCGGCTCGCTGCGGGGCGACCTGCTGGCGATGTTCTGCGGCGACCACGGTCCCTCGGGCCAGGGGGGCACGCACGCCATGGGCGCCGTGATCTCCGGGCTCAACGCCGACCCCGAGTTCGCCATGCTGTTCCGGGAGCGGTTCATCGCCCCCAAGGTCGCCATCTCCGCACAGGTCTGGGCCAAGGCCATCGCCCGCGGAGAGATCCGCGGCGACGTCGACCTCGAGGTGATCGGGCCGGCCATGGCCGGCGTCCTGCTGCACCGCACGTTCGTGCTCGGCCTCGACAACGACGACGACGTCGTGGCCCGGGTCGTCGACCACCTGATCCTGCCCGCGGTGCTCGCCGCGAGCCCTGCTCCCGCTTCCTGACCCGGACTCCGCTCACCCCAGACCCCCGAGAGGCACGACCATGACCGACCTGAACGCCGGGAGCAAGACCGCTCCCGACACCGTCACCGAGGCACCCGCCTCCGGCGCCGGCAAGCACCTGGGCTGGGCCCTGGTGCTGATCTCGATCGCCCAGCTGATGGTGGTGCTCGACAGCACCATCGCCAACATCGCGCTGCCCTTCATCCAGCGCGACCTCGACATCTCCCAGGCCAACCTGCAGTGGGTCGTCACCGGCTACGCCCTCGCCTTCGGCGGGCTGCTCCTGCTGGGCGGCCGGCTCGGCGACCTCTACGGCCGTCGCCGGATCTTCATGATCGGCGTCGCCCTCTTCGCGGTCGCCTCCGGCTTCGGTGGCCTGGCCCAGAACGAGGCGATGCTGCTGACCTCCCGGGGTCTCCAGGGCCTCGGTGCCGCGCTGGCCTCCCCCACTGCCCTGGCCCTGATCACCACCAACTTCCCCGCCGGGCCGGCCCGCAACCGGGCCTTCTCGATCTACGCGGCGATGTCCGGTGCCGGCGCGGCCGTCGGCCTGCTCCTCGGCGGTTGGCTGACCGGCCTCCAGCCCGGCGGCATCGACGGCTGGCGGCTGACCTTCCTGATCAACGTCCCGATCGGGCTGCTGGCGGCGTTCTTCGCGACCCGCGTCCTCTCGGAGTCGGACCGCAACACCGGCCGGCTCGACGTCCCCGGCGCCCTGAGTGCCACGCTCGGACTGATGGCGATCGTGTTCGGTCTCTCCCGCGCCGGCCAGGCCGACTACGGCTGGGGTGCGGGCTCCACGATCGTCTCCCTCGCGGCCGGGGTGGTCCTGCTGGTGACGTTCGTGCTCGTCGAGACGCGTACGCCGACCCCCTTGCTGCCGTTCCGGATCCTGCTCAACCGCACCCGGGCGGTGGCCTTCCTGGCCATGATGATCGTGCCCGCGGCGATGTTCGCGATGTTCTACTTCCTCTCGCAGTTCGTGCAGAACGTGATGGGCTACTCGCCGCTCCAGGCCGGTGTCGCCTTCCTTCCCTTCAGCCTCGGCATCGTGATCTCGGCGACGATCTGCTCCAAGCTGATGTCGATGGTCGACCCGCGCTGGCTGGCCGGGATCGGCACGCTGATGGCGGGCGGGGCCCTGTTCGGCTTCTCCCGGCTCTCGGTCGACTCCAGCCCGACCAACCTGTTCAGCTACGTCCGGGCCGGCGACGTGCACCTCGGTGACTCGATCAGCTACTGGGGCTCGATCTTCCCCTTCATCGCCCTGATGAGCCTGGGCATGGGCGCGGTCTTCGTGCCGATGACACTGGCCGCCGTGCACGGCGTCTCACGCGCCGACTCCGGCATCGGCTCGGGTGTGCTGAACACGATGCAGCAGGTGGGAGGTGCGCTCGGTCTCGCCGTGCTGGCGACGGTCTCCGTGCACTTCGCGACCGAGAAGGGCCAGCAGATCGGGGGCGCCCTGCAGTCCGCCGGCTCCGGGAGCGGTGGCGGTCGCAGCCAGGTCGAGGCCCTGCAAGGGCTGGTCGCCCAGGGCGCCTTCAGCGAGGGTGCGGTCAACGCCTTCCTCACCGGTGCCTTCATGATCTGGGCGGCGTCGGCGATCGTGTGGATCTTCCTCAACGTCAAGCACGAGGAGCTCGCCACCGAGGAGACCCCCGAGGGCGTCGGCGTCTGAGCCCTCGATGAGCACTCCCACGCAGCCGACCACCCGGCGCCCCCGGAAACCTCCGAACTGGGGCGTCGCGGTGGTCGTGCTGCTCGCGGTGAACGTCGTCGCCGACCTGGTCCTCGGCCGGCACGGCGTGACGGGCGTCGAGGGCGTCGTGCTCGCGGCGCTCTGGATCGTCTGGTGGGGGCTGGTCGTGGTGACGGTGGTGGCCGCCGTACGCCGCAGCCGAGCCCGGTAGTCGCGAACGAACGGCCCTCGTTCGGCTCCCGGCCGGGGGCCGAACGTTCGGGACTACCCGGTCTGGTCGGTGCCGTCGAGGGCGCGGGCCACGGCCGAGGACTGCTGCAGCGCGCGACGCGACCAGGCGGTGGTCGCTCCGGCCAGGCCACAGGTCGGGGTGACCACGGTGGTGTCCGTGGGCCCGAGACCCAGCATGTCCAGGAAGCGGTGGGCCAGTCCGATCGGGGCCCGGTCGTCGGCGGCACCACTCGGTGGGGTCGAGGTCACGACACCCAGGAGCAGCCACTCCCCCGCCTCGAGCGCGGTGGCGAGGCCGTCGTACGCCGACGGGGCCAGCGCGGAGACGTCCACCGAGACTCCGCGTGCCCCGGCGCCACGCAGCAGGTCGACGGGTACGTCGCCGGCACAGCAGTGCGCGAGCGGCACCGCCCCCGCCGCCTCGATCGCGGCGAAGACGGCCTCGAGGGCCTCGGACGCCTCGGGCGGGTGCACCACCCGGTGCCGGCCGAAGCCGGAGGCGGTCGGGACCGCCCCGACGAGCACCGCGGGGAGCGCGGGCTCATCGACCTGGACCAGCAGCTCGACACCGGGCATCCGGCGCCGCAGGTCGGCGACGTGCTCGGTCGCCGCCGCGGCGAGGGCCTGGGCCAGCTCGCGGCGGGCTCCGTGGTCGGAGAGCACCCGGTCGCCGCGCGGCTTCTCCACGGTCGCGGCAAGGGTCCACGGCCCGGCCAGCTGGGTCTTGAACCAGCCCTGGAGGCCGTCCGCGCGCTCGCTGACGCAGTCGAGGTCCTGGGCCAGCAGGGAGCGCGCCCGACGCTGCTCGTGACCCGCCGCGTCGGTGAGCCGCCAGCCGGCCGGCTGGAGGTCGGCACCGAGGTCGCCGATCAGGCCGAGCGTGCGCCCGGTCATCGCCGCGACGGCCCCGCGACCCGGGAGCTCCGGCACGTGCGGCAGGTCGAGCTCACCGAGCACGACCCGGGTCGCCTCGTCGTAGAGCCGGGCGTTGTCGGTCTCCTCGCCGTACGCTCCGCCCGGCATCGAGCCGACGCCGCTGGCCCGGGTCATCCGGTCACCGCGATCGTGGCCGAGCCGACCACGCGGGTGCCGTCGTAGACGACGACGGCCTGGCCGGGGGCGACGCCGGAGGCCGGGTCGCGCAGCTCGACCAGCACCGAGGAGCCCTCGACCCTGACCAGCGCCCGGTGCTCGTCCCCGTGCGCCCGCAGCTGCACCGTGCACTCCAGGGGCCCGCTCGGCACGGTGCCGCACCACAGCGGTCGGTCGGCGGTGAGCCGTCGTACCTCCAGGGCCGCGTGCGGTCCGACCGTCACGGTGCCCGACACCGGCTCGATGTCGAGGACGTAGCGGGGCTTGCCGTCGGGGGCGGGCGTGCCGATCCGCAGTCCCTTGCGCTGGCCGACGGTGTAGCGGTAGCTGCCCTCGTGGGTGCCGAGCACGGCACCGTCGCGATCCACGATCGACCCGGCGTGGGCCAGCTCGCGCTCGGCCAGCCGCTCGCCCAGCCAGCCGCCGGTGTCGCCGTCGGCGATGAAGCAGATGTCGTGGCTGTCGGGCTTGGCCGCCACGGCCAGCCCTCGCGCGTCGGCCTCGCGACGTACGTCGGGCTTGGGGGTGTCGCCGAGCGGGAACATCGCACCGCGCAGCTGCTCCTGGGTCAGCACCCCGAGCACGTAGGACTGGTCCTTGCCCATGTCCTCGGCCCGGTGCATCTCGACCAGTCCGTCGGGGCCGGTGACCAGGCGGGCGTAGTGGCCGGTGGCGACCGCGTCGAAGCCCAGCGCGCGGGCCCGGTCGAGCACGGCCGCGAACTTGATCTTCTCGTTGCAGCGCAGGCAGGGGTTGGGCGTGCGCCCGGCGGCGTACTCGTCGAGGAAGTCCTCGACCACGTCGGCATGGAAACGCTCGCTGAGGTCCCAGACGTAGAACGGGATGCCGATCACGTCGGCGGCCCGGCGGGCGTCGTTGCTGTCCTCGATGGTGCAGCACCCGCGCGCGCCCGAGCGGTAGGACTGGGGGTTGCGGGAGAGCGCGAGGTGGATGCCGGTGACGTCGTGACCCGCCTCGGCCGCCCGCGCGGCCGCCACCGCTGAGTCGACGCCGCCGGACATGGCGGCCAGGACCTTCACGGGGACCTCCATCTGCGCTTCACGGGCGAGTCACCCCTGGTCCAGGCCCGCGAGGGCCCCGGCCTGACGAGCGCGCTCCACGGCGGGACCGATCGCGGCGACCACGGCGTCGACGTCGGCCACCGTGGAGGTGTGGCCCAGGGAGAACCGCAACGAGCTGCGGGCCTCGTCCTCGGTGCAGCCCATCGCGATCAGCACGTGCGAGGCCTGGGGCACCCCGGCCGAGCAGGCCGACCCGGTGGAGCACTCCACGCCCTGGGCGTCGAGCAGCATCAGCAGGGAGTCGCCCTCGCAGCCGGGGAAGCGCAGATGCACGTTGCCGGGCAGACGGTGCACCGGGTCACCGTCGTGGATCGCGTTCGGTACGACGGAGCACACCCGCGCGACCAGGTCGTCCCGCAGTGCCGCCACCCGGGCGGCGTACTGCTCGCGCTGGGCGACCGCGGTCTCGACGGCCACCGCGAAACCGGCGATCGCCGGCGCGTCGATGGTCCCCGAGCGGATGTCGCGCTCCTGGCCACCGCCGTGCATCAGCGCGGTCAGCTCGACGTCGCGGCGCACCACGAGGGCGCCCACCCCGAAGGGACCGCCCAGCTTGTGCCCGGTCAGGGTCAGCGCGTCGACGCCGCTGGCCGCGAAGTCGACCTCGACCTGCCCCACGGCCTGCACCGCGTCGGTGTGCACGGGGACGCCGGCCGCGCGCGCGACCTCGACCACCTCGGCGATCGGCTGCAGCGTGCCGACCTCGTTGTTGGCCCACATCACCGAGACCGCCGCCACGGAGCCGGGATCCTCGTCCAGGGCGAGCTTGAGCCGTTCGACGTCGAGGCGACAGCTCGAGTCGACGCCGAGCAGCTCCACCTCGGCGCCCTCGCAGTCGTCCAGCCAGTGCAGCGGGTCGAGCACGGCGTGGTGCTCCACGGCCGTGGACAGGATCCGGGTACGCCGTGGGTCGGCGGCGCGTCGCGACCAGAAGAGTCCCTTGACCGCGAGGTTGTCGGACTCGGTGCCACCAGAGGTGAACACGACCTCGCCCGGTCGGCAGGCCAGCGCCCCCGCGATCCGCTCGCGCGACTCCTCCACCACCCGCCGTACGTCGCGACCGGACGCGTGCAGGGACGACGCGTTGCCGACCCGCGCGAGCTGGTCGGTCATCGCCGCGACTGCTTGCGGCAGCATCGGCGTGGTGGCGGCGTGATCGAGGTACGCGGGCATCGCGACCAAGCCTACGACCGGGTCGTCCGGGGCGGTCCGGGGCCAGGTCGCGGCGATCCGCTCACTGGACCAGACCGCTGTGAAGAACTCCGCGATCCGCCCTGGTTGCCACCTGCTCGCTGCCCTACTCTCCAAGCACATCTCTGGGAGGGGAAGGCTGATGAGGGTTCGTCGACGCACCACCACCGCTCTGTCCATCGCGACCCTCGCCGCCCTGGCCGCACCGCTGGGCGCCGGGGCCGCCCATGCTGCCGGTGCTGCCGGTGCCGCTTCGGGCGACACCGGCCCGGGCGGCACGCCGGCACCGTTCCGGCTCAGCATGCCCTCCGTCGTCAAGGCGTACGCCGAGGGTCACGGGCGCGCCTACACCGAGACCGGCCCGCGGATCGTGGCGGGCGCGGAGGACCTCGAGCTGCGCGCCACCCGGGCGTCGTACGACCAGCCGATCGTGGTCCGCTGGATGCGCCCCGGTGGTGTCGAGACGCTGCCGTCCGACACGATGACCGGCTTCGACGGCGGCCTGCCCGACTTCATCCGGATGCAGGTGCGCGACGCGAAGGGCAAGCTCCGCTCGAGTCACTACCTGCCCTTCTGTCCCGGTGACGACACCCAGCGCGTCGAGCCGGGAGCGGTCGCGCACAACCCCTATCCGGACAGCTGCCCCTACAACCCCTACACGCTGGGCTCGGTCTCCGGCGTGCCGGCGGGCTGGGCCACCTCCGCCGGTGACGACTACACCGACCTCGAGCTGGGGCTGGGCACGTACACGCTGACCACCCAGATCACCACCAGGTACCGTCCCCTGTTCCACCTCGACCAGGAGTCCGACTATCGCAAGATCTCGACGCTGAAGGTGGTCAAGGACACGGGCTACGGCGGCGGCTACCGCAGCGAGGCCAGCCACAGCACCGCCGCCCGGCCGGGCACCGCCGCCCGCCCGGTCGCCGCCAAGCCGTCCGGGGTGAGCGGTACGCCCGCCGGCGGCCCGGCGCCCGACCTGCGCTCGCTGCCCGCGTGGGGACTGCGGATCTCGGGCGACGGCAACTACCTGCAGTTCGCCGCGACCGTGTGGAACGGCGGGACCAGCCCCATGGTGGTCGACGGCTACCGGGGGGCCGACACCGACGCCGACCACCTGGACGCCTTCCAGTACTTCTTCGACAAGGACGGCAACCAGACCGGCTACCAGCCGGTCGGCTCGATGGAGTGGGACCCCCGTCCCAGCCACCACCACTGGCACTTCGAGGACTTCGCCAGGTACACGCTGGTCACGCCCGACGGCGGCCTCGCCGTGAAGAGCCAGAAGGAGGCCTTCTGCCTGGCCAACACCGACGCCGTCGACTACACGCTGCCCGAGGCGGACTGGCACCCCGACGGCACCGACCTGGGCACCGCGTGCGGCGACCACGACTCGCTCGCCGTCCGGGAGTCGCTGGCGACGGGGTCCGGTGACACCTACGACCAGTCCCGCGCCGGACAGTCCTTCGACCTGCGCAAGGTCGCGAACGGCACCTACCTGGTGCGGATCGAGGCCAACCCGGGTCGCAACCTGATCGAGACCGACACGACCAACAACGTCTCGGACCGCCGGGTCACCATCGGCGGCAAGAGCGGGCACCGCACCGTGAAGGTCGCCAAGGTCGGCCTCGTCGACGAGGACGCGGTCGGGTTCGGCGGATTCTGAGCCCGGTCTCAGATCCGGTCGAGCTGGACCACCAGTGCGAGGTGGTCGGAGTCGGGGATCTCGACGGTGCGGGTGCTGGTCGCCGAGAAGGCCGAGGTCGTCAGCACGTGGTCGATGGCGATCACCGGGCGGTAGAAGCTGCGCCGGTACCTCGTCGGCCACGTCGGCTGCCACCCGGAGTTCGCCTGCGCCGTGCTGTCGCTGAGCCCGGCCCCGAGCACCCGTCGGAACAGCGCGTGGTCCGTGGTGGCGTTGAGGTCACCGGCGAGCACCGTGGGGCCGTCCTCGACCGCCGCGGAGGCATCGGTCCGCAGCGTGCGCAGGTCGGCACTCCAGCGGGCGACGTCGGCGGTCGGGGGCACCGTGTGCGCGGCGAGCAGCCGGAACGGCTTGGCCGCCGCCACCGTGACCGCGACCCCCTTGTTGCTGACCTGGATCGGGGTCTCGTCGGAGAGCGCGTAGGTCGAGAACACCATCGTCCCCAGCGCCCCCGGCCGCGCCTCGCCGGCCCGGTGGTCGTACAGCCCGTCGAGGCCGGCCCGGTCGAGCAGGGTGAGCTCCTGCGGGGTGACCTCCTCGAGCACCAGCACGTCGACCTTGCGGTCGGCGGCCGTGCGCACGACCGTGCTCGCGTCGGCCCGCCCGAGGTCGAGGTTGCTGGTCATCACGGTCACGTCGTCGGTCTCCCCCGCGGCGCTGCCGTAGTACAGCGGAGCCAGCCAGTAGGCGTGCACGCCGATACCGAGCAGGGCCAGCACCACACCGAAGAGCACGACCTGGCGGCGCTTGGCCCCCCGCACGAGCAGGAGCAGCAGCACGATCGCCACCACGTAGCCGACCACGGCGTACGTCGCGAAGGAGGACGCCTGGGCCAGCACGGCGACGTCGACCACGACGAACCGGTCGAGCGTCAGCAGCGCCGAGAGCAGCAGGACCAGGCCGGCGATGCCGGAGAAGAAGATACGCATCAACGATCACGGTAGGCGGACTGCGACGATGGACGCGTGCGGCTCACCGTCGACCCCGGACTTCCCGACCCTCCCTACGCCCAGGTGCGCGAGCGGATCCACGACCTGGTCACCTCGGGAGAGCTCGCTCCCGGCACCCGGCTGCCGCCCGTGCGACGCCTCGCCGAGGAGCAGGAGCTGGCCCCCAACACGGTGGCCCGGGCCTACCGCGAGCTGGAGGCCGCCGGGGTGATCGAGACCCGGGGGCGTGCGGGCAGCTTCGTCAGCGGGGACCGGGTGGAGCAGGCAGCCCGCGCCGCCGCCGCGGTGTACGCCGAGTCCGTGCGCGACCTCGGCGTCGGTCCCGAGCAGGCCCTGGAGCTGGTACGCCGTGCCCTGGGCACGTGACCCCCGTCACCTGGACGTAAGGTCCTTCGGCCCGGTCCGGACCTAGCGTCGTAGGTGAACCGAGGAGGAACCACCATGATGTCCATGGAGAACCTGGGCCTGATCATGATCGGGCTCGTCATCGCCGTCGTCGCCGCCGGGGCCGTCTACCTCGCCCTGCGGGTCTGGGCCGGACGGATGGTCGAGAGCGACCACCCCGACCCCCGCTCGCAGGCCGGCCGCGCCGCCCGAGCCGAGATCGCCCGGTCGACGCGGGCCTCAGCGCACCTCCAGGCGCGCCACGAGGGCCCGGTGGTCTGAGCCCGGCACCGGCAACGTCGCGGTCGACACCGCGGCGTACCGGTCGCTGGTCAGGACGTGGTCGAGGGTGACCAGCCGCGGCACCGGCACCACCATCATGCTGGGCCAGGTCGGCTGCCAGCCGGCGTTCGACTCCTCGCCCGCGTCGCGCAGTCCCGCGGTGAACAGGTTGCGGAACAGCCGGTTGTCCCAGCCCGAGTTGAGGTCGCCGACCACCATCGTGGGCCCGCGGCGCACGGCCAGCCGCGCCCGGGCGCGCACCTCGTCCAGGTCACTGACCCAGGTGCTCGCCGCCAGCACCGGCTGCGAGGGATGCACGGCGAGCAGCCGGAAGGGCGCGGGCGCCGACACGGTGACCGCCAGTCCCCCGTGGGAGACCGCGAGCCGCTCGGGCTCACCCAGGCGGTACCGCGAGTAGACCATGGTGCCCGCCGCGTCGTCGTCCGGTGAGCCGGCGACCTGCGGCAGCAGCCGGGTCAGCCCGCTCGAGGCGAGCCCCTCGACCGCGTCGGGAGTGACCTCCTCCAGGACCAGCACGTCGACGTGGTGCGACCGCACGGCGGCGACCACCGCGTGCGGATCACCCTCCCCGAACTCCAGGTTGGAGTTCATCACCACCAGGTCGCTGCGGGTGCCCGCCCCGCCCCCGGCGAACAGCGGGGCCAGCCACACGGCCTGCAGCGCGACCCCGACCACCGCCACGGCGGCACCGGCGGCAGCGAGACGGCGTCGGGAGCCGGGCCGCACCAGCAGCAGCAGGAACACCACGAGTGCGAACCCGTAGCCGAGCAGGGCGTACGACGCCAGCGAGGACGCGATGGCGAGCAGCCGGTCGGAGAGGACCAGGTTGCGCACCACGCTGAGGGCGATCGAGACGGTCAGGGCCAGCACCGCGAGCGTGGCCCAGACCAGTCGCACGTCAGCCCTTGCGCTTGTTGATCTCCTCGGTGGCGGCGGGCAGGACGGCGTTCAGGTCGCCCACGACACCGAAGTCGACCAGCTCGAAGATCGGGGCCTCCTCGTCCTTGTTCACCGCGACGATGGCCTTCGAGGTCTGCATCCCGGCCCGGTGCTGGATCGCACCGGAGATGCCGTTGGCGACGTAGAGCTGCGGTGAGACGGTCTTGCCGGTCTGGCCGATCTGGAAGGCGTGCGGGACCCAGCCGGAGTCGACCGCGGCCCGCGAGGCACCGACCGCCGCGCCCAGGGAGTCCGCGAACTCCTCGATCGGCTCGAAGTTGCCCCCGGTGCCGCGACCGCCTGAGACCACGATGGCCGCCTCGGTCAGCTCGGGGCGGCCCGAGGACTTGCGTGGCTGCGTGGCCACGATCTTCGCCTTCTTCGCCGCGTCCGAGATCGTCACCGCGAACTCCTCCTTGGTGCCCGCGCCGGCGGACTCCTCGGGGGTGGCCGCGTTGGGCTTGACCGTGATGATCGGGGTGCCCTGGGTGATCTTGGACTGCACGGTGAAGTTGCCGGCGAACACGCTCTGCGTGGTCACCGGACCACCCTCGTCGCCGGCCTGCACGTCCACGGCGTCGGTGATCAGCCCGGAGTCGGTCTTGATCGCCAGGCGACCGGCGATCTCCTTGCCCTCGGCGGAGGAGGTGATCAGCACCGCCGCCGGTGCGGCCTTCTCGACCAGCTGCTGGAGCACCTCGGCCTTCGGGGCCACCAGGTAGCCCTTGACCTCCGCGTCGTCGACGACGTAGACCTTCTCCGCGCCGTACTTCTTCAGGTTCTCCAACGCCCCGTCGGCCTTGTCGGCGGCGCCGATGAAGACCGCCGAGGGATCTCCGAGCCGCTTGGCCAGGGTCAGCATCTCGTAGGTGGGCTTGCGCACTGCCCCGTCGACGTGGTCGACGAGCACCAGGACTTCACTCATGTAGGTCTCTCTCGTTCGTCTCGGTCAGTGGCTCAGATGAACTTCTTGGACGCCAGGAAGCCGACCAGCGCCTCGGCGCCGGAGCCGTCCTCGTCCTTGACGATCTCGCCCGCGGTGCGCGGGGGACGCTCGGTGGTGTCCTGGACCGCGGTCCAGGACTGCTCCAGGCCGACGTCACCGGCGTCGAGGCCGAGGTCGGAGAGCGAGTAGGTCTCCAGCGGCTTCTTCTTGGCCGCCATGATCCCCTTGAACGAGGGGTAGCGGGCCTCACCGGACTGGTCGGTCACCGAGAGCACCAGCGGCGCGGTCGCGCCGATCACCTCGGTGGCGGTGTCACCGTCGCGCTTGATCCGGAACTCCTTGCCCTGGCTCTCGATCACCGAGCCGAACGTCACCTGGGGCAGGTCGAGCCGCTCGGCCAGCATCGCCGGCACCACCGACATCGCCGCGTCCGTCGAGGCCATCCCGCAGACCACGAGGTCCACGGTCTCGCCGTCGTCACCGATCTTCTTGATCGCCGCGGCCAGCACCGAGGACGTGCCCAGGGCGTCGGAGCCCGCGATCGCCTCGTCGCTCACGTGCACGCCCTTGTCGGCGCCCATCTGCAGAGACTTGCGGATCGCGTCGCCGGCACCCTCGGGACCCACGGTCAGCGCGGTCACCAGGCTGTCGTCGTCGAGCCTCTCCTTGAGCTGGAGGGCCTGCTCGACGGCGTACTCGTCGAGCTCGGAGAGCAGGCCGTCCACGCCCACCCGGTCGACGGTGTTGTCCGACTCGAACTGGCGGTTGGCGGTGGCATCGGGAACGTACTTCACACACACGACAATGTTCATGGGCGTCCGGCCCTCGCGGGCCCCTCCTCAGGCTGGTGGTGCACGGGGAATGCTTCGACGTGGTCCACTCCTGAGGTTACTAGCCGGTCGACCCGGCCCGTCCCCCCGCCCTGGTGGGTCTTGTCACACGCAGTTACCCCACGTGTGACAGTCCTTCCCCGACGCACCGTCGAGACCGCCAGCCGGGACCGACGATCACTTGCTCGGGCGGACCACCCGGTCGAGCAGCTGGCCGATCAACAGGTAGACCAGGGCCGCGATCCCCCAGTTCACCAGCGCCTCCTTGGTCACGGCGCTCTTGCCGGTGAAGGTGAAGATCCCGTCCATCCGGGAGAACGGTCCGTCGATCTTGTCGTCGAGGTCGACGATGAACGTGACGATGGCGTTGGTCTCGTTGATGTTCGCGCGCAGCGCGATCAGCAGTGCCCCGACCGCGAGCAGCAGCGCGGCCAGGGTGAAGACCGTGCGCAGCACCATCGCCGCCCGCGCCCGGACCTGGTCGACCTGGAGCGGGCCGCGACGCTTGGCCGACTTGTCCCGCTCGGCCTCGCCGGTCTTCTCGCTGGTTGCCATTCCCGCACCCTAACCCGGCGTGTCGGCCGGCCGGGGCGAATCAGCGGTGCTCGGTCCCGGGCTCGGCGGGCGGGGCTGCCGGTCGGCCACGGTCGGTCCGGCGCGGGGTCAGGGCCGCCCTGACCACCCGGCCGACCACGGCGAGGACCACGACCACCAGGGCGCCGACCGCGAGCCGGGCCACCCCACGGTTCCCGCGCAGGTGATCGTCCAGGACGGAGAAGACGATCGCGATGGCGATCGGCCCGACCACCACCAGTGCCAGCGTCCACGCCACCACGCGCAGTGGGCCCGGAGTCCCGCCGTCGGGGGCCGGACGCCCTGGCCCACCCTCGGGGGCCGGGGCGCCGGAGGACGGCCCGCGGGTGGGGTCGAGCTCGGTGAGCAGCGCGTCGAGGAGGTCGAAGGCCTCCCGCACGCGCGCCGGACTGCGCACCTCGAGCCCGCGGGTGCCGAAGAGCGTCAGCTCGTCCCCGGACACCTCGATCCGGTAGGCACCGGCGAACCGGGACAGCTCGTCGTGCAGCGCCGCCGGGAGGAGGTCCGGGCTGATCAGCTCGATGTCGTCCACGGACCCGGCCGGGCTCCGCGACAACCGGGCACGCAGGAACAGCTCGAGCCGGTTCGGTCGGTGGTGCCCGTGCAGCTCGAACGACGCAGCCGTGGTGGGGAAGCGGTCCCCGACCTCGACGAAGGTCCGGTCCGCAGTCCGCACGCTCTGGTCGACGGCGAAGGAACCGTCGGCGAAGACACTGCCGGCGTAGTGCTGCACCGTCGAGGCGCGCACCAGGGTCAGGTCGTTGGCCCGGGCGAAGCTCTCGAACGCGTCGGCTCCCACCGAACGGCGCCCGAGGTCGAACAACACCCAGCACCCACCCCCGAAGCACATCGCCAGGACCACCAGCCCGCCGACGTCGGTGGCGTTGCCGGTGGCGACCAGGGCGACGAAGACGACCAGCGGGACGAGGACGAGCAGGACGCCGACGGTGCCAGCCATCACCAGCAGGTTGCTGCTCCTCGCCGCCCCGAGCAGGGCGCGCAGCGTCGCGCCCCGGCGCAGCGGGCTGTAGTCGAGGTCCCGGGTCGAGGTCACGAAGCCGGATCCTCGCGCATCGGACCCCGGGACGACAGCCGAACGGGTCAGGAACCGGTGAAGGACGCCTTGCCCGGCCCCTTCTCGACGAAGGAGCTCATCCCCTCCGTGCGGTCGTTGGTCGCGAACAGCGCCGCGAACTGCTGGCGCTCGATCTCCAGACCGGTGTCGAGGTCGACCTCCAGGCCGCGGTCGATCGACTCCTTCGCCGCGCGCAGGGCGTACGTCGCGGCGTTGACGAACTGGCTCGCCCACGCGACCGCCTCGTCGTAGACCCGCTCGGCGGGGTAGACCCGGTCGGCCAGACCGATGGCCAGCGCCTCGTCGGCCTTGACGAAGCGACCGGAGAAGATGATGTCCTTCGCCTTGGCCGGCCCGACCAGCCGGCTCAGCCGCTGGGTGCCGCCCGCGCCCGGGATGATCCCGAGCAGGATCTCCGGCTGGCCGAAGGTCGCGTCGTCCGCGGCGAAGCGGACGTCGGTGCACATCGTCAGCTCGCAGCCTCCACCCAGGGCGTAGCCGGTCACGGCGGCCACGGTCGGCTTGGGGATCCTCGCCACGGCGGTGAAGGCCGAGGTGAGCCCGGAGGAACGCTTGACCATGTCCGTGTGCGACATCCGCGCCATCTCCTTGACGTCGGCGCCGGCCGCGAAGACCCGCTCGCCGCCGTACACCACGACCGCCTTGATGTCGTCTCGTTCGCCGGCCTCGGTGGCGGCCGCGCGGATCTCCTCCTGCATCTGGGCGTCCAGCGCATTCATCTTCGGACGGTCGAGCCGGATGGTGCCGACGCCGTCGGCGACCTCGAGACGGACGAAATCTGACATGACCGGGCCTTTCGCGAGGAGGTTCGGGGACTCTCCAGCACCCTGCCACACGTGGCTGGAAGGATGGTCCGGGTGACCGAGAGCGTGACTGCCACCGCGTGGACCGCCGAGGACGAGTCGGTGGCCGTGTGGCCGGGCCGGAACTGGCCGCTGGGGGCCACCTGGGGCGAGGAGTCGACCAACTTCGCCGTCTACGCCCCCGACGCGACGGCGATGTACGTGTGCCTGTTCGCGGAGGACGGCGAGGTCGCTTCCGAGACCCGGCACCGGCTCACGGAGCGCTCGCTCGGGACCTGGCACGGCGCCCTGCCCGGTCTCGCTCCCGGTCAGCTCTACGGCTACCGGGCCGACGGGCCGTGGCAGCCCGAGCAGGGACTGGTCTTCAACGTCGAGAAGCTGCTCGTCGACCCCTACGCGCGCGCGGTGAGCGGCTCCTTCGCCGCCGACCCCGCGATCTACTCCTACGCCGGCGGCCCGGTCCGCGGCGAGCTGCCGGACGGGATCGAGCGCAGCCCCCTCGACTCCGCGCCGTACGTCGGGCGCAGCGTGGTCGTGCACGACGAGTTCGACTGGCGCGGCGACCAGCGACTGGGTCGGCGCTGGCGCGACACCGCCGTCTACGAGCTGCACGTCAAGGGGATGACCGCACTGCACGACCGGGTGCCGGAGCACCTGCGTGGCACCTACCTCGGGCTCGCCGAGCCGGCGGTCACCGACTACCTGCGCGACCTCGGCGTCACCGCGGTGGAGCTGCTGCCGGTGCAGCAGTTCGCCTCCGAGCCGTCGCTGCTGGAGCGCGGGACGAGCAACTACTGGGGCTACAACACCCTGGCCTACTTCGCCCCGCACGCGGCGTACTCCTCCTCGGGCGACCGGGGCCAGCAGGTGACCGAGTTCAAGACCATGGTCCGGGCCATGCACGCGGCCGGGCTCGAGGTCTACCTCGACGTCGTCTACAACCACACCGCCGAGGCCGGGCCGACCGGGCCGACGCTGTCGTTCCGCGGGCTCGACGACCTCGGCTACTACCAGCGCGCCGCCGACCCGACGACACCGAGCGGCACCGATCCCGCGACGTACTTCGACGTGACGGGCTGCGGCAACACGGTCGCGGCCCACCGGCCCCACGTGCTGCGGCTGATGCTCGACTCGTTGCGCTACTGGGTCACCGAGATGCACGTCGACGGCTTCCGCTTCGACCTGATGTCCGCGCTGGCCCGCACGGGGCACGACGTGGACATGGCCGGCGCGGTGCTGACCACGATCAACCAGGACCCGGTGCTGCGCCACGTCAAGCTCATCGCCGAGCCCTGGGACGCGTCCGCGGAGGGCTACCGGGTCGGTGAGTTCCCGCCGCCGTGGGTGGAGTGGAACGACCAGTACCGCGACACGGTGCGCGACTTCTGGCGGGCCAGGTCGGACGGGATCCGCACCCTGGCCACCCGGCTCGCCGGATCCTCGGACCTGTACGCCGACGACGGGCGGTCGCCGTACAACTCGATCAACTTCGTCACCGCCCACGACGGCTTCACCGTGCGTGACCTGGTCTCCTACGCCCTCAAGCACAACGAGGCGAACGGCGAGGACAACCGCGACGGCACCGACGACAACCGCTCGGACGGCTACGGGGTCGAGGGCGAGACCGACGACCCGTCCATCCTCGCGCTCCGGCGGCGCCAGGCGGCCAACCTGATGGCGACGCTGTGCCTGTCGACCGGCGTGCCGATGATCACCGCCGGCGACGAGCGTGGCCGCACCCAGGGCGGCAACAACAACGCCTACGTCCAGGACGGCACGACCTCGTGGATCGACTGGGGTGGCGACGACGCCTGGCTCGACGTCTACGAGATCACCCGTGCGGCGCTGCGGATCCGCCGCGAGCACCCGGCGCTGCGTCAGCGGCACTGGTACGAGGGACGCCCGGCGCTGGTGGGCGGGCCGAAGGACCTGGCCTGGATCCATCCGGCGGGCCGGGAGATGACCGGTGACGACTGGCAGGACGGCGGGCTGCACGTGATCGGGATGTTCGTCTCCGGCGACCCGCTGCGCGCCCCTGGGCCCCGTGGGGAGCAGCAGCGCGACTCCTCGTTCCTGCTCTGGCTCAACGCCTCGCCCTCCGCGTGCGAGGTGACGCTGCCGGTCAACGAGTGGGTGCAGCGCGGTGACGTCGTGCTCTCCACCGACCCCGACCTGCCGCTCGACACCCCCCTGGTCGCCGGCACGACCGTGTCCCTCGGCCCGCGCAGCCTGGTCCTGCTCCAGCAGACCCGTTGAGTTGGCCCCTCCGGCGCGAGTTGGCCTCCAGACGGTGTCGGGCCCAACTCAACGCGGTGCCAGGCCCAACTCAACCCCTCAGCCGTACGGCGGGGAGCAGGCAGCACGCGGAGCGCTCCCTCAGGGCACCCCACCACACCCCGACGCCGTAGGCGAGGTCGTCGACGCGGGACAGCGCCGCCACGCTCAGTCGGTCACCGGCCGGGGCCGACCGCCCGGCACGGGCGGCCTCCACGACCGCGGCGACCAGCAGGGCGCGCCGGAGCCGTCGCGAGAACGGCGCCGCCAGCGCGGCCGCCGGCCACCAGTGCCGCACCAGCAGGCTGCTGAGCTGGGTGGAGGAGTCCAGCACGCTGCGTGCGACGAGCTCCCCGGCCAGCGCCAGGGGGTGATCGCTGGTGCGCAGCTTGCGGGCGAGGCGCCTGGTCACCAACGCGGACACGACAGCGAGCGGCGCGAAGCTCCAGCGGCGCTGGACGAGCGCGACACTCAGCACGGCCGCGCTGACCGGCGTCAGCACCGCGGGGGCGACGTGGTCGCCGTGCCGCCGCGCCAGCGGGGCGGCACTGGTGCCGTAGAAGGCCTTGCGGCGCGCCCAGGAGCCGGTCTCGCTGAGGTGGTCGTGCCGGGCGACGACGTCGGCGTCGTACCTGACCAGCCGGCCCTCGTCGGCCAGGCGCCAGACCAGGTCGACGTCCTCGCCCGAGCGCAGCTCCTGGTCGAAGCCGGCGCCCAGAGCCTCGACGCGCGCGACCAGCGCGGCGGCCGGCAGCCAGGCGACCGGGCTGCGCGGGCGCACCAGCGCCGAGACCGGACCTCGGTCGAGCGACGAGCGCAGCGACTCGTAGCGGGCGATCGCGCCGCCGCTCTCGCGCAGGCCGAGGATCCGCGGAGCCACCAGCGCGACCCGGGGATCGGCGAAGTGCCTCAGCAGCCGTGCCACGGCCTCCCCGGTCAGGCGGACGTCGGAGTCGACGAAGCAGACGTACGGCGTGCCCACCCGCGCCAGCCCGGCGTTGCGGGCTCCCGAGGGCCCGAGGTTGCGCTCCAGGCGCAGCAGCTCGGCCCCGTGCTCCTCGGCCACCGCCCGGATCGCACCGGCGTCGTGCGAGCAGTCGTCGACGACCAGCACCCGTGGAACGCCGCTCAGCGCGGCCAGCGTGCTCGCCAGCGCCCCGGCCCGGTCCCGGGCCGGGATCACCACGCTCACCTGGTCCGTCCCGGCCGGCTCCGGCCAGACCTGCTCGAGCGCGGCGGAGACCGGGCAGGCCACACCGGTCTCGACCAGCTTCTCGGCCAGCCGCTCGGACGCGTCGTCGCGCACGACCAGCCGGTCGTCGTCGAGCAGGGCCCGGGCGGCCGGGCTGAGGTAGGTCACCCGCGCGGGCGCGCCGCCGATCAAGGTGCGTCCGGCGTTGCGGCGGCGTACGTCGGCCCCGATCCGCACCGCGAAACCTCGGGGCAGGCTCATCGGGGAAGCCGCCGTCGGCCGCGACCACGGAGCCGTTGAGCACCCCGCCCTCGACCGAGCAGCAGTAGGCCGATGGTCGCCGCGATCTCCTCCGGCTCGATCAGCCGGTCGATCAGCGCGTGCTCGGCCAGCTGCTCGCGGTCGGCCAGGCCGTAGAGCCGGGCCGTGGCGCGGAGCATGTCGGTGCGCGTCGATCCGGGCGAGACCGCCACCGCCGTGACGCCGGTGCCGACCAGGTCGGCGGCGAGGCCGCGGACCAGCCCGACCACGGCGTGCTTGACCATGGTGTAGGCGCTGAGCCCGAACAGCCCGGTGCTCCCGGCGCGCGGAGGCCACCGCGACGAAGCGGGCCCCGCTCGGGTCCGGGCCCGGCCAGCAGGTGCGGCACGCAGACGGCGGCGGTGTTCCAGACCCCGTGGGCGTCGACCTCCCACAGCGCGTCGACGGCGTCGTCGGAGGTCTCCCACAGCGGGTGCTCCCCCGGCCATCACCGCGGCCGCCGCGACGACCGCGTCGAGCCGTCCCAACCGGTCGACGGCGCCCGCCACCGCGGCCGCGAGCGCGTGCCGGTCCCGGACGTCGGCACCCCGAGCGGGGCCACCAGGTCCGGGTGCCGCGCCACCACCGCGTCCAGGTCGGCGCGCACCGCGAGCGGGTATTCGACCCCGGCCGGTCGGCCGGGCCCCTCGCCCGCGCACGCGTCCAACGCCAGCACGGCGTGCCCGCGCTCGGCGAGCAGGTCGACCGTGGCCGCACCGATGCCGCGGGCGGCACCGGTGACCAGCACGACGCGCCCGCTGCTCGTGCCGGCACTCATGCCGGCGCCCGGAACGCCGCGCCCACACGGCGTACGACGTCCGTCGACCATCGCGGCCAGCACCGCGGCCCCGTGCTCGGCGGTGGCCCGGCGCGGGTCACCGAGCACGCCGTTGGCCGAGACCGCGGACACCCCGCCCTCGCGCATCAGGGGCAGCACCTCGCCCAGGCTCCGGGTGTCACCGACCTCGGCGAGGTCCGTCCGCACCGACGCCGGGCGCAGGTGCAGCATCAGCGAGGTCTCGGTGTGCCCGGCGTGCAGGTCCGCCCGACCTGCTTCCGGCCCGGTCGCGCACGGCACCCAGCGCGACGCGGTGCCCCTCGTCCACGAGCTGGGCGACGGCCGGCCCCAGCGCCGCCAGGTTGCCGCCGTGGGCGTTGACGAAGACCACCTCGCCCGGCCCAGGTCGCGAGCGAGCGGGCCAGCTCGACCAGCGTGTGGCGCAACGCCTCGGTGCCGATCGAGATCGTGCCCGGCGAACGACTGGTGCTCGCCGCTGGAGCCGTAGGCCAGCGCCGGCGCGACCACCGCGTCCAGCGCCGTCCCGCGGCACCGTGGGCCACCGCGGTCGCGATGGCGGTGTCGGTGTCCATCGGCAGGTGCGGGCCGTGCTGCTCGGTCGAGCCCACCGGCACCAGCACCAGCGGCCGCGTGGGCACGTCCCGGCGAGGTGGCGTCGGCGAGTGCGCTCACCGGCCGCCTTCGTGCGCACCGCCGACGCGGGCCCCCTCCGCGGACACCGAGCGCGACCTCGAACCCGTCGGGGACCAGGACGTGCTCGGGGCCGAGGTCGTGCACGTCCTCGAGCCCGAGGCCCGAGCAGCGCCGAGTCGATGCCGCTGCGC
Source organism: uncultured Actinomycetota bacterium (assembly GCA_963843875.1). Lineage (GTDB taxonomy): Bacteria > Actinomycetota > Actinomycetes > Propionibacteriales > Nocardioidaceae > Marmoricola. The sequence goes on along the minus strand of CAWJMC010000008.1, from coordinate 199,477 downwards.
AGGACGTCGAGGACGTTCTCGACCCCGGCCTGGCCGTTGGCGGCGAGCCCCCACAGGTAGGCCCGGCCGATCATCACCGCGCGCGCACCCAGGGCCAGCGCCTTGATCACGTCGGAGCCCCGGCGCACGCCGCCGTCGAGGAGGACCTCGATCTCCTCGCCGACCGCTTCGGCGACCGCGGGCAGGGCCCGGATCGTGGCCGGGGTGCCGTCGAGGTTGTTGCCGCCGTGGTTCGACACCGAGATCCCGCTGACGCCCGCGTCGACCGCGCGCCGGGCGTCGTCGACGCGGCACACGCCCTTGAGCACGAACGGCTTCGGCCGCCCAGCTGCTGCCACTGCTCACGCATCCAGGCCACGTCCTCCCAGGTCGGCGGCGGGGTCTGCATCCACTCGCCGTACGCCCCGAAGAACGTCGGCGCCTCGCCCCCGGGCGGAGCCAGGTTGGGCGTGGTCAGGTCGGGCAGCCGGCCGGACCTGGCGAACTCGTAGAGCCAGCGCGGCTTGCGTGGCCACGGCCGGCGCGAACCGCACCATCGTGAACAGGTCGACCTTGTCGGGGATCTCCGGGCTGCCCCAGTCGCGGCCCATCGAGAACGACCAGTCCAGGGTGGCGATCAGGCCCTTCGCGCCCGCGTCGTGGGCGCGCTGCATGCGCTGGACCATCACGTCGCGGTCGCCGGTCCAGTACATCTGGAAGAACGTGTTCGGCGCAGGCCTCGACGACCTCCTCGACCGGCTTGCTGGCGAAGTTCGACAGGCCCATCAGCGTGCCCCGGGCCGCCGCGGCGCGGGCCACCGCCACCTCGCCGTCGGGGTGCACGGCCTGGACCCCGGTCGGGCGAGATGATCACCGGCAGCGAGATCGTCCTGGCCGAACACCGAGGTGGCCAGCTGGCGCTCGGCGTGGTGGCCCGCGACGTGCGGCGCGAACCCGAGCGCCCGGAAGGCCGCCTCGTTGTCGTCGATCGTCTGGCCGCGCTCGGAGCCGGCGACCAGCGCGCCGTACACCGGCTTGGGCAGCCGCTTCTGCGCCCGCCGCTGGGCCACCGCGACCGACTCGAACCAGGGGTTCTGGGCCCAGGGGTTCTTGAACTCCATCAGATCTGCTCCTGTCGTCGGTCGCGATCCGGTCGATCGGCTCGGCGCTCAGCTCGGTTCGGGCACGAAGCCGGCCAGCGGGCTCTCGCGCGCAGCGCCGAGACCGGCGGCGCGCTCATCTCGCGCACGGCGTCGCCCGCGCCGGCTCAGCGTCAGCATCACCGGCTGGTTGCGCGTCGGGTTGGCCTTGGAGTGGTCCTGGCTGGCCGCCGGGACGCTGCGCTCACCGGCCAGGGCGGACTCGCCGTACCCCTGCACGCACTCGGGGTCGGGGCCGTCGAGCGGCAGGCCGGTGAAGAACTTCGCCGCCATGCAGCCGCCGCGGCACGAGTCGAAGAAGGCGCACTTCGAGCACGCTCCCCCGGTCTGCGGCGAGCGCAGGTCGGCGAACAGCTCGCGAGGTCTGCCAGACCTTCTCGAAGCCGCCGTCGGCTGAGCAGGTTGCCGGCGTGGAACTCGTCGTGGATGGCGAACGGGCAGGCGTAGACGTCGCCGATCGGGTCGATCAGGCACACCACCCGCCCGGCGCCGCAGAGGTTCAGCCCGGGCAGCGCCCCGCTGCCGTCCTCGGGGCCGAACGCCGCGAGGTGGAAGAACGAGTCGCCGGTCAGCACGCCGTCCCCGTGCGCCACCAGCCAGTCGTAGAGCACCTTCTGCTGCTCCGGCAGCGGGTGCAGCTCGTCCCAGACGTCGGCGCCGCGACCGCTGGGACGCATCCGGGTCAGCCGCAGCGTCGCGCCGTAGGTGTCCGCGAGCGCCTTGAACTCGTCGAGCTGACCGATGTTCTCGCGCGTGCAGACGACCGAGATCTTGGCGTCCCTGAACCCGGCGTCCCTGCAGGTTGCGCAGCGCCTTGATCGCGGTGTCGTAGGAGCCCGGACCGCGCACGTGGTCGTTGACCTCGGCGGTCGCACCGTCGAGGGAGACCTGGACGTCGACGTAGTCGGTGCGAGGCGAGGAAGCGGGCCCGCTCGGGGGTGATCCGCACGCCGTTGGTGGAGAACTTCACGCCCACCTGGTGGTCGACGGCGTACTCGAGGAGGTGCCAGAAGTCCGGGCGGATCGTCGGCTCGCCGCCGCCGATGTTGACGTAGAAGACCTGCATCCGCTGCAGCTCGTCGATCACCGCCTCGCACTGCTCGGTGCTCAGCTCGCGCGGGTCGCGCCGCCCCGAGGAGGACAGGCAGTGCGCGCACTCCAGGTTGCAGGCGTAGGTCAGCTCCCAGGTCAGGCAGATCGGAGCGTCCAGGCCGTACTCGAACTGCTCGACCAGGGTGCCGGTCAGGGGCCGTCACGCCCGGTCGGGACCAGGCTGCCCGATCTGCCCGGGCGTCGCGGTGGAGGGGCGGTCGTCGAGCAGGGTCATCAGGCCTCTCGATTCCAGGAGTCGGGAGCAGCAGGTCGGAGGCGGCCAGGTTGCGCAGCGCGGCGAGGTACGCCGGCCACTGCGGCGCGCGGCACCTCGGCGCGCTCCAGGGCGTCGCGCACGGTGGGCGCGTCGGCCAGCGAGCGGACCAACCGTCACCAGCTCCGGCCGCTTGAGGAAGGTCAGCTTGCGGTTCTCGAAGTGGTAGGCCAGCGCCCCGAAGGGCTCCGGGCGCAGCGCCACCGACGGGGACAGCGCTCCAGCGCTCGTCCACCATCGCGTCGAGCGGCGGATCGAGCGGCGGGTCCGTCGGGTCGGGTCCGCGGTCACCGGAGCGGCAGTCGACGACATCGGATCAGTAGACGCCGCACATGCCGTCGATCGAGACGTCCTCGATCAGGTCGCTCACGACCACCTCCTCCGCGGCGGGGGCGGCAGCACCAGTGGGGTGGTCTCAGGGCTGGTCTCAGGGCTGGTCTCACGGGCTGGTCTCGGCGTTCATGGGCGCTCCTCCGGGTTGCGATCGATCGACGCTGCTCGGCGTCCTTGTGTCGAGCATGGTGGCAGCGAGCGTCGCCCTGTGTTCATTCTCTGGACAATTCGGCATCGGTGTCGACCCTCTAAAGCACCGGCGCGATCGACCGAGAGCACAGGTCCGCACCGGTGTGAGGGTCGGCACGGGTCAGTAGCCGGTGATCCGCAGCCGCCGGATCATCGAGTACAGCGTGGTGCGCGAGACGCCCAGCTCCCGAGCGGCGCGGACCTTGTTGCCGCCGGCGTCGCGCAGGACGGTCACGATCACGTCGCGCTCGGCCCGGTCGAGGGCGGCCAGCGGTGCCGGCCGGCTCCTGGGAGCGGTACTGCTCCGGCAGGTCGTCGAGGGTGATGCGCGCCGCTGGAGCGGGTCGCGGCGGCCCGGACCAGCGCCGCGCGCAGCTCGCGCAGGTTGCCCGGCCAGGTCTGGGCGGCCAGCGCCCGCATCGCGCCGGGCGTCAGGTGCACCGAGTCGTCCCGGGCCACGCGTGGCGAGGATCTGCCGGGCCAGCTCGGGCACGTCGCCGGGCCGGGCGGACAGCGGGAGCAGCTCCTCGCGCGCTGTCGGCCGTGGCGGCCAGCTGCGAGGCCCGCCCGGTCAGCGCCGCGACCGGCCCCGAGACCAGCACCAGCGCGGGTCGCCCACGGTGCTCGGGCCGGTCCACGGCGTGCACCACCAGGTCCAGCAGCTCATCGGGGAGCAGGTCGATCGAGTCGACGCAGATCGAGCCCTGCGGCACCTTGACGGCGCGTCGCGAAGGCCTGGGCCCACGCCGTCGTCCCGTCGACCAGCGCCTCGGAGGCCCGCAGGACCGTCACGGGCTCGCCCGACTCGACGGCCAGCCGCAGCGCCGTCGTCGTACGCCCGCTGCCCGGTGGCCCGGCCACGAGGACCGGCGGCGGGGCACCGGCGGCGCGGCCCGGCCCGTCGTGGGCCGCAGGCCGCTTCCCGACCCGCAACGGCGTCCTCGGCGCGACCGGTCGCGGATCGACCCGCACCAGCGCCCCGCGGTGGGCGCCGCGCACCCGCGAGAGCTTGACCTGCACCGACTTGCCCGACTCCAGGGTCAGCTCGAGGGTGCTGTCCATCTGGCGCAGGGGCTCGCGGGCCAGCACCTGGAGCACCGCGACGTCGGAGGTGCTGAGCAGCCCGGAGGCGGCCTGGTTGGACATCACGATGTCGTCGCCGATCGCCAGGATCGGTCGGCGTCGATGACCGGAGGCCTCCTGGAAGGCCGCCAGCAGGCTCTTCTCCGAGCTCCGGCTGCCGCCCAGCAGACCGGGTCTCGATGTCGGCGACCGCCCGCGCGATCAGCGGCGGGATCAGCGGGCTGGCCGTCTCCATCAGGGCCGAGACGTCGAGCACGCCCTCGATCCGCTTGGTGAGCGGGTGCCGGATCGGGTGGCCGTAGCAGCTGAAGCGCCGCAGCGCCTGGACGTAGTGCTCCGCCCCGTTGACGGTCACCGGGTGCCGGGTCTCGAAGACGGTGCCGAGGGCGTTGGTGCCGACCGTCTCCTCGAGCAGGCGACGCGCCCTCACGGATGTTCAGCTCGTCGAAGCCGTCGTGGGTCAGCGAGTCGTCGAACCAGCGACGCACGACACGGCACTCGCGGTCGCCCAGGATGGTCGAGTAGCCGCTCCCCGCGAGGTCCTGGTCGAGCTCGGCCAGGACCGGTCGCGCCGCGAGCATCAGCGAGCTGCTCGACTCGTCGACGTCGCGCGGGCTGCAGGGTCGAGAACGCCGCCGCCGGGTCGACCCCGGCCATCCGGGCGCGCCGCCAGGAGTCCGCGATCGTGGTACGCAGCCGACGCCGGGTCCGAGCCGGAGGCCTCACCGACGTGCGACTGGACGTGCGACAAGGATCGGTCCTCTCCGGCGTGACTGGTGTCACACATTCTGCCTCGCCGGGTCAACCGCCGGTGCGGGAGGCTCCGCGCCGGCGGCACCGCTGTCCAGTTGTTGAACACGTGCGGCGCTGTGACTGGTGTCACGGTGGTCGGTGCCACCGACCACGAGGAGAACCCATGAAGACCAGAGCAGCCGTCGTCCACGAAGCGGGCAAGCCGATCGAGATCGAGGAGCTCGACCTCGACGGGCCCAAGGCGGGCGAGGTGCTGATCCAGTACACCCACGCCGGGCTGTGCCACTCCGACGTGCACGTCGCCCACGGCGACCTCGAGGCGCGGCTGCCGATGGTGCTGGGCCACGAGGGCGCCGGGATCATCCAGGAGGTCGGCGAGGGCGTCACCCGGGTCAAGGCCGGCGACCACGTGGTCTGCTCGTTCATCCCCAACTGCGGCACCTGCCGCTACTGCGCCAACGGCCAGCAGTCGATCTGCGACATGGGCGCGACGATCCTCGAGGGCTACCTGCCCGGCGAGCGGTTCCCGATCACCGGGCCCCGCGGCCAGTACGGCGCGATGTGCATGATCGGCACCTTCAGCCAGTACGGCGTGATCCACCAGAACTCCGTGGTCAAGGTCGACGACGACCTGCCCCTCGACAAGGCCGTCCTGGTCGGCTGCGGCGTACCCACCGGATGGGGCGCGGCGGTCAACACCGCCAAGGTGCAGGCCGGCGAGACGGTGCTGGTGGTCGGCATCGGCGGCATCGGCATCAACGCCGTGCAGGGCGCCCGGATGGCCGGCGCGAAGAACATCATCGCGATCGACCCGCTGGAGAACAAGCGCGAGAAGGCGATGGAGCTCGGCGCCACGCACTCCTTCGCCAGCACCGACGAGGCGATGGAGGCGCTGACCGACATGACCCGCGGCCAGATGGCCGACTCGGCGATCCTGACCCCCGGGCCTGATGACCTCCGAGATCGTTGCGGGCGGCTTCAACGCCGATCGGCAAGGGCGGCACCGTCGTGCTGACCGGGCTGAACAAGCTGATGGAGCAGAACATCGAGCTCCCCGGCTCGATCCTCACGCTGTTCCGCAAGACCATGAAGGGCAGCCTGTTCGGCGACTGCAACCCGACCACCGACATCCCGAAGATCCTCGGGCTCTACCAGTCCGGCGACCTCAAGCTCGACGAGATCATCACCCGCACCTACACGCTCGACCAGGTCCAGGAGGGCTACGACGACCTGCTGGCCGGCAAGAACGTGCGCGGCGTCGTCGTGATCGATCACTGAGCGGGGCCTTGGCGGGACCGTATGACGCACTCCTCGCGGTGAGGCGCGGGAGCCCGACTCCCGCGCCTCACCCCTCTCCGCCGCGGCCGGGCGCAACCCGTTCGCCGTCCCCGTCGTCGAGCGTGCCCGCGAGGCGGAGATCCTCGAGGCCGCCCTGCTCAGCGGGGCGCACGTGCTGCTCGAGGGCCCGCCCGGCACCGGCAAGTCGACGCTGCTGCGCGAGGTCGCCGGCGGTCGGCAGATCCCCTTCGTGATGGTCGAGGGCAACGCCGAGCTGACCCCGGCCCGGCTGATCGGGCACTTCGACCCGGCGCTGGTGCTCGACCAGGGCTACCGGCCCGGAGATCTTCTCCGACGGCCCGCTGCTGGAGGCGATGCGCACCGGCGGCCTGCTCTACGTCGAGGAGCTGAACCGGATCCCGGAGGAGACCCTCAACGTGCTGCTCACCGCGATGTCGGAGCAGGAGATCACCGTGCCCCGGCTGGGCCGGGTGCGTGGCCGGCGCCGGCTTCGCGCTGGTCGCGGCGATGAACCCGTTCGACGCCGTCGGCACCGCCCGGGTCTCCGGTGCGCTCTACGACCGCACCTGCCGGATCTCGATGGACTACCAGAGCCCGGGGGCCGAGCAGCAGATCGTCGGCCTGCGCACCGGTGGGTCCGACGCCGATGTCGACCGGGGCTGGCTGGCCGGGTGGTCAGCCTGGTCCGCAGCACCCGCGACGCACCCCGACATCCGTTTCGGCTCCTCGGTGCGCGGCGCGATCGACACCTGCCGGCTGGCCGGTCGAGCTGGCCCGGCTGCGCGAGCGACCCACCGCCGACTGGCACGTCGGGCTCGCCGCGGCCACCGCCGCGCTGTCGGGCCGGATCCGGCTGCACGACGCCTGCGACCGCACCCCGGAGCAGGTGGTCCGCGAGCTGTACGTCGCGGTGTTCGGCGAGGAGCCCAGCGACGACGACCCCGCGCGAGCCGACCGAGCCGCCCGACTCCTCCGGGGAGGGGACGCCGGGGGAACCCTGAGCCCGTCCCCGACGGGCTCCCCCGAAGGCTTCGCGAAGCCGCCGTCGCGCCAGCGGCAGTCGGCGCCGCGCACCACGCCGCGCTCGCGAGCTCTCGCGCAACGCCCGCTTCGCCGAGCTCTCGCCGGAGGTCGGCGAGCTGGACCTCGAGGCGCTGGAGGAGAACCTGGCCGACGACGCCGACGACACCCTCACGCTGGTCGTGGAGATGGCCAAGGCGACCGACGAGACGGCTGCGCGCCGTCGTACGCCGGATCGCGCCGCGGCTGATCCTCGACCAGACCCGACGCGGCATCCCCAGCAACCGCGGGGTCGCCAAGCCGCGGACCGTGCCCGCCCACCGCGGCGGCGACCTCGACCTGGACCGGTCGATGGACGCCATCGTGGGGGCGCGGGCCGAGGGTCGCTCGGCGTCGCTGGAGGAGCTGGTCGCCTCCGACTGGGCCCGTCCCGAGCTCGCGCTGTGCCTGGTGATCGACCAGTCCGGCTCGATGAACGGCGCCCGGCTGACGACCGCCGCCGTGGCCGGGGCCGCCTGCCTGACCTACGCCCCGCAGGACCACGCCGTGCTCTCGTTCGCCGGGCAGCGTCACCCGGCTCAAGACGATGGCCGAGCACCCGCGCCCCACCGCGACGCGTGGAGCGGATCCTCGGCCTGCGCGGGCACGGCGTCACCGGGCTCGCCGCCGCGCTCGAGGAGGCCCGGATCCAGCTCGAGGGAGCCCGGGCCCGGCGCAAGGTGACGCTGCTGCTCTCCGACTGCCGGGTCACCGACGAGGTCGACGCCACGGCGGCCGCCATGGCGCTCGACGAGCTGGTGATCCTGGCGCCGGCCGGGCGACGACGAGGAGGCCCACCACCTCGCCCGCACCAGCGGCGCCCGCGCCGACTCGGTGGACTCGGTGCTCGACGTACCGGCCGTGCTGAACCGGCTCCTCACCGACGACTGATCGCCGAGGCGTCGCAAACGCAGGTACGAAACCGCCCGAGGCGTGCGTTTGCGACGCCTCGCCGGATCAGGCCCTGGCCACGACCTTGAGGGCAGCCACGGCCTTGGCCGGCGTGAGCCCACGCGCGTCGATGTCGTAGGTGCGTCCGTCGGCGCCGAGCTGGCAGTGCGCCCGGGCAAGCTGCGTCGGCCCGGAGGCCTGACCCTGCGTGTCGGTCTGCTGGGAGAAGTACTCCGCACACACCGCACCACTGATCCGCTTGAGCTGGTACGTCGGAGCCTGGCCGGTCGTCGCCTCGACCGGCGGCCCGTCCGGGCTGAACAGACCGGCCTTGCGGTCCAGCACCGTGACGGCCACGAACGTCTTGCCGTCCGCGGAGGCGTAGATGCGGTAGGCCGCCGCTGCGCCGAAGACCTTGTCCAGGCCCTTGGCGGCATCGGTCTGGGCCTTCACGACCTGCTGCCGGCTGCCGATCTGCTGGGCCAGCGACGTGGGCAGGTCGTCGGAGTCCAGGGCGTAGAGCGCGCCCACCCTGGCCGGCAGCCCAGGCGCCGAGGCCGAGGCATCGTCGTCGCTCGACGGACTCCCCTGGACCTTCGGCAAGAAGATGGCGAAGCCGGCGACGACGACCAGCAGGACGACACCGAGCACACCTCCCACGATCGTGGAGCGCTGCTTCATGGACCCGTCCTCCTGGAACCTCGACTTCGCCGACCGCGTTCCATCATGCCGGTGCCCTGGTCGGGTCCGGTCCCCGGCGGTGGAGCCGCGAGGTCGGTGCGTGGCAGGGTGGAGGGCGAGCGCAGAGGAGACCACGATGCCCGCTGACCGGTTCATGCCCACCGAGGAGTCCACCGAGCTGATCGCGCTGACCCGCGACATCGTGGACAAGGAGCTGCGCCCGAAGCGTCGACGAGGCGGAGCGGACCGGCGACCTTCCCGCGGGAGGTGTTCCGCACGCTCGGTCGGGCCGGCCTGCTCGGGCTCCCCTACCCCGAGGAGTACGGCGGGTCCGGCCAGCCCTACGAGGTCTACCTGCAGGTCGTCGAGGAGATCGCCACCGCGTGGGCGAGCGTCGGCGTCGGGGTCAGCGTCAACGCCCTGTCGTCGTTCGGGCTGTTCACGCAGGGCAGCGAGGAGCAGAAGCAGCGGTGGCTGCCCGACATCCTCGGCGGCGACCTGCTCGGCGCCTACTGCCTCTCGGAGGCGCACGCCGGCTCCGACCCCGCCGCGATGCGCACCAAGGCGGTGCGCGAGGGCGACGAGTACGTCATCAACGGCGCCAAGGCCTGGACCACCCACGGCGGCGAGGCCGACTACTACAAGGTGATGGCGCGGACGTCGGACGACCGCGCCCGCGGGATCTCCTGCTTCCTCGTCCCCGCCGACACCCCCGGGCTGAGCGCCGACAACCCCGAGCAGAAGATGGGCCTGAGCGGTTCCACCACGGCGACCATGCTCTTCGACGACGTCCGGATCCCGGTCGAGCGCCGGCTCGGCGAGGAGGGCAAGGGCCTGCAGATCGCCCTGGCCGGGCTGGACGCGGGCCGGCTCGGCATCGCCGCCGTCGCCGTCGGTGTCGCCCAGGCCGCGCTCGACGTCGCCGTCACCTACGCCCGGGACCGTGAGACGTTCGGGAAGCCGATCATCGAGCACCAGGGACTGGCCTTCCTGCTCGCCGACATGGCCGCGGCTGTCGAGTCGGCGCGGGCGACGTACCTCGCGGCGGCGCGGCTCAAGGACGCCGGGCGCCCGTTCGCCCGGGAGGCCTCGATCGCCAAGCTGGTCGCGACCGACAACGCGATGCGCGTGACCACCGACGCGGTGCAGGCCCTCGGTGGCGCCGGCTACACGAAGGACTTCCCGGTCGAGCGCTACATGCGCGAGGTCAAGGTGATGCAGATCTTCGAGGGCACCAACCAGATCCAGCGGATGGTGATCAGCCGGTCCCTGGCGCGCTGAGCGGCCCGCCGGGACCGGTCAGGTCAGCTCGGCGGGGTCGCGGCCGTCGCGCCGGCGCAGGCTCTCGAGCAGCTCGGGCTTGCCGGTGAGGTACGTCGTACCGGCGCGGACACCCCAGTAGTAGGTGCCCAGCGCACCGACCGCGACGAGCACGGAGTCCCAGGGCCCGTGGATCCAGTCCATGCCGCCGAACGACCCGGCGAAGGACACCGCGTAGACGAAGACGATGTAGACCACCAGCCACAGCCCGGCCGGTACGTCGTCGGGGTCGGTCTGGCCGCGGGCGGCGGTCACGACGTACCAGACCAGGCCCACCGCCACGATCGGGATCGTCTTCCACAGGTCGTCCCAGGACTCCCAGAGGATCACCAGCGAGCTCACCGCGAAGGCGGCCGGCGCGATGATCACCATCCCCGGCAGCCGGGTCCTCTCATCACCCAGCCCGGCGCGCCGGAAGACCCAGACCGAGACCGAGCCGATCGAGAACGTCAGCGCCGCCATCGCGGCCAGCACGGCGACGATCTTCTGCCAGCTCGGCAGCGGCAGCAGGAAGGCGATGCCGACCAGGAAGTTGAGCAGCAGGGCGCGCACCGGGATCCCCGAGCGCTCGTTGACCTGCATGATCGAGCGCGGGAAGAAGCCGTTCTTGCCCAGACCGTAGACGTTGCGGCTGTTGGCGGCGGTGTAGACGATGCCCGAGCCGGACGGGCTGACGATGGAGTCGGCGATCAGCAGCCAGAACAGCCAGGTGAAGCCGAGCAGCTTGGCCAGGTCGGCGAAGGGCGAGTCGAAGTTCACGCCCTGCCAGCCGCCGAGCAGCTTGTTGTCCGGCACGGCACCGAGGAAGGCCAGCTGCAGGCCCAGGTAGAGCACGAAGGCGAACCCGATCGTGGCGAGCATCGCGCGCGGCACGTCACGCTGCGGGTTGCGGGCCTCGCCGGACAGCTCGATCACGTTGCGGAAGCCGGTGTAGGCGAAGACCAGCCCGGCGGTCGCGATCGCCCCCAGCGCCGCGCTCACGCCGTACGGCGCGAACCCGCCCGAACGGCTCAACGGGTTGTGGTGGTGGTCGAAGCCGCTGGCGATCAGCAGGCCCACGGTGATGATCGGGATGAAGACCTTGATCGCAGTGACGACGTTGTTGGACTTGGCGAACAGCGCGACCCCGAAGTAGTTGACGACGACGTAGAGAGCCATCAGCGCGACCGCGAGCAGGATGCCGAGCGCGGTGAGCTTCTCGCCGTCGTAGACGCCCGGGAGGTACGCCGAGGCGTACTGCACCGAGGCCGACGCCTCGGTCGGTGGGTTCCCGACGTAGGAGAGCCACATCGCCCAGCCGACGACGCTCGCGGCGAGCCGGCCGTTGGAGTAGAGCGGGTAGCGGACCAGTCCTCCGGACTCCGGGCGGACCATCCCGAGCTCGGCGAACACCAGCGCGATCATCAGCATCAGCCCGCCGGCGATCAGCCAGGAGATCAGCGCCGCCGGGCCCGCCGCCTGCGCGCCGTACATCGCCGCGAAGAGCCAGCCGGAGCCGATCACGCTCCCGACGCCCGCGGCGATCAGCGACCAGAGGCCCAGGCTGCGTTTGAGCTTGCCGTCCTGCTCCTCGGCGCTGGCCAGCTGGTCGGTCTCGAGTGTGGGCTGGGTCACCATTCCCTGCTCGTGCCCGATCCAGCGGCGGGCAAACCTCGGGCGCACCGGGTGATCGGGGCGGTCGAGACCAGCTGCTGACGTGCGGACACTCGTGCCGATGTAGGTTCCATGGAACGTAAATCAGCGGGAGCTGGAGGTGGTCGAGGTGCAGGCAGCGTGGTACGAGCGGCGTGGAGCGGCCAGCGAGGTACTGGTGGTGGGTGAGATGCCCGATCCCCGGCCCGGACCGGGAGACGTTCGGATCAAGGTCGAGGTCTCGGCGCTGAATCCCGGCGATATCAAGAAGCGGGCGGTGTGGGGTGGGTCCGCGATGGCGTTCCCGAGGGTCGTGCCCCACAGCGATGGTGCCGGCGTCGTCGATGCGGTCGGTGCCGGGGTGCCTGAGAGTCGCATCGGCACCCGGGTCTGGTGCTACGGCGCGCAGTCGTACCGCGCCTTCGGAACCGCCGCGGAGTACGTCGTCGTCCCGGCCGAAACGGCGGTGCCGCTTCCATCGACTCCGTCCGCGACCGCGGCCGGGGCTCGTGAAGGGCGCGGCTTGGCCGAGCAGGCCGCCTGCCTGGGGATCGCGGGCATCACCGGGCACCGCGCCGTCTTCGCGGATGGCCCGGTCAGCGGTCTGACGGTTCTCGTCCACGGCGCGACAGGCGGTGTCGGATCGATCGCGACCCAGATGGCACGCCGCGACAACGCCACGGTGGTGGCCGTGGTGCACGGCAACCAGCTCGACCGGGCTCGGGACCTGGGGGCGACGTACGCCGTGGACTCGGACGAAGAGGACCTGGTTCGCGCGATCCGCGAGGTCGCACCGAGGGGCGTCGACCGCATCGTGGACGTGGACTTCGGCGCTCATATCGAGATCAACGCCCAGGTGGTCGGCACAGGAGCCACGATCTCCTCGGTCGCTACCTCGCTCGACCATCCCTCGATCCCCTACTGGGCCCTCGGATTCGCCGACACCTGCCTTCGCCTGCTCGGAAGTGACGACTTCACCCCCCGGGTCAAGACACTCGCGGCGACCGAGCTGACCGAAGCGCTGGGCGAGGGAGCGCTGCACTCCCACGTTGCTCTGAGGCTCCCGCTGAGCGACATCGCCCGGGCCCACGACGCGGTCGAGGCCGGGGCCGGCGGTCGCGTGCTGATCGAGGTCGACTGAGCGATGGTCGACCTGGCGCGGACCTTCTACGACCTGGTCCGCTTCGAGACGTGGCTGTGGAGAGCGGTGGACGAGGGGCTGCAGACGAGCTGCGGGCTGAGCCTGGCCCGGTTCGAGTCCATGCGCCTGCTGCAGCAGCGTGGACCCAGCCGGGTCCAGGACATCGCCGGCGAGCTGTCGATCACCTGGAGCGGCGCGAGCAAGGTGATCGATCGCGTCGAAGCCGCCGGGCACGCTGAGCGGCGACCGAACCCGCACGACGCGCGCTCCTCGCTCGTCGCCCTGACCACCGCCGGACAGCAGATGACTCGTACCGCCGTGACCGTCTTCGAGTGCGAGCTCGAGAACCACCTCGCCGCCGGACTCGCGCCACATCGGCTGGGCGAGCTGAGCGAGTCCCTCTCCCAGCTGCACGGCTTTGCCCGTTCCGCGGTCGGCCCGGCGCGATCGATCCGGTCGACGGGTCAATCCAGGCGGTAGAGCACCTCGCCGGCGCGGTGCACGACCAGGGTGTCCGGGTCGGACTCCTCCGCCGCCAGGTCCAGCGTGGCCGGGTCGAGGTAGCCGAGGTTCACCGCGTGGCAGCGCTCCTCGCTGATCCCGGTCGCGAGGGTGACCCGCACGCGCAGCCGCTCCTCGCCGGTGCGCGGCGTCGTACGTGCCGGCGCCGCGCAGGTGGGTGGAGTGCGCCAGCACGCCCCAGTGGATGTCGCGGAAGCGGTCCCACTGCCCCACGAAGTAGTCGCGGCAGTGGTAGCCGACCTCGTCGATCTCCGGGTGGCTGCTGGCCAGCTCGGTGATGTGCGGGGCGTACAGGACCACCTCGCCGCCGTCGGCGACCACGGGCTCGACCTTGTAGAAGCCCTTCGCGCCGGTCCACAGCTCGTCGTACATCTCGGGGACCAGCGACAGCACCCGCCGCACCGGCGCTCGAGGCGGCTGCACGTGGGTCGCCGCGCTGACCTGCGCCGCGTCGGCCCAGCTGGCCAGCGTGTCGCCGAAGGACAGCGAGTGCAGGCCCGGCGCCCGCGGTCCCGCGGCCGTCACCGCGCTCAGGGCCAGCAGGTCGGTCGGGACCAGCGCGGCGCGCGTCGTCGATCAGCGCGCGCACCGGGGTGAGGCCCGTCGTGCCGATGATCTCGGCCGAGGTGATCAGCGCACCGAGCCAGTGCGACACGTCGATGACCTGCTGGCCGCCGACGCCGGGGAAGAAGTACTTGTTGCCGCCGGACATCCCGACCACCTCGTGCGGCAGCACCGGCCCGACGACCAGGGCGACGTCGTGCTCGACGACCGCCGGTTGACCAGCACGGGTACGTCGACCGCCAGCCGCCCCCCGGACAGCTCGGCGAGCCGGGCGCGCCGGGACCACGCCCAGGTCGGCGAACGCCTCCGGGCGCCACCACTCGTGGTTGACCACCGTCGAGGCCCGGATAGGTCTCGGCCAGCCGTCCCGGCGCGTAGCCGAGGTGCCGGGCCAGCGCCTCCTCGCCCATCGGCGGGTGGGTGCCCAGGGCGACCAGCACCGTGAGCCGGCCGCCCGCCCGTGCAGGGCGTCGTGCACCGCGCCGACCAGCAGCGGCAGCGGGCAGTCCCGGGTGCGTCGGGGACCAGCACGCAGACGCTGCGACCGTCGAGGTCGACCTCGGCCAGCCGCTCGCGGACGAACGCCGCGGACCTGCTCGTCGGCGAGCACCGTCGTCGGGCCCGCCGAGCCGCACGGCCGGGCCGGACCACGGTCTCGCTGGTCATGGCTCACCGCTCCATCGTCGTCCTCGATCGTAGATCTCCCCACCCGTCAGCGGTCGCCGCCCGCGGCACCCGCCCGGGCCGCGCACCGGGGAGGGTCGCAGGATGGAGGCCATGACATCCGCGCCGCCGCTCGCCCCCGCACCCCGACCGGCTGCTCCCGGCCGAACCGGGCACCCGGGCGATCGCCCGCCGGCTCTACGCACGAGCGTGCGCGACCTGCCGATCATCTCCCCGCACGGGCACGTCCCGGCCCGCGTGGCTGGCCGACGACGTCGCCGTTCGCCGACCCGGTGTCGCTGCTGGTCTCCCCCGACCACTACGTGACCCGCCTGCTGCACGCGTCCGGCGTACCGCTGGACGCGCTGGGGGTCGGCCGCGCGCGAGCCGCTGACCGAGGCCGCGGCCGCGGGCGGCCTGGCGGCCGCTTCTGCGCGCACTGGCCGGTCTTCCGCGGCACGCCGGTGCGGTACTGGCTGGAGAGCGAGCTGCACGACATCTTCGGCGTCACCGCGCGCCCGTCGGCGGAGACCGCGGACGCGATCTACGACCAGGTCGCCGAGCGGCTGGCCACCCCGGCGTACCGGCCGCGGGCGCTGCTGCGAGCGCTTCGGCATCGAGGTGCTGGCCACCACCGACGACCCGTGCGACGACCTCGCCGACCACGCCCGGCTGCGCGACGACCCGGCGTTCGCGCCCCGGGTGCTGCCGACCTTCCGGCCCGACCGCTACCTCGAGCCGGGCGGCGCCGACTGGCCGGCGCTGGTCGACGCGCCTGGGCGAGGTCGCCGGCGACCGACACCGGCGACTACGCCGGGCTTCGTCGCCGCGCTGGAGGACGCGGCGCCGGCACTTCGTCGCGCACGGCGCGGTCTCGGCCGACCACAGCCACGCCGACGTCGTCACGCTCGACCCTCGACCCGGCCGAGGCGGCGCGGATCTACGCCGCGGCCCGGGCCGGGCGCGGCGACCGACGGAGGAGGCCACCGCGCTGCGCCGGCACCTGCTGGTCGAGATGGCCCGGATGTCGGTCGAGGACGGGCTGGTGATGACGCTGCACCCGGGCGTGCTGCGCGGCCACCACGCGCCGACCGCGGCGCGGTTCGGCCCCGACACCGGCCACGACATCCCGGTGCGCCGTCGAGTACACCCGCGGCGCTGCGGCCACCTGCTGGAGCGCTTCGGCACGGCCGCAGGGCTTCCACCTGGTGCTGTTCACCCTCGACGAGACCATGTTCTCGCGCGAGATCGCCCCGCTGGCCGGCTTCTACCCGAGCGTGTACGCCGGCGCGCCGTGGTGGTTCCTCGACGCCCCCGAGGCGATCCGCCGCTACCGCGGCGCGGTCACCGAGACCGCCGGCTTCACCCGCACCTCCGGGCTTCGTCGACGACACCCGCGCGTTCTGCTCGATCCCGGCCCGCCACGACATGTCGCGCCGGCTGGACTGCGGCTACCTCGCCGAGCTGGTCGCCGACGCACCGCCTCGACGAGGACGAGGCGGTCGAGACGGCGTACGACCTGGTGGCGCGTCAACCCGACGCGGGCGTTCAAGCTGTGAGCGCCGACCGCGGCCCCCGCCGCCGCCTGACCGCGGCCAGCCGACGGCCGGCCCGCCGCGCCGGTGCGGCTCGTGCACCTCGGGCTGGGCAGCTTCTTCCGCGCCCACGCCGCCTGGTACACCGAGCACGCCGCCGACGCCGACGACTGGGGCTGGTGGGCCTTCACCGGTCGCCGCGGCGTCGACGACCTGCGTCGCGCCAGGACGGGCTCTACACCCTGCTCGAGCGCGGGCCCGACGGCGACCGGTCCGAGGTCGTCTCGGCCCTCTCGCGGGTGCGGCGTCTCCGACCGACCTCGACGGCGTGGCGCGAGGCCTTCGCCCTGCCCGACCTCGCCGTGGTCACGCTGACGGTGACCGAGGCGGCGTACTGCCGCGCCGGCGACGGTGGCCTCGACCTGGCCGACCCCGACGTGCTCGCCGACCGGCGCGCGCTGCGCGCCGACGGCGCCGAGGCCGAGGTCACCACCGTGCCCGGCAAGCTCGCCGCTCGGCCTGCTGCACCGCCGCGAGCTCGGGCTGGGCGGGATCAGCCTGGTCCCGTGCGACAACCTGCCCGGCAACGGCGCGATGCTCCAGCGGGTGCTGCGCGACCTGGTCGTCCGGCATCGACACCGACCTGCTCGAGCTGGATCGACGACGAGGGTCGGCTTCGTGAGCACGATGGTCGACCGGATCACGCCGCGCACCGTGCCGGCCGACCGCGCCGACCTGCTCGCCACGAGCGGCGTGGACGACCCCGAGTGCGTCGTCACCGAGCCGTTCACCGAGTGGGTGCTCAGCGGCGACTTCGTCGCCGGACGCCCGAGCTGGGAGTCGGCGGGTGCCCGGTTCGTCGACGACGTCGACGCCGCGGAGCAGCGCAAGCTCTGGCTGCTCAACGGCGCCCACTCGCTGCTGGCGTACGCCGCCAGCATCCGCGGCGCCGAGACCGTCGCCGAGGCGATCGGCGACCCCGTCGTCCGCGACTGGGTCGAGGAGTGGTGGGACGACGCACAGGGCTTCCTGCCACTGCCCCGCCAGGAGGTCGCGACCTACCGCGCCTCGCTGCTCGAGCGCTGGGCCAACCCGCGGATCCGCCACCGGCTGGCCCAGATCGCCGCCGACGGCTCGCAGAAGGTCCCGGTCCGGGTGCTGCCGGTCCTGCGGGCCGCCTGGGACCGACGGCTGGGTCCCCCTCGGGCGCCACCCGGGTGCTCGCCGCCTGGACCCTGCACCTGCGCGGCCTCGGCGCTCCGGTCACGGACCCGGCAGCCGACGCCCTGGTCGAGTCGGTGCGTGACGTCGACCTGCCCGCCGCGGTCCGCCTCGTCCTCGACCGGCTGGGCGTCGACGACCCACGGGTGCTCGAGCACGTGGTCGCCCAGGCGCGGGCCATGGTCGAGACCGGCTGAACTAGGTCGCATGGATCCGCCTGTGGTGGAAGGCGCAGAGCGGTATCGCGTCGGCCAGGTCGGTGGATCCGCCGTGACTCCAGGGCTTTCGGTGGTGGATCTCGCACCAGGCGAACGGTCGTTGGCAGTCGGCGGCGGCGCAGTGGGTGTGTCGGGTCGAGAGGGCGATGCGTTGGGTGTCGGAGTACAGCCGTCGGGTGCGGCCGAGGTCGAGCGGGAGGGACTTCCCGCCGAGGACCGCGGGCAGGATCCCGGCCGAGCACGCGAGCCGTCGGGCTTGGCCGGCGGAGACCTGGTCGTCGGTGTCGAGCCGGGCGGTCTTGAGGTGTCCGCGCAGGGTGTCGAGGTCGAGGTGGACCACGACGGTGGCGGCGGTCTTGGCGTGCAGGTGGTCGGTCGGGAGCCGCTCGAGCAGGGCGGCGAAGGCCTGGCCGCGGCGGGTCGACCAGTCGGTCCTGCGATCTGCGGCCGGGTCGCTGCCTGCTCGTGCACCGGGAGTGTTGTTGCGTCGCGGTGCGGTCATCGCTTCGAGGATCTTGCGCAGGAACGCGAACTGAAGAGCCGGGACGGTGAAGTGTCCGGTCACGGTGGCGTCGTCGTTGACGTGGAACGTGAACGACGACTTGCGTCGAACGCGGTGTCTTCCTCGGTGGTCACCTGCTCGTTCTCGGCCGCGTCGACGACCTTCTCGTCGGGCTCGATCGAGGCGAGCGCGCGTCGGGCGGCCCGGCGGAGCTGCGCGGGGTCGAACCGGGCGGCCATCGTCGACCAGGTCGGCCTCG
The DNA here is from genome assembly GCA_963843875.1 of uncultured Actinomycetota bacterium. GTDB lineage: Bacteria > Actinomycetota > Actinomycetes > Propionibacteriales > Nocardioidaceae > Marmoricola. The sequence continues at coordinate 181,107 of CAWJMC010000008.1, read as the reverse complement.
ACCCGGGCCCGTTGCTGGGCGGTGACCCGGGCCGGGAGCTGGGCCAGGGCGTGGGTGATCACGCCCGCGTGCTCGGCCGAGAGCGCACCCTCGGCCAGGGCGTCACCGGTGGCAGGAGCCGTGCCGAGGTCGTCGGCCAGCCGGGCCTGACGGGCGGCCGCCGGTCCGGACTGGCGGGTCTGGCGGGCCAACCAGGCGGCCTTGTCGGGGAACCCGTCACGTCGAGCGGCCGCGGCGGTCTCCCCACGGGCGACGAGTCGCAGCTTCAGGGCGTCGAACCGACGCCCGATCCGCTCCAGGTCACCGACCAGACCCGCGCACTCGGTTGGTGCGAGGTCGTCGCCGACGCCCGCGAACATCCGGTCCAGGGTCGCGTTGACCTCGCCCACGCCTGCCGCGAGCGGACCGGGGTCCGGTGCGAGGTCGAGTGCTGCGGTCATGACCCCACTCTAGTCGAACATGTGTTCGAACGTCAAGACAGTGAAGCCCTCATTCTGAGATTGGCCTCGTCGCGCATGCGGCCGTGCCCACCTGGGTTTCGAGACAGGACTTCGTCCTTCCTCAACCACCGTGGTTGTTGCGTTGGTTGAGGAGGGCCGCCAGGCCCGTCTCGAAACCCGGTGAGGCGCGGAGGTTTCGAGACAGGACTTTCGTCCTTCCTCAACCACCGGAGAGGCTCCGGGTCAGGCGAGGGCGACCATGCCCATCTCGGCCGGGGTGACCAGCAGGTCGTTCTTCGGGAGCACGCGGACGGTGTAGCCGAAGGGGCCGGTGCGGGAGAGGGTGACGGTGCCGTCGAAGCGGTAGCGGCCTCCCTCGTAGGTCTCGGCCAGGGTCAGCGACTGGGCGACCTGGTCGACGAGCTGGTCCTCGGCCTTGACCCGGCCGTGCACCACCTGCACGTCGACGTCGCCGGGGGTGAGGTCACCGAGGGCGACGAAGGCGTGCAGGTCGATCGCACCGCCCATCTCCGGGCTGTCCTCGGCGCCGGTGGACTCCACGTGCTCCACGCGTACGCCGGCCCACCCGGCGCGCACCTTGGCCTTCCACGCCGCGAGCTCGGCCGCGCCGGAGTAGTCGTGGTTGACCAGGCGCGAGCTCTGCGCCGACGGCACGTAGAGCTGCTCGACGTAGTCGCGCAGCATCCGGGTCGAGACCACCTTGGGCCCGAGCGAGCGCAGCGCGCCACGCATCATCTCCAGCCAGCGCGCCGGCACCCCGGTGACCGCGTCGCGGTCGTAGAAGCGCGCCGCCACCTCGTGCTCGATCAGGTCGTAGAGCGCGGTCGCCTCGATGTCGTCACGGCGGTCCGGGTCGTCGAGGCCGTCGGCGGAGGGGATCGCCCAGCCGTTGTTGCCGTCGTACCACTCGTCCCACCAGCCGTCGAGGATCGACAGGTTGAGCCCACCGTTGAGCGCGGCCTTCATCCCGGACGTGCCGCACGCCTCGTAGGGCCGCAGCGGGTTGTTCAGCCACACGTCGCAGCCGGGGTAGAGCGGCTGGGCCATCGCGATGTCGTAGTTGGGCAGGAACACGATCCGGTGCCGCACCTCCGGGTCGTCGGCGAAGCGGACGATCTCCTGGATCATCTTCTTGCCGCCCTCGTCGGCGGGGTGCGACTTGCCCGCGATCACCAGCTGGATCGGGCGCGTCGGGGTGCAGCAGCAGCGCCTTGAGCCGCTCGGGCTCACGCATCATCAGCGTCAGCCGCTTGTACGACGGCACCCGCCGCGCGAAGCCGATGGTCAGCACGTCGGGGTCGAGGGCGGAGTCGACCCAGCCGAGCTCGGCCGGGGCCGCGCCGCGCTTGACGCCACGACGCCTTGAGCCGGGCCCGGGCGTCGGCGACGAGGCGGGCGCGCAGCTCGCGCTTGGTCGCCCACAGGTCGCTCGAGGCGATCGCGTCGACCGACTCCCACAGCGCGGCCTCGTCGGCGCCGGTGCTGACCGTCGGTCTCGGCGCCGGCCTTGGCCAGCAGGTCGAAGATCTCGCGGGCGACCCAGGTCGGGGCGTGCACGCCGTTGGTGATCGAGGCGATCGGCACCTCGGCCTCGTCGAAGGCCGGCCACAGCCCGCTGAACATCCCGCGGCTGACCTCGCCGTGCAGCTGCGAGACGCCGTTGGCGCGCTGGGAGAGCCGGAAGCCCATCACGGCCATGTTGAACACGCCGCCGTCGCCGCCGTCGTAGTCCTCCGCGCCGAGCGCCAGGATCTTCTCGACCGGGACGCCGGGGACGGGGCTGGTCGACGCCGAAGTACTGCGCGATCAGCTCGCGCGGGAACCGGTCGATCCCGGCGGGCACCGGGGTGTGCGTGGTGAACACGGTGCCGGCCCGCGAGACCTCCAGTGCGGTGTCGAAGTCGAGCCGCGGCCCGTCGTCGGCGACCGACAGCTCGCGGATCCGCTCCAGGCCGAGGAAGCCGGCGTGGCCCTCGTTGGTGTGGAACACCTCCGGGGCGGGGGCGCCGGTGATCCGGGAGTAGGCGCGCAGCGCGCGGACGCCGCCGACGCCGAGCAGCAGCTCCTGGAGCAGCCGGTGCTCGGAGGTGCCGCCGTACAGCCGGTCGGTGACCTCGCGCAGCGCGCCGGAGTTCTCCTCGACGTCGGAGTCGAGCAGCAGCAGCGGCACCCGGCCGACAGCGGCGACCCAGATCCGGCGCCAGTCAGTGCCGTCTTCGCCGGGCACCGCGATGGTGACCTTGGCCGGCTGGCCGTCGGCCTCGCGGAGCAGCCGGATCGGCAGCCCGTCGGGGTCGAGCACGGGGTAGGTCTCCTGCTGCCAGCCCTCGCGCGAGAGCGACTGGCGGAAGTAGCCGCTGCGGTAGAGCAGCCCGACGCCGACGATCGGGATGCCGAGGTCGCTGGCGGTCTTGAGGTGGTCGCCGGCCAGGATGCCGAGGCCGCCGGAGTACTGCGGCAGCACGCTGGTGATGCCGTACTCCGGGGAGAAGTAGCCGATCGCCGCCGGCGCGTCGTCGCCGGCCTCGCGCTGGAACCAGCGCTCGCCGGTGAGGTACTGGTCGAGGTCGGCGGCCGCCAGCTCGAGCATCCGTGACGAACCGCTTGTCGGCGGCCAGCTCGGTGAGCCGGGCGGCGGAGACCTCGCCCAGCATCCGCACCGGGTCGTGCCCGCTGGCCCGCCACGCCTCGGCGTCGACGGCCGCGAAGACGTCCTGGGTCTCCGGGTGCCAGGACCAGCGCAGGTTGGTCGCGAGGTCACCCAGCCGGGCCAGCGGCTCGGGCAGGACGGGGCGGACGGTGAACCGTCGGATGGCACGCACGGACGTCAACGTAGCCGACAGTGCTTGGATCGATCCAACGAACCGGGACCGAACTGGCTGCGAGGTGTGACCCCTCAGGCGTCGGCACCGTGCCCGGCGAACTCCGCGATCACTTCGAGGGTGTGCGGCCCCCCGATTCCACCGAGTCCGACGACCACTCCGTCGCGCACGGGTACGGCGGCCGGGGTGCCCGGGACCCCCACGGCACCAACCGCGTTGCCCGGCGCCATCACCTGTAGCGCAGGGCCGGTCATGCCCTGCGCCCGCACGGTTGCGATGACCTCTGAGATCACCAGGACGATGTCACCGCGGTTGGACGCCTCACGTACCTCGTCCTCAATCTCCTGACAGAAGGCGCAGTCGTGGCGCCAAGCAACCGTGGTCACCGGGCCATCACCGGCGATTTCAGTCAGCGCTTCGGCATACGACGCGACCCTGCCGGCTTCGGTCACAACAGTTAAGTCGGGGACTTGCTGGCCCTCGTCGGGGACCCATTGCGCGTTCTGCTCGCGGGTGGCTACAGGCTGTGCGTGAGCCACACTGTGCTGCGCGGCGCCGGTCATCATGTTCACCCCGACCGCCTCGACGATGGTGGCCAGCATCTCGGTGATCGCGACGGTGCCGGCGGCCGGGCCAGCGCCGATCTGGGCGTTGGTGCCGAGCACTACGGCGGTCGGCGTGCCCGGCACGCCAAGTGCTTGATGCGTCTTCTCGGTGTCGAACCACATCTCGTTAGCCTGGTCAGGTACGCCGCAGCGGTGTCCGCACGATCGCCGATGCTGACCAGACTGACCTCGACCTCAGCGCCGAGGAAGTCCTTCCACTGGGGCACCAGGGGCACCAGGGGCACCAGGGGCACCAGGGGCACCGGGCATGACATGTCGCGCAGGTCGGTGAGACGAAGACGAGCAGTCGCGCTCACTCTCGCGCCATGTCCACCAGCGGAACGGCCAGTCCGTCGCCCGCACGGGACAGCCGGCGTCCGGAATCTCCTGAGCCGCGAGCGAGGCAGGTTGCACCGGACCCGCATCGATCGATCCAGGTGCCGTCGCGGCGAGGCCGCCAACGCGAAGGAGGCGCTCTTGGCGGACCCAGAGCACGACCAGCGCCGACGTGACGAGCATCATCAGCAGCAGTCCGGACCTGGCGTCGGCAGTAGCAGCGTGACGGATGCATTGCAGCTTCCGACGTTGAGCGCCCGGATGGCGGCGGTGAAGGTGTCGAGGGCCGCAGCCACGAGAGTCAGGCACACCCCGACGCATCGAGGGCCTGTGCCACAGGCCGTGGGCGTCAGGACCGCAGCTTGATCGACGCAAACGTTCAAGAAACCCATGGGGCCGACCGCCGCACACACGAGATTGGGCCCGCAAGCGCTGGCCGGTCTGCGCCGGACCACCGACAGTAATGCCGACCGTGCAATTCACCGGCGCTGTGCCGTTGCACATGGTGCAGGCCGGCGCGACGATCGAGGCCGCGAAAGCCGGAGCCGCGGTGGCAGCCGCAATCACCGGCACGCTCCACACGGCCGTCCGCACAACCGTGCGCCGCGTGCTCCCGCCACGGATGGCGTCGCCGATCCGCTGCAAGTCAGGGGCGGAGTCCGGGCGACCCGACCCGGGCGTACCACCGGAGACGGCGGCGCGGATCCGTCCACGGCCGAGCTCGCCGGCACAGGCGAAGGAGGCGTGGTTCGGGCGCTGGGCTGCACGCCCTTCTGTGCGCGGGCATCCGATGCGGGGGACCGGGAGGGTTCCCCGCGGAGTGCAGACGGCGCAGGCGAGGGCGGGTCAGGGTGGCGGTCTTCACCTGCCCCCAGGAACAGTCGCAGCGGATCGTTCGGGGCGAGACCCGGAGAAACCTCACCCGAACGGCGGCCCAGTAGGCTGGGACCGAGATAAGAGTAACCGCTGTTGTGGGCTTCGTCGTCCTTTTTGTCGGGTAATTGCGGGTTAAATCTAGTCCAGTTCCATCCCTCGAGCCCCACAGACCACTTCAGTCACATCAGGCATAGCAGTCACAGCACTCACGAAGAGGCAAGATGATCGAGCGGATCAGAGCAGGGCTGGCGAGCTCCGTGCGGGCCCGGATCGCCGGCGCCGAGGGCCCGGAGGCGGCCCAGCGGATCTGGGGCAGCCGAGGGCGAGCGCTGGTTCTCCGACGGCGACCCGGTCTGGCGGGTGCACGCCGACGCCGCGATGTTCGTCGGCGGCGTGCGCGCTCTCCTCCTGCAGTCGCTGCACCCGCTGGCGATGTTCGGCGTGGCCGAGCACTCGGGCTACCAGGACGACCCGTGGGCACGGGTCGCCTCCACGGCGACATACCTGGCCGAGACCACCTTCGCCACGATCGAGCACGCCGAGGAGTCGGTCGCCAAGATCCGGCGGATCCACACCTTCGTCAAGGGCACCGCCCCCGACGGTCGCGCCTACTCCGCCAGCGACCCTGAGCTGCTGATGTGGGTGCACGTCGCCGAGATCGACAGCTTCCTGACCACCTATCAGCGGTTCAGCCGGTACGCCGCTCACCGGGCGCGAGGCCGACACCTACGTCGCCCAGGCGGGCGTCCCGGCGCAGCTGCTCGGCGTGGTCGACCCGCCCCAGGACGTCGCCGGGCTCAAGGCCGAGATCGACCGGTTCCGGCCCGACCTCGCCGTCACTCCCCCGGCCGTCGACGCCGCCCGGCTGGTCCTGCACGAGCCGCCGCTGGCGTGGTACGGCCGACCGTTCTACGACCGGATCGCCTCCGCCGCGGTCTCGACCCTGCCCGAGCTGGGCCCGGGAGATGATCGGCGAGCACATCACGCTCCCCCGCACCACGCTGGCCGAGCCGCTCGGGCGGGCGACCGTCGCCGGCGTCAGCTGGGTGATGGGCGCCGCCGAGACGCGGCACGCCTGAGCCCGGATTCACCGATCTCCACCTGTTGCGCGCCACCATCCAGGCACGCTGACTGCGTTGCCGACGCTCGCCAGACACCCGGTATGCCCACGCGCCGGCGCCTGGCCAGCGCACCCGCCTGGTGACGCTCACGACGGCGGCCATCGGTGGATCCGGGCTGAGCCCGGCCTGAGACACCCCTGGGGAGGGACAACGGAGCCCCGGCCGCGGTGCGTTTGCGTCACCGCACCCGGTCCGCAAGTGTGGAGTCATGGTCGGACGCATACCCGTGGTCGACGTCGGCCCCCTGGTGGCCGGCGGCCGCTTCCCCAGCAAGGCGAGCGTCGGTGAGCCCTTCGAGGTGACCGCCACCGTCTTCCGCGAGGGCCACGACGAGCTCGGCTGCGACGTCGTGCTCACCGACCCCTCCGGCGTACGCCGCGCCCCGGTGCGGATGCGCAAGCTCGACGAGGGCGTCGACCGCTACGCCGCGACCGTGACCCCCGACGCCGAGGGGGCCTGGACCTTCGAGGTGCAGTCGTGGAGCGACGTGCTGGCGACCTGGCTGCACCACACCGAGCTGAAGGTGCCCGCCGGGGTCGACGTCGAGCTGATGTTCACCGAGGGCGAGCTGCTCCTGGAGCGGGTCGTCGAGGAGCTCGCCCCGAGCCGTGGGATCGCCAAGCCAGCTGCAGGACGCCGCGGCCTCGATGCGCGACACCTCACGCCCGGTCGAGGCCCGGCTGGCCGTCGCCACCGACCCGCGGCTGCGCGAGTTCGTCCACGACAAGCCCGCTGCGCGACCTGCTCAGCAGCGAGGGCGAGCACCCGTTCTTCGTCGACCGGCAGCGGGCGCTGTTCGGCAGCTGGTATGAGTTCTTCCCGCGCTCCGAGGGCGCCACCGCCGACCCGGAGACCGGCACGGTCACCAGCGGCACCCTCCGCACCGCCGCCGAGCGGCTCGACGCCGTGGCCGCGATGGGCTTCGACGTCATCTACATGCCGCCGATCCACCCGATCGGCGAGGTCAACCGCAAGGGCCCCAACAACACCCTCGACCCGGGCCCCGACGACGTCGGCTCCCCGTGGGCGATCGGCTCCAAGGACGGCGGGCACGACGCGATCCATCCCGACCTCGGCACGATCGAGGACTTCGACGCGTTCGTCGCCCGGGCCGACCGGGCTCGGCCTCGAGGTCGCGCTCGACTTCGCGCTCCAGGCCGCGCCCGGACCACCCCTGGGCCACCGCGCACCCGGAGTTCTTCACCACCCGCGTCGACGGCACGATCGCCTACGCCGAGAACCCGCCGAAGAAGTACCAGGACATCTACCCGATCAACTTCGACAACGACTTCGAGGGCATCTACGCCGAGTCGCTGCGGGTGCTGCGGCACTGGATGGACCACGGCGTGCGGATCTTCCGGGTCGACAACCCGCACACCAAGACGGTCGCCTTCTGGGAGCGGCTGCTCGGCGAGATCCGGGAGTCCGACCCCGACGTGATCTTCCTGGCCGAGGCCTTCACCAAGCCGCCGATGATGCACGCGCTCGGCATGGTCGGCTACCAGCAGAGCTACTCCTACTTCACCTGGCGCACCGCCAAGTGGGAGCTGGCCGAGTACCTCACCGAGGTCTCCCAGGAGACCCCGCACCTGCTCCGGCCGAACTTCTTCGTCAACACCCCCGACATCCTGCACGCCTTCCTGCAGTACGGCGGGCCCGCGGCGTTCAAGATCCGCGCGGTCCTCGCCGCGACCGGTTCCCCCAGCTGGGGCGTGTACGCCGGGTTCGAGCTCTACGAGCACGTCGCCGTGCGCCCGGGCAGCGAGGAGTACCTCGACTCGGAGAAGTACCAGATCCGGATCCGCGACTGGGCCGGCGCCGAGGCGGACGGCCGCACGCTGGCGCCGTACCTGACCCGGCTCAACGAGATCCGCCGGGCGCACCCGGCGCTGCAGCAGCTGCGCAACCTGCGGGTGCACGCCAGCGACGACGACGCCACCCTGGTCTTCTCCAAGCAGGCCGTCGTCGGCGACCCCGAGAGCGACACGGTCGTCGTCGTGGTCAACGTCGACCCGCACGCCACCCGGGAGAGCTTCGTGCACCTCGACCTGCCCACGCTCGGGCTGGACTGGAACGACGGCTTCGCCGTGCACGACGAGATCACCGACCAGACCTGGCACTGGGGCGCGAACAGCTTCGTCCGGCTCGACCCGGGCGAGCCGGCCCACGTGCTGACGGTGCGGAGGCACGGATGACGAGCGAGACCCAGCAGACGGCGCCGCAGCCGAGCGCGGCCGAGGTCGTCCCCACCGAGGACGGCGTGCGTCCGACGCCGGACTGGTTCAAGACCGCGGTCTTCTACGAGGTCCTGGTCCGCTCGTTCAACGACTCCAACGGCGACGGCACCGGCGACTTCAAGGGCCTGGCCGACAAGCTGGACTACCTGTCCTGGCTCGGGGTCGACTGCCTGTGGATCCCGCCGTTCTTCCCCTCCCCGCTGCGTGACGGCGGCTACGACGTGGCCGACTACACCGGTGTCCTCCCCGAGATCGGCACCGTCGAGGACTTCCAGTCGTTCATCGACGCCGCGCACGAGCGCGGGATCAAGGTGATCATCGACTTCGTGATGAACCACACCTCGGACGCCCACCCGTGGTTCCAGGCCAGCCGGGAGGACCCCGACGGCCCGTACGGCGACTTCTACGTCTGGTCCGACACCGACGACAAGTACACCGACGCCCGGGTGATCTTCGTCGACACCGAGCCCTCGAACTGGACCTGGGACCCGGTGCGCCAGCAGTACTTCTGGCACCGCTTCTTCTCCCACCAGCCGGACCTGAACTTCGCCGAGCCCAAGGTCCACGACGCGATCCTCGAGGCGCTCGACTTCTGGCTCGACATGGGCCTGGACGGCTTCCGGCTCGACGCCGTGCCCTACCTCTACGTCGAGGAGGGCACCAACGGCGAGAACCTGCCCGAGACCCACGAGTTCCTGCGCAAGGTCCGCCGCCACGTGGACACCAAGTACCCCGGCCGGGTGCTGCTGGCCGAGGCCAACCAGTGGCCGGCCGACGTGGTCGACTACTTCGGCGACCTGGAGTCCGGCGGCGACGAGTGCCACATGTGCTTCCACTTCCCGGTGATGCCGCGGATCTTCATGTCCGTGCGCCGCGAGTCGCGCTACCCGATCTCCGAGATCCTCGCCGAGACCCCGCCGATCCCGGCGGGCTGCCAGTGGGGCATCTTCCTGCGCAACCACGACGAGCTGACCCTGGAGATGGTCACCGACGAGGACCGCGACTACATGTGGTCCGAGTACGCCACCGACCCGCGGATGAAGGCCAACATCGGCATCCGCCGCCGGCTGGCGCCGCTGCTGGACAACGACCAGAACCAGATCGAGCTGTTCACCGCGATGCTGCTCTCGCTGCCCGGCTCGCCGGTGCTCTACTACGGCGACGAGATCGGGATGGGCGACAACATCTGGCTCGGCGACCGCGACGGCGTGCGCACCCCGATGCAGTGGACCCCCGACCGCAACGCCGGCTTCTCCACGGCCAACCCCGGCAAGCTGCACCTGCCGCCCGTCCAGGACCCGGTCTACGGCTACCAGCGGGTCAACGTGGAGACCGAGCTGGACAACCCGTCCTCGCTGCTGCACTGGACCCGGCGGATGATCAACGCCCGCAAGCGGCACCCGGCGTTCGGGCTCGGTGAGTTCTACGACCTCGGCGGCTCCAACCCGAGCGTGCTCTCCTACGTGCGCGAGTACGTCGCTCCCGACGGCAGCACCGACACCGTGCTGTGCATCAACAACCTCTCCCGCTTCCCGCAGCCGGTCGAGCTCGACCTGCGCCGCTGGCAGGGCGTGGTCCCGGTCGAGCTGCTCGGCGGCGTGCGCTTCCCGCAGGTCGGCGAGCTGTCCTACCTCCTCACGCTCGGCGGCTACGGGTTCTACTGGATCCGGCTGCCCCAGACCGACGAGACAGGGATCCCCCAATGAGGTCAGAACCGTGAGGTCAGAACCGTGAGCCAGCACCCACACATGACGGCGTACCTCGCCAACGCGCGCTGGTTCGCCGGCAAGGGCCGCGACTACGAGGTGGTCGAGGTCGAGCGCGTCGGCACCCTGCCCGGTCCACCCGAGGTGACCATCGAGCTGGTGACGGTGCGCTACCCCGCGGCCGACGACCAGGAGTCCGACGCGGCCACGGCCGAGATCTACCAGATGCCGATCTCGCACTACCCCGAGCCGCAGGACCGGCTCGGGCACGCCCTGGTCGGGCCCAACGAGGACGACGAGCTGGGCTACCGCTGGTCCTACGACGCGGTGCACGACCGCACCGCGATGGCGGTCTACCTGACCGCGTTCGCGGGCACGCCCGTGGGCGGCGTCGCAGACGTACGGCGGGCTCACCTTCCACCGGCTCTCGGGCCACGACCTGGACGCCGAGGCCCACTCCTCGCTGTTCAGCGGCGAGCAGAGCAACTCCTCGGTCGCCTTCGGCGAGGACAGCCTGCTCAAGGTCTTCCGCAAGGTGACCCCGGGCCGCAACCCCGACATCGAGATCCACCGGGCGCTGACCGAGGCCGACAACGAGAGCATCGCCGCCCTCTACGGCTGGATCGAGGCCGGCGTCGGAGCACCGCGAGCCGCTCGACCTCGGGTTGATCCAGGAGTTCCTGCGCACCGCCGCCGACGGCTGGGACCTCGCGCTGTCCAGCGCCCGCGCGCTGTTCGCCGACACCGGCGACGACATCGGCCCCGACGGCCAGCCGGCGCACTCCGAGGGGGCCAGCGACCTCGGCGGCGACTTCGCCGGCGAGGCCGAGCGGCTCGGCGCCGCGGTCAACGAGATCCACGAGGTGCTGCGCGCGACGTTCCCGGTGCAGTCCTGGGACGCCGACGACCTGGTCGCGCTCGCCGAGGCGATGGAGCAGCGCCTGGACGCGGCGCTGGCCGTCGTGCCCGAGCTCGCCGAGGCCGCCGACGCGGCTCGCACCGTCTTCGCCCGGGTCTCCGCCCTCGACATCTCCAGCACCAGCACGGGCGCCCAGCGCGTGCACGGCGACCTGCACCTGGGCCAGACCCTGCGCGTGGTGCACCACTGGAAGCTGGTCGACTTCGAGGGCGAGCCGGCCAAGCCGCTGGCCGAGCGGGTGCTGCCCGGACTCGGTGTGGCGCGACGTCGCCGGGATGCTGCGCTCCTTCGACTACGCCGCGCGCACCGTCGAGCGCGACTTCGTCAGCGGCGCCTTCGCGACCGGGCCCGGCCCGGAGGCCGACGACGCCGCCCTGGACGCCCGGGCCACGCAGTGGACCGACCGCAACCGCGCCGCCTTCGTCGCCGGCTACCTCGGCGAGCGCGAGATCAGCGCCGTCGAGCAGGTCCTGCTCGACGCCTACGAGGCCGACAAGGCCGTCTACGAGGTCGTCTACGAGGCCCGCAACCGCCCGTCCTGGCTGCCGATCCCGCTCGGCGCGCTGGCCCGCCTCGCCCAACGTGAACCCGCCCAGGAGGCGCTGTGAACTCTGCCCTGAACGATCAGGAGCTCGACCAGCTCGTCGCGCGGCGAGCACGGTGCCCCGCACGACCTGCTCGGGCCGCACCCCGCGGCGACCGGGGTGCTGGTGCGCGCGCTCAAGCCGCTCGCCGAGTCGGTCGCGGTGCTGCACGGCCGCGGGGAGCGTACGCCGCTCACCCACCGCCACGAGGGGGTCTGGGAGGGCACCCTCGACGTCACCGAGGTGCCCGACTACCGCCTCGAGGTCACCTACCCGGGCGGCGAGGCCGTCGAGCTGGACGACCCCTACCGCTACCTGCCCACGCTGGGCGAGACCGACCTGCACCTGATCAACGAGGGTCGCCACGAGCAGCTGTGGACGGTGCTCGGCGCCCACGTCCAGCACTACGACGTCTCGGGCTCGGGCGGTGAGGCCGGTGGCATCACCGGCACGTCGTTCTCGGTCTGGGCGCCGCGCGCGCGCGGCGTACGGCTCAAGGGCGACTTCAACTCCTGGGACGGCCGCGAGCACCCGATGCGCCAGCTCGGCACCTCCGGGGTCTGGGAGCTGTTCGTGCCCGGCGTCGCGGGCGGGACGCGCTACAAGTTCGGCGTGCTCGGCGACGACCGGCAGTGGCGCGACAAGGCCGACCCGATGGCCTTCCACACCGAGATCCCGCCGCTGACCTCCTCGGTGGTCTTCGAGTCGTCGTACGCCTGGGGCGACGCAGGCCTGGCTCGAGGCCCGCAGCGAGGGCAACGCGGTCGACAAGGCGATGAGCGTCTACGAGGTGCACCTCGGGTCGTGGAAGAAGCACCTCGACGGCACCGTCTACGACTACGCAGCTGCTCGGCGAGCAGCTGGCGGCGTACTGCGCGGACCTCGGCTTCACCCACGTCGAGTTCCTGCCGGTGATGGAGCACCCGTTCGGCGGGTCCTGGGGCTACCAGGTCACGTCGTACTACGCCCCGACCTCGCGCTTCGGCGACCCCGACGGCTTCCGCCGCCTGGTCGACACGCTGCACCAGCACGGCATCGGGGTGATCCTGGACTGGGTGCCGGCGCACTTCCCCAAGGACGAGTTCGCGCTCGCCCGCTTCGACGGCACCCCGCTCTACGAGGACCCCAACCCGAGCCGCGGCGAGCACCCCGACTGGGGCACCTACGTCTTCGACTTCGGGCGTCGCGAGGTGCGCAACTTCCTCGTCGCCAACGCGCTGTACTGGCTCGAGGAGTTCCACGCCGACGGGATCCGCGTCGACGCCGTCGCCTCGATGCTCTACCTCGACTACTCCCGCGAGCCCGGCGAGTGGACGCCCAACGTGCACGGCGGGCGGGAGAACCTCGAGGCCAAGCAGTTCCTGCAGGAGATGAACGCCACCGTCTACCGCCGCGTCCCGGGCGCGATCACGATCGCCGAGGAGTCCACCTCCTGGCCCGGGGTCACCCAGCCCACCGACGCCGGCGGGCTCGGCTTCGGCTTCAAGTGGAACATGGGCTGGATGCACGACAGCCTCGGCTACGTCCAGCACGAGCCGGTGCACCGCTCCTGGCACCACGGCGAGCTGACCTTCTCCCTGGTCTACGCCTACTCCGAGAACTACGTGCTGCCGATCAGCCACGACGAGGTCGTGCACGGCAAGGGCTCGCTGCTGCGCAAGATGCCCGGCGACCGCTGGCAGCAGCTGGCCAACCTGCGCGCCTACCTGGCCTTCATGTGGGCCCACCCCGGCAAGCAGCTGCTCTTCATGGGCTCCGAGTTCGCCCAGGAGTCGGAGTGGGCCGAGGCCCGCGAGCTGGACTGGTGGCTGCTCGAGCACCCGGAGCACCGCGGCATGCAGTCGCTGGTGCGCGACCTCAACGCGAGGTACGCCGAGTACCCCGCGCTGTGGCAGCGCGACAACGACCCGGCCGGCTTCCGCTGGCTGGACGCCAACGACGCCAACCACAGCACCTTCTCCTTCGTGCGCACCGCCCCCGAGGGCCGACCCGATGGTCGTGCGTGGTCAACTTCGCCGCCGTGCCGCACCACGGCTACCGGCTCGGCTTCCCGGCCGCCGGGCGCTGGCGCGAGGTGCTGAACACCGACGCCGAGGTCTACGCCGGCTCCGGGGTCGGCAACCTCGGAGCGGTCGAGGCCGAGGACGTGCCTGGCACGACCTGCCGGCCTCGGCGGAGATCAGCGTGCCGCCGCTGGGCGCCGTCTGGTTCACGCTGTGAGCGGTACGACGGTCGACCTGTCCGCGGCCGCCTCGGCTGCGCGGCGGATCGCGCACGCTCTCGGGCTACCTCGCCACCCCCGAGGGCGAGGGCCCGCTGGCCCGGCATCGTGGCCGTCCACGAGATCTTCGGGCTCGACGGCGAGACCAAGGCGCACGCCGACCGGCTCGCCGGCGATGGGCTACCTGACCCTGGCCACCGACCTGTTCAGCGACGGCGGCGCCAAGCGCTGCCTGGTGCGCACCATGCAGGCCCTCGTCACCGGCAAGGGCGTCGCCTACGCCGACATCGCCGCTTCCCGGGACTGGCTGCGCGAGCAGGCCGGCTGCTCGGGCAAGGTCGGCGTGATCGGCTTCTGCATGGGCGGCGGCTTCGCGCTGATGACCCTGGCCGACTGGGACGTCGCCGCGCCCAACTACGGCACGCTCCCCTCCAGGCTCGACGAGCGGCTCGAGGGCGCCTGCCCGGTGGTGGCGTCGTACGGCGGACGCGACCTGAGCCTGCGCGGCGCCGCGGCCAAGCTCGAGACGGCGCTCGAGAAGGCGGGCGTCGCCCACGACGTGAAGGAGTACCCCGCCGCCGGCCACTCCTTCCTCAACGAGCACGAGAACGGTCCCCGGCTGCTCGCGCCCGCTGACCAGCGTCGTCCTCCGCGCCGGCCCCGAGCCCGCCTCCGCGGACGACGCCTGGACCCGGATCGCTGATTTCTTCCAGACCCATCTGCGCTGACCGGGCACGTTTTCACCGTCCAGAGCGCCGACCGGGCACTTATTCACGCTCCAGGACGCTGACCGGGCACGTATTTACGCCGGTACGACGGTGGCTAGGCTGACTCGTGGGTGCTGAGACGACGGAGCTGGGCGACGGCGTGGTCCGGGTCTCCTGGTCGGCCGACGTCAGCATCGACGCCGTGCGGCTCAGCGTCGCGGAGGCCATCGAGGCCGGCGCGCACCGCGTGGAGGCGCTACGTCGACCCCGACGACCGGACCGGCCAACGCACGGCGACGTTCAGCGGCCTGCGCAAGGAAGGTGTCGCCCGCGGGATCGCCGAGGGGCAGGACCGCATCGTGTACGCCCGCCTCGCCAGCGACGTACCCGCGGACCGCCCGGAGGGGTTCCGGGCCCTGCTGAACTCGTTCCTCCCGCGCAAGCGGGCGATCAGCCAGCTGCTGGTGCGCGACCCCGACGACCGGGTGCTGCTCTGCCAGCTCACCTACAAGCAGGACTGGGACCTGCCCGGTGGCGTGGTCGAGGTCGGTGAGTCACCCCAGCTCGCCGTGGCCCGCGAGGTCGAGGAGGAGCTGGCCCTCAGCATCGCGCCGGGTCGCCTGCTGCTCACCGACTGGCTGCCCCCGTGGAGCGGCTGGGACGACGCGCTGTGCCTGGTCTTCGACGGTGGCGTGCAGGACCCCGCGATCCTCGATGTCGTGGTCCGTCAGGAGCGCGAGATCCGCTCGGCCGCCTTCGTCTCGCTGGACGAGGCGCGCGAGCGTTGCGCCGACTTCACCGCCCGCCGGGTCGCGTCGGCGCTGGCCAACGTCGCCGCGTCGGGTGCCGGCCCGGCGTACGTCGAGTCCGGCGGGGCCTGACAACAAAAGTCACCTCGATGGCGCGCATCCGAAGGCTGTCTGCTCACGCGCGGTCCGTTCGCTGCACGACCTGCGTCGGTTTTCCCGGCGTGTGCATCCTCGACCGAGGGTGCCGACTGAACGCACTGAAGTGTCGAGGTCCGGGCGCTCCTGCGAGATTGAGGAAGATGGGTCGCGGGACGTTCGCAGATTCCGTGAGCATGAGCGCGGTGAGCCATGGCAGGACGCGGAGGCGTGGCTGGGTCGCGTATCACCGTGCAGCGGTCGCCGCCCTCGGTCGGCCACTCTCACGGTGGCACGTCACGTCCCCGCGCCCTTTCCCCGCGGCTGCATGCGCCTTCAGGTGCACCGCGCCCCTACGGAACCGGTGGCTGGGCCCCGGGCCGGTGAGGTCCCGGCGGGGAAGGTGCGTCGGAGTGCGGGAAGGCGGAGCGAGAGACCAGCGCGAGGGCGGCGGAGCCGGCCACGATTGCTGCGGCCGTCCAGGCGACCGCGGTCAAGCCCGAGTGGGCCATGATCACCGCCCCGAGCGCGGCCCCTGCGCCGATGCCGGCGTTGCTGCTCGCATTGATCCAGGCTCCCGCCGTCTCCGGGGAGCTCGCGGCCGTCCGGATCGAGGCCGACTGGTAGAGCGACGCGGCTGGTCCGAAGCCGGCGAGCCACACCATGCCCGTCACGACGACCGGCACGAGACGCGGGTACGCCAGCGCCACCGCGGCGATGCCCGTGGCCATCAGCGCCGGGACGAGGATCGCGCTCGCGCGCGGACGGTGGTCGAGCTGGGCGGCGGTGAGACGCAGGCCCACCAGTCCGCAGATCCCGAACAGCAGCAGCGTCGGTCCGACAAACCGCTCCGCCGACCCCGAGTCGAGCAGCAGGATGCTGACGTAGGTATAGAGAACGTAGGTCCCGAGGTAGGTCATGCCGTTCGCCACGACGACCGTGGCCAGGTCACGCCGGCGGCCGCGGTGCGGGGTTCCGTCGTCGCCGGCCGCGGTGACGGGCGGGAGCACCACCAGTGCGAGCACGAGGACGAGCGCGACGAGAACGCCCAGAGCGGCAAACGCCGCCCGCCACCCGAGCGCCGTGCCCAGCGCGGTCGAGAGTGGTACGCCGAGCACCAGACCTCCCGAGACCCCGACCGAGGCGAGGGCCATCGCTCGGCCGGTCTGGCTCGGCGCCACGAGACGGGCCGCGTAGCCGATGCAGACGGAGAAGAAGAGCGCATGGGTGATGCCGCCCATGACCCGCGCGGTCGCGAGGACGCCGAAGGTCGGCGCCGACGCCGCGACGACGTTGCTCACGCCGTAGCCCGCGATGGTGGCGAGCAGGAGCGGCTTGCGGGGCAGCCGCCTCGTGGCGAGCGCGAGAGGGACCGACAGGACCGCCACCATGACGGCGTACGCACTCACCAGCAGGCCCGCGGTGCCGTTGCTCACCTCGAACGCCGAGCTGATCCGCGACAGGAGGCCGACCGGCAACAGCTCCGTCGTCACGGCAGCGAAGACGGCGGCGGCCAGGACGAGAAGACCGGTGCGCGCCGACCCCAAGCCACCCGCAGCAGCGGGAGAGGGTGAGGTCACCGCAGCACCCTCTCACTCCCGAGAAACGGTCTCCTCACGGTCAACGGGCACCGAAGCGACGAGCAGCCCGACCCGACGCTCCTACGGCTCTCGAATGTGTGTCGTTCCCCGCCACTGACGCACCGGAGCACGCGCGCCTGCCGGTGCAGACCTGCCCAGATGCCGGCGTCATCGAGATCGCAGCCAGCCCGGTGCTCGGGGACTGGCGCACGATCCACAACACGATCGTTCCAACGGCTCCACCGACGGCCGGGGTCGACCCGGGGGCCGAGCTCGACGTCGCCGAGCACCGTGGGAAGCCGACGGGGGTGTGTCGCTCCCGCCGTTCAGGACGTGGAGTCCTCGGGAGCCTCGATCGCGCGGTCGAGCCACTCGGCGAGCAGCTGTCGCTCCGCCTGGCTGAGCACCTCGAGCCGCGGTGCGGTGGCGCGCAGAGCGACCGCACTGGCCCTGGTCCCGTCCATTCGCGCGGGTGACCCGGTGAGGATGTGGTGCAGCACGGCCTCGTAGAGATCCTCGGCCAGAGCGAGATCGCGCCGCTCTGGTCTGGTGGCCAGCAAGGTCGAGATGGCGCCGATGCCGGCGGACTGGATGAGGCCGACGGCCCGGTGCTCGCTGACGCGGAGCAGGCCGGTCTCGGCGACCCGACGGACGCGGGCCTCCAGGACGCGCCTTCCCGTCTCTGCTGCGGGCGAGCTCGCCACCCGACCCGGATCGCTCAGCAGACGGAAGAGATCCGGGTTGGCGAGACCGAAGTCGATCTGGGTGCGCCAGCCGCTGTGCAGGTCCTCCAACGGATCCACGCCGTTCGCCGAGGCGGTCTCGACGACTTCTGCCTTGGCCGAGACGAAGGTGGCCATGACGTGCTCGGCGACCGCCTCGAGCAGACCGTCCTTGTCACCGAAGATGCGGTAGATCGCCGGCGCCTGGACACCGGCTCGCTGAGCGACACCCCTGGTCGTGACCGCCGCAGGACCTTCCTCGCGGAGCAGTCGGGCGGCAACGTCGACGATCCTGGTGCGGAGATCCGCACGGGAACTGGACGTCTCGGTCACGTTCCTACGATATCGCAAGATTGTTATCCATGATGTTTCCAGTGATACGCTTAATTTGATTTCATCGGAACCAACAGAGGACACGTCATGATCATCGTCACCGGAGCAACGGGCGCGCTCAACGGCGCCACCGTCGACCACCTCCTCGAGCGAGTGCCGGCGAGCGAGGTCGTCGTGGCCGTCCGCGACGTCGGCCGGGCCCAGCGGTTCGCCGATCTCGGCGTCGTCGTGCAGGTACGCCGACTACGCGCAACCGGACTCCCTGCCAGCGGCCTTCGACGGCGCCGACCAGCTCCTGCTCGTCTCCTCGAGCGACCCCGACGGCAGACGCGGTGAGCCTGCACCGCAACGCGATCGACGCGGCCGTCAGTGTCCGGGGTCGGGCGCATCCTGTACACCAGCCACCAGGGCGCCTCGCCCGACACACCCTTCGCCCCCGGCCGCGACCACGCCGCCACCGAGCAGCTCCTCGCCGAGTCCGGCGTCGCCTGGACGTCGCTGCGCAACGGCTTCTACGCCCACAGCCTCACCTGGCTGGCCGGACCGTGGCGCGAGAGCGGTGTCATCGCCGTACCCGCCGACGGACCGGTCTCGTGGACCGCACGTGAGGATGCAGCCGAGGCAGCGGCTGCCGTGCTCGCCTCGGATGGCGCGTACGACGGACCGACGACGCTCACCGCCGCTGCGGCGCCCACCTTCGAGCAGGTAGCCGCGATTGCCTCGGAGCTGACCGGACGCCGGATCGAGCGGGTGGTGGTGGACCCGGAGGAATGGGTCGCCGCCCAGGTGGCTGCGGGTCAGCAGGAGTTCATGGCCCGCTTCCTGCTCGGCATGTACCAGGCCGCCGACGCCGGCTTCTTCGCCGGAGTGGACCCGCTGCTGGAGGAGCTCCTCGGACGTGCGCCTCGCTCCGCCCGGGAGGCCCTCGCCCCCGCGTGAGCGGTGACCCATCGTCCATCGCCGCCGACCGGCGTCTCGACAGCCCGCGAGCCGTTGACCGACGAGGCTTCCGGCGACGGCCGCGCCGAGGCCGGCTCCCCGGCCCACCATCGGAATCTCGACGCACTCGTCGATACCGGCCAGAACCTCGTGCGGCACACCGTGGTGCTCCTGACCCACGCTCGGAGGCCGTTCGAGTTCGACGCCGCTCCGTCAGTCAGCGCCCACAACAAGGAGGCTCTCGAGCACCGGCGCTGTACAGGTGACCCGTGATGAGGTCTCCAGACGCTCGACCAGCGGGGGTCCGGCAGTGCGTCGGCGAGGTCTCGAGACAGGACTTCTTCCTTCCTCGACCAACGAGGGGGGCTCCGGATCAGGCGTGGTTCCTCGGTGGCGTGGGAGTCGGTGAGCGTGAGCGCGCCGGCCGGCGGCGACCAGGCCGACGACGACGCGCGAGCACGGCGTAGGTGATGCGCTCGCCGTGGAAGAACGACGCCACCAGCGCGTCGCTCCAGGTGCCCGACGGGCAGCCGGGTGGTGACCAGCGCGGCGATCAGGGTGCCGACGACGGCGGTGCCGACGCTGGTGCCGACCTCCTGGGCGGTGTCGTTGAGCGCCGCGCCGATCGAGGTGCGGTTGCTCGGCATCGCGTCGACGAGGGCGACGGCGCAGATCGTCATCACGGTGCGCAGCCCGACGGTCATCACGACCATGGAGATGGCGATCGCGGCGTAGCCGTGGTCGACGCCCCAGGAGAGCCCGGCCAGCGAGCCGGCCAGGAAGGCCGCGCCGACCAGGCAGGCGATGCGGTGGCCGAACCGCGCGGCCGAGCCACTCCGAGACCGGGCGTCGCCGCGATCATCGTCACGATGATCGGCAGGTTCGCCAGGCCGGCGCGCACCGGGCTCCAGCCGTAGGCGTACTGGAAGTGCAGGATCAGCCCGAACATCACGCTGGCCATCGCGATCGAGGTGCCGACCTGGGCGATGGCGGCGCCGCGCACGGTGCCGTTCGAGAACAGCCGAGGTCCAGCATGGGGGACGCGCGTGCGGCGCTCGTGGCGCACGAACGCGACGGCCGCGACGACGGCGCCGACGACCGAGGCGAGCGTGAGCGCCGAGAGCCAGCCGTGCTCGACCCCGCTGGTCAGCGACCAGCAGGCCAGGCCGATGGTGGTGATGCTCAGCGCCGCGCCCGGCAGGTCGAGCCCGTCGTCGGTCAGGTCCTCCGGCCGGTCGGCCGGGACGCCGAGCCGCACGCCGATGCACGCGATCAGGGCGATGGGCGCGTTGACGACCAGCAGCCACTCCCAGCGGACGTGGGCCAGCGCCGTGCCGCCGAGCAGCGGGCCGAGGACGAACCCGGACATGCCGACGACGATCATCACGGTCATCGCCCGCATGCGCAGTGCCTGGTCGTCGAAGAGCCGGAAGACCAGGGAGTTGGTGATGGGCGCCATCGCCGCGGCGGCGATGCCGAGCCCGGCCCGCAGGGCGATCAGCTCGCCCGCCGTCGAGACGGCGACGACGCACAGGCTCAGCAGGCCGAACACGGCCAGTCCGACCAGCAGCACCCGGCGGCGCCCGAACCGGTCGGCGATCGACCCGGCGGTGAGCAGCAGCCCGCCGAACGTCAGCGAGTAGGCGCCGGTGACCCACTGCAGTGCGGTCGTGCCGCTGCCGAGGTCGCGGCCGATCGTGGGCAGCGCGATCGACAGCAGGGTGTTGTCGACCATCTCGACGAAGAAGGCCAGGCACAGCGCGGCCATCGGGATCCACGCGGCGCGCAGGGACGGATAGGTGTACGACGGGGCGGGAGCTGTGGTGGTGGTCATCGGGGCCTCCTGGCGGACGACGGACGAGTATCGGACGGCGTAGGAGTGAACCTAGGCAGCGCTGCTTTCGCGCCGGCTTCACGTCACTTTCACGCCCCACACCCCCCGGCCACCCGCGCAAGCGCCCGTGCAGCTCTCCTTCGCGAGGACGGTCTCGATGGGAGGATCTGGGACCGTTGCGATGACCACGACGCCAGAGGGAACGCCAGGAGGGACCGAGCATGATCCTGCCCAAGATCCGCGATCCTCGCTTCGTGACGATCCGCCGCGGTGGCGGCCTGACCGATGCGGACCACCGGCTGCTGGCCCGGTGGGCGGCGACGTGCGCCGAGCACGTCCTCGACCTCTTCGAGGCGGCCCGGCCGGAGGACCCCAGACCGCGCGAGGCGATCGAGCACGCCCGGTCGTGGACTCGCGGCGAGGTCACGATGATGCAGGCACGGGCGGCCGGCGGCCACGCCATGGGCGCGGCCAGGGACCTGCGCGGGGCGCCACGTCACGCCGCGTACGCCGCCGGCCAGGCCGGCGCGGTCGCTCACGTCGCCGCGCACGAGCTCGGCGCCGCCGCCTACGCGATCAAGGCCGCCCGTGCCGCCGCGCCGGGTGGGGACGAGAGCATGAGTGCGGGTCAACTCGAGTGCCGGTGGCAACGAGACCAGCTGCCGCAGGCGATCCGTGAGCTCGTCCTCGACGACCAGGGAGCGCGCAACGACATCTGCTGGTCGGCGTTCGACGGCTGACGCCGCGGATCGCGACGGGACCCACACTCACCTGCGGTTGTACGCCACCGCTTCCTGGACCAGCGCGACGAAAGCGTCCTGGTCGAGCGCATCCGCCGCGAACAGGTCGATCGCGCGCCGCGTGCCGGCATCGAGGCTGGCGTTGAACAGACCCGACGGGTCCTCCAGCGACGCCCCCCTCGCGAACGTGAGCTTGACCTTGTCCTTGTACGTCTCGACCGTGCAGATGAGACCGTCGCAGGAGAACGTCGGGACACCGTCGGGGTTCGACGCCTTGCGCCACTTGGCCTCCTCGACGACGTCGGGCTCGGCCCTCAGGATCTCCGAACGCAGCCTGTCGACCATGCTGGCCCGCCAGTCGTCGCTCACTCGAGGACCATACTCTCGAGGACGGCGACGACGTCCAGACCGGAGTCTGAGCACGCCCGTTCGCCAGCGACGAGGAGGTCGAGCGGTCAGGCCGTCGTCGACTCGGGGCTTCGGGTCTCTGGTGGGTCGAGCACCCACCTCGCAGGGCCGACGAGGTGGCCATGTGGGGTGCGGCCGAGTGGCAGCTCCTCGCAGCGGTCCACACCTGATCCAGCCGGGCTGACCGCCCGCGTGCGTCTCGTCGTCACGACACTGCCGGTAGCCGGTAGCCGGTAGTCGGCGAGATCTGCCGGCGACCGCAAGGTCGAGGCTCTCACCCCGAGCGGCCATCGAGGTATCCAGCTCAGGGGCAGTAGCCGTACTTGCGCATCCCGAACACCCGGGGGGCGCTGTACTCGCTGAGCATGGGCACCATGCCCCGGCCCTTGTGCTGGTAGGGACGCGCGCTGGCCTCGGAGACCACCCAGACCCGGCCGTGCGGCGCCATCTGGGCGTCCTCGATCCCCTGCATGACGCCGACCGTCCTCCCGCCGGGGAGGACCATCTGGCCGCAGCCGCGCCACGAGCGGGTACGGATCAGCCCGTGGCCGCTCCACCACCCGCCCCCCTGGGCGTACGGCGGCACGCGGCGCGCGCCGGTCGGGGCGACGCTGTGGCCGTTGGGGTGCTGCCCGACGATGTCGACGACCCCGCGACGCATCAGCGCGGAGCGGCTGAACCAGTGCAGCCGGCCCTGTCGCCCGCCCTTGCGGAACTGCATCAGCCCGACCCGGCCCTGGTGCAGCACGACGCTCGATCCGTAGACCGGCCGGTGGATGCGCCACACCCGCAGCGTGTGCCGGTTGCGGGTGTCGATCAGCCAGAGCCGGTCACGCTCGGCCAGCCAGAGCTCGTGCCCGGACCGGGCCAGCCCGCCACCGTGCCGGCAGAACGTCAGCGGGCTGCGACCGACGCGTCCGGTGATCCGGGCCTTGTTGTGCAGCACCCGGCCCGTCCGCAGGCTGATCTGCACCAACCGGCACGCCCGGTTGCCGACCTTCGGCACCTGGCGGTAGCCCGAGACCCACGCCGTGCTGCCGTCCAGCGCCAGGGCCTGCGGCACGAACTGTGCGTCCACCGACGGCAGCCAGTACGCCCGGCAGGTGTAGCGCCGCGCCGCGTAGGGCCGCAGGTAGTGCCGCCCGTACCCCGGGCGGTGGCCCAGCACCTGGGCGTAGGAGATCCCGTGGCAGGAGGTCCGGGAGGACACCGGCGCGACGTCGGCGCTCGGGGTGGCCGGACCCGGGGACAGGGTCGCGACGAGCACGGCCACCAGCGCCAGCCCGAGCAGCGCCGCACGACTCCCGAAAGTCACCACCCCCAGGAGTATCCACGGGCCCCAGACGTACGTCCACGAGACGTCGGGACCAAGCGGGTTTCGAGACGGCGCTGACGCGCCTCCTCAACCAGCGTGAATCCCCCGAGCCGCTCACGATGGTTGAGCAAGGACGAGCCCCCTCACGGTGGTTGAGGAAGGACGCAGCCCCCTCACGGTGGTTGAGGAAGGACGAGCCCCCTCACGGTGGTTGAGGAAGGACGAGCCCCCTCACGGTGGTTGAGGAAGGACGAAGTCCTGTCTCGAAACCCCCGCAACAGTCACACCCCACCCGGGTTTCGAGACGGCGCTCACGCGCCTCACCAACCAGCGGGAGGCGCCGGGTCAGAAGAGGGCGTTGGCCAGGTTGCGACGCGCCGTGAGCACCCGGGGGTCGTCGTTGCCGACGGCCGCGAAGAGCCCGATCAGGTGGTTGCGGGCCTGGTCGCGCTCGCCCTGCGACGTACGCCGGACCAGCTCGACGAGGCGGGCGAACGCGTCGTCCACGTGACCGCCCAGCAGGTCCAGGTCGGCGCACAGCGTCTGGGCCGCGAGGTCGTCGGGCTGGGCCGCGGCCTGCTCCCGGGCGGCGTTGAGGTCGACCCCCTGGGTGCGCTGCAGCACCCGCGCCATGGCCAGCCCTCCGGCCGCCTCGGCGTCGGCGGAGTTGGCGGTGACCAGCTTCTGGTACTCCTCCACGGCCCGGTCGATGTCGCCCGCCTCCAGTGCGTCCTGCGCCGGCCCGTAGCGGGGGTCGATCTCCGGCTCGCCGTTCTCGTCGGTGGTCGCGGCCCCGGCGCGGGGCTGGTGACGACCGGCGAAGCCCTGCGTCGCGAGCTGCTGGAAGACCTGGGTGAGCGACGTGCGCAGCTCCTCCATCGGCGGGGCGCTCTCGAACAGCGGCATCGGCCGGCCCTGGGCGACGAGCGCGACCAGCGGCAGCGACTGGGCCTCCATCGCCTGGGCGGCGGCCTGCGCGATCTGCGGCTTGTCGTCGATGTCGACCCGGCCGAGCAGGAACTTGCCCTCGAACTCGTTGGCCAGCAGCTGCAGGTCGTCGATCAGGTCGACGCTCTGCGGGGCCCGCGAGGGGCTGTAGAAGCCCAGCAGCACCGGTGCGGTCATCGACTGCTCGAGCAGCTCCTGGAAGTTCTGCTCGTCCACCTGCACGGCGTACGCGCTGCTGGTGCCCGGGGCACCACCAACGGCTCCCCCGGCAGCTCCCCCGGCCGGGGAAGCCCCCGAAGCAGGAGCGGCGGGCTTCTTCAGTCCGGAGAGGTCGATCGCACCGGGGCGCGAGAACGGCTGCTGGGGCGGCTGAGTCATGCCCCCATCTTGCCCAACCCACCACCCGAACGCCGAACCGGTCCGGCCGCGCCCGTCGTCGGGCTGGGCTCAGCCCTCGTCGACCTCGTGCACAGCGGCCTCCTCGGCACTCGCGCCGGCACCGTCGATGCCGACGTCCTCACCCAGCAGCTCCTGGTCCACGTCCTCGCCGAGCCCCTCGTCGGGCGCCACGAGCCGCCCGGAGCGGCGGTCCCCCACCTCGCCGTCGTCGAGGTCCTCCTCGTCGGGTGCGGCGTACGGGTCCGGCTCGGGCTCCTCCTGGGCCAGCCGCTGCTCGAAGGACTCCCCGAGCTCCTCCTCGAGCGGGGTGTTGCCCCAGCCCTGGCCGGCCGACCACTTCTCGGGCGGGGAGTAGCCCTCCTCCATGGGGTCGTTCAGGCCGCGGTCGTCTGAGGTGCTGGTGCCGTCGCCCTGCGGCTGGTCCTCCGCGTCGACGCTGTAGTCGCCGTAGCTGTCGTTCTCGGGGTCGCTCATGGCTCCACCGTAGGTCCGTGACACGTGCGGGCCTACCTCGGATGCCTGCTGCCACCCTTTCGTAGGGTGGACGTCGTGGGTGAGGTCTTCGCGGGTCGCTTCGAGCTGATCGAACCGGTGGCCGACGGCGGGATGGGATCGATCTGGCGGGTGCGCGACCGACGCGACCAGCAGGTCTACGCCGGCAAGCTGCTCCGGCAGTCGGACGCCGGGTCGTTGCTGAGGTTCATCCGCGAGCAGTCCACCCGGGTGCAGCACCCGCACATCGTCACCCCGCTCTCCTGGGCCGGCGAGGACGACCGGGTCCTCTTCACCATGCCGTTCGTGGACGGCGGGTCGGTCGCCGTCCTGCTCGGCGACAGCGGCCCCCTTCCCCCGGCCTGGACGGTGCTGCTGCTCGACCAGACCCTCCAGGCGTTGGAGGCGGTGCACGACGCGGGCATCGTGCACCGCGACGTCAAACCCGCCAACCTGCTCCTGCGGGCAACCGGCGGCGAGCCGCCGCACCTGCTGCTGAGCGACTTCGGAATCGCCGCCCGCTGCGACGAGCCGCGGCTCACCCAGGCCTGGCAGGTGCTGGGCAGCCCCGGCTACATGCATCCCGACCAGCAGCACGGTGCCGATCCGGCTCCTTCGCACGACGTCTACTCGGTCGGCATGGTCGGTCTGGAGCTGGTCACCGGGCTGCGTCCCCCGAGGGGGCGCGAAGCCGCAGCGTCGGACCCGCCGCCCGGACAGGCCGAGCTGGTGGCGCTGCTGCTCGAGGCCACCGCGGTGGGCGCCACCGGATCGACCGCAGCTGAGCTGCGCACCCGGCTGGCTGCGCTGCCGCCCTACCCGATGCCGCAGGGGCCGGACGCACCCTTCGTCTTCGAGCACCTCCCGGGCGACGCCGAGGCGGAGGCCCGGCCCGCGGAGCCGTCCTCGCAACGACCTCTCGACACCGGGGCCGTACGCCGGGTCCTCGCCGGGCTGCTGCTCGTGATCGCCCTCGCCTGCCTCGTCGCGGCCGTCCTCGTCGTGTTCTGAGGTCGGATCCACCGGTGGTCGCAGCAGGTGGAGCCGGCGGATCCGGGGCTGAGCCGATCAGGCCCGGCCCCGGCGCAGCACGAGGAAGGCGCCGGCAGCGCACAGGAGCGCCACCAGCACGAGCCCACCCGCGACCAGCCAGGTCCGGCTGCTCCCGGCGCTGTCGTCGGCGGCCGCGCTCGGCGCCGCACCCTCCTTGGCCGCGCTCGGCGACGGCGTCGCGCCGCTCGCACTGCTGCTGCCCGCCGACTCCAGCACCGCGGTGGCGTCCCAGTCCGCATCGGCCTTGCCGTAGTCGGGGGCACCGCTCACCTTGCCGGTGACCGCGAGGGACAGGGTGTAGGGCATCTCGTAGGTCTGGCCGTCGTCGTCGTTGACGGACAGGGCCACGTAGTAGTCACCCGGGTAGGAGCTGACGGTCGAGCTGATCGACCGGCTCCGGTAGCGCACGGGGTAGGTCTCATCGACCACGGAGCCGACGTGGTCGCTGGTGGCGAAGTCCGTGCCCTTCGGCTCACCGACCAGGTCGTCGAGGGCCGCGCGCAGCGGGTCGTAGGTCCGGGCCGTGGCGAAGGGGCCCTGGACCCCGGTGCGCTTGAACAACGCCGGAGTCTGCTCGGGGAACCTGAACCGGTAGGAGAGCCGCTGCCCCCAGCCCAGGTGCACCCGGAAGACCTGAGCCTCGCCGGGGACCACGTTGCCGGCGTACGTGCCGGTCTTCAGCAACGGCGCGCTGGGGAAGGACGAGCCCCCGATCACGCGTTTCGGGCTCGCCCCGGGTGCGGGCAGGTCCGAGGGGACGTTGCCGCTGTCGACACTCTCGGGCAGGGAGTCCACGTCGGTCACGGGCGGCTCCTCGAGGACGATGATGCTCACCGGGACCGCCTTGTCACCGAGCTTGCTGAAGCGCTCGAGCGCGAAGTCCAGATGCTTGGCCGAGCGGCACGCCTGGGTGCCGGCCCGGTCGTCCTGCGAGATCGCCTCCATCCCCAGCACCTGCGACTTGTCCAGCTGGCGCACGTCGTTGACGGTGTCGCAGGTGCTGGCGTCGGGTGCGGTGAGCACACCCTCGATCCCGTCGTCCGAGCCGGGCTGGCCGGTGCTCGTGACCGACAGGTGCACGGTCGAGTCGGGGATGGTGCGGGTGAAGCGGTAGTGCAGGGTGTGCTGCTCGGCCGCACCGGGCGGCAGGGTGTCGCTCCACACGCCGGTCCGGAGCGGCTCCGGCTTGTCGGCGTCCTTGCTCCCTGAGATCGGGGTGCCGTCCAGGGTGAAGGGTTGCACCGCTCGGCTCGACACGCGGGACAGGCTGTCGGAGATGTCACCGGCCGACCTGGCGTCGTAGTAGGTCCCGTTGCCCTGCTCGGCGATGCATCGCAGCTGGCTGCGGGCCTTGCCACTGACGCCGAGGCCCACCACGTCGATCTTGAGGTCGATCCCCTGCTGGGCCAGCTCGCCGGCGACCTTGCAGGGGTCCGGCCGGCACGTCGCGATCCCGTCACTGACCAGCACGATCGAGCGCTCCCCCGTGCTGCCGAGGTCCTTGGCCGCCTGCCGCAGGGCGTAGCCGATCGGGGTCTCGCCGTACGGCCGGTAGTCCTTGATCGCCCTGGTCAGCGCCGCACGGTTGCCGGTGCCGGTGGGCACGACGAGCTGGGAGTCGGTGCAGGCTCCCTTGTCCTTGCGCGAGAACACCTTGGCGCCGAAGACGCGCAGGCCGACGTCGGCGCCGTCGGGCAGGCCACCCACGACCTCGGTCAGGGCCGACTTGGCCGCGGCGATCTTGGTGGTGCCGCCCGCCGCGGGCTCCTTCATCGAGCCGGAGGAGTCGAGCACCAGCTGGAGCTTGCCGGACTCGCTCCCCGCGCCGTCGCGCGAGGACGACGGCGCGTGCGAGGTCCGGGCCGAAGCCTGGGCGGGCGGCCAGGCCAGGGCCAGGAGACCGACGGCCAGGGTCGTGGCCACCAGGCGAGGTAACGGGCGGGCTGGTGCGGTCCTGGACATGCGCGGCCTCGTGGGGATCGACGGTACGGCGGTCGTCGGGCCATGGTTCCTCGGCTCGATGGATTCACTCTGATATTTGCAAACGCAAATGTCAACCAAGACTCGCCGCACCACACCAGGCCAGCGTCGGTTCGCTACTATTTGCATCTGCAATCCATCAGGAGCAACTCATGACCCAGGTCTCGCAACGCGAGCACAACCTCGTCCAGCAGCGCGAGCTGTACGGCGCGCCCCTGGGCGACACGGTCCGCTCGGTGACCGCGGCCCTGGCGATCAGCCAGGCGGCACTCGCCCGCACCATCGGGATCAGCGCACCGATGCTCTCCCAGCTGGCCAGCGGCGAACGGATCAAGCTGGCCAACCCCCAGGCCGTCGAGCGACTGCACTCCCTGCTGGACCTCGTGCGCCAGGTCGAGGCCGGGCTCCCGCACGATCAGGTCGTGGCCCAGCTCTCGGCGATCGAGCAGGACCGCACCAGCACCCTGACCCGGGACCGGGACCAGCACCCGGACCGGGCCACGGACCTGCCGGCCCAGTTCTCCCGCCTGCTGCGCGCCGTCGCCTCGGGGCGCGAGCTCACCGCCGCGGCCGACCTCCTGCGGATCGAGCACCCGGCCCTGGCCGAGGTGCTGCGCGTCTACGGCACCGGCACGTCACGCGACGCCGACGCCCACTACGCCACCATCGCCGCACTCGTGCAGCCCTGATCCCGGGCCGGGCTAAGGCCCGGATCCACCGATGGCCGCCGTTGCGAGCGTCACCAGTCGGGTGCGATGGCAAGACGCCGGGGCGAAGTCAGACTGGCGGTCTGTCGAGCCTCGGCATCGCAGCCAGCGTGCGGCGAATGGTGGCGCGCAATACGCGGAGATCGGTGAATCCGGGCTCAGTCCTGCCAGCTCTCGGCCTTGCCCCGCAGGCCGGCGCGCTGCACCTGCTCCTGGATCACCATCTCGAGGCGGTCGGGGTCACGCAGGTAGCGGATCTCCCGCAGACCCTGCTCCTGGGCCGCGGACTCGAAGACGAAGTGGCCGTAGCCGAGGACCCGGCCGAGCAGCGGCTTGTGCACGGTGATGTCGAGGACCCGCTTGAGCGGCATCGTCGCCGCGGACTGGTCGAACACGCCACGCACCCGGAAGACCCGCCGGTTGGTCAGCACCAGGCGATCCATGTGCTCGGACAAGGCCCGGTAGCCGGCCCAGCCGAGCAGCAGGCAGGCCACCGCGATGCAGAACCAGCCGGCCGCAGCCACCACGACGAAGGTCAGGACCAGGAACACCAGGCCGAGTGCCGCGACCAGCACGGGGCGGATGTAGACGACCCAGTGGTGGGGCATGTTCTCGACCAGGTCCTCGTCGAGCTGGCGCAGCAGCCGCTGGGAGATCTGCGGGGTGGCGAAGCGACGCCGGGCCCAGGTGAGCACGAGGGACCTAGGAGAAGATCGCGTTGAGGAAGTCGATGACCGCGGAGAAGAACTTCTCCAAGCCCGTCCACAGCGCGCCCGTCCCCTCCTTGGTGAACGTCGCGAAACCGGTGGGGTCGGTGAACATGTAGAAACCGACGAACACCACGACCAGTGCGGAGACGCCCTTGGTGGCGACACTCATGGCAGGACCTTCCGGGGGAAGACGGAGGAAATCCGAACGGTCCTTTGTAACCTGCGCCGCGCCGGTGCTCGTGGAGGCTCGCGGGTCCGACCAGGGTCAGGTGCTGAGCCGGTCCGCGGCCGTGTGCGGGTCGAGGTCGCCCGCGGCGACCCGGCCGGCGAGGTCGTCGAGCAGCGCACCGTCGGCGTGCCACCGCTCACGCAGCGCACTCAGCGCCAGGGCCTCGACCTCGTCACGGGCCCGGACCAGCCGACGCTGCGCCAGCCGGTCACCGCCACCGAGCCAGATCCGGTGCGCCGCGATCGCGTCGGCCACGTCATCGAGACCCCGGCCGCTGCTCGCGACGGTCTTCACGATCGGCGGCTCCCAGGCGTCCGCCGAGCGCTCGGCCATCGCCAGCATCGAGCGCAGGTCGCGCGAGGTCCGGGCCGCGCCGTCGCGGTCGGCCTTGTTGACGACGTACACGTCGCCGATCTCGAGGATCCCGGCCTTCGCCGCCTGGATCCCGTCGCCCATGCCGGGGGCGAGCAGGACCAGCGTGGTGTCGGCGGTGCCGACGATCTCGATCTCCGACTGGCCGACGCCGACCGTCTCCACGAGCACTACGTCGAACCCGGCCGCGTCGAGCACCCGCACCGCCTGCGGAGTGGCCCAGGAGACGCCCGCCGAGGTGACCGCGCGCCGCCATCGAGCGGATGAAGACCCCCTCGTCGCTCGCGTGGTCGCCCATCCGCACCCGGTCCCCGAGCAGTGCCCCGCCGGAGAACGGCGAGGACGGGTCGATCGCCAGCACCCCGACGCGCTGGCCGCGCGCCGCGGAGCACGGTGAGCAGGGCGTTGGTGGAGGTGGACTTGCCGACGCCGGGTGCCCCGGTGACACCGACGACGTGGGCGGAGCCGGCGTACGGCGCGACAAGGGCGCCGACCTCACGCAGCAGCGGGCGACGCCTCCTCGACCAGCGAGATCAGCCGGGCGACCGAGCGGACGTCGCCGGAGCGAGCCCGCTCGACCATCCCGGCCAAGTCGGATCGGTCACCGGTACGTCGCCCGCGCACGGTCGAGACGATGCTCAGGCAGGCACGTGCAGGATCAGCGCGTCACCCTGGCCGCCGCCACCGCACAGCGCGGCGACACCGGTGCCACCGCCCCGGCGCTTCAGCTCGTTCGCCAGGTGCAGCGCGATCCGGGCGCCGGACATCCCGACCGGGTGGCCGAGCGCGATGGCGCCGCCGTTGACGTTGACCTTGTCCTCGGGGATGCCCAGGCTGCGCGCCGACTCGATGCCGACGGCGGCGAAGGCCTCGTTGAACTCGACGAGGTCGAGGTCCGCGGCGCTCAGGCCCTCCTTGTCGAGGGCCTTCCGGGTGGCGTTGGCCGGCTGCATCTGCAGGGTCGAGTCGGGGCCGGCGACCTGCCGTGCGCGCCGATCTCGGCCAGCCAGGTCAGACCGAGCTCCTCGGCCTTGGCCTTGCTCATCACCACGACGGCGCAGGCACCGTCGGAGATCTGCGAGGACGAGGCGGCCGTGATGGTGCCGTCCTTGGCGAACGCGGGCCGGAGACCACCGAGCGACTCGGCCGTGGTCTCGCCCCGGATCCCCTCGTCCTGGCTGACCACGACCGGGTCGCCCTTGCGCTGCGGGACCTCGACGGGGACGACCTCGTCGTCGAACAGTCCGTTCTTCCAGGCCGCCGCCGCCTTCTGGTGCGAACCGGCCGAGAACGCGTCCTGCTCCTCGCGGGTCAGCTGGGTGCCCGAGGCGTTGCACTGCTCGGTCAGCGCCCCCATGGCCTGCTGGGTGGCCTGGTCGTAGAGGGCGTCGTAGGCCATCGAGTCCACCAGCGAGGTGTCGCCGTACTTGAAGCCCTCGCGGGACTTCGGCAGCAGGTGCGGGGCGTTGGTCATCGACTCCATGCCGCCGGCGACGATGATCTCGTGCTCGCCGGCGCGGATCAGCGCATCGGCGGTGGCGATCGCGTTGAGCCCGGACAGGCACACCTTGTTGACCGTGATCGAGGGCGTCGAGGCCGGCAGCCCGGCGGCCAGCCCGGCGGTGCGGGCGGGGTTCTGGCCGGCACCGGCGCCGATGACCTGGCCCATGATCAGGTAGTCCACCTGGTCCGGCGCTCACGCCGGCCTTCTCCAGGGCGCCCTTGATCGCGACGCCTCCGAGGTCGGCGGCCGTGAGGCTCTTCAGACCACCGAGCAGCCTGCCGATCGGCGTGCGTGCTCCTGCGACGATGACGGATCCGGACATCGGGGGCCTCCTCGGCCGGGCGGCTCCGCGCCGCCCGTGAATCTGTGGGTCACTGCACCGACCCTAGCGACGAGCCCGTCCCACCGGGAGGGTCCGGTCGCACCAGCCTGCTGTCGGACACGTCACACGCGGTGGCACCCGCCCCCGTCAGCGGCCACCATGTGGCCATGACTCTCCCGGCCGACGCTGCCCGAGAACCTGCCCTGAGAACCTCTTCGTCTGCATCGACCACGTCGGCGTCGCCGTGCCCGACCTCGACGCCGCGATCGCCTTCTACGCCACGCGCCTTCGGCATGGAGACGGTGCACCGCGAGACCAACGAGGAGCAGGGCGTCGAGGAGGCGATGGTGGCCGTCGCCGACCGGGCACCGGACTGGGCCAGCGGATCCAGCTGCTCGCCCCGCTGGACGAGTCCTCCACGATCGCCAAGTTCCTCGACCGGTCGGGCCCCGGCCTGCAGCAGATCGCCTACCGCGTCGGCGACGTCGAGCGCGCCGGCCGCGGTCCTGCGCGAGCGCGGCCTGCGGCTGCTGTACGACGAGCCCCGCCGCGGCACCGCCGACAGCCGGGTCAACTTCATCCACCCCAAGGACGCCGGCGGCGTGCTCGTCGAGCTGGTCCAGCCCGCCCCTCGTTGAGCCGGGCCCCCGCCGGTCCAGCTGGCCCTCGCACCGGGTCGTCGCCCCGACCGGCCAACGCGGTGCGAGGCCCAACTCACACCTGGCTGAGGCCCAACTCGACGGTAACCTCACCCGCAGCAGCCCGACCCCGGACCAGGAGCCAGACGTGCAGCAGATCCTCGACGCCATCCAGGCCGGCGACACCTCCTCGGAGGACTTCGCCGCGCTCGACATCCCCGAGAGCTACCGGGCCGTGACCGTCCACAAGGACGAGGCCGACATGTTCGAGGGCGTCGAGAGCCGCGACAAGGACCCCCGCAAGTCGCTGCACCTCGACGACGTGCCGCTGCCCGAGCTCGGCCCGGGCGAGGCCCTGGTCGCGGTGATGGCCAGCGCGATCAACTACAACACCGTCTGGACCTCGATCTTCGAGCCGGTCTCGACGTTCGGCTTCCTCGAGCGCTACGGCCGGCTCTCGCCGCTGGCCAAGCGGCACGACCTGCCCTACCACGTGGTCGGCTCCGACCTGGCCGGCGTCGTGCTCAAGGCCGGCGTCGGCGTGCACTCGTGGAAGCCCGGCGACGAGGTCGTCGCCCACTGCCTCTCGGTCGAGCTGGAGAGCCCCGACGGGCACAACGACACGATGCTCGACCCCGAGCAGCGGATCTGGGGCTTCGAGACCAACTTCGGTGGCCTGGCCGAGATCGCCCTGGTCAAGTCCAACCAGCTGATGCCCAAGCCGGACCACCTGACCTGGGAGGAGGCCGCCTCCCCCGGCCTGGTCAACTCCACGGCGTACCGCCAGCTGGTCAGCCGCAACGGCGCCGGCATGAAGCAGGGCGACAACGTGCTGATCTGGGGCGCCTCGGGCGGGCTCGGCGGCTTCGCGACGCAGTACGCCCTCAACGGTGGCGCGACCCCGATCTGCGTGGTCTCCAACGACGACAAGGCCCAGGTCTGCCGCTCGATGGGCGCCGAGCTGGTGATCAACCGCTCGGAGGAGGACTGGAAGTTCTGGAAGGACGAGCACGACCCAGGACCCGAAGGAGTGGCGCCGGCTCGGCGCCAGGATCCGCGACCTCACCGGCGGCGAGGACGTCGACATCGTCTTCGAGCACCCGGGCCGCGAGACCTTCGGCGCGTCGGTGTACGCCGCCCGCAAGGGCGGCACCATCGTCACCTGCGCCTCCACCAGCGGCTACATGCACACCTTCGACAACCGCTACCTGTGGATGAACCTCAAGCGGATCATCGGCTCGCACTTCGCCAACTACCGCGAGTCGTGGGAGGCCAACCGGCTGATCGACAAGGGCCTGATCCACCCGACCCTCTCGCGCACCTACGGCCTCGAGGACGTCGGCCAGGCGGCGCTGGACGTCCACCAGCAACGCCCACCAGGGCAAGGTCGGGGTGCTCTGCCTGGCCCCCGAGGAGGGTCTCGGCGTGCGCGACGCGGACAAGCGCAGCAAGCATCTCGACGCGATCAACCGGTTCCGCGGAGTTTGACGCGTTTGCCGCGGATCGCACGGAACTGCTGCCCCGGATCCCGCCCCCTCACGGTCTAGGCTGGCCTTCTGGTCGCCACGACCCGGGTGCCCGCACCCGAGACGTCGACCGGACCGCAGTCCATCCGCGATCCGTTGCCCACCGCGTGCGGCGAGCACGCGCTGGACCGAAGGCGAAGGAGCAACGCATGCCAGAAGGCCGTGGCCTGTCCATCTTCGATGACGAGCCCGAGGGCGACAGCGAACAGACCCAGGTGATCCCGGTGCTCACCGACGACCCCAGCGCCCAGGAGTCCTCCGCCAAGGCCGGCAGCAACCTCGGCCGAGGGACCACGAAGACGGCGGAGCCGACACAGAAGCGCTCGGGGAACAAGGCGGAGGCCGAGAAGGAGACGACTGCGGTGTCGAGCAACGCCCATCCGACGACCCGCCCACGCAGCCGATCGCGCGGGTGCGTCGAGCCGACTCCCACACCGGCCCAGGGCACCCCCGCGCAGACGCCGAGCCGGGCCGACACCGCGAAGCAGGGTGCACCCGCCCAGAGCCCGGACCAGAAGTCCGCCCCTCAGTCGGCCCCGCCGTCGAGCCCGCCGTCGGCCGAACAGCCCGCACGGCGGCCGGGCGCCGCGACCGCTCCGGCCCAGCCCGCCAGCCGTCGCACGATCATCCCGCCGGCCTCCCGCCCGCAACCGGCCGGCCAGGCCTTCCCGCAGGTGCGCCGCGGCTACGACAAGGACGCCGTCGACCGCCGGATGCTGGAGGTCTCCGGCGAGCGGGACGGGCTGGCGGCCAGCCTGACGACGCCCACCTGCAGATCGACGCCCTCGAGCGCCAGCTGGCCGAGGCCAAGCGCCAGGCCACCGAGACCGAGGCCCCGTCGTACGCCGGGCTCGGCGGCCGCGCCAGCGAGCTGCTCCGGCTCGCCGAGGAGCAGGCCGCCGAGGTGCTCCAGAGCGCCCGGGAGGAGGCCGAGCAGATCGTCGCGCGCCGCCAACCAGGAGGCCACCGCGACGCGGGCCAAGGCCGAGCGCGACGCCGAGGACATGCGGGTGGTCCAGCTGCGCGACCTCGACGAGACCCGCACCCGGACCATGGGCGAGATCGAGCAGTCCCGTGATCACGCCCGGGCCGAGGCCGACGACATCCGGGGCGGCGCCCAGCGCGAGGCCGACCAGATCCGGCTCGGCGCCAAGCAGGAGGTCGAGTCGGTCCGCACCGCGGGCGCCCGCGAGGCCGAGCACGCCAAGGCGGCGGTCGACCGTGAGGTCCAGGAGGCCCGCCGGGCCCTGGCCGTGGAGAAGGAGCGGCTGACCCGCGAGGCCGTCGAGCACCACACCACCGTCACCGCCGAGACCACCCGGCTCGTCACCGAGGCCGAGGAGCGCGCCAACGCGGCCGCAGCAGCGCACCCAGGAGGCGATGACCGCCGCCAACTCGCACCGCGACACGCGCCAAGAGCGAGGCCGACGCGCACATCGCCCGGGCCCACCGCGAGGCCGAGCAGATCATCAGCCACGGCCAAGGCGGAGGCCGAGGAGCTGCGAGCGGCCGGTCACGCCGACCACGAGCGCCGGCTCGCCGACCTCAAGCTCGAGGTCGACCAGCTCTCGAAGCGCCGCGACGGGATCGCCGCCCAGCTCGGCGCCCTGCGTGACGTGGTCTCCGGCTTCGAGAAGGAAGCCGACGAGGGCTGACACACGTGGCCGAGCCACCAGCCGGGGACCCGGGTCCGGAGCAAGGTCGAGACCCGGCCCCCGAACCGGAGCAGTCGCT
Source organism: uncultured Actinomycetota bacterium (assembly GCA_963843875.1). Lineage (GTDB taxonomy): Bacteria > Actinomycetota > Actinomycetes > Propionibacteriales > Nocardioidaceae > Marmoricola. Next base: position 145,143 of record CAWJMC010000008.1, on the reverse strand, counting down.
CGGCCCCGCCGACGCGGCCTCGACAGCAGACCCGGCGGGCACGAGCGCCGGCAGCGGGGCCGTGAGGGCGGCTCCGGGTGGGCGCTACGGCGTACCCGGCAAGCCGCTCTCGTCCTCCTCACCCTTCGTCTTCGGCTTCTTCGCCGCCGCCGGAGCCCTGCTCGCGATCTGGCTGGGCGGACTGCTGCTCGACATCGGCTCGGTGCTGGTCCTGATCGCCGTCTCGATGTTCATCGCGGTCGGGCTGGACCCGGCCGTGCGCTGGCTGATGCGCCGCGGGCTGGCGCGCAGCTGGGCCGTCGTGGTCGTGATCACGGTGGTCGTGGTGGCGCTCGGCCTCTTCGTGCTCGCCCTGGTGCCGGTGGTGACCGACCAGGCGGGCTCGTTGGTCGACGAGGCACCGGGCTGGCTCGACCAGCTCCAGGCCAACCCGCGTTCCAGCGGCTCGACGAGAAGTACGACGTGGTGGCCAAGCTCACCGACTACATCACCGGCGGTGACCTGACCCAGCAGGTCTTCGGTGGCGTGGTCGGCGTCGGCCTGGCCGTCCTCGGCTTCCTCGGCAACGCCTTCGTCGTCTTGGTGATGACGCTGTACTTCCTCTCCTCGCTGCCCCGGATCAAGGCCTCGCTCTACCGGTTGGCCCCGGCCAGCCGCCGCGAGCGGGTCGAGGGGCTCGGCGACCAGATCCTGGCCGGCATCGGCGCCTACGTCTCGGGCGCCTTCGTGGTCGCGCTCGCGGCCGGGCCTGTCCAGCCTGGTCTTCCTGTTCGTCATCGGGCTCGGGAAGTACGCCGTGGCGCTGGCCCTGGTGGTCGCGCTGCTCGACGTGATCCCGATGATCGGCGCCACGATCGGCGCGGTGATCGTCTGCGCGATCGGCTTCGCCACCGACGTGCACACCGGCGTCGCGCTGGTGATCTTCTACGTCGTCTACCAGCAGCTCGAGAACTACCTGATCTACCCGCGGGTGATGAGCCGCACCGTCGACCTGCCCGGCCTGCTGACCGTGATCGCCGCGCTGATCGGCGCCAGCCTGCTCGGCGTGGTCGGGGCGCTGATGGCGATCCCGACCGCCGCCGCGATCGTGCTGCTGGTCAACGAGGTCCTCGTGCGTCGTCAGGACGCTCGCTGAGTCTCCTGGCCACCGGCGCCACCGCGGCGTCGGGCAGGCCGCGGTAGTGCGCGTCCCGCCAGCTCCCACGCCTGACCACGACCACGCCGAGCAGGACCAGCGCCCCGCCGACCGACCTGGACGGCGCGCGGGCAGCTCGCCGAGCAGCAGCCAGGCGAACACCAGCGCCGCGACCACCTCGCCGAGCGCGACGAACGACGCCAGCCGCGAGCCGAGCCGGCGGGTCGCGGCGATGCCGGTGGCGTAGGAGATCCGCCGCGGTGATCACGCCGAGGGCGGCAGCGCACGCCCACCACGGCGCCGTCGAAGCCCGACGAACGCGACGGTCCGGGTGTCGCGGGCGAACGGCACGCATGCCGACCACGGCACCGGAGCAGCAGGCCGACGCCGCCGACCAGCAGCCCGCCCGCGGCGAGCACGATGCCCGGCAGGGACGTGTCGTGCCCGTGTCGGTGCCGGCGTCGCCGCCCGTCCCGTCCTCGGCCGCCACCACGAAGTAGAAGGCGTTGCCGACCATCGCCACGCTCGCCCACGCGGCGCCAGGCAGGTTGATCCCGCCGCCACCGAGCACGTCGAGCACCAGCACCAGTCCGGCGCGCGGCGACCGCTGCACCGGCCACGGTCAGCCGGGCCGGGCGCTCCCCGTGGCGCACCCACAGCCAGACGCACCACCGCGAGCGGGGAGACGTACTCGATCAGCAGGGCCACCCCGACCGGCAGGTAGCGCACGGCGTTGAAGTAGGCCAGCTGGCAGCCGGCCACGGCGATCAGCCCGTAGGCGACCAGCAGCCGGGGGCGTGCCGCACCAGCAGCGACCAGCGGCCCGCGCAGTCGCACGAGAGCGATCGGCGTGAGCACGAGCGCCGCGACCAGCACCCGGACGGCGACCGCGGCGGCGGCGGTCCAGCCGGCGTCCAGCATCGCGCTGGCGAGCGGCCCGGCCAGTCCGAAGGAGGCCGCCGACACGACGGCAAGGCCGAGCCCGGACCCGGTGCGACTCGCGAGCGGTTTCGCTCGTCATTGGCCACTGCCGTCATGGGATGTGACGCTACGGGTCTTTCGGGTAAGGTGTCAACGTGCCCTTCAGTCATGACACGGCGATCTCGCTGCAGGCCGCGGCCGCCCTGGTCAACACCGCCGAGCCGCCGGAGACGCTCGAGACGGTCGCCGACCTCGACGCCTTCACCGAGCGCTTCGAGTACACCGGGGCCCGCGGTCGCGACCTCGCGGAGCTGAACGCCGTACGCACCCTGCGTGCACCGCTGCGCCAGCTGCTCGTCAGTGAGCGGGACTCGTGCGTCGAGCTCGTCAACGAGGTGCTCGCGACACGCCGGGCGGTCCCCCGGCTGGTGCGCCACGACGGCTGGGACTGGCACGTCCACGCGACGCTGCCCGGCGACCCGCTGCCCGACCGGATCGCGGTGGAGACCGCGATGGCGATGCTGGACGTGGTCCGCGCCGACGAGAACAGCCGGCTCTCGGTCTGCGCGGACGGCGGATGCACCGGCGTCGTCGTCGACCTCAGCCGCAACCGGTCACGGCGCTACTGCAGCACGACCTGCGCCAACCGCAACGCCGTGGCGGCCTACCGGGCCCGCAACGCCGCACCCCGTGACGGCTCAGCCGCGGAAGCGCAGCCAGACCATCGCGACGAGGTAGGAGATCCCGCCGAGCGCACCGAGCTGGTAGTAGGGCGAACCGTCGTCGCCGCGCGCGATGCTGACCATGAACATCACGATCACCGCGAGCAGGACGAGTCCGCCGGCGAAGGTCGACGCCCTGGTGTCCAGGCTGTTGATCCGTTCGTCGCGCCGGTCCGCGAGGGCCGCGAAGGTCTCGCTGTAGCGGCCCGCGAGGACGAACACCGCCGCCACCACCAGCATCAGGACCAGTCCGAAGATGCCGAAGCCGATCCGGTCGCCGACGATGCCGGCCACGAGGTAGCCGACCCCGCCCAGGACGCCGACGGCGGGCACCAGCAGTCGGACCTGCCGGCGGCGTTGCGAGGTTTCAGGAACAGACATGGAAGACCTCCTCCACGGTGGTCTCGAAGAACCGGGCCAGCGCCATCGCCAGCGGCAACGACGGCAGGTACTTCCCGGTCTCGATCGAGTTGATGGTTTGTCGTGAGACCCCCATCTCCGCCCCCAGCTGGCCCTGCGAGATGGCCAGTGAGGTCCGCAGCTGCCTCACGTGGTTCTTCATGTGTCAAGTCTGCTTGACAATGACTCCGGGTGTCAAGGTCGCTTGACCACGAGCGTCTGCGACGATGACCCGATGAGCGACGAGCGCATCGAGGTCAGCCGACCGGTCCCGGCCACGGCCGCCGACATCTTCGCCCTGCTCTGCGACCCGCAGGGCCACGTCGCGATCGACGCGACCGGCATGCTCCAGGACGCCGACGGCGACCCGGTGACCGCCGCGGGCGACTCCTTCGTGATCCACATGGACCGCGAGTCGCTGGGTGACGTCGACCTCGGACGCTACGACGTCACGGTCACGATCAAGGACCTCGAGCCCGACCGGGAGATCTCCTGGACGATCCTCGGCGTCTCGCGGCCCCCGATCGGGCACGTCTACGGCTACCGCCTGGAGCCGCGGGGCGAGCAGACGCTGGTCACGTCGTACTACGACTGGTCCGAGATCCACCCGGAGTGGCGCGCCAAGGCCATCTTCCCGGTGATCTCCGAGGCCAGCCTCAAGGCCACCCTGGGCATCCTGGACCGGACGGTGCGCCGGGGCTACCCCCGCGGCTGAGCCTCGATCGACGGCCCGGCACCGCCCGCGGCCAGGAAGCGGCGCAGCACCTCGACGAACACCTCCGGCTGCTCGGAGTGCACCCAGTGCCCGGCCCCCTTCACCGTGACCCGCTGCACCCGGGGGAACAGGGCCGCCATCGCGGCGTGGTACTCCGCACGGATGTAGTCCGAGTGCTGGCCCGCGACCCACAGCACGGCCCCGTCGTACGCCGGGAGGCCGGCGACGGCGGTCTCGGGCCAGCCGCCGAGCACGTCGAGGTGGTCGCCGAGCGCGGCGAGGTTCATCTGCCAGCGCCAGGCGCCGCTCGCCGGGTCGACGTCGCGGTCTCTGGCGTCGACCCGGCGCAGGTTCTGCAGCAGGAACCCGCGCACCACGGGGTCCGGCACCTCGTCGGCGAGCTGGGCGTCGGCGTCGCTGCGCCGTTCGAGCCGGGCCAGGTCGACGGCCCGCATCGCCTGCACGTACGGCGTGAACCCGCCCTCGACCGCCCCGCCGTACTCGACCGGCGACATGTCGACCACGCACAGCCGCTCGACCAGGTCGGGGCGGCGCAGCGCGAGCAGCATGGCGACCTTCGCACCCATCGAGTGCCCGACCAGCGCGACCGGGCCCTCGTCGAGGTCGCCCAGCGTGTCCGCGAGGCGCTCGGCCATGTCGAGGTAGGAGACCTCGTCGGCCCACGGCGACCGACCGTGCTGAGGGAGGTCGACCAGGAGGGAGCGGTGTCCCAGGCCGCCGTCCGGCGCGGTCGCGAGAGCCTTGGCGACGCCCGTCCAGTTCTTGCCCTGCCCGAACAGACCGTGGCAGAACACCACCCACGAGCCGGTGTCACCGACCCGGGTGGTGTGCAGGCCGGGACCGTCCTGGGGGACGTCATCCGTGCTGGTCGTCATCGCGACCGGATCGTATGACGTCGCGCGGGCGGGGTGATCAGCGCGGCTGGGAGTAGTCGCGGAAGCCGCGCTTGGTCTTGCGGCCCAGGTATCCCGCGGTGACCAGGTGCTCCAGGAGCGGCGCCGGGGCGTAGCCGGGCTCGCGGAACTCGAGGTACAGCTCGCGCTGGATCGCCAGCGAGACGTCGTTGCCGACCACGTCGAGCAGCTCGAAGGGGCCCATCGGCAGTGCGCAGCCCTTCTTCATCGCGGTGTCGATGTCGTCGGCGGTGGCGTAGTGCGCATCGAGCATCTTGATCGCGTCGTTGAGGTAGGGGAACAGCAGGGCGTTGACGATGAAGCCGGCCCGGTCGCCGCAGGAGACGGCCACCTTGCCGACCTTCGCGCAGAGCGCACGGGTGGTCTCGGAGACCGTCTCGTCGGTGCTGACCGTGCTGACGACCTCGACCAGCTTCATCACCGGAGCCGGGTTGAAGAAGTGCATCCCGACCACGGACTCCGGACGCGAGGTGGCCTGGGCGCACTCGATGATCGGCAGCGACGAGGTGGTGGTGGCCAGGATCGCCCCCGCGCCGGCGTTGCCGTGCTTGCAGATCTCGTCGAGGTTGGCGAACAGCGTCGTCTTGACCTTGAGGTCCTCCGCGATCGCCTCGACCACGATGTCGGCCGCGGCCAGGTCGTCCAGGGAGGTGCTGCCGGTGAGCCGGGCCAGCACCTCGGTCTTGGCCGACTCCTCCATCTTCCCGCGCTGGATCGCCTTGTCCAGCGAGCGCTCGATGCTGCTGACGACCTTGGCGACCTTCTCCTCCGAGCGACCGACGTAGAGCACGTCGTACCCGCTCTTGGCGAAGACCTCGATGATCCCGGTGGCCATGGTGCCGGTGCCGACCACACCCACCTGGTTGATCTCGTGCTGCAGCTCGGGCTGGTCGTCGGCGGACGGTGTGAGTGCGTCGTCGACCACCTTCGAGGAGTCCGGACCCTCGTAGGTGTAGAAGCCACGACCGGTCTTGCGCCCGAGCAGACCGGCGGTGACCATCTGCTTGAGGATCGGCACGGGCGCGTGCAGCCGGTCGCGACCCTGCTTGTACATCGTGTCCAGGATCTCGTAGGCCGTGTCCAGTCCGATCAGGTCGAGCAGCGCCAGCGGACCCATCGGGTAGCCGCAGCCGAAGCGCATGGCGGAGTCGATGTCCTCGCGCGTGGCGTAGCGGCCCTCGAACATCGAGGCGGCGTGGTTGAGGTAGCCGAACAGCAGGGTGTTGGCGATGAAGCCGGCCTTGTCGCCCGCGACCACCGGCGCCTTGCCGATCTGCTGGACCAGGGCCGAGACGTCCTCGAGCACGTCCGGAGCGGTCACCACGGTGCTGACCACCTCGACCAGGTCCTGCACCGGCGCCGGGTTGAAGAAGTGCACCCCGATCACCCGGCCGGGACTGGAGTTGGCGGTGGAGATCTCGGTGACCGAGAGCGAGGAGGTGTTGGTGGCCAGCACGGCCTCGGGCCTGACGATGTCGTCGAGGCGCCGGAAGACGTCCTTCTTGGCCTCGATCGACTCCACGATCGCCTCGACCACGAGGTCGGCCTCGGCGAGGTCGCCCAGGTCGGTGCTGAGGGTGATCCGGCCCAGCAGCTCGGCCTGGTCGGCCTCGCTGAGCTTGCCGCGCGAGACGGCACGACCGGTGGAGTTCTCCAGGTGCTGGCGCCCGCGGGCCAGGGTCTCCTCGGTGGTCTCGACGCCGACGACCGCGGAACCCGTTGCGCGAGAACACCTCCGCGATGCCCGCACCCATGGTGCCCAGTCCGACGACGCCGATGGTCGAGAAGTCACGTGCCATGGCGCGCATCATGCCAGCCCGTCCGCACGCCTCGCCCCGCACCACCGCCCGCACCACCGCCCGCACCACCGCAGTCGCCGGCCCGGCGCCTGATGGGTGGCAGCCCGGTGGTTCCGTCGCCGGGACGGCCCCTCGGGCTCAGCCCCCGACCAGGCGGACGACCTCCTCGGCACAGCCCCAGCTCAACGTCACCCCGGCGCCTCCGTGGCCGTAGCAGTGCACGACGTCGCCGACCCGCTCGACGCGGACCTCGGCGCGTGCGGGACGCAGGCCGACCTTGTGGCCGAGCACCCTCGCGGTCGCGAGCTCGGGGACCAGCCGGCTCGCACGGGCCAGGATCTCGGTGGCGACGACGGGATCCGGCGTACGACTCCACTCGTCGTGCACCTCGGTGCCGCCGACCACGATGTCGCTCCCCCGGGGCACGACGTACGTCGGCCCGGTCTCGTCGAGCCACCAGCGCTCGAGGCCGAGCTGCTCGACGTAGACGACCTGGCCGCGCACGGGTCCGACCCCCGGGTCGGCGGCGGTCAGTCGCGCACCCATGCCGGTGGCGTTCACGACGAGGCGGCCGTCGGCCGGCTCCGGCAGGGCCGAGAGGTTCATCCGGGTCACCGTGCCGCCGAGCCGTTCCACCCGCTGGTGAAGCCAGCCGAGGTAGAGCGGCATCTCGACGATCGGCACCGTCATCGACCAGGCGTCGGCGTACCCCGGCGGCGGGGGGACCCGGTCGAGCCGCGGCACCGCGGAGATCCACCACGGGTCGGGTGTGGGCTCGCTCAGGACCTCCGTCCCCTGGCACATGCGGATGCCGGTCACCCGCGGGTCCTCGTCGGCGGCGAGGCCGGCCAGCACCTCGTAGGTCCGGCCCGACCAGGCGGTGACCTTGCCCTGCGGAAGCGCCAGGTAGGGGTACCAGATCGCGGCGGCCACCGAGGACGTCGTCTCCAGTGGCAGGTCGCGGGCCAGCACGTCGACCCGGTGGCCGGCCTCGAGCAGCCGGACCGCACTGGTCAGACCGACCACGCCAGCCCCGACCACGATCACCCGCATGCGTGAAGCCTAGAGCCGGCGGACCATCCCGACACGAGGACCGAGCGCGGCGTAGGCCCGCTCCTGCTGCAGGTGGCGGGCCAGCAGACCGTCGGGTTCGTCGACCACGACGAACCCGAGCCGCTCGTAGAAGGGCCGGTTGAAGATCACGTCGCGGAAGGTGGTGAGGCTCAGCCGGTCGTGGCCACGACGTGTCGCCTCCGCACACGCCGCATCGACCAGGGCACTGCCCAGCCCGCGCCGAGCGTGCGCCGGGTCGACGACGAGCTGCTGCAGATGAGCGGCTCCGTCCTCCTCCTCCAGCACGTGGGCGAACCCGACCGGGGGCCGCCCGACAACCCGCAGGAATCCCGGCTGGGCGGCTCGCCAGGCACCCGTACTGACCTCGGTGAACAGCTCCGGGCCGAACAGCCCGACCAGCATCCGGTCCCCCGCCGCCTCGATCCCGGCGAGGAGCGGCAGGTCGCCGGGCTCGACCGGTCGTACGTTGCTCACGCCTGCTGCGGACGTCGCTGCACCAGGTGCACCGGGTTGCCGTCGGGGTCGGCGGCCCAGGCGACGCTCAACCCGGTGGGCAGGTCCTCGGGCCCGGCCATCGGTGTCGCGCCGGCTTCGACCAGACGCTGCCAGTCGGCGGCGAGATCGTCGGTCCAGAGCACCAGCTCGACGGCGTTGCCGTCGCTCGACACGTCCAGCCCGTGGCGCTCGCGGGCGGCGCGGACCGAGCCCAGCCCGATCGTCGCGCCGCCCAGACGTACCTCGACGTGGTCGGGGACGCCGTCGCTCGGCGTCCGGAACGACTCGACCCCACCCAGCGCCACGTAGAAGGCGGTGGCCCGCTCGACGTCGTCGACGTACAGCCCGGTCTGGTACTCGGTGAACACGACCTCAGCCTAGGACCGGAACACCTGTAGATTCGGCGACCGTGAGGATCGTCGTCGCGCGCTGCCAGGTCGACTACGCGGGGCGGCTGACCGCCCACCTGCCGATGGCCACCCGGGTGCTGATGCTGAAGTCGGACGGCTCGGTGCTGGTGCACTCCGACGGCGGCTCGTACAAGCCGCTGAACTGGATGAGCCCGCCGTGCACGGTGCGCTTCGCCACCACCGACGACGGCCACCAGGAGTGGACGGTCAGCCAGGCCAAGACCGACGACACCCTACGGATCCTGATCGAGGAGGTGCTGCACGACACCAGCCACGACCTCGGGATCGACCCGGGCCTGCGCAAGGACGGCGTCGAGAAACACCTCCAGGAGCTGCTGGCCGAACACCCGGCCACCCTGGCCGCGGGCCTCACGCTCGTACGCCGGGAGTTCCCCACTGCGATCGGACCGGTCGACCTGATGTGCCGCGACCTCGCCGGCCACTCGGTGGCCGTGGAGATCAAGCGCCGCGGCGAGATCGACGGCGTGGAGCAGCTGACCCGCTACCTCGACCTGCTCAACCGCGACCCGGCCCTGGTCCGCAAGGGACCGGTCCGCGGCATCTTCGCCGCCCAGGAGATCAAGCCGCAGGCCCGGGTGCTGGCCACGGACCGTGGCATCGACTGCGCGCTCGTCGACTACGACGCCCTGCGCGGGGTCGACGACCCGACCTCCCGCCTGTTCTAGACCCCGCCCCGGGATAGTCCCTGACCAAATCGTCGTCTTCTCGCCGAGATCTCGACGGTTTCGTCAGGGACTACCGCGGAGGACCGGGCCCGCTACGGTGCGCACCGTGAAGATCTTCCACGTCGCGACGGCAGCAGACTGGGCGTCGGCCCAGGCATCGGGGCGCTACCTGACCTCCACACGCGGACGGACGCTGGCCGAGGAGGGGTACATCCACGCGGCGCGGGCGGACCAGTGGCAGGGCGTGCGGGAGCGGTTCTACGCCGACGTCACCGAGCCGCTGGTCCTGCTGGTCGTCGACACCGACCGGCTCGGCGCTCCGATCGTCGAGGAGTCGGTGCCGGACAGTGACGAGACCTTCCCCCACGTGTACGGCGCGATCGAGGCCGACGCGGTCGTGCGGGCGATCCCGCTCGAGGCCACGAGCGCCGGCACCGACCCGGCACCCGGACCCCCGCCCGGCCAGGAGCCGAGCCAGGAGCCGAGCCAGGAGCCGAGCCAGGAGCCGGCCAGGAGCCGGGCCGGCGTCGGGCCCGGCGTCGGGCCCGCCGGCGCACGGGACCCCACCACGCACCTTCTTCTCGCTCTACCTCGAGGAGTTCAGCGTGCGAGCCGGGCTGGCGCTGGCGACGATCGTGGTCGCGGTCCTGCTCGGGCTGCTCGTGGTCGCGCTGGCCGGAGACCTCCCGGGCCTGGTCACGATGGTGGTGCTGCTGGTGCTCGGACTGGTCCTGAGCGGCGCCTTCCTGCGCCGTCGCGATCGGCGCATTGCCGACAAGGCAGACTCGGGTTCATGAATCCGCGCCGTCGTACGACGCTCACCCTGCTCGTCCCGCTCGTCGCCCTCAGCCTGTTCGCGGCCGGTTGTGGCTCGTCCGGCAGCGACAAGTCGGACGGCGCGCTCGGCGCCGCGGAGCCGGCGACCTCGCCCGAGCTGACCGCGAAGCCCGCGGGCACGGTGGCCAAGGTGGCCGATCTGCCGCAGGGCATCGTCTACGACGACAAGACCCACCTGGTCGCGGTGGCCGTGCACAGCCCGCACCGGCTGCTGCTGCTCGACGGCACCACCCTGGCCGTCAAGAAGTCCGTGCCGCTGGAGGGCAAGGCCCGCCACCTCCAGCTCGAGGCCGCCGGCGGCCCCGTGCTGGTGCCGGTCGAGACGGCCAACGAGCTGGTCCAGGTCACCTTGCCGGACGCCCGGACCACGGTGACCAAGGTGCTCAAGCACCCGCACGACGCCACTTCCGACGGCCGGGGCGGGGCCGTCGTGGGTGATGAGTTCTCGCACGCGTACAGCGTGGTCCGCGACGGCAAGGTGGTGCAGAACGTCCGCGACGTCGGCCAGCCCGGCGGCGTACGTGTGGAGGGCAACATCCTGTCCACCGTCGACGTCAACAAGTTCACGGTGGCGACCTACAACCTGAGGACGGGCAAGCAGATCAGCCGCCTGAACGCCGGCGAGGGACCCACCCACGGCGTACCAGTGGCGAAGAACCGCCTCGCCGTGGCCGACACCCGAGGCGGCCACCTGATCCTGTTCTCCCTCTCCCCGCTCAAGCAGCTGACCAGCGTGGACCTGCCCGGCAGCCCCTACGGGATGGCCGGCGACGAGTCCTCGAAGACGGTCTGGGTCACGCTCGTGGCGAAGAACAAGGTCGTCGGCTACGACGTCAGCGGTGACCGGCTGAAGAAGATCGCGGAGTACGACACCGTGCGCCAGCCCGACACCGTGGCCGTCGACAAGGGCGCGAAGACGATCTGGGTCACCGGGACCAAGGACGGCGTGGTGCAGCGGATCACCCGCTGAACACACCGTCCCGCAGTCGCGGCACGACGGAGCTCGAGTCGGCCTCGGCCGCGATCAGCACGTCCTCGGCGAAGCCGGAGTCGGCCAGCTCACGCCCGCTGGAGCACGCGAGGAGCGCCGCCTCCTCACGCCCCTGGACCGCTCGGTACGCCGCCGCAGCGGCCGCTGCCTCCTCGCTGAGCCGCCCGACGCCCGCGTCCTGCAGCGCGGCCGCCACGCTCCCGGCGCCCCAGAGGTCCTCGACGGCGGGCCGCAACGAGCCATCGGCCCACTTCTCCCCCGCCGGCACCAGTGCGACCGACCCACCGTCGCGCAGCACCTCGACCAGCGCGGCTGCCACGGCGTGGCGGTTGCGCAGGGCCGCGGCGTACACCGCTGTCCCCGAGCCCGCGAGCTCCGCGCAGATCGTGGAGCCGTTGGGCGAGGGCAGCACGAGCCGGTCCAGCGACCCGGCCGCGCGCACGCTGCCGGGCGACAGGCTCACCCCGCCCGGACCGACCGCGCGACGTCCCGCCGCGAGCACGGCGTCGTGCTCCGCGGCGTACGCGGCCGCGCTCTCGTCGGCCCAGCGGTAGGGGAAGACCCGAGCCCCCCGGTCCAGGGCGACCGAGAGCGTGGTGGTGAAGCTGAGCACGTCGACCACGACGGTGGCGCCGGCGCCCGGTCCGAGCAGGACGGCGCCGGGGAGCCCCCACTCCAGCCGGACGGCGTACGCCGCCTGGTCATGCCCCTGCGGTGCCGCAGGCCTCACGCCCCGGCGGCCCGCGGTGCGGTCGGGTCGGTGTCACCGGCCGCGGCCTCGCGGGCGACGTACTCCTCGATGTCCTCGACGTCGTCGAGGTTGCGCGACACCACGGCCAGCAGGTCACTCATCGTGGCGACCTCCTCGACCTGCTCCTTGATGAACCACTGCATGAACTGCTCGGAGGCGAAGTCGTTCTCCTCCCGGGCGATGCGCAGCAGCGTGTTGATCTGCTCGGTGACGCGCTTCTCCTGGTCGAGAGCGAGCTTGACCGGGGCGACGACGTCGGGGAAGTCGTTCTGCGGGCCCTCGACCGCCGGGATGGTCACCCTCGTGTCGGTGTCGAGGAGGTACTGCACCATCATCATCGAGTGGTTGCGCTCCTCGAGCGCCTGGGCGTAGAAGAAGGCCGCCATCTGCGGCATCGTCAGGTCGTCGTAGTGGATCGCGCACGCGAGGTACTGGTTGTGCGCGGCGAGCTCGTTGCCGATCTGGGCGTTGAGCTGGTCGGTGAAGCGTACGGCGGGCATGGACCTGCTCCTGCTCGTGGTTGGTCGGGTCCGGTGAGAGCTCCGGGGTCGGCCGGTCGGGCTCAGGCCGCCCTGGCCAGCTTCTTCTTGCTCACCTTCACCAGCTTGCGCTTCTTGACGGTATACCCGTCGGGCAGCGTGCCTTCCTTGAGCATCCGGATCGGGCACCGCCCGCAGCGGGACTTCGACACGCAGCACTTGGCCTTCGGCTTCTTCGCCACGTCGGCGAGCGTAGCAAGGGATTTTAGGTTTGCCTAACCTCTCTCGCGACAGCCTGCGGGCTATCGTCAGGGGATGGCGCGGATCAAGGCGGACAAGCCCGGCAAGGGCCAGGAGTCGGCGTGGGACTACCCGCGCCCACCGGCGCTCGTGGGGAGCACGGAGACGGTCGAGGTGGTGCTGGGCGGTGAGGTGGTCGCCCGCTCCAACGCGACCTACCGGGTGCTCGAGACCAGCCACCCCCCGACGTACTACCTGCCGCGGGAGAGCTTCACGGAGGGCGTCCTGGTGGCGACGGAGGGCACGTCGTACTGCGAGTGGAAGGGTGCGGCGGCCTACTTCGACCTGGTCGCACCGGGGCGTACGGCGCCCCGCGCCGCGTGGACCTACCCGCAGCCGACCCGGGGCTTCGAGGCCCTCGTCGGCCACATCGCGGTGATGCCCGGCCAGGTCGATCGCTGCGTCGTCGACGGCGAGACCGTGCTCCCCCAGGCCGGCGGCTTCTACGGCGGCTGGATCACCTCGAAGGTGGTCGGGCCGTTCAAGGGCGAGCCGGGCACCTGGGGCTGGTAGTCCACCCGGCCGGTGGTTGCGGAAGGACGACGTCCTGTCTCGAAACCCTGATCAGAGCGGCGGCAGCCCGTTGGCCGCCCGGATCGCGTCGACGATGCCGCCGGTGGACTCGGTGAGGCTGAAGTCCTTGGGCGTGAACACCGCGGCGACACCCATCTCGATCAGCAGCTTGGCGTCTCGCCCGGGGATGATCCCGCCGACGATGACCGGGACGTCGTCCACCCCGGCCTGCTTCATCTTGGCCAGCACGTCGGGCACCAGCTCCATGTGCGAGCCGGACAGGATCGAGAGACCGACAGCGTGCACGTCCTCGGCCACCGCGGCGGAGACGATCTGCTCGGGAGTCAGCCGGATCCCCTGGTAGATCACCTCGAAGCCCGCGTCCCGTGCGCGAACCGCGACCTGCTCGGCGCCGTTGGAGTGCCCGTCGAGCCCGGGCTTGCCGACCAGCAGCCGCAACCGCCCCCCGAGCTCGTCGCCGGTCTGCTTGACCTTCTCGCGCACGGCGGCGAGATCGGCGCCGGTGTCGCCCACCCCGACGGCCCCGGAGACGCCCGTCGGGGCACGGAACTCACCGAAGACCTCGCGCAGCGTCCCGGCCCACTCCCCCGTGGTCGCGCCGGCACGGGCGGCGGCCAGGGTCGCCGTCATCAGGTTGGCGTCGGTCTTGGCGTCGGCGGCGAGCTGGGCCAGGGCGGCGTCCACCTCGCCCTGGTCACGCTCGGCCTTCCACGCCTCGACCGTGGCCAGGGCGGCCTCCTCCGCCTCCGGGTCGGCGGCCTGGATCGCGCCGTCGAGGTCGGCGGTGAGGGGTGACTCGGCGGTGGTCTCGTAGGCGTTGACGCCGACGATCTTCTCCTGGCCGCTCTCGATCCGGGACCGCCGCGCGGAGTGCGAGCTGACCAGCGCCTGCTTCATGTAGCCGGACTCGACGGCCGCGACCGCACCACCCATCGCCTGCACCCGGTCGATCTCACCACGGGCGTCCGTGCACAGCTGCTCGACCTTGGCCTCGATCACCGTCGAGCCCTCGAAGATGTCCTCGTACTCCAGCAGGTCGGACTCGAAGGCCAGCACCTGCTGCAGCCGCAGCGACCACTGCTGGTCCCAGGGCCGGGGCAGCCCCAGCGCCTCGTTCCACGCCGGCAGCTGGACGGCGCGGGCGCGGGCGTTCTTGGACAGCGTGACCCCGAGCATCTCGAGCACGATCCGCTGCACGTTGTTCTCGGGCTGGGCCTCGGTCAGGCCGAGGGAGTTGACCTGGACCCCGTAGCGGAACCGGCGCATCTTCGGGTCCTGGACGCCGTACCGCTCGGAGGTGATCTCGTCCCAGAGCCGCACGAAAGCCCGCATCTTGCAGGTCTCCTCGACGAAGCGCACCCCGGCGTTGACGAAGAACGAGATCCGTCCGACCGTCTTCTCGAAGTCCTCCTTCGACACCTGCCCGGCGTTCTTGACCGCGTCGAGGACCGCGATCGCCGTGCACAGCGCGTAGGAGAGCTCCTGCACGGGGGTCGCGCCGGCCTCCTGCAGGTGGTAGCTGCAGATGTTGATCGGGTTCCACTTCGGGATCGCCTCGACCGTGTAGGCGATGGTGTCCGCGATCAGCCGCAGCGAGTGCTCGGGGGGGAACACGTACGTGCCGCGGGAGAGGTACTCCTTGATGATGTCGTTCTGCGTGGTGCCGGCGAGCTGCCCGGCGACCTCCTCCGGCGAGGACTCGGGGTTCTGCTCCTCGGCGACCACCTGGTAGAGCGCCAGCAGCCACATCGCGGTCGCGTTGATCGTCATCGAGGTGTTCATCTCGGTGAGCGGGATGTCGGCGAACAGCCGGCGCATCTCACCCAGGTGCGGGACCGGTACGCCGACCTTGCCGACCTCGCCCCGCGCCAGCGGGGAGTCCGGGTCGTAGCCGGTCTGGGTCGGCAGGTCGAACGCCACCGAGAGGCCGGTCTGCCCCTTGGCGAGGTTGCCCCGGTAGAGCTCGTTGGACGCGACGGCCGTCGAGTGACCGGCGTACGTGCGCATCACCCAGGGCCGGTCCTTCTCGTGCTGGCCCTCGGCGAACCGGTCGCGGCCTTCGCTCTGCGCGGTCTCGGCGGCGGGCAAGGATTCTGCCGCGGGGCGGTCCTGCGTAGGCTCCGTCATGGCCCGAGGGTACGGCGCGACCCACCGGTCGGTCACCGGGTCGCGAGCCTGCCGACGTGCCTGTTTGGTCACAGCAGAGGGGCTCCCCGAGCCGGACGTCTTGATCTCGTGCCCGTCGGGTGTGCGCGAGGGACAGGCGTTCCCAGGCTGGGCGAGCAGACGGCGGCGGGACCGTCTTGTCGGGCGGGCGGCACCGGTCTGGTCGAGGTCGGCTGCTACCTCGCCTTCGCCTGCACCCTGGTCGGCGTGTGGCCCTTCGCCAGCGCGATGAGCGAGGAGACCGGCGGCAAGCCGCTGCCGATGGGCGGTCCGCTCCTGGGTGGCTAGTCGTCGCCCGGGTCGGCGTCGTCGTCGAGCCCCCTCGCCAGACGCTCCAGCCAGGCGTCGGTGGCCCGCTGCGTGGCCATCCGGCGCACGGGTGGAGCGTCGGCGTCCGCACCCAGGGCGGTGATCTCGGCTCGCACCGAGGCGTAGGACCGGAAGTGCCAGGCGATGATCGACTCACGCCCCAGGGTGTCGCGCAGCCGCTCTACGTTGCCGTTGCAGACCTCCTCGCCGGTCACCAGCCGCCGTGCCGTACGCCGCAACAACCGACCCAGCGAGAGCCAGCGCGGGTAGTCCAGGGCCACGACCAGGTCGGCCCGCGGCAGCAGGACCGCACGTGCGGCGCTCGGCAGGCCGTCCACCACCCAGCGGGGCGAGGCAGCGATCGCGGCGTACGCCTCCAGCCGCTGCTCGACGGGCACCTTCAACCAGCCCGGGGTCCAGTAGAGATCGTCCATCGTGTGGTCCGGGGACCCGATCAGGCGCGCGACCCGGGCCGCCAGCACCGACTTGCCGGATCCGGTCACGCCCAGGATCACGACGCGTCGAGGACCCGGACGCCGCACTGCTTCAGTGCGGCGGTGAACGCCGCAGGATCGTCGGGAGTCACCACGGGATTGACCCGGGTGCCGAGGTCGAACTCGAATCCCACCTGCTTGGTCATCCGCCCGACATCGAGGGGGAACCAGCGCCTCGGACTGGTGGTGCCCCAGATCCGGAACCGCCCGGACCAGGTCCCCAGCCGACGCACGCTGACCCCGACGACCTGGTCGTCGCGGATCCGTTTCGTGCCCCAGGGGAAGTAGTAGCCCTTCAGCTCCAGCTCGTTGCCGTCGAGGACCACCCTCGGGTCCCGGTACCCCTTCATGGTGCGACCTTTCCCTTGCCGGGCTCCTACGCTACGCCGTTCCACCTGCACCGGGACCTACGCTGGGCCCATGGTCAACCTGACGAGGATCTACACCCGGACCGGCGACAAGGGCATGACGAAGCTCGGCGACATGAGCGACACGTCCAAGACCGACCCTCGGCTCGAGGCCTACGCGACCGTCGACGAGACCAACGCCCACATCGGGGTCGCCCTGGCGGCGGGCGGGGTGCCGGACGACGTCGCCGCGGTGCTGCTGCAGGTGCAGAACGAGCTCTTCGACGTCGGCGCCGACCTGTGCACCCCGGTCGT
The DNA here is from genome assembly GCA_963843875.1 of uncultured Actinomycetota bacterium. Lineage (GTDB taxonomy): Bacteria > Actinomycetota > Actinomycetes > Propionibacteriales > Nocardioidaceae > Marmoricola. Next base: position 128,329 of record CAWJMC010000008.1, on the reverse strand, counting down.
CGAGGATCCGGAGTACCCGCCGCTGCGGGTCGAGCAGGAGTACGTCGACCGCCTCGAGGCCTGGATCGACCACTACAACGAGGCGCTCGACAAGCTGCGCTCCTTCATCCTCAACGGCGGCACCCTCGCCTCGGCGCACCTGCACGTCGCCCGCACCGTGTGCCGGCGCGCGGAGCGGGACGCGTGGCGGGCCCACGCGGCGTACGCGGCCGCGATGAACCCGCTCTCGCTCACCTACCTCAACCGGCTCTCCGACCTGCTCTTCGTGCTGGCCCGCCACGCCAACCACGCCGCCGGCACCGGCGACGTGCTGTGGCAGCCCGGCGGCGAGCGCTGACCGGGCACAAATTCACGTCGTACGACGCTGACCGGGCACAAATTCACGTCGTACGACGCTGACCGGGCGTGAATTCGCGCCCGGTCGGCGGCCTCAGCGGTGAAAACCTGCCCGGTCAGCACTCTCAGCCGTGAAAACCTGCCCGGTCAGCGCTGGGGGCGGGCGGCGGGCACGGCCAGGGCTGCGGGGACCAGCAGGACGGCGACCACCAGCAGCGAGTTCAGCGTGCCGACGTGGTCGCCGATGAAGCCGAGCAGGGGTGGGCCGGCGAGGAACGCCGAGTAGCCGATCGTCGAGACCACGCTGACCCGGGCCGCCGCCCGGGCCGGATCGTCGGCGGCGGCACTCATCCCGACCGGGAAGCCGAGCGAGGCGCCGAGGCCCCACAGCACGATCCCGGGCACGACGAGCCACCAGAGCTGGCCCAGCACGACCAGCAGCACGCCGGTGCCGGCCAGCGCCATGGTCGTCCACAGGACCGGCACCCGGCCGTGCCGGTCGAGCAGCCCCGGGCCCACCATCCGGCCCGCGGTCATCGCGGCCACGAATCCCGCGAAGCCCAGGACGCCGACCCAGCGTTCGACGTCGTACCCGTCGTGCAGGGCCACCGCGAGCCAGTCGTTCGCGGTCCCCTCGGTCAGCGCCAGGGCCAGCACCATCACCCCGACCAGCAGGGTGCGCGGCTCGAGCCAGGCCGAGCCGGTGCGCGCCGCACCGCTCGGCGCGGCGACAGCCTCCTCGACGGGCAGGAACCAGCCGGCCGAGACCACGCTGGCGACGAGCACCACGCCGGCGACGAGGCCCAGGTGCACGAGCATCGGCAGGTCGACCAGCACGGCCAGGGCCCCGATCCCGGCCCCCAGCACGGTCCCGGCGCTGAAGCCCGCGTGGAAGCGCGGCATGATCGTGCGAGAGATCCTTCGCTCGACGTCCGCCCCCTCGACGTTCATCGCGACGTCCCACACCCCGGTGCCCATCCCGAAGCCGGCCATCCCGATGCCGGCGACCCACCAGGTCGTGACGCCGGTGACACCGAAGGAGATCACCAGCAGACCGACGGCGTTGAACACCGTGCCCAGGCGTACGACGCCCGCGGCGCTGAGCCGTCCGATCAGCGTCCCGGCCGCCGGCAGCGCGACCAGCGAGCCGACGGAGAGGCAGAGCAGCAACAGTCCCAGCTGGGCGTTGTCGAGCTCGAGCCGGGCCCGGACCTCGGGGATCCGGGAGGCCCAGTTGGCGAAGGCGAACCCGTTCAGCGCGAAGGAGACCGCGACCGCGTTGCGCGCCTGGACCAGGCGAGCACTCACCGTTCGCGGAGCGAGGCGGCTCCCGGAGGCCCCGCCTCGAGCCAGGACTGCAGCCCGGTCAGGGCGCTCGGGCTCATCGCGAGCTGGACCGGGCCCTGGCACGATCCGCAGACCACGACGAGGTGGCCGGCGTACAGGGTGAGCCGCTCCCCGCCCTCCGGGTCCCGCTGGCTGTCGTAGGTCAGGTCGACGCGCGCCCAGCTCTGCCGGGGGCGTGGCCAGAGGGAGAAGATCCGGAACCACTCCAGGCGGTCGCCCGAGTAGCGGCCCAGACCCAGCACCCAGCCGCGGCCGCGACCGAGGTCGCGCACACGCAGGGACAGCTCGAACGTGCCGCCGTTGCGAGCCAGCGCCTTGCGTCGTACGACGAGAGCCAGGCCGTAGAGCAGCGCGAGGACCAGCAGCAGCCCGGCCGAGTCAGCCAGCCACTCCCAGAGCGCCACCGATCATCCCCTCGTCGTGACGTCTCCCGCGGGCGCGGGAATCAGGCCTGCTCGGCTGCGCGTACTCGGGCCTGGGCCTGACGGAGCCCGGTCTGGGCCTCCTCGTCGTCCGGGTCCGAGCCGGAGAGCCGCTCGATCTCGGCCTTCGCCGCCTCGACGTCGATGTCCGACGACAGCTCGGCGTGCTCGGTCAGGATCGAGACCCGGTTGGCTGCCATCGAGAGGAACCCGGAGTCCACCGCGGCGACCAGGGTGTCCTGGCCCTCGCGCTGGATCTGGACGGCACCCTCGACCATCACCGAGAGCAGCGGTGCGTGGTCCTTGAGGATGCCGAGGTCGCCCTCGGCGGTCTTGGCGACCACCATCGTCGCCTCGCCCGACCACACGAGGCGATCGGCCGAGACGAGCTCCACCTGGAGCGGGTCAGCCATTCTGGATCTCTTCCCACTTCTTCTCGACGTCGTCGAGGCCACCGCACATGAAGAAGGCCTGCTCCGCCACGTGGTCGTAGTCGCCGTCGGCGATCTTGTTGAACGCCTCGATGGTGTCGGCCACCGACACCGTCGAGCCCTCGAGGCCGGTGAACTGCTTGGCCACGTAGGTGTTCTGCGACAGGAACCGCTGGATCCGGCGGGCCCGCGAGACGATCACCTTGTCCTCCTCGGAGAGCTCGTCGACACCGAGGATCGCGATGATGTCCTGGAGCTCCTTGTTGCGCTGCAGGATCTGCTTGATCCGGATCGCGCAGTCGTAGTGCGACTGGCCGATGTACTGCGCGTCGAGGATCCGCGACGTCGAGGTCAGCGGGTCGACCGCGGGGTAGATCCCGAGCGAGGAGATCTCCCGCGACAGCTCGGTGGTGGCGTCGAGGTGGGCGAAGGTCGCCGCCGGTGCCGGGTCGGTGTAGTCGTCGGCGGGCACGTAGATCGCCTGCATCGAGGTGATCGAGTGACCACGCGTCGAGGTGATCCGCTCCTGCAGGGTGCCCATCTCGTCGGCCAGGTTGGGCTGGTAGCCCACGGCGGACGGCATCCGGCCGAGCAGGGTCGAGACCTCGGAGCCGGCCTGGGTGAAGCGGAAGATGTTGTCGATGAAGAGCAGCACGTCCTGGCTCTGCACGTCACGGAAGTACTCCGCCATGGTCAGCGCCGAGAGCGCCACGCGCAGCCGGGTGCCCGGCGGCTCGTCCATCTGGCCGAAGACGAGAGCGGTCTGACCGAGAACGCCGGCCTCCTCCATCTCGGCGATCAGGTCGTTGCCCTCGCGGGTGCGCTCACCGACTCCGGCGAACACCGAGACGCCGCCGTGGTCCTTGGCCACCCGGGCGATCATCTCCTGGATCAGCACGGTCTTGCCGACCCCGGCGCCACCGAACAGGCCGATCTTGCCGCCCGTGACGTACGGCGCGAGCAGGTCGATCACCTTGATGCCGGTCTCGAACATCTCGGTCTTCGCCTCGAGCTGGTCGAAGGCCGGCGCCTTGCGGTGGATGCCCCAGCGCTCGGTGACGTCGTACTCCTCGCCGTCCTCGAGGTTGAGCACCTCGCCGAGGGCGTTGTAGACGTGGCCCTTGGTGACGTCGCCGACGGGCACCGAGATCGGGCCGCCGGTGTCGCTCACCTCGGCACCGCGCACGAGGCCGTCGGTGGGCTGCAGCGAGATCGCGCGGACCATCCCGTCGCCGATGTGCTGGGCGACCTCGAGCGAGAGCGTCTTGGTCTCCCCGGACAGGGTCAGCTCCGTCTCGAGCTTGTTGTACATCTCGGGCATCGCGTCGGTCGGGAACTCGATGTCGACGACGGGGCCGATCACCCGTGCGATCCGGCCGGTCGCGCCGGTGCTGGACTCGGTGGTCTCTTCTGCGGTGGCAGTCATCTCTTACTCACTCACTCACTCGTTGGCTTGCGCATCGGCCAGCGCGTTGACGCCGCCGACGATCTCGGAGATTTCCTGGGTGATGCCGGCCTGGCGGGCCTGGTTGGCGACGCGGGTGAACTTCTTGATCAGCTCATCAGCGTTGTCGGTCGCGGACTTCATCGCCTTCTGCCGTGCGGCCAGCTCGGAGGCCGAGGCCTGGAGCAGGGCGAAGAAGATCCGGCTCTGCACGTAGCGCGGCAGCAGGGCGTCGAGCACGGCCTCGGCGGAGGGCTCGAACTCGTAGAGGGGAAGCACCTCGTGGTCGTCGGGCTTCTCCTCGCCCTCCACCACCTCGAGCGGCAGCAGCCGCACGCTCTGCGGCTCCTGGACCAGCATCGACTTGAACTGGGTGTAGACGATGTGGACCTCCTGCACGCCGAGGATGCCGTCCTCCCCCGGGGAGTCGCCGTCGTCGTCGACGCCCTCGAGGAACGCCGAGATCAAGGCCTCGCCGACCTCCTTGGCGTCGTCGTACTGCGGCTGGTCGGAGAAGCCCGTCCACACCCCGGCGACGTCGCGGTTGCGGAACTTGAAGTAGGCCTCCCCCTTGCGCCCGGTGATGTAGGTGACGACCTCCTTGCCCTCGTCACGCATCCGCTCGGCCAGTCGCTCGCCCTCCTTGATCACGCTGGAGGAGTAGGCCCCGGCAAGACCCCGGTCGCTGGTGACGACCAGGATCGCGGCCCGCTTCGGGTTCTCGGGCTCCGTGGTCAGCGGGTGGTCGACCGAGGCGTACGTCGCGACGGCGGAGACCGCCCGGGTCAGCTCACGGGCGTACGGCGAGGCCTGCCGGGCCCGCTGCTGCGCCTTGATGATCCGGGACGCAGCGATGAGCTCCATGGCGCGCGTGATCTTCTTCATCGACTCCGTCGACTTGATCCGCGCGCGGTACTCGCGCAGCGATACGGCCATCGGTCAGGACCTCTTCTGCTTGACGATCTGCTCCTGGTCGAGCTCGTCGTCGGTCGTGGCATCGACCTGCGGGTCGCTGCCCGCCTTGATCGACTCGCCCTCGGAGGTCTCGAACTGGTCCAGGAAGGAGTCGTAGGCCTTCTCCAGCTCCTGCTCGGTGTCGTCGGTGAAGTTCCGCGACTCGCGGATCCCGTCCAGGATGGCCTCGTGCGAGCGGCGCAGGTAGTCGAGGAACTCGTTCTCGAAGCGCAGCACGTCGCCGGTCGGCACCGCGTCGAGGCGACCCGACGTCCCGGTCCACAAGGAGACGGTCATCTCGTCGAGCGGGTACGGCGAGTAGGCCGGCTGGCGCAGCAGGGCCATCAGGCGACCACCACGGTCGAGCTGCTGGCGCGAGGCGGCGTCGAGGTCGGAGGCGAACATCGCGAACGCCTCCATCGCCCGGAACTGCGCCAGGTCGACCTTCAGCGAGCCGGTGACCCTCTTCATCGCCTTGCTCATCGCCGCACCACCCACGCGCGAGACCGAGATGCCGACGTCGATGGCGGGACGCTGGTTGGCGGCGAACAGGTCGGACTGGAGGAAGATCTGGCCGTCGGTGATCGAGATGACGTTGGTCGGGATGAACGCCGAGACGTCGTTGGCCTTGGTCTCGATGATCGGCAGCCCGGTCATCGAGCCGTGACCCAGGTCGTCGGAGAGCTTCGCACAACGCTCGAGCAACCGGCTGTGCAGGTAGAACACGTCGCCGGGGTAGGCCTCACGGCCCGGCGGGCGGCGCAGCAGCAGGGACACGGCGCGGTAGGCCTCGGCCTGCTTGGACAGGTCGTCGAACACGATCAGGACGTGCTTGCCGTCGTACATCCAGTGCTGGCCGATCGCCGAGCCGGTGTACGGGGCGAGGTACTTGAACCCGGCCGAGTCGGAGGCCGGAGAGGCCACGATGGTGGTGTACTCCAGAGCGCCGGCCTCCTCGAGGGAGCCGCGCACCGAGGCGATGGTCGAGCCCTTCTGGCCGATCGCGACGTAGATGCAGCGGACCTGCTTGTCGGGGTCGCCGCTCTCCCAGTTCTGCTTCTGGTTGATGATCGTGTCGACGCAGACGGTGGTCTTGCCCGTGGCGCGGTCGCCGATCACCAGCTGGCGCTGGCCGCGCCCGATCGGGGTCAGCGCGTCGATCGCCTTGATCCCGGTGGCGAGCGGCTCGTGCACCGACTTGCGGTCCATCACGGTCGGGGCCTGCAGCTCGAGGGCCCGCCGGCCCTCCGCCTCGATGTCGCCGAGGCCGTCGATCGGGGTGCCGAGCGGGTCGATGACGCGGCCGAGGAACTTGTCCCCCACCGGGACCGAGAGCACCTCGCCGGTACGGCGGACCGTCTGGCCCTCCTCGATCTTGTCGAAGTCACCGAGAATGACGACGCCGATCTCGCGGGTGTCGAGGTTCAGCGCCAGGCCGCGGGTGCCGTCCTCGAACTCGAGCAGCTCGTTGGCCATCGCGGACGGCAGCCCGGTCACCCGGGCGATCCCGTCCCCGGTCTCGGAGACGGTGCCGACCTCTTCCTTGCTGGCGGCCGACGGCTTGTAGTCCTTGACGTACTTCGCGAGCGCGTCGCGGATCTCGTCGGGACGAATGGAGAGCTCCGTCATCGTGATGCCTCTTCCTTCGGTGTGGCGTGGGTGGTCTGTGGTGGCGAACCGGGCTGGCGCCCGGGTCAGCCGGCGATCTTGCGTCGGGCGTCGTCGAGGCGGGCGGAGACCGAGCCGTCGATGACGTCGTCACCGATCTCGACCTTCAGCCCACCGACGAGGTCGGGGTCGAGCACCAGGTGCAGGTGCACGGTCGTGGCGTACTGCTTGCTCAGCGCGGCGGAGATCCGGTTCTGCTCGGACTCGGTGAGCTCGCGGGCGCTGTGCACGACGGCCACCATCTCGTCCTGGGCGGCGGCGACCAGCTTCTGGTAGCGCGCCAGCACCGCGATCACCGGGCCGGCATCGGAGCCGACGGCGTGGCGGACCAGCTGCGCGGTCGCCGGCAGCACCTTGTCGTCGACCAGGCCGGCCAGCAGGGCGGACCGGTCATCGGCCGCGCGCGCCGGGTCGCCCAGGGCCGAGCGCAGCCCGGCGTCGGACTCCACCAGCTGGGCGACCGCGAACAGCTCGTCGGTCATCCGTGCGGCCTTGACGCCCTCGGACCTGACCAGGGCCTGCACCGCCACCTGGGTCAGGGCGTCGGGGAGGTCGAGCCCCCTGGTCCAGCGCCGGCGTACGGCGTCGGCCAGCAGCGTCATCGTGTCCTGCGACACGGACTCGGCGAAGACCGAGGTCGCGAGGCCCGCCTTGGCGTCCTCCTCGACGGCCGCGTCGGTGAGGACCCGACGCAGCGCCACCTCGGTGCGCAGCACGTCGGCGGCGCCGAAGAGCTGCTCACCGACCACGGCGGCGTCGGCCTGGGTGCGGACGCGGCCGAGCGCGACGCCCAGCTCGCCCAGCGCCTCGACCGAAGCCCCTCGCATCATCAGGCGTCGCCGCCCGTCGTGACCTTGCCGCTGGTGCCGCTGGCAGCGGCCCGCGAGTCCTCCAGGGTCTCCAGGTCGGCCAGGAAGCGGTCGACGACCCGGCCGCTGCGCTCGTCGTCCTCGAGGCTCTCGCCCACGATCCGACCGGCCAGGGACGTGGCCAGCGTGCCGACCTCGGCCCGCAGCGACGTCACGGCCTGCTGCCGCTCGGCCGCGATCTGCGCGTGCCCGTGCTCGATGATCCGGGCCTGCTCGTTCTGACCCTGCTCGCGCATCTCGGCGACGATCTGGGCACCTTGCTCGCGCGCCTCCTCGCGGATCCGCGAGGCCTCGTGGCGGGCGTCGGAGAGCTGCGACTTGTAGTCGTCCTCCGCCTTCTTCGCGGCCGCCTTCGCGTCCTCGGCCTCGGCGAACTCCTTGCGGATCGCCTCCTGACGCGCGGTCATCGCCTTGTTGATCGGCGGGATGATGTAGCGCGCCAGCAGGAAGACGATGATCGCGAACGCGATCAGCTCGACGATGAAGGTGCCGTTGGGCACGAGGAAGTTCTGGCTCTCGGCCATGGGAACTGCCATCGACTGTGTCCTTTGGGTGGGTGCGGCTGGGAAGACGTCTACGTCAGGCCAGGACGAAGACGAACAGCGCCATGAAGGCCAGGTTGATGAAGTACACGGCCTCGACCAGACCGACGGTCAGGAAGAAGATCGTCTGCAGCCGGCCCTGGGCCTCGGGCTGGCGGGCGACGCCCTGGATGTAGGACGAACCGGCCAGGCCGTCACCGATACCGGCACCGATGGCGCCGCCGCCGAGGGCCAGGCCACCGCCGATGAAGGCGCCGGCCAGCTGGATCGAGTCAGAAGTTGCTGACATTGCTCTGCTCCTTGGTTCCGCGTCGTGCGTACGACGCTGTGGGGTTACCTCTGGTTGCGATGACGCCGTTCAGGCGGTCGCTGGTGCGGGGTCCGCCTGGTCCGAGGACTTCTCGGCGGATTCGTGCTCGTCGTGCGCGTCGTGGTCCTCGTGAGCGCCGGCCATCCCGAAGTACAAGACGGTCAGCAGCGCGAAGATGAAGGCCTGGAGGGCACCCAGGAAGATCGTGTCGAAGCCCTTCCAGACGATGTCGAGGACGACCGTCGCGACGCTGCCGATGGGGATGCTCGCGGGAGCCAGGCTCACCAGCCCACCGATCAGCGCCAGCATGATGCCGCCGGCGAAGATGTTGCCGAAGAGTCGCAGCGCCAGCGTGACCGGCTTGATCAGCTCTTCGAGGATGTTCAGCGGAGCCAGCAGCGGGCCGTTGGCGAAGAAGTGACCGAGGTAGCCGCCCAGACCCTGCTGCTTGATGCCGTGCGCCCACACACCGATCATCACCATGATCGCCATGGCGTAGGTCAGGTTGGTGTCGGCCGTCGGCGAGGGCAGCAGGTGCGTCTTGGTGTTGAGCTCGGTCGGGATCACCTCGATCCAGTTGCAGATCAGGATGAAGAAGAACAGCGCGACGGCGAGCGGGACGACCAGCGGGTTGACCCGCCCGACGTTGGCCTCGACCTCGGTCGTGACCGTCGAGATCAGCCCCTCCCAGATCAGCTGCAGCTTGGTGGGGACGTGGTCCTCGTTGTGCTTGGTCAGCGCGCGACGGGCGAGGAACCCGAGCAGCAGCACGACGGCGCCGGCCACGACGGTGACCCAGATCGTGTCCAGGTTGAAGGTCATTCCGAGGAGCTTGCCCGTGGGGTGCTCCCCGGGATGGATCTCGATGTCCATCGGCACTGGCGTCATGGCCGTCATGGCTGCTTCAGCTCCTTCAACAAGGTCATGCTGGTCATCATCAGGGTGATCAGGCGGAAGATCGCCAGACCGAGCAGCAGTCCGATCCCGTCCGGCCACAGCAGCACGGCCAGCCCGACCGCGACGACGCTGAGGACACCGAGGCGGACCAGGGTGGCACCCATCATCTGGTTGCGCGTGGCCGCCCGGCCCGACGTGATCAGCCGGAGCAGCCAGAACTCGGTGGCCACGTGGTTGGCCACGGCCAGGGCGACGCCCGCCGCGATGGCCGTACCGAGGGTCCAGCGGCCCAGCGGACCGCAGACCCAGAACGAGACGACCATGAAGAACAGCCCTATCCAGAGGACCTTCTTCTGGTCACGCAGCACTCGACCGAGGGACGCGGACTCACCCGTGTGGGCCGTGCCGGTCGGCTCGGCGGCCGACGTCGGGGTCTCGGTCTGACTCATCCGACCTCACCCCCGCAGTGCGGAGCGGACCCGGACGGCGAAGCCGACACCACCGGCGACGATGCCGAGGAAGATGCCCAGGAGCGTGAAGACCGGCTCGGTGCCGGCCGCGTCGTCGACGAGGAAGCCGACCACGAGGCCGAAGACCACCGCTGCGACCAGGAGCCCGCCGAGCCCGACGAGGTCGCGTCCACGCAGACCCGGCTCGTCGGCACCGCCAGGGTGCTCGTGCGAACCGTCATCGGCCATCCACCTTGGTCGCTTTCGTCGGTTGCTGTCGCGGGCTTCGTGAGGCGCGAGCGGACCGGCTGACTGTGCACGTGCAATCGCACCCGGACACGCTGCGCGGGCATGCGCCCGCGCGCCGCCGTACCAGCGCTCGATCCGCCGAAACTACCACAGCGCGTAGGCGCCTTCGACCGTGGCGACCGCGCACTGGACCGGCCCCGGGAGCAGGCCCGCGTCAGGGTCTGGGAGGGGTGTGCGAGTGGTGCGGTCGTCATCGTCGGCGGCCGATCTCTCGAAGCGGTTCGAGTCCGTGTCTGCGGTTGCTTGTGAAAACTAGCACAAAGTCTGGCGGCACTGGAAACGCACAGTGCCCGGGGCACTCAGACCGCCACTCCGTCGCGGCGCAGGCGCGGCAGCACGAAGGTGGCCATCAGCGTGGCCGCCAGCCAGATCACGATCGCGGCCCAGGTCACGGGACTCGGGTACAGGCTGGCGAGCACGGTGCCGAAGGCGATCAGCGCCGCCCACAGCCACATGATCAGCACGGCCCGGCGCTGCGAGTGACCGATCTCGAGCAGCCGGTGATGCAGGTGCTTCTTGTCCGGGTGGTAGAACATCATGCCCGCACGCGTGCGGCGGACGACCGCCAGCACCAGGTCGGTGAACGGCACCAGCAGGATCGAGATGGGCAGCAGGACCGGCAGCAGGATCGGCAGCAGGCTGGACTGGCTGCCCTCGCCGCCACGACTGATGTCGACGTTGGCGAACTGCCCGGTCAGGGTCAGCGCGGAACCGGCCAGCACCAGTCCGAGCAGCATCGAGCCGGAGTCACCCATGAAGATCCGGGCCGGCGAGAAGTTGTGCGGCAGGAAGCCCGCACAGGCCCCGGCCAGCGCCGCGCTGAGCAGGGCGGCCGTGATGGCCAGGGTCTGGCCGTTGACGTCGGCGAGCTTGTAGGAGAAGGCGAAGAAGGCGATCGCGCCGATCCCGATCACCCCACCGGCCAGACCGTCCAGACCGTCGATGAAGTTGACGGCGTTGATCGTGCTCACGACCAGGATGATGGTCAGCAGGGCACCCTGGGAGCTGTCCAGGACGAACTGGGTGCGCCCCGGGAGCTGGAAGGAGTAGAGCGTCACCTGGTTGACCACCAGGAACGCCGCCGCCACGATCTGACCGCCGAGCTTGGTCAGTGCGTCGAGCTCGATCAGGTCGTCCAGCACGCCGACCGCGCAGATGATGGCGCCCGCGATGATCACGATCCCGGCGTCGTGGAACACCTTGCCCCCGGCGAGCGAGAGGAACGGCAGGTGGCGGGCCACGAGGAAGCCGGCCCCCAGGCCGCCGAGCATCGCGATCCCGCCGAAGTACGGGATCGGGATCGCGTGGACGTCGCGGTCGCGCACCCGCGCGACCGCACCCGCGTGCATCGCCAGCTCCCGGGCGACCACGCACAGCAGGTAGCTGACGGTGGCCGCGACCAGGAACACCACGAGGTACTCACGCACCGGCTTGCGAACCTCCGTCGGTCGCCGGCCCGGTGGTCCCGGCAGCGGGAGGATCCGCGGGCGCCTGCTTGGCGGTGGTCTTCTTGGCGGTGGTCCTCTTGGCGGTCGTCTTCTTGGCGGCTGGCGTCTTGGTGGCCGCCTTCTTCGTCGTGGTCCTCGCGGCGGTCGACGTCTTCGCCGTGGTCCGCTTCGTGGCCGACGCCTTCTTGTTCGCCTTCTTGGCCGGTGCCTTCTTGGTCGGTGCCTTCTTGGTCGGGGTCTTCTTGGTCGGGGTCTTCTTGGCGGCCGCCGTCTTCGTCGTCCGCTTCCTGGCCGGTGCCAGCTCGGGTGCGGAGTCCTCGACCACGTCCGCCTCGACGACGTCCACCGGCTCGGAGCCGGACTCGACGGTGCCGTGCTCGTCCTCGACCACGTCGTCGGGAACCAGGTCTGCCTCCACGACCTCCGCCTCGTCCGGCGCGGGGAGGGCCGGCGGCTCGTCGTCGTCCTCCTCGAGCCAGTGCCCCTCCTTGGCGAGCACGGCGCGCAGCCGCTCGCGAGACACCGCGCCCTCCCGCAGCACCCGGGGCGTGTGCCCGGTGCAGTCCACGATCGTGGAGGCGACACCACCCGGCGCCTTGCCCGCGTCGAGCACCGCAACGACCTCGTCGCCCAGCATCCCGATCGCGTCGTCGGCGTCGAGCGCGGCCGGCATCCCGGTCACGTTGGCCGAGCTCACCGCCAGCGGACCCGTGCGCTGGATCAGGTCCAGGGCGATGTCGTGCTCTGGCATCCGCAACGCAACGGTGCCGCGGGCGTCCCCGAGGTCCCACTGCAGGGAGGACTGCTGGCGCAGCACCAGGGTCAGCGGGCCGGGCCAGAACTCGTCGGTGAGCAGCCGCGCCCACTCGGGCACGTCGTCGGCCAGCGCGTCCAGCGTGGTCAGGGTCGAGACCAGGACCGGGGGCGGCATCTCCCGCCCACGGCCCTTGGCGCTCAGCAGGCGCTTGACCGCCGTCGGGTCGAAGGCGTCGCAGCCGACGCCGTACACCGTGTCGGTCGGCAGCAGCACCAGCTCTCCACGACGCACGGCCAGCGCGGCCGCGGCCAAGCCGTCCTCACGTCGATCGGTGTCACTGGTGTCGTAGCGCTCAGGTCGTTCCACATCGCTCATCGTGCCAGCCCTGCCTGACGTCGTGCCGTGAGGAACCGGTCCTTGCCGGCCAGGTCCTGGTGATCGCGCACGTCACCCCATCTGCCGCTGCCCCGGAAGACTCCCGGGGCACTCGCCCCCTGGGCGTCGGCGTGCTCGGCACCGAGCACGCCGCCGGCGCGCAGCAACCGGGCCGCCGTACGCTCCAGCAGACGCATCGCGTCGAGCCCGTCCTGCACCGGACCAGAGCGCGGTGGCCGGATCGTGGTCGCGCACCTCGGGAGCCACCGACTCCCACGCCTCCAGCGGGATGTACGGCGGGTTGCAGACGACCACGTCGACCTCGCCGTCCAGCTCCGGGAGGGCGTCGTCGAGGTCTCCCGCGTGCAGCAGCACCCCACTGCCCGCCAGGTTGCGCTCGGCCCAGCGCAGCGCACCCGGGTCGACCTCGACGGCGTGCACCACCGCGCCGGGCACCTCGTCGGCCAGGCTCAGCGCGATCGCACCCGATCCCGAGCAGAGGTCGACCACCACAGGCGCCGAGCCGGAGTCGCCCGCCACCGTTGCCGCCTCGATCGCCCAGCCGGCCAGCAGCTCGGTCTCCGGCCGCGGGACGAAGACCCCGGCCCGACGGCGAGCTCGACGTGCCGGAAGGCCGCGACCCCCGTCAGGTGCTGCAGCGGCTCGCGGGCGCAGCGGCGGGCCAGCAGGGCGTCGTACCGCCGCGACCGCGTCGACGCCGACGTCGTCGAGCAGCGCCAGCTGCCCCCGGGTGCGTGCCGAGCGCGTGGGCGAGCAGCTCGGCCGCGTCGTGATCCGGACTGGCCACCCCCGCGTCGGCGAGGCGGCGCGCACCCGCACGCAGCAGCCGTCGAGCAGCCGCCGCTCACGGCTCCCCCAGCGCGTCGAGCCGCGCCGCGAGGTCGGCCACCACGCTGCTCTCGATCACGGGGTCGAGGGCGCCGTCGAGCACCTGGTCGAGGTTGTAGGACTTGTAGCCGGTGCGGTGGTCGGAGATCCGGTTCTCGGCGAAGTTGTAGGTGCGGATCCGCTCGGAGCGGTCGACCGTGCGCACCTGGGCGCGGCGGGCGTCGGAGGCCTCCGCGTCCGCGTCGGCCTGGGCCGCGGCCAGCAGCCGGGAGCGCAGGATCCGCATTGCGCTCTCGCGGTTCTGCAGCTGCGACTTCTCGTTCTGGCAGCTCGCCACGATGCCGGTGGGCACGTGCGTGATCCGCACCGCGGAGTCCGTCGTGTTGACGCTCTGCCCACCCGGGCCGCTCGAGCGGTAGACGTCGATGCGCAGGTCCTTGTCCTCCACCTGCACGTCCACCGTCTCCGCCTCGGGCAGCACCAGGACACCGGCGGCGCTGGTGTGCACCCGGCCCTGGCTCTCGGTCACCGGGCACGCGCTGCACCCGGTGCACGCCACCCTCGAACTTCAGCAGGGCGTACGGCGCCTCACCCGGCTCCGGGGTGCCCTTCGCCTTCACCGCGACCGTCACCGACTTGTAGCCGCCGAGGTCGGACTCGGTCGCGTCGATCACCTCGGTCCGCCAGCCCCGCTGCTCGGCGTAGCGGGTGTACATCCGCAGCAGGTCGCCGGCGAAGAGGGCCGACTCCTCACCGCCCTCGCCGGACTTGATCTCGAGGATCACGTCCTTGCCGTCGCTGGGGTCCCGCGGGACCAGCAGCCCGCGCAGCCGCTCGGCCGCGGCCTCCCGGCGTACGGCGAGCTGCTCGGCCTCCTCGCGCGAAGGCCGGGTCCTCGCCGGACAGCTCGCGCGCAGCGCCCTCGTCGTCACCCAGCTGCTGCCACTCGGCGTGGGCGCGCAGCACCGCGCGAGAGCTCGGCGTAGCGCTGGTTGAGCCGCTTGGCCAGCCCCTGGTCGGCGTGCACGGACGGGTCGGCCAGGCGTGGCTCGAGCTCGGCGTGCTCCTCCCGGAGCCCCTCGACCGCCTCGAACATCGCCACCTCCTCGCGCTCGTCCGATCCTGCCCCTGACGCACGACACCGGCCGCTGCACGTCAGGTGCAGGGCCGGTGTCGGTGAGGCGCTACTTCTTGGCTTCGTCCTTGGTGGCAGCGGCCTTCTTGGCGTAGCGGGCCTCGAACCGGGCCACGCGGCCACCGGTGTCGAGGATCTTCTGCTTGCCGGTGTAGAAGGGGTGGCAGTTGGAGCACACGTCGGAGTGCAGGGTGCCGCTCTCCGAGGTGCTGCGGGTCTGGAAGGTGTTCCCGCAGGTGCACGTCACGGTGGTGAGCGTGTAGTTCGGGTGGATGTTCTTCTGCATGGTGTTCCTCTCGGTGTCGGTCGCCGGGTCGTCCGCCGAGCGGGGACGTGAACCGGAACCAGCGAGTGATTGTGCCACCGCGAGTCGGCTCCGGACGAATCCGGTCCGTGCTGTGCTGACCTGTCATGTGCACAACCAGGTGAGAACCGTTGTCATTCCCGGTCCCTCGCCGGCCGGTGGGCGGACCGTCGCTCGGTCCGTGGCCGGCTTCGGGGCCGACTTCTGCACCGCATCAGGAACTCGACGTTGGTGCGCGTCGCCCGCAGCCGCTGCAGCAGCAGCTCGAGGGCCTGCTGGCCGTCGAGCTCGGACAGCACGCGACGCAGCTTCCAGACGATGGCGAGCTCCTGCTCGCTCATCAGCAGCTCCTCGCGGCGGGTGCCGGACCGGACGGCGTCGATGGCCGGGAAGATCCGCTTGTCGGCGAGGTCGCGGCGCAGCCGGATCTCCATGTTGGCGGTGCCGTGGAACTCCTCGAAGATCACCTCGTCCATCCTCGAGCCGCTCTCGACCAGCGCCGTGGCCAGGATGGTCAGCGAGCCGCCGTTCTCGATGTTGCGGGCCGCGCCGAAGAAGCGCTTCGGCGGGTAGAGCGCGGCCGAGTCGACGCCGCCGGCCAGGATCCGGCCGGACGCCGGGCGCGGCGAGGTTGTAGGCCCGGCCGAGCCGGGTGATGCCGTCGAGCAGGACGACCACGTCGTGGCCGAGCTCGACGAGCCGCTTGGCGCGCTCGATGGCCAGCTCGGCGACCGTGGTGTGGTCGACCGCCGGCCGGTCGAAGGTCGAGGCGATCACCTCGCCGTTGACCGAGCGCTCGAAGTCGGTGACCTCCTCGGGGCGCTCGTCGACCAGCACGACCATCAGGTGGCACTCGGGGTTGTTGTGCGTGACCGAGTCGGCGATCGACTGCAGGATCATCGTCTTGCCGGCCTTGGCGGGCGAGACGACCAGGCCGCGCTGGCCCTTGCCGATCGGCGCCGCGATGTCGACGATGCGCCCGATCAGGTTGGTCGGCGTCGGTCTCCAGGCGCAGCCGCTCGCTGCGGGTAGAGCGGGGTCAGCTTGTCGAACTCCGACGCGGCTGCGGGCCGCCTCGGGGTCGCCCCCGTTGACGCTGTCGATCTGGACCAGCGGGTTGAACTTCTCCTTGCGCTCGCCCTCGCGCGGCTGGCGCACCTGACCGGTGATCGCGTCGCCGCGCCGCAGGCCGAGCTTGCGCACCATCGACAGCGAGACGTAGACGTCCTCGGTGCCCGGGCAGGTAGCCGCTGGTCCGCACGAACGCGTAGTTGTCGAGCACGTCGAGGATGCCCGCGCACGGCGTGAGCACGTCGTCCTCGAGGATCTGGGTGTCCGGCTCGCTGCGGTTGCGCGCCACCGCTGCTGCCCGCGCCACCACCGCCGACCGCCGCTGGCGCTTCCGCCACGCGCCGCCACCACCCTGGGGCCGCTCGCCGGTCACGTCCGCGGCGCCGCCGGTTGCGTCGGCCCCCGGCTGGTCGTCGTCTGGCCCTGGTTCCCGTTGTCGCGCTGGTCCCCGTCACGCTGGTCGTTGCCGGACCTGCTCGTTGCCCGACTTGTCGTTCGCGCCGGACGGCTGCTCGTTGCCCGACTTGTCGCTGCCGGACCTGTCGTCTGCCGGACTTGTCGCTGCTGTCGGTCGCTGCGCCGTCGCTGCCCGACCTGTCGCGCCCGGACCTGTCGCTCTGGCGGTCTTGTCGCTGGCCCTCGGCTGGTCGTCCCGGCCTCGCTGGTCGCTCCCGGCTTGTCGCTGCCCCCGGCTTGTCCTCTCGGCGCGCTGCCGCGGTGCGTCGCCGGGCCGGCTCGTGGCCGGCTCGGGGCGGCTTCGCCGCACCGGAGTCGAGGTCCGTGCCGCGCCGGCGACCTGCGCGTCGTGGTCGGCCCGGTCTCGTGCGGCTGGTCGGCTGCTCCTGGGCGGCTCGGACCGGTCCCGGCTTGTCCTCGGGTGCGCGCCTTCCGCTCGGCCTTCCCGGCGGCGGACTTCTGCCGGGGCCCCGACTGAGCCCACCCGACTGGGCACAGCTGACCACCGGACTGGGCGCCCCTGATGGCACCGACGAGGTCGGCCTTCTTCATCCCGGCCGTCTTGATGCCCAGGCCCGCGGCGATCGCCTGAGCTCGGGCATCAGCTTGGTGTTGAGGCCGCCGCGGCGCGCGGCCGAGGCTGTCGCCGGCCGGGCGCGCCGGAGGTGTCGATCGTGTCGGTCATGCAGGGGTTCCTTCCCCGGGTTACAGGCCGCACCACACAGAGGAGGCGGCATGAGATCGAACGCACGGCCTGCCAGGACCAGATCCGCAGCGCGGCGGCGCCGGGCCGCGGAAGGAGAGCAGATCGCGAGGGGTTGCGCCGCTCGGTGCACCGCAGGGCGGGCTCCGGCTCAGCGCTCGATCACGGTAGCACCGGGCACGCTGGATTTCACCCGCGCCCGGATCCGGGCCGTGCCGGACGATGCTTCAGCCCTGGCCCTCGACCCTGGCCCCGGGACCACCGACGCGAGGCGTGTACGACGCCCAGCCCGGCGGCGTGCGCGCGTGCAGCGGCCTCGAGCGCGTCCGGCTCGCCGAGGACCAGCACCGACGGCCCGGCCCCGGAGACCACGGCGGCCACCCCTTCGGCGCGCAGCGCGTCGACCAGGGCCATCGACTCGGGCATGGCCGGACGCCGGTACTCCTGGTGCAGGGCGTCCTCGGTCGCGACCAGCAGGGTCTGCGGCCGCGCGGTGAGCGCGACCACCAGCATCGCGGCGCGGGCGGCGTTGCCGGCGGCGTCGGCGTGCGGGACGACGTCGGGCAGCAGACGCGCGGGCCGTCTGGGTGCTCAGCGAGCCGGGCGGGCACGAACAGCACCGCCCCGACCTCGTCGACCACGTCGAGGCGCACCAGCTGGAACGACCGACCGGGACCTCGTCGAGCCGTGGTCGGCCGCGGGCCGCCACCGTGAAGCCGCCGTACAGCGCCGGCGCGACGTTGTCGGGATGGCCCTCGAGCCGGGTGGCCAGGCCGAGCGCCGCCGGGTCGGGCAGGAGCTGCTCACCGTCGTCGACGAGCGCCCGGGCCAGCACGATGCCACCGACGATGGCGGCCGACGACGAGCCGAGGCCGCGCGCGTGCGGGATCACGTTGCGGCAGTGCAGCGTGACGGCCGGCTCCGGCACCTCCATCGCCGCGAACGCCGCGCGCATCGCGACGTGCACCAGGTGCTCCTCGGTCGAGCGGCACCTCGCTCGGCCCCCTCACCCTCCACCGTGATCCGCAGCGGTCCGTCGACCACCTCGGCGCGCAGGGTGTCGCGCAGGTCGAGCGCGAGCCCGAGGCTGTCGAAGCCGGGGCCGAGGTTGGCGCTGGTGGCCGGCACCGTGACGGTGACCGGCCCGTGCGACGTAGGGTCACGTCAGGACAGGCCGGCGGCCCGGGCCGCCGCCGACACGTCGGCGTCGACCACGTTGTCGACGATGTCGGTGAAGGTCGACAGCGCGGTGTCGATGTCCTTGAGCCCGTGCCCGGTGACCGTGACCACCACCCGCTCGCCCGCTCAGGTCGGCGCCCTCGCCGTGCTCGAGCAGCAGCCCGGCGACACCGGCGGCCGAGGCGGGCTCGACGAAGACGCCGTCGCGGGCGGCCAGGTCGCGCTGGGCGGCGAGGATCTGGTCGTCGGTGACCTTGCGGAACATCCCGCCCGACTCCTCGGCGGCCGCGACCGCGAGCTTCCAGGACGCCGGGTTGCCGATCCGGATCGCCGAGGCGAGCGTCTCGGGGTCCGCGACCGGAGCACCGTCGACCAGGGGCGCCGCACCCCAGGCCTGCCAGCCGCGCATCACCGGCAGCGATGCGATGCGGCCGGCAGCGTGGTCCTCGCGGTAGCCCAGCCAGTACGCCGAGATGTTGCCGGCGTTGCCGGTGGGCAGCACGTGCACGTCGGGGGCGTCGCCGAGGAAGTCGACGATCTCGAACGCGCCGGTCTTCTGGCCCTGCAGCCGCATCGGGTTGACCGAGTTCACCAGCGCGACCGGGTAGTTCTCGGCCAGCCCTCGCGAGAGCCGCAGGCAGTCGTCGAAGTTGCCCCGCACCATGATCACCTGGGCGCCGTGCACGATCGCCTGGGCGAGCTTGCCGGCGGCGATCTTGCCCTGCGGCACCAGCACCAGCGGCTTGACGCCCGCCTTCGCGGCGTACGCCGCCATCGACGCCGACGTGTTGCCCGTCGAGGCGCACACCACGGCCTCCGCACCCTCGCCGACGGCGCAGGACAGCGCGACGGTCATGCCCGCGGTCCTTGAACGAGCCGGTCGGGTTGTCCCCCTCGACCTTGAGCCAGACCTCCGCGCCGAGGACGCCGGAGAGCCAGCCGCTCTCGACCAGCGGGCGTCCCGCCCTCGCGCAGCGTGATGGTCGGGGTGTCGGCCGGGATGTCCAGGCGCTCGCGGTACTCCTCGATCACCCCACGCCACTGGTGGGTGCGAGTCGGCGCCGAGGTGAGGGCGTTCACGGCCGCCTCACTCCTGGTCCCCCTCCACGCGCATCACCGAGGAGACCTCGCGCACGAACGACATCGCCCGCAGCTCCTCGACGGTCGCGGCCAGGTCGGCGTCGGAGGCCCGGTGCGAGACCACCACCAGCGGCCGCGTCGTCGCCGCGACCCTCCTGGCGCACGGTCTGGATCGACACGTCGTGCTCGGCGAAGGCCTGCGCGACGCTGGCCAGCACGCCCGCCTTGTCGTCGACGTCGAGCTGGATGTGGTAGCGCGTCTGGGTCTCCCCCATGCTCAGCACCGGCAGGTCGGCGTACGCCGAGTCGGCCGCGCCGCGCACCCCGGCGAGCCGGTTGCGCGCGGCCGTGACCAGGTCGCCGAGCACCGCGCTCGCGGTCGGCGCCCCGCCGGCGCCGGGGCCGTAGAACATCAGCTGACCGGCGGCCTCGCTCTCGACGAACACCGCGTTGTAGGCCTCGCGCACGCTGGCCAGCGGGTGGGCCGCCGGGATCATCGCCGGATGCACCCGCGCGCGTCACGGCCGGCCCGCTCGGGGCCTTCGACCAGCTCGCAGATGGCCAGCAGCTTGACCACCGCGCCCATGTCGCGCGCCGAGCGGACGTCGCTCGCGGTCACCTCGGAGATGCCCTCGCGGTGCACGTCCATCGCGGTGACCCGGGTGTGGAAGGCCAGGCTGGCCAGGATCGCGGCCTTGGCCGCGGCGTCGAAGCCCTCGACGTCCGCGGTCGGGTCGGCCTCGGCGTACCCCAGCGCCTGCGCCTCCTCGAGCGCGTCGGAGAAACCGCTGCCCTGGCTGTCCATCCGGTCGAGGATGAAGTTCGTGGTGCCGTTGACGATGCCCAGCACCCGGGTCACGCGGTCGCCGGCCAGCGACTCCATCAGCGGGCGCAGGATCGGGATCGCCCCCGCGACCGACGCCTCGTAGTACAGGTCGCGACCAGCCTTCTCCGCCGCTGCGAACAGGGTCGGGCCGTCCTCGGCGAGCAGCGCCTTGTTGGCCGTGACCACGGAGGCGCCGTGCTCGAGCGCGGCGACGATCAGCGACCGGGCGGGCTCGATGCCCCCGATCACCTCGACCACCAGGTCGACGTCGTCGCGCGTGGCCAGGCCCATCGCGTCGGTGGTGACCAGCTCGGCCGGGACGTGCGCGTCGCGGGCCAGGCTCGGTCGGCGTACGGCGACACCGGCGATCTCGACCGGTGCGCCCACCCGCGCGGTCAGGTCCGCGGCCTGCTCGTGGATCAGCCGGGCCACCTGGCTGCCGACGACGCCGCAGCCGAGCAGGGCGACGCGCAGCGGCTTGTGTGAAGTCCTCACCGGCTCATGTCCCATCGCCGGGGCCCGGCGTCCGGACTCGGACCGGTCCAGGCGCCGACGCGACGCCGCGGTGCTCAGCCCGACGTCGGTGGCGAGCAGGTCGTCCTCGGTCTCGCGGCGCAGCAGCACGCGCGAGCGGCCGTCGCGCACGGCGACCACCGGCGGGCGCAGGGCGTGGTTGTAGTTGGAGGCCATCGAGCGGCAGTACGCCCCGGTCCCGGGCACCGCCAGCAGGTCGCCGGGCGCGATGTCGCCGGGCACGAACTCGTCCTTGACGACGATGTCGCCGGCCTCGCAGTGCTTGCCGACGACCCGGGCGAGCACCGGCGCGGCGTCGCTGGGCCGGTTGGCGAGCGTGCAGGAGTAGTCGGCGTCGTAGAGCGCGGTGCGGATGTTGTCGCTCATCCCGCCGTCGACCGAGACGTAGGTGCGCACGGCGCCCCCGTCGAGCGCGACCGGCTTGACGGTGCCGACGGTGTAGACGGTGCACATCGCCGGGCCCGACGATCGCCCGGCCGGGCTCGATCGAGAGCCGCGGCGCCTCGACGCCGAGCGCACGGCACTCGTGCTCGACGATCGCCGACATCTCGGCTGGCCAGCCGCGCCGGGTCCGACGGGTCGTCCTGGGTCGTGTAGGCGATCCCGAAGCCGCCGCCGAGGTCCATCTCCGCCATGGTCACGCCGAGCTCGCGCGCGACGCTGGCGTGCAGCGCGAGTACCCGGCGGGCCGCCACCTCGAAGCCCGAGGAGTCGAAGATCTGGCTGCCGATGTGGGAGTGCAGACCGAGCAGCTCCAGGCCCGGGGCAGCGAGCACCCGGCGTACGGCCTCGAGGGCGTCGCCGCTGGTGATCGAGAAGCCGAACTTCTGGTCCTCGTGCGCGGTGGCGATGTACTCGTGGGTGTGCGCCTCGACCCCCGCCGTCACCCGCACCATCACCCCGACGCCCCGGGCCGCCCGGTCCTCCGCCGTGATCGCCGCCAGCCGGTCGATCTCGTCGAAGGAGTCGAGCGACGATCCGCCCGACGCCGGCCCCGACCGCGCGCCGCAGCTCGGCGACGGTCTTGTTGTTGCCGTGGTAGCCGATCCGGGCCGGGTCGAACCCGGCCCGCAGCGCCACCGCGAGCTCGCCGGCGGAGCAGACGTCGAGGCACAGACCCTCCTCCGCCACCCAGCGCGCCACCGCGGTGCACAGGAACGCCTTGCCCGCGTAGTAGACGTCCCAGTCCAGGCTCTGCTGGTGAACGCGTCGCGGAAGGCACCGGCCCGCGCGCGGAAGTCCGCCTCGTCCAGCACGTACGCCGGGCTGCCGTGCTCGGCGACCAGGTCGGCGACGGCGACCCCGCCGACGACCAGGTCACCGCTCGGCCTTGTGCGCGGTGCCCGACCACAGCAGCGGCACCAGCGCGTTGGGATCGACGGGCTGGCTGCAGCCAGGCCGGGCCGCGCAGGGCTCCGGGCGCGTGCGCCCAGCCGGCCTCGTGGGTCATCGGGTGCTCACATCCGCTCGGGGGCGGAGACCCCGAGGAGGTCGAGCCCGTTGGCCAGCACCTGCCGGGTCGCGTCGACCAGCACCAGCCGCGCCGCGTGCAGGTCGCCGGGCTCCTCGTCGCCCTGCGGCAGCACCCGGCAGTGGTCGTAGAACTTGTGGAACGCCGCCGCCGTGTCCTCCAGGTAGCGCGCCACCCGGTGCGGCTCGCGCAGGCTCGGCGGCCGCCGCGACCACCCGCGGGAACTCGGCGAGCGCCCGCAGCAGATCGCCCTCCTTGTCGTGCGTGAGCAGCTCGGGGTGCGCGGCCGGGGCCAGGCCGAGGTCGCGGGCGTTGCGCAGGATGCTGGACAGCCGGGCGTGGGCGTACTGGACGTAGAAGACCGGGTTGTCGCTGGCCTGCCGGGTCATCTCCGCCACGTCGAGGGTCAGGGGTGAGTCGGCCGGGAACCTGGCCAGGGTGTAGCGCAGGGCGTCGACCCCGATCAGCTCGACCAGCTCGGCGAGGGTGACGATCGTGCCGGCCCGCTTGGACAGCTTCAGCTCCTGGCCGTCGGCGAGGATCTTGACCAGCTGCCCGATCAGCACCTCGATGTTCTGTCCGGGTCGTCACCGCGCACGCCGCCATCGCCCGCAGCCGACCGACGTAGCCGTGGTGGTCGGCGCCGAGCAGGTAGACGCACCGGTCGAAGCCCCGGCTCCGCTTGTCCAGGTAGTACGCCGTGTCGCTGGCGAAGTAGGTCCGCTCACCGTTGGACTGATCAGCACCCGGTCCTTGTCGTCGCCGAACTCCGTCGTCCGCATCCACAGCGGCACCGTCCGCGTCGAAGAGGTGGCCCTGGCCGCGCAGCTTCTCCAGGTCGTCGGTCGACGGACCCGCCGCCGTCGTGCAGGTCGTCCTCGTGGAACCAGACGTCGAACTCCGTGCCGAACCCCGCGAGCAGGGCCTGCTGCTCGGCGAACAGGATCCGGTAGCCCTCCTCCCGGAAGGCCACCGCGCGCTCGGGCTCCGCCAGGTCCAGGATGTCGGGCCGGTCGGCGACGACCCGCGCCGCCAGGTCGGCGACGTACGCCCCGTAGCCGTCCTCGGGCACCGGCTCACCTGTCGCGAGAGCCACGACGGAGAGCCCGAACTTGTCCATCTGCGAGCCGCGGTCGTTGAAGTAGTACTCCCGTGCGACGTCGCCACCGGCGGCACTCAGCACCCGCCCGAGCGCGTCGCCGACCGCGGCCCACCGGGTGTGGCCCAGGTGCATGGGCCCGGTCGGGTTGGCCGAGACGAACTCGAGGTTGATCCGCTCGCCGCCCAGCGCGTCGGAGCCGCGCCGTACGCCGCACCCGCCGCCACCACGTCGGAGGCGACCTGGCCCTGGGCGTCGGCGGCGACGGTGATGTTCAAGAACCCGGGACCGGCGATGTCGACCGCTGCGATGCCCTCGGCCTCGCGCAGCCGGGCCGCGACCAGCTCGGCGAAGGCCCGCGGGTTGGTGCCGGCCTTCTTGGCCAGCTGCAGCGCCACGTTGGTGGCGTAGTCGCCGTGCTCCTTGCTGCGGGGGCGCTCGACCACGACCGTCTCCGGCGCGCCGTCGGGCAGCACCACGTCACCGTCGAGCACGAGGGTCTGCAGGACGTCGATGATCGTCGAGGAGAGCTGGTCCGGGGTCACCGACCAAGCCTATCGGCGCCCGGGGGCACCGGACGACCGAGTTGTCGCCCGGGCCGGACGCACGGTCGTGCACCATGGACGGATGGACCCACGCGTCGTCGACCTGGCCGAGAAGCTGTCGAGGTTCTCCGACCAATGGTCACCGAAGGTGGTGGCGCGGATGAACGACTACGAGATCAAGGTCGTCAAGGTCCAGGGTGAATTCACCTGGCACACGCACGACGACACCGACGAGCTCTTCCTCGTGCTCGCCGGCGAGCTGACCATCGCGATGCGGGCCGGCGACGTCACGCTAGGCCCCGGCCAGCTCTACGTCGTCCCGTGCGGTGTCGAGCACTGCCCGACCGCGGTCGGTGAGGTGCACGCCCTGCTCATCGAGCCGTCGGGTGTGGTGAACACCGGCGATGCCGGAGGTGCTCTCACCGCCGACCACGACGACTCCCTCGCCTGACCCGGCGGACTCTCGGGCCCCACCTCCGGATCACGATTCGTCTCGCTGTGGAGCCTGCGGTAGCGTTCCCTGCGACCCGAGGCCCCCGTAGCTCAGGGGATAGAGTGCCGCCCTCCGGAGGCGGAAGCGAAGGTTCGAATCCTTCCGGGGGCACCCACCGCACACCTGGCGCTCAGCCGGTGGCGTACCAGGTCAGCGAGTCGCTCGAAGCCGGCCTCCAGCCCGACCTCGGGTCGCCAGCGCAGCACCTCGCGCGTGCGGCGCTGGTCGAACCAGTGCGCCGTGCTCAGCTGCTCGGCCAGGAACCGGGTCAGCGGCGGGGTGTCGGTGCGGCCCGTCAGCGCCCAGACGGCATCGACGGCAGCACCCGCCAGCAGGCCGAGCGCGACCGGGACGTGGCGACGGGGCGGCGGGACGCCGGCGGCGCGGCAGACCCGCTCCAGGATCTCGACGACCGGGCGCGGCTCACCACCGCTGACCACGAGGGCTACGCCGTGCGCGTCGGGGCCGCAGGCGTCGACGGCGGCCACCAGGGCGGACGCCGCGTCGTCGACGTACGTCGTGTCGATCAGCGCGGCGCCGGCGCCGAGGACCACCAGCCGCCCGGCTCGGGCGCGGGCGACCAGTCGGGCGACCAGCTGGGTGTCCCCCGGTCCCCAGACCAGGTGCGGGCGGACCGCCAGCACGGCCAGCCGGCCCGTCGGGGTCGTCGGCGCCCAGGGCGAGCAGCTCGGCCTCGGCCTTCGTGCGGGAGTAGGGGCCGCGGGTCGCGGCCGGGTCGGCAGGCTCGGCGCCGTCCCCGACCAGCGGGCGCCCGGCGTGGGCCACCGACGGGGACGAGACCTGGACCAGGCGACCGACCCCCTCGCTGCGGCAGGCGTGCACGACGGCGCGGGTGCCGCCCACGTTGGCCCGGACGTAGTCGGCCAGCGGGCCGACCACGTCCACCTTGGCGGCCAGGTGCAGCACGGCGTCCTGGCCGCGGGCGGCCCGGCGAACGACGTCGGGATCGCTCACGTCGCCCAGCACCTCGCGGCAGGCCAGGCCCGCCGGCCGGCGCTGCAGCACGGTGACCTCGTCACCCCGCTCGACCAGCATCGTGGCAGTGGTCCGCCCGAGCAGCCCCGAGGCGCCCGTCACGCAGGACCTTCACCGGGGCACGCTCACGCGCTGCCGCGACCGGCCAGGGTCAGCGCAGCCCGGCGGGCCACCTCGGCCCGGTCGACCTTGGAGGCGTGCCGGATGTCCAGCGGCAACCGGTCGGCGGTGAGCACCGCCGCGACCGGCACACCGGCGGCCCGACGGACACGCTCGGCGAGCTCGTACGCCGCCGGGCGCAACCGTCGTCGGGCGACTCGGAACCTGAGCCGGCCTCCCAGGGCCCGGGACCCGACCTCCGGCACCACCACGACCACCAGCGCCTGGGTCCCGACGGGACCGACCCCGACGACCGCGGCCGCACCCACCCCGGGCACGGCCTCGACCCGCTGCTCGATCCCGACCGGTGTCACCGGCCCGTCGGCGGTGTCCACCACGTGCACCAGTCGGCCCTCCACCCACAGCCGGCCCTCGCGTCGGGTGGCCGACGTCGCCGGTGCGGTGCCAGCCGCGGTACCGGGCCGAGACGCGCTGGGTCATCCACAGCGCGTCGTAGCGGTCCTTGACGTGGGCGGCCCGCACGCAGATCTCGCCGGTCGACGCCGGACCGGTCGGTGAGGCTCCCCCACGGCGCCCAGCGGCGCCACCGCGACCTCGACGCCCGGCAGCGGGGCGCCGACGCAGACGCCCTCGCCCGGGCCGGCGGCCAGGATCTCCTCGAGGCAGACGTCGGTGACCGGCAGCGCCTCGGTCATGCCGTACGGCGTGTGCAGGCTGGCGCCGGGCAGCACCTCGCCGAGGTCGCTGAGCAGGCCGGCCGGCACCGGCGCCCCGGCCGACATCAGCAGCCGGACCCGCGCCAGCGCTCGACCGCTGCGCCGGCTGAGCGTCGGCGCGGGTCGCCACCACCCGGCGCAGCGCCGCCGGAGAGGCGAAGACCACGGTGGCGTCGACGGCCGCGACCGCGTCGGCCAGCAGCGGTGCGGTCAGCGTCTCCGGGGCGGTGACGTCGATGTCGGGCACCGACGAGCCGAGGCCGAGGGCCGGACCGAGGATGGCGAAGGGCGCGAAGGCGGCGACGAACGCCTCGTCGGGCCCAGGGCGTAGGTCGCGCGCACCAGCTCGACCTGGGCGAGAACCTGTCGGTGCCGGTAGGCGACGCCCTTGGCCGGACCGGTCGCGCCCGAGGTGAAGACCACCGCGCAGTCGTTCGTCAGGGTCGGGCGCCGGCGGCATCGGCGAGCGCGCACCGAGCAGCGCCAGCTCGTCGAGGTCGTGGGCGACGCCGAGCGCTGCGCCCCAGGTCCGGCGCAGCGGAGCGGAGACCGGGCGCACCGAGATCCGCGAGCCGGGCAGGCCCATCGCCCGGGCCGCGGCCAGCCGGGCGCCCGAGGCGACGACGTGGTCGAGCCCGGCGCCGCGCAGCGCCCGGCGCATGCCGGCGAAGCCGAGACCCTTGTCGGCCACGACCACGACCGCGCCGGCCCGCCACGCGGCGTAGACCACCGACGTCAGGTCGGCCGAGGGCTCGACCAGGAGCCCGATGCGGTCCCCGGGGCGTACGCCGACCGCGGCGAGCCCGGCGGCCAGCTCGGTCACCCGACGCGACAGCGCCGCCCAGCTGACCGTGCCGTCGGCGGCCGACAGCACCGGCGCCGGGTCGTCGGCGCGGGCCTCCAGCGCGGACCACAGCGTCCCGGCGTCCCGGGTGCCTGGGCGATCGTCCTGCGGCGAGCTCCTGGGCGACGTCGGGCGGGCGTACCGGAGCGTCCAGGTCGTCGAGCCAGGTCGCGACGGCGGCGGCGTACTGCGGGGCGTCCTCGGTGACCAGGTGCGAGGCGCCCTCGAAGCGGTGGACCTGCGCGTGCGGGAGCCGCTCGCGCAGGTCGGCGAGGTAGCGCTCGCCGAAGACCGGGTCGCGCGGTCCCCAGAACATCAGTGCCGGGACGTCGAGGGTGCGCACGCCCTCGGCCAGCTCCGCCACCACGTCGTACGACGGGTGCCCACGGGAGAACGGGATGTCGGCCACGAAGTCCCCCACACGCCTGGCGTCGCGCGCGGTCGGCGTACGGCAGCGCCAGGGCGTCGCGCACCTCGCGGGGCAGCGCCGGCCGCGAGAGCGCCGTCGTCGCGCGGACGAAGATCGGGGTCGCGACGCAGCCGAAGGGGCGTACGCCGGGCAGGTCGGCCAGCCGGATCAGCGGCGGGCCGAGGTCGCCCGGGGGCTGGGCGACGGCGGTGTTGCCGAGCACGACGCCGCGCAGCTGGTCGCGGTGCGGCCAGGGCCCAGCCCAGCGAGATGATGCCGCCCCAGTCGTGGCCGACGGTGACGACCGGGCCGTCGATGCCCAGGGCGTCGGTGAGCGCGCCCAGGTCGGCGACGCGCTGCGCGACGTCGCGCGGCGCCTCGGTCCGCTCGGAGAACCCCATCCCGAGGTGGTCGGGGGCGACCACCCGCCACCCGGCCGGGGCCGCCGCGAGCAGGCCGCGCCACAGGTAGGACCAGGTGGGGTTGCCGTGGACGCAGAGCACGGTGCCGTGGACCGGCTCGGCGCCGTTGTCGAGCAGGTGCCAGGTGCGCGGGACGCCCCTGGGCGGCGTCCCCCGACCGTCCGGGACGACGAGCGTCCGCGGACCAGGCCCGGTCCAGGCCGGGCAGGCCGTGGGGCACCGGGCTCGGGACCGCTCGACGAAGGTGCTCACCACGCCAGCTCGAGGCAGCAGGCGTTCAGGCCCGAGCCGATGCCCATCAGCAGCACCCGGTCACCGCTCGCGAGGTCCGAGCTGTGCCCGGCGAGCGTGAAGGGCACCGAGGCGGGGCCGATGTTGCCGAACTCCGGGAAGGTGCGCGGCACCCGCTCGGGGTCGATGCCGAGCCGCTCGCAGAGCGCGTCGGTGTGCACCTGGGAGACCTGGTGCACGAAGTAGCGGTCCATCCCCTGGTCCCAGCCGAAGTCCTTCGCGGCCTCCGCCAACAGCCCGGCGGACAGGTCCAGCCCGGCCTCGAGCAGACCCTTGAGGTCGGTGAACATCGTCTCGTTGTCCCCGACGCACAGCTCGTGGTGCTCGGTGCCGGCGCGGCTCACCGCGGCGACGACCCGGTGGCCCTCCGGGTGCCGGTCGGCGCGGCCGAGCACCATCGCGGCCGCGCCCGAGCCCAGGGTCAGCGCGGCGAACTCCGACATCACGTCCGCGGAGCGGCTGGTGCCCGTCGGTCAGCCGCGCGATCGTCGACTCCTGCACCGGCGCGGAGTCCTCGGCGTCGACCACGAGCGCGTAGTCGACCAGGCCGGCGTCGATCATCGCCCCGGCGATC
The DNA here is from genome assembly GCA_963843875.1 of uncultured Actinomycetota bacterium. Taxonomy (GTDB): domain Bacteria; phylum Actinomycetota; class Actinomycetes; order Propionibacteriales; family Nocardioidaceae; genus Marmoricola. Next base: position 99,654 of record CAWJMC010000008.1, on the reverse strand, counting down.
TCCATGCCGTTGACGAAGCCGAGGCAGGCGTTGGTCACGTCGAAGTTCTGGCACGAGCGCGGCAGCCCGAGCGCGTCGTGGATCACGACCGCGGTGGAGGGCTCCAGCCAGTTGCGGCTCAGCGAGGTGTTGATCATCAGGCCGATGTCGGCGGGGACCACACCGCTGGCAGCGACCGCGGCCTGTCCGGCGGCGACCGCGCCGTCGATGAAGGTCACGCCCTCCCGCCGGCCCAGCGGCGACGCTCGCGGATGCCGACCAGCCCCTCGAGGATGCCCCCGCGCATCCGCGTGCGCCGGTAGACCTCGCGCAGCCGCTCGTCGAGCTCGTCGGAGGTGAGGGTGACGGGCGCCTCCACCCGCTCGACCGAGAGGACCGCGGTGTTGGTGTAGCGGTGGACGCTGTTCTGGGACGGGTCGTACCCCGGTGCTGGCTCGACCATGGGCGACCTCGATCCGACGTCCTGGGCCCAGGTAGGCGCAGGGAGATGCCCCGACCGTACCGAGCGTCGGCCCACCCCGATGGACCCGCTCGCCCGCCCGGCGCTCAGCCTCGCTGCTCGATCTCGATCGACCCGTCCCGGAGCCGTTGCGGGAGGCCTGCGCGCCGCCACGACCACGGCCGACCCGGGTTCGACGACCGAGGATCCGTCCGCACCGCGGGCCCGCACCGCGACCTCGCGAGAAAGTGAGGCACCAGACGCACCGGGCCCCCCTGTATTCGGCGTGTCGGACGGCTAGCCTTGACCTCGTTCCCCCCAGCGATGCGGAAGAGGCGAAACCAGCGGTGCCCGAGTCGACCGGCCAGAAGGCTGAAGGCAACTCCCTGTCTGCGTTCGGAGCCAACGAGTGGCTCGTGGACGAGATGTTCGAGCGGTTCAGCCAGGATCCCCACAGCGTGGACAAGGCCTGGCAGGAGCACTTCCGTCGTTACGGCAACGATGCCGCGCCCGCCGGGTCCCCCTCGAACGGGAGCCCGGGGAGCACCGGGTCCGGGTCCGGGTCCGGGTCGTCGTCCAACGGCGCCGGGGCCGCCCCCCAGGTGAGCACCGGTGGCCCGAAGTCGGCTCCCGCTCCCACCCAGCGGACGTCGTCGAAGCCGGCCGAGCCGAGGTCGGCCGAGCCGAGGTCGGCGTCCGAGGCCGTCAAGACCGAGCCGAGCAAGGACGCGGTGCCGAAGGAGGCGCCGGCCAGGACGGCCAAGCGCCCCGGTGGGCCCCAGCAGGCCGAGACGGCGAAGGACTCGGGCAAGGGCAAGGACGCGGAGGCCCCGGAGGAGTCCGAGACCGACGACGAGCCGAAGCTGACCGTGCTGCGTGGGGCCCCCGCCCGCACGGTCAAGAACATGGACGACTCGCTCACCGTGCCGACCGCGACCAGCGTGCGCACCGTCCCGGTCAAGCTGCTCTGGGACAACCGCACGGTGATCAACAACCATCTCGCCCGCGCCCGCGGCGGCAAGGTCTCCTTCACCCACCTGATCGGCTACGCCCTGGTCAAGGCGCTGGGGGAGACCCCGGCGATGAACGTCGGCTTCGAGACGGTCGACGGCAAGCCCAACCTGATCACCCCGGCGCACATCAACCTCGGCCTGGCCATCGACATGGCGAAGGACGACGGCACCCGTCAGCTGCTCGTGCCCTCGATCAAGGGCACCGAGACGATGGACTTCGCCCACTTCTGGACCGCCTACGAGGACGTCGTACGCCGGGCCCGCGACAACAAGCTCACCGTGGCGGACTTCCAGGGCACCTCGATCAGCCTGACCAACCCGGGCACGCTGGGCACCAACCACTCGGTGGCCCGGCTGATGAAGGGCCAGGGCGCGATCATCGGCGTCGGCTCGATGGACTTCTCCCCGGAGTACCAGGGCGCGTCGGAGGAGACGATCACCCGCAACGCGATCAGCAAGGTCATGACCCTGACCTCGACCTACGACCACCGCGTGATCCAGGGCGCGCTGTCGGGTGAGTTCCTGGGCCGCATGCACAAGCTGCTGCTGGGCGAGCAGGACTTCTACGACGAGATCTTCCGCTCGCTGCGGATCCCCTACGAGCCGATCCGGTGGAGCTCGGACATCTCGCGCAGCCACGACGACGAGGTCGGCAAGCAGGCCCGGATCCTGGAGATGATCCACTCCTACCGGGTGCGCGGGCACATGATGGCCGACACCGACCCGCTGGAGTACCGCCAGCGCAGCCACCCCGACCTCGAGGTGGAGTCGCACGGGCTGACCCTGTGGGACCTCGACCGGGAGTTCGCCACCGGCGAGTTCGGCGGCGAGCGCCGGTTCATGAAGATGCGCGACATCCTCGGCATCCTGCGCGACTCCTACTGCCGCACCGTCGGCATCGAGTACATGCACATCCAGGACCCCGAGCAGCGACGCTGGATCCAGGAGCGCGTCGAGCAGCCGCACCAGAAGCCGCCGCGCGAGGAGCAGCTGCGGATCCTGCTCAAGCTCAACCAGGCGGAGGCGTTCGAGACCTTCCTGCAGACCAAGTTCGTCGGCCAGAAGCGGTTCAGCCTCGAGGGCGGCGAGACGACCGTCCCGCTGATCGACGAGATCTGCGAGGCGGCCGCCGCGGCCGGCCTCGACGAGGTCACCATCGGGATGGCCCACCGCGGCCGGCTCAACGTGCTGGCCAACATCGTGGGCAAGAGCTACGGCCAGATCTTCCGCGAGTTCGAGGGCAACATCGACCCGCGCACCGTCCAGGGCTCCGGCGACGTGAAGTACCACCTCGGCGCCGAGGGTGAGTTCGCCTCCGAGAACGGCGACCGGATCAAGGTCTCGGTGGCGGCGAACCCGTCGCACCTCGAGGCGGTCGACCCGGTGCTCGAGGGCATCGCCCGCGCCAAGCAGGACATGCTCAACCAGGGCGAGGAGTTCCCGGTGCTGCCCGTGCTGGTGCACGGTGACGCCGCCTTCGCCGGCCAGGGAGTGGTGGCGGAGACGCTCAACCTCTCCCAGCTGCGCGGCTACCGCACCGGCGGCACCATCCACGTGGTGGTCAACAACCAGGTCGGCTTCACGACCTCCCCGGCCCAGTCGCGCTCCTCGCTCTACTGCACGGACGTCGCGCGGATGGTGCAGGCGCCGATCTTCCACGTCAACGGAGACGACCCCGAGGCCTGCATCCGGGTGGCCCGGCTGGCCTTCGAGTACCGCCAGGCGTTCAACAAGGACGTCGTGGTCGACCTGGTCTGCTACCGCCGGCGCGGTCACAACGAGGGTGACGACCCGTCGTACACCCAGCCGCTGATGTACGACCTGATCGAGCAGAAGCGCTCCGTGCGCAAGCTCTACACCGAGTCCCTGATCGGCCGCGGCGACATCACCCTGGACGAGGCGGAGAAGGTGCTGCGCAACTACCAGCAGCAGCTCGAGCGGGTCTTCACCGAGGTGCGCGAGGCGACCAGCGCTCCCAAGGAGTGGATGACCGTCCCGGACTACCCCGAGAAGAGCCACGAGGGCGATCCCTCGGGCACCGCGATCACCCAGGAGGTCCTGAAGCGGATCGCGGACGCCCACGTCAGCGCCCCCGACGGCTTCACCGTGCACCCCAAGGTGCTCCCGCAGCTGCAGCGTCGCGCGGCCTCGATCGCCGAGGGTCCGATCGACTGGGGCACCGGGGAGATCCTCGCCCTCGGGTCGCTGCTGATGGACGGCCGCCCGGTGCGCCTGGCCGGCCAGGACTCCCGCCGCGGCACGTTCGTGTCCCGGTTCGCCACGATCATCGACCGGGTGAACGCCCACGAGTGGACGCCCCTGGCGAACCTCACCGAGGACCAGTCGCAGTTCTACGCCTACGACTCGCTGCTCTCCGAGTACGCCGCCCTCGGCTTCGAGTACGGCTACTCCGTGGCCCGTCCCGACGCCCTGGTGCTGTGGGAGGCGCAGTTCGGCGACTTCGTCAACGGCGCGCAGACAGTGATCGACGAGTTCATCACCTCCTCGAAGACCAAGTGGCGCCAGGAGTCCGGTGTCGTCCTGCTGCTGCCGCACGGCTACGAGGGCCAGGGTTCCGACCACTCCTCGGCCCGGATCGAGCGGTTCCTGCAGATGGCCGCGGACAAGGCGTTCTTCGTCGCCCAGCCCTCGACGCCGGCGAGCTACTTCCACCTGCTGCGCCGCCACGCGCTGGACGAGAACCACCACCCGCTGATCGTGTTCACCCCCAAGTCGATGCTCAAGCGCAAGGAGGCGGCGTCGCGGCCGGAGGACTTCACCGGCGAGACGACGTTCCGCCCGATGATCGGCGACGGCGTCGTCGATCCCGAGCAGGTGGACACCCTGGTCCTCTGCAGCGGACGGATCACCTGGGACCTGATGGTCGACCGCGGCAAGCGCCAGGGCGACGACCCCACCACCGCGATCGCCCGGATCGAGCAGTTCTACCCCGAGCCGATCGAGGAGCTGAAGGCCGAGCTGTCGCGCTACCCGAACCTCAAGTCCGTCCGCTGGGTGCAGGACGAGCCGGCCAACATGGGCCCGGCGTCGTTCTTGCGGCTCAACGTGTTCCCCGAGCTCGGTGGACACGTCGAGGTGATCTCGCGGCCCGCCTCCAGCTCACCGGCCGTGGGCCAGCACTCACGCCACGTCGAGGAGCAGAAGGCGTTGCTCGAGCAGGCCTTCGGCGAAGTTCGCTGAGGGAGCACGGATGTACTTCACCGATCGTGGTGTCGAGGAGCTGTCCTCCCGGCGAGGCGAGGAGGAGGTCACTCTGGCCTGGCTGGCCGAGCGGCTCAGCGAGTTCAGCGACGTCCACCCGGAGTTCGAGACGGCCGTCGAGCGGCTGGCCACCTGGCTGGCCCGCCTCGACGACCCCGACGACGACTGAGCGCTGTCGCGATGACGCGCCGGATCGGTGAGGGCTTCGACTCCCGCGCCGTGCGCCGGTTCGTGCCCAACGGCCACGCCACCGGCGAGTGGCCGGCCGGCATGCCGGCCGTCGACCAGGTGCTGCGTGACGGCTTCGAGGTCACACCCGGCGTGACCCTGCTGTACGGCGAGAACGGTGCCGGCAAGTCCACCCTCGTCGAGGCGTTCGCGGTCTGCTTCGGGCTCTCCGTCGAGGGGGGCGGCACGGGCGCGAGCCACTCGACGCGGGAGACGGAGTCCGCCCTGCACCGCTGGCTGTCGATGCAACGCTCGCCCGGCGGCGGACGGAGCGGCTTCTTCCTGCGCGCGGAGTCGATGCACGGCTTCTACTCCTACCTCGAGGACAACCCCGGCCAGAACCCGCTCGAGCCGGACTTCCACGCCATGAGCCACGGCGAGTCCTTCCTCGAGGTGCTCCGCACCCGGTTCCGCGGCCCCGGCTTCTACTGCCTCGACGAGCCGGAGGCGGCGCTGTCCTTCACCGGCCAGCTGGCCCTGCTCGGCGCCCTGCACGACCTGGGCCGGGCCGGCTCCCAGCTGGTCTGCGCCACGCACTCCCCGCTGCTCGCCTCGTTGCCGGAGGCGCGGCTGCTGGAGGTCGGCGAGTGGGGCATCAGGGAGACGACGTACGACGACCTCGCGCTGGTCGGGCACTGGCGCGACTACCTGGCCGATCCGCACCGCTACCTGCGCCACGTGCTCGAACAGTGACCCGGCAGGATGGCCCGATGGACCACCCCACGAACGCCGAGCGCCTCACGACGTACGCCCACGCCGGACTGAGGTTCGACGTCACGGACGAGGGCCCGCTCGACGGCGAGGTCATCGTGCTGCTGCACGGCTTCCCCCAGCGGTCGACGTCGTGGGACAAGGTCCGCCCGGCCCTGCACGGGGCGGGCTACCGCACCATCGCCCCCGACCAGCGCGGCTACTCCCCCGGTGCCCGCCCGCCCCGCCGCGGTGACTACCGCCTCGGGGCGCTGGTCGACGACATCACCGCGCTGATCACCGCGGTCGGCTCCGGTGCGGTGCACGTGGTCGGCCACGACTGGGGTGCCGCCGTCGCCTGGTCGCTGGCCGCCGCCCACCCCGAGCAGGTCACGACGCTGACGACGGTCTCGGTGCCGCACCCGCGGGCGATGATGGCCTCGCTGCGCACGTTCGACCAGCTCCGGCGGAGCTGGTACATGGGCTTCTTCCAGCTGCCGTGGCTGCCCGAGCGGATGCTGTCCACCCGCCTCGGTGAGCGCTTCCTGACCAGCGCCGGCATGGACCGGGCCGGCATCGCCCGCTACCGCCGCGAGATCGTCGGCCGACGGCGCCCTGCGTGGTGGCCTGAACTGGTACCGCGCGATGCCGCTGTCCAACCCCAAGGGCCTCGGGCGGCGCGTGCGGGTGCCGACCACGCACGTGTGGAGCGACGGTGACGGCGCCCTGGGGCGCACCGGGGCCGAGCTGAGCGCGAGGTACGTCGTCGCCGACTACCGCCTGGAGATCCTGCCTGCGGTCAGCCACTGGATCCCCGACGAGGCGCCCGACCGTCTCGCGGAGATCATCCTCGCCCGGGTGTCCCCGGAGACGTCGTAGCGCTTCACCGGTCCTCCTCGGACTGCTGCGCCGGCACCACCGCCCGCACCACCAGCGGGACCACCAGCGGCACGGCGGGCCGCGTCGCGGATCTCGAAGATCTCCGTGGCCAGCCCGCCGACCGCCCGGGCGACGTCGCGCACAGCGCCGGTCACGATGGTGGAGACCTGACCGACCGTGGTGGCGGCCGCCTCCACCGTCTCCTGCACGGCGTCCTTGCGGATCTCAGCGGGGGTGAGGTCGTCTCGACCGTCGCGGGGTGCCATCCCCCCAGTGTCGGCCCGGCGGCGCCACCACGGCAACGAGACCTGCCTCGCAACCGGCCGCCCGGGGCCGTCTCGATACGATGCATCGGTGGCCGAGATCGGAATCGTCAGCCGGCAGGAGCGCAAGGAGCGCACCCGCCAGGCCATTCTCGACTCCGCGCTCGCCCTCAGCGCTGACACCGGGCTGGCCTCCATCTCGCTGCGCCAGGTCGCCCGCGACGTGGGGATCGTGCCGACCGGCTTCTACCGGCACTTCGACTCGATCGAGCAGCTCGGCCTGGTGCTGGTCGACGACTCGTTCGTCCTGCTGCGCACCATGCTGCGCGACGTGCGGGGCGGGACGACGCTGGAGGGCGTGATCCCCGGCTCGGTCGAGGTGCTGATCCGCCACGTCCGGGCCCAGGAGGCGCACTTCGGCTTCATCGCGCGCGAGCGCAACGGCGGCTCGGGCGTCGTACGTTCGGCGATCAGGCACGAGCTGGAGCTGTGCGAGCAGGAGCTGGCCACCGACATCTCCCGGATCGCCGGGACCGAGGCGTGGTCGCCGGAGGACCTGAGCATCCTCAGCGAGATGATCGTCGGAACCATGGTCGGAGTCGTCGACAGGCTCCTCGACACCCCACGCCGCGCCGACCCCGAGATCGCGCACGTCGCGCGCACCCAGCTCCGGATGCTGGTGGTCGGAGCCCTGGGCTGGCAGTCCCGCTCCCCCGACTGATCGCGGACCGCACCCGTCCGCTCCGGGCGGTTCCTGGCTCAGTCGAGGGTGAAGACGACCTTGCCGAACAGGTCGCCCTGCTCCATCGCCGCGAAGCCGTCCTTCGCCGCCTCCAGCGGCAGCGTCCGATCGATCAGCGGGCGGGTGCCGGTGGCGTCGAGCAGGTTGACCAGGGCGGCCAGCTCGGCTCGCGTGCCCATGGTCGATCCGATCACCCGCAGCTGCAGGAAGAAGATCCGGGTCAGCTCGGCGTCGATGTCCGGGCCCGACGTCGTCCCGCTGGTGACCAGGGTGCCTCCGGGGCGCAGTGACTTGATCGAGTGACCCCAGGTCGCCTTGCCGACGGTCTCGATCACTCCGTCGACCTTCGTCGGCAGCCGGGCGCCCGACTCGAAGGCCTCGTGGGCGCCGATCTCGAGCGCCCGCGCGCGCTTGGCCTCGTCGCGGCTCGTCGCGAAGACCCGCAGGCCGCCGGCCCGGGCGAGCATGATCGCCGCGCTCGACACGCCGCCACCGGCACCTTGGACCAGCACCGTGTCACCGGGGGTGAACGCGCCCTGACCGAACAGCATCCGGTACGCCGTGAGCCAGGCCGTCGGCAGGCAGGCGGCCTCGGCGAAGGAGAGCCCATCCGGCTTCGCCACGACGTTGCGTCGGGGCACGGCGACCCGCTCGGCCAGCGCGCCCTGGTAGCGCTCACTGAGCAGGGACCGCTCGGGGTCCAGGGTGTCGTCGCCAGTCCACGTCGGGGCGTTGATCACCGAGTGGACGACGACCTCGTTGCCGTCCTCGTCGACCCCGGCCGCGTCGGTGCCGAGGATCATCGGCAGCTGCTCCTCCTTGAGCCCGACCCCTCGCAGCGAGAACAGGTCGTGGTGGTTCAACGACGCGGCCTTGACCGTGACCGTCGTCCAGCCGTCGGGCACGTCCGGATCGGGGCGCTCGCCCAGCACCAGGCTGGACAGCGGGTCGTCGGCGGAAAAGGTCTCGACGGATGCGGCGTACATGTCCTCGACCCTAGTGGTCCGTCAGACAACGCAGCCACACGACGTGAACACGCGCGACCAGGGTCGGTCGAAGGTGATGAAGTGTTCCCGTGGGCATGACGACGTACCTTGAGCTGCTCAAGGTCCGCGACGTGCGTCGGATCCTGGTGCTGAGCACGCTGATCCGGATCCCGATCTTCGCCTCCGCGGTGGTGCTCACGCTGCACGTCGTCGGTCATCTCGACCGCTCGTACACCGCGGCCGGCCTGGTCGAGACGGTGCTGGCCGGAGCCCTCGCGATCAGCGGGCCCTGGCGGGGGCGCCGCCTGGACCGGATCGGGCTCCGCGCGACGGTGGCACCGTCCCTGGTGGTGCTGACGGTGTGCTGGAGCATCGCGCCATGGGTCGGCTACCTGCCGCTCCTGGGGTTCGTGGCGCTGGCCGGGATCTTCGTGGTGCCGCACTTCTCCATCGTGCGCCAGGTCCTGATCGGCGCGGTGTCCCACGACCAGCGCACCGCGGCGCTCTCGCTGGACTCGGTGATGGTCGAGGTCTCCTTCATGATCGGCCCGGTGCTGGGCGTCGTCGCGGCGACGGCGCTGCCCACGCCGGTCGCGTTGCTGGGCAGCCAGCTGCTCAGCGTGGTCGGGGCGGGCTGGCTGTGGGTGGTGGACCCACCGATCCGCACCCACCTGGATGAGGGGCCGACCGCAGAGGAGCGGCACTCGGTGCGGTCGTGGTTCAGCCCCGCGGTGGCCGGCATCCTCGCGGTCGCTCTCGCAGCGACCGTCGTGCTGACCGGGGAGGACCTCGGCACCGTCGCCGCCCTGCGCGAGATGGACCACGCCGGCTCGATCGGCTGGGTGCTCGGGCTCTGGGGGCTCAGCTCGGCCATCGGCGGGCTGACCTACGGCGCACTTCGCCGACACCCGCCCTCGTCCGTCCTGATCGCGCTGCTCGCCGCCACGGCGCTGCTGGTGCCGCTCGCCCAGGACCGGTGGGAGTTCGCCGTCCTGCTCTTCCTCACCGGCTTCTTCTGCGCACCGACCATCACCGCCACCATCGACGACCTCAGCCGGGTCGTGCCCCCGGCGGTGCGCGGGGAGGCGATGGGATGGCAGGGCTCGGCCCTCACGACGGGCGGCGCGCTCGGCGCACCGTTGGTGGGAGTCGCTCTCGACCGCGGCGGGTGGCAGTCCGGTTTCGTTCTCGCCGGAGTGCTGGGGCTGGTGATCGCGGCGGTGACCTACGTGCTCACCGCGCGTGTCCGGCGTACACCGCTGCCCGAGGTCGACGAGGTGGCCTGACCAGGACGGGTCCGCCCCGACCACGTCCGGTCACGTCCGGCCACGTCCGACTAGCGCCGGGCGACCCCGTCGCGACGAGCCGCCTCGGCGACGGCCGACGAGACGGCCGGGCCCACCCGCTCGTCGAAGGGCGAGGGAATCACCATGTCCTCGGCCAGGTCGTCGCCGACGAGCGCCGCCAGCGCTTGAGCCGCGGCCAGCTTCATCCCCTCGGTGATGGCACTCGCGCGGACGTCGAGCGCACCCCGGAAGATCCCCGGGAAGGCCAGCACGTTGTTGATCTGGTTGGGGAAGTCCGAGCGACCCGTGGCTACCACGCGGGCGTGCCGGTGCGCGATCTCCGGCATCACCTCCGGCGTGGGGTTGGCCAGCCCGAAGATGATCGCGTCCTCGGCCATCGTGGCGACGAGGTCCTCGCCGATGTTGCCGCCAGAGACTCCGATCAGCACGTCGGCACCGGGCAGCACGTCGCTGAGCAGGCCCTTGCGGTCGTGCCGGTCGGCGGTGTCCGCGGCCAGGGCCGCCTTGACCGGGTTGAGGTCGCCGCGACCGGAGTGCAGCACGCCCTTGCTGTCCAGCACCACCACGTCGCGCAGGCCGGCCGCGAGCAGGATCCGGGTGCACGCGACGCCGGCCGCGCCCGCTCCGACGACCACGACGCGCGTGGTCTCCATCAGCCGCCCGGTCACCTTCAGGGCGTTGTCCAGCGCGGCCAGCACCACCACCGCGGTCCCGTGCTGGTCGTCGTGGAAGACCGGGACGTCGAGCACCTGCTTGAGCCGGTCCTCGATCTCGAAGCAGCGTGGAGCGGAGATGTCCTCGAGGTTGATCCCGCCGAAGCTCGGCGCCATCCGGACCACCGTCTCGATGATCTCCTCGGTGTCCTGGGTGTCGAGGGTGATCGGGACGGAGTCGACGCCACCGAACTTCTTGAACAGCACGGCCTTGCCCTCCATCACCGGCATCGCTCCGCGCGGACCGATGTTGCCCAGGCCGAGGACGGCCGACCCGTCGGTCACCACCGCGACCGTGTTGGCCACCCAGGTGTAGGTGTCGAGAAGCTCCGGCTCCGCGGCGATCGCCTCGCACACCCGGGCGACGCCGGGGGTGTAGGCCAGGGACAGGTCCTCACGTCCCTCCAGCGCCACGGTCGGCTCGATCGCCATCTTGCCGCCCCGGTGGAGGGCGAACACCGGATCGGCATCCCGGGCCTGCTGCTCATCGGTCTCGGACACCTCGCGATCGTGTCACACCAGTCGACCAGGCCCCCTCGTCAGACCGTGTCCGTCGGTGCCGGGAACCGCCGGCGGGGGCCGGGCCACAGCCGCAGGAGCACGACGGCCAGCACGTCGTCGTCGGCGATGGCGCCGACCCGGGCGGAGTCCACGCCCTCGCGGGGGTTGTCGCGCTCGACCCACCAACCCGGGTCGACTCGCACGGTCGCCCGCTTGACCGCCACGACGCTGCCGGTCCCGTCGGGCAACCGGACCACGACCAGGTCGCCCGGGCGGACCCGTGCGTCGTGAGCCACCAGCAGACGATCACCGTCGCGCAACGTGGGCAGCATCGAACGTCCGCGCACGCGCGCCATCCCGATCCGGGGCACGGGCCACACCCCCTCGTGCGCATCGACACGAGTAGTGTCGCAGGCGTGGCGATTTCGTCGAGGAGCGCCACATCTCCCTTGGAAAGGAACAGCATGCTGTCGCGATTCTTTGCACCGACCATGGACGTCTCCGCCCACTGCGACCTGCCGTGCGGTGTCTACGACCCCGCCCAGGCCAAGATCGAGGCCGAGTCGATCAAGGGCATCATCACCAAGCTGGCCGACAACGACGACCCGGACTTCCGCACCCGCGCGGTGCTGATCAAGGAGCAGCGCTCGGAGCTGGTCAAGCACCACCTCTGGGTGCTGTGGACGGACTACTTCAAGCCGCCGCACTTCGAGAAGTACCCGCAGCTGCACGTGCTCGTCAACGAGGCCACGAAGCTCGCCGGCGCGACCGGCACCAAGGGCTCGATGGACGCCGAGACGGCCGACCAGCTGCTCGCCAAGATCGACGAGATCGCAGAGATCTTCTGGGAGACCAAGAAGGCCTGAGCGAAGCGAAGGGCCTGCTTGGTCAGGCAAGGGGAGAGGCACCGCGTCAGCGGGACCTCTCCCCCTCCGCATGTCCGCCCACCACCGCACCACGGTGAGCAGGCATCCGCTCGCCTGAGCGAAGCGAAGGGCCTGCTTGGTCAGGCAAGGGGAGAGGCACGCGTCAGCGGGACCTCTCCCCTCCGCATGTCCGCCCACCACCGCACCACGGTGAGCAGGCATCCGCTCGCCTGAGCGAAGCGAAGGGCCTGCTTGGTCAGGCAAGGGGAGAGGCACCGCGTCAGCGGGACCTCTCCCCCTCCGCATGTCCGCCCATGGGAAATCTCTGCCGGTGCCCGGCAAAGCCCCTACTCTGGCGGACGGGCCCGGATGCGGACGGGGCGGACGGAGGCGGAACGAGTGAGCAAGCGACCCGACGTGGAGCTGCGCGTGCCGGCGAAGACGGCGTACGTCGCGGTGCTGCGGAGCACCAGCGCTGCGCTGGCGGCTCGTCTCGACTTCACCGTCGACGACATCGAGGACCTCAGGATCGCGATGGGTGAGGCCTGTGCGATGGTGCTCGGCCGCGCGCGTCCGGGCGGCGAGCTGGTGGCGTCCTACGCGCTGGGTGAGCGCGACCTGACGATCACCGTCACCGCGCAGGCGGACTCCCCCGAGGACCTGGACCGCGAGGGCTTCGCCTGGCAGGTGCTCAGCGCGCTGACGACCAGGACCTCCTCCCAGGTGACCGCGGAGTCGATCGCGATCACCTTGGCCATGGCCTCGGAGCTGTCGGGACTGCCGGGCTGACGTCATGACCGAGGGAGCACAGCAGCTGAGCGACGGCGTCTCCGACGAGGGCACCGAGCCGTCGGTTCGCGACCAAAGCAACACCTTGTTCGTGGAGCTGTGCGACCAGGCGTGCGCCGAACGACGCCGTGGCGAGTGCCGAGACGCTGCTGGTGCACCTGCACCTGCCACTCGTCGAGCACTGTGCTCGTCGGTTCCGCAACCGCGGCGAGCCGTACGACGACCTGGTCCAGGTCGGCACGATCGGACTGCTGAAGTCGATCGATCGCTTCGACCTCGATCGCGGCGTGGAGTTCTCCACCTATGCCACCCCGACGATCATCGGTGAGATCAAGCGGCACTTCCGGGACAAGGGCTGGGCGATCCGGGTGCCGCGTCGGCTCCAGGAGCTGCGGATGCTGATCAGCAAGGCCAGCGGTGAGCTCGCCCAGAGCCTGGGTCGTTCCGCCACACCCCGGGAGATCGCCGAGCGGATCGATGTCAGCATCGAAGAGGTGCTCGAGGGCCTCGAGTCGGCCAACGCCTACTCGACCCTCTCGCTGGACGCCGGCGAGGACGGCGAGGGTCCCTCGCTGCTCGGGGCGATGGGCCAGGAGGACGTCGCGCTGGAGCACGTCGAGATCCGCGAGTCGATCAAGCCGCTGATCGAGCAGCTCCCGGTGCGCGAGCGGCAGATCCTGTTGCTGCGCTTCTTCCGTGGCATGACCCAGTCGCAGATCGCGGCCGAGATCGGGGTCTCCCAGATGCACGTCTCCCGACTGCTCTCACGCACCTTGGAGAACCTCCGGGAGATGCTGGACGAGTCCGCCTGAACCCGGCGAGGGCGTTCTCGCTCCGTGCCGCACCCGCCCAGTCACCCCCGTCGACGGGTCACGGTGGAGTTCCCCGAGCAACACATTGCTCAGGTCCGGGAGAAGGTCACGCGGCCGTTCTTGGTGCCCGGCACGATGCATTCGGTCATGGCGTGTCCCCGGTGGTCGAGGAGGCGCGCCAGCGCCGTCGCGAAACCCGGCCAAGTGGGTCGGCCGCGGGGGTTTCGAGACAGGACTTCGTCCTTCCTCAACCAGCGCAGGCGACTTCGGTCCGGTCGGGCCAGCGCGAGACTCGTCCTTCGACCGACGCGTCCGGATCCACGGGTCAGTCCTCGTGCCCTGCTCGGTGCTCGGGCCGGTTGAGCGCCTCGACGGAGGTCGGCGTGAGCAGGCCGAGCAGGACCAGCGCTGCGGACACCGCGATGGCGATGGCGACCACCGTGGTGGGGCTCCCCCGGAAGTTCCAGGCGATCCCCAGCCAGATCAGCTGCGAGAGCAGCGCCGGCCCCCGCGACCAGGGCCGCATCCGGTTCAGGCCCCAGGCGCAGAACAGCAGGGCGAGCCCGTAGGCGACGAAGAAGATCGCCGCGGTGACGCCCATCAGCAACCGGTAGCCGCCGACGCTGACCGCGTCGGCGATCGCCAGCAGCGTGACGATGATCCCCTGCACCGCGACGATCCCGGCCGCGGCAGCCAGTGGCGCGGGAGTGCCCCAGCGGGAGAACGGCGAGGCGGGAGCAGTCCCGCGACGCCCCGGGCGTGCGGCATCGTCGTCGGATTCGGACACCCGGGAAGGTTATCCGGCGTCCATCGGTTGTCCGGCTGTGAGGAACCCGACCCCGAATGGGGGTTGTGCCCACGCTTGAGAGTTGTCACGATCTAAGGAGTGATCAGCACGGGCCGAGCCCAGCGACCACTCCACCTGCTTGTTCTCGTGTGAATCTGCGCGAGATCTCGTGAAAGCGTTCACAATGTTGATCGGCGGTCACGAGCCCGGCGCCTACCCCGCGCTCGGGACGTAGTCGGGCAGCACCCACCACCAGCCTGCCGCCCGCGACCTGATCAGAACGGAGATGCCCGCCATGGATTGGCGCCATCGCTCTGCCTGCCTCGACGAGGACCCGGAGCTCTTCTTCCCCATCGGCAACACCGGTCCGGCCATCCTGCAGATCGAGGAGGCCAAGCAGGTCTGCCGACGCTGCGAGGTCCGCGAGCAGTGTCTCGCGTGGGCACTCGAGGCCGGCCAGGACCACGGCGTGTGGGGCGGGCTCGGCGAGGACGAGCGCCGCGCACTGAAGCGTCGCAACGCACGCGCCAGGGTCCGCACCCCGGCCTGATTCCTGCGCCCGGTCGTCCCGGCTCCGGGCCCCTGGCCTGTGGGCTCATCCGCCCGCCCTCGGCGTCATCGCCAAGGTCAGGCGGGCCGTCGTGCCGTTCTGCCCGGAGCGGGCGTGCATCTCGAGGCGGCCACCCAGCTCACCGACCAACGTGCTGACGATGGAGAGTCCGAGGTTGCCGCGGGCCGGGTCGAAGCCTTCGGGCAGACCCGTTCCGTCGTCGCTCACCTCGACCACGAGCCGCGCACCGTCGCGGTCGACCCGGACCAGGATCTGCCCGCTGCCCTCCCGGCCGAACCCGTGCTCCACCGCGTTCTGCAGCAGCTCGTTGAGGGCCATCGCCAGCGGCGTGGCCACGTCGGGGTTGAGGCGTCCGAACGAGCCCTCGCGCACGGTGGTGATCTGGGCCGAGCGCCCCCAGCTCGCTGGCTCCACGGCGCAGCCCGTCGAGCACGTCGTCGAAGTCGACCGACTCGCCGTGCGGATCGTCGCTGAGCGTCTCGTGCACGATCGCGATGGAGGCCACCCGCCGCACCGCCTCCTCGAGCGCCGCCCGCCCCTTCGGTTCGTCGAGCCGGCGTGCCTGGAGGCGCAGCAGGGCCGCGACGGTCTGCAGGTTGTTCTTCACCCGGTGGTGGATCTCGCGGATCGTGGCGTCCTTGGTGACCAGCTCCCGGTCGCGTCGGCGCAGCTCGGTGACGTCGCGAAGCAGCACGAACGCCCCCGTCGGCTCCGACACCGGACGCAGCGGCACCGAGCGCAGCAGCACGACCGTCGAGCCGTTGTCGAGCTCAGCGGCCCGTGCCACCCGGCCGCCGAGGACACCGCTCACCACGTCCTCCGGCGGGCGACGGTCCGCCGGGACCAGGGCGCGGGTCACCTCGGCCAGGTTGCGGCCGGTCAGGTCCTCGACGAGTCCCAGGCGGCGGAAGACCGACAGCCCGTTGGGACTCGCGTAGGTCACCACACCGGTGGTGTCGATCAGGATGAAGCCGTCACCCACTCGCGGGAGGTCCCCCAGCTCGCTCGGCTGGTCGGCGTACGGGAACGAACCGTTGGCGATCATCTGGCACAGCTCACCGGCCGTCTGCAGGTAGGCCAGCTCCAGGCGACTCGGCGTGCGCACGCCCTGCAGGTTCGTGTTGCGGGTGACGACCGCGATCACCCGACCGGCGCGTCGCACCGGGATCGCCTCCACCCGCACCGGCAGGTCCCCGTGCCACTCGGGATCGCCCTCGCGGGCGATCCGGCCGTCGGCGACCGCACCGTCGAGCAGGACCCGACCACCCGGGTCGAGCCGCTCGCCGACCACGTCGTCGACGTAGGCCGTCGGTCCGGTGGTGGGCCGCATCTGTGCCGCCGCCCGGTAGTCGCCCTCGTGGTCGGGCAACCAGAGCACCAGGTCGGCGAAAGACAGGTCGGCGATCATCTGCCAGTCGGCGACGAGCCGTTGCAGCCAGCCCAGGTCAGCACCCTGGAGATCGGTGTGGAGCCGGACGAGCTCCTCCAGGCTGGGCACCGGCCCACCGTCTCACCCCGCGCCGGTCCGTGGTGCCGGGGGCTGCGCTTGTAGCCTGCCGCCATGAGCGAGACCACTCCCGACGCGCCGTCCTCCAGCACTCCCTCCGGGGCCGAGCAGACGGGCGAGCTCACCGGCCACGCCGGAGAGCACGCCGTGGCAGTCGCCCGGGCGCACGGGGTGGAGACCATGTTCACCCTGTCGGGCGCGCACGTGTTCCCGCTGTACGACGGTGCGGTGAAGGCGGACCCGCCGATGCGGATCCTCGACGTCCGCCACGAGCAGACCGCGGCCTTCGCCGCCGAGGCGATGGGCAAGCTGACCCGGCGCCCCGGCCTGGCCGTGCTGACCGCCGGGCCGGGCGTGACGAACGGGACCAGCGCGATCGCCCAGGCGCAGTTCGCCGGGTCACCGATGGTGGTCGTCGGCGGGCGAGCACCCCAGAACCGATGGGGCCAGGGCAGCCTGCAGGAGCTCGACCAGCCACCGATCATGGCGCCGATCTCCAAGCTGTCGCGCACCATCCACACGGCGGCCGAGATCGCGTCCGGCCTCGACGACGCCTTCCGGGTGGCCGGCACCTCGCACCGCGGTCCGGTCTTCGTCGACGCGCCGATGGACGAGCTCTTCAACACCGCCACCGCCGTACGCCCCCCTGACCCGACGCCGGCCGCGGACCGAGCCCGACGGCGAGGCCCTGACCAGCATCGCCGGACTGCTCGGCGAGGCGCGGCGTCCGGTGATCATCTTCGGCACCGACGTCTGGGCCGACGGAGCCGAGGAGGCGGCGCTCCGACTGGTCGAGACCCTCGGGCGTCCCGGCGATCACCAACGGCATGGGCCGCGGCGTCGTGCCCGGTGGGCACCCGCTGCTGGTCACCAAGGCGCGCGGGGCCGCGCTGAACGGCGCCGACCTGGTGGTCGTGGTGGGCACGCCCGCTGGACTTCCGGCTGGGGTACGGCGTGTTCGGCGGCAAGGAGGAGGGCACCTCCCCGGCCCGCGTCGTCGCACGTCGCCGACTCCTCGGGCCAGGTCTCCGGGCACGCCGACCTGGCCGCCTCCGCCAGCGGCGACCTGACCCTCGCACTCGACGGCATCGTCGACGGCGTCGACGTCGCTGGCGAAGAAGCCGGACTGGTCGAGCTGGGTCGGCGAGCTGCAGGACTCGGTCAAGGCAGGCCATCGCGCGCGACGCCGACGCTGCTCGGTGCCGAGGCCGACCCGATCCATCCGGCCCGGATCTACGGCGAGCTGGTCCCGCGGCTGGAGTCGAGACTCGATCACGATCGGCGACGGTGGCGACTTCGTCTCCTTCGCCGGCAAGTACGTCGAGCCGCAGCGGCCCGGCGGCTGGCTCGACCCGGGTCCCTACGGCTGCCTCGGCGCCGGGATGGGCGCCGCGATCGCGGCCCGGCTGCACCGCCCGTCGGCCCAGGTCGTGCTGCTCTACGGCGACGGCGCGGCCGGCATGTCGCTGATGGACGTCGACACCCTGGTCCGCCACGACCTGCCGGTCGTGATGGTCTGCGGCAACAACTCGGCCTGGGCGCTGGAGAAGGGTCCGATGCAGATGCTCTACGGCTACGACGTCGCCGCCGACCTGGCCCAGCAGACGCGCGTACGACGAGGTGGTCAAGGCGCTCGGCGGGGCCGGCGAGACCGTCACCGACCCGAAGCAGATCGGGCCGGCCCTGGACCGCGCGTTCGCCGCCGACGTGCCCTACCTGGTCAACGTGATCACCGACGTCGAGGCGGCCTACCCGCGCAGCACCTTCGGCATCTAGGAAGGTCCTGACGATGGTGATCCGGCGGGCGGAGTCGGCGGACCTCGGAGCGGTCGGTGACCTCACCGTCGCGGCCTACGCCGACTTCACCCGTGGCCCGGAGGACCCGTACGTCGCCCGGCTGCGCGACGCCGCGGGCCGCGCCGAGGGCGCCGAGCTCTGGCTGGCCGAGGACGACACCCACCTGCTGGGGACCGTCACGACCTGCCCGGTCGGCTCGGCCTACCGCGAGATCGCGCGGGACGACGAGGGCGAGTTCCGGATGCTCGCGGTCGGCTCCTCGGGCCCGCGGTCGTGGCGTGGGCGAGGCGCTGGTGCGTCACGCCCTGGCGGTCTTCGCCGCCGGGGGGATGGACACAGCGGTGCTCTCGACCCTGCCCGGGATGGCGGCGGCCCACCGGCTCTACGTCCGGAACGGGTTCGCACCGGCCCCGCACCGGGACTGGTCCCCGACGCCGGGCGTCCAGCTGCTCGCGTTCGAGCGCTGACGGATCAGAGCCGACCGAGGAAACGCTCGGTGTCGACCACGACCCGGGTCACCTCGCCCGAGCCCACCAGCTTGCCGGCGTCGGTCGCCGCGACCGTGAAGCGGACGAGGCGGCCGTCGACGTAGGCCACCGACGCCCGGACCTGCAGCTCACGACCGACCGGGCTGGGGGCCAGGTGCTCGAGGGTGATCCGGGTGCCGACGCTGGTCTCGGCGTCCGTGAGCTCCTCGGCCAGGGCCGCGCACGTCACCGCCTCGCACCACGCCAGCAGGCGCGGGGTCGCCAGGACGGGAAGGCTGCCCGAGCCCAGCGCCTCGGCCGTGTCGAGGTCGGCGACGGTGAAGCGCTGCTCGGCCGTCAGGTCCGTGGTGATCGCCATAGTCGCGAAGTCTGCCTGATCGTGGACCGCGTGGATTTCGCGGGCGCCCGCCGACCTGAGAGGATGAGGTCCGGCTCGTTCCAGCGGGCCCACGAATCGAGGAGGTCCCGACATGGGCAAGACCGGCCGGAAGCGTCGCGGACGCAAGAAGAAGGCAGCGAACCACGGCAAGCGTCCCAACGCCTGACCGTTGACGCACGACGAGCCCCGAGCAGTTCGCTCGGGGCTCGATCTGTGTCCGGCGATCGGGGCTCGATCTGTCGTCCGGGACGGAGCTCCCACCGCGCAGGCGGCGGCTACTCCTCGATGATCTGGACCTGCACCTCACGGATGCTGAGCAGCACCCGGTCCCGCAGCCCGTCCGGGGCCTGCTCGCTGCAGGACCGGGCGACGAGGGTCTTCACCGTGCGCTCGAGGTTGTACTTGGCCAGGCACGGACCGCACTCCTCGAGGTGCTGCTCGATCTGGCTGCAGTCGGCGCTCTCGAGCTCCTGGTCGATGAACACGAACAGCCGGTCGACCACCTCGGAGCAGTCCAGCGCATGGGTGTTGGCCTCACTCATCACTTGCTCCTGTCGGTGACGGCACCGCTGGTGAGCAGGTCGTTCTCGCGGACGTAGTCGCTCAGCATCTCGCGCAGCTGGCGTCGCCCGCGGTGCAGGCGCGACATGACGGTCCCGATCGGCGTCTCCATGATCTCGGCGATCTCCTTGTACGGGAACCCCTCGACGTCGGCGAGGTAGACCGCGAGCCGGAAGTCCTCGGGCAGTCGCTGCAGCGCGTCCTTCACCTCGGAGTCGGGCAGGTGCTCCAAGGCATCCATCTCCGCGGACTTGAGCCCGCCGGAGCTGTGCGACTCCGCCCGCGCGAGCTGCCAGTCCTCGACGTCCTCGGACATCGACTGCTGCGGCTGGCGCTGCTTCTTGCGGTAGTTGTTGATGAACGTGTTGGTCAGGATCCGGTACAGCCACGCCTTGAGGTTGGTCCCGGGGCGGTACTGGTGGAACGAGCCGAAGGCCTTCGCGAACGTCTCCTGGACCAGGTCCTCCGCGTCCGAGGGATTGCGGGTCATCCGCATCGCGGCCGAGTAGAGCTGGTCGAGGAACGGCATCGCGTCGGTCTCGAAGCGAAGTGTTCGCTCGGCGTCGGTCTCGCTCTCGCGCACGTCCTCGGCGTCGGTCTCGCGCGCGGCCTTCTTCGCGGCGGCGCGCTTCTTCGTGCTGGTGGTTGCGGGCTCCTTGCGAGCCGCCTTGGCGGCAGCCGTCCCGACGGGGGTCTCAGTCATCGCCCCCCAGCCTACTGATGTGGTGCGTGCGACGCGTCCCTCGTGGGGAAGAAGTGTGGCCAGCATGTCGACACAACGCTGCCGGCCGACCCAGGATTCCCGGGGCCGCACGTCTTGCGGCCCGAACCCGCGAGGCGCACCATGACCGTGGTGAGCCTCAACTGCGGGAGCCCGAACGGGGACAGGTCATGGTGGATCAACGTGCTGAGCCGGACGTCGTCCCGGGTGTCTCGTCGCAGCGACCGGCCGGCGCGAGGTCGGGGATCTGGTTCGTCATGCTGCTCACGGCCTTCGAGATCGGCGCGAGCATCGCGGTCTTCCAGTACGCCGAGAGCCACGGCGCCTCCGACGTGGGCGCCTATCTCTGGTCGTGTGCCCCACCCCTGGTCGGCGCCGTCGTCTACTACCTGCGCACCCGGGACCTGAGCGGGGCGTCCATCGCGATCCTCGCCTTCAACGCCCTCTCCGCCGTCGTCGCGGTGGTCGGGCGCACCGACGCCAAGATGCTGCTCTACAAGGACAGCTTCGCCACCGGCCTGATCGGCCTGATCTTCCTGGCCACCTTGTTCTTCGGCAAGCCGCTGGCCTACTGGTTCGGTCAGCGCTTCGCCGGTGGCGGCACCCGCGAGGGCGATGCCTGGTGGGAGTCGTTGTGGGACGCCTACCCGGGATTTCGTCGCTCCCAGCGACTGATCACCGCGGTGTGGGCGGTGGTCCTGCTGCTCGAGTCGGGCGTGAAGGCGATCGCCATCCGGGTCAGCGACTACCGCACCGGCTTCGTCTGGGACCAGGTCCTGCCGATCGTCGCCTTCGCCGTCGCTCTCGCGCTGACCCTGGTGATCGGGCGACGCTCCCAGGCGGAGGGGGCCCGACGCCGGGCCGAGGCCCGGCTCGCCTCCGGGACACCCTGAACCGGGGATCAGTCCCCCGGGATCAACCGCCGCCCGCAGCCACCTCGTCCAACCACGACAGCACCACCGCGACCACGTCGCGCAGCGTGTCCTGCTGGCCGGGGACGGCGGACCTCGGGACCCGGAACCCGTGGTCGGCGCCGGGGACGACGTGCAGCCGCTGGTGCGTGAGCAGCTCCGGGAACTCGTCGGGGCCGCCGAAGGCGTCACGGGTGCCCTGCACGACCAGCGTCGGCAGCGCGCAGCCCAGCAGCTCGTCGGCGCGCGACTTCTCGGGGCGGCCGGGCGGATGCAGGGGGAACGCCAGCGCGAGCGCGGCGACCGCACCGAGCGGCTGGGCCTGACGGGTCGAGCAGCGCGCGCCGGAGCTGCGCCCGCCCAGCACCAGGGGTGCGCCGACCCACTCCGCGACGGCGGGGACCACCTCGGCGAGCGACTCGTCGAGCCGGACCGGTCGGGGCGCCACCTTCTTCCCGGCCACCGCGAACGGCTGCTGCAGCAGGGCCGTGCTCACGCCGTACGCCGGGAGCGAGGTCGCCAGGGCGACCAGGTCCTGGGCGGTGACCGAGCCGTTGGCGCCGTGCTGGAGCAGCACCGCGAGCCGTGGCTGGGCCGCCACCCGGAGGTGCACCCGAGCGGGACCCTGCGAGGTGTCGACGTCGCGCTCCTCGACCGGATCCTCGACCGGATCGTCCACCGGGCCTTCCACCGGTCCGGGCTCAGCCATGGATCACCTGGTCGGCCACCTCGGCGGGGACGTCGTCCAGCGCGAGGGGATCGACCAGCTCGGGACCGTTGTTGGCGACGTTCGAGACCAGCGTCGGCACCGGGTAGGCCTCGAGACGCCCGGGCGCGGCGGGGGTGAGCAGCCCGAGGAGGGTGTCCTTGTCGTTGAGGGTCGGGTCGAGCCAGTCGTCGTAGCGGCCCGGCTCGAGCATCAGCGGCATCCGGGCGTGGATGTGGCCCAGGGAGTCCTCGGCGCTCGTGGTCAGCACGGTGCAGGTCCAGCGGAAGCGGTCGTCGGCGTCGTCGGGCTTGTCGGGGTCGCGCCAGATCTCGTAGAGCCCGGCCATCGCGAGGGTGCCGCCGTCGGTGGGACGGATGAAGAACGGCTGCTTGCGCGGCTTGCCCTTCGAGTTCGTCTGCTCGGTGGCGTACCACTCGTAGTACCCGTCGGCCGGCAGCAGGCACCGGCGCCGCTCGAAGGGGCGTCGGTAGGCCGGCTTCTCGGCCACCGTCTCCATCCGGGCGTTGATCATCCGGCTGGCGATCCCCGGCTGCTTGGCCCAGAACGGGATCAGCCCCCAGGTGAGCACCCGCAGCTGACGCTGCGCGGGGAGCTCCTGCTCGTCCTCCGTGCGCGGTGGTCGCTCGAGCACGGCGTACACCTCCTTGGTGGGGGCGACGTTCCAGTCCGGCTCGATCCGCGGCACCTGCGCCGGGGCGAGGGTGATCTCGAACTCCTCCAACAGGTCCTCGGGGCGTCGGCTCGACGCGTAGCGACCGCACATGGGCGCGAGCCTACGACGTGCCGGATCCGCGGGGGTGAGGTCATCGCGGTCCGGATCAGGTAGGAAGGACCCATGACCCTCACCCGTCTTCTGGCCCGCCCGCTCCTGTCGTCCGTGTTCTTCATGGGCGGGATCAATGCGTTGCGCAACGCCGACGCCCACGCCGAGAAGGCGAAGCCGGTCACCGACCGGATCGTGCCCAAGGCGAAGAAGGCGGTTCCGCAGGCCCCCATCCCCACCAACCCGAAGACCCTCGTGCAGATCAACGCGGTCGCGCAGCTGGTCTCCGCCGCGGCACTGGCCACCGGCCGGGCCCCGCGCCTGTCCGCCACGGTGCTGGGCGCGAGCCTGGTGCCGACCACCGTGGCCGGCCACGCCTTCTGGAAGGAGAGCGACCCCGCGGCGAAGAAGGCCCAGCAGCTGCAGTTCGTCAAGAACCTCTCCGTGCTGGGCGGGCTGATCCTGGCCGCGGTCGACACCGAGGGCAAGCCGGGGGTGGCCTGGCGCGCCCAGAGGGCTGCCCGCGACCTCAAGCGCGAGGCCAAGCACGTCGGCAGGGACGCCGGGTACCAGGCCAGGATCGCCCGCGCGAACGTCGGCTGATCCTCAGCCCCGGTCCGGGACCGCGTCGGCGCGCAGGCTGATCCGGCGCAGCGCCGGGTTGGCGAGTGGCCATGCCATCAGCACCGCCATCGCGACGCCGTACGACGTGAACGCCGCGCTGGTGCCCGCGACGGCGACGAGCGTCCCGAAGCCGGTCATCGCGACGGGCATCAGGACGTCGTCGCCGAGCCGCTGCAGCGCCGACATCCGGCCCAGGTAGGCGCCGTCGACCGTGGCCTGGAAGACGGCGCTGAGCAGCACCGACGCGATGCCCGACGTGACACCGACGACGATGCAGGCGAGCGCCGTGAGCCACCGCGGCCCGGTGCCCATCGCCACGATGGCCACCCCCTGGACGACCAGCCAGGCGAACCCTGCCCCGGCCTCGTGCCGTGGTCGCCGCCAGGCGGTCGCGATCGCACCGAGCGCGGCCCCCGCACCCATCAGCGCCAGGAACAGCCCGACCGAGCCCGCTCCCCATCCCTCGTCCCTGGATCGCAGCGCCAAGCCGATGCCTTCGGCAGGCCCGACGAACAGGTTCAGCCCGGACAGGGAGATCACCAGGGTCCGGGTCAGCGGCACCTCGGCGAGGTGGGCGAAGCCGCGCCGGATGGCGCGCCGGACGGGCTCGGGCTCCGCACGGGGCAGCGGGTAGCGCGGCACCAGCCACCACAGCAGGAACGCCAGCAGGGCGGCGAACGTGACCAGGTCGACGGCCGCGCTGCCGCCCAGGCCCCAGGCCGCCACCACGAAGCCGCCGACCGCCGAGCCACCCAGGTCGCCGAGGCTGACCAGGGTCAGCGCCATCCCGGAGTACGCCGGCAGGTCGGCCGTGCGCACCAGCTGGCGCGCGACCGTGGAGGCGCTGGGCTCGTGCACCGCGTCGCAGCACCCGAAGGCCACGGCCGCGACGAGCAGGACACCCAAGGAGGGCGGGCCGACCGCGACCCGGAGGGCGACCAGCAGCAGCACCAGGATCCGGGCGGTGTTCGCGATCCGCATCACTCGACGGGCGTCGTGACGGTCCGCGATCACACCGCCCAGCAGCAGCACCAGGGCCCGCGGGATCGTCCCCGCGGCCACGACCGCGCCGGCCGCCGCCGGACTGGCGAGGTGCACCGCGGTCCAGGCGAGCCCGATCGTCCAGACCGCGTCACCCGCCTGCGAGAGCCCCCGCAGGCCCAGCCAGGTGCGAGCCATGCTGTCGTGGCGCAGGGCCGGTGGTGGGGCGGGGGCCGTCGTGGTCCTCACGGCCGGCTCGGGAACCCGTGGCTGAACAGGAACACCGACTCCCGTTGCTGACCGTCGTCGGTGTCGATGCCGGCCCTCCACTCCTCGATCGTGGCCAGGATCCGGCCGGACAGGTCGTCGAGCTCCTGGGGCGTCGCCTTGGCCAGCGAGTCCTGGCTGTAGGCGGCGCGCCGCCACGCCTCGGGGAAGGAACCCTCCCGCTTCTTCCACGCCACGAGGTTGGCGAACTGGTGCTCGACGTTCAGCTTCTCCGCGACCTTCGCCCGGTGCAGCTGCGCCGGTCGCTCCGCGAAGTCGTCGGCGGACCAGCTGATCGAGGTCTTGACGTAGCGCCACCAGCTGGTCCGGCCGTCGGTGGCCAGCTCCGGTGCACGCTCGACGACCCCCGCCCGCTCCAGCATCCGCAGGTGGTGGCTGATGCTGCCGACCTGCTCACCGAAGGCGTCGGCGAGCGCGCCGACCTGGCTGGGCCCCTCGAGCGCGAGTCGGTCGATGATCCGGCGGCGGACCGGGTGGTGGACGGCGGCGAGGACGTCGATGGAGACCATGGGCCCGAGCCTGGGTCCCGGCCCGGATTCACACAAGACTTCTTGTACATCTCGGCGCCGCTACCCTTCCGGGGTGATCGACGACCCGTGGCCCGCGCCGTACGCCCGCTCCCCCGTGCACGCCGTGGTCGACCTCCCGGGCTCCAAGTCCCTGACGAACCGCGAGCTGGTGCTGGCCGCGATCGCCGACGGCCCCAGCGTCGTACGCCGGGCCCTGCGCTCGCGGGACACCGAGCTGATGGCGTCGGCCCTGACCGCGCTGGGTGCGCGGGTCGACACCTCTCGGCTGCCGACTGGCTGGTCACTCCGGGGGCGTTCGCCACGGACACCGTCGTCGACTGCGGCCTGGCGGGCACCGTGATGCGATTCGTGCCGCCCGTCGCCGCGCTGAGCACCGCCACGATCGGCTTCGACGGCGACCCGCACGCGCGGACCCGGCCCATGGGCGAGGTCCTGGCCGGCCTGCGCGGCCTCGGCGTCGAGGTGCGCGACGACGACCGGGGCACGCTGCCCTTCGACGTGGTCGGGCACGGCTCGGTGCCGGGTGGCCAGGTGACGATCGACGCCTCCGCGTCGAGCCAGTTCGTCTCCGCGCTGCTCCTCGCCGCCCCGGCGTACGACGCGGGCGTCGACGTGCTGCACGACGGCAGGCCGGTGCCCTCGCTCCCCCACATCGAGATGACCGTGGCCTGCCTGCGCGCGCACGGCGTCGACGTCGACGACTCCGAGCCGAACCGCTGGCGCGTCCACCCCGGACCGGTGCGGGCGACCGACCCGACGATCGAGCCCGACCTGTCCAACGCCGCGCCCTTCCTGATGCTGGCCCTCGTCGGCGGCGGTGCGGTCAGCGTGCCCGGCTGGCCCGCCGCCACCACTCAGCCCGGGGACGCGCTGCGGGACCTGCTGACCCGGATGGGCGCGGACGTCGAGCTCGACGCCGACGGACTCCGGGTCACCGGCGGGTCCACGATCCTCGGGATCGACGCCGACCTGCACGACGTCGGTGAGCTCACCCCCGCGATCGCCGCGCTGTGCGCGCTGGCCGACTCCCCCTCGGTGCTGCGCGGTGTCGAGCACATCCGTGGCCACGAGACCGACCGGCTCTCGGCGCTCGCCACCGAGCTGAAGGCGCTGGGCTCCGACGTCACCGAGACCGCCGACGGGCTCGAGATCCGCCCGGCCGACCTGCACGGCGGCGTGTTCTCGACCTACGCCGACCACCGGATGGCGCACGCCGGGGTCGTCCTCGGTGCCGGCGTCGAGGGCGTGCTGGTCGAGGACGTCGCGACGACCGCGAAGACGTTCCCCGGCTTCGCGGACGTCTGGTCGGGGTTGTTCCCCCGGTGAGCCCCACCGGCCGCTACGGCGCGGAGGACCACGAGAGCTACGAGCGCCCGCGCCGGCGTACGCGTCCACGCACCAAGGAGCGCCCGTCCTACGACGACGCCGTGCCCGGTCGCGTGGTGACCGTCGACCGGGGCCGCTACACGTGCCTGGTCGACGGGGACGCGGGAGAGGTCATCGTCACCGCGATGAAGTCCCGCCCGCTCGGGCGCAAGGGCGTGGTCACCGGGGACCGGGTCCGCATCGTCGGCGACGTCTCGGGCGACGAGGGCACCCTGGCCCGGATCGTGACCGTCGACGACCGCACGACCGTGCTGCGGCGCACCGCCGACGACGACGACCCGGTCGAGCGGGTGATCGTGGCCAACGCCGACCAGCTCGTCGTGGTGACCGCCCTGGCCGACCCCGAGCCCCGCCTGGGGCTGGTCGACCGGGCCCTGGTCGCGGCGTACGACGCCGGGATGGACCCGCTGCTGTGCCTGACCAAGGCCGACCTCGCCCCGCCCGACGAGCTCGTCGGCATCTACCGGCCGCTCGGGGTGCCGTACGTCGTCACCGAGCGGGGCGCCGACGTCACACCGGTGCGCGAGCGGCTGGCCGGACGCACGAGCGTGCTCCTCGGGCACTCCGGCGTCGGCAAGTCGACCCTGGTCAACGCCCTCGTCCCGGACGCACACCGGCTGGTCGGCGTCGTCAACACCGTCACCGGTCGTGGTCGGCACACCTCGACCAGCGCGCTGATGCTCGCGCTGCCCGACGCACCGTCGGACGGCGGCTGGATCGTGGACACCCCCGGCATCCGGTCCTTCGGGCTCAACCACGTCGACCCCGACGACCTGATCGACGCCTTCCCCGACCTCGCCGAGCTCACCACCGACTGCTCGCGCGGCTGCACGCACGCGGCGACGGAGCCCGAGTGCGGACTCGACGCGGGGGTGGCCGCCGGTCGCGTCGCTCCCGAGCGGGTCTCGGCGTACCGCCGGCTGCTGGCCTCCCGCGAGCGCTCCGACTACTGAGACCGCTCGGACCTGCAGAAGTCCGACGTCCGCCCGTCTCGAGCCCGGTTGCCGCACTTCTGCAGGTCCGGCGGGCCGGGCGAGTCAGCCTCGCCCGTTCCAGACCATCCGCGCGCCGGCGTCCCCGGTCTTGTAGACCAGGAAGACCGTCAGCAGCCCGACCACGACCAGCACGGCCACCGCCGGGATGCGGAGCACCCCGACCCGCGCCGCACGGTCGGAGCGGGCGGCCAGCGGGTTGGGGAACGGCAGCACGTACGCCGCCACCAGCGCCGTGCCGGCCAGCACCCACATCGCGAGCTGCAGGCGGCCCGCCCACATCTCGTGGTTCTCGATCAACGATCCGCGGATCCCGAGCTGGTCCTTCAGGTCCGAGCCACTGAGCGCGGAGACGTAGGTCACGACCGCGCCGACGACCGCCGAGGCGACCAGCGGCCAGCGCAGCACCCAGCGCCAGCGCGGCACCACGGCGACGAGCACGGCCAGCAGGCCGGCCAGCGGGGTCAGCACCACGGCCGCGTGCACGATGAGCGGGTGCAGCGGGAGGCCGTTGATCTCCATGGCCGCAGCGTAGGAGCCGTGGCTGAACGCTTGCTGAAAGCCGACCGGGCTTAACCTGTGCCCATGGTCTCCGCATTCACCGACGACCTCCGCCTCGCCCACGTGCTGGCGGACGACGCCGACTCGTTGACCACGAGCCGCTTCAAGGCGCTCGACCTGCACGTGATGACCAAGCCGGACCTCACCCCGGTGACCGACGCCGACACCTCGGTCGAGGACGGCATCCGGCGCACCCTGGCCAAGGCTCGCACCCGCGACTCGGTGCTCGGCGAGGAGCAGGGCACCACCGGCCACTCGTCGCGGCAGTGGGTGGTCGATCCGATCGACGGGACGAAGAACTTCGTCCGCGGGGTGCCGGTCTGGGCGACCCTGATCGCGCTGATGGTCGACGACGTGCCGGTCGTCGGGCTGGTCTCGGCGCCGATGCTGAACCGGCGCTGGTGGGCCGCGACCGGCGACGGGGCCTGGACCGGCAAGTCCCTGCTGCGCGCCGCCCGCTGCCAGGTCTCCGACGTCACCCGCCTCGAGGACGCCTCGCTGTCCTACTCCTCGCTGACCGGCTGGGACGAGCGGGGCCGCCTCGACGACTTCCTCTCCCTGTCCAGACGCTGCTGGCGCACCCGCGCCTACGGCGACTTCTGGTCCTACATGCTGCTCGCCGAAGGAGCCGTCGACCTCGCGACCGAGCCGGAGCTGGCGCTGCACGACATGGCCGCCGCCGACGTCATCGTGCGCGAGGCGGGCGGCATCTTCACCTCCCTCGAGGGCGAGCCCGGGCCACACGGCGGCAACGTGCTGGCCTCCAACGGCCGCCTGCACGACCAGGCGCTCGCCTTCCTCGGCTCGCTGCCCGACGACGACGTGCCGCAGCCGCAACGTGGTGGCGCCTCGGTGTCGGAGCTCAGCGCGTTCCGGCGCGATCCGGCTCCGGTCGACGAGTCCTGAACCTGTCCGTCACCCGTCGCCACACCCCCAGCAGCAGTGGCGCCAGCAGCAGCCCGGCCAGGTCGAACCACCCGTAGCCACCCGCCGCCCCGCTCGGCGGGTTGCCGACGCTGATCCCGAGGATCGGGTCGTGGGGCTGCCACGCCCACGTCCCCAGGTGGGTGCCGGCGAGCTCCAGCCAGGTCACCGCGACCGCCGCGCCGACGTACACCCCGCGCGAGGGGCCCCAGAGGAGGAACCCGGCCAGGCAGCAGAACCAGAAGAAGCCCAGCCCGTCGCGACGGTCCGCCAGCAGCCAGCCGTAGGACGCCCACGCACCCATCGCCAGCACGACCAGCACGGCGGCCGCGCGCAGGTGACGCCGCAGCGGCGCCCAGCTGCCGAGCGCGAACGCCGAGAGGTAGACCAGGCCGTGTCCCGGTGGGACGTACGCCGCCACGTTGTGGAAGCGGTACAGGTAGACCTCCAGCAGCGGGCTGAACGTGTACTCCACCGCGGTGGCACAGGCCACCACGACCAGCGTCTGCACGCGCACCAGCGGCGTACACGCCCACATCGCACCCGCCAGCACCACCCAGGTGCCGACGCCGAGGAGCAGCTGACGTCCGTGACCACCGTCCCCGCTCGACGCGGTCGAGCCAGAGCACCAGGGTCAGCCAGCCCATCATCGCGACGGCCAGCAGCGGCCCGTGGCGAGACGTCCAGCGCATCTGTTCACTTTCGCACGAGTCGCCTAGGGTGCTGGAGGACACCCACCAGTGGAGGTTCGACCGTGAAGATCAGCGAGGTCCTCGAAGCCAAGGCCACCGCCCGGGCGGTCACCATCACCCCGGAGGCCACCGTGCGCGAGCTGCTCGCCCTGCTGGCCGAGCACAACATCGGTGCTGTCGTCGTGAGCAACGACGGATCGGCCGTCGAGGGGATCGTCTCCGAGCGCGACGTCGTACGCCGCCTCGTGGACAACGAGTCCGTGCTCGACACGGCCGTCGGCGAGATCATGACCGCGGACGTGGCCTCGGCCGCCCCGGACGACGAGCTCCCCGCCCTGATGCGGGTGATGACCGACCGGCGGATCCGGCACCTGCCGGTGCTCGCCGACGACAAGCTGGTCGGGGTGATCAGCATCGGCGACGTGGTCAAGCACCGCATCGACCAGCTCGAGGAGGAGCGCGACCACCTCGAGTCCTACGTCCACCAGACCTGACCCGGGCACGGTCGGTCAGGGACTCAGCCCTCGTCCAGCCACAGGCAGAACGGGTGTCCGTCCGGGTCGATGCAGACGCGGACGTCGTCCTGAGGCTGCACCTCGGCCGACCGGGCCCCACACTCGAGGGCGTGGTGGAGCGCCTCCTCGAGATTCGTCACCGCGATCTCCAGGTGCTGCTGGATCGGGTGCCGGCCCGGCTCGGTCGGCCAGACGGGTGGCTCGAACCGGATGTCCTGCTCGAAGGCGATCCGCACCCCGCGGGGATCGCTCGGGTCCTCGATCAGGACCCAGCCCGGCTCCTCCTCACGCACCCGCCACCCGAGCAGGTCTGCGTAGAACCGCGCCAGCCGCGCCGAGCTCGTCGCGCTGATGTTGATGGTGCTGAGCCGGATTCCCTGGACCATGACGCGAGTCAAGCACCGCCGCGGCGGCGTGCGGCCTCGATACGTCAGGCGCCCGTCGGTCCCGGAAGTCCTCGGTCCCCCGCTGGGCGAGGAGGTCTGCCGGGCCGGTCTCGAAACCTCCGCGACAGACGGCCGTGCCCCGCCGTCGGGTGCGCCACCTAGGCTCCAGGGCATGAGCGCACGGGCAGGCATCGTGGTCACCGGGACCGAGGTCCTCACCGGGCGGGTGGCCGACGCCAACGGCCCCTGGCTGGCCGAGCAGCTGCGTCGGCTCGGCGTCGACGTCGGGCTGACGGTCGTGGTCGGCGACCGGCGGGACGACCTCGCCGCCGCACTGCGGTTCCTGGCCGCCGACCACGACCTGGTGATCACCTCCGGCGGGCTCGGCCCGACCGCCGACGACCTCACCACCGAGGTGGTCGCGCAGGTCCAAGGACGCACCGTGCGGCTGGACCCGGACCTGGAGCGGCAGATCACCGCCATCATCGAGCGGCTGGTCGCCGCGCGGGGATGGAGCCCGACACCCGGGACGACGGCCGCAGGCGCCCGCAAGCAGGCCATGGTGCCCGAGGGCGCGCACGTGCTGGCGCCGGTCGGCACCGCGCCCGGCCTCGTCGTGCCCAGCGCCGAAGGACCACCCGTGCTGGTGCTCCCCGGGCCCCCGGGCGAGCTGCAACCGATGTGGGACGACGCCGTCGACGACGACCTGGTGGTCGCGGCGCTGGCCGGACGAGAAGAGCTGCGCCAGTCCGTCGTACGCGTGTGGGGGCCACCCGAGGCGGAGCTCGCGGCCCTGCTCCGCGACCACGAGCAGACGCACGGGCTGGACGGGCTGGAGGTCACGACCTGCCTGCGCGACGGTGAGCTGGAGATCGTCACGCGCTACTCCCCCGCCGCACAGGCGACGTACGAGACCCTGGAGCGGGCGCTGCACGACGGCTTCGGCGACCAGGTGTTCGGCGTCGACGGCGAGACCGTCGACGAGGTGGTCGCCCGGCTCTTCAACCAGACCGGCGCGACCGTCGCCACCGGCGAGTCGTGCACGGCGGGCCTGCTCGCGGGGCGTCTCGCCGACCGACCCGGCTCCTCGGCCTACCTGCCGGGCGGGTTCGTCACCTACTCCAACGCCGCGAAGGTGGCCGAGCTCGGCGTGCCGCAGCGCCTGCTCGACTCGGTCGGGGCCGTGAGTGCCGAGGTGGCGCAGGCGATGGCCGAGGGGGCGCGCCGACGGCTCGGTACGACCTACGGCGTGGGGATCACGGGGGTCGCCGGCCCCGGCGGCGGCACCGCGGACAAGCCGGTCGGCCTCGTCCACGTGTGCGTCAGCAGCGATCAGCAGACCGTCGGACGTCGACTGATGCTCGGCGGCTCCCGGGGTCACGTGCGTGCGCGTACCGTGACGAGCTGTCTCCACCTGCTCCGAGAGCAGCTGGGCGAGCGGCAGGAGCCGCCACACACTGACTGAGGCGAGGCCCGAGCCCGACTGCTGGGCCCAGGCCTCAGGCGCCAGCGCCGCCGTCGACCGGCACGATCGCGCCGTTCACCATCGACGCCCGGTCGCTGAGCAGCCAGGCGGCCACCTCCGCGACCTCGCGCGGCTCGGCCATCCGACCGAGCGGGATCGAGGCGTTGATCTGCTCGACGACACCGGGACTGGCCGCCTCCCACTTCTCGATCATCTCCGTGGCGGTGCCGCCAGGGGTGATCCCGTTCACGCGGATGCCCTGGGGCGCCCAGGTCACCGCGGCGGTCTCGGTGATGCTGTTCAGTGCGCGCTTCATGGCGCCGTACGCCGGAAGGTCGGGGTTCGCGCGGCGGCTGCCGATGCTCGAGGTGTTGACGATCGCTCCGCCGCCGTTGCGTCGCATCAGCGCGGCCTCGGCGGTCATCGCGGTCCAGTGGGCCCGGAAGTTCACCGCGAACTGCTCGTCGATGTCCTCCTCGCTGGTGGTGTCGAGCGGCCCGGGCTGCTGCTGAACGGCGGCGCCGTTGTTGAAGGCACCGTCGAGCCGGCCGTGCAGCTGATGGACGCGGTCGACGGCGGCGCGAATGGTCGCGCTGTCGGCCAGGTCCAGGGCGACGGCGTCCGCGACGCCGCCATCGGCGCGGACCTCGGTGGCGACGCGGTCGAGGGCGTCGGTGCTGCGCGCTGCGAGCACGACCGCGGCGCCCTCCCGGGCGAAGAGCCGGGCCGCCGCCGCGCCGATACCGCGGCTGGCACCCGTGATGAGCACGACCTTGCCGGTGAGCAGGCCGAGAGGAGTGGTGTCGATGTAGTTCGTCATACCGACAACGGTGCGCGGGCCCACGCTGTGAAGACAGGCACAGCCGGTACCAGGGTCCAGCTCGCCCCGCAGTGCACACTCGGGGTCATGGACAAGCAGGAGCTGGGTGCGTTTCTCCGCAGTCGACGTGAGCGACTCCGACCGGAGGACGTCGGCCTCCCCTCGGGGCCGCGACGCCGGACCCCTGGGCTGCGCCGGGAGGAGGTGGCGGTCCTCGCGCACATCTCCACCGAGTACTTCGTGCGGCTCGAGCAGGCCCGGGCGCCACGCCCGTCGGGCGAGGTGCTCGCCGCGATCGCCGGCGCACTGCACCTGACCGACGCGGAGTCCGAGCACCTGCACGTGCTCGCGGGCACCGCGCCGACCCGGACCGGACTGCACCGCCGCGACGTGCGCCCGAGCATCCAGACGCTTCTCGAGCGACTCCCGCTGACGGCCGGATTCGTGATGTCCGCGGCCTTCGAGGTGCTGGCCTGGAACGATCTCGCGGCGGCGCTGATGGAGGACTTCGCCACGCTCGACCCCCAGGAGCGCAACCTCGCGCGTCGCGCCTTCCTCACCCCGCCGCGCCCCGGCGCGAACCTGTACGGGATATCCGACGGTGCCGAGTTCCGGCGCCGCGTCGTGATGGAGCTCCGGGCCACCCTGGCCCGATACCCCTCGGATCCCGTGGTGAGCGACCTCGTCGAAGAGCTTCGCGTGGGCAGCCCCGAGTTCGCCTCTCTCTGGCAGAGGCACGACGTCCAGGTGGCGCAGATGCTCACCAAGACCTTCCAGCACCCGAGCGTCGGGGAGGTCACCGTGGACTGTGACTCCCTCACGCTCCCTGACCGCGACCAGCACCTGGTGCTGTACACGGCCCCGCCCGGATCTCGTGACGCCGAGGCGCTCGCTCTGCTCAACGTCCTCGGAACCGAGAGCATCAGTGCGAGCGGGACGCCCTGAGCGAGCCTGGGCACAACCGACGACCTCGGGCTCTCCGGGCCCTCCATCCGGCGCGACCGAGGTGTGGGAAGGTGGCGTCATGACTGCTGAGAAGCCCGAGATCGACTTCCCCGGTGGCGAGCCGCCTGCTGACCTGGTCATCACTGAGCTCACGGAGGGTGACGGAGCCGAGGCCTCGGCCGGGCAGACCGTCGTGGTGCACTACGTCGGCGTCGCCCACTCCAGCGGTGAGGAGTTCGACGCGTCGTACAACCGCGGTGAGCCGCTGTCGTTCCGTCTCGGTGTCGGCCAGGTCATCGCCGGCTGGGACCAGGGCGTGCAGGGGATGAAGGTCGGCGGCCGCCGCCAGCTCGTGATCCCCGCCCACCTCGGGTACGGCGACCGTGGCGCCGGCGGCGTGATCAAGCCCGGCGAGACCCTGATCTTCGTGGTCGATCTGGTCGACGTGCGCTGATTTCGGGCGCAGGTTTTCCACAGATTTCTGTTCGGGGGTTACCCGGACACCCGTAGGTAGGTAACTTCCCAAGGGTCCGTCGTCGGACGGACCTCGTCGGGAAGGCCACGCCATGCGTGCAGCACTCGTACGCATCACCCTCGCCACCGCCCTGTGCCTGGGCGCCGCCGGATGTGGCGACGACTCGCCCGCCCCGAAGCCGTACGCGGGTCCGTCGAAGTCAGCCACCCCGACCGGGGCGCCATCGATGCCGGCGGCCGCCAAGGGGACGACCGCGGCGTCGGCGAAGGCGTTCGTTGCGTACTACCTTGGACGTGCTTTCGCTACGCGCACATGCACCGGTGACATCGCGCAACTGCAAGCGCTCGAACCACAGATTGTGCAGTCCTGCGAGAACTGACGCGACTATCGACGAATCTACAAGAGCGGCGGTCGAGATTCAGGTCGACGGGTTACAGTCAGAAGGCTTTCGGTTGCGTCAAGAACTCAGCGGCGACTCAGTCGGCTGGCCTCGACAGGTCACCGTAATCATTGTTTGCCGCAGCAGTACGCCGTAACTCCAGGAGCTAGCCGCACTCGTACGCCTCGCGGTCTAGCGAGGCTCGTCGTTTCGATCTCGCTTCGAATCGCACGACGAGTGGGCTCTCGCAAATTGGGAGCTCGCTGTGAATGCGAGTCTTGTCTCGTTGCGTTCGCACGCTCAGATTTCTGACCCAGCCTGATCTCGATTGGCGCCGCCATGTGCAGCGACATGCCGCGTAGTTCAGCGGGCGCCGACACACGGTTCTGGTGGGACTCGCGCGATCGACATCCTAGCGCCTCATCGGCCGCGACAGCCGCTCGTCGTTCCCCCCGCCCGCGCAACCCCGGCTACCTAGGAAACGCTCGCTGTCTGACCCCCTTGGTCAACGCCTGTTTCAACCCGCTGGAGTTGTTGCCACAGTTTCTGCCACCCGTTGCGCTGGGCCCGCTCGGCATCGTCATTCCCGGGCAACCCGCGGCCGCGGCACGACCCGCACTGCCCCAGATCGGTGGCTACCAGGTCCTGGCGGCCTTCCGCCGGATCCCGCTGCCCGCTCCGCGTTCGGTCAGCCAGCCGGGCGACAAGACGCTCGTCAACTTCGACACGATCTTCTACACCCGCACGCAGGGCTTCCAGCGTCAGTTCGCTCTTCTCGGGCGCCAGATCACCCTCGACATCACGCCGTCGCAGTACACGTGGACCTTCGGCGACGGTCAGTCGACGACCACCGACAGCGCCGGAGGCCCGTACCCGGACAAGAGTGTCGTGCACCGCTACCCCCGGGCCCACACCAGCGTCGCGCACCACGTCAGCGTGATCTGGAGCGCGCGGTTCCGTGTCGACGGTGGGCCTTGGCGCGCCGTCCCTGGCAATGCCGTCAGCAACGGGCCACCCACCGACCTGCGGATCGCGGAAGCGACGCCAGTGCTGACCGGCGACTACTGAGCTCGGCGAGGCGTCGTCCCGGCTCAGGTCCGGGAGAAGATCACGCGGCCGTTCTTCGTGGCCTTCATGGTGTATGCGGATTGGTGGGCCATGGCGTGGTGTTTCGGACAGAGCAGGCGGCCCTCGGCGACTGAGGTATGTCCGCCCTGGCTCCAGGGTTTGTTGTGGTGGACGTGGCACATTCCGGGTGGCCAATCGCAGCCTTCGGCGGTGCAGGTCTTGTCCCTCAGGGCGATCGCGACTCGTTGGGCGGGGGTGTGGAAGCGCTTGGCGCGTCCGACGTCGAGGGGCTGACCTCTGCCGTCAAGGACGATCGGCACGATGCCGGCCTCGCACGCCATCATCCGGGCCTGCGCCGCACTGACGGGTGTCCCGGTGTCGAAGACGGTCGGGGCATCGGACTCGCCGGTGAAGTCGTCGATCCTCATCGTGACGTTCACCTGCGCCGAGACTCCCCCGGCGTTCGGGGTCCGGTCAGCGGGGTAGCGGCGGATGTACTCACAGAACGCCTCACCCAGACGACGAGCCAGCGGCCGGGACTCGACGGGCACTCCGACTGCTTCGGCGTCCTCGTTGCTCTCGGTGGCGTTGTCGGCGTCGATGGCGGCCTGGTGCTTCGGGGACAGGAGCGCGTCGAGGTGCTTGCGCCACATCGCTGCCTCGGCCGAAGGGAGCACGAATGATCCGTGGCACTGGCCGTGGCCGTCGTCGCGGATCACGAGGCGGCAGGCCTGATGGGCCGCTGCTTCTTCGTCCTCGAGGGTCTTGGCGAGCTGGGCCTCGCCGACCTCGGGGGCGACGACGTCGAGGATCCGTTTGCCGAGTCGGGTCAGGTCGGCCGCGTCGTGGAACCCGGCGAGGCGGACCAGCTCCTTCTCGGCCAGGTCGACCACACCGGTCTCGACGTCCTCGGGCAGTGCATCGAGGGCACGCACGATGACCGTGGCCTGGTCCTCCGCGATCGCCCCGGCACCGAGTGCGTCGTGCACGAGCGTGCGGGTGTCCAGGGCTTGGGCGAGGTGCAGACGCCGGTGGGTGTCCCGTCGGGTCTGGCGGGTGGTGTTGGCCCACCACGCCTGGGTGTCCGCGGCGCCGACCTCGGTGCCGAGCCCGTCGGCGCCGGCCTGGCGGATCAGGCGGAGCTCGAGCTCGACCAGGCGGCCCTGCTCACGGTGCAGCTCGACCACTGCGTTCGCAAGGTCAGCAGTCGCCATCGACCACGGCGGAGTTCCGGCGAGGCCGTCGAGCGCGCAGTGCAGCCCGGCGAGGAATGTGCTCACCGGGTGCGTCTCGTGGATTCCCGTGCTCATGGAAAACATTGTTCCCGAGGCCACCGACACTTCCGGGTCGCAATACCCCGGTGGTCTAGAGGTGTGGAAAAGAGTGTGGATTGCTAAGACGGCGGCCGGTGCTGCCGAAAACACCACAAGGCTCCCTTCACCCTCCCAGCGGTCGTCAGGATCACGGTCACGGTGGTTGAGGAGGCGCCCCGGCGTATTCCCGGTGGTTGAGGAGGCGCGCCAGCGCCGTCTCGAAACCCCACGAGGTGCGTTCGCTGCGGAGGTTTCGAGACAGGACTTCGTCCTTCCTCAACCAGCGAGGGCCAGGTCCCGGTGGTTGAGGAGGCGCGCCAGCGCCGTCTCGAAACCCCACGAGGTGCGCTTCGGCTGCGGAGGTTTCGAGACAGGACTTCGTCCTTCCTCAACCAGCGAGGGCCAGGTCCCCGTGGTTGAGGAGGCGCGCCAGCGCCGTCTCGAAACCCCACGAGGCGGGCCGGCTGCGAGGTTTCGAGACAGGACTTCGTCCTTCCTCAACCAGCGAGGGCCAGGTCCCCGTGGTTGAGGGCGCGCCAGCGCCGTCTCGAAACCCCACGAGGCGGGCCGGCTGCGACGGATTCGAGACAGGACTTCGTCCTTCCTCAACCAGCGAGGGCCAGGTCCCCGTGGTTGAGGGCGCGCGCCAGCGCCGTCTCGAAACCCCACGAGGCGGGCCTGCTGCGAAGGTTTCGAGACAGGACTTCGTCCTTCCTCAACCGACGCGCGGCGCGGTCGTGCTTCCTCAACCACCGCGCGGCGGCGACGGCCTTCCTCGACCCACGCTGGGTCAGGGCTGGGTGGCCACCCGTGCGGAGAGTCCGCCCAGCACGACGACGTCACCGACGACCAGCTGCCGCCCGCGACGCGTCTCCGTCTCGCCGTTGACCGTGACCAGGCCCTCGATCATCAGCGGGCGGACGTCGGATCCGGAGTCGACCAGGTTGGCCAGCTTGAGGAACTGCCCCAGCCGGATCGACTGGTCGCGGATCGGTACGTCGTCGACCGCCCCGCTCACGAGAGCACCTGCGAGACGGCGTGGATGACCAGTCCGACCAGACCGCCGACGACGGTGCCGTTGATCCGGATGAACTGCAGGTCGCGACCGACGTGCAGCTCGATCTTGGACGACGCCTCCTTGCCGTCCCAGCGGTCGACGGTCTGGGTGATCACGCTGGTCAGCTCGTCGCCGTACCGGTCGACCACGAAGACGGCGAGGTCCGCGGCCCAGGCGTCGAGGCGCGCGCGGAGCTCGTGGTCCGTGCCGAGCCGTTCGGCGAAGCTGATCACCTCGCGGGCCGCCCACGACCGCAGCGGACCGGACCGGTCGTCGAGGGCTTCGACCAGTGCCTTGCGCAGGGCGTTCCAGAGCGAGAGACCGGTCTCGATCAGCTGCGGCTGCTCCAGGATCCGGTTCTTGAGCCGCTCGGCGCGCTGCTGGGTCGCCTCGTCGGTGAGCAGGTCCTCGGCCAGCTGTCGCAGCAGGCTGTCCAGGGCCTCGCGCGCGTGGTGCCGTGGATCGGCCCGGATGTCGGACATCCACCGGATCGCCTCGAGGTGGAGCCGGTCGGTGATCCGCTCGTTCAGGGCCGTCGGCGCCCACCACGGTGCTCGGGCCCCCAGCACCTCGGAGAAGGTGTCCTGGTTGTGCACCAGCCACCGGTGGCCCTCCTCGAGCGCGAGGTCGACCAGGCCGTGGTGGGCGTCGTCCGCGACGATCTCGGCGAGAAGTCGACCGGCGACCGGGCTGATCGGCTCCGCCACCAGGCGCGGCACGATGATGTCGTTGACGACTGCGGCCACGTCGTCGTCGCGCACCCGGCGCAGCCCGATCGCCGCCACCTGCGCCCCTTCGCCGACGACTCGGTCGGCGTTGGCGGGGACAGACATCCACTGCGCGACCCGGCGGATCGGCTCAGCCGCGGCCAGCCGCTCGCGGATGATCTCCTCCTGCAGGAAGTTGTCGCCCACGAAGTCCTCGAGACTGCGCCCGAGGTCGTCCTTGCGGCGCGGGATCAGTGCCGTGTGCGGGATCGGCAGACCCATCGGGTGCTTGAAGATCGCCGTGACGGCGAACCAGTCCGCGATCGCACCGACCATCGAGGCCTCGGCGGCGGCGTTGACGTAGCCGAGCACGCCGTCCTGGCCGAGCGTGACGACGTACACGACGGCCGCGACGACCAGCAGTGACGTGGCGACGATCCGCATCTGCCGAAGCCGGCGACGGCGCTCGGCGTCGGCTGTCGGATCCGGGGTGAGCAACGACAAGGGCGGGGACGAAGGCGCAGACGTCGGCGGGCTCGTCGTGCCGGTCGGGTTGGTCATGGTCCGCCAAGGCTATCCACGAGGCCACCGGGTATCTTCGGAACCGGAGCTACTGACGAGTCACGAGGAGCCGAGATGCAGCTGGCGTTGAGCGAGGACGAGAAGGCATTCCGCGATGAGATGCGGACCTTCTTCACCACCGAGGTGCCCCAGGAGCTCCGCGACAAGGTCGCCGGCGGTGAGCACGCCTCCAAGGAGGAGATCGTGCAGACCCAGCAGATCCTGAACAAGGCCGGGCTCGCGGTGCCCGCGTGGCCCGAGGAGTGGGGCGGACGCGGCTGGACCCCGCTGCAGAAGCACATCTGGCACGAGGAGATGCAGCTCGCCTCCGTGATCCCGCCCCTGGCGTTCAACGCCAACATGATCGGACCGGTGATCGCGAACTTCGGCACGCAGGAGATGAAGGAGAAGTTCCTGCCCAAGACCGCCAACCTCGACATCTGGTGGTGCCAGGGCTTCTCGGAGCCCAACGCCGGCTCCGACCTCGCCTCGCTGACCACCAAGGCGGTCCAGGACGGCGACGACTGGATCATCAACGGTCAGAAGACCTGGACCACGCTCGGTCAGTACGCCGACTGGATCTTCGTGCTCGCCCGCACCGATCCCGAGGTCAAGAAGCAGGCCGGGATCTCGATGATCCTGTGCCCGATGGACGCCGAGGGCGTCACCGTGCGCCCGATCCAGCTCATCGACGGGAGCAGCGAGGTCAACGAGGTCTTCTTCGAGGACGTCAGGGTGCCGGCCGAGAACATGGTCGGCGACGTCAACACCGGCTGGACGCAGGCCAAGTTCCTGCTCGGCAACGAGCGTGTGGGAGTTGCCCCGATCGGCGCGATCAAGCGCAACCTCGCCACCGCCAAGGAGCTCGCCGCCAAGAGCGGGGTGCTCGACGACCCGCTGATCGGCCGCGCAGTTCGTCGAGATCGAGAACGAGCTGCTCGCCCTGGAGCTGACCGCGCTGCGCGTGGTCGCCAACTCCGACGGAGGCAAGCCGCACCCGGCCTCCTCGGTGCTCAAGCTCAAGGGGACCGAGCTGCAGCAGGCGGTCTCGGAGCTGATGGTCGACATCTTCGGCCCCGCCGCCCTCGCCTCCGGCGCGGACGACGACTCCGACGTTCCCGAGTGGGCGCGCAACTCCACCCCGACGTACCTGAACCTGCGCAAGGCCTCCATCTACGGCGGCTCCAACGAGGTGCAGCGCCAGATCATCGCCGGCAACATCCTGGGACTGTGAGGAACTGACATGGACTTCCTGCTCGACGACGAACAAGACGCTCTCGCCGACGCCGTGCGCGGCCTGCTCAAGGGCTCGACGCGGAGAAGCGTCGCGCGGTCACCGACGAGGACCCCGGCTTCGACGAGACGATGTGGACCAGGCTCGCCGACATGGGCGTGCTGGGCCTGCCCTTCCCCGAGGACCTCGGGGGCAGCGGTGCCGGCCCGACCGAGATCGCGGTCGTGGCCGAGGAGATGGGCAAGGTGATCGCGCCCGAGCCCTTCGTGGAGGCGGTCGTCTTCGCCGGCGGACTCGTGGCGGCGTGCGGCACCGACGAGCAGCGCAAGGAGGTCCTCGCCGGGATCTCCGACGGCTCGATCGTCCCCGCCGTGGCCTGGCTCGACCCGGTCGGCGGCGACGGCGGCGTCACGGTCGACGCCTCGGGCGAGAGCGCCACGCTGAGCGGCGTCAAGGAGCCCGGTGCTGAACGGCGGTCGCGCCGACACGCTCGTGGTGTACGCCGACCACCAGCTCTTCCTGGTCAAGGGCGAGGACACCGAGCGCACGTCGTACCGCACCTTCGACGGGGGACGGGCCGCCCGGGTGGCCTTCGACAAGACCCCCGCGACCCCGCTCGGCGAAGGCGGCGATGCGAGCGAGTCGTTCAAGACGATGGTGGCGATCGCCCAGATCGCCTACGGGCACGAGGCGCTCGGCGCGATGGACACCGCACTGAAGCTGACCACGGAGTACCTCACCACCCGTCAGCAGTTCGGCGTGACCCTGAACAAGTTCCAGGCCCTCACCTTCCGTGCCGCGGACATGTACACCTCGCTCGAGCTGACCCGCTCCATCGTCACCTGGGCCACGATGGTGCTCGGCGACCCCGACTCCACGCCGGACAAGGTGCGTGAGGCCGCGATGCGCGCGAAGCTGCAGGTCAGCAAGGCCGGGCGGCACATCGGCAAGGAAGCGATCCAGCTGCACGGCGGCATCGGGATGACCATGGAGTACGCCGTCGGTCACCTCACCGCGCGGCTCACCGCCATCGACCACCTGCTCGGCGACGGCCGCACCCAGGTCTCGGCGCTGTCGAAGAACCTGACGTCGTACGGCGTCGTCGAGCCGGTCTGACTCCTGGTCCCGCACGGGTTCCGGCGAATCAGTGGGCACGGCTCAGGCGCGACTGCGGGTCGGCTCGCAGGGCCCGACCGACCTGCTGCTCGCCTCGATCGCGATCCCGCTGATGGGCGTGGTGCTGGTGTTCGCGGTCGGCACCGCGGTGACGACATCGGGCGGAGACCGCGTCTGGGCGATCGTCGGCACGGTCGTGGGTCTGCTCGGCCTGGCCGCCTTCGTCCTCTGGTGGTTGCGGGGTGTCACCGGGGTACGGCCGATCCTGGTGCAACCCGGGAAGGACGGCTGGGTCTCGATCCCGCAGCAGCTCCGGTTCCGGCTGAGGAGGCTCGTCGTGCCGCTGCGGGACGTCCGGACCGTCGAGCTGGAGTACCTCTCGCTTCCCCGAGACGGTCGCTGGCAGCTGGTGGTCCGCACCGGAGACGCACGGATCGCGAGCGACAGCGTCAGCAGCGCGAAACCCTCGACGAAGGCCCACGCCGTCCGCGAGACCCCGGCGTACCGAGCCGTCGAGGAGCTGCGCCAGTACGTCGTCGACGCCCAGGCCTGATCTCGACCACGGCTAGAACAGCCGACCCGCCTCCGTGGCGGGCGGTGCCTCCCGGTCGAGCAGGTACCGCTTGCGCTCGAGGCCACCGGCGAACCCGGTCAGCGCACCCGTCGAGGACACCACGCGGTGGCACGGCTGGACGATGCTGATCGGGTTCAGCGCGTTGGCGTGTCCGACCGCCTGGGCCAGGTTGACGTTGCCCAGCTCACGGGCCAGGTCGCCGTACGAGCGGGTCTCGCCGTACGGGATCTGGCGCAGCAGCGCCCAGACCCGTTGCTTGAAGTCGTCACCCTCCGGCGCGAGCGCCAGGCCGAACGTCGTACGCGTGCCGGCGAAGTACTCCCCCAGCTCGCGGCGCACGTCGTCGAAGCCGGCGTCGGTGCGTTGGCCGAACGTCGTCTGCGCCGGCCGGCGCAGATGATCGCTGAAGTAGAGCCCGCAGAGGGCGCCGTCGCGGTTCACCACGCTCAGCGGACCGACCGGCGAGTCGAGCTCGGTGTACGTCCGCGTGCTCATCAAGACCTTCATGCCCGGTAGACGCGCAACCGAGACGGTCCGTGAGGTCGGCCTCGAGACGGGACTCCGTCCCTTGCTCGACCGACGACCGCCACCCTCAGCCGACCCAGAACCCACGATCGCCGCCCGGGCCCCAGTCGCCGAACGAGTCGCGGTAGGACCCGCCCTCGCCGCGCCGCGAGCCGAGGTAGGAGCCGACCACAGCGGCACCGAGGTCGTCGAGCTCGGGCGCGACCACCGAGCCGTCGACCCGGCGGGCCATCTGGTCGATGAACCGGGCCAGGCCAGGGTCCTCCCCGAGCCGGAAGAAGGTCGTCTGGGCGCCGAGCCGACCGGAGTTGTCGAGCTCGCGCACGCTCTTGGCGATCGTCACCGGGTGCGGAGGATAGGAGAACCAGACCTGACCGTCGGTCTCCAGGTGCGAGGTCGGCTCACCGTCGGTGACGATCAGCAGCACCGGCTGGGCGTTAGGGTGCTTGCGGAAGTGCCGGTTGGCCAGCAGCAGCGCGTGGTGCAGGTTGGTGCCCTTGTCCCACATCGCGTCGAGCGCGGTCAGCTGCTCGATCTCCATCACCTCGGCGTGGCGACCGAAGCCGATCAGCTGCAGCGCGTCCCCGCGGAACCGGCTCTGCACCAGGTGGTGCAGCGCCAGCGCGGTCCGCTTCATCGGCACCCAGCGACCGTCCATCGCCATCGAGAACGAGGTGTCGACCAGCAGCGCGACCGCAGCCTGCGTGCGCTCCTCGGTCTCCATCACCTCGACGTCCTCGATCCGCAGCCGGACGCCGTGGCTGGTGTCCACCCCTTCTCCTGCGCTGCGCACGACGGCGTTGGTGATCGAGCGGGTGACGTCCCACGGCTCGGTGTCACCGAACTGCCACTCCCGGGTGCCGCCCGAGCGTTCGCCCGCGGCACCGGCCTGCCGGGTCTCGCGGCTGCCCTGACGACCGGACATCTTGGTCGCGACGTCCTTGAGCAGCGCCTTGCCGAGCTGACGCATCGCCTTGGGCGAGAGCCGGAGGTCGCCGTCGGACCCCCGCTTCATGTAGCCGGAGTCGCGCAACGCCTTCTCCAGCTCGGCCAGGGTGCGCGCGTCGACGGCCGCGTCGTCACCGAGCTGGCGCGAGAGCTTGTCGAGGTCGACGTCGTCCATCCGCGAGCCGTTGTAGGACTGGCTGAGCTGCTCGGCGAGGTCGTCGAGGTCGGCAAGGTCCTGCAGGGCGCCGGTGCCGTCGCCGAGCCCGAGGCCCTCCTCGCCGTCGAAGCGCTCGCTGCCGCCCCAGTCCTCCCCCGGACGCAGCGACTGCAGGTTGGCGTCGAGCTGCGAGAGCGACTGCATCAGCTCAGGGCTGCCGAACGCCTGCGCCGAGAGCTCCATCAGCTCCTGGCGCTGCTCGGGGGTCATCGAGTTCATCATCCGCTGGGCCGCGGCCGAGCGCTGGGCGAGCGCGTCGAGCAGCTCGTCGATGTCCTGCGGGTCCTCCGGGAAGAACTCGCCGTGCTTGTCCATGAAGTCACTGAA
Source organism: uncultured Actinomycetota bacterium (assembly GCA_963843875.1). Lineage (GTDB taxonomy): Bacteria > Actinomycetota > Actinomycetes > Propionibacteriales > Nocardioidaceae > Marmoricola. The sequence continues at coordinate 55,379 of CAWJMC010000008.1, read as the reverse complement.
CTGCTCGGGCGTGTGCTCGCCCTTCGCGTGCTGCTCGAGCATGGTCGTTGAGGTCGGAGAGCATCTCGTTGATCCGGGCGCGGTCCTCGTCGGTCGCCCCCTCCATCGCCTGCTTCATGCCCTGGAAGCGCTGGTCGAGCATCTCGCGACCGAGCAGGTCCTTGATCTCCTCGTACGCCTGCCGGGCCTCCTGGCTCTGCCAGTCGTACGACGACAGCTCGCTCACCGCGGCCGCCGTGCTGCTCGGCAGGTTCTCCAGCTGCATCTCGCGGAACGCCCGGTCGCCGTCGTCCATCATCGGGTCGCGAGCCAGCTGCTTGCGCTCCTCGAGCACCGCCTTGTCGAGCAGCTCCTTGACCTCCTGGAGCGTGCCGTCGAGGTTGTGCTTCTGCAGCAGCTCACGGCGTCGCTCGGCCACCCGGCGGGCCAGGTCGTCGAGACCGCGCTGGTCGTCACCGCCGCGCCGCAGGTACTCCCGCATCGCCCGCTCGGGCGAGTAGCCCGCCATCACGTCCTGGCCGATCGCGTCGAGCGCCTCGGCCAGGTCGACCGGCGGCGCGAGCGGGTCCGGGCCGCCGGTGTAGCGGCCGTAGCGCGAGGCGTGCTTGTCGGAACGGGGCATCAGCTTGCCTCGGTCTCGACCAGCGGAACCAGTCGGCTCATCCGTAGACCGTCTCTCCGCCGGCGGAGTCCTTGTCGACCTTGCGGGCGAGGTACAGCCCCTCGAGAGCGAGCTCGATGGCGGAGGCCCGCTCGCCGTCGTTGGTGGCGCCCAGGCGGTCGCAGACCTCGTCGTAGAGCTCCGACTCGCCGAGCACCGGCAGGCCGGACAGGAAGTCGCGGGCGGTGACCTGCTCGCCGGTGGAGACCGATGCACCGCCCTCGATCTTGCTCGACCAGCAGCGCCGAAGTCGACCCCGCGCAGCCGGCTGCGCACCGTCTCCGCGGTCGCCGTGCGCAGCAGGTGGTCGAGGATCTCGCGCTCGCGACCCTCCTCGCCGCTCTCGAACTCGACCTTGCCGCCGAGCACGTCGACCGCGGTCTCGAGGTCGACGATCCGCGCCACCGGGTCGTCGTCCTCGCCCTGTGCCGTGGCCCGGTGCAGCGCCGCCGCCGCGACGGTCTCGGCGCCGGCGATCGAGAAGCGGGCGGACACGCCGGAGCGCTGGTCGACCGACTGCGACTCGCGCAGCGCCCGGGTGAAGCGGGCCAGGATCTCGACCAGGTGGTCGGGCACGTTGGCGACCAGGTCGGCCTCCTGCCGGATCACCGCGACCTCGTCGTCGAGCTCGATCGGGTAGTGCGTGCGGATCTCGGCGCCGAAGCGGTCCTTGAGCGGGGTGATGATCCGGCCGCGGTTGGTGTAGTCCTCCGGGTTGGCGCTGGCCACGACCAGCACGTCGAGCGGCAGGCGCAGCACGTAGCCGCGGATCTGGATGTCGCGCTCCTCCATCACGTTGAGCATCGCGACCTGGATCCGCTCGGCGAGGTCGGGCAGCTCGTTGATCGCGACGATGCCGCGGTGGCTGCGCGGGATCAGCCCGAAGTGGATCGTCTCGGGATCGCCCAGCGAGCGGCCCTCGGCGACCTTCATCGGGTCGACGTCGCCGATCAGGTCGGCGACCGAGGTGTCCGGGGTGGCCAGCTTCTCGGCGTACCGCTCGTCGCGGTGGCGCCAGGAGATCCGCAGCTCGTCGCCGTACGTCGCGACGGCCTGCTTGGAGCCGACCGTGATCGGCTCGTAGGGGTGCTCGCCGAGCTCGGAGCCGGAGATCACCGGTGTCCACTCGTCGAGCAGGCCGACCATGGTGCGCAGCAGCCGGGTCTTGCCCTGCCCCCGCTCACCGAGGAGCACGACGTCGTGCCCGGCGATCAGGGCCCGCTCGAGCTGGGGGACGACGGTGCCCTCGAAGCCGTGCAGGCCGGGCCAGGGGTCGACGCCGTCGCGCAGCTTGGCGAGCAGGTTCGCGCGCATCTCCTGGCGCAACGACCGCAGCTCGTGCCCGCTCTCGCGGAGCTGGCCGAGCGTCGCGATCGTCGGGCCGGAGGTGCGCGAAGCAGGGGTGTCGGTGGACGTGGGTGCAGGCTCTTGGCTCACTCCTGTGACGCTACCCCCGCGTCAAACACGACAGGTTTCGGCCCGAAACAGTCGCCGAGCGTCGCAAACGCACGCCCGTTCCATGCCGAGGCGTCACAAATGCGTCGCGCTCATCCCGACCGGAGAAGCACGACGCATCTCAGCCCGGTGCGAGGCCCAACTCAACCCGGCGGGAGGCCCAACTCAACGACTACGGGGCGATGCCGACGTACTTCGTGGAGAGGTACTCCTCGATCCCCTCGGGGCCGCCCTCGCGCCCGAAGCCGGAGTGCTTGACCCCGCCGAAGGGGGCGGCGGGGTTGGAGATCAGACCCTGGTTGATCGCGACCATGCCGAACTCCAGGCCCTCGCTGACCCGGATCGTGCGCGGCCAGGTCGGCGGTGAAGGCGTAGGCGACCAGGCCGTACTCCGTGTCGTTGGCCATCGCCAGCGCCTTCTCCTCCTCGGCGAACGTCGTGATCGGCGCGACCGGGCCGAAGATCTCCTCCCGGAACATGTCGGCGTCGGGGGCGACGTCGGTCAGCACCGTCGGGGTGAAGAAGTAGCCGGCGTCGCCGGTCGCGGAGCCTCCGGTCACCACCGAGGCCCCCCGGCTGGTGGCGTCGTCGACCAGCTCGGCGACCTTGTCGCGCTGCTTGGCGTCGATCATCGGGCCCACGGTGACCCCCTCCTCGGTGCCGCGACCGACCACCTCGGCGGCCATCTTCTCGGCGAACTTCGTCGCGAACGCGTCCGCGACGTCCTCGTGGACGAGGAACCGGTTGGCCGCGGTGCAGGCCTCGCCCATGTTGCGCATCTTGGCCACCATCGCCCCGTCGACCGCCCGGTCGAGGTCGGCGTCGGCGAAGACCACGAACGGCGCGTTGCCGCCGAGCTCCATCGAGACCCGGAGCAGCTGCTCGGCCGACTGCTTCACCAGCGTCTTGCCCACCGGTGTCGAGCCGGTGAAGGTCAGCTTGCGCAGCCGGGAGTCGGCGATGAGCGGCTCCATGACGTCACTGGTCCGCGAGGTCGCTACGACGTTGAGCACGCCCTTCGGCAGTCCCACCTCGTCGAGCAGCGCCGCCAGGGCGAGCATCGTCAGCGGGGTCTGCGAGGCGGGCTTGACGACCATCGTGCAGCCGGCGGCGATGGCCGGACCGATCTTGCGGGTGCCCATCGCGAGCGGGAAGTTCCACGGCGTGATCATCAGGGTCGGGCCGACGGGCTGCTTCATCGTCATCAGCCGCGTGTTGCCGTCCGGCGAGGTGGCCCAGCGCCCGGCGATGCGCACGACCTCCTCGGAGAACCAGCGGAAGAACTCGGCGCCGTAGGTCACCTCACCCTTCGACTGGGCCACCGGCTTGCCCATCTCGAGGGTCATCAGCAGCGCGAAGTCGTCGGCCCGCTCGGTGATCAGCTCGAACGCCGAGCGCAGCAGCTCCGCCCGGGTGCGCGGCGGCGTGGCCGCCCACTCGGTCTGCGCCGACACGGCGGCGTCCAGCGCCGCGGCGCCGTCGGCCGGCGTCGCCGACGCGATGCTGGTCAGGGTCGCGCCGGTCGAGGGGTCCTCGACGTCGATCGTCGAGCCGTCGCCGGACTCGCGCCACTCCCCACCGATGAAGAGGCCGGAGGGGACACTGTCGAGGAGCTGCTTCTCGTCCATGTCGGTGAAACTACCCCCGTCGTCGAGCCCCGCGCTCGGAGACCGACTTCACGACGACAGCACGGCCTCGGCGACGACCAGGTCCTGCCACGGCATCCCCGAACCCTTGAACAGCACCGGCCCAGGGGCCGGCGTCCACGACCCACCGGCCACGTCGGCGAGCGTGACCAGCCGGTCCGGGTCGCACGCCCCTCCCTGACCGCCAGCACCACGTCGCCACACTCGCGCAGTGCGCTGGCCCGGCTCTCCACGAGCACCTGGGCCCGGGCGAGGAAGGCGGAGTCGACCTCGCGGGCGTCCGGCTCGTGCGAGCCCATCGCCACGACGACCACCTCCGGTCCCAGCAGGGTGGAGTCGAACAGCGGCGTCCTGGCACCGGTCGCGCAGACCACGAGACCGGCGGTCCTCAACAGGTCGGTGACCCGGGGGTCGTCGGCTCCCAGCAGCGCGTCCCCGGCACCCACGGCACCAGCCGCCTCGGGACGTCGTACGACGTGGCTGACGCGACCGATCCGGTCCGGGGCGCAGGCGCGGAAGGCCTCGACGTGAGCGAGCGCCTGCGGGCCCGCGCCGAGCACGACGGTCTCGACCGGTCCGTCGGCGCGGTCCAGCGCCTCGCGCACCGCGAGCACCGAGACTGCCGGCGTGCGCACCTCGGTGAGCGCCGTGCCGTCGAGCACGGCGCGAAGCGAGAGGGTCTCGCGGTCCATCAGCAGGTACGTCGCCTGGATCCGGGGCAGCCCCCGGTCCGGGTTGCCGGGCGCCACCGTCGCCACCTTGATCCCGCTGCTGCGCGCCCCCTCGGCCGGCATCAGCAGCAGCTGCCCGGTGGAGGTGGCCAGCACCTGGCGGGCCCAGCCCAGCTCCGGGTCGAGGCCGCCCGTGAGTGCGCGCTCGAGCGCCGCGACGGCAGCCGGGAAGCCGAGTGCGCGGACGCCCTCGGCCGACACCACCGGCACTGCGTCCTCGCTCACCGCAGCACGAATCCGGGGACCAGCGGGTCGCGCGGGTCGAAGCTGAAGACGTGCTCGCCCGTCCGGTAGGCCGTCCCGCGCACCTGAGGTACGACACCGGGGCGACCCGCCACCTCCGTGCGCCGCAGCACGCTGGCCTCGAACACCGAGCCGACGATGGACTCGTGCACCAGCACCTGGTCCGGACCGAGCTCGCCGCTGGCGTCGAGCACGGCGACCCGCGCGGCGGTCCCGGAGCCGCACGGGGAGCGGTCCACCTCGCCGTCGGCGAAGATCGTGACGTTGCGCTGGACCAGGCGCCCCTCGGCGTCGGTGCCGAGCTCGTCGTAGAGGATCGTGCCGTAGATCCCGCTCAGCCTCGGGTCCGTCGGGTGCCGGGCGTGCTCGGAGCCGGTGAGGGACGCCTTGACCTCACGCCCGGCCGCGATCAGCTCCGTGTAGTGCTGCGGGGACACCGAGAGGCCGACGTCCGCGGCCCGGACCTGGGCGTAGATCGCGCCGCCGAACCCGACGTCGACGCGGGCGGTTCCCCGCGACATGGTGACCGACAGGCCGTGGGTGACGGCGTGGCTCGCGACGTTCACGAAGTCGACCGAGTCGACCCGGCCGCCGCGCCGGTGCACCCGGGCCAGCACCCGGCCCGAGGGGACGTCGATGCGGACCTCGGCGGTCCCGGTCGACGGTGCCGTGACCAGCCCGGTCTCGACCGCCCAGACCCCGAGCGCGATGGTGCCGTGGCCGCAGGCGGTGGAGAACCCGTCCTTGTGCCAGAACAGCACGCCGAGGTCTGCGCCGTCGTCGTCGGGCGGCGTCACGAACCCGCCGTACATGTCGGCGTGACCGCGGGGCTCGAAGCACAGCCGCCGACGCAGCCCGTCGGCCTCCGCACTGGCCATCGCCCGCTCGCGCCGATCGGCGACACCGTCGCCGGGCAGGTCGACCCCCGGCTCGGGGACGATCCGGAACGGCTCCCCACCGGTGTGGTAGTCCACGCAGCGGATGCTCGGGAAGCTCACCGTCACCTCCGCTGCGACCGGATGGCTGGAGTGACGTGCCGTACCCCAGCTGGACCCCGCCGGCGATCCGACGTGCCGTGAGGCTACCGGGCTCAGGCGACGGCTCGCAGCAGCTCCCCGCAACGAGGGCAGTGCGCACGGCTGCAGCAGTCCAGGGACTGACCGCACGCGCAGACCCGGTCCGACTCGTCACCGGGATGCCGGGCGTCGCGGACAGGACGGTCACCGGTCACCTTCTCCACCACCTTCGCTCGTGTCCTCGTGCAGTGGTTCGGTGCCGGCGCGGCGACGGATGAGCGGTCAGGAGCCCGGCGGGGCGGACGGAGTTGCGCCGGGGGTTTTCGAGACCGGACTTCGTCCTTCCTCAACCAGCGGACAGGGCGCTGACCACCGGTGCGCTGGACCCCGCGATCGCGGGTCCGCTGGGCGGAAGCAGCAGCGAGGTCCGGACCGCGCCGGCGATCCGGTAGGGCTGGGTCTCCAGCAGCGAGCCGAGCGTGCGCCGGAGCCGGGACATCTCGGCCCGCACCGTCACTGCGCGGCTCGGATCGGCGAACAGGTCGTCCCCCAGCTCGGCGGCGGTGCGCCCCTGCGGGTGGCGCAGCAGCGCGAGCAGGATCTCGGCGTGGCGGCGACTCGGCCTGTGGCTCCAGGAGTCGCTCGGGGTGGACACCCGCAGCAGCGGGCGACCGGTCAGGTCGAGCACCAGGGAGCTCGGCGGCGCGGCGATCTCCGGGGCCAGGCGCACCAGCCAGCCGCCCGGCAGTGGCTCGACCGCTACCGTGCCGAGGGCCGGGAGCCAGACCGACCCGCTCGAGAGGTCTCCCGGCAGCACCAGCCGGTCGGGGGCGACGAATCCGGTGACCGCGGCGACGTGGCCGGTGAGGTCGACGGCCACGGCGCGTCCACCGACCCTGGCCAGCACAGGGGCGGCGTACGCCCGCAGCTTGTCCAGGCCCGCTGAGTGCTCCGCGCGCACCTCGGCCTCGGCCAGCCGGGCCGACATCTGGACCACGGCCAGCATCGCGCGGTGCACCGAGCCGGCGGGGCCGCTGACGTCGACCGCGCCGAGGATCTCGCCGGTCCACGGGTCGTGGATCGGGGCGGCGGCGCAGCTCCACCGGGTGTGCGACTCGACGTAGTGCTCCGAGCCCCTGATGTGGACCGGCTCCTCGACCACCAGGCAGGTGCCGATCGCGTTGGTGCCGACGTTGGCCTCGGTCCAGGCGGAGCCGCGCACGAAGCCGAGCCGGTCGGCCAGATGGCGTACGCCGGTGCGGCCGTGGCGCCACAGCACGCGCCCGTCGGTGTCGCACACGACCACCAGCTGACCGTCGTCGACCACCGGCTCGAGGGAGGCCCGCAACCGTGGCAGCAGCGGCGCCAGCGGGCTCGCCGTACGCCTGGTCTCGAGCTCGGGCTCGCTCAGCGGCGCGACGACGGGTTCGGCACCCGGCGCCAGTCCGCCGGCACGCACCCGGTGCCACGATGCGCTGATTTCCCGACGAACGCCCGTCGCGGAACCGTCCGGTGCCCCGTTCAGCACGGCCTCCCGCCGGACCAGGTCGCTGCGCTCGCGCATTGCAACCCCCTGCAACCCTGTCGAAGTGTCGGTGGCCTGTTGTGTGCTCGGTCACATCGTAGTGACGAAAGGCAACCGATGACTGAGACGATCGATGACACCACCACCGACCACGGGTTCGCCGACGCGGCTTCGCAGAAGGCGACCGCCTGGTTCGAGAGGTTCGAGACGGCCCTGCAGGCCCGTGACGTGGCGGCCGCCGCCGCTTGCTTCGCCACGGAGTCCTACTGGCGCGACCTCGTCTCGTTCAGCTGGAACCTCAAGACCGTCGAGGGCGTCGCCGGCGTCACTGACCTGCTGGAGAGCACCCTCGAGGGCACCGACCCCTCCGGTTTCGCGCTGGAGGAGGCGGCCGACGAGGCGGACGGGGTGGTGACGGCGTGGTTCGTCTTCGAGACCGGCGTCGGCCGCGGGCGCGGTCTGCTGCGGCTGGTCGAGCAGGACGGCGAGCAGAAGGCCTACACCTTCCTGACCACGCTCTACGAGCTCAAGGGCTTCGAGGAGCCGAGGAACGAGCACCGGCCGATGGGCGCCGAGCACGGTGCCGACAAGTCCCGCCGGAGCTGGGCGGAGAAGCGCCAGGAGGAGGCGGAGACCCTCGGCAGCACCACGCAGCCCTACGTCCTGGTCGTCGGCGGCGGCCAGGGCGGCATCGCGCTGGGCAGCCGGCTGCGCCAGCTCGGGGTGCCGGCGCTGGTGGTCGACAAGCACCCGCGTCCCGGTGACCAGTGGCGCAGCCGCTACAAGTCGCTGTGCCTGCACGACCCGATCTGGTACGACCACCTGCCCTACCTGAAGTTCCCGGACAACTGGCCGGTGTTCGCGCCGAAGGACAAGATCGGCGACTGGCTGGAGTCCTACACCACGATCATGGAGGTGCCGTACTGGTCGAGCACCACCGCGACCTCGGCGACGTTCAACGAGGAGCTCGGCGAGTGGACCGTCGAGGTGGAGCGCGAGGGCAAGCCGCTCACCCTGCGACCGAAGCAGCTGGTGATGGCCACCGGCATGTCCGGCAAGCCGAACCTGCCGGACTTCCCCGGCATGGACGCCTTCAAGGGCGAGCAGCAGCACTCCTCGGCCCACCCCGGTCCCGACGCGTACGCCGGCAAAAGGGTGGTCGTGGTCGGCAGCAACAACTCGGCCTTCGACATCTGCGGTGCGCTGTGGGAGAACGACGCGGACGTGACGATGGTGCAGCGGTCCTCGACACACATCGTCAAGAGCGCCTCGCTGATGGAGTACGGACTCGGTGACCTCTACTCCGAGCGCGCTCTCGAGGCCGGCGTGACCACGGAGAAGGCGGACCTGATCTTCGCCTCGCTCCCCTACCGGATCATGCACCAGTTCCAGATCCCGGCCTACGAGGCGATGGCGGAGGTCGACAAGGACTTCTACGACCGGCTCGAGTCGGCCGGCTTCGACCACGACTGGGGTGACGACGGCTCCGGGTTGTTCATGAAGTACCTGCGCCGGGGGTCCGGCTACTACATCGACGTGGGTTCCGCCGAGCTGGTCGCCAACGGTGACGTCACGCTGGTCCGCGGCCAGGTCGACCACCTCAGCGAGGACGCGGTCGTCCTCGAGGACGGCACCGAGCTGCCCGCCGACCTCGTCGTCTACGCGACCGGCTACGGCTCGATGAACGGTTGGGTGGCCGACCTGATCGACTCCGACACCGCCGACCGTGTCGGCAAGGTCTGGGGACTGGGCTCGGAGACCACCAAGGACCCCGGGCCGTGGGAGGGCGAGCAGCGGAACATGTGGAAGCCGACCCAGGTCGCGAACCTGTGGATGCACGGCGGCAACCTGCACCAGTCGCGGCACTACTCGCTCTACCTCGCCCTGCAGCTCAAGGCCCGGCTCGAGGGCCTCGACACCCCGGTCTACGAGCTGGCGGAGGTGCATCACCGGGCATAGGCGGGACGTATGTTCGTCCGGTGAACCAGGGCACCGGCCGGACGCGTACGCCGGTGGGGGGACGGCGGCACGCCGCGATCCGACTGCTGCCGCACCTGGGCGTCCTGGTGCTCGTCGGGGTCGCGGCCGGGGTCGGTGCCGGGCGGGTCAGCAACCCCGACACCTACTTCCACCTGCGGTTCGGCGAGGAGTTCTGGGGGCACTGGTCGCCGTGGCACCCGGGCAGCGTGACCAGGTACGCGACCCGCGAGTGGCTGCCGACACAGTGGCTGACCGAGCTCGTGATGGGCCGCTTCGACGCCTGGTTCGGCCTGCCCGGCGTGGCCTGGCTGACCGGGCTCGGCATCGTCGCCCTCGTCGGCACGCTCTACCTGACCTGCCGGAGCCACGCCGGACCGCTCGTCTCCGTCGGGCTCACGGGCCTGGCCCTGGTCGCCGCCCAGGCGGGACTCTCCGGCCGCCCGCAGCTGGTCTCCTACCTCCTGATCACCGTCGTCGTCGGCGCCTGGCTGCGCACCAGCACCGACGGTCGGCCCCGGTGGTGGTTGGTCCCGATCGCCTGGATCTGGCCGCTGCTGCACGGGATGTGGCCGCTCGGGATCGTGATCAGTGCCGTCGCTGCGGTCGGCGTCCTGCTCGACCGGGGCGCCGCGCCCGACCGGCGCGCGTCGCTGCGGCTGCTCGGCGTACCCGTGGCGATGGCGGTGGCGAGTGCCGTGAGCCTGCTCGGTCCCGGCATCTACGCCGCGGTGCTGCTGGTCGGCTCGCGCCGCGGCTACTACAGCGAGTGGGCGCCGCCGGACTTCACCTCGCCCGGTCCGCTGTTCGTCGCCCTGCTGCTGGCGCTGCTCGTGGTCGCTCTCCTGCGTGTCGGCCCGACCAGCTGGTTCCGCGTGCTGATGCTGCTGCTGTGCTGCGCGTGGGCGGCGTACTCCTCGCGCACGGTGCCGGTCGCCGCGGTCTCGGCCGCACCGCTCGCGGCCATGGTGCTCGGGGAGCGGTTCGGGCGCGCCACCGCCACCCACCTGCGCGATCGGGCGCTGGCGCTGGCGATGGTGGGGCTCGCGCTGGTCGTGCTCGCGGGGGTCGTCCCCTTCACCGCGGACCAGCCGCGGGTCTATCCCGCCTGGGTGGACCCCGAGCTGGGTGCGCTGCCGCGTGGCACCGGTCTTCTGGTCTACGACTACGACGGCAGCTACCTGATCTGGCGGCACCCGCAGCTCGACGTGGTCGCGCACGGCTACGGCGACGCCTTCACCGGGGCGGAGCTGGCCCGCAACGACGACCTCTACCGGCTCTCCCCCGACTGGGAGGCAGAGCTGCGACGCACCGGGATCCAGCGTGCGCTGCTGCCGGACCTGGCGCCGCTGACGCACGCCCTGGAGAGCGACGGCTGGCGGATCGCCCGCGTCTCGGACGGCGTGGAGTACCTCGTCGGTCCGTCCGCCTGACCGGATGCGCGACCTCCCGGTCGCCCGCCTGTGCGACGCTGGGCCCCGTGACACCAGAGGTCGCTGCCGGAGCGGTCGTGACGATCGCTGTGCTCGCGGTGGCGCTGCTCGTGGCACTCGTGCTGCTGGTGCTGGCCCGGTCACAGGTGGGCCGGGCCCGACGCCGCACCCAGCAGCTCGAGGCCGAGCTCGCCACCGAGCGCGGTCGCGGCCCCGAGCGCCCACGCACCGTGGTGGCCGCCGAGAGGGCCCTGCGCACGGTCGTCGACACCGCGGTCCGGGTCCGTCAGCAGGGTGTGGGCGGGCTGGTGATGAGCTCGCTGGACGAGCTGTCCCGGTGGGCGATGGAGGACCGCAGCGAGATCGTCCGGCTCGCCGCCGCCGACGGATCGGTGACCATCCTGTTCTCCGACATCGAGGGGTCGACCGCGATGAACGACGAGCTGGGCGACGAGGACTGGGTCCAGCTGCTCATCGCGCACGACACCATGGTCCGGGCCCACGTGGAGCGGCGCGGTGGTCACATCGTGAAGTCCCAGGGCGACGGCTTCATGGTCGTCTTCGACACCCCCGCACGCGCGGTCAAGGCGGGCTTGGACGTCCAGCGGTCGTTCTCCGAAGCCCGCTCGCGGCTGCTTCGTCGCGAGCCGATCAGCGTCCGGGTCGGCATCCACTGCGGACCGGTGGTGAGTCGGGGCGACGACTTCTTCGGGCTGAACGTCGCCATCGCTGCCCGGGTCGGCGCGGAGGCGCGCGGCGGCGAGACGCTGGTCACGCAGGAGGTCGCGGACGCCCTCGGGACCGACCGGCGGTTCGTCCTGGGCCGGGTCCGGGTCGTCGAGCTCAAGGGCGTTCCCGGGTCCCGCACGTTGCATCCCGTCACCCGGGCCGGGCGGCCGGGGCGTCCAGCAGGATCTCTGGTCGGGCGTCATGGCTGAGCGGCGCATCGTCGGGATCACCGGCCCGCCCGGGTGCGGCAAGACCACCTACGCACTCGGCCTGGTGCGTGCGCTGGGCCCGGGCGCGGCGTACCTGCCGATGGACGGGTTCCACCTGGCGGACCGCACCCTGGACGAGCTGGGGACGCTGGGCTGCAAGGGTGCACCGGAGACCTTCGACGCCTGGGGGTACGCCGCCCTGCTGCGACGGCTGCGCACGCCGGAGCCGCATCCCGTCTACGCACCCGGCTTCGAGCGTGACCTCGAGCAGCCGATCGCCGGCGCCATCAGCCTCGGCGCGGGGACCGAGCAGATCGTCACCGAGGGCAACTACCTGCTCCTGGACCGACCCGCGTGGCGCGAGGTGCGCGCGCAGGTCGACGAGGTGTGGTTCCTCGACGTGCCCGAGGACGTACGCCGGGTGCGCCTGCTGGCCCGGCACGTCGAGTTCGGCAAGTCCCCGGAGGAGGCTCGCGAGTGGATCAGCCGCGTCGACGACCCGAACACCGACCTCGTGCTCGCGTCCCGCCATCGCGCGGACCGGGTCGTGACCCCCTGACCCGGCGCCCGGTCGAGGGCGGGCCGGCGGCCCGTCGAGTGCCGCCGACGCAGCGAGAGGCGGGCCCAGAGACGGGCCAGAGACGGGCCTAGAGCTCGTCGACGTGGCTGCGCAGGCGCACGTGGTCGGGACGGAAGCCGTGGTCGACCCCCCACAGGACCGCCCGGCTGCGGGTGTCGACGCCCATCTTGCGGTAGCTGGTGCGGATGTAGGACTTCACCGTGTTGATGCTCAGGAACGCCCGGTCGGCGACCTGCTCGTTGCTGAGGCCCTGCACGATCAGGGAGATCACCTCCGACTCCCGCTCGCTCAGACCGTCGTCGCGGCCCGGCCAGTCGCCGGGCAGCTCCACCGCGTCGTCGCTCGGCTCCGCCTCGTCCTGCCAGGTGCCGGCCAGGATCCTCTCGAGCGCTTCGAGGAGGTCCTCGGCTGGCAGCCGCTTGGGCAGGTAGGCGTCCACCCCGCTCTCACGAGCCGCGTCGAGCCGGTGCTGGTCGGAGCTCCAGGAGTAGACGACCACCTTCTGCCGTCGGGGTTCCTCGACCACGTCGGCGACGGAGATCGCCTGACCCTGGCTCTGCGCGAACGTGTCGTAGAGCGCGATGTCCACGTTGGCGCGCACCACCTCGTTGGCGCTCAGCTCCACCACGACGACCCGATCGGGGTACGGCGCCAGCATCCGCGCCAGGCCGGCCACGACCACCTCGTAGTCGTTGACGATCGCGATCCGCATCGGTCGGGGGGTGTCCACGGTGCCGAAACTACCGCGACGGGGTGAAGATCCTGTTCGAAGGGGTGGAATGGTGGACAACGGGTTGTCCACGGATGCACACCGGAGTACGCAGGGACCTAAGGAGAGCTAGCCCTCGCTGGGCTGACTCTCAAGTCCTCCGGGGTCCCGGCCAGGACCCCGGAGGGCGCACTTGGGCCCGGTTGACCCGAAAGGTGCGTCGATGGGCTCCTCCAACCCGCTTGAGGACGAGGAGGAGCGGTTGCACGCCAACGTCGCTCCGGCCGACCTCGACGCACCCGAACGCCGGGCGGCCCTGGACGCGATGCCGGACGGCAACGCCGAGCAGCAGGACACTGTCGCCGAGGAGCCGCACGACCCGGACGACTCCGACTGGGACCCGAACTCGAAGGACCCGAGCCAGTAGGCGGTCGCCGCTGCGCTCTGCGGGTCTCGCCGGGTGCCCTTCGAAGGTTTCGAGACGCGACTTCGTCCCTCCTCAACCAGCGAGAGAACCAGCCATCGCCGGCTCAGCGGCTCCCGGTGTAGCGCGGGGTGACCGGCAGCGCCCGCATCGGCGAGACCCGACGGGCGGCGGCACCGCTCGGCATCGGCGCCTTCGGCGGCGGGTTGTCGCGGGCCTGCCGCTGGGCGGTGACCAGGCTGGTCGTCGTCGCCGGGTAGGCGAGCCGCGGGTCGCGCGGGTAGGACGACCCGCGTCGGTCGGAGAACCGGAAGGCCGAGGTCAGGTCGCCGACCGTGCGCCGTCGCCACGCGCTGATCAGCGGCGCACTCGACGCCGAACCGAGCCTCCAGGAACCGCATCAGCGAGCTGTGGTCGAAGCGTGTCGGAGCAGACCGTAGCCGCCCAACGTCCACGGCGAGACGATGATCGTCGGCACCCGGAAGCCGAGGCCGATCGGCAGCGCCGTCGACGAACTCGCCCGGCGTTCCGGGCGGCGCGACGGGCGGACGGACGTGGTCGAACTGACCGTCGTTCTCGTCGTAGGTGAGGATGAAGGCGGTCTTCTTCCAGACGTCGGGGTTGGCCGCGATCGCGTCGAGCTTGGAGGCGATGTACTGCGCGCCGGCGGCGGGCATCCAGTTCGGGTGCTCGGTCTGCGCCGACGGCGCGACCAGCCACGAGACCTGCGGCAGCAGGTCGTGCTCGGCGTCGTACTCGAACCAGCCGGCCGACTTCTTGCTCATCGCGCGCTGGTGCAGCGGCGAGGTGCGCCTGCGAGTCGGCGAACTGCTGGAACCACTCCAGCGAGTTGTCGCCGTAGTTGTCCTCCTCCTGGTAGATCCGCCAGGTGACGCCGGCCTGCTCGAGCCGCTCGGGGTAGGTCTTCCAGGTCAGCCGCGGGTCGTCGGCGGACATGTCGTTGAGGTTGGCCGGGGTGCCGTAGCGGCCGTCCGGGTCGATCCAGCCGGTCCACATGTAGAGCCGGTTGGGGTTGGTCGGCCCGATCACCGAGGAGTGGTAGGCGTCGCAGAGCGTGAAGTTCTCCGCCAGCGCCCAGTGGAAGGGGATGTCCTCGCGGGAGTAGTAGCCCATCGTGTTCGGGCCCTTGGCCGTGATCCAGGAGTCCATCGCCCCGTCGTTCCACGCCGTGTGCTGGTCGATCCAGTCGTGCGGCAGGCCGGGCGTGACCTGGGCGCTCGTCGTCGTCGTGTCGTAGTGGAACGGGCGCAGCGTGCCGCCGCCCGGGTAGGGCTGGTCGAAGACCGACGTAGCCGTCGGGCAGCCGGATCGCGTGCGGGTCGTCGAAGCCGCGCGACGCCCTTCATCGCCCCGAAGTAGTGGTCGAAGCTGCGGTTCTCCTGCATCAGGATCACCACGTGCTCGATGTCGCTCGAGCCCGCCGCGCGGCGCGGCCGGGGTCGCGGCCATCGCCTGCTGCAGGTTCCACGGCAGGAAGGCCGAGCCGCTGACCGCCCCCAGCCCGCCGAGGAAGGCGCGACGGCGCAGGCCCTGGACCGGGCGGTTGCTGCGGCTCATCGGGGGCTCCTGAAGGTGACGACGCGGCGGTTGCCGGAGTCGGCGACGTAGATGTCACGCGCCGGTGACCGCGATCCCCAGCGGCTGACGCAGCAGTCCACGGCCCTCGACCCCGAACTCGTCGAGGAACTCCCCGCCCGGCGTGAAGCGCTGACACGAAGCCGTAGTCCGGGACCGTCACCAGCACCAGCCCGTCGGCGTCGACCGCCACGTGGGCGGGGTTGGACATGCACGCCGAACTTCGAGTGCTGGCCCTTGCCGAGCGTGACGGTCGGCTGGTCGGCGACGTAGCGGGTGACCCCGCAGTCGCCGTCGTACTGCCGGCTGGAGGAGACCACCCACAGGGCGCTCGCCGTCGACCACGCATCCCGTGCGGGATGTGGATCCCGTCGGTGATCTCGGCCGATCTCGCCGTCGTCGTCGCGTCGAAGCCGCGCACCCGGTTGTGGCCGACGTCGGAGACCAGGATCCGCGCCGCCGCGTCGACGCCACCCCGCGCGGGTGCCCGAGCCCGCCGCGGCCGATGGTGGCGAGGTGCGCGGCCCTTGGTGGTGAACGCCTCGACGCTGCCGCGGTCGGAGTCGGCGACGTAGACCCGGTCGCCGGCGACCGCGACGTCACGCGGCTCACGCAGCACGCCGTCACCGATCACGAGCAGCCGTCGACCGTCGTGGGCGTAGTGGTGCACCCGGCCGGGGAAGGTGTCGGCGACCCAGAAGCCGCCCTTGTCGACGCTCAGCCCCGCCGGGGACCGCAGATCGACCCCGGTGGCACGGGAGAACGGCACCGGTGCGAGGCCGGAGGGTGTGGGGGTGCTGGTCATCGTGTGTCCTCGTCATCCGTCCCGAGCAGGACTGGGGAGGGCCTCAGTGTGCTCCCGCGCCGTCGCGGTCGGCAAGAGTCGCTGCGTGAACACCGCGCCAACGGAACAGGGTCAGGGCTGGACCAGGATCCGCACCGGGTTGCCCTCGTGCTCCTGGAGCTTGCGGACCCCCTCGGCGACGTCCTCGAGCGCGATCACCTCGCTGATCGAGCGGGACAGGTCGAGCCGACCCGTGGAGACCAGCCGGGCCAGCACCTCGATGTCGGCGACCTCGTAGCCGAGGTGACCGCGGACCTGGGTGCGGGTCAGGTTGAACATCATCGTCGGACCGAGCGAGACCTCCTGGTCGCTCATCCCCACCCCGACCAGCCGGCCACGACTGCCGAGCATCGAGAAGGCCTGCTCGAAGGTGGCCTTGATCCCGACCGCGTCGAAGACGACGTCGAGCATCCGCCCGCCGGTCGCCTCGCTGATCCTCGCCTTCAGGTCGGGGTCGCGGGAGTCGAAGGCGTGGTCGGCGCCGAGCTCGAGCGCCCGCGCCCGGACCTCCTCCTCGAGGTCCAGCACGATGATCGGGACCGCTCCGACCAGGCGAGCCAGCTGGACCACGTGGGTGCCGACCCCGCCCGCGCCCCAGACCCCGACCGACTCGCCGACCCGGACGTCACCGGTGTGCACGACCGCGCCGTACGGCGTGGAGACGGCGTCGGCGAGGATCGCGGCCTGCTCCATCGACACGTTGTCCGGGACCCGGGTGAGCCCGCCCGCCTGCGCGACGGTGTACTCCGCCCAGGCACCGTCGTAGGCGAACGCCATCAGCTGCAGGGCGGTGCAGTTGGAGAAGTCGGACCGCTTGCACGCGGGGCAGGTCAGGCACGGGCGCCCGGCCGCCGGAACGACCCGGTCGCCCACGGCCCAGTCGCCCGTGCCGATCGAGCCCGGCACCTCCGGGCCCACCGCGGCGATCGTGCCCGACGCCTCGTGTCCCTGGGTGATCACCGGCGGACCCATCGCCGGGAACGTGCCGTCGATCAGGCTCAGGTCGGAGTGGCAGATCCCGCAGAAGGCGACCTTGATCAGCACCTCGCCCGGACCGGGCTCGGGCACCGGCACGTCGGTGACCTCGAAGGTGAGCGTGCGGGTGTCCAGGCGCTGGGCGCGCATCGTCGTGCCGGAGTCATCAGGAGGCCACCTTCTGCTGTGCGGCCACCGGGAGGTCGGCGCGCCGGGTCGGTCTCAGGGACTTGGCGAGATCGCGGCGCATCGTCGTGGCGGCGTCGAGCAGGTAGTTCTGCCGCACCCGCCACGGACCGCTGTCACCCTGGCGCGGGAAGGCCGCGATCGAGCGCTGCACGTAGCCCGACGCGAGGTCGAGCATCGGTCGCTCCTGCAGCGCCCGGTCGGGCTCGGGCACCACGGCCGCGTAGTCGTGCTTGTCCATCCAGCCGAGGACCTTGCAGACCAGTCGTGACGACAGGTCGGCCCGCAGCGTCCAGGAGGCGTTGGTGTAGCCGATGCAGACCGCGAAGTTGGGGACACCGGTGATCATCGCACCCTGCCAGACGAACTGCTCGTCGAGCGGCACCGTCTCACCGTCGACCTTCGGACTGATCCCGCCGAAGGCGAGCAGCTGCAGGCCGGTGGCCGTGATCACGATGTCGGCCTCCAGCACCCGGCCCGAGGAGAGCCGGATCCCCTCGGGCACGAACGCCTCGATGGTGTCGGTGACGATCTCGGCGTCACCGCCCTTGATCGCCTTGAACAGGTCGGCGCCCGGCACGGCGCACAGACGCTGGTCCCACGGGTCGTACGACGGGGTGAAGTGCTCGGCGACCAGCTCGGGGTCCTCGAGGATCTTGGTCGTCAGCCCGAGCAGCAGCTTGCGCGCCCGTTCGGGGTAGCGCTGGCAGAACTGGTAGAACGCCGTCCCGAAGACGATGTTCTTGCCCCGGATCAGCGTGTGCGCGAGACCGGCCGGCAGCACCGCACGCAACCGGTCAGCGGTCGCGTCGGTGCTCGGCACGGCGCTGATCCAGGTCGGGCTGCGCTGCAGCATGGTGACGTGCCCGGCGGCGTCCTCGCCGGAGGTCATCGACGGCACCAGGGTCACCGCGGTGGCGCCGCTGCCGATCACCACGACCTTCTTGCCCGCGTAGTCGAGACCCTCGGGCCAGAACTGCGGATGCACGACCTGACCGGCGTACGTCTCGAGACCGGGGAGCTCGGGCGCGTAGGTCTCGTCGTAGTCGTAGTAGCCGGCGCACGAGTAGAGGAAGTCGCAGGTCATCGTCTCCTGCTCCCCGCCGCGCTGCAGGGTCAGCGTCCACCGCGCGGTCTCGCTGGAGAAGTCGGCGCCGAGCACCTTCGTGCCGTAGCGGATCTTCTCCTCGATGCCGAACTCGGCCGCGGTCTCGCGCACGTAGCGCAGGATCGAGGCGCCGTCGGCGATCGCCTTGGCGTCGCGCCACGGCTTGAAGGGGTAGCCGAGGGTGAACATGTCGGAGTCGGAGCGGACGCCGGGGTAGCGGAACAGGTCCCAGGTGCCGCCCGTCGTCTCGCGCGTCTCCAGGATCAGGTAGTCCCGCTCAGGCGTCTCGGTCTGCAGCCGGTAGCCGGCGCCGATGCCGGACAACCCCGCACCGACCACCACCACGTCCACATGGCCGGGGAGCCGCTGGGGATCGCCGTCCGTGCGGGGGGTGGTCCCGGGATCGGAGGTGGTGGTGGACGAGCCGGTGCGTGACATGACTCCATCCTGTCGCGGCGACCGTTCACCTGCTTGACTTCACGCGACAGGTATTTGACCCTGGACGACGTGCCGCGTGACATTCTGGGCGACCCCTCCGTGATCCGCTCCGCCGGGCTGCGCGGCTTCCGGCAGACCGTCCGCGAGCTCGGCGGTGACCCCGACGCGTACGCCGCACGCGCGGGGCTGGACCCCGCCGCCCTCGACGAGGACGACCTGCTGGTGCGAGGGGCCGACGTCGCGACCGTCCTGGAGATCGCGGCCGTCGAGCTGGAGTGCCCCGACCTCGGGCTGCGGATCTCGGCCTACCAGGACCTGAGCATGCTCGGACCGCTGTCCCTGGCGATCGCCAACTCCCCCACCGTGGCCGACGCCATGGACTGCACCTCGCGGTACCTGTTCGTGCACGCCCCGGTGCTCAGCATCACGCACGTCGGCGATCCGTACGGCGTGCCCGGCGTCGATGCGGTGCGCTACGACACCACCCCGCCCGGCGTGCCGGCACCGGTGCAGGGCACCGACCTCGGCCTGGCGTTCGTGCACCGGGCCACGCAGGTGCTGGCGGGCGGCAGCTACGGTCTGCGCACGGTCGAGCTGCCCTACGTGCCGCCGGCGCCGCTGTCGGTCTACGAGGAGTTCTTCGGTGCACCGGTGCGCACCGGGAGCGACTGCGCGATGCTGCGGATGCCCAGCAGCCTCGGGCCGGCTCCCGGTGGCGGGCACCGACGAGGGCGTGCGCCGGATGGCGCTGGACTACCTCGACGCCCAGACCCCGCCGGGGCAGAGCGTCACCGCCCGCGTGCGCGGCGCGATCGCCCAGACCCTCGGCACCAGCGCGGCCGAGATCGCAGCGGTGGCCGGGCTGCTCGCCGTGCACCCCCGCACGCTCCAGCGTCGACTGGCCGAGGAGGGCACCGGGTTCGCCGAGCTCCTCGACGACGTACGCCGGGCGGCGGCGCACCGCTACCTCACGACCACCGACCTGCCGATGACCCAGGTCGCCGGCCTGCTCGGGCTCTCGGAGCAGTCCGCGCTGAGCCGCAGCTGCCGGCGCTGGTACGACGCCAGCCCCTCCGCCGTGCGCCGACGCGCCGCTGGTTGAGCAAGGACGAAGTCCCGTCTCGCCCGCGACCGAGCCCAACCCTCCCCCACGCTGGTTGAGCAAGGACGAAGTCCCGTCTCGCCCGCGACCGACCCAACCCTCCCCCACGCTGGTTGAGGAAGGACGAAGTCCTGTCTCGAAACCTCCGGGCCGACCGATGCCTCCGACCGCCCGCTACTTCTTGAGCCGTCGGCTCCCGCCGTGCCAGTCCTCGGTCCGCCCGACCGCACCGGTCTCGACGCCGAAGCCGGCCAGCTGTGGCTGCTCCCGCAGGCTGCGCTTGAGCTCGGCGAACCCGGGGTAGCGGGCCAGGCCGACGACGTGGTCCCACAGCTCGGCCGCGGTGTCGGCCGCCGGCAGCCGGCTGATCACCGGCCCGAAGAAGGCGACCCCCTCCGGCGGCTCGAAGTGGATGATCGGGGTGCCGACGTCCTTGCCGGTCAGGCTCAGCGCCTCGTCGGTCTCGGCGCGGATCTCGGCGTCCCACGAATCGTCGTCGAGCGCGACCGCGAGGTCGGTCGGCAGACCGGCCTCGGTGAGGATCGGCTCGACGTACTCCCGGGTGCCACGCTGCTCGCGGCGCTCCGTCTCGTTCTCGGCCGAGGCGGGCGGGCTGTCGAAGATGTGCGCGCCGTAGGCCGCGTAGAGCGGCGCCATCGCCTCACGACCGTGCTCGGCGCGCGCCTTCGCCGCCACCCGGAGCAGCTTGAGACCGGCCGTGTGCCCGGCTTCGTACTCCGACGGGAACTGCGCGTCGTAGTCGACCTCGGCGTTGATCAGGCGCAGCGAGATGAACCGCCAGTCGACGGTGTAGTCACGCTGCTCCTGCACCAGCCGCACCCACTTGCTGGTCATCCAGGCGAAGGGGCAGACCGGGTCGAAGTAGAAGTTGATGTCGGCGTCCATCCCTCGAACCTACGCCGGTCCTGCGCCCCTGCACCTGACGGTCCGCGAACGTTCGGTCACCCGGCCCCTCCGGTGGTTGAGGAAGGACGAAGTCGCCCGACGTAGGCTCGCGACCGTGTCCACGGTCGCCGCGATCCACGTCGCCAAGGCGACGCGGCTGCCGATGCGGGCGGTCGAGCGGGTCGCGGTCGAGGCCGGCAGGGGAATCGTCGGGGACCGCTACCACGGCTCGAGGCACCGCCACGTCACCGTGCAGAGCCTCGAGGCGCTCGTCGAGGCCGCCGAGATCCTCGGCCGGCCGGTCCCGGCCGAGCTCACCCGCCGCAACATCACCTTGACGCAGGGCCCTGTCCCCACGGGGCAGGGCGAGCGACTGCGTATCGGCGAGGTGCTGCTCGAGGTCTTCCGTGTCGCCGCGCCCTGCAAGCTGCTCGACGACACCCTCGGCCCCGGCGCCCAGGAGCCGCTGCGCGGCCGCGCCGGCACCGTGTTCCGGGTGCTGGAGGGCGGTTCCCTCGGCGTCGGGGACCGGAGCGAGGCGCTCCCAGGCCGCGCTGCCGGTCGGCCCTGACCCGGACCGCTCAGCCGACCCAGATCCCGCGGAGCCGACCGACCTCGCGCATCCGACGCTCGGCGAGCCGGTCGGCGGCGATCGCCGGAGGTACGCCGTCGGCGTCGGCCAGGGCGAGGACCTCGGTCGTGGTGTCGAAGATCTTCGACGCCCGGTGCTCGGCGCGGGCGAAGTCGAAGCCGCGCGGGTCGCGCTCGTCGGCGACCTGGATCAGCCCGCCGGCGTTGACCAGGTAGTCCGGGGCGTAGGTGACACCGCGGTCGGCCAGTGCCTTCTCGACGCCCGGGTGGGCGAGCTGGTTGTTGGCCGCGCCGCAGACGACCCGGGCACTGAGGGTGGCGACCACCTCGTCGGTGATCGCCCCGCCGAGCGCGCACGGGGCGTACACGTCGAGCCGCTCGGCGAGCAGGGCGCCGGCGTCGGCGACGGTGCGGACCTCCGGGTGCTCGGCCCGGACCCGCTCGACGGCGTGGTCGGACACGTCGGTGACGACCACGTCGGCTCCCTCGGCGACCAGGTGGCCGACCAGGTGGTGACCGACCTTGCCGACCCCGGCGACGCCGACGGTGCGACCGGCCAGCGAGACCCCGCCCCAGGCGTGCGCCGCAGCCGCCCGCATGCCCTGGTACACGCCGTACGCCGTGAGCACCGAGCTGTCCCCGGCGCCGCCGTGCGCCACCGTGCGACCGGTGACGAAGTCGCACTCGCGGGCGATGACGTCCATGTCCTCGGAGAAGGTGCCGACGTCGCAGGCCGTGTTGTAGCGCCCGCCGAGCGACTGCACGAAGCGCCCGTAGGCGCGCAGCAGGGTCTCGGACTTCGCGGTGGCGGGGTCGCCGATGATCACGGCCTTGCCGCCACCGAGGTCGAGCCCGGCCAGGGCCGCCTTGTAGGACATCCCGCGCGAGAGCGCGAGGACGTCGGCGAGCGCGGCACCGGTGTCGGGGTACGGGTGGAACCGGGTGCCACCCAGCGCGGGCCCCAGGGCGGTGGAGTGGATCGCGACGATGGCGCGCAGTCCGCTCGTCGGGTCGTGGGCGAAGACCACCTGCTCGTGGTCGCTGGCGTGCTCGAAGACGTCGATCATCTGCGGTTCCTCTTCTGGGTGGCCACGGGGGTGGTGTGGCGAGACATGCATCTGGTCGTGCCCGCAGGGGTGGCGCGGGTCACAGCTCCACTGTAGGCATGGGTCGAGCCGCGACTGCGAGGAGGACCCGTGCCTGACCCACGGATCCTGCGACCGGTCAACCGATGACTTCCGGGCGCCCGCAGTGTCCACCTGCCGACGACGAACCCTTGACCGAGAGGCATCCGCGATGACCCGCACCACCACCGCACACCTGTTCAGCTCCGTCAACGGGGTGGTCGAGGCCCCGGACCGGTTCCAGTTCGACGCGTTCGGGCCGGAGGAGGGCCAGATGATGAGTGAGACGCTGGCACCGGTGACCGATGTCGTCTTGGGGCGCGTGCTCTGGCAGGAGTGGTCGGCGTACTGGCCGACCGCGGACGACCCGTTCGGGCAGTTCATCAACCCGGTGCGCAAGCACGTCGCCTCCACGACGCTCGGCGACGACCTGCCCTGGAACAGCACCCGCATCACCGGCGACGTCGTCGGGCACGTGCGGCAGCTGAAGGAGCAGGAGGGTGGCGACAAGGGGGACATCGCTGTGGTCGGCGGGATCGAGACGGTCCGCAGCCTGTTCACGGCCGGCGTCATCGACCGGCTCAACCTCACCGTGCACCCGGCGGCGACCAACGACGGACGCCGACTGTTCGACGGCTCCGTCCCGCTGACCCGACTGAGGTTGCTCGAGGGCAGGACGACACCGGCCGGCAACGCCCTGCTCACCTACGCGCTGCGTGGGTGAGCAGGCGAGGGCTCAGCTCAGCTCGCGCTTGAGGATCTTGCCCGTCGAGGTCATCGGCAGCTCGTCGAGGAACTGCACCTCGCGCGGGTACTTGTACGACGCGAACTGCTCCTTGCCCCACGCCACCAGCTCCTCGGCGGTGGTGGTGCTGCCCGGCTCGCGGACCACGACGGCCTTGATCTCCTCGCCGTGCGAGTCGTGGGGCACGCCGATCACGGCGACCAGCGAGACCGCCGGGTGCGTCATCAGCACCTCCTCGAGCTCGCGCGGGTACACGTTGTAGCCGCCACGGATGATCATGTCCTTGGAGCGGTCAACGATGTAGTAGAAGCCGTCCTCGTCCTTGCGGGCCAGGTCACCGGAGCGGAACCAGCCGTCGTGGATCGCCTCCGCCGTGGCCTCGGGCCGGTTGTAGTAGCCCTTCATGATGTTGTGGCCCTTGATCGCGATCTCGCCGACCTCGTCGGGGCCTTCGGGCACCTCCGACCAGTCGTCGTTGATCAGCTTCATCTCGACGCCCGGGATCGGCACCCCGATGGAGCCGACACGTGGCTCCTCGCCGTACTTGGAGAAGGACGCGACCGGTGAGGTCTCCGAGAGCCCGTAGCCCTCCAGGATGGTGACCCCGAACCTGTCCCGGAAGTTCTTGTGCACCTCGGCCGGCAGGGCCGAGCCACCGGCCGCCGCCACGCGGAGCTTGGCCGCGATCCCGGCGACGTCGACGGAGTCGTCGAGAGCGCCGAGCAGGGCCCAGTACATCGTCGGCACCCCGGCGAAGTGGGTGATGCCCTCCTTGAGGAACAGGTCCAGCGCCGCCTTCGCCTCGAAGCGCGGCAGCATCACCACGGTGCCGCCGAAGGCGAAGGTCCCGTTCTGCACCACCGTCTGGCCGAAGGAGTGGAACAGCGGCAGCACGCACATCGTGGTGTCCGGCCGGTCCGCGCGAGCGTCGAACAGCTCCTCGCCCCCCCGGGCGTTGTCGCGCATGTTGCGGTGCCGCAGCTCGGCACCCTTCGGCTGGCCGGTGGTGCCGGAGGTGTAGAGGATCACCGCGGTCTCGTCGTCGTCGCGCTCGACGGTCTCGAAGGTCGCCGGCTGCCCGGCGACCAGCGGGGCGTATTGCTCGGGCCCGCCCTCGGTCGGCGGCGCGGTCGGGTCGGCGGTGATCAGGAAGAACTCGGTGCAGGTCTCGGTCCGGCTGAAGCCGTCCCAGGCCGCCGCGCCGATCGGCAGCTCGGGCGTCCCCTCGAAGGCGAGGTAGGCCGTCGCCTCGGAGTCGGCCAGGTGGTAGGCGACCTCGCGGGCCTTGAGCAGCACGTTGAGCGGCACGACGGCCGCGCCGGCCTTGAGGATCCCGTAGTAGGCGATCGTGAAGTACGGCAGGTTCGGGCAGCTCAGCGCGACCTTGTCGCCCGGCCGGACCCCGCGCGAGACGAGCAGGTTGGCCACCTGGTTGGCGGCGGCGTCGACCTGGGTGTAGGTCATCCGGGTGTCTCCGAGGACGACGGCGGTGCGGTCGCCGTACTTCGCGGCGGAGTCCTCGAGGAGAGCGCTGAGGTTGGTCATGGCACCTGCAATTCTTGACGGGTCGTGGGCGTCCTCGACCATATCCGGGCGCCGCGAGAACCGGGTGGCCTGGCTCTTGCTCGGTGTCATCGTGTTTCTCGTGCTGGTCGGCTGCGTGGTCCTGGTGCACGTCCGACAGGGCTGAGTCTTGTTCAGCCGGTGGAGCCGAACTGCTCGACCCGGATGGTGTCGGCGCGCACTCCGACCTCGCCGAGCAGCCGCTGGGCGTACGACGCGAAGCCGACCGAGCCGCACACGTAGGCCCGCTCGGCCTCGGCGACCAGCGGCTCCAGCTCGTCGTGGTACGGCGGGGCCGCGACCCGGTCGCCGAGGTTCTCCCTCGTCAGGGCGACGAACGCTCCGGCCTCGCGCAGCTCCGCGGCGTACGGCAGGCGCTCGAGGGTGCGGTCGACCGCCACGACGCGAAGCAGGTGCTCGAGGCCGTGGCGCCGGGCGAAGCGCAGCATGGACACGACCGGCACCACACCAGTGCCGCCGGCGATGCAGACCGCCGGCCCCTCCCCGGACCAGGTGAACCAGCCACCGATCGGGCCACGGGTCTCGACGACGTCACCCACCTCGGCCACGTCGTGCAGGAAGCCGGACACCTCGCCGTCGGGCAGGCACTCCACCATCAGCTCGACCAGCGGGTCGTCGGGGTCGGAGGCGACCGAGTAGGACCGCTGCGCCGTGTAGTCGTCGGGGGCGCGCAGCCGGACGACGTAGTGCTGTCCCGGGAGGTGTCGCTGCCGGTCGGCGACGTCGAGGCGCAGGCGCACCAGCCGGTCGCTGGGGCGCTCGACCTCGACCAGGGTCGCGGTGGTCCAGGCGGTGGCCACCGGTGTGCTCACGTCACCGGATGTCACGGGTCGCCCTGGTAGCGCTGCTCCAGCCAGGGGTCCCCGCGGTCGTGGTAGCCGTTCTGCTCCCAGAAGCCTGGGCGGTCCTTGGCCAGCAGCTCCAGACGGGTGACCCACTTGGCCGACTTCCAGAAGTACAGGTGCGGCACGATCATCCGCACCGGGCCGCCATGGTCCAGCGGAAGCGGGCGGCCGTCGAACTCCCACACGATCCACGCCTTGCCCCCGGTGACGTCGGCGATCGGCAGGTTGGTCGTGTAGCCGGTCGTCGAGTGCGCCAGCACGTACGCCGCCTCGGTGGTGGGCCGCGCCGCCGCCAGCAGCGTGTCGACGCTGACCCCGGCGAAGGTGGTGTCGAACTTGCTCCAGGTCGTGACGCAGTGGATGTCACCGAAGTAGGTCGACCCGGGCAGCGCGTGGATCTCGCGCCAGGACCAGCGCTGGGGGTGCTCGACCAGACCGTCGACGCTCATCGTCCAGGTGTCGGGATCCAGGTGCGGCGTCGCCTCCGCGGTCAGTGCCGGCCAGTCGGAGCCGGCGTCGTACTGCCCCGGAGGGAGGCGGTCGGCCCGGGCCCGGGCGGCCTCTCGGCGACGACCGGTGAATCCACGGGTGACAGGCATGGGAACAGTCTGACGCAGGACCGCAGCCTCAGGCCCGCACCCGTATCGCGGCGGCACCGCTGGAGCCCCGGACGACCAGCTGGGTCGAGAGCACCTTGACGGCCGGGAGCTCGACCGCCTCGGACCTCGACCGCGACACGAGCACCTCGACCGCGGAGGCGCCGGCGTCACAGGTGCGCTCGGCCAGGGTGGTCAGCGGGGGGTGGCAGAAGTCGGCGCCGAAGGTGTTCTCGAAGCCCACCACGGTGACCTCGTCCGGGACGAGCACGCCCCGGCCGGTCAGTCGCTGGAGGACCCCGATGGCCAGGAGGTCGTTGGCCGCCACGACCGCCGTGCACCCCGTGTGCAGCACGGCGTCGGCGGCGTCGGGCCCCGCGGCCAGTGTCGGCGCGTAGGGGCCCAGCAGCCTGGCCGCCAGGCCGTGCTCCTGCGCCGCCTCCTGCAGTCCCGCCCAGCGCCGCCCCCCGGACCAAGAGCCCTCGGGCCCACCGAGGAAGACGAACGAGCGGTGCCCGTGCGAGGCGAGGTGCGCGACGATCTGCCGGGTGCCGGTCGCGTAGTCGGCGACCACGCCGGGAAGTCCGCGGCTGACCCGGTTGACCAGCACGACCGGGTTCAGCTCCGCCACACGCTGCAGGGCCTCGTCACTGAGCCGCGACCCGGCCAGGACGAACCCGTCGACGGCCGGGCCGAGCCGGCGTACCAGCCGCTCCTCGTTGAGCGCGTTGCCCTGGGTCTCCCCCAGCACCAGGGTCAGCCGGGCGCCGGCAGCCGCCCGCTCGGACCCCTTGATCACGCCGGCGTAGTACGGGTCGCCGATGTCGGGAACCGTCAGCGCCACGGTGTTGGTGCGACCCGACTCCAGCGCCTGGGCCGCCGGGTTCGGCGCGTAGCCCAGGCGCTCGGCCACGGCCTCGACGTGAGCGCGGGTGCGCTGGTTGACCCGTGCCGGGTTGGTGAACGTCCTCGAGACCGTGGACGTGGCGACGCCTGCTTCGCGGGCGACCGTGTTGATGGTGGCACGTCGACGAGGGGGCACGAGACTCATGCCCAGAGCATGCCAAAAGGGGCGCCGAGCCGTGCCGCACGCTCGCCGAGTACCACCTACCAGGGCCGTCCGCGCAGGTCGCGACTCGCCCGCGCGACCTCCTCCAGGCAGCGCATCGCGTCGGCGATCACCGGATGACCGCGGCGGCCCCGGCGTACGCCGGTGAGGACGTGGCGGGCGGGACTGGGATCGCCCTGCAGCGGGACCCGGACGACGTCGTAGCCGGTCGGGAGCCGCGCCAGCCGCGGCACCAGCGAGACCCCGAACCCGGCCCCGACGAGCGCGGCCCCGGTGTCCCACTCGGCCGCCTGGTGCGCACCCGAGGGCCGGAACCCCGCCTCGGCGCAGGCGGTGAGCACGAGCCGGTGGTGCGGACGGCCCGGACGGTCCAGGATCCAGGCCTCGTCGGCCAGCTCGGAGAGCGGGACGCTCGTGCGCCCGGCGAGCCGGTGCCCGATGGGCACCAGCAGGTCCAGGGGGTCGTCCAGCAGCGACTGCTGGTCGAACCGCGGGTCGTTGGCCGGCGGCAGGGTCTCGGTCGCCACGACCACGGCCAGGTCCGCCTCGTCGGCCAGCAGCAGGTCGAAGCAGTGCTCGGGATCGGCCTCGGTGATCCGGACGACGACGCGGGGGTGCAGCTCGCCGATCCGCAGCGCGACCTGCGGGAGCATGGCGGCGGCTGCGGTCGAGAAGCCGCAGATCCGCAATGATCCGGTCGACTCGTCCGCACTGGCCGCGACCTCGGACCGGATCTCCTCCCAGTGCGCGTACAGCCCGTCGACCTCCGCCAGCAGCGTGCGGGCCGCCGACGTCAGCCGCACCCGGCGACCCTCCTGCACCAGCAGGGTGACCCCGAGGTCGCGGGCCAGGGTCCGCAGCTGGTGCGACACCGCGGACGGCGTGTAGTGCAGCGCCTCGGCGGTCGCGGTGACGGTGCCGTGGGCGGCGAACATCCGCAGCACGTGCAGTCGCGGGTCGATCACCCGCCGAGCCTGCCACGCCCGCGCCGGGGACGCCTCGATTCCGTGCAATCGAATTGCACGGTTCCGTGAAGATTCGTTTGCTTTCGCTCGGCGATGAGGCGTGGCCACACTGAGGTCGTGGCCACTCTCGACCCGCTGCTCGCACCCTTCGACATCCGGCACCTGCATCTGCGGAACCGGGTCGTCAGCACCTCGCACGAGCCGGCCTACTCCGAGGACGGGATGCCGAAGGACCGCTACCGCCTCTACCACCGCGAGAAGGCCCTCGGCGGGGTCGCGCTGACCATGATCGGCGGCTCGGCCGTGGTCTCGCGCGACAGCCCGCCGGCGTTCGGCAACCTGACGCTCTACGACGACGCGATCGTGCCCTGGCTGCGCCGACTGGCCGACGACGTGCACGAGGCGGGGGCGGCCGTGATGTGTCAGATCACCCACCTCGGGCGCCGCACCAGCAACCTCACCGGCGACTGGCTGCCGCTGGTCTACCCCTCCTCCCTGCGCGAGCCTGCGCACCGCTCGTTCCCCAAGGTGGCGGAGGCGTGGGACCTGGACCGGATCGTCGACGACTTCGTCTCGGCGGCCCAGCGGTGCAGCGAGGCGGGACTCGACGGTCTCGAGGTCCAGCACTACGGCCACCTGCTCGACGCCTTCACCTCCCCAGCCACCAACCGGCGAGACGACGAGCTCGGGGGGAGCCTGGAGCACCGGACGGCCTTCGCCCGCCGGGTCGTGCGCGCGGTCCGCGCAGCCGTGGCCCCCGAGGTCGTGGTCGGCATGCGGATGTCGATGGACGAGGACCTGCCCGGTGGGCTCGGCCGCGAGGAGGCACTGCGCGCGCTGGCGACCTACGTCGAGGACGGCGTGGAGTTCCTCAGCGTGATCAAGGGCAGCATCGAGAACGACGTGAACCTGGCCCGGGTGATCCCCTCGATGGGCACACCGTCGGCACCGTTCCTCGAGTTCGCGGGTGAGATCCGCCGGGCCCTGGACATCCCGGTGATGCACGCCGCCCGGATCTCCGACGTCGCCACGGCGCGGTACGCCGTCCGCGAGGGCCTGCTCGACCTGGTCGGGATGACCCGGGCGCAGATGGCCGACCCGTACCTCGTGCACAAGCTGGCCCACGGCCAGGAGGACCGGATCCGTCCGTGCGTCGGCGCCAACTACTGCCTGGACGCCATCTACGACTCCGGCGACGCCAAGTGCATCCACAACCCCGCGACCGGCCGCGAGCAGACCCTGCCCCAGGTGATCACGCGCCGGGCCGCGGCGCCGAAGCGCGCGGTGGTGGTCGGGGCGGGGCCGGCCGGCCTCGAGGCGGCCCGGGTGCTCGGCGAGGTCGGCCACCACGTCGTGGTGCTCGAGGCGGCCGACGCCCCCGGTGGGCAGGTGCTCCTCGCGGCCTCCTCGCCGCGCCGGCGCGACCTGCTGGGCATCCTGGACTGGCGGCTCAGCGAGGCCAAGCTCTCGGGGGTCGAGCTCCGCTGCGGGGTGTACGCCGAAGCCGACGACGTGCTCGCCGAGCGGCCCGACGTGGTCGTCGTCGCCACCGGCGGGCACCCGAACCGGTCCTTCCTCGCGCTCGGGCAGGACCTGGTGCTCGACACCTGGGACGTGATGGACGGCTCGGCCCGTCCGCGCGGTGACGTGCTGGTCTACGACGACAACGGAGCCGAGCCGGGCCTCGACGCGGCCGAGATGCTGGCGCTCGGCGGGGCAAGCGTCGAGCTGGTCACTCCCGAGCGGATGCTGGCTCCCGGCGTCGGCAGCATGAACTCACCGGCCTACCTGGCCGCCTTCGCCCGGCACGACGTCCGGATCACCCTGGCGCGTCGCCTCACCGCCGTACGCCGGCGCACCGACGGCCGGCTCGACGCCACATTGTCCGACGAGTACGCCGGCACCGAGCAGGTCCGGGTCGTCGACAAGGTGGTCGTCGAGCACGGCACCCTGCCCAACGACGACCTCTACCACGAGCTGGTCCCCGGCTCGTCGAACCTCGGTGAGGTCGACCAGGGCGCACTGCTCGCGGGCACGCCACAGACCGTGGCCACCAATCCCATGGGCACCTACCAGCTGTTCCGGATCGGCGACGCGGTCGCCAGTCGCAACATCCACGCCGCCGTGTACGACGCGCTGCGGCTGTGCCACACCGTCTGAGCGACGCACCACGAGAAGGAGCCCCGATGACCACGCTGATCCAGCCACCCGTCCAGCCCCCGTCCAGCCCCCCGACCCGGCCCCCCGCCCGGCCCCCCGCCCGGCCGGGCACACCGATGGCCGACCGGATCGCTGCCCACCGGCCCGGCGGGCCGCTGGAGGGTGCGTTCTACACCGACCAGGACGTCTTCGACCTCGACGTCTCCGCGATCTTCGCCCGGGTCTGGCTCTTCGTGGCCACCGAGCCCGAGATCCGCGAGCCCGGAGACTTCCGCACGATCGAGATCGGGCCCTACTCGCTGATCCTGGTCCGCGACGACGACGAGCAGGTCCGGGCCTGGCACAACGTCTGCCGGCACCGCGGCGCGCGGATCCTCACGGACGCCTCCGGCTCGGTCGGCAACATCGTCTGCGGCTACCACAAGTGGACCTACGGCACCGACGGCGCGCTGCGGGCCGCGGGCCAGCAGCCGCCGACCTTCGACCGCAGCTGCTTCGCCCTCAAGCCGGTCCACGTGCGCAGCGTCGCCGGGCTGCTCTACGTCTGCCTGGCCGACGAGCCGCCGGACGACTTCGACGGGCCCGACGGGGTCGCCGAGCGGGTCACGCCGTACCTGGCGCCGCACCAGCTCCGCCGCACCAAGGTGGCGGCGCAGGAGGACCTCGTCGAAGCGGGCAACTGGAAGCTGGTGATGGAGAACAACCGGGAGTGCTACCACTGCGACGGGCACCCGGAGCTGTCCAGCTCGCTGTTCCCGACCTACGGCTACACCGACGCGGACGTGCCGAAGCTGCTGCGTCCGGCCTTCGACCGCTACCTGGCCGCCGACGCGGACCTGGTCCGCGAGTGTGACGAGCGCGGGCTGCCGCACGCGCGGATGGAGGAGCTGGAGACCCGGGTGTCGGGCTTCCGGATCCAGCGCGAGCCGCTCGACGGCGCCGGCGAGTCCTTCACCGCGGACGGCCGGGTGGTCAGCCGCCGGCTGCTGGGCGACCTGGAGGCTGCCCGCCTGGGCCGGCTCTCGATGCACCACCAGCCGAACGCCTGGTTCCACTTCCTCTCCGACCACGCCGTCACGTTCAGCGTGCTCCCGCTGGCGGCGGACCGGACCCTGGTGCGCACCACCTGGCTGGTGCACGAGGACGCGGAGGAAGGCGTCGACTACGACCTCGAGGAGCTGACCCGCGTGTGGCACCACACCAACCGCCAGGACGGCGACTTCGTCGCCCGGGCCCAGGCCGGGGTGAGCAGCCCGGCCTACGAGCCGGGGCCCTACACGGCCAGCGAGTACCAGGTCGACGCCTTCGTCACCTGGTACCTGGACCGGCTCGGCGACCAGCTGGGTCAGGGGGCGGCGTCATGACCACCGACGTCCTCTCCCCGGCCGCCTCCGGCTTCGAGGAGCCCCCGAACGAGCCCGACGACCACCTGGACCACGACCTGCTGTGCCTGGACACCTACCTCCTGACCCACGACGTGCGCAGCTTCGTGCTCGAGGTCCCGCCCGCCGTACGCCTCGGGTTCGACCCGGGCCAGTACCTGACGCTGCGCGTGGACGTCGACGGCGCGCCCCTGGAGCGCTGCTACACGATCTCCTCCTCCCCGACCCGGCCCGAACGGGTGACCATCACCGTCAAGCGGGTCCCGGACGGGCCGGTCTCGAACTGGCTGCACGACCACGTCGGGATCGGCGACCGGCTGCACGTGCGCGGACCGCTGGGACTGTTCAGCAGCCACCGGCACCCGGCCGCGAAGTACCTGTTCCTCTCCGCCGGCAGCGGGATCACGCCCGCTGATGTCGATGACCCGGGACCTGCTGGACCGCCCGGGCGCGCGAGACGTCGCGTTCGTGCACGGCGCGCGGACGCCGCGACGACATCATCTTCCGCGACGAGCTCGCGGCGATGGCGTCCGGCGGCGACTGGCTGGGCGTGACCACCGTGTGCGAGACCGACTCACCCGACGAGACCTGGACCGGCCCGCGCGGCCGGCTCAGCGCGGCGGCCCTGACCGACGGCCGTGCCCGATCTCACGGATCGCGAGGTCTTCACCTGCGGCCCGCCGCCCTACATGGCCGCGGTGCGCGAGATCCTCGCCGGCGCCGGCGTCGACCCGGAGCGGTGCCACGAGGAGAGCTTCACGCTCGCGGTGGCGCAGCCGCCCAGCGACCGGTCCCGCGCGACGCCACCGGCCGCCCCGGCGCCGGGTTCGCCGTGCAGTTCCGGCGCACCGGCACGCTCGCCCGCTGCGCGCCGGGGTCGACCGTGCTCGACGCAGCGCTCCGGGCCGGGGTGACCCTGCCGTCCTCCTGCGGCGAGGGGATGTGCGGCACCTGCATGCACGACCCTGCTTTCCGGCGACGTCGACATGCAGCACGCCGGCGGGATCCGTCCGCGCGAGATCCGGGAGAACAAGATCCTGCCCTGCTGCTCGACACCGCTGGCCGACCTCGTCCTCGACGCGTGAGCCTGACGACATGACCGCGACGGCCGACGTCCTCGTCGTCGGCGCGGGCGTGATCGGCTCCTCGATCGCGCTCGAGCTCTCCCGGCGGGGGTACGACGTGCTGGTCGTGGACAAGGCGGCGGGACCGGGCCACGGGTCCACCAGTGCCTCCAGCGCGATCGTCCGGTTCACCTACTCCACCTACGCGGGGGTCGCCACCGCCTGGGAGTCGAAGTTCTGCTGGGAGGACTGGGCCGGCCACCTGGGCCTGACGCAACGTTCGGGTCCGGCCGCCCTCGCCGGGTTCCGGCGCACCGGCATGCTCAGCCTCGACTCGCCGCTGGTGCCGCGCCGGCGCCAGGTCGACCTGCTGCGCGAGGTCGGGGTGCCGGTCGAGGAGCTCGAGTCCGAGGCGCTGCGCGAACGCTTCCCCTACCTCGACAACGGTCGCTACTGGCCGCCCCGTCCGGTCACCGACGAGTCGTTCGCCGACGACGCCGTCGATCGGCTGGGCGGATTCCTCACCCCGGACGCCGGGTTCGTCGACGACCCCCGGCTGGCGGCGGACAACCTTGCCACGGCCGCCCGCAGCCGGGGCGCACGCTTCGCCTTCCGCACCGCCGTCACCGCCATGGACCCGGGTCCCACCGGCGGCTGGCGGGCCCGGCTGGGCGACGGTGGGCGGCTCGAGGCCGGTGTCGTGGTGAACGCCGCCGGACCCTGGTCCTCGGCGTTGAACCGGCTGGCCGGGGTGGGAGCGGAGTTCACCGTCGGGGTGCGCCCGCTGCGCCAGGAGGTGCACCAGGTGCGCGCGCCCGCGGGAGTACGACGACGGCGGCGATGCGCTCGGGCCCGGCGATCGGCGACTCCGACCTCGGCGTCTACCTGCGCCCGGGGCTGCACGGCACCCTGCTGGTCGGGGGCACCGAACCGGACTGCGACGTCCTGCAGTGGGTCGACGACCCGGACGAGGCGTCGCTGCAGGTCACCCGGGCGGTGTACGACGCCCAGGCCACCCGTGCCGCGCGCCGGCTGCCGGGGGTGCAGGTGCCGAACCGGCCCACCGGGGTCGCCGGGGTCTACGACGCCGCCGACGACTGGACCCCGCTCTACGACCGCACGGACGCGCCCGGCTTCTACGTCGCCATGGGCACCAGCGGCAACCAGTTCAAGAACGCCCCGATGGTCGGGCGGTTCCTGGCCACGCTCGTCGAGGCGGTCGAGAACGGCCACGACCACGACCGGGACCCGCTCCGCGTCCGTGGGGAGCACACCGGGCTGGAGATCGACCTGGCGACGTTCTCCCGCAAGCGGGAGCGCAACGCGCTGAGCTCCGGGACCGTCATGGGCTGATCCCGGACTCCACCCTTCGGGCGTAGTTCCTGAATGCTTTGTTCATTAGTTTGCAAAGTGTCCACTACGTTCGCCCGACCGGGCGTGACCCCAAGGAAGCATCTCATGCCCGCCGTCCTGTTCGGCTCGATCAGCACCCTCGCCGACACCTCCGAGCTGCAGCGCGCGGCGTTCAACGACGCGTTCGCCGAGCACGGCCTCGACTGGAGCTGGTCGCGCGAGGACTACGTCGCGATGCTCGCCACCAACGGCGGCGCAGGACCGGATCGCGGCGTACGCCGAGGCGCGCGGCGAGGACGTCGACGCCGCGGCCGTGCACCGACCAAGTCGGAGATCTTCCGCGAGCGCCTGCGCTCGGGCGGCGTCGAGCCGCGCGCCGGGGTCGGCGCAGACCGTCAAGGACGCCCGCGAGCGCCGGCTTCAAGGTCGCCCTGGTGACCACCACGTCGCCCGAGAACGTCGCCGCGCTCGGCGACGCCCTCGCGTGCCGCACGTCGCGGTCGCCGACTTCGACCTGGTCGTCGACTCCTCGCATGGTCGAGCGCCCAAGCCCGACCCGGCGGCGTACACCTGCGCGCTGCAGCAGCTCGGCGAGAACGCCGACGCGTGCGTCGCCGTCGAGGACAACGTCGGCGGGGTCCGCGTCGGCGAACGGCGCCGGCGTGGCCTGCGTGGCGTTCCCCAACGCAGAACACCGCGGGCCACGACTTCGACGCGGCCGCCGCCGAGCCGTCGACAGCGTCGACTTCCCGATCTGCGGAGCTCGAGCACTGGCCGACTGAGCTCCGCCGGATCCCCCTCCCGCGACCGTCCAGCACTCCCCACCGGAAGAGAGCACCATGACCGACCTGCAGGCCCACGTCACCGCCACCGAGACCGCCTTCCACGTCGAGGGCTACGAGAAGATCGACTACGAGCTGGTCTACGCCGGGCGTGCCTTCGACGTCGACAACCCGACCCTCGCCGACACCTACGGCCCGCTCGGTCGCTGCCTGATGGTCGTCGACGAGGCGGTGCACGAGCTCTACGGCGACGAGATCGCGGCCTACTTCGCCCACCACGACATCGCGCTGACGCGTCTTCGTGGTGACGATCGACGAGACCGCCAAGTCGCTGACGCACGCTCGAGCGGATCGTCGACACGTTCGCCGACTTCGGCCTGCTGCGCACCGAGCCGGTGCTCGTCGTCGGCGGCGGGCTGACCACCGACGTCGCCGGGCTTCGCCTGCGCGGCCTACCGCCGCAGCACCAACTACATCCGGATCCCGACCACGCTGATCGGGCTGATCGACGCCAGCGTCTCGATCAAGGTCGCGGTCAACCACGGCAAGCACAAGAACCGCCTCGGCGCCTACCACCCCTCGCAGAAGGTGCTGCTCGACTTCTCCTTCCTCGCCACGCTGCCGACCGACCAGGTCCGCAACGGGATGGCCGAGCTGATCAAGATCGCCATCGTCGGCAACGCCGAGATCTTCGACCTGCTCGAGAAGTACGGCGAGGACCTGCTGCGCACCCGCTTCGGCCACCTCGACGGCACCGAGGAGCTGCGCGAGATCGCCGACACGCTGACGCTACGCCGCGATCGGACCGATGCTCGAGCTGGAGGTGCCCAACCTGCACGAGCTCGACCTCGACCGGGTGATCGCCTTCGGCCACACCTGGAGCCCGACGCTCGAGCTGGCCCCCGACCCGCCGCTGTTCCACGGCCACGCGATCAACGTCGACATGGCGCTGTCGACCACGATCGCCGAGCAGCGCGGCTTCATCTCCGCCACCGACCGCGACCGGGTGCTCGGGCTGATGAGCAGCCTCGGGCTGTCGCTCGACAGCCCGCACCTCACCCCCGAGCTGCTGCGCCGGGCGACCGACTCGATCCTGCAGACCCGCGACGGCCTGCTGCGCGCCGCGGTGCCGCGACCGATCGGCAGCTGCCACTTCGTCAACGACCTCGACGCCGACGAGCTCGAGCGCATGCTCGAGGTGCACCGCGAGGTCGTGCGCGGGCTACCCGCGCGGCGGGGTCGGCGAGGACGTCTACACCGCGGCCGAGGACGACCGCGTGAGCGACCGGGCCGGCGCCGGGCCGGCGACCCGCCGCGCCGGTCACCCCGCTCGGCATCCTCGCCGCGACGCTCGAGCGGGTCACGACCGCCTGGCGGACGTCGACGGAGCTGCTCGAGGACCTGGCGCGACGACGGTCCGGCAGGCGCGCGCGACCTCGCCGGCGGGCTGGACCCCTACGTCGGCGCTGCACCACGCCGGCGTCGCCGGCGCTGGCCGCGCTGGCGCGGCGCACGGCAGCGCGAGGACTGGGCCGCCGACGCCAGCGGCTCCGACGGACCGCCCTGGAGCAGGAGATGCTCTCGGGCCACGTCGAGGGCCAGCTGCTGGCGTTCCTGGTGCACGCCACCCGGGCCGAGCCGGGTGCTCGAGATCGGCATGTTCACCGGCTACTCGGCGCTGGCGATGGCCGAGGCGCTGCCCGACCGGGCGGCTCCGTCGTCGCCTGCGAGCTCGACCCGTACGCCGCCGACCTGGCCCGGACCGTGCTTCGCCGCCTCCCCCGCCGGCGACCGCGTCGCGGTCGAGGTCGGCCCGGCCCTCGACACCCTCGCCCGGCTGGCGGCGCGAGGTGCGCGTTCGACCTGGTCTTCATCGACGCCGACAAGGCCGGCTACCGCGGCTACCTCGAGGCCCTGCTCGACGGTCCGACCTGCTCGCCCCCGGCGCGCTGGTCTGCGTCGACAACACCCTGATGCAGGGCGAGCCGTGGCTCGACGGCGAGTCCTCGGCCAACGGCGCGCGCCATCGCCGACTTCAACGCCGCGCTCACCTACGACCCCCGCGTCGAGCAGGTGCTGCTGCCGCTGCGCGACGGCGTCACCCTGGTCCGGCGGGTCTGAGCCGGTGCCGGCTACCCCACGGCGTACGCCGCGTGCGCGACGCCGTGCGCACGCTCGGCGCGCTGGACCTGCTGCTGCTCGCGGCCCCGCTCAACCTCGGCTGTCACCGGGGCGGCGCTGCTGCGCCGCGCGCTGACGCCACCCGTGCGGCACGCACGGCTCCGCGCCCCGCGGACCGTGCTGATCAGCGGCGGCAAGATGACCAAGGCGCTCCAGCTCGCGCGCTCCTTCCACGCCGCCGGGCACCGCGTCGTGCTCGTGGAGTCCGCGAAGTACCGCTTCACCGGCCACCGGTTCTCGCGCGCCGTCGACGTCTTCCGCATCGTGCCCGGAGCCGCGCGACCCGGCGTACGCCGAGGCGCTGGTCCGGATCGTGCGCGAGGAGGCGGTCGACGTCTACGTGCCGGTGTGCAGCCCCGCCGTCCAGCCTGTACGACGCGCTGGCCAAGCAGGCGCTCTCGGCGCACTGCGAGGTGCTGCACGTCGGCCCGGCCACGCTCGAGCGGCTCGACGACAAGTACCTGTTCTCCCGCGCCGCGCACGCCCTCGACCTGCCCGTGCCCGACACCCACCGGATCACCGACCCCCAGCAGGTGCTCGACCACGACTTCACCGGCGCGCCGGCGGCCCTACGTGCTCAAGTCGATCGCCTACGACCCGGTGCACCGCCTCGACCTGACCCTGCTGCCGCGCCCGACCCGGGAGCAGACCGCGGCCTTCGTGGCCTCCCTGCCGATCGCCGACGGACAACCCGTGGATCCTCCAGGAGTTCGTCGCCGGCACGGAGTACTGCACGCACGGCACCGTGCGCGACGGCCGGGTGCAGGTGTGGTGCTGCTGCGAGTCCTCGGCCTTCCAGGTCAACTACGCAGATGGTCGACAAGCCGGAGATCCGGGCCTGGGTGGAGCAGCTTCGTCGGCGCGCTGAAGATCACCGGCCAGGTCTCGTTCGACTTCATCGAGACCGAGCGACGGCGAGCTCTTCGCGATCGAGTGCAACCCGCGCACGCACTCCGCGATCACCATGCTCGCGGGGCACCCGGGCGTCGCGGCGGCGTACCTCGAGACCGGCGGGCCGGTCGTCGAGCCGCTGCCCGGGAGCCGCCCGACGTACTGGATCTACCAGGAGGTCTGGCGCCTGCTCACCCAGCCGCGCCGGCTGCGCGCGAACTGGCGGGTGGTCCGCGAGGGCCAGGACGCGATCTTCGCCTGGGACGACCCGCTGCCGTTCCTGGCCGTGCACCACCTGCAGATCCCGGTGCTGCTGCTGGAGAACCTGCGCCGGCTCGGGTCGTGGATCCGGATCGACTTCAACATCGGCAAGCTCGTCGAGCCGGCAGGGGACTGAGGATCGTGCCTGCGCTGCGCGTCCTGCACCTGGTCGGGTCACCGACCAGCGACTTCTTCGCCGACCTGTCCCACCTGTACGCCGAGGACTGCCTGGCGCGCCACCGCCGATCGCGAGCGCTACGCAGCCCGTCGTCGCCTGGGTCTCCCCCGGCGGGTCCTGGCGCTTCCCCGACGACCTCTCGCCCGAGTCGATCGCCGCCGCGCCGGCGATGCCCGTGGCCGAGGCGCTCGACCACCTCGTGGCCCTGGACGTCGACGTCGCGCTGCCGCAGATGTTCTGCCTGGCCGGGATGACGACCTACCGGGCGCTGCTGGACCTGCTGGGCATCCCCTACGTCGGCAACACCCCCGAGGCGATGGCGCTCACCGCGCACAAGCAGCGGGCCAAGGCCCTCGTCTCGGGTGCCGGCGTACGCGTGCCGGAGGGAGAGGTGGTCCACCCCGGCGACCCGGTCGGCATCGCGCCGCCCGCCGTCGTCAAGCCGGTCGACTCCGACAACTCGCTGGGCCTGAGCCTCGTGCGCGAGCGGTCGGCGTACGACGAGGCGGTGCGCTCGGCGTGCGAGCACGGCAGCGCCGCGCTGGTCGAGACCTACGTCGAGCTCGGCCGCGAGGTCCGCTGCGGGGTGGTGGTCCGCGACGGCGAGCTGGTCTGCCTGCCGCTCGAGGAGTACGCCGTCTCCCCCGACGCCAAGCCCGTGCGCGGCCGCGACGACAAGCTGGCCCGCCAGGACGGCGGGCCGCTGCGGCTGGTCGCCAAGGAGACGACGAAGGCCTGGCTGCTCGACACCGGCGACCCGCTGACCGAGCGGGTCTGGGCCGCCGCGCGACGCTGCCACACGGCACTCGGCTGCCGGCACTACAGCCTGTTCGACTTCCGGATCGACCCCGAGGGCGAGCCGTGGTTCCTCGAGGCCGGCCTGTACAACTCGTTCGCCCGGCAGAGCGTGGTCACCATGATGGCCGCCGCTGCCGGGATCGACCTGCCCGAGCTGCTTGCCATCGCGATCGACGAGGCGCTGCGAACCGAACCCGACCCGAGGGAGATCCACCATGGATGAAGAAGTGCTCGAACCGGTCGGGGTCCGGGTGAGCGGGCTGAGGCTCTCCGACCTGCTGGGTGAGGAGACGGGCGACGGGGTCGCGCACCTGCGCGACCTGTTGGCCGAGCACGGCGTCGTGGTGCTGCCGGACCAGGAGCTCGACGACGCCGGCTTCCTGGCCTTCCTGCGCAGCTTCGGCGAGCTGAGCTTCACCGAGGGCGAGACCTCCCCGGAGGGCTTCCCGGACCTCAACGTGGTCAGCAACGTCGGGCGCAGCACACCCCCGAGGAGCAGCTTCCACGTCGACACCTCCTACGTGCGTCACCCCCCGGCGTACACGGCCCTGCGCGCGGTCGAGATTCCTGAGCAGGGTGGCGAGACGCTGTTCAGCAACCAGCACCGGGCCTACGACACCCTGCCGCCCGACGTCCGCGAACGTCTCGAGGGGCGCACCATCGAGCACGTCGTCACCGGGCTCGACCTCGACGACGACGCCGAGACGTCGGCCCACCACCCGGTCTTCGCCCGGCACCCGCTGTCGGGACGCGTCTCGCTCTACCTGTCCACCCCGCAGCGCTGTGCCGCGGTGAGCGGGATGTCCCCGGAGGAGGCGGCCGAGACCGTGGCCTACCTGTTCGACCACTCCACGCGACCGGACAACGTGCTGCGGCACTCCTGGTCGCCCGGGGACGTCGTGATCTGGGACAACCTGTGCGTGCTGCACCGTGCCGACCACGAGGACGTCGTCGGTGACCGGGTGATGCACCGCGGAATGGTGGCCCGCCACGACCCGGGAGGGCCGGGCCGGTGAAGTTCGCCTTCCTGGGCGTCGTCGGCGTCTACCCTTGGCTGATGGCCTCGCAGGACTCCCCCTCTGCCGACCCGCGGGTCCTGCGGACGCGCAAGGAGGTGCTCGAGGCCGCCACCACGCTATTGTTCGAAGAAGGGCTCGACGCGGTCAGCCACCGTCACGTCGCGCAGGCCTCGGGCTACTCGCGGGTGACCATCTACAGCCACTGGCCGACCCGGGCGGACCTGCTGGTCGACGCCTTCGCGCCGTTCGCCGAGATCTACCACCCGGAAGCGACCGGCGACCCGCGCACCGACCTGCGCAACGACCTCATCGAGTTCCGCCGGATCATGCGGGAGTACCGCGTCGACCGCGCCCTCGGTCTGCTGGCCGACCTCAGCACCACCGTCCCGGAGCTGCGGGCGATCCGTGAGCGGGTCGCCACCGAGGGCGAGAAGATGGTCCGCCAGGCGCTGGCCGGCCGGTTGAGCGGCCTCCAGGTCGAC
This sequence comes from uncultured Actinomycetota bacterium, assembly GCA_963843875.1. Lineage (GTDB taxonomy): Bacteria > Actinomycetota > Actinomycetes > Propionibacteriales > Nocardioidaceae > Marmoricola. The sequence continues at coordinate 14,816 of CAWJMC010000008.1, read as the reverse complement.
GCGGCTGCGCACATGCTGGTCGGGCTCTTCCTGAACTCGGCCCTGTTGCACGGTGAGGTGCCGAGCGAGGAGCTGATCGAGGCCGCCATCGACCTGCTGCTGCCGCCTGCGGGCTGAGCCAGTCTCCGCCCCGAGTCCGGGGTGGGTTGTTACCGCCCCGAAACACCCCCGCAACACCGCCTTCCTAGATTGCGGCGGACAGCTCGACCGGCCCCGCCGGACCGACCGACCGACCGACCGACCGACCGACCGAGGGAGGGTCGATGAACCTCACCGGCTCCGAGGTGGAGAAGCTGCTGCTCAGCGTGGCCGGGATGGTCGCGCGCGACCGGCTCGCGCGCGGCGTACGTCTCAACCACCCCGAGGCGGTCGCCCTGCTCAGCACCTGGGTCGTCGAGCGCGCCCGGGAGGGTGCCCTGGTCTCGGACCTGATGACCCAGGGGCGCACCGTGCTGGGCCGCGACGACGTGATGGACGGGGTCGCCGAGCTGCTCAGCGACGTCCAGGTCGAGGCCACCTTCCCGGACGGGCGCAAGCTCGTCACCCTCCACGACCCGATCGCCTGAGAGGTGTCGACATGAGTGGCTCCACCCCTGGCCCGGGTCCGGCCGGACCCGGCGCGATCCGCGTCCAGGACGGCACCATCGAGCTCAACGCCGACCGCCGCGACGACGAGCGGCTGACGCTGGTCGTCGTGAACACCGGCGACCGCCCGGTGCAGATCGGCTCGCACGTGCACCTCGCCGACGCCAACTCGAGCCTCGACCTGGACCGGGTGGCCGCGCACGGCTTCCGGCTCGACATCGCCTCGGGCACCTCGCAACGCTTCGAGCCGGGGGCCTCCCGCGAGGTCGCCGCGGTTGCGTTCCGCGGCGCCCGCCGGGTGCCCGGCATCCAGGTCAGGACCGACGACGGAGCCCTCGATGGTTGAGATCTCTCGGGCGGCGTACGCCGCGCTCTACGGGCCCACGGTCGGCGACCAGGTCCGCCTCGGCGACACCGACCTGTGGATCGAGGTCGAGCAGGACCTCACCGCCGGTGGCGAGGAGGCGGTCTTCGGCGGCGGCAAGTCCGTGCGGGAGTCCATGGCGCAGGGCACCACCACCCGCGCCGACGGCGCGCTGGACACCGTGATCACCAACGCCGTCGTCCTCGACTGGTGGGGGATCATCCGGGCCGACGTCGGGATCAGGGACGGCAGCATCGTCGCGCTGGGGCGCTCCGGCAACCCCGACATCGCCGACGGCGTGCACCCGGACCTGCACATCGGCCCTTCGACCGACGTGATCTCCGGGGAGGGCAAGATCCTCACCGCCGGTGCGATCGACTGCCACGTGCACCTGCTCTCGCCTTCTCAGATCCACGAGGCGCTCGCCACGGGTGTCACGACCGTTGTCGGTGGCGGCACCGGGCCCAGTGAGGGCTCGAAGGCCACCACCGTCACTCCCGGCGCCTGGCACCTGGCCCGGATGCACCGCAGCCTCGACGCGCTGCCGGTCAACGTCCTGCTGCTCGGCAAGGGCAACACCGTCTCGTCCGCCGGGCTCGCCGAGCAGGCCCTCGCCGGCGCCGGCGGCTACAAGGTGCACGAGGACTGGGGCTCCACGCCCGCCGCGATCGACGCCGCGCTCCGGGCCGCCGACGACTGGGGGCTGCAGGTCGCGCTGCACTCCGACAGCCTGAACGAGGCCGGCTTCGTCGAGTCGACCCTGGCGGCGATCGCCGGGCGCTCGATCCACGCCTTCCACGTCGAAGGCGCCGGCGGCGGCCACGCCCCGGACATCCTGACCGTGGCCTCCCAGCCGCACGTCATCCCGGGATCGACCAACCCGACGCTGCCGCACACCGTCAACACGGTCGCCGAGCACCTCGACATGCTGATGGTCTGCCACCACCTGAGCCCCGACATCCCGGAGGACCTCGCCTTCGCCGAGTCCCGGATCCGGGCCACCACGATCGCCGCCGAGGACGTGCTGCACGACATCGGCGCGCTGTCGATCACCTCCTCCGACGCCCAGGCGATGGGCCGGATCGGCGAGGTGGTGACCCGCACCTGGCAGGTCGCGCACGTGATGAAGGCACGCCGCGGGTCGCTGGGCGGCTCCCTGCCGGCCGACAACGAGCGCGCCCGCCGCTACGTCGCGAAGTACACGATCAACCCAGCGGTGGCCAACGGCATCGACCACGTCGTCGGCTCGGTCGAGCCCGGCAAGCTGGCCGACCTGACGCTGTGGGACCCCCGGTTCTTCGGGGTCCGCCCCAACCTGGTGATCAAGGGCGGCATGATCGCCTGGGCGGCCCTGGGCGACCCCAACGCCTCGATCCCGACCCCGCAGCCGGTGCTGATGCGCCCCGCGTTCGGCGACGCGGTCGGCGCCGACATCTCGATCAGCTTCGTCTCCCCCGCTGCGCTCGACGACGGCCTCGCCGACCGGCTCGGCCTGCGGCGCCGGCTCGAGGGCGTCCGACCGACCCGTGAGGTCGGCAAGGCCCAGATGCGCAACAACGACGCCCTGCCGCGCATCGACATCGACCCCGAGACCTTCGCGATCGCCATCGACGGCGACGACGTCGTCCCCGCTCCCGCCGACGTGCTCCCCCTGGCTCAGCTCTACTCGATGTTCTGACGTGAGCGCTGCCGCCCCGACCCCCGAGCTGGTCGCCCTCACGCTCGCCGACGCGCGCCTGCCCACGGGCGGGCACACCCAGTCCGCCGGCCTGGAGCCCGCCGTGCGCACCGGGCTCGGCGACGACGGGCGACGTCTCGACGACGTCGCCTCCTACGCCCGGGGCCGGCTGCGCACCGTCGTCCGTGTCGAGGCGGGGACCGCCGTCGTGGCCCGGCACCACGCTCTGGCCAGGAAGCCGCTCGGGGCCATTGAGGCGCACTGGGCCGCGAGGACCCCGAGCCAGGCGCTGCGGGCGGCGTCCCTGCGCCAGGGACGGGCCTATCTCCGGCTCGCCGCGCGGGTGTGGCCGGAGGTGCTGCAGCACCTGGTCGCGGACACCGAGACGCCCCGCGCGATCGTCGTCGGCGTGGTCGCCGCGGTCACCGGGCTGGATGCGCGTGCGACGGTACGGCTGGTCGGCTACGAGGACGCCCAGACCGTGGTCGCCGCCTCCCCCAAGCTGCTGCCCGTCGACCCGATCGAGGCCACCAGCTGGCTGGTCTCGCTGCACCCCGTTATCGAAGCGCTGGCCGAGGAGCTCGCCGGTCTCGGCGCACCCGAGGCCATCCCGGCCGACAGCGCCCCGCTGATCGACCAGCTCGCCCAGCAGCACGCCGACGAGAGGTCGCGACTCTTCCATGCCTGAGACATCCGCCCACCGGTCCCTCCGCCTCGGCGTCGCCGGCCCCGTCGGGACCGGCAAGAGCTCGCTGATCGCCACGGTCTGCCGCGCGCTCGCCGGCGAGCTGCGGCTCGGGGTGGTCACCAACGACATCTACACCGACGAGGACGCCCGCTTCCTGCGCTCCCAGGGCGTGCTCGACGCCGACCGGATCCGGGCCGTCGAGACCGGGGCCTGCCCGCACACCGCCATCCGGGACGACGTCACCCCCAACCTGATCGCCGTCGAGACGCTCGAGCTCGACCACGACCCCCTGGACGCCGTGCTGGTGGAGTCCGGGGGCGACAACCTCACCGCGACGTTCTCGCCCGCCCTGGTCGACGCCCAGATCTTCGTGCTCGACGTCGCCGGTGGCGGTGACGTCGCCCGCAAGGGCGGGCCCGGGATCGCCCGTGCCGACCTGCTGGTGATCAACAAGACCGACCTCGCGCCGTACGTCGGGGTGGACCTGCCGCGGATGGTGGCCGACGCGGCCGCGGCCCGGGGCGACCGCCCGGTGCTGGCCCTCTCCCGCCAAGACCCGGCCTCGGTAGCAGAGCTGGCCGACTGGGTCCGGGCGCTCGCGGCGCACCAGCGCGCCGGGAGCCACGTGCCGGTCGACCCCGGCCCGATGGCTCCGCACTCCCACGAGACTGCTTTGCACGGGCATGCTCACCCGCATTGAGGTCCGGGCCGACGCGACGGGAGGCCGCCCGCGCTGCGACGTGCGGCACGGGGCGCTCTCACCGCGACGGCTGCGCACGATCGACGGCTCGGTGCGGTTCGCGCTGGTCGCCGGCACGGCGCTGCTCCTGGCCGGCGACGCCGTGCGGATCGAGATCGAGGTGTCCGGACCCGTGCGCCTCGACGTCATCGAGACCGCCGGCACCGTGGCCTACGACATGCGCGGCGGATCGGCGACCTGGGACGTCGAGGTCGCCCTGCGTGACGGCGCAGCCCTCACCTGGGCCGGAGAGCCGTTCATCGTCGCCGACGGCGCCCAGGTCACCCGCCGCACCCGGCTGAGCCTCACGTCCGGGTGCACCGCCCTGGTCCGGGAGTCACTCGTGCTGGGCCGGTCGGGCGAGTCCGGCGGCGACCTGCGCACCTCGACCCGCGTCGACCTGGACGCCGCGCCGGTCGTCACCGAGACGCTCGACCTGACCCGCGCCGCCCGAGGCGATTGGATCGGCATCGGCCCGCACCGCTGCCTGGACACGCTGGCGACGTACGGTTTCCGCCTGCCCGTGGAGAGCAGCGTCCTCCAGGCGGCCGGGCCCGCGTCGATCGCGCGCTGGCTGGGCGCGGAGCAGCACCTCTCCGACCTGCCCGCCCGCTGGGCGGACCCTCACGCCTGGCCGCTGACCGGCTGAGACCCGGGCCGGGCGTCGGTCCCGACGCGACGCGGGAGCCGGACGGCGACCAGCAGGCCGGGAACGGCCCACAGCGCCATCACGACCAGGGCCGCGACGGCGTTGCCGATGACGACCTGGACGCTCAGCACGACGACGACCCCGCCGAGGTTGCCCGCGAGCAGCAGCACCCCGGTCGCCGTACCAGCACGCTCGGGCCCGACGTGGATCTCCGACCAGTCGAGCACGGCCGGCAGGGTGCCGAGCAGGAAGAAGCCGACCACCGTCAGCGCGACGACCACGAACCACGGCTCGTGCACGACCGCGATGGCCAGGATGGCCACGGCCAGCACCAGCGTGGTGGCGATGCCGACGCCGCGCCGCTGGTCGCGGGAGGCGGCGAAACCGGGCAGGACGGCCGCACCGACGATCCCTGCTCCGGTCATCGCCGCGATCGCCCCGCCCGCGACGCCGGGATGTCCGAAGGAGACCAGGACGGAGTCCAGCCAGGTGGCCAGCGCGTTGTAGGAGCCGAAGCCGACGAAGAGCAGTCCCGCCATCTTCCAGACCAGCGGGTCGTGCCGGATCCACGACAACGAGCTCACGCCGGCGACCTCGTCGGCACGGACCGGCAGCCGGAGCGAGACCAGCACGGCCACCGCCGCGACCACGGCGAACCCGGCGGTGACCCCGAGCAGCAGCCCGAACCCACCGGAATCGACCAGCGGACGGGCGACCAGGACGGCGGCCAGGATGCCGACGAACTGGGATCCCGTGGCGACCGAGATCGCGGTGGTCTGCTCGCCCGGCGGGAAGTAGCGGGAGGCGATCTTGGTGCTGGCGTTGAGGATCAGCGGTTGACCCACCGACATCAGCGCCTGCCCCGCCAGCACCCAGGTGTACGACGACGGGTCGACCGTGCGCAGCAGCGCGCCGGCCGCCGTGGTGATCGCCCCCGCGGCGAGGGCGTGGCCGTAGCGCCGGTCCATCCAGCGTCCCGCCGGTATCGCGAGCAGCACGAACATCGCCGGGTTGATCACGGCGAGGTCCCCGACCGCACCCTCGGACACCCCGAGCTGCGCGGCCGACTGCGCCGAGACCGAGGCGAACGTCAGCCACAGCAGCTGGCTGGCCATCACCAGCAGCGCGAAGGCCCCCAGCGCGAACCACCGGCTCCGAGCGCCCACTGCGGAGCCGGTCTGCGCCACACCTTCTCCGCTCACCTCGGCGCCCTCCCGTCCTCGTCCGCTGACGCCCTGGGGAGAAGGATCACACCCCCGTCCAGGGTTGTCAGGCGGGCAGCCTCTCGGACGAGTGTGGGGACGTGTGCGAGGCTCGTCGTCCATGTCCAGTTCCCGGTCCACCACGCCGGAGCCAGCGGCCGGCCCGCTGATCACCCCGGCGACGCCGGAGCTGGAGCGCTCCGGCCCGGCCGGGTTCGTGCGTCGCCACCGGTGGTTCCTGGGCGCGCTCGCCGCGGGCCTGGTGGTGCGGGTGCTGGTGATGGCGGCGTTCCGGCCCGCGTTCATCTTCGGCGACGCGCACAGCTACCTGGAGATCGCTCAGCAGCTCCAACCGCACACCAGTCGCACCGTCGGCTACTCCGCGTTCCTCGCGCTGATCGAGACGGTCACCCAGGACGCCTGGGTCATGGTCGGGGTCCAGCACCTCCTCGGCCTGCTGACCGCCGTGGCCGGCTACGCGCTGCTGCGGCGCTGGAGCGTCTCCCCGGGACTGGCCACCCTGGCGATGGTGCCGGTGCTGATGGACAGCATGCAGCTGGTGCTCGAGCACTCCCTGCTCAGTGACGTGCTCTACGACCTGGTGCTGGTCGTGGGTGTGACGGCCCTGGCCTGGCGACGCGTGCCCACGATCAGCACGGCGGCGCTGGGCGGTCTGCTGCTCGGCCTCTCGGTGCTGGTCCGGATCAGTGGCGAGCCGGTGCTCCTCGGGGCAGTGGGTTTCTGCCTGCTGGGGGCGGCGACCTGGCGCCGCCGGGCCCTCACCTCGCTGGTCGTCGTCGTCGCCTTCGCCGCGCCGCTGCTCGGCTACGCCACGTGGTACCACGCCTCGGGCGGTCCGTTCGCGCTGACCCAGGCGGGCGGGCGGTCGCTCTACATGCGGACCACCGGGTTCGTCGACTGCTCCCGCCTGCACCTCCCGACCTACGAGCAACGGCTCTGCCCGGCGCAGCCGTTGGGTGAGCGGCTCGACCCGACGTACTACGGCTGGCACCACCCGGACCACACCGCGGGCCTGCACCCGCCGGCCGGGACCTCGATCTACCAGGTGTTCTCGGACTTCGGGCGCCGGGCGATCACCACCCAGCCGGGCGACTACGTCCGCATCGTGCTGCGCGACTCGGCGCTGTACCTGTACCCGCGGCGGACCGACCACTACGAGTACGACACCTCGCACAAGTGGTCGTTCTCGGCGTGGTCGCGCCTCGGTCCCTCCGACTTCTCGAAGCCGCTGTACGCCGAGCACGGAGGGGCCTACCGCACCCAGCCGGCGCTCGAGGCCGTCCTGGCCGGCTACGGGTCGGTGATCTACCTCTGGGGACCGTTGATGGGCCTGCTGGTCGCGATCGGACTCGTCGGGCTGTTTCGCCGCGGCCAGGGGCCCAGGACAACGCCGGCCACCTTCCTCGTGCTCTCGCTGGGCGTCGGCCTGATCCTGCTGCCGGTGGTGTCGGTGGAGTTCGTCTGGCGCTACGTGCTGCCCGCGGTCGTGCTGGTCCCGATGGCGGCCGCCCTGGCGTGGACCGGCCTCCGCGGGAGCCCCGACGTAGACACCGAGCCCGGCACCGAACGAGACGACCGGGCCGGCTGAGACGGCCTCGCCGCGGTCCGGGCGGGGTCGGTCCCCCGGACCGGACGGTCGGACGCAGGGGTACTCGGGCACCACCCCACTCGGCCTGCCGGGAGAGGTACACCTCTCGCCGTGACCGCACGCTGGATTCAGCTGGTGCCGTCAGGACGGTGTTGTTCTCGAGGCGTCGTCATCTCGCTCGTCACCTCACTGAGGTTCGCCCGCCGGGCCATCAGGTCTCCGCCGCGCTCGTAGTCCTCGTCGCTGTCGTGGGTGAGGACTCCGACGACCTCTCCAGCCGTGTCGGTGTACCAGACGGTGAAGGGGCCGCGGCCGTGCTCGACGACCCGCAGGTCGTCGAAGCCGTCACCCCACGCGGAGTACTTCAACGTGTGTTCCCCGATCTCGCTCCAGAACCCGGGCGGGGCTGACCACTGGCCCGACTCGCCGGTGCCGCCTGGACCTTGCGCCGCAGCGTTGCCGCCGGCGAGCTGACCCATCGTGACCGCATCACCCCAGTGCTCCACGCTCAGCCCACGGCCGATCACGGCATGCTGCGCCCGGGCCACGTCGCCCGCCGCCCACACGCGAGGGTCGCTGGTCCGCAGCCCTTCGTCGACGACCACGCGACCGTCCTCGACCAACAGTCCCGACCCCACGAGGAAGGCCTGTGACTGGGTGACACCCACCGCGGCCAGGACCAGATCCGCCTCGATGGAGGAGCCGTCGTCGAGACGCACCGTCGCTGGCGCCTCGACACCCTCGACCTGGGCGCCCGGGCGAATCTCCACCCCGGTCGCAGTCAGCCACTCGGCTATCCGCGCCCCGGCCCACTCACCGAGCCGCGCGGCCTGGGGTGCCGGCTCCGGTGTGACCAGGATGGTCCGCAGCCCTCGCCCGGCGAGCGAGGCCGCCGCCTCGCAGCCGATGAAGCCCGAGCCCACGACGACGACCGAGCGTGCCTCCTGCACCGCGTCGAGGAGAATGCGGCCGTGCTCGAGGCTGCGCAGGGTGAAGACCTGTGTGCCACGATCTGCTCCGGGTAGCGCAGTCGGCTCGGAACCGGTGGCCAGGATGAGCCGGTCGTAGGCGAGCTCCTGGCCGTCCTCGGTGCGCACGTGTCGCCGGTCGGTGTCCAATGCCTCGACACGTGTGCCCAGCCGGAGGTCGATCCGCGCCAGGGCCGACCCGTCCTCCAAGATCGGAGTGACCTCGGCGGGTTCGCGCCCGGACAGGACGGCCTTGGAGAGCGGCGGGCGCTGGTACGGCTCGTCCAGGTCGGCCGAGACGAGACAGACCGGGCCCGGTCCACCGGCTTCGACGTACGCGACGCCAGCGTGCACGCCGGCAGGTCCGCTGCCGATGATGAGGAGGCCGAACGGCTCTGCAGCAATGGAGTCCATGGTGTCGCCGTACCCCGCGGACACAGACTTCACGCTTGCCGCCGGGCCGACCTTCCCCACCGCCAGGACGTCGATGTCGTTGGGCCAGATGCCCTCCGGCGGTGACCATGCCTGCAACGCGGCTCCAGATCGTGGACGGGATCCACCGAGTCCTGACAGCTGAGGGCCCACTCACCGAGGACGACCTTGTCACGGCGTTGAAGGCCGACGGACTGGACCTGGGTGTGAATCCACTGGACACGGTTGCCGATCTGCTCGAGAGCGACGAGGTCGGCTGGTCATGCCATTGGGCGACGGGCGGCACGCCTGTTTACCCGCGCTGCTGATGGGACGTACCTTCACTCACCGGGTGAGCCCGACGGAGATCGAGCACGGCTTCCTCGATGTCTCTTCCGACCTGGAACCGCTGTCGCTGCTGACCAAGGACGAGACCTACCTCCGCCTCCTCGACGGCACCGGCTCGTCCAAGTCCTGGCAGGCTTCGACGACGAACTCCTGGCCGAGCGCGGAATCCCCACCGATTCGTTCGAGGAGTCCGCGTGGCTACTCCACCCAGCTGCCCTGCGCGAGCTGAAGGTGGGCGCGGGCGATCTCGTGGGGGTCACCGTGTGCACGGACGGCTTCGAGCTCACCAAACTCACCTCGCCCACGCAGGCGGCCGATCCCCGGCCGATCCTCGAGGCGTTGACACGGCTGGGCGACGGTGAGCCTGAACAGATCAGCAGCGTCGTCTGGCTGGCGTGCGCGAACGAGGCAGATCTGATGTCCGGCGGTGGCGCTCGTGGGTCGATCGCCACCCCCACCGAGCCACTCACCGAGATTCTCGGTCGCGCAAGACTGGTGATCGAAGGCGAGCAAGTCGGGCCGGTCGGGTTCAACTTCGCCGAGTGGCGGACGGATCGACGCGTCGAGCACATCACCACCATGCACCGGCTCGACGACGACAGCGCAGCCAGCGCACTTCGTTCACCAGATCCTCGACGTAGTCGTCGGACCGCGGCAAGCGGATAGCCAGGGTTTCTCCAAGGCGGAACACCCAGTTGCTGCTACCGGAGGCGATGCTCGCCCGGACGGGCATATCGGCCAGATGCGGAGCTTGCTCGCGTAGGAGCCGGGTCACCGGTTGGGGGTCCGGGACAATGTCGGCGGGCGCAGAGGAAAGTGGGCTCACCCGCACGTGGTCGTCGTCTCTCGCCACCGACGGCACTCGATTTCGATCGGCACCTCGAGGTCGAGCTTGACTCGTAGCATTCACGAGCAGACTTCGAGCTCGAGCACGCACCGGCCGACCGCGACGACCTTGTGCCGTGTTCTGCCCTGGATCGGCCGTCCCGCAAACCGAACGTTCCGGTCATCGATCCTCTTGCGGACATCTGGCAAGGGCGCCGGTTCACCGGGGGCGAGGGCTATCGCGGCTCGCTACCGACCCTGAGCGTGTCCGCGAGCTCGGCAACCTCGTGACGCTGACCGGCGGCGACCTCCATCACCAGGTGGTACGCCTCGTCGTTGGTGAGGGTGAGTCGCCGACCGTTGACACCGAGGAAGGCGATCGTGGCCGCCAGCGCCAGCCGCTTGTTTCCATCCACCAAGGCGTGGTTGCGCGCCAGGGAATGCAGCAACGCTGCGGCCTTGCTCCTCCAGGGTGGGGTACGCATCGCTCCCGAAGGCCGAGGCTTGGGGGCGGGCCAATGCGGACTGCAGTAGCCCATGGTCCCGGACGGGTACCTCGCCACCAAGGGTTCGCTCTGCTACGTGGAGCAGCTCGGCCAGCGTCAGGTAGATCACTGACCGAGGCGCTCCAATGCCTCTGCGTATCGGGGTAGCTCGTCGTCGAGCACTCGGTCGAGCAGCTCGGCGCGACTGTGGTTCTCGACGTACTCGCGCACTGCCTGCCGGGCAACATCCTGCATCGAACGCGACTCGCGCTCGGCGCGAAGACGCAATGCGTCTGCTTCAGTATCCGAAAGTCGCAGAGTCATCGCCATGGCCAAATGGTATCACTGGTGACACCGTTCGTCTCAGTTGAGGATCCCTAATCGGTATGGGCACTGGACAACTGGGTCTCTGCCGGATCCGCCGATGACAGTAGGTCCCCCGGACCGGCGAGCGTCTGGTCGGGCTCGTTGTGTGAAATGACTCGATCGCTGGCGAGGGCAGCCTGTTACGCCATTGATCGGCGGTGGTCCGCTGCGAGAACTCGCCGCACCATGGGAGCGAAGAAACCGAGGGGCTCTGTCGTGTAGTCGGGATCGAAGGAGTTCTGGTCGTAGTTGGCGCAGAAGTTGACCGTCGCCTGGTAGTACGGGTGGTCTTTCCAGCGGTCGCGCGCGTCGGGGTCCTGCCCGCGTGGTGGAAGTAGTAGTAGCCCTGGAACACGCCGTGGTGCTTGACGATCCAGTAGTTCTTCTCGCTGACGTAGGGGCGCAGCATCGCGGCGGCCACCTCGGAGTGGTTGGCGGGAGCGAGGTAGTCGCCGATGTCGTGGAGCAGAGCACACACGACGGTCTCCTCGTCCTCGCCGGCCCGGTGAGCGCGGGTCGCCGCCTGGAGCGAGTGGTCGAGCCGGGAGATCTGGTAGCCCGCGGAGTCGTCCATGGTGAGCAGCCAGCCCAGGACGCGATCGGGGAACGACCTCAGCTCCTCGTCCTCGATCCGCAGCAGGGCGTAGTCCTCGGCGGTGCCGTCGGCCATGCGGTGAAGCTACCGTGTAAGTCACGCGAGGATCGTCCTGGGCTGGGCTGGGGTTGTGGGTGCCGAGCAGTACGTCGCCGGGCCATCAGGTCGTCGAACTCCATGTAGACATCCTGGAGATGCCTGGCGCCGCTGGCCGAGTCGTAAGGCCATCCGTCCGTGCATGACCCGGTGGGAGTGCACGGTGAGCAGGTCGCCGTTGGCGGTCTTGAACGCGAACTTGTACGCTCGCTGTCGATCATCGCTGCCGAGGGTGCGGTAGGCATCGTAGAACGTCGCCGACATCTTCGAAGGAGGCATCGAGCGGCTGGGCCAGCTGGTTGGAGAAGCGGAAGGTCTGCACCTGCCCCGGTGTCGAGCTGGATCATGGGCGCCGTTGCCGCGGTGTCCTCGTCGTCGCTGAAGAGCTGGAAGGGCACCGGCATCCGGCACAGGGTGTCGAATGCGGCGGGGTCCTGCGCCGCAGGTCGGCTGAGCACCGCCCACCCGTCGATCGACAATCGTCTCCCCTCCGGTGGCCTCGTTGACCAGGAAGTGCAGCAGCTGGATGCTGGGTGGCCAGTGATAGCTGGGCAGGTCTGTGTGCGGCTTCAGCTCGAGTGGCGTGTGCGCCACGTTGTAGCCCGTGGGTCGTGGCGCACGTTGTGGATTCGCTCGAAGGCGGTCTCGCGAACGTGACCGATCTTCTCGGCGAAGCGCTCCGACCTCGCCGTCCACCGAAGGGACACTGCTCACCACCGCAACCCCGTAGTTCCGCACGGCATCGAAGTAGGCGACCTGACCCTCGGTCGTGCCCATCACCGCCTCGTAGTCGAATGTCGGCACTGAGCCCAGACCTCTTGTCCCACAGGATCGGTTCGTGTCGCCGGGCGGCGCGCGCAGCCGGAGAGTAGTCATACGTCCTCAGCCATGCGGCCGAATAGGCCGACGAGTGCTCGTCGGTCCACTCGCACCCGCAGGAGTGCCGGCGTCGTCGATCGTCGCGCTGCTAGGAGCGATGTCCTTCGGGATGCTGGCGGTGTAGAGGCGCCGCTCTCCGGACTGCTGCACCTTGCAGTCGGCGCAGCCGCAGTTGTCTCGGAGCCAGACGTAGTGGAAGCGCGACGCGGTGGCCCTCGATCGGGAGGGTCAGGTATCGCTCAGCGAGGTCCGGGGTGGCCGCTGTGGTGGTGTCGGTGCTGGTGCTCACGGTGATGAAATGCCTCTCGTCGCGGGATGCGCTCAGTCTTGACACCGCGAAGAGCCTCGTCAAACGCATCTTTAGCGCCCGTAAGGGGCCTGTATTGTGTGGCTCGGAGGTGGTCTGAGTCCGTCGATACCGCCGCTGCTGGGGCTGCACGCGTACGAGGCGGCGGCACGTCATCTGAGCTTTGCGGCTGCGGCTGCGGAGCTGCACCTGTCCCCGTCCGCGGTCTCCCAACGCGTGCGCACCCTGGAAGCCCACCTGGGTGTCCAGCTCTTCGAGCGGTTGCCCAGGAGCCTGCTTCTCACCAAGATGGGGGAGGCGTACCTGCCCGCCGTCCGCGACATCTTCGAGGACCTGTCCGCGGCGACCAGCGGCCTGTTCGGGGCCACCGGTCAGACGACACTCACCGTCCGTGTGCAGATCTCCTACGCCGCCACCTGGCTGGCTCCCCGGCTGGCGGAATTCTGCGGCACGTTCCCGCATGTGGACGTGCAGCTGGTCACCGCCATCTGGGCCGACGCCCTGCCTCCGACCGGGATCGACCTTGGAGGTCCGCCAAGGCAATGGGTCCTGGCCCGGGTTCGTGTCCACCAAGATCCATGACGATGCCGCGGTCGCCATCTACGGACACCGCCACCTCGACAAGTACGAAGCCCCTGCTGGCGTGGCGGACCTGGCGCCTCGAGAGCGCGTACATGTCCTTGGCTTCGAGGACATGTGGCGAAGATTCTTCCCGAGCGACGACACCTTGCTGGCCGCGCCCCCTGGTTCGTGACCGTCGACACGTCGGTCGCCGCCATCGAGCTCGTCGCTCACAGCCACTACTGGGCCATCGTCCCCGAACGATTCGCGCGTGGAGCAGTCCGGTCAGGTCGCATCATCATTGCAAACGACGTCGCCGTCCCCATGCGACAGGATCACTACGTCCTCCGCCGAGACGACGCCAGCCGACCCAGCGGCGAAGCAGCAGCATTCGTCCGTTGGCTCAAAGCCCAAGACTGAGGCGGACAAGGGGCACGATCCCCTCTTGGTCCGTGGTCCTATGCCTAACCGTCACAAGCGGCAACGCGCCGCCAGGGAGGACAGCCAAGCCTCAATCCGCGCGGCCCGCGGGCGTCCCGTGGACGGAACGGCAACCGGAGCGAGTTCGAGTTCCCGAATGATCGGTTCGTGGCGCGCGGGGCGTGCTGGTCGGTTTCCCGAAGAATGTTGACGAGGTCTGTGCGCGCGCAGGTCGTGACCGGATTGTGCTCGCCCGATGACCCCCTCACACGTAGCGTCGTTTGACATGGGCGGTCGACTTGCGGCGGTGGTCCTGGGGGCCGCGATTGCTGTCTCAGGCGTTGCGCTCATCTCCTGCGTGAACGCAACAAGTTGCACCTACCCCGAGCTCAGGGTGTCGGACAAGGCGCTGCCTGCGGGAAACTCGCTTACGGTGTCCCAGCCTAAGAGCGAGTGCTTCGCGGCCAACGGCAACGCCAATGCGACCCTGCCAGTCGCGTTCGGCCGGTCCGATGACAGGAATCCAGCCATCCTCGGGACAGCGCGATCAGATCGGAGCGGGTCCTTTCGCGTACGAATCACCGTTCCTAGATCGACCCGCCCAGGCCATTATCGGCTCGCGGTGACGGGGTTGACCTGTGATGACACCGCCGGATCGTGCGTTGGGTACGTGGCTGCGACGATCACCGTTCGTTGGCGAACGACCTACGGCGCGACACCGTGCACTGGCGTCGGGTCGGCCGAGATCGTCCTCCCTGGTCAGGTGTCGTCGTTCGGTCACAACCGATTGAGCCTGATCCAGCCGCGCTAGCCGCGTACACCGACCCTCGCGCGCCCACGATCCAGCGGCGACACCGGCGCTGAACGAGGTGAGCTGGCCCTGGCGTCCCAACTATTTGGCGGCAACCGGGGTCTCGGCGGCATGTGCGCGCAGTTGCCTGCGCGCTCGTAGCCTTGGAGGGTCACTTCATTAACGAATGTGCTCTGCGACTCGGCATTCACGCCTACGACAAAGCCCGTCGCGACGCCGAAGGTAGGTTT
>CAWJMC010000007.1:0-447626 GCA_963843875.1 uncultured Actinomycetota bacterium | reverse complement strand
ATGATTGTGGTCGCGGTCGACCACAGTGACTCCCAGCTGGCTGGCCCAGGGCCAGTGGGTGGGCAGATGCAGCATCGAGGCGCCGGCCGGTGGACGCGATCCGTGCCGGCACGTTGATGATCCGGGTCCGCAGGGTCGCCCAGCGTGCACGGTGCTGGCCTGCTTGCGACCGCAGCAGCGCGGGCGATGTTGAACGCGATCACCGCGTGGGCGACCCAGGCGGCGTTGGCTGCGTACTTCCCGCTGGGCAGGTGCGCCAGCGGCCCGTCCTTGAGTTCGGCGATGACCTGCTCGATGACGGCGTGGCCGCGGTGGCGCTCGTCGGCCTCGACCAGACCCAGGGTGCTGTTGGTGATGAACGCGTGATGGCGGTAGGTCGCGAACAACTCACCCTGCTCGGTGCCGTCACCGGCCAGCGGCTGGAGTCGCTTGACGCGGCGCACGACCAGGCGACATGCCACGTGTTCTGCTTTGCGGCGGCTGGTGAACGCCGTGAACGGCGATCTCGGCGACCTCGGCATCGGACGACCCAGCGGTTCCTCGGCCTCGTCGAACACGGCGTTGGGGTAGGCGATCGGCGTCCAGGAGTCCTCATCGATGCTGGCGATCGCCTTGACTCACGGCCGGGTTCATCCGGGCGGTGACCGAGAACCACGCCTGGTGTCGGATCGCGGTCCCCACGAACGCCCACCCGTAGTAGGCCGAGTCCGCACGGCACAGGACCTGCGCCGGTGACGCCGGCTGCGCGGGCGGTGGTGAGGGCCTGGGCGAGCAGACGCCCGGCGCCGGCGTGGCCGAGGCGGTGTTGCCCTTGCGGAGCCGGGCGCGGGCGATCACCGGCGCGGCCAGCGGGGTGCTGATCGTGGCCAACTGCAGGTTCAAGCCGCGGACTCCGGAGTACCCGAACGCCGCACCCTGCTTGGCGTAGCCGTGGACCTCCCCGATGGTGTCGTCGACATCGAGGAACGCGATCCCCTCGGGGTCGCTGCCGGCGATCAGGCCCGGGCACCCGAGTTGCGAGGCCGGCCAGCAGCCGCCCGCCCACCGCGTCGAGCTGCTGCACGTGCCCGTGGGTGAACGCACGCAGGAACGTCCCGAGCGTCGAGGGCGCCCGGACACCGTCGAACAGCCGGCCCATCCCGCCGTGCCGCAGCAAGTCGAGGTCATCGATCGAGTCCGCGCCGGCGAGCATCCCGCCGACCACGACGTCGCCTTCGCGACCGGGTTCGGCGAGCCGACGCTGAGCCCCTCGAGCAGGTCGTAGAGCCCGGCCGACTCCGCCAGCCGCAGCATCGGGACCAAACCCGCTGCCGACACCAGATTCGGGTCATCGAAGACAGGCCGGATCGTGTGAGAAGGTTTCACTTACGAGGTGCCTCTCGTGAGTGGTTGGGTGACGACGTCGCAATCGACATCCTCCCTGCTCAAGAGGGCACCTCGTTCTACGCCACGCTCACGACCCGCTCAGCCTCGGTGGATCAGGGCTGAATCGTCGCAATCGGAGGCCCGTCGTGGCGCGACCGGCAGATGGGTTAGCCCGGCAGTTCGCATCGATACGGCTCGAACACGCTATACACTTCGCCAGATGCGATTGTCGACTCGACGCGATACGACTCGTAACGAGCCCGCCAAGAATTAGATTTTTTCCAGTAGAAGTGGAGGCATACTTTGACTTGGGGATACTTAGTATTCGCCTTCATCGGAGGCATGTACGGCTTGCGTGACCTTGTCGTTAAGCCACGCTTGAAGAATCGGGATCTCAAGATCCGTTACACATTGAACTCGGTCTTGCTACTCCTCTTGGCTGGGTTCGCAACGATAAGCCTTTTTGAGGCACGCGGTGACTCGCAGGAGACCGCTTCCGTAGTATCACTCCTTCTGTTGTGTATTCTTGCGATTGAGATTGTTTGGTTCTTAATTCTCCTGAGCGCCGCATTCAAACACGGCGAGAGAGATCAAGACGACAGACCCCAAGCGGTGAACTCATGAAGCGAGATGGACCAACGCGCCTGGTCTGTTGTGGCTAGGCTTGTGAGCGAGTCGTGACGGCAGCCAAGCAAAGTGCCTGACAGCGGCATGTCAGTGCGTCCCCGCTCGTGTACTTCCCTGCTCGACCGTCGAGACCAACCGACCAGGCTCACTGCCGGTCCGCGCCCTAACAGGTCGAGCTGCACCGGATCGACGGCCATCCGCTCAACCAGATCTGGGCGTTGGTAGAGGAACCACCATCGGAGTTGTTCGTCGTGCTCGAGCAGTCTGACTTGGAACGCGCTGCGTCCGTCCCGCGGGCGATCGCGCACCACCACCGCTCTTGGCGAATCCGCCGTGCTCGTGGCGGCTGTCGAGACGTAATCGACGTGGGACATGTCGATAGACTGTTCCGCGATCGTGTTTGCGCCCCCACCTCTTCACCGGTGGACCCGATCCCTACGCATGAGCGCTGTCGAGAGGACGCACTCGTGGTAACCCTTTTTGCTATTGCCGCAGCCAGCTGGGCCGTAGCTTATGGCCGTGGCACCGAGTGGAGTCCGCAGTGTCGGAACCGACTGCCACACTCACAACGTGAGCGCAGCCTGATGCTCACCGGACCGACACCGAGGTTCCACAGAACTCGGGCATCCTCGCCTGGTGCGGCTGCCCTAGTCGGGCACTCGGATTCGTCCTGGGTGCAGTGGCTGTCCAACCCTTAAGCCGAAGCTCTTAACGGAAATCGCAGGTCAACGCGGATCCGCGCTGGTGATCGTCCCGCAACACCCGACCGGCCAACCGTCCGGTGAAGGGACGTCTACCGGCTTCGGGGTCCGATGCCATCGCAGCTTGCTCGTGTCCGCATCGAGTCCCCTCAGGCAGTCATGTCGCGGAACGAGTTGTGCGGAATTTGGGTCCACACCGACGCGCTCACCGGGTGGCTCACACCCGTCTGGAGAGTGCCTCACAGCGCCGCTCGACGCTGCCTATGCCAGCGGTGTGAGACCCCATGCGACGGCGGCGTTTGCGGACATGGTGCGGACATGAACCCTCAACAACGCTCAGAGGCCGTCTCCTGGAGTTCCGGGAGACGGCCTCTGACCTGTGGTTTTACATTTGTAGCGGGGGCAGGATTTGAACCTGCGACCTCTGGGTTATGAGCCCAGCGAGCTACCGAACTGCTCCACCCCGCGTCGTGTCTGCAAGGTTACGGGATGGGGTGGGTCGGGCTCAAATCGGCGGGCTCGCAGGTGGGGCTGCAGAAATCCCGAGACGGCGCTGGCGCGCCTCCTCGACCACGCTCGGCCCTGCGCCCCGACCACCCCGAGCCCGGCTCAACCGCCGGACTTGCTCGCGGAGGGAGAGGTGCTCGACGAGGCTCCGGCTGGAGGGCGGAGGCGGACGGAGAGGCCGACGAGGCGACCGCGGAGGCCGATGGCCGAGGCTGCCGGCGTTGATGGCCCGCTGGACCAGGGCCTGGCCGGCCTTCGACGTTCGGCGGCGTACGTCTGCAGGTTGCCGGCCTTGAGCGCCTTGTCGGCGGCCGCGAACTTGCGGTCGGCCTGCTGCAGCAGCGCCAGCGCCGCGGTGGGCAGAGCCTTCCCGGTGCCGGTCGAGCCGCCGGTGCTGCCACGTGCCGTTGGAGCTGACCCGCCGGCCGACCCGGAGCTGAGCTGGCGCTGTTGCCGGTCAGGTCGTCGAGGGAGGCGTTCAGGGTGCTGCCGATGCCGACCTTGGTGCCGAACGAGGTCAGCACGAACTGCAGCCGCGGGTACGACGCCGCTCCCCCGGTGCGCAGCGTGTAGAGCGGCTGCACGTAGAGCAGCCCCCCGCCGACCGGGCAGCGTCAGCAGGTTGCCGTAGCGCACCGAGGCGTTGGCGCTCTGCGTGAACGGTCTGAGCTGGGTGGCGATGTCGTCGTCGGAGTTGAACTGGTTGGCGATCTGCGAGGGCCCGGGCACCTGGGTGTTGTCGGGCAGCCGCAGGATCTGGATCTTGCCGTACGTCGACGGGTCGGACGGCGTCGGCGCCCGACGGTCATGAACGACGCGAGGTTCTGCCGCTTGTTGGGCACGAACGTCGAGGTGATCGAGAACGTCGGGTCCTGCCCGGTCTGGGTGGCGACCGAGAGCCGGTACGGCGGCTGCTTGCGCGCCTCGGCCTCCGGGTCCTGCGGCACCTGCCACTGGTCGGAGCCCTCGTAGAAGGTCCTCGGGTTGGTGACGTGGTACTCGGCGAGGATGTTGCGCTGCACCTTGTACTGGTCCTCGGGGTAGCGCATGTGCTGCAGCAGGGCCTCGGGGATGTCCGACTTGCGGCTTCACCACGCCGGGGAACACCTTCTCCCACGCCTTGAGCAGCGGGTCGGACTGTCGTCCCACGCGTAGAGCGTGACCTTGCCCGTGTAGGCGTCGACGGTGGCCTTCACCGCGTTGCGCATGTAGTTGATGTGGTCGGTCGGCAGGGTCGCGAAGGCGGCCCGCGGGTTGAGCGCGTCGGAGACCATCTCGTCGAGCGAGCGCTGCTGGGAGAGCGGGAACTTGTTCGCTGGTGGTGTAGCCGTCCAGGATCCATTGGATCTTGCCGTCGACCACCGCCGGCAGGGCGTTGGAGTCGACGGTCAGCCACGGCGCGACCTTCTGCACCCGCTCGCGCGGCGAGCGGTCGTAGAGGATCTTCGAGTTCGAGTTGACCCGCGAGGACAGCAGGATGTTGGTGTCGCCGAACTTCATCGCGTAGAGCAGCTTGTGGAACGTCGAGCCGACGTCGACGCCGGGCCCGTCGTAGACGCTGGTCCGGGTGTCCTCCTTCGTCTCGCCGCCCGCGGGCAGGTTGAGCTCGATCGGCTGCGGCACCCTTGGGCTGGCCCGACGATGGAGTAGTCGGGGCTCTGCTCGCC
This sequence comes from uncultured Actinomycetota bacterium, assembly GCA_963843875.1. GTDB lineage: Bacteria > Actinomycetota > Actinomycetes > Propionibacteriales > Nocardioidaceae > Marmoricola. The sequence goes on along the minus strand of CAWJMC010000007.1, from coordinate 442,759 downwards.
GTAGTAGATCTGACCGCGGTAGCCCTTCTTGGTCAGCTGCGAGAGCTCACCGGTCGGGGGCAGGTCCTCCTCGGCGAAGACCGGCGCACCGTCGTTGCCGGTGACCGGTCTGGTCCTCGCCGTTGCGCTGGTTGCCGTACGCCGCGATGATCCCGTAGCCGTGCGTGTAGACGGTGTGCTCGTTGTTCCAGTTCTTCTGCCCGTCGGGCAGTCCGTCGAGGTTCAGCTCGCGGGCCGCCACCACGAGGTCGCGCTCGCGGCCGTTGATCTGGTAGCGGTCGACGTTGAGCACGTTGGGCACCGAGTAGTAGCCGCGCACCTGCTGCAGCTGCTCGAAGGTCGGAGCTGACCTGCTGCGGGTCGACCAGCCGGATGCCGGGCAGCGACGCGGCGTCCTCGGCGAGCCGCGCCGGGCTCAGGGTGGAGCTGGGCGTTGTAGTCGCTGACCTTGGTCGTTCGCGACGTCGTACGCCGTGCGGGTGGCCTTGATGTTCTTCGCGATGTACGGCGCCTCCTTGTCGCCCTGGGAGGGGTTGACCTGGAAGTTCTGCACGATGGCGGGCCAGATCACCCCCAGCAGGATCGCGGAGAGCACCAGCAGGGCCACGCCGACCGACGGCAGCAGCCAGGTGCGGCGGAACACGTTGGCGAACAGCACGATCGCGCAGATCAGGGCGATGAACATCAAGATGTTCTTGGCCGGCAGCACCGCGTTCTCGCGGGTGTAGGTCATCCCGGTGATCAGCCCGCCCTGGGCGGTGGTCAGGTCGAAGCGGTCCAGCCAGTAGTCGCCGGCCTTGAGCAGCAGCAGCAGCCCGATCAGCACCGAGAGCTGCACCTGCGCGGCACCGGAGAACCGGTCGGCGCCGGTGAGCCGGATCCCGCCGTACAGGTAGTGCACCAGCAGCGCGGCGAGCAGGCCGATCACCAGCGCGGTGGTCGCGAAGTCGACCAGGTAGTGGAACCACGGCAGCGAGAAGAAGTAGAAGCCGACGTCCTTGTGGAAGTACGGGTCGGACTGGCCGACGTGCACCCGGTTGCGCCAGAGCAGGAACGTGCGCCACTGACCGGTCGCCGACGCGCCGGCGAAGATCCCGACGACCAGGCTGACCGCGATCAGCAGCACCCGGCGCAGCGGGGTGACCACCTCGCGGTAGCGCTCGAGGTTGGCCTGGTCGGGAGTGCGCGGGCGGAACGAGCGGACGGAAGCGGAAGGCCAGGAACAGGTTGACCCCGACCACCAGCGCCATCACCACGCCGAAGACCAGCGAACAGCCCGACCCGGGTCCACAGCAGGCGCGCCGAAGACCGAGCTGTAGCCGATGGAGGAGAACCACAGCTTCTCGGTCCACACGCTGGTGAACAGCGAGAGCAGCAGGAACAGCACGACCAGCACCACCGCGGTCAGCAGCAGCGGGCTGGGACGGCGGCGGCGCGGACCCGCGGCAGCGGGCGGGGCGGGCTCAGCGGCCTCGGAGCTGCTCATGGGTTGTTCTCCTGGTTCGAGCTGGGGTCGGAGCTGGGGTCGAGCTGGGGTTCGAGTCGTTCGGCTCGGGCCGCAGCGTGGCCTGGAGCAACTCTAGGAGGGCGGGCACAAGGTCGGGCCCGGTGACCACCGACTCGGGGTCGTCGTGGCTGCGGAAGCGCAGCGCGCAGGCGGTACGCGCCGTCGCGGGTGGCCGCCGCGATCATCCGCAGCTCCTGACGCTCCGGGTGGGCCGCGGCGTACGCCGCCGCCTCGTCGCGGTCCTCGGGGACTCGCCTCGGCCGAGGGCGGGAGCGACGACCCGCTCGACCACCGCGGCGCACCCGGCGACCTCCTCGGGCCACATCATCGACGCGAGGGTCGACTCGAGCTCGGTGTCGGCCGGGAGCTCCTGGTCGATCGGGGTCAGCCCGTCGGCGCCGGCGCTCCAGCCCGAGCGCCTCGGCGAGGGCCGGCTCGGCGTCCACCAGCTCGGCCGTGGGCACCAGCGCGAACAGCTGCGCGGGCTGGTCCCAGCCGGCCTCGGCGGCGTGCGCCTCCAGCTCGGTCGACCGGCAGCAGCCGGCAGCAGCCGGCTCGGCGATCCGGGGCTCAGCACGCGGGCAGCTTCGCGTCGTGGTCCTTGCGCCAGGCCTCGATGTCGGTGACCGCGTCGTGGAACGTCTTGACCTTGAGCACCCGCATCTTGTCCTTGTCGTAGGGCCCTCCGCGGACCTCGTCGCAGTTGTCGGCCGGGGCCAGGAAGAGCTTGGCCCCGGCGCTCTGGGCCGCGGAGAGCTTCTGCTGGATCCCGCCGATCGGGCCGACGTTGCCGTCGACGTCGATGGTGCCGGTGCCGGCGATGTCCGACGCCACCGGTGAGCGACCCGGGGGTGAGGGTGTCGTAGATGGCCAGCGAGAACATCATCCCGGCGCTCGGACCGCCGATGTTGGCCCCGACGCGACCTTCACGTCGACCGGGAAGTCGTAGCCCGGGCCCGATGCGTCACCAGCAGCGCCGACTTCTTCGGGTCGGTCTGCGACTTCGCCGTGGTGATCCGCACCGTCTCGGTCTTGCCGTCGCGCACGATCCGCAGCGGCGACCTTGTTCGCCCGGCTGCACGGCCTGGATCGCCTTGATCGTGCCGGCCAGGCTGCGTGACCTTCATGCCGTCCACCGAGCAGGATCCGGTCGCGCACCTCCAAGCGCGCCGTCGCCGGGGCCGCCGCGCTGGATGCCCAGCACCTGGACGTAGGTGCCGAACTTGTAGCCGAGCTCCTGCAGCGCCGTCGCCACCGCGGCGTCCTGGGAGTTCGACCATCTGCACCTGGCCCTGCTCCTGCACCTCGTCGCGCGGTGTCGTCGGGCTGGTAGATGTCGCGGTAGCGGTAGACCGCCTGGCTCGGCGCGATCCACGCCGCCATCGCCTCGACCAGGTTGACCTTCTTGTCGGGCCCGGTCGGCGACACGGTCAGCAGCCGCAGGTCCCCGCCGTCGCGGTAGACCTTCGGTCCCCGCTGACCTGCACGATCTCGCGCTTGTCGGCCTTGCCGAGCAGGTTGACCGTCGGGCCGGGCGAGTAGACGACGTAGGGCAGCGGCACGAGGGTGATCAGCCCGAAGACGTCACGAGCAGCACGACGCCGATCACCGTGGCGGTCGTCCGGCGCGTCATGGCGGCAGCCTTTCAGACCGCCACAACGTGTGGGGGTGCCGGTGCGGTTGGGCCACGTGAGGACGGTGGCGACGCACCCGCCCCGGTCTCAGGCCGTACGCCGTGGTGTGCCGAGCGCGAGGGCGGTGCGGGCCGGGCGCTCCGGCTCGTTGCTCGTCGGCCAGCGTGGACGGGGCCGCCCTGGCCTCGAGACGCTCTCACCGGGCTGGCCGAACAGCTCGGTCGGCATCGGCACGAGGCAGCGGGTGCGATGCGGCAGGCTCGATCGGTCCCGCTCGCGACCATCCAGCCGACCGCGAGCATCGCGACACCGGTCGCCAGGGCGGCGGGCACCAGCCAGAGCAGGATCTCCACCCCGCCGAGGCTAGGTCCCCCGGTGGCCCCCGCGGGCTGCCACGCCGGGACGGACCGCTCGTTCCGGGCTCGACCCGGCCGGTCAGGGCGTGCCGACCCACTCGTCGGAGCCGTCGGCGAACACCTGGTGCTTCCAGATCGGCACCCGCGCCTTGAGCCGGTCGATCAGGGCACGGTTGGCGTCGAAGGCCTGGCCGCGGTGGGCGGTGACGACGGCGACCACGACGGCGGCCTCGCCGATCGCAAGCCGGCCCGTGCGGTGCACGGCGGCGAGCGCGAGCACGTCGAACTCCTCGGCCACCTCCTGCGGCGACCGCGCGCATCGCCTCCATGGCGCTCGGGTGGGCCGAGTAGTCGAGGTGGGTCACGTGACGACCGTGGTCGTGGTCGCGCACGGTGCCGACGAACAGGTTCAGCCCACCGGCAGCGTCGTGGTCGAGGGACTTGACCACCTCGACCACGTCCAGCGGCGTCTCCCGGATGTCGAGCAGGCGGATCACGTCGTCGCTCATTGCTCGAGCCTATCCGGGCTGGGCGGTCCCGGTTGGGGCGCGTGCCACGGTTGCCGGGTCCGAGTAGATTCGAGGCATGGCCAACACGCCCAACGATCCGCCCGACGAGCCGGGAGCAGCCGGGTCCAACCCGTTCAAGGGCACGCCCTTCGAGCAGATCTTCGGCGCCCTCGGCGGCGCCGGCACCGGCTCGGGCCAGGGGATGCCCGACCTCGGGCGCACTGATGGGGCAGATGCAGTCGTTCCTCGCGCCCTACGACGGCCCGGTGAACTGGACGCTCGCCCAGGACATCGCCCGCAAGTCCACCGCCCAGACGCCCGACCCGACGCCCGGCGCCGGCGACCGCGACCGGGTCGCCGAACTCGGTCCGCCTCGCCGACCACTGGCTCGACAGCGTCACCCCGCTCCCCTCCGGCGTCACCGTCGGCGCCGCCTGGAGCCGAGCCGACTGGATCGAGCAGACCATCGAGGTCTGGAAGGTGCTGGTCTCGCCGGTGGCCGAGCACGTCACCGGCGCGATCAACAACGCGCTCGGCGGCAGCCTGCCCGAGGAGGCCCAAGGCATGATGCAGGGCCTCGAGCAGATGATGGGCCCGCTCGCCGGGATGCTCGGCAAGCTCGGCGGCACCATGTTCGGCACCCAGCTCGGCCAGGCCCTCGGCGGGCTGTCCGGAGAGGTGCTCAGCGCCTCCGACATCGGGCTCCCGCTCGGTCCGGCCGGCCACGCCGCGCTGGTCACCGGCAACGTGACGGCCTTCGCCGAGGGCCTCGACGTCTCCGAGGACGACGTCGTGCTCTACCTCGCGCTGCGCGAGGCCGCCCACCAGCGGCTCTTCGCCCACGTGCCCTGGCTGCGCCAGCACCTGCTCAGCTCGGTCGAGGCCTACGGGCGCGGGATGACCATCGACGTCTCCGGCATCGAGTCCAAGCTCCAGGGCCTCGACCCGACCGACCCCAAGGGCATCCAGGAGGCCCTCGAGGGAGGTCTCTTCGAACCGCAGCAGACCCCGGCGCAGCAGGCGGCGCTGGCCCGGCTGGAGACCACGCTCGCGCTGGTCGAGGGCTGGGTCGACGAAGTGGTCGGCCAGGCCGCCGGGCCACGGATGCCGAGCGCCGACAAGCTCCGGGAGGCCGTGCGCCGCCGGCGCGCCGCCGGCGGACCCGCCGAGCAGACCTTCGCCGCCCTGGTCGGCCTGGAGCTGCGTCCGCGCCGCCTGCGCGACGCCTCGACCCTGTGGGGCTCTCTGCGCGACCGGCAGGGCCAGGACGCCCGGGACGCCGTGTGGGCGCACCCCGACCTGCTGCCCACGGCCGAGGACCTCGACGACCCGCTCGGGCTTCCGCGCCGACCTCGAGGTGCCCGACGAGCTCAGCGACGACGAGTTCGACGCAGCAGCTGTCGGCCTTGCTGGACTCGGCGTCGGGTGAGGACAGCGCGGACGACAACGACAACGGCGAGACCAAGGACGAGGGCCGCGGCGAGGAGGGCTCGGGCGAGGGTGACGACGCTCCACGCTGACGCGCTGGAGGTGCTCGAGGCGTGGGTTGCGCCGAGCCGGGCGCAGGAGCGGCTGCGCTCGGCGTACGTCGACCTGCTGCGCACCGAGCCGGACGCGGTGCTGCGCGAGCTGTCGTCCCGACCACCTGACCGCGAGCGCGCTGGTGGTCTCGGCCGACCGGAGCCGGGTGCTGCTGACGCTGCACGCAAGGCGCAGCGCTGGTTCCAGTTCGGCGGGCACCTCGAGCCGGGCGACCCGAGCCTGGCCGACGCGGCGCTGCGCGAGGCGCGCGAGGAGTCGGGCCTGGTGGGGCTGTCCGGGCCGGTCGGTCCGGTGCACCTGGACCGGCACGCCGTGCCGTTCTGCGATCCCGAGCGGCGACATGCACCACCTCGACGTGCGCTACCTGCTGGTCGCCCCCGACGGCGCCGACCACACGGTCAGCGACGAGTCGCTGGACGTGCGCTGGTGGCCCGTCGACGACCTCCCGACCGACGAGCCGTCGATCCGCGAGCTCGTGTCTCTGCGTGGCTGAAGCTCTCCACGAGGACGACATCCCGATCGACACCGGGTCGCTTCGTACGCTGGTCCGACGGGCCCTCCCGCAGTGCTGGTCATGAACGGCCGGGCCCGCCCTGGACCATGGGCGGGGTGCCGGTGAGGTAGCTCATCGTGTCCGGGGCCGGGCGCACGGTGACGTTGCGGTCGGACTCGGCACGCTTGATCCGGTTGAGAAGGCTGTGCGGGTCGAGACGGTAGCCGGCCTTGCGGGCGGCGGCAGCGGTCGCCGGTCACCCAGGGTGGACAGGCGGGGTCCGATCTCGGCGTCGACGGCGGTGCGGTCCTCGCGGGAGAGCGGCGGTCTCGCGAGGCATCAACGTGGTCCGTCACTCCGAGGTCGTCCCGCCTCGAGTGCGGCCTGGGTGTGCGGCCTTTCGGGCAGCGCGCGGGCCAGCGCGAGGTGGGAGGAGCCTCGGAACGGGCTCTCGCGGCGGGCCAGGGCGACCTGGTCGGCGATACCGCGACCCTGTTGCACTGTTCTCACCCCGCGCTCGGCGGCAACGGCTCGCTGGCTGGTGTCGAAGGCGAGGGTGACACGGGCCTGCGCTGCCGCCGCAGTGTTCTTGAGCCGCTCGAGCAGGGCGATCGTGTCGATCCGGCGGGGTCGGTGAGGTCGGCACCGCTCAGGGCTCGGATCAGGTCCAGGACCGGGCCGAGGTCGGCGGTCGGCGGTCGGCGGTCGGGGCAGGTTTCGAGACGGGCCTGACGGCCCTCCTCAACCGCCGGGGAGACCGGGCGGCCCGGTTCGACCACCGGGGAGCCCGGAAGAGCCCCGGAACGGGCGGTGTATCGAACATGTCGTTCGATCCTACTCTCGATCCTCGTCCCTGACAAGGGAGTCGCGCCGGTCGTCCTCGATCTCGAGGTGGGCCGCGGCGGCGAAGCCGTCGAGGTAGCCGATGGCCCGCTCGGTGCGGGGGTAGCGGGCCACGAGGGCGTGGAACCGGGCGCCGTGACCGGACTCGACCAGGTGCGCGAGCTCGTGCACGAGCACGTAGTCGATCACCCAGGACGGCATCGGTCGGAGCCGGTCGGAGAGCCGCACCGAACCGTCGGCGGGCGTGCACGAGCCCCAGCGGGCGTGCTGGTTGCTCACCCAGCGCACCGACACCGGCTCGGGCAGGTCGTGGGCACCGGCCAGCTCACGCGCCCGGACCACCAGGTCATCGTCGCTGCGGGTCCGGCCGGACTTGCGCTCCAGCCGCTCGACCATCTTGGCGACCCACTCCGCCTCCTCGCGTCGGCTGAACCGGTCGGGGATCAGCACGACCACCCGCCCGTCCTGGAGGTACGCCGAGACCGTGCGGCGCCGCCGCGTCGAGCGGCGTACCTCCACCTCGCGCGAGTTCATGGGGCGACCCTAGGGCGTGCCTCTCGGATCCGGTCTCAGCGAGCAGCAGGCCACCGGTACGAGAGACACGGCCTGGTAGCGCGACCACCTCGCGCGGCCGACTACCGTTGACGGGTGGTCACGCAGGAGTGGAACGACGGTCCGGTGGCCGCCCTGCGCCGGATCGCCTTCCTGCTCGAGCGGGCCCGCGCCGACACCTACAAGGTCAAGGCCTACCGGGGGGCGGCCGCAACGATCCTGCCGATCGACGAGGACGAGCTCCGGGCCAGGTCCGCGGCCGGCACGCTGACCGAGCTGCCCGGTGTCGGCAGCTCGACCGCGACCGTCATCGCCGACGCCCTCGAGGGAGAGGTGCCCGAGCGGCTGGCGAAGCTGGAGCGTGAGGAGGGCGGGCCGCTGGTCGAGGGTGGTACGACGCTGCGCAGCGCACTGCGCGGCGACCTCCACTCGCACTCCGACTGGTCCGACGGCGGCTCGCCGATCGAGGAGATGGCCTTCACCGCGATGGAGCTCGGCCACGACTACCTCGTGCTCACCGACCACTCCCCCCGCCTCAAGGTCGCCAACGGCCTCTCCGCCGCCCGGTTGACCAAGCAGCTCGCGGTGGTCGAGGCGGTCAACGAGCACCTGTCCGGCTCCGGGGACGGTGGCTTCACCCTGCTCACCGGGATCGAGGTCGACATCCTCGACGACGGTGGCCTCGACCAGAGCGAGGAGATGCTGCGCCGGCTCGACCTGCGCGTGGCGTCGGTGCACTCCAAGCTGAGGATGGACTCCGCCCCGATGACCAAGCGGATGCTCGGCGCGGTGACCGACCCGCTGACCAACGTGCTGGGCCACTGCACCGGGCGGCTGGTCACCGGCAACCGCGGCACCCGTCCCTCCTCGCAGTTCGACGCCCGGGCTGTGTTCGAGGCCTGCGCCGAGCATGACGTGGCCGTCGAGATCAACGCCCGCCCCGAGCGCCGCGACCCGCCCGGGGACCTGATCGAGCTGGCCCTCGAGATCGGCTGCCTGTTCTCCATCGACTCCGACGCCCACGCCCCGGGCCAGCTCGACTTCCAGGTCTACGGCTGCGCGCGGGCCGAGGAGCACGGCGTACCGCCGGAGCGGATCGTGAACACCTGGCCGCGTGAGGAGCTACTCGCCTGGGCCGCCCGCGGTCTCTCCTGAGCGTCGGTCCGATCAGTGACAGGGTGCCCGATGGGCGCGAAATGACCCGAAATGACCCTGGGATGACCCCGGAACGACCTGATGCTGCACCGGAAGAACTATTGACGAATCGGCGATCCACACCTCCGGCGAACGAGTCCACACGCTGTCCACAGAGTTATCCACAGGCAGTGGACAACTTGACAATCACCGCCCGGAGGGGCGGTGTCCACCATCGCGAACCCGCGTTGACCCGGGGCACCCGCTCCCCTAGTTTGGCGGCGCGGTCGAGGCCCTCGACAAGCCCCGGCATCGTTCGCAGGGGAAGGCAGACGACGCCGGTGTTCGGGGGCCTCACCGTGCTTCCGGGCGGGTGCAGCACCTCCGCCCCGCGCGGGCTCACTCGCCGCGGAACACCGCCGGGCGCTTCTCCTGGGCCGCCTTGATCCCCTCCTGCAGGTCGGCCGTCGCCAGGGTGATCGGCTGGGCCAGCGCCTCGAACTGGATCGCGCTCTCGACGTCGCCGTGACCGCCCTCGCGCAGCGAGAGCTTGGTGTAGCGGCTCGGGATCGGGGCCGTGGCCGCGACCTGCTCGGCGATGGTGAGCACGTCGTCGGCGAACGTGCCCGCGCCGTACACGGCGGAGACCAGGCCGATCCGCAGCGCCTCCTGGGCGTCGACCACGCGCCCGGTGAGCAGCAGCTCGCGCGCGTGCGCCGGGCCCACGACGTCGGGCAGCAGGTGGGAGGCAGCCATGCCGGGGTTCATCCCGAGCTTGACGAAGGGCACGCCCAGCTTGACCGTGTCGGAGGCGTAGCGGATGTCGCAGGCCAGGGCCATGCACAGCCCGGCACCGATCGCGGCACCGTTCAGGGCGGCGATGGTCGGCACCTCGAGGCTGCGGATGCTCAGCCACGCGCGGTAGAAGGCGATCATCCGGGTACGGAGGTGGTCGACGCCCGCGTCCGGCTCGCTCGCGATCCAGCCGGTGTTGCCGCCCGAGCAGAAGGCCGTGCCGGCGCCGGTCACCACCACGACCCGCACGCTCGGGTCGGCGCGGATCGCCTCGATCTCCTCGACCCACGAGGCCGTCATCGCATCCGACATCGCGTTGCGCTGGTCGGGGTTGTCGAGCACCAGGCGTACGACGCCCTCGGCGGGTCGTTCCACGAGCAGGTGGCGGGGGTCGGCAGCAGCGTCAGACATGAGCGCGAGCCTACCTATCGGCGCCGCTCACGACCCGCCACGGCCCGCCTGCGTCGCGCTCGGCTGAGCGTGGCGTAGGGTCGACCCGGCCCTTGAATGGACGGGCCCCGGCGGGTCTTCCCTGGTCCCCCCGCCGCGACGACCAAGCACAAACCCGAGATCAACACGAGGAGGGCCGTCATGGCGGAGACCTGGAGCGGTGAGTTCTACTGCGTGAAGTGCAAGGAGAAGCGCGAGGCAAGTGGTGAGGTGAAGGTGAACGACAAGGGCACCCGGATGGCCAAGGCCGTCTGCCCCGTCTGTGGCACCAACCTGAACCGCATCCTCGGCAAGGCCTGAGCGCACCGAGCAGCGGCGAACGACGAACGGCGGGTCCCCTGGTGGGACCCGCCGTTCGTCGTTGCGTCACCGACCCGGTCCACGAGCCTGTGCATCGACGCTGGACGCCCCGCGCGGCTTCTGGTGCCATGCCCGGGTGTGCGTCGATCGTGTTCCCGAGCCCAGAGACAGGTCCAGCACCCGGCCGGCGCTCAAGCCCGGCCTGCGGGTGCTGCGACGAGAGCGGGACGTCTTCCAGATCGGGTTCGACCCGTCCCGTGCGGTCCGACTGGGCGCGACCGATGCCGTCCGCCGGACCCTCGACGCGATCGCCGAAGGTCGACCGCTCCTGGACTGTGACCCGGGCGTGGTCGCCGACCTCGATCGCCTCGGGGTCCTCACCGACGGGCCGCCGGACCGCGCGGCGCCCGAGCCGCGTGTCCACCGCTTCGGTCAGCCCCTGCCCACCGCGCTGCGCCTCGCCCTCGAGCGAGCCGGTCTCGAGGAACCTCTCGGCGAGGGCACTCGGCTCCCGACCGGTGGTCCCGTCCTGCTGCTGGTCGGGGTCGGTGAACCCCGCCGCGAGCTGCTCGACGAGCTGGTGTCGGCCGGAGTGGCTCACCTGCTCCTGAGGTTCAGCGAGGGTGACGCCGTGATCGGACCGTTCGTGGTGCCGGGCGCCACGGCCTGCCTGCGCTGCGTGGACGCCCACCTCGGCGAGCGCGACCCGCGCTGGTCGCTGCTGGTCGAGCAGCAGGCCCGGCTGACGGCACGACCGCGTCGCGACGGTGTGGCCGACCCGGTGGACCCGCTGCTCGCCCAGCTGGCGGTGTCGTGGGCGGCACGGGACCTGGCCACGGCCGCTCGCCCGGGCGCCGAGGCCCCCGCCACCTGGTCGACCACGATCCGGTTGCCCCCCGACCTGGCCGGCTTCGAGGCGACCGGCTGGATGCGTCACCCCGGCTGCGGGTGCAGTCTGGACGGGCCCACCCCTTCGGTGACCCGGCCGGGGTAACAATGGTGATGTGCCCGACGACGACGCCAGCCTGCCGCGCAAGGCGTTCACGCGTTCCGCGCGACTGGCCTCCCTCCCCCTGACCTACGCCGGGCGCAGCGCCTTCGGGCTCGGGCGCCGGCTCGGTGGAGCGCCCGCAGAGGCCGTGCTCTCCGACATCCAGCAGCGCACCGCCGAGCAGGTCTTCCGCACCCTCGGCGAGCTCAAGGGTGGCGCGATGAAGTTCGGCCAGCAGATGTCGATCTTCGAGTCGGCCCTGCCCGACGAGCTGGTCGGGCCGTACCGCGAGCAGCTCACGGCGCTGCAGGACTCGGCGCCACCGATGCCCACCCAGACCGTGCGCGAGATCCTCGCCGCCGACCTGGGCCCGGGCTGGAAGCAGGACCTCGTCGAGCTCGACCCGGTGCCGGCGGCCGCCGCCTCCATCGGCCAGGTCCACCGGGGCCGCTGGTCGGACGATCGCCCGGTGGCGGTCAAGGTGCAGTACCCCGGCGCCGGCGAGGCGCTGATGTCCGACCTGCGGCAGATCTCGCGGCTGGCCCGCAGCGTCGGCACCCTGCTGCCCGGCATCGACGTCAAGCCCCTCGTCGCCGAGCTGCAGGAGCGGGCGAAGGACGAGCTGGACTACGCCCTGGAGGCCGACGCCCAGCAGAGGTTCGCCGACGCCTTCGCCGACGACCCGGACTTCGTGGTGCCCCCGGTCGTGGCGCACGGCTCGAGGGTGCTCGTCACCGAGTGGATGGACAGCGCCAGCTCACTGGCGGCGATCATCCGTGGCGGCAGCACCGAGGAGCGCAACCACTACGGCCAGCTGTTCGTCCGCTTCCTCTTCGAGGGACCCCGGCGCACCGGCATGCTGCACGCCGACCCGCACCCGGGCAACTACCGGATCATCCCCGCCGACGACGGCGGTCCCGGCCGGCTCGGCATCCTCGACTTCGGCGCCGTCGCCCGGCTCGAGGGCGGTGAGCTGCCCCGGGCGATGGGCAGCCTGATCCGGATCGCCGGCATCGGCGAGGCGAGTCCCCTCCTCGAGGGGCTGCGCGAGGAGGGCTTCGTGCGCAAGAACGTCACCATCGACCCGGACCAGCTGCACGCCTACCTGGCGCCCTTCGTCGAGCCGGCGGCGGTGGAGCGCTTCCGCTTCTCGCGCGAGTGGATGCGCGCCCAGTTCCAGCGGATCAACGACCCGCGCGAGCCCGGCTACACCCTGGCGCTGAAGCTGAACCTGCCGCCGTCGTACATGCTGATCCACCGCACCTGGCTGGGTGGGATCGGCGTGATGTGCCAGCTCGAGGCCGAGGCCCCGTTCCGCGAGATCCTGACCGAGTCGTTGCCCGGCTTCGCGGGCTGAGCCGCGAACCGGTGCGTCCCAGCATCACGAGCGGTGAGCGCTTGCTGGCTACGCCACGCAGGGCACGGGCTGGACGATGCCCTCACCCTCGGTCATGATGATGCCGACACTCGCGACCACGCCAGTGCTGCGTGCCCGAGCGGGCGGTTGAGGAGAGTTCCATGATCATTCTGGGTATCATCTTGTTGGTGCTGGGCGCGGTGTTCAACGTCTCGATCTTGTATGTGATCGGGGGAATCCTCGTCGTGGTCGGCGCGGTGCTGTGGATCCTGGGATCGATGGACCGGGCAGTGGGCCCCCGCAAGCACTACTTCTAGCCCCTGGGTCGTTCCCCGCGGGTACCAGCTACCACCACTCGGAGTCGAGCTTGGACTCCATCGCCCGGAGGTGCTCGCGCGAGCAGGACTCGCAGAAGAGCTTGGTCCGACCCTGCTCGACGGCGAGGCTCCAGGTCAGAGGTGGGTGCTGCTCAGCGGACACCTGACCACAGAACGCGCACGTCACCATTGCTCGAGCCTAGACCCGGACCGGACCGGGCTGAGCGGTCCCGAACGTGACGAAGGGCCGGTCCGGGCCGCTCGGGGTCCGGACCGGCCCCTTGTCGATCACCTGCCTGCACTGACGCCGTACGCCGGCGCTCATCGCAGCTGCGGTCCGCCGTACAACATCCGGGCCAGCGCCAGGCGCGCCGACTGGGCCCGCTCGGCGTCTCGTGCCGTGGCGCCCCTGGGGCGTGCGCCGCCGCGCCAGCGACGGCGCTCGCCCAGCTCGGACTCGTGGGCCCGGGCCAGGTCCTCGTGCAGAGGTCGGTCATCGTGCTTCGTGCCTTGCTCATCGTCGTCCCTCTCGTCATCGATCCTCGGTCTCACTGCGGTGTCGCGACTCAGGCCGCCACCGGGTCCTTCCGGGGTCGGCCACGGGGCCGCTTGCGAGCGATCACCACGCCGTTCGCGAACAGCTCCCCGCCCCACACCCCCAGGGCTCCCGCCGCTCGAGCGCCCCGGCGAGGCACTCGGCCCGGACCGGGCAGGTCGGCGCAGAGCGTCTTGGCCAGCTCCAGGTCGGCCGGGAGCTCGGCGAAGAACAGCTCGCTCTCCTCCCGCTGGCACGGAAGTGCCGACGTCTCGTCGTCCATCACGTTTCACCTCCTCGATGCGTTGTTCTCGGTCTGTGCTGGTCGGTGCGGGACCACCAGAAGCCTTCGAGAAACACGAAGGCCGCGGATCCCTGATCGGGTTCCGCGGCCTGTGAGGTGCCGTCGTGATGAGCTGCGTCATCTACGTCGGCGGACTCCAGGCCCGGGTCCCCGAGGTGAACGTGCGGTCGGTGCCGGCCTCGTTCTGCGGCCGAGCGGCGGCGATCGCGCGCTCCCGCGTGGTCGACGCCGGCATCGGCGTGCGCCGGCCATCCCGGCAGACCCGTCGAGAGCGAGGTTGCCGAAGGCGGGCGCGCTGACGCTGCCGCAGTCACGCGGTGCGATGTTCTGGTTCCAGGTGCTCATCAGGACCCCTCCTTCGTGGTCTCGTCGGACGTTGCTCGAACACGGTAACCGCACCCGCTCGGACCCGCCAACCTATTTAATCCGGATCCACCGCTATCCACCTGTTGCGCGCCACCATCCGGGCCCGTTGGCGGCGTCGCCGCCGCTCACCAGACACCCGGTATGCCCACACGCCGGCGTCTGCCACCGCACCCGTCTGGTGACGCTGACGACGGTGGCCATCGGTCAATCCGGGTTCAATCGCCGGTCCGGCGGCAGCGATCGGCGAGCGGGTCGGTCGGCACCGCCCCCGGCGGTCAGGCCGAGGAGCTCGAGCAGCTCGTCGGCGTACTTGTCCAGCTTGGCGGCACCGACGCCGTTGACCTTGAGCATCGCCTGACGGGTGGTCGGACGCACCTCGGCCAGCGCCTCGAGGGTGGCATCGGTGAACACGACGTACGCCGGCACGGAGTCGGCCTCGGCGCGAGCCTTGCGCCACTCGCGCAACGAGCCGAACAGCTCCTCGTCGTAGGGGACGGGACAGTCGTCGCAGTAGCCGCGGTTGCGCGCGCGGGCGGAGTCGAGCGGCGCTCGGCAGAGCCGGCAGGTGGCGGCCTTCTTGCGGCCGCGCCTTGGCGCGCTTGCGAGCGCCGTCGACCACCCCGCGTCGACGTCACGACGCCGTCGGGGGCGAGCCCGACGAGGAAGCGGGACGGCTTGCGGCGGGCCTGGCCTCCGGGGTTGCGGGCCAGGGCCCAGCTCAGACGAGAGGTGGACCCGGGCCCGGGTCACCCCGACGTAGAGCAGCCGTCGCTCCTCCTCGACCTCGGCGAGGGTGCGTGGCGTAGCTGATCGGCAGCGACCCCTCGTGGAGCCCGCTGAGGAAGACCGCGTCCCACTCCAGGCCCTTGGCGGCGTGCAGGGTGGCCAGGGTGACCCCCTCGGCCACCGGGGCGTGCTGCTCCTGGGCCCGACGGTCGAGCTCGGCGACGAAGCCGGTGAGGGACACGGGAGGCGTGGCCCCGGCGTCGGAGTCGTCCTGACGGGCGAACTCCTCGGCCTGCGAGACCAGGGCGTGCAGCGACTCCCAGCGGTCGCGGGCCTGACCGCGAGCCGCGGGCGCCTGCGACGGTCCAACCCATCCCGACCAGGATCGCGGTCACCTGGGCCGGCACCGTGTCGCCCTCGACCTCGCCGGCCTTGATCGCGCCACGCAGCAGCGCGGTGGCCTGACGCACCTCCTGGCGCTCGAAGAACCGACCGGCGCCGCGCACCACGTAGGGGATGCCGGCCGAGGTCAGCGCCTCCTCGAAGGCCTCGGACTGGGCGTTGATCCGGTAGAGCACCGCCATCTCGCGCAGCGGGGTGCCGGCGCGGTGGATCCGACTGATCTCCCGGGCCACCGCGTCGGCCTCGGCGACCTCGTCGGGGTGCTCGGCCCAGTCCACCGCGGGACCACCGTCGCGCTGGGAGACCAGGCGCACGCCGGCCGACGCCGTGTCGCTGAGCACCCGGTTGGCCACGTCGATCACCTGAGGCGTGGAGCGGTAGTTGCGCGACAGCTCGACCGAGGTGACCTGGGCGAAACGACCGGCGAACTCGGCCAGGTAGGAGGAGCGCGCGCCGGCGAAGGAGTAGATGGTCTGGGCCGGGTCGCCGACCACGCAGATCTCGTCGCGACCGCCGAGCCACAGGTCGAGCAGCGCGGACTGGATCGGCGAGACGTCCTGGAACTCGTCGACCACGAACCAGCGGTACTGCCGGCGCACCTCCGCAGCGACCCGCTCGTCGTCGTGCAGGATCGCGGCGCCGCAGAGCAGGACGTCCTCCATGTCCATCCGGCCCTGCTCGCGCTTGATCTCCTCGTAGCTGTCGAACAGGTGCGCCACGGTGGCGGCGTCGAGGCCCGCTGACCTCGCGGTTGCGGGTCGGCGCGATCCGGGCGTAGTCGGCCGGGCCGGACGTTGCTGACCTTGGCCCACTCGATCTCGGAGGCGACGTCGCGCAGCTTGGCCTGGTCGACCTGGACCCGGTTGCGGCGAGCGGCGAGGGCGATGGTCGAGATCTTGGACTCGGTCAGCTGCGGGGGCTCACCGCCGTACACCCGGGGCCAGAAGTAGCGCACCTGGCGCAGCGCGGCGGAGTGGAAGGTGCGGGCCTGGACGCCGCCGGCACCGAGCGCCGCGCAGCCGGCCCCGCATCTCGCCCGCCGCGCGGGTGGTGAAGGTGACCGCCAGCACCTGCTGCGGGGTGTAGACGCCGCTCGCGACGCCGTAGGCGATCCGGTGGGTGATCGCCCGGGTCTTGCCGGTGCCGGCTCCGGCGAGCACCCGGACCGGGCCGTGCAGCGCCTCGGCCACCGCCCGCTGCTCGGGGTCGAGCGCGGCGAGGAGGTCGTCGGCGGACATCCGGAATGGCCTCCTCGGGCGAGTGGTGTTGGAACGGGCGAGACAAACCCTAGACGCGAGGACGGACACGTCGATGAGCGACGGCTCCAGGTTCACGATGTACAAGACCAGCTGGTGCGGCTTCTGCGCCCGGCTCTCCAGCCAGCTCGAGCGCGAGGGCATGCTCGCAGGCGAGGCCTACGACGTGGTCGACATCGAGCGCCAGCCCGACGCCGCCGCGATCGTGATGCAGGCCAACGGCGGCAACCAGACGGTGCCGACGCTGGTCTACTCGCGACGGCACCGACCCAGACCAACCCCTCGCTGGCCCAGGTCAAGGAGAAGCTGGCCGCTCTCTGAGCTCTCGAGACCGCGCCACGGCTACGACCAGGAGCCGGGCAGCGCGGCGCCGTACCACCACTCGACGAGGGCGTGGCTGATCGAGATGCCGCCGGGCAGCACCAGCTCGCCGGTGCCGGCCTGCTCGGCGATCTCCTCGCGGGTGAACCAGCGGGCGTCCTCGATCTCCTGGCCGTCGACGGTGACCTCGGTCGACTCGGCGTGCGCGACGAAGCCGATCATCAGGCTGGCCGGCAGCGGCCAGGGCTGGCTGCCGAAGTACTCGACGTCGCCCGACGCGGACGCCGGTCTCCTCGAGCACCTCGCGGCGCACGGCCTGCTCCATCGACTCCCCCGGCTCGACGAAGCCGGCCAGGGTCGAGTAGCGACCGGTCGGCCAGGCCGGGCTGCGGCCGAGCAGCACCCGGTCGTCGGGCGCCTCGCCGTCGACCACGACCATGATCACGGCCGGGTCGGTGCGCGGGAACTGCGGGCGTCCGCACTAGCGTGCAGTGCAGCTCGTGGCCCTGCTTGCGAGACCTCGAGGTCACCGCCGCAGCGCGGGCAGAAGTGTGTGACCTGCAGCCACTCGGCGATCCCGACCGCGTGCACCAGCGAGCTCGGCGTCGATCGTCGTCGAGCGTTCGCGCAGGGCCGCGCGCAGCGCCACCCACTCACCGTCCTCGCCCGCGACCGAGCGGTCCGCCATCCACCGCGAACCGCGCGGCTGGCCGTCCCGCTCGCCGAGCAGGATCCGGACGCCGTGCGGTGCCACCTCGTCGGCCTGCCCGGGGCGAGCCAGTCCAGGCGCCCGTCGACGAGGCGGAACCGGCTGCCGGCCAGCACCAGCACCCGGGTCTCGGGCGCGGCCCAGGCCTCGCTGCCAGCCACGCCGTCGTCGACGCGGCGCTCGTGCGATCCGGTCGTGCGGACGACGCGACAGGGCGAGAGGGGGCTGGCCGGCGGGCGGGTCGATGGGCGAGTCGTTGGTCACGGCCACAGGAGTACCACGCAGCCGGTGCTGTGACAGTGTGGGCGCAACGTGTGGCAAGCACTGACCAGCCCCCGGTGGCTGGCCCGGATCATGGGCCTGGTCGGCGTGATGACCGTGGTCAGCGCCCTGCTGCCGGAGTTCCGCGACCGGCTGCACCTGGTGCTCGACGTGCTGCCGGCCGTGTTCCCGGCGGCCGCGACGACCGGCTCACTGGCCCTGGGGATCATGCTGGTCCTGCTCTCCCGCGGCGCTGCGCCGGGCCAAGCGCCGGGCCTGGGTGATGGCGGTCGTGCTCACCGCCGTGACCGTCGTGCTGCACCTGGTCAAGGGACTCGACTTCGAGGAGGCCACGGTCGCGGTGGCCCTGCTGGTGCTCCTGGTGGCCGGACGCCGGCACTTCACCGCCCGACCCGACCCGCGCTCGGTGCGTCGGGTCGTCTCGGTGGTGGTCGCCGGACCGCTGATCGCGACCGCACTCGGCTGGGCCTGGCTGGCGCTCGACGCACGGGGCGAGGAGCCGGGAACGGGCACCGGGGCGCGCGTCGTGCACTCCTTCGTCGGTCTCTTCGGCATCACCGGGCCGGTGCGCTTCGAGAGCGAGGCCTCCGGGGACCGGGCGGCCGTGGCGCTGGTCGTGCTCGGCGCCGCCGTCCTGATCCCCCTGCTGTTCGTCGCCCTCCAGCCCGCCGACGGACCGCACGCGCTCGACCCGGAGCAGCAGGTCGCCGTGCGCACCGTGCTCGAACGCTGGGGCGAGGTCGACTCGCTGTCCTACTTCGCCACCCGGGAGGACCGCTCGGTGCTCTTCTCCCGCAGCGGGAAGGCCGCCGTGTCCTACCGGGTCGTGGGCACCGTGTCGCTGGCCGCCGGTGACCCGCTCGGCGACCCGGAGGCGTGGCCGGGCGCGATCGAGGTGTGGCTCGCGGAAGCCGCGTCGTACGGCTGGGTGCCCGCGGTGCTGGGGGCCAGCGACCGCGGCGCGCGGGCCTACCACCGCGCCGGCCTCGATGCCCTCGAGCTCGGCGACGAAGCGGTGCTCACGCTCTCCGAGTGGTCGCTGGAGGGACGCAGCATGCGGGTAGTGCGACAGGCCGTCTCCCGCTGCTCCCGGGCGGGGCTCACCGTCACCTGTCACCGGTCCGGCGACCTCGACGAGGAAACCTGGCGCTCGCTGCGCCGCAAGGCCGAGGAGTGGCGGGACGGCGCTGTCGAGCGCGGGTTCTCGATGGCCCTCGACCGCTTCGGTGATCCCCGCGACACCGCGTCCGTGGTGGTCCTCGCCCGGGACGAGGACGGTCAGCTCAAGGGGCTGCTGAACTTCGCTCCCTGGGGGCCGCACGGGCTGTCGCTGGACCTGATGCGTCGCGACCGGGAGATCGAGAACGGACTGATCGAGCACATGGTGGTCGGGCTGATCGAGCAGTGCCCCGGCCTCGGCGTACGACGGATCTCGCTGAACTTCGCGGTCTTCCGCAGCGTCTTCGCCCGGGGCGAGCGGCTCGGGGCCGGTCCGGTGCAACGGATGACCCACGCCGTCCTGCTCTGGGCGTCGCGGTTCTGGCAGATCGAGTCGCTCTACCGCGCCAACGCGAAGTACCACCCGGAGTGGGTGCCGCGCTACCTCTGCTTCCGCTAGCTCCGGCGACCTGGCCCGGGTGGGTGTGGCCGCGCTGCGGGCCGAGGCCTTCATCGTCGCGCCGGCGCTGGGTGCGCCCTCCTGCGCGTCTCGACGGCCCGCCACTAGCGTCGGGCCAGTGAGCACCCACATCGGCGCCGAGCCCGGCGCGATCGCCCCGACCGTCCTGATGCCTGGCGACCCGCTGCGTGCGCGCTGGATCGCCGAGACCTTCCTCGAGCAGCCCACCTGCTACTCCGAGGTGCGCGGGATGCTCGGCTTCACCGGCACCTGGCAGGGACACCGGTCTCGGTCCAGGGCTCGGGCATGGGACAGCCCTCCCTGGCGATCTACGCCCACGAGCTGTTCACCGAGTACGACGTGACCACCGTGGTCCGGGTCGGCTCCTGCGGCGCCCTCACCGAGCGGCTGGCCCTGCGCGACGTGGTGATCGCCTCGGCGGCCTGCACCGACTCCTCGATGAACCGGATCACCTTCGGCGGCCTCGACTACGCCCCGGTCGCCGACTTCGGCCTGATGGTCGCGCGCCGTGCGACGGCCGCCCGGGCCCGGAGCGCGTCACCTGCCACGTCGGGCCGATCTTCTCCGCGCGACTCCTTCTACAGCCACCCGGCCCGAGCTGATGGAGCCGATGGTCGCCCACGGCGTGCTCGCGGTGGAGATGGAGGCCAGCGCGCTCTACACCCTCGCCGCCCGGCACGGGCGGCGGGCCCTGGCGATCTGCACGGTCTCGGACCACATCGTCACCGGCGAGCAGACCAGCAGCCAGGAGCGCGAGCAGACCTTCGCCGACATGGTCGAGATCGCCCTGGCCGCGGCCGTGCGCGAGGACGAGACCCTCGCTCAGCCGGCTGAAGCATCGCCTCGAGCAGCGCCGCCCGGTCGGGCAGCTCGTCCGGGCGGGCACGACGGTCGCCCCGTGCGCACGTAGTGGAAGGCGACCTCGCACGTCGGGCGGGGTCGACGCCCTGGCAGCTCGGCCCACGCCACCCGGTAGATCGCCAGCTGGAGCGGGTCGGCGTTCTCGGCGCGGTTGGTCTTCCAGTCGACGAGCAGGAAGCGCCCCGTCGGGCCCCTCGTACACCGCGTCGATCCGGCCGCGCACCACCTGGCCCCCCGAGCACCAGCGCGAACGCCGGCTCGACCGCGTACGGCGTGCGCTCGGCGAACGGCCCGGCCTCGAAGCGGCGCGATCAGCGCGTCGAGGTCGTCCTCGTCGTCGATGCCCGAGTCGGCGCGCCCGGGCAGGTCGTCGGGGTCGAGCATCACCTGCTGGCCGAACCGGCCCTCGACCCAGGCGTGGAAGCGGGTGCCGAACCGGGCCGACGGCGACGGCTGCGCGCGGCATCGGCCGGGCCAGCTCGCGGGCGAACGCCTCCGGGTCGTCGCGCAGCCGCGCCAACGAGGTGGCCGAGAGGCTGGAGGGCAGGGGCACCTGCGACCACGTCGCCGGCCCCGGCCTCGGCCTCGTCAGGCAGCCGCTCCATGGCGGCGTCCCACTCGGACGCGTTCGAGGAGCGAGCAGTCATCGAGCGCTTCGTCGCGGTCGTGCTCGCCGGCGACCGCCGCCGCCACCAGCTCCGCCGCCGCGGCCCGGCGGTCGACCTCGGGCGTCTGGTGCGAGATCGGCCACGGCCGCTCGTCGCTGGTCGGCGGAGTAGGGGTTGGTGCTCGCCCTTGGCCGGCTTGTCGAACCACTGCCGGGCCTCGGCCCCCCACCCCTGCATCGCCTCGCGCGTCCGGCCGAGGTAGGCCGAGGGCCCCAGCCCGGTCTTGGCCCCGGGCTTCCACTGCCAGCACGAGACCGCGAGCAGGTGCCGGGCGCGGGTCCAGGCGACGTAGCCGAGCCGGAGCTCCTCGGTCTGCCTCGTGCTTCTTGGCCCGCGGAGGTAGGCCTTCAGGTCGCTCGGGCCGGTAGCCCCCGAGCTGCGGCAGGTCGTCGGCGTCCCCGCGCAGCTCGGACGGGCATCACGCAGGGCGCCGTCGTACCCACCGCGGACCGGCCGCGGTTGGAGGGGAACCGCTGCTCGGTGACGCCGACCAGGAAGACGGCGTCCCACTCCAGGCCCTTGGCCCGGTGGACGGTCAGCAGCTTGACCGAGTCGGCCTCGCTGGGGTGGCGACGTCGAGGCCCTGGCCGAACTCGTCCTCCGCCTCGAGCCAGGCCAGCAGCGCGGTCGAGCGTGACCGAGCCGTCGACGGCCTGGAACTCCGCGACCGCCTGGACGAAGAGGTCGAGGTTGTCGCGCCGCGCGGCCGCGGCGGGACTGACCGAGGAGGCCAGCTCGACGTCGATGCCGGTGATGTCGATGATCCGCCGCACCAGGTCGAGGATCGGCTCGCCGACCGCGGAGCGCAGCCGGCGCAGCTCGCCGACCAGGAGCCCGAAGCGCTCGCGCGCCTCGCGCGGAGTAGTCGAGGTCGCCGGGATCGTCCAGGGCGTCGCCCGAGCGCGGCGATCTCGGCCGGGTCGGAGCCGGCGACGGCCGACTGCAGCTCGGCCTGCAGGTCGTCGAACGCCGGCCGCCGCGCGCCGCGACCGGCGAGCTCGCGCGCCCGCCGTCCGAGCAGCGCCAGGTCGCGCGGGCCGACCGCCCAGCGCGGCCCGGCTGAGCAGGGTCAGCAGGGCGGCGTTGTCGGTGACGTCCTGCACCAGCGCGAGGGTGGCCACCACCTCGGCCACCTCGGGCAGCCGGAGCAGGCCCTTGAGGCCCGACGATCTCGACCGGGATCTCGCGGCCGGTCAGCGCGTCGAAGACGGCCGCGGCGTGGGTGTTGTCGCGGGTCAGCACGCCGATCTCGCGCCACGGGGTGCCGGCGTCGTGGTCGCGCGCAGCACCCTGGTCGCCGAGAGCGTGCAGCTCCTCGTCCCAGGTCTCGTGGACGGCGGCTCGACCTGCCCGTCGGCCGCGCCGGGCTCGGCCTCCAGGGGCTGCACGCTCGGGCCGCGCGGCGTAGAGGTCGGCGGCCAGGTGGTTGGCCGTGGCCAGGATCCGGGCGTCCGAGCGGCGGTTGACGGTGAGCGGGTAGGTGCGCGGCTCGCCCTCGGCGCCCGGGAACGCCCGGCCGAACTCGAGGATGTTGGACACCGACGCCCCGCGCCAGCCGTAGATCGCCTGGTTGGGGTCGCCGACCGCGGTCACCGGGTGGCCGCCGGCCGTCGGCCGGGCCGCGGGCGCCGGAGAAGAGCCGGCTCAGCATCAGCGCCTGGGCGACGGAGGTGTCCTGGTACTCGTCGAGCAGCACGACCCGGAACTTCGCCCGCTCGAGCTCGCCGACCTCGGGCCGCTCGCCGGCCAGCCGGGCGGCCAGCGCGATCTGGTCGGAGAAGTCCATCAGGCCGAGCTCGGCCTTCAGCCGCGCGGTAGGCCTCGACCAGGCCGAGCAGCTCCGCGCGGGCGTCGATGGCCGCGATCGCCTTGTCGTTGAGCTGGCGGTAGGTCACGCGGTGTCTCCCCCTCCAGACCGGCCTCGAGGAGCGGGCGCTGGCGGGCGTCGAGCCGCGCGCACCTCGTCGGGCGTGACCAGGTGCTCGCTCAGCTCGCGCGTCGAGCGCGAGCAGGTAGCGCACGGCGTGGTCCGGCGACTCGGTCAGGTGCAGCACGGGCTCGCGATAGCGCTGGATCGCCCGCGCCGCGAGCTGGTAGCGCGAGCGTCGGCGATCAGCCGGGTGTCGGGCTCGTGGCCGATGCGCAGGCCGTGCTCGCTCAGCAGGGCGGCGGCATAGGAGTGGTACGTCGACACGGTCGGCTCCTCGACGTCGTCCTCGTGGTCGTCGGTGGCGTCCCGGTGGCGCCGGGGCGTATGGGCGCGCGGTCGGGCAGCAGGCCGGCCTCGCGCAGCGCCGACCGGATCCGCTGGCCGAGCTCGGCGGTGGCCTTGGTGGTGAAGGTCAGCCCGAGGACCTCGGCCGGCGCGACCTGGCCGGTGGCGACCAGCCAGACCACCCGCGCCGCCATCACGGTGGTCTTGCCGGAGCCCGCCCCGGCGATCACGACGGCCGGCTCGAGAGGGGCGGTGATCGCCGCGAACTGCTGGTCGCTGAACGTGAACTCGGCACCCATCACCGTCGCGCAGCTCTCCGGGGGTGTCGATGCGCGGGCTGCTCACGACAGCACCGAGCCCGCGGCGTGGGCCGGGCAGATCGGCACGAAGTCGCACCGGCTGCACAGCGTCGCCTCGGGCCGGGCCACGAACTCCTCGTCGCGCAGTGCCCGGGCGGCTCGCATCAGCTGCCGCTCGGCCGGGGTGGCGGCGTCGACCGACGGCTGGCGGGTCCTGGGTCTGCACCTTGGGCAGGTCGCCGCCCAGACGCAGGTGGACCAGCTCGGCTCCCCCGGAGCGCACCTCGCCGCCCGACGGCCGCGTCGGCGGCGCCGTTGTCGACCGCGAGCTGGTAGAGCCCCAGCTGGGCGTGCTCGGCGACCTCGGGCCCGGTGGGGGCGTACTTGCCGGTCTTCAGGTCGACCACGACCACGTTGCCGTCGTCGTCGAGCTCGAGCCGGTCGGCCGCCCCGCGCAGGCGCACCACCTGGCCGTCCGGCAGGGTCACGTCGGCCTCGAACGAGACCTCCGTGTCGACCAGCTCGCGACCCCGGGAGGCGGTGTGCCAGGCGACGAAACGGCCCAGCGCCTCGGCGACGGCGTCGCGCTCGCGTGATCGCGACCACGGGGTGCGGAAGTCCATCTGCTCCCAGACCTCGTCGACCAGGGCCATCAGGTCGGCGTCCGGGGCCAGCTCGCCCTTGGCGATCCGGTCGGCGATGGCGTGCACGACGGTCCCGAAACCCTGACTGGCCGTGCTGACCCGCTCGCCGCCGGCCTCCCGCTCGCAGGAACCAGCGAGCCGGACAGTCGAGGATGCCCTGGAGCGCGCTCGCGGACAGGGCGAGCGGCTGCTCGACGGGCCGGACCGGACGCTCGGAACGGCTCAGGGCCCGCATCCCCCACCACGACGCGGGGTCGGCCGCCGGAGCCACCGGCCGACCGTCGACCTCGGCCGCCATCAGGGTCGCCAGGCGGTCGGCCGCCGCGCGACGCAGGACCGCAGGCTCCTGCGGGTCTGCCGTCGTACGGCGGAGCTCGGCGACCAACCCGGACATCGACAGCGGCCGGCGTGGCCGGCCCACCCGGTGCACCGGCGCGTGGTCGGGCCCGAGCTCGCTGAGGAACCTCGAGGGCTGCTCGCCCTCGTCGTCGGGCGAGGCCACCGCGGTCACCACGAGTCGCTCACGAGCCCGGGTGCAGGCGACGTAGAAGACCCGGCGCTCCTCGGCCAGCAGCGAGGCCGTCGTCGCGGGCGGCAGCAGCCCGTCGCGAGAGATCCGGTCGGCGTCGAGCAGCGAACCCCGGCGACGCAGGTCGGGCCAGGCGCCGTCCTGGACGTGCGCCACCACCACCAGGCGCCACTCGAGCCCCTTGGAGCGGTGAGCGGTGAGCAGCCGGACCGACTCCCCGCGCACGCCGCGGTCGGCCAGGGTGTCCGCGGGGATGTCCTGGGCGACCAGGGTGTCGAGGAACCGCTGCACGCTGGTGTGCCCGCGCTGCTCCTCGGCCCGGGCCGCGGTCTCGAAGAGCGCGCAGAGCGCGTCGAGGTCACGGTGGGCGAACCGGGCGGCGTGGCCGCCCGCCCGGGTGCTGGCCCGCAGCCTCGGGCCCCAGTCGGTCCCGGACCACAGCACCCACAAGACCTCCTCGGCGCTCGCGCCGGCGCCGAGCGGCGGCGCGCCTCGTCGAGGAGTCCGGCCAGCCGGGCTGCGCGCGCGGCGAAGTCGCCACCCACACCGACCAGGACCTCCGGATCGGTCAGGCACCTCCGGAGCAGCTCGCGCGACGAGACGGGCGCCTCTCCGGCCTTCTCCGCGCGTGAGGTCTCGTGGGCCCGGAGCGCCCGCGACAGACCCCGGACGTCGGTCGCGTCGAGCCCTCCGAGGGGCGAGGTGAGCAGCGCCTCGACCCGGTCCGACGGCGACGTAGCGGGGGTCGGTCGGATCCTCCACCTCGGCATCGACCACGATCTGCAGCGCCGAGAGCAGCGGCATCGCGGCCGGCTCCCGGACCAGCGGTGTCTCGTCGGCGGCGACCTCGACCGGCACCCCGGCCGCCGCGAGGCTGCGGCGCAGGGCCGGGATCGACGTCCGGCCCGAGCGGACCAGCACCGCCATCTCCGACCAGCCGACGCCGTCCTCGAGGTGGGCCCGGCGCAGCAGGTCCGCCAGGTGCTCGGTCTCGGCCCGGGCCGTGTCGAAGGTGAGCACCTCGACCGACCCGTGCCCTCCGGCCACCGGGTCGGCGACGGGTGAGCGGAAGGCCTCCCAGTCCTCGCGCGCGACGGACCCGCTGACCGCGATCGAGGCCGCGACGGACTGCGAGGCCGCGAGCAGCCGCGACCCGAACCGGCGCGTCGTGCGCAGGGCGACCACCGGGGCGTCGGCGCCGGCGGACGTCGGGAACGCCCTGGGGAAGTCGAGGATGCCGCGGACGTCCGCGCCGCGGAACCCGTAGATCGACTGGTCGGGATCGCCCACGACGACGAGGTCCCGCCCGTCGCCCGCGAGGGCACGCAGCAGCGCCACCTGTGCGGGATCGGTGTCCTGGTACTCGTCGACGAAGACGTGCCGGAACCGCGCACGGAGCTCGTCGCGGTGCCGGTCGGCCTCGAGCACCGCCCGGCTGATCAGGTCCGGGTAGTCGATGGCGCTCTCTGCGTCGAGGACGTCGAGGTACTGCTCCAGGAACAGCCCCGAGGCGACGTACTCCGGGCGTCCGGAGGACCGGCCCAGGTCGACCAGGGCCTCGCCCGAAAGCCCGCGCTCGCGGGCCCGCGCGAGGACGGACGAGACCTCCCGCGCGAAGCCACGGGTGCCCACGGCCGCCGCGAGCTGGGACGGCCACGGCACGGACTCGGCCTCCTTGGTCAGCAGCTGCTGGAGGATCACGTCCTGCTCAGGGGCAGAGAGCAGCCTCAGCGGGGCGGCGTACAGGTCGGCGGGAGCATAGGCACGCACGAGGCCGTAGGCGAAGGAGTGGAAGGTCGAGCTCACCGTCGTGGACAGGGTCCGCCCCAGCCGCGCGGTGACGCGGTCCCGCAGCTGCTCGGCCGCCTTGCGGCTGAACGTCAGCGCCAGCACCTGCGACGGGTCGACGCCGCGTCCCTCGATGCGCTCCACGATCGCCTCGACCAGCGTGGTCGTCTTGCCCGTGCCGGGCCCGGCCAGGACCAGCAGCGGCCCACCGGGGTGCTCGAGGACCCGCTGCTGGTGCGGGTCGAGCCGAGGCGAGCCGGCCCGCCCGGCACCCGGTGTCACGAGCTGGTACGACGGTCCCCTGGTCACACCGCCACCCAAGCACGCGGCGCCGACAGGGCAGCGAGGCGCTCACCCGAACGCCACGACCCCCAGGCGCACGGCGAGGCCCAGGCCGGCGAGGCCGACCACCCACCGCACGATCCACTCCGGGAGGCGACGGACGACGGGCGGCCCGATCCGGCCGCCGACGAGGCAACCGACCAGCAGGGGTGGGACAGCCACCCACTCGACCGGGGCGACCAGGGCGAACAGCACCGCACCGGCGGCGTTGGCCGCCCCGAGGACCACGTTCTTCACGGCGTTGGACACCGCCAGCGGCTGCGCGACGGTGGACAGGAGCAGGGCCAGGATCAGCACGCCGGCCGCGGCGCCGAAGTAACCGCCGTACACGCAGGCGAGCACCATCCCCAGCGTCGTCGCCGGCCCGATGCGCTCGCTCGTGGCCGGTCGCCCGGACCTGCCCATCGCCCGGATCCGAGGCGCCACCAGCATCAGTACCGCGGCCGCCGCCACCAGGAACGGCACCACCTTCTCGAAGGAGTCCGCCGGGCTGAGCAGCAGCAGACCGGCGCCGGCCAGTCCCCCGAGCGCCGCCACCGGCACCCAGCGCACGAGGAACCCCCCGCGACCGACCAGCTCCGGTCGGCTCGCGCTGACCGATCCGATCGAGGAGCCGATCAGCCCGAGGGTGTTGGTGACGTTGGCCGTGACCGGCGGCAGCCCGATCAGCAGCAGCGCGGGGTACGAGACCAGTGACGCCAGCCCGGCGGTGGAGCCGATCACCCCGGCGCCCACCCCCGCAGCGCCGAGCAGGGCGACGTCGGCGAGGTCCACGCCCGACACCATCCCACCGGGGTCGGTCCGGCCCGGGCCCGGGCCGGACCTGAGTACCCGCACCCGTGCGACGGGCCCGCTCGGCCGAGAGGCTCGGAGCATGTCGCGAATCGCTCACGCCCTGGGTCGTGTCCTGCTGTCGGTCTCCGTGCGCACCGCTGCCCTGCTGGCGGTCGTCGTGGGCGTCGACGCCGCGGCCCCGATGCTCTTCGCCCACGATGACGACGGTCTCGGGACCGGCCTGAGTGTCTTCGCCCTCCTGGTCGCCCTGAGCGCTCTGGGCGGTCTGGTCGACGGGGTCAGGATGCCCTTCGCACGCGTGGTGGCGGTCTGGGTGGTCTGCGCCTTCCTGGTCGATCTCGGTGTCGTGCTCGTGCTGGGTGACGGCAGCGGAACCGACGGCGGGCACGCCTCGGCCGACGTCCTGGAGGACGGGGCCTTCCTGGCCCAGCTGGTGGGGGTGCCGGCCTTGCTCGGTGGCGGGTTCACCGCGCTGGTCTCGACCTTGGCCCAGCGCTCGCACCGCCCGGTCGGGACGAGGCCGAGCTGAGGCTCAGGAGATCGCCGACCCGCTCGGCAGCTCGACGCGGAAGGCGGCGCCACCCTCGGCAGCAGGGTGCACCGTGACCCTGCCCCCGAGGCGCGTGACCAGCCGGTGCACGATGGCCAGGCCCAGGCCGTGCCCGCCCGGCCGAGACGCCGGCGTACCGGTCGTGCAGCACGCCCGGTTCGAAGGCGACCGCGGCGTCGTCCTCGCTGAGCCCCGGTCCCGAGTCCCGCACCTCGAGGACTCCCGGGGTGGCGGCCAGCACGACCCGCGAGCCGGGCGGACAGACCCGTACGGCGTTGTCGACGAGGGCGTCGAGCACCTGGCGCAGCCGCGCGGCGTCGGAGGTGACCACGCTCGGGCGCGACGACTCCGCCGAGACGCTGACCTGCGTGGCCGCGCCGCGCGTCGACCAGGCCGCCGCCGTCTCCGCGACCAGCGCCACGAGGTCGACCGGACCCGGACGCACGCGGAAGTCGTCGGCCTCCAGCCGGGCCAGGGCGAGCAGGTCGGACGACGTAGCCCTCCAGCCGCTGCGACTCGGCCACCAGCGTGCGAGCCACGGCAGGCACGTCCTGGGCGGGGATCACGCCTTCGGCCAGCGACTCGGAGTAGCCCCGCACGGCGGTGAGCGGCGTGCGCAGCTCGTGTGAGACCGAGAGCAGGAACCGACGCTGGCGCTCCTCGCTGGTCACCAGGGCGTCGTCCAGCTGGCGCAGGGCCTGAGCCACCTCGTCCACCTCTCGCGTCCCGCTCCCGGTGGGTACGACGCCACGCTCGCCGGCACCCATCCGGCGGGCGGTGGCGCCCAGGCGCGCCAAGGGTCGAGCCAGGTATCGCGCGGTGAGCAGTCCGCCGACCAGGGCGACCAGGGCGCCGAGCATGAGCGCCACCAGCAGGCGAGCGTCGAACCGTCTGATCGCACGGTCCGACTCGGCTTCGCTGGTCGCGAGCACGATCGCGCCGCCGCGCGCCACCGGGCGACCCTCGACCAGCACCTGGTCACCGTCGAGGGACCCGGTCGTCGAGACGCTCCGACCGTCCAGGAGGTCCGCGACCTGGTCCCCGCCGAGCGTGCTGGCTGCACCCGAGACCCGACCACGGCGCGTCACCACGCCGAGGTAGAGCCCGCGCACGTCGGAGCGGGCGTCGAGACGGTTCGTCAGCCCGGCGGCGGACGGCAGCTCGGCGATGAGGTCGACCTGCCGCGCCAGGGTGGTTCGCGAAGACTCCTCCACCGAGGAGGCGAAGAGGCCCTGCGTGAGCAGGGCCGCGATCACGAACGCGACCACGACCACGGCCCCCATGGCCAGGCTCAGCCGACGACTCAGACCGGGCGGGGTCCGCGCGGGCGACCGGCTCACGTCACCACCCGGTAGCCCACACCGCGCACCGTCTCGATCGGGCAGTCCGCGCCGAGCTTGGCCCGCAGCTGGGCCACGTGCACGTCGACGGTTCGGCTGCTGCCGTAGTCGGCGTGACCCCAGGCCGTGGCCAGCAGCTCGGCACGACCGACCACCCGACCGCGCCCCCGGAGCAGCACCTCGAGCAGGTTGAACTCGGTGGCGGTCAGCGCCACGCGCGCCCCGGCGGCGGCGACGGTCCGGGCCGCGGGGTCCAGGCGGAGGTTCCCGACCACGATCGGCCCCGGGGAATCAGGCACACCTCGACGCAGCACGGCGCGGATCCGGGCCACCAGCTCGCGCGGCGAGAAGGGCTTGGCCACGTAGTCGTCGGCCCCCAGCTCGAGCCCGACCACCCGGTCCACCTCGTCGTCGCGGGCGGTCACGAAGATCACCGGTGTCCAGTCGCCCGACTCGCGCATCAGCCGGCACACGTCCAGGCCATCGACGTCGGGCAGCCCGATGTCGAGCACCACGACGACCGGCCGCAGCCGGCGTACGGCGGACAGGGCACCCGCGCCGGTCGCCTCCACGTGCACGCCGAACCCCTGCTGACCCAGGTAGCGACGCTGCAGGTCGGCGATCGCCGGCTCGTCCTCGACGACCAGGACCAGCCCGTGCGCGTCCGTCATGGACCAGACGGTAGTCGGCGTCGCCGACCCGGCAGGAGCGACGGACCCGCCCCTTACCGAACCCGAACACGCTCCTGACACCCCGATCACCTCGCCCGACGATGCTGTTCTCGTCGGCCGGAGATTCCGGCTGCTGCATCGAAGGAGTGCCGCATGAGCACACTGATCCTGGCCGGCAAGCTCGCCGTTACCGCCGCCCTCGCCGCCGGCGCCCTCGCCACCGGTCTGCACGCGACGGGTGGCACCACGGCCACCGATCCCTCCGGCGCCCGGACGGCGAGGGTGCACTGCGCCCGCTACGCGCACGTCAGCGACGACCTGAGGGCGGAGCTCAAGTCGCTGCGCGCCGAGCCCGCCGGCGCGCAGCGTCGCCAGACGGCCCGGCAGATCCGCAAGGACGTGCGGCACGGCAAGTACGGCGAGAAGACCGAGATCGCCGTCCTGCGAGGTCAGGCCCGGCGCCTGCGGCTGCTCGCGAAGGCTCCCGACGCGTTGAAGAGTGATCTGTCGCAGGCCAGGTCGAAGCCCGCCGGCAGCGAGCGGCGCGACGCGGTGCAGCAGATCTGGACCGACGCGAGCGCCGGGAAGTACGGCGAGCAGGTGAAGACGCTCGCCGGCAAGGCCCAGGAGCACCGCGAGGCGTGCACGGCGAAGCGGGCCGACCGCAAGGCGAGGAAGCAGGGCAGCGGGGCGCCGAGCAGCAGCCCCAGTGCCGTCCCCAGCGCCACGTCGAGCTGACCGGACGAAGCCCCGGTGTGACGGCGCTCACACGTCGGCTAGGTTCGATCCATGACTGGAGAGATCCGCACCGTCGTGTCCGCGATGTCCTACACCGAGTGCCCCCGCTGGCACGACGGCCGGTTGTGGTTCGCCGACTTCTACACCCACGCCATCTACTCGGTCACCGAGGACGGCTCCGACCTGCGCACCGAGGTGGAGGTGCCGCACCAGCCCTCCGGGATCGGCTGGCTGCCCGACGGCCGACTGGTCTACGTCTCGATGAAGGACGCCAAGGTGATGCGTCAGGAGGCCGACGGCTCGCTGGTCGAGCACGCCGACGTCTCGTCGCACGTCACCGGGCACCCCAACGACATGGTGGTCGACGACGACGGGCGCTGCTGGCTGGGCAACTTCGGCTTCGACCTGATGGCCGGCGCCGACGTCGCGGACGGCGGCGCTGCTGCGCGTCGACCCGGACGGCACGGTGACCCAGGTCGCCGACGACCTGTGGTTCGCCAACGGCAGCGTGATCACGCCCGACGGCCGGACGCTGATCGTCGACGAGACCTTCGGCAACCGGATCTCGGCCTTCGACATCCACGAGGACGGCTCGTTGGGCGAACGCCGGGACTGGGCGAAGTTCGGTGAGCTGCCCGGCTCACGGGTGATCGCCGAGGCGCTGCCCGGGCTGGCGGTCGGCCCCGACGGCTGCGGCCTCGACGCCGAGGGCTGCCTGTGGGTCGCCGACGCGATGCACGCGCGGGTGCTCCGGGTGCGCGAGGGTGGCGAGGTGGCCGCAGAGATCCAGCCGGGCACCGGCGTCTTCGCGTGCATGCTCGGCGGCGCCGAGGGGACCACGCTTGTTCATGTCCTGCGCGCCGGACTTCGACGAGCACCGCCGCAGCGCCGCCCGGGAGGCGGAGATCCGTGCGGT
This sequence comes from uncultured Actinomycetota bacterium, assembly GCA_963843875.1. Lineage (GTDB taxonomy): Bacteria > Actinomycetota > Actinomycetes > Propionibacteriales > Nocardioidaceae > Marmoricola. The sequence goes on along the minus strand of CAWJMC010000007.1, from coordinate 411,083 downwards.
CACCGTGGCCGTGCCGCGCGGCGGTCGGCCCTGAACGAGGCGTCAGGCCTCGGCCGGGCGCTCGTTGTAGACGCCGGCCTGCTGCTGGCCGCTGAGCACGGCGATCGCGCTCATGATCCGGTCGGTGACCTGGCGTCGCGCGCGCCCGATCGGCAACCCGTCGTAGTCGCCCGGTGAAGTCCAGGGGCTCGCCGAGCGCGATCCGGACCTTGGCCAGCCGCGGCAGCCTGGCCCCGACCGGCTGGAGCTGCTCCGTGCCCTGCAGCCCGACCGGTACGACGGGCACCCCGGCGGTGAGCGCGAGGTGCGCGACGCCGGTGCGACCGCGGTACAGCCGGCCGTCCCGGGAGCGGGTGCCCTCCGGGTAGATCCCGAAGGCGTCGCCGTGGCGCGAGCACCTCCAGCGCGGTGTCGAGGCTCTCGATGGCGGCGCGGGTGTCGTCGCGGTCGACCGGGAGCATGTCCATCGCCTCGAACCAGGCCCGGGTCGCGGCACCCGAGATCCCGGTGCCCGTGAAGTAGTCCTTCTTGGCCAGGTAGACGACCTTGCGCGGCACCACGATCGGCACCACCACGCTGTCGGCGAAGCTGAGGTGGTTGCTGGCCAGGATCACCCCGCCGGTGGCCGGGAGGTGCTCGAGCCCGGTCACCTCCGGACGCCACACCGCCTTGGCCACAGGGGGTACGAGCGTGTGCAGGACGCCGTACAACCCGGTCTGGAGCATGGCCCCATTCAAGCGGATCCGGCAGGGTGGATGGACGAAGGGCCCCCGCAAGTATGAGTTGCAGGGGCCCTTCTGATGACCGGATGACGGTGACGTTCCGATCGATCTCCCTGCCCGTCGGATCCCGTTCACCGCGTCACCCGGCGAACGCGTCGAGTCTCCTCGACGTGCGGATCCTCGGTTACGAGGAGATCCCGCTCTCCCTTGCGGGAGTGCGTAGGAGAGTTCTATCCCGCTCCCGCCCCGCGGGGCAAGGTACGGCGAGGCCCAGTTCCGGCTTCGGGCGAGTTGTCCACCGAAAACCCGTCCCTCTCCACAGCGGATCCGGCTTTTCCCCAGCATCTGCACGAATCCTGGGCACATCTGTGGACAACTGGGCGGCCCGGTTCTTCCTCCCGCTGGGCAGGCGGTGTGGGCCGAGGTCGGTCGGGCCTGCTAGACATCTGCCATGGCCACCACTGCTCTGGGCGGGACGCCCGTCCACACCGTCGGCGAGCTCCCCGCAGGTCGGGCTCGGGCGCACCCGACCTCGACCTCGTCGGCTCCGACTTCGCTGCGGTCGCCGTCCGGCCGGGGCGACGCACCGTGCTGAACATCTTCCCCAGTGTCGACACCGGCGTCTGCGCCGCGAGCGTGCGCCGGTTCAACGAGCTCGCCGCCGGGCTCGAGAACACCGACGTCGTCTGCGTCTCCGCCGACCTGCCCTTCGCCCAGGCCCGCTTCTGCGGTGCCGAGGGGATCGAGAACGTCACGGTCGCCTCGACGTTCCGCTCCGACTTCGGCGCGGCGTACGGCGTGCAGCTCGCCGACGGCGGCTTCGCCGGCCTGCTGGCCCGCGCCGTGGTCGTCGTGGGCGAGGACGGCGTCGTCGCCTACACCGAGCTGGTCCCCGAGATCGGCACCGAGCCCGACTACGAGGCGGCCGTCTCAGCCCGCTGGCTGGGCCGGAGGTTCACGACGTCCTTCCTCACAGTCGGGCGGCAGCCACACGGCCGCCCGGATGTCGACCGCCCCGTTGGGGCGCAACGGCGTGCCCTCCTCCAGGTAGGCCTGGCGGGCCCGGTCGCCGTGCGAGGCCGGCAGCGAGCCGTCCGCGCGCACCACGCGCCACCACGGCACCCCACCGCCGTCGGTGGCCAGCACGTTGCCGACCAGGCGCGGTCCGCTGTCGACGGCCTCGCCGATCAGGCCGTACGTCGTGACCCGCCCGCGCGGCACCGCCTCGACCAGCGCGAGCACCCGCTCGACGTACTCCTCGGTGCGCCTGGCCACGGCAGCTGCCCGTGCTCAGTACGACGGCTGCGACGGGTCGATCTGGTTGACCCAGGCCGCGACCCCGCCCCCGACGTGCACGGCGTCGGAGTAGCCCGCGCCCTTGAGCACCGCCAGCGCCTCGGCCGAGCGCACGCCCGACTTGCAGTGCAGCACGATCTGCTGCTGGGCGTCGGCCGACGGCAGGTCGGCGAAGGCGTTGCCGTTGAGGAACTCGCCCTTGGGGATCAGCACCGAGCCCGGGATCTTGTTGATCTCGAACTCGTTCTGCTCGCGGACGTCGACCAGCACGAACTCCCGGCTGCCCTCCTCGCGCTCCTTGAGCATGTGCTCGAGGGTCGTCACCGAGATCGTCGAGTCGGCGGCGGCGTCGGCGGCCTCCTCCGAGACGGCGCCGCAGAAGGCGTCGTAGTCGATCAGGTCGGTGACCGTCGGGTTCTCACCGCACAGCGCGCAGCTCGGGTCCTTGCGCACCTTGAGCTTGCGCCACTCCAGCTCCAGGGCGTCGTAGATGACCAGCTTGCCGACCGCCGGCTCACCGATGCCGGTGATCAGCTTGATCGCCTCGTTGACCTGGATCGAGCCGATCGAGGCGCACAGCACGCCGAGCACCCCGCCCTCGGCGCAGCTCGGGACCATCCCCGGCGGCGGCGGCTCGGGGTACAGGCAGCGGTAGCAGGGCGCGTCGTCGACCTGCTTCGGGGCGAACACCGAAGCCTGGCCGTCGAAGCGGTAGATCGAGCCCCAGACGTAGGGGATGCCCAGGAAGTACGCCGCGTCGTTGACCATGTAGCGGGTCGCGAAGTTGTCGGTGCCGTCGACGATCAGGTCGTAGCCGGCGAAGACCTCCCTGCACGTTGTCGTTGTCGAGGCGCTCGTTGTGCACGACCACCTCGACCAGCGGGTTGGTCTCCGCGATCGACTCCTTGGCGGAGATCGCCTTGGGCTTCCCGATGTCGGACTGACCGTGGATGATCTGGCGCTGCAGGTTGGACTCGTCGACCTCGTCGAACTCCGCGATGCCGAGCGTGCCGACACCCGGCCGCGGCCAGGTAGAGCAGCGCCGGGCTGCCCAGGCCGCCGGCCCCGATCACGAGCACCTTGGCGTTCTTGAGCCGCTTCTGGCCGGTCATCCCGACGTCGGGGATGATCAGGTGCCGGCTGTAGCGACGTACCTCGTCGATACGTCAGCTCGGCGGCGGGCTCCACGAGTGCTGGCAGGGTCACGATGCTCCTCCGGGTTCCGGTGCGGCGTACGACGGGCGCAACGCCGGCGTGGACCCCCATGTTCCCGCGCCCGTCGGCACCCGGTGCCGCGAGCCGACCGGCATCCGGACGACTTCCGACGGGTAGGGTTTCTCCGGTGACGACGACCGGCAACCCCCCGAGCAGTCCCGGGACCGACCCGGTGCGAGCCCGCGGTCAGCGCCTGCCCCGTCGGGCCAGGCGGGCCCAGCTGCTCGAAGCGGCGCTCGAGGTCTTCACCGTTCAGGGCTACCACGCCGCGCCGATGGACGAGATCGCCGATCGCGCCGGGGTCTCCAAGCCGGTGCTCTACCAGCACTTCCCCGGCAAGCTCGAGCTCTACCTCGCCCTGCTCGACCAGGCCTGCGACACCATCATCGAGTCCTGCCGCGAGGCCCTGACCTCGACCGAGGACAACAAGCAGCGTGTGGTCGCGACCATCGGCGCCTTCTACGACTACGTCTGCTCGACCGAGGGCGCGTTCCGCCTGGTCTTCGAGTCCGACCTGACCAGCGAGCCCGACGGTGCGCGACCGGGTCGACCGGGTCACCCGGGAGTGCGCTGCACTGACCAGCCACGTGATCGCCGACGACACCGGGCTGCCCGAGGAGCAGGCCCGGCTGCTGGCGGTGTCGCTGGTGGGAATGGCGCAGGTCAGCGCCCGGTTCTGGCTGGTGGACACCACCGACGGCGCCGGGAGCACCGGCAAGGACGAAGCCGTGGCCCTGGTCTCCGGCCTCGCCTGGCGCGGGATCCGCGGCTACCCCCGTACCGACGAGTCGCCGACCGACAACGCCTGAGCCGACCCGGACCAACACCCGGACCAACCCCCGGACCAACCCCCAGCCCAACCGCAGACCCAACCCAGGAGGTCCTCCCATGGAGGTCAAGATCGGCGTGCAGAACGCCCCCCGCGAGCTCACCATCGACACCGACCTCGACGCCGACGGCGTCGAGGAGCAGATCGCCAAGGCCGTCGCCGGCAGCGGCGTGGTCAGCTTCACCGACAAGCAAGGGCCGCCGGGTCGTCGTGCCCGCCGAGCGGCTGGCCTACGTCGAGATCGCCAACACCGTGACCGGCACCGTCGGTTTCCGCGGCTGACCCGACCCGACCCGCCCAGCGGGGCAAGTCGCTCGAATTGGCCTGTCGGGGCACAATCGAGCTGAACGAGGGCACCGTCCTCACCCGAAAGGAACTGCCATGTTCGGCACCATTCTCGTCGTGCTCATCGGCGGCATCATCATCGGCCTGCTCGGCAAGTTCGTCGCCCCGGGTGACCGCGACAACATCCCGTTCTGGCTGACCCTGCTGTGCGGCATCGGCGGCATGCTGATCGGCACCGCCCTCTACGGTGCGGTCTTCAACAACACCAACACCCCCGGCATCGACTGGTGGCGCCACATCTGGCAGGTCGTCGTCGCGGCCGTGCTGGTCGTGATCGCGGCCGGTGTCACCGGCAGCACCAAGGTCCGTCGCCTGAGCGACCCAGACCCACCGAGGGGCCCCGTCCGGTTCTCCGGACGGGGCCTTCTGGCCCCTCAGCTGTCCAGGCCGAGCTTCTCCATCCGGGCCGCATGGTTCTCGGTCAGCCGGGTGAACATCCGCCCGAGGGCGGCGAGGTCCATGCCGGGGCGGTCCACCCCTCCGGCCAGCAGTGCCGCGAGGGCGTCGCGCTCGGCGGCGACCCGCTGGGCCTGCGAGAGCGCCTCGCCCATCAACCGGCGCCCCCACAGCGCCAGCCGGCCGCCGACCCGCGGGTCCTCGGCGATGGCGGCCCGCACCCGGTCGACGACGAACTCCGACTGCCCGGAGTTGTCCAGCGAGGCGATCACCAGGTCGCGGGTGCCGTGGTCGAGGAACGCCGCGATCTCGCGGTAGAAGTCCGCGGCCAGGCCGTCCCCGACGTAGGCCTTGACCAGGCCCTCGAGCCAGTCCCGCGGGGCGGTGTGGGCGTGGAACGACTCGAACGTCTCCACGAAGGGCTCCATCGCCTGCACGCGCGTGGGCGCCGAGCTCGGTGATCCGGTTGAGCAGCGGCTGGACGTGGCCGAACTCGACGGCCGCCATCGCCGAGAGGTCGAGCTTGTCGCCCAGGGTCGGGCGCCAGCTTGGCGTCGTCGACGAGCCGCTCGAACGCCGACATCTCGCCGTACGCGATCACTCCGAGCAGGTCGACCACGGCGGCGCGGTAGGCCGGGTCGTCGAACGCGACCTGGCTCCGGATCGAGCGGCGGTTCGGTCATTCGAGCAGGCTAGCGATACGATGAGGGAATCGCCCGGCGACCCGAGGCACCTTCCTCGGCCGTACGAGAGCCGAGCGTCGGACACCGGGAACGGTGTGAGGACGCCACCGAGTGCCGGGGCCATTCGAGGTGCGTGCCGCAGTGGACGCGCCTTATCAACAGACAGGCAAGATCCTGACCACCTTCCGAGAGCTCGGGGTGCTCCCCGAGATCGCAGACGCGCTCGAGCGCGTCGGCATCGTGTCCCCCTTCGCCATCCAGGAGATGACCCTCTCGGTCGCCCTGATGGGCACCGACCTGATCGGGCAGGCCCGCACCGGCACCGGCAAGACGCTGGCGTTCGGCATCCCGATCCTGCAGCGCGCCGTGCCGTCGAACGACCCGGCGTACGCCGACCTGCCCGAGGGCAAGCCGCAGGCGCTGGTCGTGGCGCCCACCCGTGAGCTCGCGCTCCAGGTCTCCGGCGACCTCGCCCTGGCCGGCGCCGACCGCGGCATCCGGGTGCTCACCGTGTACGGCGGGGTGCCCTACGAGCCGCAGCTCGACGCGCTGTCCGCGGGCGTCGACGTGGTCGTCGGCACCCCCGGCCGCCTGATCGACCTGATGAACCGGCGGGCGCTCGACATCAGCCACGTCAACGCGCTCGTCCTCGACGAGGCCGACGAGATGCTCGACCTCGGCTTCCTGCCCGACGTCGAGAAGCTGCTCGCCAAGACCCCCGCCGACCGGCAGACCATGCTGTTCTCGGCCACCATGCCCGCGGCGATCGTGTCGCTGGCCCGGATGCACATGCACACACCGATGAACATCCGGGCGGAGTCGTCCTACGACACCCAGCTGGTGCCGGCGACCGCCCAGTTCATCTACCAGGCCCACGACCTGGACAAGCCCGAGATGATCGGGCGGATGCTGCAGGCCGAGGGCTCCGGTCTCACCATCGTCTTCACCCGCACCAAGCGGCAGTCGCAGCGCATCGCCGACGACCTCACCGAGCGCGGCTTCGACGCCAGCCCGCTGCACGGCGACATGCAGCAGGCCGCCCGCGAGAAGGCACTGAAGAAGTTCCGCGACGGTGACCTGCGGGTGCTGGTCGCGACCGACGTGGCCGCGCGCGGAATCGACGTCACCGGTGTCACCCACGTCGTCAACTACACCTGTCCCGAGGACGAGAAGACCTACGTGCACCGGATCGGTCGCACCGGTCGGGCCGGCGCGAGCGGGATCGCGGTCACCTTCGTCGACTGGTCGGACCTGCACCGCTGGAAGATGATCAACAAGGCGCTCGACCTGCCCTACGACAGCCCGCCGGAGACCTACTCCAACTCGGAGAACTTCCTCGAGGACATGGTGATCCCCGCCGGCACCAAGGGCCGGGTGATACCCGAGGGTCAGGTCGTCGTGCCTCGCCGCGACACCAAGCCCGGGGGTCGGGACGGCGGTCGTGACGGTGGTCGGGGAGGACGCGACGGGGGCGGCCGCAACCGCTCCCGCGGTGGTGCGGCTCCGAGCAGACCGCCTCGGCCGGCGCCGGTTCGGGATCGGGCACCGGCGAGGGTGCCCCGCGCAAGAAGCGCAACCGGTCTCGCCGGCGTACCCGTGGCGGCGCCCAGGCCGAGCAGGGCTGACGCGGTCGGTCGGCACCCCGGCCGATCGGCGTCAGGCGACGACGTCGACCGGAGTGCCGATCGGCGCGAAGTTCCACAGCCTGATCGCGTCGGGCCGGGCCTGACGGATGCAGCCGTGCGACTGCGGCTCACCGAGCTGGGCCTCGCTCTGCAGCGCCTTGCCGTCCTTCGCCGGGATGTCGTGGAAGCCGATCGCGGCGTTGTTCCCGCGGGTGAACCGGACGAAGTACTGCATCGTGCCCGAGTCGTCGATGCCGACGGCGTTCAGGGAGCGGGAGTAGACCTTGTACGACCCCGGTCCGAGGTTGTCGGTCACGCTGCCCGAGACCAGGTAGCTGCGGACCACCGAGCCGTCGTGACCGACCAGCCAGACCCGCTGGTCGGACATGTCGAACACGACCCGCCGCCCGCTGCCGCTGCGGGCCGGGACCGGCGCGGTCGACTCGCTGCCGTCCGGGTCGCCGACGGCGCGGGGGGCTGCGGCGGTCGCACCGACGCCGGTGCCGGTGAGTCCCTGGTGGCCCCCGACCCGGGCCGCGATGCGGGTCTGCGCGGCAGCCCCGCCGATCGCAGGGCGGTCCGCCGAGCGCGCCTGCGCCGAGGCCCGATCGCCGCTGCTGCCGGTCCCGGACGCCGTCGCGACGGGTCCGAAGGTGCCGACCCCTGCGAGCAGGGCGAACACCGTCAGACCCGTGGCGGCCAGCAGCGCGGTCATCCGGTCGTAGCGGACCCGGGCCCCGAGACCAGCCATCGCTCAGGCCTTCCCGACCAGGTCGACCTTGTCGACGAGGCCGGCTGCGACCTCGCGGTAGGCCTGGGCACCCTTGTTGGAGCGTGACGTGGCCAGGATCGAACGGCCGGCGGCCGGTGCTTCGGCGAACCGGATGGACTTCGGGATGGGCGGCTCGAGGACGTCGAGCGAATAGGTCTCCGAGATCGTCTCGAGGACGGCGCGGGCGTGCTTGGTGCGCCCGTCGTAGAGCGTCGGCAGCACGCCGAGCACCTGCAGCGAGCGGTTGGTGAAGCGGCGCACGTCGTGCACCGTGTCGAGCAGCTGACCGACCCCGCGGTGCGACAGCGTCTCGCACTGCAGCGGGATCAGCACCGACGTGGCGGCGGTGAGTGCGGCGACCGTGAGCACGCCGAGCGAGGGCGGGCAGTCCAGCAGCACCCAGTCGTAGACCTCGAGCTCCTCGACCATCGTGCGCACGACGTACTCGCGGCCCGTGCGGGTCAGCAGGTCGGCCTCGGCGCGGGCCAGCTCGATCGTGGCCGGCATCAGGTCGACGCCGTCGTCGGTCGTCACGACCACCTCGCCGGGGGCGATCCCCTTGGTGAGCACGTGGTGCACCGACAGCTCGACGTCCTCGGGATCGATGCCGAGGCTGAAGGTGAGGCACGCCTGCGGGTCGAGGTCCACGAGCAGGACCCGGTGACCGAGCTCGGCCAGTGCGGCGCCGAGTGAGGCGACCGTGGTGGTCTTCGCGACGCCGCCCTTCTGGTTGGCGACGGCCAGGACCCGAGTGCCCGAGGGGGTCGACGGTCCGGAGCCGGACCCAGAGGAGGAAGACATCGACCCCATTGTGCCGCACACTCACCGCCTTGTTCCGAGGCTGGGATGCTGGAGGCATGTCGCAGCCCTCCAGCGGACCAGCCCGAGTGGCGATGATCACCGGGCCCACCTCCGGCATCGGTCTCGAGTTCGCCCGCCAGCTCGCCGCCCGGGGCACCGACCTCGTGCTCGTGGCCCGTCGACGCGACGCGCTCGAGGCTCTGGCCGAGGAGCTCTCCGGCAGCCACGGGATCCGCACGGAGGTGCTCGTGGCCGACCTCGGCGACCGGACCCAGCTGGGTGTCGTCGAGCAGCGGCTCGCCGACCCGGACCGCCCGGTCGACACCCTCGTCAACAACGCCGGCTTCGGACTGAGGCATCGGTTCGTCGAGAACTCCGTCGAGCAGGAGCAGGGCCACCTCGACGTCCTGGTCGTGGCCACGATGCGGCTGATGCACGCGGCCCTCGGAGCGATGCTCGAGCGTGGCGACGGCCGCATCGTGAACGTCTCCTCGGTGGCCGGCTTCCTGCCCCGCGGCAGCTACGGGGCCGCCAAGGCCTACGTCACCCGGCTCAGCCGGTGGGCGCACGGTGAGTACGCCGCCCGGGGCGTGCAGGTGATGGCTCTGTGCCCGGGCTTCGTGCGCACCGAGTTCCACGCCCGGATGGACGTCGGCCGTGGCAGCGTGCCGAGGCCCCTGTGGCTCGACGCCGACCGGACGGTGCGGGAGGCCCTGGTCGATCTCGACGCCGGCAAGAGCCTCTCGGTGCCCAGCCGGCGCTACAAGTTCCTCGTGGCCCTGGCCCGCGCCGTCCCCTTCGGCGCGCTGCAGCGGCTGCAGGGGCTGCAGGGGCTGGGCCGCAAGTAGGGCGCGCCTGGGCCCTCATCCCATCCGGATGAAGGCGCGCACGGCGTCGGCGACCATCTGCACCGCGATCGCCGCGAGCAGCAGACCGGCGATCCGGGTCACCAGCAGGACGCCGCTCTCGCGCAGCAGCCGCAGGATCGGCAGCGAGAACCGCATCGCCAGCCAGAGCGTGACGTGCACCAGCAGCACACCGAGCCCGACCGCGGTGAACTCCGCGAAGGAGTCGACCTGCCGGGCGAACACCATGGTCGCGACGATCGCTCCCGGCCCGGCCAGCAGCGGGGTGCCCAGCGGCACCAGGGCGACGTTGGTGCTGCTGTTGGCCGTCATCTCCTCCTCCTGCCCGGTCAGCAGCTGCAGCGCGACCAGGAGCAGCAGCAGCCCCCCGGACGCCTGCAGGGCGGGCAGCGAGATGCTCAGGTAGGCCAGGATCTGCTGGCCGAAGAAGCCGAACGCCGCGATCACGCGCGAACGAGACGGTCACCGCCTGCCAGGCCGCGCGGCGCGAGCTCTCCGACGGACCGCCCCGACGTCAGCGACAAGAAGATCGGGACCGTGCCGACCGGGTCCATGATCACGAACAGGGTCACGAAGACCTCGGCCAGCAGGACCCCGTCGAGCACGCGAGCTCACGGCTCAGCCGGCCCCGCGGTCACGGCCAGCGCGGCCCGGCGCCGGGCGCCCCGACGTCGTCGCCCGGGCCGCGGCGCCGCGGCCGCCGAGCAGCCGCTCGAGCTGCTCGGGCTCGGTGGTGTTGCAGCCCAGCTCGTGGTCGACCTTGCCGGTGCCGTGGAAGTCGCTGGAGCCGGTCACGACCAGGCCGAGCTCGTCGGCGATGCCGCGCAGCTCGGCGCGCTGCTCGCGGCGAGTGGTCCTGGTGGTCGACCTCGATGCCGCTCAGCCCGGCGCCCGACCAGCTCGGCGAAGGCCTCCGCCGTCAGCGCGCCCCCGCGGCCCCAGGGGTGCGCCACGACGGTCACCCCGCCGGCCCCGGCCACCAGCTCGATCGCGCGGCCAGGGGCGCGCCGTACCGCGGGACGTAGCCGACCCCGCCCGAGCCGAGCAGCGTCGCGAACGCCTCGTCGCGGTTGGCGACCAGACCCTTGGCGACCAGCGCGTCGGCGACGTGCGGGCGCCCGATCACGGCGCCCGGGCGCGGCCGCGGCCTCACGTCGTCCTCGCTCGACGTCGTAGCCGGCGGCCTGGAGCCTGCTCATCATCTCCGGGATCCGACCGTCGCGACCGCTCGGTGATCCGCTCCAGCTCCTCGACCAGCGGCGGGTACGTCGGGTCGGGCAGGTAGGCGAGCAGGTGCACGCTGCGCCCGTCGTGCTTGGTGCTGAGCTCCATCCCCCGCACCAGCCCGATCCCGACGCCGCTCGGCCGCGACCGACCGCCTCGTCCCACCCGGCGGCCGTGTCGTGGTCGGTCAGGCGCGACCACGTCGAGCCCGGCGCGCGGCGGCCTGCTCGACGACCTCGGTGGGCGTCGCCGTGCCGTCGGAGCGGGAGGAGTGGGTGTGGAGATCGATCCGCACCCCTGCAGCCTAGGCCGGCCCGGGCTGGGCCGCGGATCGACGGCTCAGGCCGGTCCGCCGGCTCAGACCACGCTGAGCGGGAGCAGCTGCTGGCCGGTCGGCCCGATCTGGATGTCGGTGCCCATCTCCGGGCAGACGCCGCAGTCGTAGCAGGGGTCCAGCGGCAGTCCTCGACGTCGACGAGTCGGCGACGAGGGCGTCCTCCCAGTCCTGCCACAGCCAGTCCTTGTCGAGCCCGGAGTCGAGGTGGTCCCACGGCAGGATCTCGTCGTAGGCCCGCTCGCGGATGGTGTACCAGTCGAGGTCGACGCTCGTCGGGCAGCGCCGTCGCAGGCCGCGATCCAGCGGTCGTAGGAGAAGTGCTCGCTCCAGCCGTCGAAGCGGCCGCCGTCGCGCCACACCCGCTCGATCACCGCACCCACGCGGCGGTCGCCGCGCGAGAGCAGTCCCTCGATGATCCCGGGCTTGCCGTCGTGGTAGCGGAAGCCGATGGCGCGGCCGTACTTCTTGTCCGAGCGCACCTCGTCGCGCAGCTTGGCCAGCCGGGCGTCGGTGGTCTCGCTGTCGAGCTGGGAGGCCCACTGGAACGGCGTGTGCGGCTTGGGCACGAACCCGCCGATCGAGACGGTGCAGCGGATGTCGTTGTGCCCGGAGACCTCGCGGCCCTTGGCGATCACCTTCTTGGCCAGGTCGGCGATCTGCAGCACGTCGTCGTCGGTCTCGGTCGGCAGGCCGCACATGAAGTAGAGCTTCACCTGCCGCCAGCCCTGGGAGTACGCCGCCGCGACGGTGCGGATCAGGTCCTCCTCGGTGACCATCTTGTTGATCACCTTGCGCATCCGCTCCGAGCCGCCCTCGGGGGCGAAGGTCAGACCCGGAGCGACGGCCGTTGCGGGAGAACTCGTTGGCGAGGTCGATGTTGAAGGCGTCGACCCGGGTGCTGGGCAGGCTCAGCGAGACGTTGGAGCCCTCGTAGCGGTCGGCCAGGCCCTTGGCGACGTCGCCGATCTCGGTGTGGTCGGCGCTGGACAGGGAGAGCAGCCCGACCTCGTCGAAGCCGCTGGCCGCGGATGCCGTTCTCGACCATCTCGCCGATGGTCTGCAGCGACCGCTCGCGCACCGGGCGGGTGATCATCCCGGCCTGGCAGAACCGGCAGCCCCGGGTGCAGCCGCGGAAGATCTCCACGCTGAACCGCTCGTGCACGGTCTCGGCCAGCGGCACCAGCGGCTTGGCCGGGTAGGGCCAGGCGTCGAGGTCCATCAGGGTGTGCTTGGCGACCCGGTGCGGGATGCCCGGGCGGTTGGGGGTCGACGGAGACGATGCGCGCCGTCCTCGGCGTAGGCCACGTCGTAGAAGCGACGGCACGTAGACGCCGCCGCTGACCGCGAGCCGGCGCAGCAGCTCCACCCGGCCGCCGGGCGAGCCCTCGCCCTTCCACTCGCGCACCACCTCGGAGATCGCGAGCACGACCTCCTCGCCGTCGCCGAGCGCGGCGGCGTCGATGAAGTCCGCGATCGGCTCGGGGTTGAACGCCGAGTGGCCGCCGGCGAGCACGATCGGGTCGCTCGTCGGTGCGGTCCGCGGCGTGCAGCGGGATGCCGGCGAGGTCGAGGGCGTTGAGCATGTTGGTGTAGCCGAGCTCGGTCGAGAAGCGAGATCCCGAAGACGTCGAAGTCGCGCACCGGGCGGTGGCAGTCGACGGTGAACTGCGGGATCTCGTGCTCGCGCATCAGCGCCTCGAGGTCGGGCCACACGGCGTACGTGCGCTCGGCGAGGGTGTCGGCCTGCTCGTTGAGCACCTCGTAGAGGATCTGGACGCCCTGGTTGGGCAGTCCGACCTCGTAGGCGTCGGGGTACATCAGCGCCCAGCGCACGGTGCTGCGTCGTCGCCCCACTCCTTGGGCGTGGCGTTCAGCTCGCCGCCGACGTACTGGATCGGCTTCTGCACCGAGGGCAGCAGCGGCTCGAGGCGGGGAAAGACTGAAGTGGACCCGGAGATGGACATCGCGTCCAGACTACGGTTCCGCCCGGCGTACGACGAACTCCTCCGCGGCAGCGAGGCTCAGGCGGCGGTGCCGAGGCCGTTCAGGCGGGGCTCAGCGGCGGTACGGACGGAGCGGAGGTGGATGTTCTGGAGCAGCCCGATGGCCATCAGCGAGGCGAACATCGAGGAGCCGCCGTACGACACCAGCGGGCAGGGGCACTCCGGTGACGGGCATGATGCCCAGGCACATCCCGACGTTCTGGAAGGCCTGGAAGCCGAACCAGCAGGCGATCCCGGCGGCCGCGACCCGACCGAACAGGTCGTCGGCGTCGTGGGAGATCATCAGGGCCCGCCACAGGATCACGCCCAGCAGCGCGACCAGGACCGCTGCCCCGACCAGGCCCAGCTCCTCGCCCGCGACGGTGAACACGAAGTCGGTGTGCTGCTCGGGCACGAAGCCGGCCCGGGTCTGCGAGCCGTGCGCGATCCCCTGGCCGAACAGGCCACCGTTGCCGATCGCGATCCGCGCCTGCGTGGTGTTGTAGCCGGCTCCACGCGGATCGAGGCCCGGGTCGGTGAAGGCCAGGAACCGGTTGACCTGGTAGGCCTTGAGCATCCCGCCGCCCACCGCCAGGACGGCCACGGCGATCCCGGAGCCGGCGAGCAGGCCCAGCCACCGCCGGGGCACGCCGGAGACCCCCAGCACGCCGAAGACCGTGGCCGAGAGCACGAGCAGGGTGCCGAGGTCGGGCTGGGCGATGATCAACAGCGCCGGCACACCGGCGACGACCAGCATCAGCAGCACCTCGGCCCGCCCGCACGTCGCCGCTGCGTGAGCCCTCGAGGCGCTCGGCCAGCACCAGCGCCATCCCGATCACCACGGCGAGCTTGGCGAACTCCGCCGGCTGCACCGACAGCCCGCCGAGCATCAGCCACGAGCGCGAGCCGTTGATGGTCGTGCCCATCACCAGCACCAGCAGCAGCCCGAGCACCGAGGCGAGCGTACACGACCGGGCACGAAGATCCGCACGCGGCGGTGGTCGACCGCCGTCACCAGTGCTGCCGAGCACCAGCCCGATCACGATGTTGACCAGGTGCTTGTGCAGGTACGCCGAGGGGTGGCCGTCGGTCGAGCGCGCGGTTGCCCGAGGTGGCCGACCAGACCAGCACCGAGCCGATCAGCAGCACGGCCAGCGTGGCGCCGAGCAGCACCCAGTCCAGCGAGGCCCGGCTGCGCCTGGCGCCGACCGGTCGCCGGGCCTGGGTGGAGGTGGGTCCGGAGGAGAGCAGCGTCATCGCGCCGCCCCCTGACCCGGCCGCGCGGCGGCGGCAGGATCGAGCCGTCCTTGGCGAAGCGTCGGCAGCGCCGTCGGGCGGCGTCGTGCCCGGGATCACGGAGTCCTTGGGGTCGACCTTCTCGCCCTTGATCCCGTAGAGCGACTCCCAGATCTTGCGCACGGCGGGCCCGGAGGTGCCCGAGCCGGTGCCGCCCTGGGTGATCATCATGATCACCACGTAGTTCTTGTCGTACGTCGCGACCCACGAGGTGCTCTGCTTGCCCTGCACCTCGGCGGAGCCGGTCTTGCCGCGCACCTGCACCTTGTCGAGCGGGAAGCCGTTGAACTTCCAGGCCAGCGTGCCGACCTTGGGGGTGCCCGAGCAGGGCGTTGTCGACGTAGCCGAGAACGCCCTTGCGCGTCGGGATGTGGCCGGTGACCTTGCTCGGGATCTTGGTGACCTTCGTACCGTTCGGCGAGACGATCGCCTTGGCCACCCGCGGGTGCGTAGAGCGTGCCGCCGTTGGAGATCGCGGCGTACGCCGTGGCCAGCTGCAGCGGGGTGACGGTGGTGTCGCCCTGACCGATCGAGAAGTTCACCGCGTCGCCGGCCCGGTAGAGGTTGCCCTCGGCGCAGAACTCGTGGGCGAAGAGCTTGAGGAAGTCGTTCTGCTTGCGGGTCCTGTCGATCTTGCAGTAGTAGGGCTTCATCGCCTTGAAGTAGGCCAGCTTCCACTTGCGGTCCGCGATCCGGCCCGGTCGCCTCGCCAGGCAGGTCGATGCCGGTCTTGCGGCCCATCCCGAAGTCGCTGGGCGTAGCGGACCAGCGGGTCCTTGGCGTTGACGTTCGGCCGGGTCGGAGCCGTACTTCTGCCAGAACCCGAGGCCGACGCGGTAGAAGAAGGTGTCGCAGGAGACCTGCAGCGCCTGGGCGAAGTCGATCGAGCCGTAGGACTCCGACTCGTAGTTCTTGAACCAGCGGTTGCCGACCTGCAGGCCGGAGGAGCAGTTCAGCTGCGAGCCCGCGTCGTAGCCGTTGTTGAAGGCCCCGACGGTCATGAACGGCTTGAAGGTCGAACCCGGCGCGAACTGGCCCTGCGTCGCCCGCGAGATCAACGGCGTCCCGGCCTGCTTGGAGTACAGCCGGGCCAGCTGCTTGGCGGTGATCCCGCCGACCCACTCCGACGGGTCGTACGTCGGCTGGCTGGCCATCGAGACGACCTGACCGGTCTTCGCGTCGAGGACGACGGCGGCGCCGGAGTCGGCGACGTAGTTCTTGTGCGTGACCTTGTCGTAGGTCCCCCGCGCGGTGGTGATCGCGTCGTGCAGGTTGCGCTCGACGACGCCCTGGAGCCTGGCGTCGATGGAGGTGACCAACGTGCTGCCCGGGGTGGCGCTGAGCTCGGAGTCGTCGCCGAGCACCCGACCCTGGGAGTCGACCGTGACCCGCTTGTAGCCCGGAACTCCGCGCAGCCACTTGTCGTAGGTCTGCTCCAGGCCGGAGCGGCCGACGGTGGACGCGGCGTTGACCGACGAGTCGTCGTGGGCCTGGGCCTTGCTCAGCTCGGACTCCGTGATCGGGCTCAGGTAGCCGAGCAGGTGGGCCGCGTTGACCTTGAACGGCGAGGGGTAGGAGCGCACGCTCTGGGCCTCGGCGAGCACGCTCGGGAAGTCCTCGGGCTGCTCGAGGATCTGCACGGCCTTGGTCTGCGCGACGTCCTCGGCCACCGGCACCGGCTGGTAGGGCGAGCCGTTCCAGCAGGTGTCCGGGTCGGCGCCGTGCTCCCCGCAGCGCAGCGAGCGGGCCTTCACCGCGGCGTACGACGAGCCGACCACGTGCGGCGACCCGGCGCAGCACCTGGTCCCGGTCGGTCTCGTCGAGCCGGTCGAAGAGGGTCCGGTCGACGCTGACCACCCAGCTCGAGCGGTTGGCGACCAGCGGCCGGCCCCGTGTCGTCGACGATCAGGCCCGCGGGCCGGTTGCACCACGAGCTCGCGGACCGACTGGTCGGCGGCCTGGGCCTGGTAGGCCTCGCCGGTGGACACCTGGACGTACCAGAGCCGGGCGAAGAGGGTCAGGAAGAGCGAGAGCATCAGCACCTGGAGCACGAGCAGCCGCAACCGGCTGCGCCGGTCCGCGGCCCGGTGCGGACGGATCAGGACGCGCCACGGCCATCAGATCGCCAGCCGGGCCGGACGCAGCCGCCCGAGCAGGTCGACCAGGGGCGGCAGCACCAGCATCGCCACGACGGCGTCGAGAGCCACGGCGACCAGCACCACGCCGGCGGTGTCGGCCAGAGAGGCACCGCGATCGTGCACCAGCAGCCCGCGACAGCAAGAAGACCACCGACGCGAGCAGGCTCGCCGCGGCGGCGATCGCCAGCACAGTGCAGCCGCGACCTCACGTCGATGCGGAGCCGCTCGCGAGCGCACCACCTCGCCCGCGAGGTAGCCGACGACGGCGAAGGCCAGCGCCCAGCGCCCGGCGACGTGGTCCGCCGGCGGAGCGAGGTCGAGTGCCAGACCACCGAAGAAGCCGGTGACCGCTCCGACCTCGCGACCGCGCACGAGCCCGGCGGCGAGCACGACCAGCAGGCACAGGTCGGGCACCACGCCGAGGATGGCCACCTGGCTGACCACGGCCGCCTGCAGCACGACGGCGGCGAGCAGGAGGGCCACCAGCAGCAGGTTGCGCATCGCGCTCATCGCAGGCTCCCGTCGGCGTGGATCAGGCTGCGGTCCGTCGAGGTCTTGTCCGGGACCACCACACCGACCAGGTCGAGCGCGGAGAAGTCGACGAAGGGCTGGACCTCCGCGGTCTGGGACTGATCGCGCGGACGACTGCGTACGGCGGTCACCTGACCGATCGGGATCCCGGCGACGTACGGTCCGCCCGGACCGGAGCCCCAGGTCAGCACGGCGTCGCCGACCCGCGGCGCGACCGCGTCGTCGACCAGGTCGAGGTCGAGGCCGGGCGTTGCTGCCGAGGCGTGTCGCGCCCGTGCACGAAGCCGATCTTCATCGTCGCGCTGAGTCGGCCACCGACGACGGAGTCACCGTCGACGATGAGCAGCACGGTCGAGGTGGAGCGGGTGGCGCGCAGCACGCGTCCGACGAGACCGTCCTTGCTGATCACCGTGGAGTCCGGCCGGATCCCCGAGGAGGTGCCGGCGTCGAGGGTGACGGTGCGGCTGAACGACTGGGCCGGCCCGATCCCCACGACGTGGGCCGGGGCGAGCGTGTAGCCGGTGTCCTTCGCGGTGCGGACCAGCCCGTCGTACTCGGCGAGGCGGTTGCGGTCGAGCGGGTCGCTGGCCAGCCGGCTGCGCAGGTCGGAGTTCTGCGCACTGCAGCGTGGCGACGTCGCCGCGCAGCTGGTGGTTGCTGTGGAAGGCGCCGCCCATCGCCTCGAACGGGCGCACGGCGCCGCTCGCCGCCGATCTCGAACGGGTCCGACCACGGCGCCGACCGCCGAGCGCGCCGGGTCGACCGGCGAGCCGGCGCGGGCGTCGACGACCATCAGCGTCGCCGGCCGCCAGCGCGAGCAGGCCGAGCAGGCGGGTCCCCCGGATCCGGCTCATGCGGACGCTCCGGCGAGCTGCTCGGACGGCGCCGGCTCACGGTCCGGGTCGCGGCTGCCCCCGTGGTCGGAGGAGACCAGCACCTGCTTGAGGGCGTCGAACTCCTCCACGCACTTGCCGGCACCGAGGACGACCGCGGCGAGCGGGGCGTCGGCGACGTGGACCGGCATCCGGGTCTCGGCGCGGATCAGCTCGTCGAGGCCGCGCAGCAGCGCGCCGCCGCCGGTGAGCACGATGCCGCGGTCCATGATGTCGGCGGCCAGCTCGGGCGGGGTCTGCGTCCAGGGTGGCCCGGACCGCGTCGACGATCTCGGCGACCGGCTCCTCGAGCGCCCGGCGCACCTCGGTGCTGAACAGCGTGTCGTGCGCGGCAGCCCGGAGTCCAGGTCGCGACCGCGGACGTCGGCCTCGAGCTCGTCGGCCAGCGGGTACGCCGATCCGAGGGTCAGCTTGACCTGCTCGGCGGTGTGCTCGCCGACCGCGAGCCGGTGCTCGCCTCGCCAGCCACGCGACCA
This sequence comes from uncultured Actinomycetota bacterium, assembly GCA_963843875.1. Taxonomy (GTDB): domain Bacteria; phylum Actinomycetota; class Actinomycetes; order Propionibacteriales; family Nocardioidaceae; genus Marmoricola. The sequence goes on along the minus strand of CAWJMC010000007.1, from coordinate 392,656 downwards.
GCGCGCTGGTCGAGCCGGTCACCGGCGACCGGCACGGAGCGGTGGGTGACCACACCCGCCGAGCGAGATCACGGCCACCTCGGTGGTGCCGCCGCCGATGTCGACGACCATGTTGCCGGTGGCCTCGTGCACCGGCAGGCCGGCGCCGATCGCGGCGGCCATCGACTCCTCGACCAGCGGAGACCTGCCGCGCGCCCGCGGCGTACGCCGACCTGCTCGACGGCGCGCCGCTCGAGCGCGCGGCAGGCCGGAGGGCAGGCAGATCACGAGGCGGGGCTTGGCGAAGTAGCGGCGCCGGTGCACCTGGGCGATGAAGTGGCGCAGCATCTGCTCGGTCGCCGCGAGGTCGCCGATGACGCCCTCGCGCAGCGGGCGCACGGTGCGGATGGTCTCCGGCGTGCGCCCGATCATCTGCTTGGCCTGCCTCGCCCGACGGCCAGCACCTCGCCGGTCTCGGCGTGGACCGCGACGCACCGAGGGCTCGTCGAGCACGACCGCCGCGCCCGCGGACGTAGACCAGCGTGTTGGCCGTGCCGAGGTCGACGGCCATGTCCCGGCCGATGACGCTGTTCGCCATGCGTAGTGCCCGTTTCGCGCTCGGTGGATCTGGGGGAAGAGGGTCGCCGACGCGCAGACGACCCCGCGATACCCAGACTAGGAGCGACTTGCTCCCTTGCCCGGGAGGGACACGCGTAACGCGTGTGACATTTGGGGCTGATGTGATTGCCCGCGGCACTGCCGGTCGGGCCTGGATCTCGGCTCAGGCGGCAGTCGGGAGCCCAGCGGAGCAGCCGCGCGCGGTCGCAGCCGCAGCAGGGCGGCGACCGTGCCCGGGTCGCCCGCGCACGACGGTGCTCGGAGCCGGACTCGCTGAGCATCCACACGCTCGCTGCCCTGCGAACTCGAGGTCCTCCGCGCCCGGCACGAACGCGTGGCGACGCCCGTCCGGACCGACCAGGCCGCGCAGCCGGTGCCGGAGGTGGCGTACCAGAGCCCGCCGTCGTACGCCGCGATCCCCTGCACGAGCGCCGGGACGGTGCGGTGCCGATCGCACCGGGCGTCCGGTGGCGTCGCCGTCGCCGGGAGCACCAGGTCGTCGACGCCGGGGCGCAGCAGGTCGGCGATCCGGAACCAGACCATCCGGCCGGGGCCCCCGAGCCGGAAGCCGGCCACCCCGATCCGCGAGCCGTCGACGACCATCGTCGAGCCGCGGATCGCCCTTCTCGCATCCGCCAGACCCGCACGCACCGGGGCCCGGGTCGCCGCTGCCGATCGCGCTGCGGGTCGAGCAGCCACAGCCGCTGGTCTCCTGCACCCACAGCCCGTCGGCGGTCAGCTGCATCCCGCCGCCGTGGCGGCAGAAGGTCGGCGCCGGCCGGTAGACGGGGGCCTGGAACTTCGCCTGGAAGCCGGTCTCCCGACCGGTCCGCAGGTCGAGCACCTCGATCTGGCAGGCCTGGTCGGTGAAGCGCCGGCCGCTTGAGGTAGCCCCCGACGTACGCCGTGCGCCCGTCGACGGCCAGCGACTGCGGCACGAAGTCGTCGTGCGGAGCGCCCCATCCAGTACGCCGAGCACAGCGTCCGGTCGGCGCGGTAGTCGCGCAGGCGGTGCGGAGCGTACGCCGGCGCGGGTCCGCGCACCTGGTCGTACGGTCGACGCCCCGGCAGGCGCCGGCGGCCGGGGGCCGGGTGAGCCGCGCCGGAGGACGTCGCCGCGGCGCTCGGCGGCACGTGCTCGCGGCGAGCGTCGGCGACGGCACCTCCGGCTAGCCCGGCCCGGACTGGCCGTGGAGCAGCCGGCGAGCAGCAGCAGCGCTGCGACCGCAGCGACCAGCCCGCCGTGCGACGGGTCCGGGCGCTGCTCACCGGCCGGACCTCACAGGTCGGGGAACCAGATCCCCATCTCGCGCTCGGCGGACTCGGCGCGAGTCCGAGCCGTGCACGAGGTTCTCGCGGTTGGACAGCGACAGGTCGCCGCGGATGGTGCCGGGCGCCGCCTTGCGGCCGTCGGTGGCGCCGTTGATCGCGCGCACCACCTCGATCGCCTCGTCGCCCTCGAGCACCAGTGCCACCAGCGGACCGCTGGTCACGAACTCGCGCAGCGGCGGGTAGAAGTCGCGCTCGACGTGCTCGGCGTAGTGCTGGTCGGCCGGTGGCCGCGTCGATGGTGCGGTGCTCCATCGCCACGATGGTGAGGCCCTTGGCCTCGAACCGGCCGAGCACCTCCCCGACGAGGCCGCGGCGGACGGTGTCGGGCTTGAGCAGGACCAGGGTGCGCTGGGTCATGTCGGAAAGCCTAGTGGTGTGGCCCGAGGGCTCAGGCCTCCGGTCGCCCGGCGGCCTCCCAGGCCGCGATCGCCTCGGCGCGCTCGGTCTCGATCCGGCGGCCCAGGAAGTACGCCGTGCCCCACAGCAGCAGGAAGATCGCGCCGAGCACGTACATCGCGCCGACCTGCGCCCCGAGGGCGATGGCGGCGAGCTGGATCGCCCAGCCCACGACGTAGGCCCACCGGAAGCGCAGCAGCCCGGCGACCAGCAGGCACGCGACCCCGAGTCCGAGCCCGATCCACAGCCCGGTCGCCCGTCCGACGCCGGCCACCTGGATCAGCACCGGGGCGGAGAGCGCCAGCGCGATCGCCTCGAGGAGCAGGATCGCCGAGCACAGCCGTCGGGTCACGAGTCGGGATCCCCGCCCGGCTTCCCGCCCGGCTGCTGGTGCGGCCGCGGCCGCACCAGCAGCGCCCGCGCCTCGCCGACGGTGACCACGGAGCCGGTCACCAGCACGGCGCCCGAGCCGATCGCCTCGCCGAGCGCTCCCCCGGCCTCGGCCAGCCCGGCCGCCTCGTCGATCGCGTCGGCCAGCCGGGGCGCCACCGAGACCCGGTCCGCGCCGAAGATCCCGCGCGCCGTCTCGGCCAGCTCGGCGGCGGGCAGGCAGCGCGAGGAGGAGTTCTGGGTGCACACGATGTGCGCCATCGCCGGCTCCAGGGTGGACAGCAGGCCCTCGTGGTCCTTGTCGGCCATCACCCCGACCACCCCGACGAGCGGGTCGAAGGTGAAGGAGTCCTCCAGCGCCGCGACGACGGCCTCCGCCCCGTGCGGGTTGTGTGCGGCGTCCAGGACCACCGTCGGGCTGCGGCGCACGACCTCGAGCCGACCGGGCGAGGTCACCTCGGCGAAGGCCTCGCGCACGATCTCGGCGTCCAGCGGGTCGTCCCCGCCGACGAAGGCCTCGACCGCCGCCAGGGCCAGGGCGGCGTTCTGCGCCTGGTGCGCGCCGTACAGCGGCAGGAAGACGTCGTCGTAGGCCGCGCGCACCCCCTGCAACGTGATCAGCTGGCCGCCGACCGCCGGCACCCGTGAGGCGACCCCGAACTCCACTCCCTCCCGGACCAGGGTCGCCCCCACCTCGGTGCAGCGCTCGACCAGCACGGCGGCGACGTCAGGCTCCTGGACCGCCGAGACCACGGTGGCGCCGGGCTTGATGATGCCGACCTTCTCGCGGGCGATCTCGACCGCGCTCGAGCCGAGGTACTGCTCGTGGTCGAGGCGATCGGCGTGATCACCGCGACCGCCCCGTCGGCGGCGTTGGTGGAGTCCCACGCCCCGCCCATCCCGACCTCGACCACGGCCGCGTCGACCGGGGCGTCGGCGAACGCGGCGTACGCCATCGCCGTGATCGTCTCGAAGAACGACAGCGGGTGGTCGTGCTGGGCGTCGACGAGGTGGGTGTACGGCGCGACGTCGTTGAAGGCGCGCACGAACTGCTCCTGCGCGAGCGGCTCGCCGTCGAGCACGATCCGCTCGGTCATCGACTCCAGGTGCGGGCTGGTGAACCGTCCGGTGCGCAGACCGAGCGCCCGGACCAGGACCTCGACCATCCGCGCCGTCGAGGTCTTGCCGTTGGTGCCGGTCAGGTGCACCACCGGGTAGGCCCGCTGCGGCTCACCGAGCAGCTCGAGGAAGTCCCGGATCCGGTCCAGCGTCGGGTCGATCCGGGTCTCCGGCCAGCGCGAGAGCAGGGCGTCCTCCGCCTCGGCGTAGGTCTGGGCCGGGCGAGGGACTTCGGTGGGTTCTGGGGTCTCGGTCATCGCGCGTCCAATCCTAGGGACCGACCCGCACTCCGCCGGAGGCGGCGTACGCCGCAGGCGTGGTGCCCAGAAGCCGCTTGAAGTGCCGGGTCAGGTGCGACTGGTCGTGGAAGCCGACCGCGACGGCCACCTCTGCGCTGCGGTGGCCGGCCAGCAGCAGCCGTCGGGCCCGGTCGAGGCGTCGACCGGTCAGGTAGCGGTGCGGAGCGATCCCCATCTCACGGCCGAACGTGCGCACGAGATGGATCGGATGGGCGCCGATCTCGTCCGCCGCCTCCGCGAGCGTGATCCCGTCGGCCACCCGGTCGTCGAGCAGCGACCTGAGCCGGCTCGCCACGCCGGGGTCCCGCCTTGCCGCGGGCTCGGGCAGCTTCTCGAGGTGCCGGGCCAGCCGCTCGGTCGCCAGTGCCAGGCGTTCCTCGGCCTCGAACGTGTCCGCGGGGTGCTCCAGCGCCTCGTGCAGCAGGTGCACCTGTCGCCGGAGCCAGGGGTCGGCCCAGCCGGGCCGGTCGACCGCCCGCCCGGTCCGACGCGCATCGAGGCCGGCCGGGTCGAGGTAGAGCACCCGCTTGCGGAAGCCACCGCGGCCGGCCGCGCGGCCGTCGTGCGGCACGTGCGGCGGCAGCAGGGTGACCCGGTCGTGCACCGCCGCGTGCTCGTGGTGGTCGAGGTCGTAGCGCACCGCCCCGGAGTCGACGATCAGCAGCGTCCAGGTGTCGTGGGTGTGCACCGGGTAGGCGTGCGAGAGGAACCGGGCGTGCAGCACCTCGCTGATCCCCGGCACCGCCGGTCGCCAGGCGCGCACCTGCTCCATGCGCCGAACCTACCCAACGCAGGAACGTACAAGACGGGATCGGTCGACGAGCCCGACGCTGGGTCGATGACCGAGTCCCTCAGACCCCCCTTCGAGACCAAGGTCGCCGTGCTGGTGCGCGACGACCTCCAGACCTGGCAGCGCCTCAACGTGACCGCCTTCTTGATGGCCGGTGTGGCGGCGGCCAACCCCCAGCTGGTCGGAGCGGGGTACGCCGACGCCGACGAGACGGCGTACCTGGCCCTGCTCGGGATGCCCGTGCTCGTCTTCGAGGGCACGGCCGAGCAGCTCGGGGCCGCCCGGGAGCGCACCGTCCGGCGCGAGGTCCCCGCAGCCGTGTTCACCGCCGACATGTTCCGCACCGGGCACGACGAGGCCAACCGGGCGGTGGTCGCGCGGGTGCACGGCAAGGACCTCGACCTGGTCGGTCTGGCCGTGCACGGACCGAGGAACGCGGTCGACAAGATCCTCAAGGGCACCCGGCTCCACCCCTGAGCAGCGGCGGGACCGAGCTCGCCCCCGAGCCCCGTCCGGATCCGGGCTCAGCCTGCGGCGCGGTCGATGACGAGGTCGACCGTGTCGGTGACCGGCGCGAAGCCGAGACGGCGGTAGATCGCGTTGGACGTCGGGTTGGCCAGGTCGGTGAACAGGCAGACCCGGGCGTCCTCCCCGACGAGAGCCGAGGCCACCGCGTGCACGGCCGCGCTCGCCCAGCCCCGACCGCGCTGCCCGGGCGGGGTGTAGACGGGACCGATCCGGGCGACCCCGAAGCCGGGCGGGTTCGACCCGGTCAGGTGCACCGGCGTGCCGTTCGCGTCGACCCAGAGGAACGTGCGGCCCGACCGGATCCGGCGGCGCATCTCGTGCGGTGCCGGCGGGTCGACCGGGGCCGGCACCCTTCCGGCCTGCTCGTCGGCGTCGGCGTGGAAGGCGGCGTACCAGCTCGTGGCCAGCTCGAGATCGACGTCCGTGAGGACTCGCAGGCGTCCGGGCACCGGACGCGGCGCCACGGCGTCGCCGAGCTCGAAGAGCCGCGTTCGTCGGGAGACCGCAACCGTGCCGCCCCCCAGTCGTGCGGCCTGCTCCGCGCACACCCGCGCCGCCCGTCGCGCACCGTTGGCACCCTGCAGCGGCTCGCCGCGCTCGTGCAGGGTCCTGGCCAGCTGCCGGGCGGACTCGTCCGGCATCGGGCCGAGGTACGCCGTTCGCGGTGCGGTCGGTGTGGTGCGCATGGCCGCACCGACCACGGCACCCCGACCGTCGCGCGCCACGGCGTACCAGTCATCCGGGTGGGCACCTGCCGGGTCCTTCGTGCGACGCAGGGCCTGGGTCGCCAGGACGGTCGCCACCAGGGCGTGCTCCTCGAGGTATTCGTGAGCGAGCGCCAGGAAGGTGACCGCATCTGCGGTGAACTCCAGCTCCATGCCCAGACGCTACGAGCGACCTCCGCCCGTGCCAATCGAGTTCTTCGGACCCGGGCCCGAGGCCGGCACGGACTCAGCCCAGGTTCGAGATCAGGAGGATCACCAGGAGCGCGACCGCCAGGCCCAGAACCAGGCCGATCACGTCGGCGGCCGCCGCCGGCACGTGCAGCCGCTGCAGAGGCGAGGGGCGATCAGCTCGAGTCGCCTTGGCGGAAGCCTTCTTCTCGCTCCGCTTCGACTGCTTCGTTGCCCGGTCGGGGTCGGCCTCGGCCTGCGGAACCGTCGTCGTGGCGGGCGGCGGCGCCTGCTCCACCGGGTCCGCGTCGGCCTGTGGAACCGTCGTCGTGGCGGGCGGCGGCGCCTGCTCGGCCTTCTCAGCCTCGGCCTCAGCCCGGTCCGCCTCGGCCCGGTCCGCCTCGGCCCGGTCCGCCTCGGCCCGGTCCGCCTCAGCCCGGTCCGCCTCGGCCCGGTCCGCCTCAGCCCGGTCCGCCTCAGCCCGGTCCGCCTCGGCCTTCTCGGCGGCCGCCTTCTCCGCCTGGGCCCGGGCCGTCGCCCTGGTCTGCTCGGCCGCCGTCGCCTCCGCGTCCGCCTCGGCCTCGGCGCGGGCCTCTTCGTCCTCGGCTGCCTGCAAGGCCTCGGCGGCCTCGGCCGCCCTGGCGTCCGCTGTCGCCTTCGCCTCGGCCGCGGCCTGCTTCTGGGCCCGCCTCTGAGCGGCGGCCTCCGCCTTCTCGGCCGCCCTCAGCGACTGGGCGTGGGCGGCCTCCTCGGGTGTCGGTTCCTCGGGCTCCGCCGGTTCAGGCTCGAGGCCGGAGGTGTCATGGGTGGCGGGAGGTGTCTCGACGGAGTCGTCCGACGGCGCCTGCACCGGCTTCTCGGACACCGTCCTGCGGCCCAGGCCCGGGACCGCCTTGCGGGCACGCGCCAGCACCGATTCCGACTCGGCCTGCTCGCCCGTCGGGTCCGCGGTCTCACTCCTGGCCATCGTTCCTCCTCGGCACGTGGTGCCACGTGCGTCGTCCGTCCAGCGACCCGGACGGCCCCTACTCGTTCAACGCCGGTACGGCCCTCGGGTCACGCCGACCACGCCCACTAGGCTTGACGATCATGACCGAGAGCACCCAGGCCACCGAAGGTACAACGCACGCGGCACCCCCCGTGGTCGTACCCGAAAAGCCTGCCCTGGAGGGTCTCGAGGCCACCTGGGCCGCACGCTGGAAGGACGACGACACCTACGCCTTCGACCGCAGCCAGCCGCGGGAGAACGTCTACTCGATCGACACCCCACCGCCCACGGTGAGCGGATCGCTGCACGTCGGCCACGTCTTCTCCTACACCCACACCGACCTGATCGCCCGGTTCCAGAGGATGCGCGGCAAGGCGGTCTTCTACCCGATGGGCTGGGACGACAACGGGCTGCCGACCGAGCGGAGGGTGCAGAACTACTTCGGCGTCCGCTGCGACCCCTCACTGCCCTACGACGACGACTTCACCCCGCCCGAGAAGCCCGACCCCAAGCGCCAGGTGCCGATCAGCCGACCCAACTTCATCGGGCTCTGCGAGCGCCTCGTCGAGCAGGACGAGCAGGTCTTCGAGTCGTTGTGGCGCACCCTTGGCCTCTCGGTCGACTGGAAGCAGCACTACACGACCATCGGCTCGAAGGCGCAGACCGTCAGCCAGCGGGCGTTCCTGCGCAACTACGCGCGCGGCGAGGCCTACCTCCAGGACGCACCGACCCTGTGGGACGTCACCTTCCAGACCGCGGTCGCCCAGGCCGAGCTCGAGGCGCGGGAGTACGCCGGCGCCTACCACCGGGTCCTGTTCGAGAAGACGGTGACCGACAGTGACCCCGACCACCAGTCCCAGCCACGTGGAGACCGGTACGTCGCCATCGAGACCACCCGCCCCGAGCTGATCCCCGCCGTCGTCGCACTGATCGCCCACCCCGACGACGAGCGCTACCAGCCCCTGTTCGGCTCCACGGTCCGCTCCCCCGTCTTCGGCGTCGAGATCCCCGTCGTCGCCCACCCGGCGGCCGAGATGGACAAGGGTGCCGGCATCGCGATGTGCTGCACCTTCGGCGACCTCACCGACGTCACCTGGTGGCGTGAGCTGCAGCTGCCGGTGCGCACCGTGGTCGGGCGCGACGGCCGGTTCGCCCGCGACACCCCGGCGTGGCTGGACGCGCCCGCTGCCGGGACGGCGTACGCCGAGCTGGCCGGCAAGACGATCTTCTCCGGTCGCGAGGCGATGGTCGCCCTGCTGCGCGAGAGTGGCGACCTCGACGGCGAGCCCAGGCCCACCCAGCGGATGGCGAACTTCTACGAGCGCGGCGACAAACCGCTCGAGATCGTCGCCACCCGGCAGTGGTACATCAAGAACGGCGGGCGCGAGCGAGAGGTCCGGGCCGAGATGCTCGAGCGAGGGGCCGAGATCGACTGGCTGCCGCCGCACATGAAGCACCGCTACGACAACTGGGTCGGCGGCCTCAACGGTGACTGGCTGATCTCCCGGCAGCGGTACTTCGGCATCCCCTTCCCGGTCTGGTACCCGCTCGACGGCGACGGCGAGCCCGACTACGACCACCCCTTGCTGCCCCGCGAGGCGGAGCTGCCGGTGGACCCGTCCACCCAGGCCCCGAGCGGGTACGCCGAGGAGCAGCGCGGCAAGCCCGACGGTTTCGTCGGCGACCCGGACGTGATGGACACCTGGGCCACCTCCTCGCTCACCCCGCACATCGCGGGCGGCTGGGAGTCCGACCCGGACCTCTTCTCGCGGGTCTTCCCGATGGACCTGTGCACCCAGGCCCACGACATCATCCGCACCTGGTTGTTCTCCCGGGTGGTCCGAGCCCACTACGAGAACCACGCGGCGCCCTGGTCCCACGCGATGCTCTCGGGGTTCATCCTCGACCCCGATCGCAAGAAGATGAGCAAGTCCAAGGGCAACGTCGTGGTGCCGACCGACATCCTCGAGCGCTTCGGCGCCGACGCCGTCCGCTGGCGGGCCGCGATGGCCCGTCCCGGGCTGGACTCGCCGTTCGACGAGACCCAGATGAAGGTCGGGCGCCGGCTGGCGATGAAGGTGCTCAACGCCTCCAAGTTCGTGCTCGGCTCGGTCGGGGCGAGCGAGCCCGACCCGACGCTGGTCGTCGATCCGGTCGACCGGGCGCTGCTCGCCGGCCTCGGGAAGGTCACCAGCAAGGCGACCGCGGCGTTCGAGGCCTACGACTACACGACCGCGCTGGAGACCACCGAGGGCTTCTTCTGGGCCTTCTGCGACGACTACCTCGAGCTGGTCAAGGAGCGGGCCTACGGCGCGGCATCGTCCGAGGGCGACGCGTCGGGCTCCACCTCTGCTCGGGCCACCCTGGCCCTGGCGCTGCACGTGCAGCTCCGGTTGCTGGCGCCCTTCCTGCCCTACGTCACCGAGGAGGTCTGGTCCTGGTGGCAGCAGGGATCGGTGCACCGCTCGAGCTGGCCGACGCCGGCCGACCTGGGTGACCTCGCCGACGCCGACCCGGCCACGATGGACCACGTGGCGGCCGCGCTGGCCGGAATCCGGGGCGCCAAGTCGCAGGCCAAGCAGTCGATGCGGGCCGAGCTCTCGCGGGTCACGCTGACCGGCCCGCAGACCGCTCTGGACGCCGTGGGCGCAGCCCGCACCGACCTGCGCAACGCCGGCAAGATCACCGGCGAGCTCGACCTGGTGCCGGCGCCGGACGCCACCGCTCTCGAGGTCGAGGTGGAGCTGCAGCCCACCTCCGAGTGACCTCAGCCGGGATCGGACCGCCTCAGGGTCGCGCCGAGAGCGTCAGGCTGACGCCCAGCCTCGAGTGGACCAGCTGCTCGGCGCCGCCGACGACCTCGCGGACCGGGTGACCGTGCAGGACCGGACGGGCCGCAGCGACCGGAGCCGGGAGGGGCACCGCCCTCACCTTGCGAGCCGCCGCGGGTCGGACGGCTCGGGTCCGCCCCCGGACGGTCCGCGAGACGCGCTGGACCCGAGCCGCCGACGTACGTCGTGGGTGGTGGGTGGTGGACGGCGTTGCGGCGTGGCGCGCCGACGGGGCAGCGCTCGCCGCGGCGGTCGGGGCCGCAGCCTTGGCTCGGTGGTGGCCGGGGTCGGCGGGGGTTGTAGCCGGGGCCTGGGCATCGGGCGCCGGCACCCGGGTGACCTCGCGACGCGCGGGTCCGACCCCGGTGTGGAGTCGCGCGCCGCGAGCCGCGGGCGCGCTGCGGGGCGCGGCAGCGGCCGCGGAGGCCCGTGGACCCTCGAACAACGGTCCCAGGCCGTCCGCCCGACCGGCGTGGACGATCACGAGACCACACACGAGCGCCACCAGAGCGAACGCCAGCAGCGGGCGCAGGTGCTGTGATCCCACGGCGGTCCTCCCGGTCTTGGCTGCTGCACGCAACGGGCCGGAGCACGCTGCCGAACGGCGTTCAGGCTAGGCCCGCAAACTTGGCGACGTCCCGTGGAAGACGACCAAACGCCTCAACTGGTCCAGACAGCTTGGCCGCAGACCCTCGAGTCCCTAGGCGGACTTCTTCTTGGCCGTGTCCGTGCGCTCGACGAGGGTCGGAGCCACGTGGTCGGTGACCACCTCGTCGCTGACGATCACCTTCGCGATGTCGCCGCGCGAGGGAACGTCGTACATCACGTTGAGCAGCGCCTCCTCGATGATCGCTCGCAGCCCGCGCGCGCCGGTGCCGCGCTCCATCGCCGCGTCCGCGATCGCCTTGATCGGCATCCTCGGTGAACTCCAGCTCGACACCGTCGAGGTCGAAGAGTCGCTGGTACTGCTTGATCAGGGCGTTGCGGGGCTCCGTGAGGATCTGCACGAGCGCCTCGTTGTCGAGCTTGTTGACGCTCGCGATCAGCGGCAGGCGCCCGATGAACTCGGGGATCAGACCGAACTTCACGAGGTCTTCGGGGCGTACCTGGGCGAACATCAGGTCGGCCTCGCGCTCGGAGGCGGTGCGGATCTCGGCGGTGAAGCCCAGGGACTTCTTGCCGACCCGCTGCTCGATGATGTGCTCGAGGCCGGCGAACGCCCCGCCGACCACGAACAGGATGTTCGTGGTGTCGATCTGGATGAACTCCTGGTGCGGGTGCTTGCGTCCGCCCTGCGGCGGCACCGAGGCGGTGGTGCCCTCGAGGATCTTCAGCAGGGCCTGCTGCACGCCCTCGCCGGAGACGTCGCGCGTGATCGAGGGGTTCTCCGCCTTGCGGGCGACCTTGTCGATCTCGTCGATGTAGATGATCCCGGTCTCGGCCTTCTTGACGTCGTAGTCGGCGGCCTGGATCAGCTTGAGCAGGATGTTCTCGACGTCCTCGCCGACGTAGCCCGCCTCGGTGAGCGCGGTCGCGTCCGCGATCGCGAACGGCACGTTGAGCATCCGCGCGAGGGTCTGGGCGAGGTAGGTCTTGCCGCATCCGGTGGGACCGATCACCAAGATGTTGGACTTGGCGACCTCGACCGGCTCGTCCTTGCTGTGCCGGCCGGAGGCGCTCGCGTTGGCGGCGACCGACTGCACCCGCTTGTAGTGGTTGTAGACCGCGACGGCGAGGGACTTCTTCGCCGTCTCCTGCCCGATCACGTAGGAGTTCAGGAAGTCGAAGATCTCGCGCGGCTTGGGCAGCTCGTCGAGGCCGACCTCGCCGGTCTCGTTGAGCTCCTCCTCGATGATCTCGTTGCACAGGTCGATGCACTCGTCGCAGATGTACACGCCGGGCCCGGCGATCAACTTCTTGACCTGCTTCTGGCTCTTCCCGCAGAACGAGCACTTCAGCAGGTCGCCTCCGTCACCGATACGTGCCACTGGCGACGACTCCCATCATCCGGGCCGCGGCCTGGTGGCCACGACGTCAAACATCACCGATGGTCGAAGGTACCCCGTCGTGACCCCCCTCACGGCGTGACACGGCATCGGCACCCGACCGGTTTGACGGGCGGCCCCGGTCAGGGCCGCCCGCCTCGATCAGACCGCTACTGCCTTGCGCGACTCGAGCACCTGGTCGATCAGGCCGTACTCCACCGCACGCCTCCGCGGTGAGGATCTTGTCGCGCTCGATGTCCAGGCTGACCTGCTCGGCCGTCCGGCCCGAGTGCTCGGCGATCATCGTCTCGAGCGCCTCGCGCATGCGCAGGATCTCGTTGGCCTGGATCTCGATGTCGGAGGACTGGCCGTAGGTGCCCTCCGTGTAGGGCTGGTGGATCAGGATCCGGCTGTTGGGCTGGGCCAGCCGCTTGCCCGGGTGCGCCCGCCGCGAGCAGGATCGCTGCGGCCGAGGCCGCCTGGCCCAGGCACACGGTCTGCACGTCGGGCTTGATGAAGCGCATCGTGTCGTAGATCGCGGTCATCGCGGTGAACGAGCCACCGGGTGAGTTGATGTAGATCTGGATGTCGCGGTCGGGGTCCATCGACTCCAGGCACAGCAGCTGGGCCATCACCGCGTTGGCGATGTCGTCGCTGATCGGCGTGCCGAGGAAGATGATGCGCTCCTCGAAGAGCTTGCCGTAGGGGTCGATCCGGCGGACGCCGTAGGAGGTGCGCTCCTCCCACTGCGGGATGTAGTAGTTCATCGCGGGTTCCGTCCTCTGCTGGTGCTCGTCACTTTTCCGCGCGGGCCGGGCGGCCCTCGTCGGCCGCCTCGCGAGCGCTGGCGATCACGTGGTCGATGAAGCCGTAGTCCTTGGCCTCGGGGGCCGTGAACCAGCGGTCGCGGTCGGCGTCGGTCTCCACCTGCTCGAGCGGCTGGCCGGTGTGCTCGCTGATCAGCTCGAAGAGCACCTTCTTGATGTGCAGCGACTGCTGGGCCTGGATCTTGATGTCCGAGGCCGAGCCGCCCATGCCGCCCGAGGGCTGGTGCATCATGATCCGCGCGTGCGGGAGGGCGTAGCGCTTGCCCGCGGCCCCGGCGCAGAGCAGGAACTGGCCCATCGAGGCGGCCAGCCCCATGCCGACGGTGGCGACGTCGTTGGGGATGTAGTTCATCGTGTCGTAGATGGCCATGCCGGAGTCGACCGAGCCACCGGGCGAGTTGATGTGCAAGAAGATGTCCGCCTCGGGGTCCTCTGCGGAGAGCAGCAGCAGCTGGGCGCAGATCGCGTTGGCGTTGGCGTCGCGGACCTCGGAGCCAAGGAAGACGATCCGTTCACGCAGCAGTCGCTGGTAGATGTGGTCGTCGAGCCCGTAGCCGGCTCCTCCGCCGTTCATCTGGGCCCCGGTCAGGGGCTGGTTCTCATCAGTCACGTTGTCGACCCTAGACGGCCGGACGGTCAATTCCACGGGTCGGCGCACCGTGTTCGCCAACAGCGGATTCCCGCCCCGGACCGCGATCAGGCCGTGCGCCGACGAGCCGGGCCGTGCGCCAGCCACCCGCGCAGGGCGGTGTAGACGTCGTCGTGGTTGAGCAGGTCGAAGTGGTGCGCGCCCGGCACGTGCAGGGTGTCGGCCCCCGGGAACATCTCCCGACCGCTGCGCTCGCGCCCGATCGCGGATGGGTAGCGGACGAGCAGGTCCCCGGCGACCTCGGCGAGCGGGTGCCGTGGCGAGCCGGTGACCGTGGCGCCCACGAGGTGGTAGCGGGCGTGGGGCAGGTTCTCGACGTCGCGCGGCAGGCCACCGCGGAGATCGAGGATGCCCGCCGAGCGGTGGTCGAGGAACCGTCCGAACGGCGCGGCCTCCGGCATCCGGGCCAGGCCCGAGGACCCCGCGGTGAGAACCTGTGCGATCGGCGCCCCCAGGTGCGGCGTACCCAGCGTCACCACGTCGGTGACCAGACGGGTCCACGGCTCCCGGGAGTCGGTGACCACAGCGCACGCGCCCCGCATGATCAGCCCGCCCATCGAGTGGCCGACCAGGGCGATCCGGCGCACCGGGACCGGCCACTGCGCCACCAGGGACGTCAGGAGGCCGGCCAGGTCGACGCTGTTCTCCGCCAGCGGCAGTCCCGAGTTGGCGCGCACGTAGACGGGCGTCCAGCCCTCGTCGGCCGCGAGCCGCTCCCCGTAGCTGCCACCGGTCTCCTCGCGCCGCCGCTCCCAGAACGACTCGGTCTCGCTCAGGCCGTGCAGGAAGACCACCAGGTCGCCACCGGCTGCGGGAAACGCCGCCTCCAGCGCGTCGCGGCGGGGCGGCACGTCTCGGCCGGCGAGACGGACCGCCATCGTGATCGCCAGGCCCTGGTGTCGCTCACGGATCCGGTCGCCGAAGATCCCGTTCAGCGCCGAGACCACGAACCGCCCGCGAGCCTGGTCCTCCAGGGCCTCCGCCCACCCGGCCCCGCGGGTGATCCGGTCCGCGGCGGCAAGGCCGTGCCCGGTGAGCCGGAGCCCGGATCCGATCGAGGCGTAGACGACCCCGGTGATGCCCCCGGGCTCACGAGCCGCGCCCGCGCGCCGTGCGGGCGGTCGCCCGGTGGCCAGGGCGCGGACCTGCTTCAGCCGGTGCCCGACGGCCCCGTGGACCTCACGCACGGTGCCGAGCACCGCCACGTCGGCCAGGTCGACGCCGAGCGCCAGCGCACCGAGCGCTCCCGACCGGTCCGCTTGAGTGGACAACTGTTCACTGAACACCCTCCGATGGTCCACCGGCCGTCACGCCCCGGTCAAGCCACCGCGAGCCTTCGGATCAGTCCTGGGCGGTCCCGGCGGCGACGGTGTCGCCGGTGTCGCCGGTGTCGTCGTCGCCCTCGACCACGTCACCCTCGACGGTGGCCTCGGAGGCGTCGTCGTCCGGCGCGCCGATGCTGCCGTCCGGCTGCAGGTTCGCGAGGTCGACGGCGTTGCCGGAGGCATCCGTGACGACTGCACCCTCGACCAGCTTGGCGAGGGCCTTGCCGCGCACGACCTCCGAGACCAGCTCGGGCACGTGGTTGTGCTCCATGATGTGCTGCACGTAGGCGTTCGGGTCCTGCCCGGACTGCTGGGCGCGGCGCATCATGTGCTCGGTGAGCTCGTTCTGCTCGACGCCGATCTCCTCGACCTTGGCGATCTCGTCGAGGATGAACTGCGCGGAGAGGGAGTCGCGGACCCGCTTCTCCATCTCGGCCTCGAACTCGTCCTCGGTCTGCTCCTGCTCGTCGAGGTAGGACTGCAGGTTCATCCCGGCCTGGCCGAGCTGCTGCTCGATCTCGGCCTTGCGGTTGGCGAGCTCCTCGGCGACGACGCTCTCGGGGAGCGGGATCTCGGTGTCCTCGACCATCTTCTCGAGCACCGCGTCGCGGGCGGCCGACGCCTGCTCGAGGCGCTTGCCGCGCTCGAGCCGGGTGCGGACGTCCTCGGTGAGCTCGTCCATCGTGTCGAACTCGGAGGCGGTCTGGGCGAACTCCTCGTCCAGCTCGGGCAGCTCCTGCTCCTTGACGGCACTGACGGTGACCGCGACCTCGACGTCCTGGCCCTCCAGGTCACCGCCGAGCAGCTGGGAGGTGAAGTTCTGCTCCTCGCCGGCCGACATCCCGACCAGCACCTCGTCGATGCCGGGCAGCATGTCGCCCTTGCCGACCTGGTAGCTGTAGCCGGTCAGCTCGCCCCCCTCGACGGGCTCACCGTCGCGCGAGGCCTGCAGGTCGACGGTCACGAAGTCGCCGTCGGCGGCGGGCCGCTCGACGTCGCTCAGGGTGGCGAACCGCTCACGCAGAGCCTGGACCTGCTCCTCGACGTGCGCGTCGGTGACCTCGACGTCGTCCACGCTGGCGGTGATGCCGTCGTACGACGGGAGCGTGATGGCCGGCTTGATGACGACCTCGGCGGTGAACTCGAGGGTGTCGTTGTCCTCGAGCCTGGTGATGTCGATCTCGGGCTGGGCCAGCGGCTCCAGGTTGTTGTCCTGCAGCGCCTGGACGTAGAGCTGCGGCAGCGCCTCGTTGATCGCCTCGTCGAGCACCGCACCCCGACCGACCTGGCGGTCGATCACCGGCGGCGGCACCTTGCCCTTGCGGAAGCCGGGGACGTTGACCTGCTTCGCGATCCGCTGGTACGCCGCGTCGAGGCTCGACTTGAGCTCCTCGAACGGCACCTCGACGGTCAGCTTGGCGCGGGTCGGCTCCAAGGTCTCGACGGCGCTCTTCACAACAATCTTCTCCTCAGCACGGGGACTCAGCCGAGTTCGCTCCCGGCATGAGTGCGGGGCTCGGGCACCGGGTCACGCGTCAGTGGAGACGACGTCCGGATGCCGGTGTGCAGCCGCGTCCATCCACCCTACCGGGCGGGCGCGGAGGCGTCGAAACGAGCCTTCGCAGGGGACCCGAGATCTGCAGTTGCCGCGGCCCCCGGGTGGTGACCGTGAGGCCGGACGATCGAGGGGGTGGCCGATGGGGTCCACCGCCGTCGCGACGGTGGTGGCCCAGGGTGCACCGGCTGTGGCCGGTCCCACGACCGAGGCCACGATGCACCCTGCCCGCCCTTCACCAGTCGGGGCGACAGGACTCGAACCTGCGGTCTCCTGCTCCCAAAGCAGGCGCGCTAGCCACTACGCTACGCCCCGGAGCGGATGACGGGAATCGAACCCGCGTAGTCAGTTTGGAAGACTGAAGCTCTACCATTGAGCTACATCCGCAGCGTCGGGCTTCACCCCGACCGAGAGCCATGGTGTCACAGAGCCCGACGTCATCGTCGCCGGTGCACCAGCAGCAGCGCTCGGTCGTCGTCCTCGCGCTCGAGCTCGTCGATGAGGCGGATCTCGCCGCCCTCGAACCCGTCCTGGAAGAGGCGGTGTCCCCGCCCGGCCAACCGGTCGATGCCACTCGTGATGTCGCGCCTCGGGTCCTCCACGAGCCCGTCGGTGTAGAGCATCAACCCGTCCCCGGCGCCGATCGTGCCTCGTACGCACTCGAAGTCCGCGTCGGCCAGCAGGCCCAGGGCCGGTCCGTCCGAGTCGAGCACCTCCCAGCGACCCGACCCCGCGTGCAGCCAGACCGGTGGCGGATGGCCGGCCTTGCGCAGCTCGAAGTCTCCGCTGGCCAGGTCGAGGTGGAGGTGGATGGCCGTGGCGAAGCCTTCCTCCCAGTCCTGCCGAACGAGGAAGTCGTTGGCCGCGGGCAGGAACTCGGCGGCCCGCAGCGCCGTGAGCAGCCCACCGAAGGCGCCCGAGAGCAGCAGGGACCGGGTGCCGGCCTCGACCCCCTTGCCGGAGACGTCCACCACGACCACGCTCAGCTCGGTGCCGGCAGCACTCGTGGTGGCAACGATGAAGTCCCCCGCGAAGAGCGTCCCACCCGCCGAGCGCAGGACCGACTGTGCGTACCACTGGTCCGGGAGGGCTCCGATCGTGCCCTGCCGGATGATCCGGTCGCGCAGGTCGACCAGCATCGCCTCCCCCTTGGGTCCGGCGATCCCCAGCCGACTGCGCCGGAACGACGCCAGCAGGATCATCAGTGCGAGCAGGAAGGTGACCATGACCCGGACGATCGACCGGGTGCTCGTCGGCGGCTGCGCGGCGACCAGCACCGAGACCCCCACCAGGGCGATCACGATGAACCACGGCAGCGAGCGGGGCCCGAGCCACACGCTGGCCACGAACATCGGGATCAGCAGCGCGCTGTAGGGCACGGTGTCCGCCCAGAGGGTGCCGGCCAGGGTCAGCGCGACGACGGAGGCCAGCAGCACCACCAGCCGGGTGGTGTCGGTATAGACCATCTGACGACGAATCCGGTTGACCCGCCCGGTGAGCAGGCCCAGCAGGGTCGTCGGCGGTGCCGCACGGCGGTCGGACAAGTCGCTGACCTCGGCTTTCCCTCACTGAGCAGTCGTGGACCCACGCCGGGCGCAAGCCTAGGGCCTGGCGCGCGACCGGAAGCGGGATTGGCACCGGGGGCACCAGAACAGGTTGCGGCCCTTGAGCTCGGTGGTGCGCACGATGCTCTCGCAGACCAGGCACGCCTGACCGGTGCGCCGGTAGACGTAGACCTCGCCGCCGTGGTCGTCGCGGCGCGGCTCACGCCCCATCGCCTCCGGCGTGTGCTCCGGGCGCACGGTGTCGATCCGTCCCGTGCGCACACCGTCGGCGAGCAGCGCGACCAGGTCGTCCCAGATCGCCTGCCACTGGCCACGACGCAGCGTACGGCCCGGTCGCTGGGGGTCGATCCGGTGCCGGAACAGGATCTCGGCGCGATAGACGTTGCCGACCCCGGCGAGCACCTGCTGGTCCATCAGCAGGTCGCCCACGGCCCGGTCGCTGGAGGAGATCCGGCGCCAGGCCCGGTCCGGGTCAGCGTCGGCACGCAGCGGGTCCGGACCGAGCGTCCCGATCACCGCGTCCCGCTTGGTGCGCGCGACGAGGTTGCACAAGATCGCACCACGCAGGTCGGCGTAGGCCGTCTCGTTCTGCAGCCGGAGGCGGACCTGACCGACCGGGGCGGGCGCCGCGCCCCCGTGCACGTCCCACTTCCCGATCAGACCGAGGTGCACGTGCACGAACCGGTCGCCGGCGAACTCCACGAACAGGTGCTTGCCGCCGGACTCGGCCGCGACCACCTCGCTGCCGTCGAGGGCGGCCGCCTCGGCCGCGAACCGGCCCTGCGGACTGCTCACCCGCACCGCACGACCCGCGAAGGCGTCATCGAGAGCCGCGGCGAGACGGAAGAGGGTGTGCCCTTCAGGCATCGGGACCGTGGCCGCGGGCGGACTCGGGCAGCGGTGGTGGCTCGCGGCTCTCCTCGTACGCCGCCAGCATGGCGATCCGCCGGGCGTGCCGCTCGACCCCGCTGAACGCGGTGTCGAGGAAGATCTCCACGAACCGGATCATGTCCTCGACAGGGTGCAGCCGGCCGCCGACCGAGATCACGTTGGCGTCGTTGTGCTCGCGCGAGAGGCGGGCCGTCTCGTCGCTCCACGCCAGCGCCGCGCGCACGCCGCGCACCTTGTTGGCCGCGATCTGCTCCCCGTTGCCGGACCCGCCGATGACGACCCCGAGGCTCCCCGGATCGGCCACCACCCCGGCCGCGGCCCGGATGCAGAACACCGGGTAGTCATCGTCGGCGTCGTAGACGAACGGCCCGTGGTCGACCGGCTCGTGGCCGTGCTCGCGCAGCCAGCCGGTCAGGTGCTCCTTGAGCTCGAGGCCGGCGTGGTCGGAACCCAGGTGGACGCGCATGAGAGCAGGCTAGCGAGCCGACACCCGCACGGTCACTCGCCCAGCCGGGCCAGCTCGTCGTCGACCACCGACGGGTCGAGCTTGGTGAAGACCGGCGCCGGCCTGGCGACCGGCGTGCCGACGGTGACCGGGTGCCGGCCCCAGGTGGGGGCGGTGGTGTAGTCGCCGGTGATCACCGGGTAGCCGGGCCCACCGTCGAGGTCGTCGACCTCGTCGATCCGCGGCATCGGGGCGACGTCGCCGGCCCCGCCCAGGACCCTGTCCACCGCGTTCGCGCTGTGCGGCAGGAACGGGGAGAGCATCAGGTTGGCGTCGGCCACGCACTGCGTCATCACGTGCAGCACCGTGGCCAGCCGGTCGCGCTGGTCGTCGCCCTTGAGCGTCCACGGGGCCTGGTCGGTGACGTACTTGTTCACCTCACCGACGATCCGCATCGCCTCGCCGATCGCCTGGCGCTGGCGGTGTCGCCCGATCAGCTCACCGACCGTGCCGAAGGCCGCCTCGACCTGGCTCAGCAGCGCGGTGTCGTCGTCGCTCAGCTCACCGGCCTGCGGGATCTCGGCGAAGTTCTTGTGCACCAGGGTCGCGGTGCGGTTGACCAGGTTGCCCCAGCCGGCGACGAGCTCGTCGTTGGTACGACGCACGAACTCGACCCAGGTGAAGTCGGAGTCGTTGTTCTCCGGACCGGCGGCTGAGATGAAGTAGCGCAGCGCGTCGGGCTGGTAGCGCTCCAGCACGTCGCGGACGTAGATCACGACCCGCTTGGAGGAGGAGAACTTCTTGCCCTCCATGGTCAGGAACTCGCTCGAGACGACCTCGGTCGGCAGGTTCAGGGCGCCGTACTCCCCCGGCGCACCGCCCCGGTCCCCACGGCCGTCGTAGGCCAGCAGCTCGGCCGGCCAGATCTGGGCGTGGAAGGTGATGTTGTCCTTGCCCATGAAGTAGTAGGACAGCGCGGCCGGGTCGTTCCACCACTGCCGCCAGGCCTCCGGGTCGTCCCCGCGGCGGGCCCACTCGATCGAGGCCGACAGGTAGCCGATGACGGCGTCGAACCAGACGTAGAGCCGCTTGGTCGGCTGGTCCTCCCAGCCCGGGACCGGGATGCCCCAGTCCAGGTCGCGCGTCATCGCGCGCGGGCGCACCTCGGCCAGGATGTTCTGGCTGAAGCGGATCACGTTGGGCCTCCAGGTGCCACTGGCCTCCCGCTCGTCGAGCCACACCTTCAGCGCGTCGGCCAGGGCCGGGAGGTCCAGGAAGTAGTGCTGGGTCTCCACGAACTCCGGGGTCTCGCCGTTGATCCGGCTGCGCGGGTCCTTCAGCTCCGTGGGATCGAGCTGGTTGCCGCAGTTGTCGCACTGGTCGCCGCGCGCACCGTCGTACCCGCAGATCGGGCAGGTGCCCTCGATGTAGCGGTCCGGCAGGGTGCGCCCGGTGGACGGCGATATCGCGCCGCTGGTGGTCTGCTCGACGAGGTAGCCGTTGCGCAGGCAGCCTCGGAACAGCTCCTGAGCCACGGCGTAGTGGTTGCCCGTCGTGGTGCGGGTGAACAGGTCGTAGGACAGTCCCAGCGCGACCAGGTCCTCCACGATCAGTCGGTTGTTGCGGTCGGCCAGCCCACGTGGGCTGACACCCTCCTCGTCGGCGGCCACCAGGATCGGGGTGCCGTGCTCATCGGTCCCGGAGACCATCAGCACGTCGTGCCCGGCCATCCGCATGTAGCGGGAGAAGACGTCGGAGGGCACGCCGAAGCCGGCGACGTGGCCGATGTGGCGGGGGCCGTTGGCGTAGGGCCACGCGACGGCCGAGAGGATCTTGGTCACGACCCAAGCCTAGTGAGGCCGGCGACGGACTTCTGCCGGGTCAGCAGTGGGTGCCGGTGAAGGACAGGTCGCCGAGGCCCACGACCGGTCGCGTCCCCTGGGTCCGGACCGTCTGGGCGTAGGTGATCGTCACGGACGTGATCGGGCCCGCGTACACGATGTCGACGTTGCCGTCGGTCGAGCCGGCCGCGACCGGGGAGTTCGCGCCCCGCGGCCGGAAGGGCCGACCGGTCCCGTTGCCCTTCACGGCGCCCGCCCTGGTGAAGGTGAAGCCCGGGGTGAGGGTGATCGTGTCGTCGTGGTTCGCCCCGGTCCCGGACAGCAGGTCGAAGGTGTTCGAGGAATCGATGCCGAGCAGGGTGAACCCCAGGTCGGTGACCGGTGCCGAGAAGGTGAGCGTGACGTTCTCGGAGCCGACGACGAACCGAGGAACCTGAAGAGGCAGGTTGCTCCGCTGGTCGCCCAGGAGCTCAGTGCTGGCGACGAGGTTGCCCGGCGTACCCGTGCCTCCGCTCGCGGTGATCATCACCGTGGTCGGCGACGCCGGGTCCCCGATGCCGGTCACGGTCTGGTCCTGCAGGTCGCGACCGGCGTACGTCGACCACAGGAGACGCTGCGGCAGGCACCGCGCCGAGGCGGCGTACGCCGGAGCAGCCGCCACGCCGGCGACCACGGGCACCGACCACGCAGCCGCGCGCAGGACCGTACGACGCGACGTCCGCTGGGCCGGAACGCGCAGCTGCTTGGTCGTCGGACCGCTCTCGGCTGTGGGCATGGCGCGACCGTAGGCGATCACCCGCCCGGCGTCACAGCTGCGAGCTCAGCTGAAGTCCAGCTCCGCGGTCCGGCTGCGCTTGAGCTCGAAGAACAGCGGGTACGACGCCACGGCCAGGCAGCCGTCCCACAGCTTGCCGGCCTCCTCGCCACGCGGGGTCTTGCTGATCACGGGGCCGAAGAACGCGGTGCCCTCGATGGCGATCGTGGGGGTGCCCACGTCGTCGCCGACCTGGTCCATGCCCGAGTGGTGCGACTTGGCGACCGCGTCGTCCAGCGACGAGTCGTCCATGGCGTCGACCAGCTCGGCCGGCAGCCCCGCCTCGGCGAGAGACTCGGAGATGATCGCCCGGCCCTCCTCGTCGAGCTTGCGGCCGTCGTGGTGGATCCGGGTGCCCATCGCGGTGTACAGCGGGAGCAGCACCTCGCTGCCGTGCTGCTGCTCGGCGGCGATGCAGACCCGCACCGGGCCCCAGGCGGGCTCGAGCATCGTGCGGTAGTCGTCGGGGATGTCCTTGTCCTGGTTGAGGTAGGCCAGGCTCATCACGTGCCACTGCGTCTCCACGTCGCGCACCTGCTGCACCTCGAGCATCCAGCGTGAGCTGATCCAGGCGAAGGGACACATCGGGTCGAACCAGAAGTCGGCGTGTGAAGTCATGTCGGCTCCAACGGCTGTGACCGGGATCCCATTCCCGTGCGGTCCCGGGCCTGAGGCATGATCGAACCCATGCCTGGAACCAACCTGACCCGTGAAGAGGCGCAGACCCGCGCCGACCTGCTCAGCGTCGACTCCTACACCGTGGAGCTGGACCTGACGACCGGGGACACCACGTTCGCCTCGACCACCACGATCGTCTTCGACGCCACCACCCCCGGCGCCTCGACGTTCGCCGACCTCGACAACGCCGAGGTCAGCGCGATCACCTTGAACGGTGTCTCGATCGATCCCGCTACGGCGTACGCCGAGAGCCGGATCCAGCTCGACGACCTGGCCGAGAGCAACACGCTGGTCGTGACGGCGGACTGCGCCTACAGCCACACCGGCGAGGGGCTGCACCGCTTCGTCGACCCGGTCGACGACCGGGTCTACACCTACTCCCAGTTCGAGGTGCCCGACGCCCGCCGCGTCTACACGACCTTCGAGCAGCCGGACCTCAAGAGCGTCTTCACCTTCGTCGTCACCGCGCCCGAGGACTGGAAGGTGGTCTCCAACTCCCCCTCCCCCGAGGCCCAGCCCGCCGGTGACGGCAAGGCGGTGTGGCGCTTCGAGCCCACCATGAGGATGTCGACCTACGTCACGGCGGTCGTCGCCGGGGAGTACCACGAGGTCCAGGACGTCTACCACGGCAAGCACGGCGACATCCCGCTCGGGCACTACTGCCGCCAGTCCCTGGTCGAGCACCTCGACCGCGACGAGGTGGTCAAGCTGACCAAGGCCGGCTTCGAGTTCTTCGAGGACGCCTTCGACTTCCCCTACCCGTTCGGCAAGTACGACCAGCTGTACGTGCCGGAGTACAACATGGGCGCGATGGAGAACGCCGGGTGCGTGACCCTGCGCGACGAGTACCTGCCTCGCAGCCGTCAGGCCCGCTCGTTCTACGAGTACCGCTGCTGCGTGATCCTGCACGAGATGGCGCACATGTGGTTCGGCGACCTCGTGACCATGAAGTGGTGGGACGACCTGTGGCTCAACGAGTCCTTCGCCGAGTGGGCCTGCTACCACGCCGAGGCGCAGGTCACCGAGTTCACCGACGCCTGGACCGGCTTCGCGAACGCCCGCAAGCAGACCGGCTACCGCCAGGACCAGCTGCCCAGCACGCACCCGATCGCGGCGGACAACTTCGACCTCGAGGCCGTCGAGGCCAACTTCGACATGATCACCTACGCCAAGGGCGCCTCGGTGCTCAAGCAGCTCGTCGCGTGGGTGGGGATCGAGCCGTTCCTCGCTGGGCTGCGGCCAGTACTTCAAGGACCACGCCTACGCCAACTCCGAGTTCAAGGACCTGCTCTCCGCGCTGGAGAAGTCGTCGGGCCGTGAGCTCACCGGCTGGGCCAAGGAATGGCTGCAGACCGCGGGCGTGAACACCTTCACCCCCGAGTTCGAGCTGGACGACGACGGCGCCTACACCCGGCTCGCGGTCCGCCAGAGCGCCCACCCGGACCGCCCGACCCTGCGTCGGCACCGCGTCGGGGTCGGCATGTACGACGAGGTCGAGGGTCGCCTGGTCCGCCGCACGTACCTCGAGATCGACGTCTCGGGTGAGCTGAGCGAGATCACCGAGGCGGTCGGCGAGAAGCAGCCCGACCTGCTGCTGCTCAACGACGACGACCTGGCCTACGTCAAGATCCGCCTCGACGAGCGCTCGCTCGCCACCGCGATCGACGGGCTCTCCAAGCTCGACGACTCGCTCGCCCGGGCCCTCGTCTGGGGTGCGGCCTGGGACATGACCCGCGACGCCGAGCTGAGCGCCACCGACTTCGTCGAGCTGGTGCTGGCCAACGTCGGCACCGAGACCGACTCCTGGGGCATCACCCGGATCCCGACGTACGCCGCCCAGTCGGTGTCGTCGTTCTCCGACCCCGCCGCACCGCGCCGAGCTCAAGGCACGGTGGGAGGCCGGACTCAAGGAGCTGATGACCGCTGCCGAGCCGGGCAGCGACTCCCAGCTCACCTTCGTGCGCACCTACGCCGGCGCCGCCCGGTCACCGGAGGGCGCTCGAGGACCTCGAGCACCTGCTCGACGGTTCGCTGGTGCTCGAGGGCCTCAGCGTCGACCAGGACCTGCGCTGGGTCCTGCTGACCGCACTCGCCGCGGCCGGGCGCGTCGAGGAGGACCGGATCGCCGCCGAGGAGTCGGCCGACGGCACCATCTCGGGCCGGGAGAAGGCCGCCGGCGCCCGCGCGGCGCGCCCGACGGCCGAGGCGAAGGCGGCGGCCTGGGACGCGGTCGCGGTCCGCAAGGACACGCCCAACGAGACGGCCCGCTCGATCGCCGCCTCGTTCCAGCGCGCGGGCCAGGACGAGGTGCTGGCGCCGTACGTCGCGACGTACCTCGAGGCGCTGGAGACGATGTGGTCCGACCTCGGACCGCAGAAGGCGGCGCGGGTCTCCGAGCTGCTCTTCCCCCGTCAGCTCGCCTCGGCCGACCTGCTCGAGACGGTCGACGCCTGGCTGGCCTCCACCTAGGCCAACCCGGCTGCGGTGCGCGTCGCCCAGGAGGGCCGGGCCGACGTCGCCCGGGCGCTCGCGGCCCAGGTGAAGGACGCCGAAGTAGGCCCTCAGCGCTGGTTGGCGTCCAGCTGCTGCTCGTCCGGCTCGCCGCGTCGCGACCTCGCTGCCCGTTCCCTGCCTGACCAGGAGGGCAGCGCGGTGAGCACGGCGATGACGAGGAAGAGCGCGAGCGGGATCAGGAACAGCACCAGCAGGAACTGGAACCCCGAGACGTGCGGGGAGTCCGCCCAGTTGCTCGGGGTGTCGGCGAGGCCGGCGCCGCCGACCCCGACGAGGGCCAGGAAGACCCCGGCCGCGCTGGTCCGGACGAGCGGTGCGAGTCATGGGAAGCGATCACGTTCGCCAATGTATCCCGGCAGCGTTTGAAGTCGCGCACGGCGGTTCCGTAGCCTCGAGCGATGCTTTCCCCGCTCGCCCCGACGCCTCTCCTCCTCGTGCCCGGGCTACCCGATCTCGGCGCCGACGCCCCGGCCGCCTGCACCGACAAGACCAGCTACACCTGCACCGCGGTCTACGACTGGACCGGCAACTCCTCGCTCGGCCAACACCGCGACCTGGCTGATCGGCAAGCCACTGGCGATCCTCGCGCTGCTGGTCGTGGGCGTCGTCGGGCGCTGGCTGCTGCACCGGCTCGTGGACCGGGTCGTCGCCCGCACCGCCACCGGCGTCCGCCCGGGTCGGTTGACCAAGGTGACCGACCCGGCCGCGACGGCACGGCACGGCCAGCGGGTGGAGACGATGGGCTCGCTGCTCAAGAGCATCGTCACCGGGGTCGTGGTGGCGATCGTGGCGGTGATGGTGATCTCCGAGCTCGGCTTCGACATCGGCCCGATCCTGGCCGGCGCCGGGATCCTCGGTGTCGCGATCGGCTTCGGCTCCCAGACCCTGGTCAAGGACTTCCTGTCCGGGATGTTCATGATCTTCGAGGACCAGTACGGCGTGGGCGACAACGTCGACCTCGGCGAGGCCATCGGCGTCGTCGAGGCGGTCAGCCTGCGGGTCACCCGGGTCCGGGCGATCGACGGCACGGTCTGGTACGTCCGCAACGGCGAGATCCAGCGCGTCGGCAACCAGAGCCAGAACTGGGCCCGCACCGTGCTCGACATCCCGGTCGGCTACGACGAGGACATCGAGCGGGTCAAGCGGGTGCTGCGCGAGGTCGCCGTCGACGATGTGGGAGGACGAGGACGTCAAGGGCGAGGTGATCGAGCGGCCCGAGGTCTGGGGCGTGCAGTCCCTCGAGGCCGACTCCGTGCTGGTGCGCGTGGTGATGAAGACGACCCCGGGCGCCCAGTGGCGGGTCGCGCGGATCATGCGCGAGCGGGTCAAGGCGCGCTTCGACCACGAGCACATCGAGATCCCGCTCCCGCAGCGCGTCGTGTGGCACCGCCGCCCCGACGACCACGCCAGCGGCACCCGGAACCGGCTCGAGCCGCAGGCCCCGACCGGCTGAGCCTGGCCGGCTGAGTACCCCGGCTCAGCCCGGCTGAGTGCGCCGACCGCTGCGCACGGCGTCGCGGGCATCGCAGACTCGGCGCATGAGCCGACTCGTCGACCCCTCCATCTGCCCCGACTGCCGCGCCCCGGTCGACGCGCCGGGCCGCTGCCCGGCTGCGGCCTGGTGCCTCGCCGGCCCGCTGGGCGCCACGCTCTGGCGGCACATGCTGCGCCGCCGACGCGGTGATCGAGCGAGATCCGCGCGAGCAGCAGCCGCCCCGGCCGGCGGCCGCGCCCGCGCCGACGCCGACCCCGCACCGCCGCCTGCCGCGCCCGCGCCGGCCCCGCGGCGGCCCACGGCCCGCGGCGGCTCTCGGGCAGCACCGTCCCGGCGCTGCTGCTCGGGCTCGGCGGGCTGTTCGTGCTGGTCGCGGTCAGCCTGTTCCTGGCCGTCACCTGGACCGTCGCTGCCGCTGGCGGTCAAGGCCGTGCTGATGGTCGGCTTCACCGCGCGGGATGGGCGACCGGCGCCGCCGCCCTGACCCACGCGCGGGCTGCGCGGGTCGGCCGAAGCACTCTGGGCCGCTGAGCGCCGCCCTGCTCGCGCTCGACCTGAGCGCCGCCTGGCGCTCGGGTCTGCTCGGTCTCGATGCCCTGTCGGGCCGCACGGTCGCCGCGGTGACCGGAGTGCTGCTGATGGCCCTCGGCGCGGCCGTCGTGACCGGCGTGCGGCGCACTGCGCTGCCGCGGCTCGTGGCGGGCGAGGTGACGCTCGCCGTCGGGCTGCTCACCGTGACCGTCAGCGAGGTCTTCACCGGGCCGGGCTCCGACGGGGCGCGGCTCGTGGTCGGGTCGATCCTCCTCGCCGCTCTCGCACTCGTGGTGCGCGACCGCTCGCGCGAGCTCGCCGGTCTCTCCCTCGTCCTGGCCACCGTGGCCTGGGCGGCCCTGGTCGGCGCGGGGGCGGACCCGGGCACTCGCCGCGAGCGACCGTGCCGACTACTGGACCGGTCTGGTCGCCTGGCGGCTGCTGGTCGCGGCCGGACTGGTCGCGCTGCCGACCCTGACCGGTCGCGTCCGGGCCGACGTGCGCACGGGCTGTGCCGGCGCGGCGCTGGCGTGCCTGGGCCTGGCCGCGGTCTCACCGCTCGAGGCGACCACGCTGCAGGTGCTGCTGCTCGCCGCGGTGTTCCTGGCGATGAGCCTGCTCGCCCTGCTGCCTCGCGGGGCCTGGTCGACAGCTGCCGCGGCGCTGGCGGGCCTCGGCGTTGCCGGGACCGCCGGGCTGGCGGTGCTGGTGCCGGTGGCCTCGGCGCTGGACTTCGTCGCCGACCACCGCGACCTGGGGCACGGCGGCGGGGGCCCGGTTCGCCGCGCTGGCCGGCCCCGACGCCTGGACGCTGATCGTGCTGGTCGCGGTGGCCGTCCTCGCGACGCTCACCGGCGCCAGGCACCTGCCCGCCCCGGCCGTCGACACCGCCCGGAGCACCCTCGTCGCCGCGCTCCCCGGCATCGTGGTGCTCACCGGGTCCGGTGTCCTCGCCGCCTCGCGGGCCCCGCTCGTGTCGGTGACCGGCGCGCTGCTGCTCTGCACCCTGCTGGGCCTGCGACGCGGGTCCACGACCAGTGACGGACGAAGCGCTCGCCTCGCGGCCGTGCTGGTCGGGGTCGAGGCCGGCGTGCTGAGCCTGGCCCTGGCCACGCGTTCCGACCTGCTCAGCGCCGCTGGTCGCGACCGTGCTCGCCGCGGCCGCGCTCGTGGAGCACCTGCGTCGCACCGATCGGCTCGCCCCGGCGTACGGCATCGCGGCCGTGCTGCTCGCTGGCCGGTGGGCGGCGTACGGCTGGGCGCGGGTCGGCGACCTCGACCCGACGCTGCGCCTCGTCGTCGCGCTGCTCGTGAGTGCGGCCTGTCTGCTGGTCTCGCGCAGGGCTGCGGCGCGCCCGGGTACTGGGTCGCTCGAGGTCGCGGCCGGTGGTCGGCCTCGCCGTCGAGGTGCTCGCGGCATCGGGTGACCCCGACCGGCTGGCCCTGCCCTGACCCTCGCCGGTTCGGCCCTCGCCCTGGCCTCGGTGCTCCGCATGCGACCGGATCGAGGTCGGCTGGCTGGCCGGCGGGGTGCTGTTCGCGGCCACCCTGGTCCGCCTGGCCGCCGACCAGCGGCTCGCTCCCGAGCTCTACGCCCTGCCCGCGGCGGCCGCTGCTGCTCGTGGCCGGCGCTCGCCGGCTGGGGCGTATCCCCGGAGCTGGGCAGCTGGCGCACCCTGGGCTCCGGCCTCGACCTGGCCCTGGTGCCCAGCCTGCTGATCGCGATGGCCGACCCGTCCTCGCTGCGCGGGCTGCTGGTCGGGCTGGGAGCGGCGGTCGCGCTCGTCGCCGGGCTCCGGCTGCGGTGGCAGGCGCCGTACCTGACCGGCACCGCGGTGCTGGCCGTGCTCGCCCTGCGGTTCCTGCTCCCGCTCGCCGCGGACGTGCTGGCCGACCCGCTCGGAGCCTGGATCCTGTTCGGCACCGCGGGCGGGCTGCTGCTGACGCCGGCGATCCTGTGGGAGCAGTCGCTGCGCCGAGCTGCGTTCGGCGTCGCGGCTTCGTCGGCGCCCTCGTGTGACCCGCCACCTCGCCGGCCACCCTCGCGCCGTGACAATGGCGAGGTGACCTCCTTCCACGACGAGATCGGCGGCGACACGATCGCGGCGATCGTCGCCCGCTTCTACGAGGGGGTGGCCGACCGACGAGGTGCTGAAGCCGATGTACCCCGAGCAGGACCTCGCCCCGGCCCAGGAGCGTTTCACCCTGTTCCTCCAGCAGTACTGGGGCGGACCGACGACCTACTCGGACAACCGCGGGCACCCCCGGCTGCGGATGCGGCACGCGCCGTTCGCCGTGACCCCGACGGCCAAGGAGCACTGGCTGCGGTGCTTCCGTGCGGCCCTCGACGAGGCCGGGCTGACCCCGGAGCAGGACGAGAAGTTCTGGACCTACGTCACCTTCGCCGCCGACTCGATGGTCAACTCCCTCGACGAGGCCTGACCTCGGCCAGCAACCGGCGCCGCTGTCCGTCGTACATCTCGGCGGAGCGCTGGGTCTGCGGGTCGAAGGCGACCACCACGACCCGGGCCCGGGCGAGGACCGTCTGCCCGTCCAGGATCTCGCTGACCAGCACCATCGACCTGCCGCCGACGTGCTCGATCCGGGTGCGGACGACGTACGGCTCGAGGCGGAAGAGGATCGGGCGCCGGTAGTCGACGTCGGTGCGCGCCACCACCCAGTTCGTCCACGGCCCGTCCTCGGGCTGCGGCAACCCGAACAGGTAGGCGATCCGGGCCTCCTGGAAGTACTCGAAGTACTTCACGTTGTTCACGTGTCCGTAGGCGTCGACGTCGGACCAGCGGACCGAGAGCCGGTAGCTGCCCCCGCCCTCGGGCGCAGGGTCCGCCCGCGTCGCGGGCGAGGCCTCCACCCCGTCCTCGAGCAGCGCCGAGAGGGTCGCCTTCTCCTGCGCCGAGATCCGGCGCGGTCGCTCCTCGGCGAAGACGAAGGGCGAGAGCACCGTGCGGGCCCGCAGGTAGACCCGGCGACCGGACTCGGTCTCGTCGAAGATCTCGTAGCACATGGTGAAGGTCGCGGCCCGGACCTCGCTGACCCAGCACTCCACGTTGATCGGCGCCGCACGGAAGACCAGCGGAGCCACGAACTGCACCTCGGTGCGGACCACGACGACGCCCTCGGCCAGCTCCTCACCGCCGCGCACCGGCGCGTGGGCGCTGAGCATGTCTATCCGGGCCTCTTGGAGGTAGTCGACGTAGGTCACGTTGTTGACGTGGCCCAGCTGGTCCATGTCGGCCCAGCGCATCGGGCACTCGTAGTGGTGTCGCACGAGAGCGATCGTCTCACTACCAGCGCGGTCCGGGACGCCGCCGGAGCTCAGCCGCGCATCGGGTCAGTGACCGAGTACGAGGTGGCCGTAGTAGGGCAGGACCCGCTCGTGGCGAGCGAGGCGCGTGCGACGGTTGTCGCGCAGGGCGTCGACGACGAGGGCGACGAGGATGGCGCCGACCATCGCGACGGCGACCACGACGACGACGAGGAGCGCGGTCATGTCGGGGATCTGGAAGTTCATGGTGATGTCCTCTCGGGAGTCTCTACATCTGTAGAATCTACACCTGTAGAAGCACCTGTCAACGCGGGGATACCCTCGACCGCGTGGACCTCAGCCCCCGGATGACCCGCCTCCTCGATGCAGCCGTCGAGGTGGTCGCGGCGGACGGGCTGCGCGGACTGACGCACCGGGCGGTCGACCGGAGGGCGGGACTTCCCGAGGGCAGCTGCTCGGCGTACCTGCGCACCAGGTTCGCGCTGCTCGCGGCGCTGGCGGAGTACGCCGCCTCCCGGGTGACCGCGGACACCCGCGAGCTGACGGGTCGCCTCGCCGCCCACGACCCCGACGCGATCGGCGGTGAGGAGTACGCGATCGACCAGACCGTCGCGATGTTCCTCGGCTGGCTCGACCACCCCGAGCTGATCCGGACCCGGATCGAGCTCGCTCTCGAGGGGGACCGACAGCCCGAGCTCGCGGCGGTGAGCGCCGCCTGGAGCTCACAGCTGGTCGAGATCGTCGAGAACCTGATGAGCAGCAAGGGCCGTCCCGACGCCGCGCACCGGGCGGCGACGCTCGTGGCGGCGATGGAGGGGGTGCTGACGCGGGCGATGCGCGAGGAGCCGGCCAGGCAGCGCGACTTCCTGGGCAGCAGCCTGGACACCCTGATGCGCGCGCTGGCGGGGGCACCCGGCTGAGGATCTCTTCGGCGCCGGGGCCTACCCTTCGAGAACATCTCGACGAGGAGGAATTGCATGCCCGAGGCAGTCATCGTCTCCACCGCCCGCTCCCCGATCGGCCGGGCCAACAAGGGTTCGCTCAAGGACCTGCGGCCCGACGACCTGTCGGCCACGATCATCCAGGCGGCGCTCGACAAGGTGCCCGGCCTCGACCCGGCGCTGCTCGAGGACCTGTACCTCGGGTGCGGCCTGCCGGGCGGTGAGTCCGGCAACAACATGGCTCGCATCGTCGCGGTGCTGATGGGTCACGACCACCTGCCCGGAGCCACCATCACCCGCTACTGCTCGTCCTCGGTGCAGACCTCGCGGATGGCCTTCCACGCGATCAAGGCCGGCGAGGGCGACGTCTTCATCTCGGCGGGCGTCGAGATGGTCTCGCGCTTCGCCAACGGCACCTCCGACCACGGCCGCCACGCGCAACCCGGCGTTCGCGGACGCGCTCGCCCGGACCGAGGACCAGGCCAAGGGTGGCCAGGACTGGCAGGACCCGCGCGAGAACGGCAACCTCCCCGACGCCTACATCGCGATGGGCCAGACGGCGGAGAACGTCGCGCGGATGCGCGGGCTCGACCGCCAAGGAGCTCGACGAGTTCGGCGTCCGCAGCCAGAACCTCGCCGAGAAGGCCATCAACGACGGCTTCTGGGCCCGGGAGATCACCCCGGTCACCACCCCCGACGGCACCGTCGTCGACTCCGACGACGGCCCACGGGCGGGTGTCACCTACGAGGCGATCTCCCAGCTCAAGCCGGTCTTCCGTCCCGACGGCGTCGTCACCGCCGGCAACTGCTGCCCGCTCAACGACGGCGCCGCCGCCGTGGTCGTGATGTCGGACACCAAGGCCAAGGAGCTGGGGATCACCCCGCTGGCCCGGATCGTGTCCACCGGGGTCACCGCCCTCTCCCCCGAGATCATGGGCCTCGGCCCGGTCGAGGCGTCGAAGCAGGCGCTCGCGCGCGCCAACATGAGCATCGGCGACATCGACCTGGTCGAGATCAACGAGGCGTTCGCGGCCCAGGTGGTGCCGTCGTACCAGGACCTGGGGATCGACCTCGACCGGTTGAACGTGAACGGTGGGGCGATCGCGGTCGGCCACCCGTTCGGCATGACCGGCGCCCGGCTGCAGAACACGATGCTCAACTCGCTGCAGTGGCACGACAAGAGCACCGGGCTGATCACGATGTGCGTCGGTGGCGGCCAGGGCATGGCGATGATCGTCGAGCGCCTGGGCTGATCTTTCGGGCCGATCTCCCGGGCCGATCTCCCGGGCTCGCGCACGTACGAGGGCCCCGGACCTGCTGGTCCGGGGCCCCTCGCCCGCCTCTTCGTCAGAGGTCACTCCTTGTCGAGGACCGCCTCGATCGCGAGGTTGATCTTGACGATGTCGCCGACCAGGACCTTCGAGCCGTCCACGATGCCGTTGAAGGAGACGTTGAAGTCGTGGCGGTTGATCTCGGTGGTCGCCTCGAAGCCGGCGCGCATGCCGCCCCACGGGTCCTCGCCGAAGCCCGTGAACTCGACGTCGAGGTCCACCGGCTTGGTGACGCCCTTGATGGTCAGCTCACCGGTGGCCCTGGTGCCGTCGAACGAGGTCGTCGAGAAGCTCATCCCGCCGTGGTTCTCCACGTCGAAGAAGTCGGCCGAGCGCAGGTGGCCGTCCCGGTTCTCGTCACGGGTGTTGACCGAGTGCAGGTCGATCTCGGCGGTGGCACGAGTGTCGTTGACGGTCTCGCCGGTGGTGAGCGTGCCCTCGAACTTCTCGAACTGTCCGCGCACCTTGCTCACCAGGTGACGCACGGTGAACCCGATCTCGGAGTGGCTCGGGTCGATGGTCCAGGTTCCGGCGATCCACTCGGTCTCGGTGCTGGCGTTGGTCATGGCGGGCTCCTTCATGGTTGAAAGTTCAATCTGTTGCGTCTGGAACACCTGGCTCGCCACGGGTATTCCATCGCTCGAAGACCCCCGTGTGCCCGATTGCGCGACATAGGATCTTCGGTCATGGAGACAGGTGCGGAGTGGCTCGACGTCGAACAGCAGCACAGCTGGCGGGCCTACATCCTCGGCTCGCAGATGCTGATGGACCGTCTCGACCGTGACCTGCGCGTCGAGCACGGACTGTCCATGACGGAGTACGAGATCCTGGTCCGACTCTCGGAGCGACCCGGCCGGCGGATGCGGATGGCGCTGCTCGCCGACGCGCTGTGCCACTCACGCAGCCGGGTCACGCACACGGTCACCCGGATGGAGAACGCCGGCCTGCTGGCCAGGAGCGCGTCCCTGGACGACGGGCGCGGCATCGAGGCCGTGATGAGCGAAGAGGGCTTCGCCCTGCTCGAGGCGGCAGCAGCCACCCACGTGGCCGGAGTGCGGCGCAACCTGATCGACCTGATCTCCGCCGAGGACCTGGCCGTGATCGGGCGCAGCATGGACCTGGTCACCGACCGGCTGCTGGCCGGGCGCTCCCCGGCCAGCGACATCCGCCAGTAGCGCCCGGCCGGTTCCGGGCCCGGGCTCAGTCCCGGGTCAGGCGCCGGTGGGTGACCCGGTGCGGGCGCGCCGCCTCGGCCCCGAGGCGCTCGATCTTGTTCTCCTCGTAGGCCGCGTAGTTGCCCTCGAACCAGAACCAGCTGGCCGGCTCCTCCGCCGTGCCCTCCCAGGCCAGGATGTGCGTGGCCACCCGGTCCAGGAACCACCGGTCGTGGGAGGTGACCACGGCGCAGCCGGGGAAGTCGAGCAGGGCGTCCTCCAGCGACGACAGGGTCTCCACGTCGAGGTCGTTGGTGGGCTCGTCGAGCAGCAGCAGGTTGCCGCCCATCTTCAGCGTCAGGGCCAGGTTGAGCCGGTTGCGCTCCCCGCCGGAGAGCACTCCGGCCTTCTTCTGCTGGTCGGGACCCTTGAACCCGAAGGAGGCGACGTAGGCGCGCGAGTTCATCTCGAAGTTCGCGACCTTGACGAAGTCCAGGCCGTCGGAGACGACCTCCCAGACGTTCTTCTCCGCGTCCAGGCCACCCCGGCTCTGGTCGACGTAGGAGATCTTCACCGTCTGGCCGACCTTCAGCTCGCCCTGGTCGGGCTTCTCGTCGCCCACGATCATCCGGAACAGCGTGGTCTTGCCGACACCGTTGGGACCGATCACGCCGACGATGCCGGCACGGGGCAGCTTGAAGTCGAGGCCGCCGATCAGCAGCCGGTCACCGAAGCCCTTGTCCAGCTCATCGGCCTCCAGCACGATGTCACCGAGGCGCGGACCGGCCGGGATGTTGATCTCGGAGGTGTCGATCTTGCGCATCCGGTCGGCCTCGGCCGCCATCTCCTCGTAGCGCCCGAGCCGGGCCTTGCTCTTGGCCTGACGGGCCTTCGGGTTGGAGCGGACCCACTCGAGCTCCTTCTCCAGCATCCGCGCCCGCTTGGCGTCCTTCTGCCCCTCGACCTTGAGCCGGTCCTTCTTGGTCTCGAGGTACGTCGAGTAGTTGCCCTCGTAGGGGTGCGTCTTGCCCCGGTCGAGCTCGAGGATCCACTGCGCCACGTTGTCGAGGAAGTACCGGTCGTGGGTGACCGCGAGGACGGCGCCCGGGTAGCTGGCCAGGTGCCCCTCGAGCCACTGCACGGACTCGGCGTCGAGGTGGTTGGTGGGCTCGTCGAGCAGCAGCAGGTCGGGCTGCTGGAGCAGCAGCTTGCACAGCGCCACCCGGCGACGCTCACCACCGGAGAGGTTGTCGACGAGCACGTCGGGCGGCGGGCAGCGCAGCGCGTCCATCGCCTGGTCGAGGCGGCTCTCGAGGTCCCACACGTTGGCGGCGTCCAGCTCGCTCTGCAGGTCGCCCGCCTCGGCGGAGACCTTGTCCATGTCGGCGTCGGGGTCGCCCATCATCATGTAGAGCTCGTCGAGCCGGGCCATCTTGGCCTTGGTCTCGGCGACGGCCTCCTCGACGTTGGCCAGCACGGTCGCGCCCTCGGTCAGCGGCGGCTCCTGCTGGAGCATGCCCACCGTCGACCCGCCGTCGATCGCGGCGTCGCCGTTGTTGGCGTGCTCCAGGCCCGCCATGATCTTGAGCAGGGTCGACTTGCCGGTGCCGTTGGGACCGACCACGCCGATCTTCGCTCCGTGCAGGAACGACAGCGTCACGTTGTCGAGGACGACCTTGTCGCCGTGGGCCTTGCGCACGTTGCGCAGCGTGTAAACGTACTCAGACATGCCCCCGAGCCTACGGGTCCGCGAGGGACGCCCAGGACACACCTCGGGCGGAGCTCAGCCCAGGGCGCGGGTCAGTCCGTCGCGGGTCTTCGTGTACGCCTCGAGCTCGGCGTCGATCGGCTGCACGACCATCTTCTCGGTGACCTCGGCGATCGCCTGGCGCAGCCGCTTCTCCGCCGCCCGGGCCCGCGCCCGCGCCCCGATCCCGACCAGCACCCGGCTGAGCAGGGCGAGGACGATCCCGAGCGCGGCCCCGCCGATCACCAGCAGCGTCGGCAGCGCGAGCCCGCCGTACGACGGTGTGTCCGGCTGGTCGACCTGCGCGAAGCCCAGCACGGCCAGGACCGCCAGCCAGACCAGACCCGCGACCAGGGCGATGATGCCCAGCCACTGCAGCACCTGGACCACGCGGCACCAGGCCGGCGGCCTGGTGCCACCGAGCGGGGTCTGCACGACCGCGTGGTCCACCGCGTCGGCGAGGTCGTCGCCCTGCAGCGCCGAGGCCCGGCGGATCGAGGTCACCCACGGCCGGGTCAACCCGCCCGAGACCTCGTCGGCGACGTGACGCACGGCCGTCTCGACCCTCGCCCGCTGGACCTTGGTCGCCTCCGGCACCGACGAGCGGGCCGAGGTGACCAGGCTGCTGCCCTCGGCACCGAGGTCGAGGTGCAACCGCTTGAGCGGGTCGGGTCGCAACCGCGAGACCCACTTCACCGGCGGCCAGCCGGTCGCGAGGGAGGCCCGCAGGGTGCTCGAGCGGGCCACCGCGTCGACCACGACGGGAACACCCGCTGCGTCCGCGACCGCCTCGTTCAGCTCGTTGCGGGTCGCCGGCGACAGATCCCGCGGCGGGGCCGTGCCGCAGGCCTCGCCGAGCTTCTCGGCGGCGTCGCGCACGTCGATCCGGAACCGGCCACGGGCCGCCTTCTTGTCCTTGACGCGTCGGGCGATCTCCTTGTTCAGCTCGGGGATGCCGTCGCCCAGCTTGGCCGAGGTGGCGTACACCGGGACGCCCTCCAGCCCGTCGAGCGCCAGGAGCCGCTTGACGTCCTCGACCATTCCCTGCCGCTTGTCCCGGGGCACCTCGTCGATGTGGTTGAGCACGACCAGCATCACGTCCTTGTGCCCCGCGAGTGGCTGCAGGAAGCGTTGGTGGACCGCGGCGTCGGCGTACTTCTGCGGGTCGAGCACCCAGATCATCAGGTCGGACAGGACGATCAGCCGCTCCATCTCGAGGTGGTGCGAGACCTCGGTGGAGTCGTGGTCGGGCAGGTCGAGCAGCACCAGGCCCTTGAGGTCGCGGGTCTCCTTGGCCGTGTCGAGCATCGAGTCGCGGGTGGTCTGGTGCCGCGGTGGGATGCCCATCCACTCCAGCAGGTCCTCCGCGCCGACGGGTCCGCCCCAGATGCAGGCGCTGGCCCACGACGTGGTCGGGCGGCGTACGCCGATCGCGGCCAGGTCGAGCCCGGTCAGCGCGTTGAAGGTCGAGGACTTGCCCGATCCGGTGGCGCCGGCGATCGCCACGACAGTGTGCTCCGGGGAGAGCTTGAGCCGGGCCGCGGACCGCTCGACCACCGCGGCGGCCGGATCGACGAGGGAGTCGTCGAGGCGACCCCGGGCGTTCGTGACGGCCTGCTCGAGACCGCTGATCTGCTCGCCGAGCTCGGAGCGGCGCCCGAGCAGCCGCTTGGCCCCCGCCATCAGCGCGCTCATCGTGGAAGACCCCCGCTCGCGTCCGGCACTTCGCTCGCTCCGTCGTCCCGCTCGTCGCTTCGCCGCAAGCCGCCGGAGAGGTCGGTCAGCGGGCTCGTCCTCGTGCAGGCCCGGGACCGTGTCACGCAGCGAGCGGTTGGGCGAAGCGCAGGTCGTCGACGCGGCGGCTGACCTCCCGCACCTCCTCGGGGCTCTCCACGGACATCTCGAGGGTGTCCAGCAGCAGGACGAACCGGCGGTTCTCCTGCTCCAGCAGCGCCGTCACCCGTCGGTCGAGGTCGCGGCGCGCGTCGTCGGCGAGCCGGCGCACGGCCTGGTCGCCGAAGACCGCCTCGAGCAGCTTCTGGCCCACCACGGCGCTGCCGCCGGCGATACCCGACCTCCGCGCCGGTCAGACCGGCGGTCGAGGCGAAGACGACGACCATCAGGGCGACGGACAGCCCGTTGACGCCGTAGGCCAGGAAGCGGGCGGTGGAGCGCTTGTCGGCGCCCTCGCTGCGGACCATGTCCAGCACCGACCTGCTGCCACTCGCGCACGGTGCGCTCGCTGCGCGACCCGGAAGTCCCGCGACGCCCGGCCGAGGTCCTCCCCCGCGCTCTCCAGCAGGATGCGGCCCGGCTCGAGGGCCGCCCAGGACGCCGCCGCCCGCTCCGCCGCGTCCTCGGCGTGCTCGAGGATCAGGGTGTGCAGGCCGGACTCGACGGCCACCGTGACCTGGCCGGCCTGCTGCGGCTTGCCGCGCAGCGACGTTGCCGATCCGGTCGCGCAGCCAGCTGACCTTGGTCTCCAGGCCCTTGAGCAGCTCACCGGTGCCGACGAACTCCTGCCAGCGCGCGAGCACCTCGCCGCGCAGCAGGGTGCCGTCGGCCGAGGCCCGGTCGACCGAGGCGATCGCGTCGGCGTAGGACTGGTCGGCGTCGCGGCGCAGCCGTGCCTGCATCGCGACCTGCTCGTTGGCGGCGTCGGCGATCAGGTGCGACTTCTGCGCGACCGAGCGGATCGCGCCCTCGAGGGTCTGGCTTGACCACCCGCCCGCGGGCCTCGGCGTCGGCGGCGAGGGCCGCCAGCCAGTCCTTGATCTCCGCGACGTCCGCGCGCGGCAGCAGCCCGTCGTCGTCGACCTGGCCCTCGCGCACGGCGAACAGCGGCGAGTCGCGCAGCCCGCGGGCGGTCAGCATCCGGGCCAGGTGGCTGCTGACCTCGGCGACCGCGCCGTCCGGGGTGCGGTCGAGGACGATGGCGACGGCCGCGCTGCGGTCCGCGGCCTGCTTGAGGAAGTCCCACGGCACCTGGTCGGCGTAGCGCGCCGCCGTGGTCACGAACAGCCACAGGTCGGCCGCGGCGAGGAGCTGGGCGGCCAGCAGCCGGTTGCGCTCCTCCACGGAGTCGACGTCGGGGGCGTCCAGGACCGCGAGGCCCGGCGGCAGGGTGGTGGTCGAGACCAGCTGCAGCGAGCCCGGGTCGTCGGTCGCGCGCCGGGTGCGCTCGAGGTCCGGGCAGCACCCGGTCCTGGCCGAACCAGTCGGCGTCCTCCGGGTTGTGCACCAGCACCGGGCGAGCGGGTCGTCGGGCGCAGCACCCCCGGCGTGGTGACCTGGGTGCCGACGAGGGAGTTGACCAGCGTCGACTTGCCGGCACCGGTGGAGCCGCCCACGACCGCGAGCAGCGGGGCGTCGATCTGGACCAGCCGGGGCAGCACGTAGTCCTCGAGCTGGTCGATCAGCTCGGCCCGCTCGCGGCGGCGCGCGCCGACCCCGGGCAGCTCGAGCGGCAGGGTGGCCCGCTGCAGCGCGTCCCGCAGCCGGACCAGGGTGGTGAGCATCTGCGCCGAGCCGGGCTGCCCCTCACCTGGACGTGCGTCGGTCACGATGTTCCTCCGGGCTGTGCCAGTGTGGCTGTTGGGGCATTTCTACCAGCGTCGGTGGGCCAGATCAGGGATGGGCGCAGCGCCGTCATGGCGTCGACGTACCCCTGACCGCGCGAGGCGAAGTCCTTCGGCGCGGTGCCCCGAAGGTACCGGCCGTGCAGGAACCCGAGCTCGATCGCCTCCTGCTGGTATCGCGCCATCGTGTCACGAGCCGCCCGGCCACCGGTACGCAAGGCGTAGCTGCGCGCCGCACGACGGGCCGGGAGCCGGACCAGCCACGGAATCTCAGCCGGCGCCAGGAAGCCGCGGCGGGCGCAGTCGGCGAGCGCGGCGGTGAACATGGCGGCCTCGCGCTTGCGGGCCCACACCGCGAAGCCGACGACCAGCAGGAAGCCCGGCACCATCACGAAGACGTAGGTCAGGATGAACCCCTCGCCGCCGCCGACGAAGGCCGATCCGTTCCACAGCCCGTGGGCCAGCACGGCCAGCAGGTA
The DNA here is from genome assembly GCA_963843875.1 of uncultured Actinomycetota bacterium. GTDB lineage: Bacteria > Actinomycetota > Actinomycetes > Propionibacteriales > Nocardioidaceae > Marmoricola. The sequence continues at coordinate 352,862 of CAWJMC010000007.1, read as the reverse complement.
GCCACCCGTCGGCGCCACGACCCGCACCAGTCGCCGGCGGCTGCCCACCGCGATCCCGATCCCGATGCCGGTGAAGGTGGTGAACAGGGGGTGCGCGAACGGGCTGAACACCCCGCGCACGACGAAGAGGCCGATCGCTCCGGCGACGCCTCCCGGCTGACCGTCGCCGCCGACGTACGCCGAGGAGAGGTAGAGGATGTTCTCGGTGAAGGCGAAGCCGACGCCGACCATCCCGGCGTACACGATGCCGTCGAGGATCCCGTCCAGCTCGTTGCGCCGGTAGAGCAGCAGCAGCAGGATGAACAGGCCCTTCGCGGCCTCCTCGGTGAGCGGCGCCACCACGACCCCGGAGAGCGCATGTCCGTGGCCAGGGTGAACTCATCGACGAGCTGGAGGACCAGGGCGCTGCTGGTCGCCACGAACGCGCCCCAGCCCAGGCCGAGCAGCAGCAGGGTGCGCGGCTCCGGCTCGTAGCGGTCCAGCCACAGGAAGCAGGCCAGCACCGGACCGACCGGCAGCGCCGCCAGGAGGGCACCGACCACGATCGCGCCGGGCGCGTCCGAGAGCAGCAGGACCAGCGCCATCACCAGCGCGCCGAGCACCGTCGCGATGCTCACCGCGACCGTGAAACCGGTGCCGTTGCGGCGCACGGCAGGCAGCGGCGGGAGACATGCGAGAACCCTACGGTGGGCGGACGTATCGTTGCGGGATGACCGAGGCGGACGAGAACCTGCACACCGAGTCCCACGACCCGGCGTGTGCCGCAGGCGTACGCCGCCGTTCATGCGCACGGGCTGGGGCGAGCGCGAGCTCGACCTGCCGGCGCACCCGGTCACCGACTGGGCGGCCGCTCGCCGCCGGCGGCTGGCCGAGCGGTTCCCCGGTGAGCGGCTGGTGGTCCCGGCCGGCGGGTTCAAGGTGCGCAGCAACGACACCGACTACCGCTTCCGCCCGGACACCGCGCACACCTGGCTGAGCGGCAACCAGACCTCCGACGCCGTGCTGGTCGTCGACGACGGCGAGGCCACCCTGTTCGCCCGTCCGCGCAGCTCCCGCGACACCGACGAGTTCTTCCGCGACCGGCAGTACGGCGAGCTGTGGGCCGGTCGGCGGCCGTCGCTGCGCGAGATCGGCGACTCCCTGGGGATCGCCGTACGCCACCTCGACGACCTGCCCGGCGTGCTCGAAGCGCAGGGGCCGACCCGGGTGCTGCGCGGCGTCGACGCCCATGTCGACGCCCAGGTGCCGGGCCGGGACCGGGAGGACGCGGAGCTGGCCCGGGCGCTCGGCGAGCTCCGGCTGGTCAAGGACGCCTGGGAGCTCGACGAGCTGCGAGGCGCCTGCGACACGACCACGCTCGGGTTCGAGGACTGCGTGCGCGAGTGGGACGACGTGATCCGCTACGGCGAGCGCTGGCTCGAGGGCACCTTCTTCCGGCGCGCGCGCACGATGGGCAACGACATCGGCTACGACTCGATCGTCGGTGGCGGCCGGCACGCGACGACGCTGCACTGGACCGAGAACAGCGGCCCGATGACTCCCGGTGAGCTGGTGCTGCTGGACATGGGAGCGGAGGCGACGTCGCTGTACACCGCCGACGTGACCCGCACGCTGCCGATCAGCGGTACCTTCACCCCGCTGCAGCGCGACCTCTACTCGCTCGTGCTCGAGGCCCAGACCCAGGCGATCGCCGAGGTCCGCCCGGGCACGCCGTTCCGCGGCGCTCACAACAAGGCCATGGAGGTGATCGCGCACGGGCTCGACGACCTCGACCTGCTGCCGGTCTCGGTCGACGAGGCGCTGGAGGAGGACAACAAGGTCTACACCCGCTGGACCCTGCACGGCGTCAGCCACATGCTGGGCCTCGACGTGCACGACTGCGCGAACAGCGATCCCGCGCTCTACCCCAAGGGCGACCTCGCCGAGGGCATGGTCCTCACCGTCGAGCCGGGCCTGTACTTCCAGGAGGACGACAAGCTCGTCCCCGAGGAGCTGCGCGGGATCGGGATCCGGATCGAGGACGACATCGTGGTCACGGCCGACGGCCCGCGCAACCTGTCGGCCGCGCTGCCCCGCGACCCCGACCAGATCGAGGCGTGGATGGCGTCCACCAGACGCTGAGGCGAGCAGTCAACCGGCCCCCGTAGCTCAGCTGGATAGAGCAGCGGCCTTCTAATCCGCGGGTCACAGGTTCGAATCCTGTCGGGGGCGCCACCACCACGACGTCAGTAGGCCACCAGGTCGAGGTGCGCCCACGAGTGGTTGACGTAGCCCTTGGGGTTCCACAGCGCGGCCGCGGACTCCGGCTGGCTGGCGCCGGTCGAGTCCCACGCCCGCACGGTCACCCGCGCCGGCCCCGGCGGTACGTCGAGACTCACCCGCCACAGCCGCCAGGCACCGTCGGTCTGCTCGCTCAGCCCGGCCTGGACCCAGTTCGCCCCGCCGTCGAGCGAGACGTCGACGCGGGGGACCTGCCGGCCGTGGCCGGCGTGGGCGTAGCCCCGCACCTCGACCAGTCCCGCGGGCACGCGTGCTCCCTGGTCGGGCACCAGCACGGCGGAGCTCAGTGCCACCTCGCCGAGCGAGATCCCGTCACCCGGACCGGCGGCGGCCGGGTCCGCGTCGGGTGGCAGCACCCGGTAGGCGATCGCCTGGAAGTAGTTCGCGGACGGCTGCTCCTGGACGGTCAGGCGCTGCAGCCACTTGACGCTGCGCGCGCCGATCCAGCCGGGCACGACCACCCGCAGTGGTGCACCGTGCACCGCCGGCAGCGGTTCGTCGTTCATCGTCCAGGCCAGCAGCACGTCGCGCTCGAGGGCGCGGGCCAGCGGGATCGAGGATCCGTACGCCTGGGGCGGGCGCGCGCTCACGGCGACGTCGGGCGCCGCGAAGGCGACGTGCCCGGCCCCGAGTGCCCCGCCGACCCCATGACCCCCGCTCGGTCGAGGACATCAGCGAGCCGGGCGCCGCTCCACCACGCCGTCGAGGTGGCGCAGCTCCCCCACGGGTCCTCGCCGGGGATGTCGCGCACCGCGAGCAGCTCCTCGCGGCGGTTGCCCGCACACTGCAGGGTGACCAGCGAGCGGACCTCCTCGAACCCGGCCTTCAGCTCGGCCAGGCCCAGCTCGAGGATCTCGGTCACCGCGCCGTCCACGCGCAGTCGCCAGCCGGCCGGGTCGAGGTCGGGAACCGACCCGTGCCCACGGACGTAGAACGCGTCCGTGCCCGTCACCAGGTCGTCGGCCAGGGCGGACGGCGCCGGCTCGGCGTTGTACGGGTCCTGCTGGTGCACCCGCATGTCCGCCCGCTTGCCCCACACGGTGGCGAACGTACTCCCCGGGATGCGGCTCAGGCGTCCACGGGCTCGCGGGGAGCGGGGGTGACGTCGCGCTCGATGGTGCCCTCGATGGTGCCCTCGATGGTGGTGGCCAGCGGCTTCTCGTCCACCAGGGCGAGCAGCACGACCGCGACCAGCATCAGCGGCACCAGGTAGAGGAACACCGGGGTGAGCGCGTCGTTGTAGGCGCCGACGACCACGTCGCGCGCCCCGGCGGGGAGACGGCGTACGGCATCGGGGGTCAGCGAGTTGGCGCCACCAGCGGTTGCCGCGGTGCTGCCGGAGAGCAGGTCGGTGAGCCGGCTGGCGAACAGCGTGCCGACGACCGCGGAGCCGAGCGAGGCCCCGATCTGGCGGAAGTAGTTGTTCGACGCGGTGGCCGTGCCGACCTCGCGAGGCCGGGAACGAGTTCTGCACGATCAGGACGAGGATCTGCATGCTCATCCCGAGCCCGACGCCCATGCACGGCGAGGTAGCGCGCAGATCACGGGCACCGGCAGCGACGGCGTCATCGTGGACAGCAGGCACCAGCGCGAGCGCGACGATCGCCGAGCCGATGATCGGCAGGTACTTGTAGCGCCCGGTCCTGCTGACCAGCTGGCCGGAGACGATCGAGGTGACCAGCAGCGCGGCCATCATCGGGATCATCAGGAACCCGGCCTTGGTCGCGCTGGCCCCGGTGACCATCTGCAGGTACGTCGGCAGGTAGGCCAGCGCGCCGAACATCGCGACGCCGATGATCAGCCCGGCGACCGTGGTCAGGTTGAAGTTGCGGTCCGGAACAGGTGCAGCGGCATGATCGGCTCGACGGCGCGGACCTCGACGCGGACGAAGGCGACGGCGGCGACGAGGGTGGCCGCGATCAGGGCGAGGATGACCGCCGGAGTCCCAGGCGTACGTCGTGCCGCCCCAGGTCGCGGTGAGCACGAGGCCGGTGGAGGCCAGCGCGAGCAGGCCCATCCCGCGCGACGTCCAGGTGCGGTCGACCGCGCTCGACGACCGGCAGGCGGAGGAAGAACACGGCCGAGGCGATGGCCAGCACGCCGAGCGGGAGGTTCATCCAGAAGGCCCAGCGCCAGCCGATGCCCTCGGTGAAGAAGCCGCCGAGCAGCGGCCCGGCGACCGAGGAGAGCGCGAAGACGCCGCCCATGATCCCCATGTAGCGACCGCGCTGACGGGCCGGGACGACGTCGGCGATGATCGCCTGGGCGAGGATCATCAGCCCACCGCCGCCGAGGCCCTGGACGGCGCGGCCGATGATCAGCCAGGTCATGTCCTGGCGAGGCCGCCGATCACGGACCCGGCCATGAACAGCGCGATGGCGGCGATGAACAGCGGCTTGCGGCCGATCAGGTCGCCGACCTTGCCGTAGACGGGCAGCATGATCGTCGAGGCGAGGATGTAGGCGGTGGTGACCCACAGCATGTGGTCGACGCCGTCCAGCTCGCCGACGATGGTCGGCAGCGCGGTGGAGAAGATGGTCTGGTCGAGCGAGGCGAGCAGCATCGCGACCATCAGGCCGGCGAAGACCAGCAGGATGCTGCGGGTGCTGGGGCGCCCGGGTCGCGGGACCCCGCGTGGGGGACCAAGGACGCGGCGGGCCGGTCCAGGGTGGTGTCGGTCATGCGAACTTCCTTGCCGTGGTCGTGATGAGCGCGATCGCGCGCTCGGCGATGGTCTGGACGGGTTGCCGGCTGCCCTCGGCGACGTACTCGCGCAGCGCGGTGCGCACCGCTGCCGGCGCACAGGGCGAGGACCACCTCGGCGCGCGCCTCGCGGTCGCGGTCGTCGGTCGAACTCGGGGGCGTCGGCCATCATCCGGGCGATGGCGGACGTGAGCCGCTCCGCGCGGACGGTGATGCGACTCATCTGGCCCGACAGCATCTCCGGGTGTCGGCGGATCAGCTCACGACGGTCGTCCTGGAGGGTGGCCGGTCGGTCCTCGGTGACACCCATGGCGTCGAGCAGCAGGGTGACAACAGCGGGCAGAGAAGGCTCGTCCGGGCTCGATGCTCGCACTCCTCGTCCGGATCGACGAGCGGGACGCCGAGGATGGCGCCGTCCTTGGAGTCGAAGTAGTTGAAGAAGGTGCGCGGGGAGATGTCCGGCCCGCTCGCTGATTGCGTCGACCGTCGTCGCCTCGAGCCCGTCGCGCAGGACCAGGAGGACGGCGGCGTCCTCGATCCGGGTGCGGGTCGCGAGCCGCTTGCGGTCGCGCAGACCGAGGGGTGCTTCTGTGCTCATGTCTCTACGGTACTGCAAACATGCAGCACTGCAAACTTGCAGGACTGTCGGCTTGATCACCCGTCGTGCAGCGCGGGACCCGCTCAGCCGGCGTCGAGCACCGCAAGCTCCTCCGCGCCCAGCTCCAGGTCGGCCGCAGCCGCGGAGTCGGTGATCGAGCCCGGCCGCTTGGCGCCGGGGATCGGGATCACCACCGGTGACTGGGCCAGCTCCCAGGCCAGCGCCACCTGCTGTGCGCTGACGCCCCGGGCGTCCGCCACCTGCTTGAAGGCGGCGTGCTCGTCGGCCAGGCCCTTGGCGCTGGACAGACCCGCCCAGCGGGCTCCACGGCAGGAAGGCCAGGCCGAGCTCCGCGCAGACGTCGATCTCCGGGCGGCTGCTGCGGTAGCCGGGCGAGAACTGGTTCTGCACGCTGACCAGCGCGCCGCCGAGGGCGTCGTGGGCTGCGCGGATCTGTTCAGTGTCGGCGTTCGACAGCCCGACCATCCGCACCTTGCCCGGACTGCCGCGATCTCACCCAGCGTGCCGATCACCTCGTCGTACGGCACGTCGGGGTCGGGCCGGTGGTGCTGCCACAGCGCGAGCTGCTCGACTCCGAGCCGCTCGAGGCTGGCGTCGACCGCGGCGTGCAGGTGCTCCGGTCGGCTGTCGGTGGCCCAGCCGCCGCCGTCGGTCCGCACGTGGCCACCCTTGGTGGCCAGCAGCACCTGATCACGCACGCCGAGCTCGTCGAGCAGACCGACGACCAGCCGCTCGTTCTCCCCCTGCGCGTCCGCGCCCTTCTCCTCGCCCGGGCCGTAGGCGTCCGCCGTGTCGAACAAGGTGACCCCCGCGTCGAGGGCCGCGCGCACGGTCTCGAGGAGCTGCTCGCGCGGCTGGGGGCCGGTCTGGTCGAAGGTCATCAGACCGAGGCCGACCGCCCCCACCTCGACGCGCCCGACCTGGTCGTTGCCGATCTCTCGTGTCCGCATGAGTGAGAAGTGCCCGAACCCGGGGCCGCGGAAACGCCCGGGAGTACTTTCGCCGCGATCGGGCACGGTGCAGCACATGACACTGAGCGTGCTGGCCACTGAACCGCTGAGCGACGCGGGCAGCGCCCAGCTCCTGATCGCCGCCCTCGCCGGGATCGCGACCGTCGTGCTCACCATCGTGTGGGGGAAGTTCCACCCGCTCTTCGGCCTGATCCTCGGCACGGCGGTGCTCGCCGCCGTCGCGGTCGTGCCGCCGGAGGACGCGCTGGACAGCTTCGTCACCGGCCTCGGCTCGACGTTCGGCAGCGTCGGGCTGCTGATCGCGCTCGGCGCCATGCTGGGCAAGCTGCTCGCCGACTCCGGCGGGGCCAACCGGATCGTCGACACCATCGTCGACCGGGTCGGCCCGAAGCGGCTGCCGTGGGCGATGGCGCTGATCGCGGCGATCATCGGGCTGCCGATGTTCTTCGAGATCGGCGTGGTGATCCTGGTGCCGATCGTGGTGCTGGTGGCCCGGCGCACGAAGGTCTCGCTGATGCTGGTCGGGCATCCCCGCCCTGGCCGGGCTCTCGGTCCTGCACGGGCTGGTGCCGCCGCACCCGGGGCCGATCACCGCGATCGAGCTTCCTGCACGCCGACCTCGGCTACACGCTGATCTTCGGGCTGATCGTCGCGATCCCGACGCTGATCGTCGCGGGGCCGCTGCTGGCCCGGTTCGTCGACCAGTGGGTGCCGGTGCACGCGCTCGCGATCGGTGCCGACGGCCACGCGGTGCACGGCGCCGACGAGGGCGACGCCGCAAGCAGCAGGGCGGCCCCGACGCGCCGACTGGCGGCAGCGTCGGCACGAGGAACGCTCCGAGAGCGAGCCCGAGCAGACCGCGCAGGAGAAGGCCGGCGCCACCCGGCAGCCGACGTTCGCGCTGGCCATCATCTCGCATCGTGCTGCCGGTGGTGCTGATGCTGATCCGCGCCGTCGGCGAGATCGTCCTCGATCGACGGCACCAGCACCCGCAAGGTGCTCGACTTCGTCGGCGAGCCGTCCTTCGCGCTGTTCGTCGGCGTGCTCGTCGCGATGGTCGCCGTCGGCCACACCTCGGGCATGAACCGCGGCCAGGTCAACGCCTCCCTCGGCTCCGGTCTGCCCGGGGTCGCCTCGATCATGCTGATCGTCGCGGCCGGCGGTGGGTTCAAGCAGGTGCTCTCCGACTCCGGGGTCGCCGGCGTGATCGGCGACCTCGCCAAGGGCTCGGGGATCTCGGTGCTGCTGCTGGGCTGGCTGATCGCGGTCGGGATCCGGCTGGCCACCGGCTCCGCCACCGTGGCCACGGTGACCGCGGCCGGCATCGTCGGCCCCGCTGGGCGCCAGCCCTCGACCAGCCGCACCTGGCGCTGCTGGTGCTCGCGCTCGGCGCCGGCTCGCTGTTCTTCAGCCACGTCAACGACGCCGGCTTCTGGCTGGTCAAGGAGTACTTCGGGCTGACCGTCTGGCAGACGATCAAGTCCTGGTCGGTGATGGAGACCGTGATCTCGGTGGTGGCGCTGATCCTGGTGCTGATCCTCGGCGCGATCGTGTGAGCGCCCGTGCGAGGCTGGAGCCATGAGTGATTCTCCTGTCGTCGTGGTCACCGGGGCCAACGGCCTCGTCGGCTCCCGGATCTGCGCCGCGCTGGTCGAGCGGGGCGCGACCGCGCGTGCCGTCGTACGCCGGGCCGGCACCGCCCCGGTCCTGGCCGGGCTGGAGGAGCACGTGGGTGACTTCGGCGATCCCGATTTCGCTGCGTCGGTGGTCGAGGGTGCCGACGCGGTCGTCACGACCGTGCACCCCATGGGCAGCGACCTGGCGACCCAGCACCGGATCGGGGTGGAGGCCACCTCGGTGATCGCCCGTGCGGCCGTCGACGCGGGCGTCGACCGGCTGGTGCACATCTCCACGGCGGCGGTCTACGACCGCTCGCCTGGGATGGGCGACGTGGACGAGTCCTCGGCCCTGGTCGCCGACGACGCCGGCGACTACCCGGTCACCAAGCGCGACGCCGACGCCGCGCTGGCCGGGATCGACGGGATCACCCGCATCCTGCTCCGCCCGCCCGCCATCCTCGGAGCGGGCGAGACCTCGGTGTGGAACACCAGGCGCCCCGAGGCAGCGCGCGAGGACGAGCAGGCGCGCCACGCCGTCGCCGACCAGAGCTTCGCGTGGGTGCACGTCGACGACCTCGCCATGTTTGCCGCCAACCTCGCGGCGGGTCGGGTGGCCACCTCGACCGACCCCGCCACCGCCCCGGTGGAGGGCGGCTGCACCGTCGTCAACGTCGCCGCCGGGCCAGCCACGAACCGCGACTACTACACGACCGTCACCGGCGCGCTGGGCGTCGAGCCGATCTGGGACGACGAGCCGGCCTGGACCGGTCAGGTGCTCGCCGACCGCGCCCGCGGCTGGGGCTGGTCCCCGACCGTGGACCTCTCCACCGCCCTGGCGGAGATCGCCGCCGGGTTGAGGGGCTGACCCGGGCTGAGTCGTACGGTGGATCCCATGCCACCGACACCGCTGGTCCCCGGAGAAGGAACCTCGACCGTGGCGGTGCCGGGCGGTGAGCTCGCCTACGAGCAGCACACGAACGCGACCGAGCCGGTCCTCGCGGTACACGGGCTCAGCAGCAACCGTCGGCTGTGGGACTGGCTGCGAGGAGCCGCCCCGGAGCTGAGCCTGATCGCTCCGGACCTGCGAGGTCGGGGCGACAGCGTGGGCGTGAGTGGGCCTTCGACCCCGCAGCGCCACGCCGACGACCTCGCGCTGCTCCTCGATCACCTCGGTCTGGACCGGGTACCGGTCGTGGGGATGTCCATGGGTGGGTTCGTGGCGCTGCACCTCGCCCGGCGCCACCCCGACCGGGTGAGCAGCATCGTGCTGGTCGACGGCGGGTACCCGATGGCCGTGCCGCCGGGTCTCACCCCCGACACCGTCGAGTCGGCCTTCGCGGACCGCATCGGGCGGCTCGAGCGCACTTGGACCTCGGTCGAGGACTACCTCGACTACTTCTGCTCCAGCACCGCTCCGCTGCTCGACCGCGGCGACCCGCTGCTGCGGACCTACCTCGAGCACGACCTGCGCGACGGCCGAGTACGGCTCTCCGGCGAGGCACTGGTCGGCGACGCCCGCGCGGTCTTCTTCGGCGACATGCCGTGGCGTGACGTCGGGGTCCCCGTGCGCTTCCTGCACGCGCAGTGGGGCAGCGGACCGGACACTGCACCCGCCTACCCGCCCGCGGCGGTGCGCGAGTACGCCGGTCAGGCGACGACCGTGGTCGGCGTCGACGGGGTGGACCACGCCGGACTGATCATGACACGCAAGGGCGCCGAGGCGACGGCGGAACTCCTCGAGAGGCACTGCGATGACCGTGACGACACAGCACGAGACCCTGCTCGAGGCGCTCGGCCGCGAGATCCCGGACGACCGGCTGGTCACCGACCCCGACGTGGTCGCCTCGCTGTCCCACGACGAGGCCGAGTGGGCCCCGGTCGGTGCGGCCGCGGTGGCGCTGCGGGCGCGCACCGAGGCCGAGGTCGCGCACGCCGTGCGCGTCTGCGCCGACCTCGGGGTGCCCGTCGTGCCCCGAGGCGCCGGCACCGGCCTGTCCGGCGGCGCCAACGCCGTCGACGGCTGCGTCGTGCTCGACCTGTCCCGGATGAGCGCGGTCCGCGAGATCGACCCCGACAACCTGATCGCGGTCGTCGAGCCGGGCATCGTCAACGACGACCTCAAGGCGGCCGTCGCCGAGCACGGCCTCTGGTACCCGCCCGACCCGGCCAGCGCGCCCTGGTCGACCATCGGCGGCAACGTCGCCACCAACGCCGGCGGCCTGTGCTGCGTGAAGTACGGCGTGACCCGCGACTACGTGCTCGGCCTGCGGGCGGTCATGGGCGGGCCGGCGGGCTACGGCAACGCCGTGCGCCTGGGCCGGCGTACGGCGAAGGGCGTGGCCGGCTACGACCTCACCGCGCTGATGGTCGGCTCCGAGGGCACCCTCGGCGTGGTCACCGAGGTGACGCTGCGCCTGCGCCCCGCGCTCTGCCGGAACGCCGCGCACGGTCGTCGGCGCCTTCTCGGGCCTCGTCGACGCCGGTCGTGCGGTGGCCGAGGTCACCCGGCGCGGCCTGACCCCCTCGGCCCTCGAGCTGCTCGACCGGGCCACCCTGCGCGCGGTCGAGGACTGGAAGCACCTGGGTCTGGAGGCCGACGCCGAGGCGCTGCTGCTGGCTCGCGTCGACACCCCCGGCGCCGGTGGCGACGCGGAGGCGCAGGCGGTGGTCGACGCCTTCGGGGCCGGTTCGCCGATCTTCGCGGCGGTCTCGACCGACGACGACGAGGCGGAGGCGCTCTTCGCCGCCCGCCGCCTGGCCTACCCGGCGATGGAGCGGCTCGGCCCGGTGCTCACCGAGGACGTCTGCGTGCCGCGCTCGGCGCTGCCCGAGATGCTGGGCCGGCTGGAGGACATCGCCGCACGGCACGAGGTGACCATGTCGACCATCGCCCACGCCGGCGACGGCAACCTGCACCCGCTGCTGATCACCCCGCCCGGCGACGACGCCGCCCGAGCAGCGGCCCAGGCGGCGTTCGAGGAGATCCTCGACGCCGCCATCGCGCTCGGCGGCACGGTGACCGGCGAGCACGGCGTCGGCCTGCTCAAGCGCGAGGGGATGCGCCGCGAGCTCGACCCGCTGGCGATCGCCCTGCAGCGCGGGATCAAGGACACCCTCGACCCGCTCGGGATCTTCAACCCCGGCAAGGTGCTGTGAGCCCGGGTCCTGCTCCAGGTTCGTCGTGGGGAGTTCAGGTCCACCACGGTATGCCGGTGGATTTCAGACATTGTGGACAAGCGCGCCAGTGTCCACGACCTACCCGAAGTGTCCACGACATGCACGGTGTGGGGACTTCAGGTTCGCCTGCATACCGTGGTGAACCTGGCACGGGGAGCCGACCTCGGATGGTTCAGACGTACGCTGCGCGCACCTTGCGCTTCTGCAGCTTGCCGGTGGCGGTGCGGGGCAGCTCGTCGACGAAGTCGACGGTGCGCGGGGCCTTGAAGTGCGCGATCCGCGACCGCACGTGGTCGATCAGCTCGGCGGCCAGCTCCGGGCCGAACCGGACCCCTTCGGCGACCTGGACGACGGCCTTGACCTGCTCGCCCATCTCGTCGTCGGGCACCCCGATCACGGCGACGTCGTAGACGGCCGGGTGCAGGGTCAGGGCGTTCTCGATCTCCTGGGGGTAGATGTTCACCCCGCCGGAGATGATCATGAACGCCTTGCGGTCGGTGAGGTAGAGGTAGCCCTCGTCGTCGAGGCGGCCGATGTCACCGGTGGTGGCCCAGTTGTCGTGGTGCGGGTGCTGCGCGGCCCGGGTCTTCTCGGGGTCGTTGTGGTAGCGGAACGGCATCTCGTCGCGCTCGAAGTAGACCAGCCCGGTCTCGCCGACCGCGAGCTCCGCGGCGTCGTCGCCCGCCTCGTCGCAGACGTGCAGGACGCCGAGCCCGGCCCGGCCCACCGTGCCGGGGTGCGCCAGCCAGTCCTCGGGCCCGACCACGGTGACGCCCGCCGACTCGGTGGCGGCGTAGTACTCGTGCAGGATCGGGCCCCACCACGCGATCATCTGCTGCTTGACGTCGATCGGGCAGGGTGCCGCCGCGTGCACCGCCACCTCGAGCGACGACACGTCGTAGCGCGCCCGGACCTCGTCGGGCAGCTTGAGCATCCGCACGAACATCGTCGGCACCCACTGGCTGTGGGTGGCCCGGAACCTCTCGATGGCACCCAGCGCCTCCTCCGGGTCGAAGCGCGGCATGATCACCACGGTCCCGCCGACCATGTGGATCAGCCCGCAGAAGCGCAGCGGCGCCGCGTGGTAGAGCGGTGCCGGTGAGAGGTAGACGGTGTCGGCGTCGAAGCCGTAGAGCTGGCCGAAGACGGCGAGGAGCAGGTCACCGGGCTCGGTGATCTGGCGGGCGGGCCGCGAGGTCCGGATCGCCTTGGGCATCCCCGTCGTGCCCGAGGAGTAGAGCATGTCACCGCCGGCCGGCTGGTCCTCGAACGCGACGTCGGAGGCTGCCGCCAGCGCCGCCTCGTAGTCGCCGAACCCCTCGACGGCCCCCTCGCCGAAGGCCAGGCACAGCTCGAGGTCCGCCACCTCGGCCGCCAGCTCCTCGGCGCGCTGCCCGAGCGACCGCGAGACCACGAACGCCCGGGCGCCGCAGTCGGCGAGGATGTGCGCCTGCTCGGCCAGCGAGAGGTGGAAGTTGATCGCGGTGACGAACAGCCCGCTGCGCAGCGCCGCCCAGTAGAGGTCGTAGTAGCGCACGCCGTTGGGCGAGAGCAGGGCGACCGCGTCACCCGGGCGCAGGCCCGCGTCGTGCAGGACGTGCGCGAGACGGACCGAGCGATCCTCCAGCTCGGCGTACGTCACGGTCTCGCCGGTGTCGGCCATCACCAGCGCCGCCTTGTCGGGGTGGGTGGCTGCGGTGGCTCCGGGATACACGGGCCCAGCCTGCCAAACGACGTGGCGCACGTCACCCCGGCCCGCTGCCCAGGACCGGCAGCCCCCACCTTCGTGGTTGGATCGTGCCAATGAACCAGCAGAGCAGCACCCCAGAGATCTGGCCGGGCGACCCCTACCCGCTGGGCGCCACGTTCGACGGCGGCGGCACCAACTTCGCGCTGTTCAGCGAGGTCGCGGACTCGGTCGAGCTGTGCCTGTTCGACGAGCCCGACGAGTCCGGGACCAGCGCCGAGACCAAGGTGCCGCTGCGCGAGGTCGACGCCCACGTCTGGCACGCCTACCTGCCGCCGGTGCAGCCCGGCCAGCGCTACGGCTACCGCGTCACCGGGCCGTACGACGTGGCCCAGGGTCTGCGCTGCAACCCCAGCAAGCTGCTGCTCGACCCCTACGCCAAGGCCACCGACCGGGAGATCGACTGGCACCCGTCGCTGTTCGGCTACGAGTTCGACGAACCCGAGAAGCGCAACGACGAGGACTCCGGGCCGCACATGACCCTGGGCGTGGTGACCAACCCGTGGTTCGACTGGGAGGGCGACCGCCGGCTGAACGTGCCGCTCAACGAGTCGATCATCTACGAGGCCCACGTCAAGGGCCTCACCGAGCAGCACCCCGACGTGCCCGAGGCGATGCGCGGCACGTACGCCGGCCTCGCCCACCCCGCGATCACCGACCACCTGACCCGGCTCGGCGTGACCGCGATCGAGCTGATGCCGGTGCACCAGTTCGTCCAGGACAACACCCTGCTCGAGAAGGGCCTGCGCAACTACTGGGGCTACAACACCCTGGCCTTCCTCGCCCCGCACGCCGACTACGCCGCGAACCCGACCAACGGCCAGCAGGTCCAGGAGTTCAAGTCGATGGTCAAGACGATGCACCAGGCCGGGATCGAGGTGATCCTCGACGTGGTCTACAACCACACCGCCGAGGGCAACCACCTCGGCCCGACGCTCAGCTTCAAGGGCATCGACAACCCGGCGTACTACCGCCTCGTCGAGGACGACGCAGCAGTACTACATGGACTACACCGGCACCGGGAACTCCCTCAACGTGCGCCACCCGCACTCGCTGCAGCTGATCATGGACTCGCTGCGCTACTGGGTGACCGAGATGCACGTCGACGGCTTCCGCTTCGACCTCGCCTCGGCGCTGGCCCGCGAGTTCTACGACGTCGACCGGCTCTCGACGTTCTTCGAGCTCGTCCAGCAGGACCCCGTGGTCGAGCCAGGTCAAGCTGATCGCCGAGCCGTGGGACGTCGGCCCCGGCGGCTACCAGGTCGGCAACTTCCCGCCGCAGTGGACCGAGTGGAACGGCAAGTACCGCGACACCGTGCGCGACTTCTGGCGCGGCGAGCCGTCGCTGGGCGACTTCGCCAGCCGGCTGGCCGGCTCCAGCGACCTCTACGAGCACTCCGGGCGGCGCCCGGTGGCGAGCATCAACTTCGTCACCGCCCACGACGGCTTCACGCTGCGCGACCTGGTCTCCTACAACGACAAGCACAACGAGGCCAACGGCGAGGACAACAACGACGGCGAGAGCCACAACCGCTCGTGGAACCGCGGCGTCGAGGGTCCGACCGACGACCCGGAGGTGCTCGAGCAGCGCGCGATGGCCCAGCGCAACTTCCTGGCCACCCTGCTGCTCAGCCAGGGCGTGCCGATGATCCTGCACGGCGACGAGCTCGGGCCGCACCCAGGACGGCAACAACAACACCTACGCCCAGGACTCCGCGATCAGCTGGGTCGACTGGGAGCGGGCCGACAAGCCGCTGATCGAGTTCACCTCGACGCTGGCCAGGCTGCGCCAGGCGCACCCGACCTTCCGGCGCAAGCGCTTCTTCACCGGCAACACGGTGCGCATCGGCGAGCCGGGCCAGGAGCGGCTCAACGACATCGTCTGGCTGCACGTCGACGGCCGCCCGATGGAGGACGGCGACTGGGACACCGAGGCGGCGACAGCGCGAAGTCGATCGGGATGTACCTCAACGGCGACGGCATCGCCGGCACCGACGCCCGCGGCGGGGCGATCACCGACGACCACTTCGTGCTCTACTTCAACGCCGCCGGCGACGACCTCGAGGTCACCCTGCCGCCCGAGGAGTACGCCGACGGCTGGGACGTCGTGCTCGACACCTCCGGCGCCGCGACCGGCACGCTCGGCCTCGACCCCGGGCGGCTCGCTGACGCTGGCCGCCGGCAGCATGCTGGTGCTGCGCCAGCACGGCGAGGTCGAGGAGGACCCGGACCACTCGGTCGCGGCCTCGCTGGCGTCGTACACCCGGCACGCCGAGGGCTCGGAGTCGCGCCTGATGCGCACCCCGGCCAGCACCTACCGGCTGCAGGTCACCGCGGACTTCGACCTGCACGCCGCGGCCGCGCTGCTGCCCTACCTGCACGACCTCGGCGTCGACTGGGTCTACCTCTCCCCGCTGCTGGCGGCCGAGCCGGGCAGCAGCCACGGCTACGACGTCGTCGGCCACGACCGGATCGACCCGCCCCGCGGCGGCGCCGAGGGGCTGGCCGCGGTCTCGGCCGAGGCGGAGCGGCTCGGGATGGGGGTGCTGGTCGACATCGTGCCCAACCACGTCGGCGTGGCCACCCCGGCCGAGAACGCCTGGTGGTGGGACCTGCTGCGGCTCGGCCGGGACTCGGCGTACGCGTCGTACTTCGACGTCGACTGGGACTGGCTGGGGACGCCGGCACGGGCCGGCTGCGGATCCCGGTGGTCGGGGACGACGACCTGGGCCCGGACGGAGCGGTCGGGCACCTCAGCATCGTCGGCGGACGAGCTGCACTACCACGACAACCGCTACCCGCTCGCCCCCGGGACCGGGTCCGGGAGCCCTGACGAGGTGCACGCCCGGCAGTCCTACGAGCTGGTCGGCTGGCGCACCGCCGACGACCGGCTGAACTACCGCCGCTTCTTCGCCGTCAACACCCTGGCCGCGCTGCGCGTGGAGGACCGCGAGGTCTTCGACGCCTCACACGTGGAGATCAAGCGGTGGTTCGACGAGGGGCTGGTCGACGGCCTGCGTGTCGACCACCCCGACGGCCTGCGCGACCCGAAGGGCTACCTCGACGACCTCGCCGGGTTGACCGGGTCGGCGTACGTGCTGGTCGAGAAGATCCTGGAGCCCGGCGAGATCCTCCAGACCGACTGGGCCACCGCCGGCACCACCGGGTACGACGCCCTCGGTGCGATCGACCGGGTGCTGACCGACCCGGCCGGGCAGCCCGCGCTGGACGCCCTCGAGGCCCGCCTGCGCGGCGGCCCGACGGACTGGGCGGCCCTGATCCACGACACCAAGCGCGCGGTCGCCGACACGATCCTGCGGCTCGGAGGTGAACCGGATCGTCCGGGAGGTGTCCTCGGTCTCGACGCAGGGGCCGGGGGACCTGCTCGACCAGCGGAAGTGGCCGACGCGGTGGCCGAGCTGATCGCGTGCTTCCCGGTCTACCGCTCCTACCTCCCGGCGGGGCGCGAGCACCTCGAGCGGGCGGTTGCGGCGGCGCGGGAGCGTCGGCCCGACCTGGCGACCACGCTCGACGCCCTGCATCCGGTCCTGTCCGACCCGGCGAACGACGCCGCGCTCCGCTTCCAGCAGACCAGCGGGATGGTGATGGCCAAGGGCGTCGAGGACTGCGCGTTCTACCGCTACTCGCGGCTGACCTCGCTCAACGAGGTCGGCGGCGACCCGAGCGAGTTCGCGCTGACGGTGCCGGACTTCCACGACGCGATGGCCCGGCGCCAGCGCGACCGGCCGCAGGCGATGACCACCACCTCCACCCACGACACCAAGCGCGGGGAGGACGTCCGGGCGCGGATCACCGTGCTGGCCGAGATGCCCGAGGCCTGGGCGCACGCGCTCGACCGGCTGCTCGGGCTGGCGCCGCTGCCCGATCCCGGCTTCGGCAGCCTGCTCTGGCAGGCCGTGCTCGGGGCGTGGCCGGCGCAGCCGCACGCCGACCTGCGCACCCGCCTGCACGGGTACGCCGAGAAGGCGATGCGCGAGGCCGGCGACCGCACCACCTGGACCGCGCCCGACACGGCGTACGAGCACGCCGTGCACCGTGCCGTCGACGCCGCCTTCGACGACCGCCAGGTGCGGGCCACCCTCGACGACCTGCTCGAGCGCACCGCCGGCCCGGGGTGGAGCAACGCGCTCTCGGCCAAGCTGGTCGCGCTGACCCTGCCCGGCGTGCCCGACGTCTACCAGGGCTCCGAGCTGTGGGAGCAGAGCCTCGTCGACCCGGACAACCGCCGCCCGGTCGATTTCGAGGAGCGCGCCGAGCTGCTCGCCGCGGTGCGCGACGGCGCCACCGCGCACCTCAGCCACGCCGTCGACGACCCCGGTGTCGCGAAGCTGTTGGTCACGCACGCCGCACTGACGGCCCGCCGCGAGCGGCCCGCGCTGTTCACGTCGTACGCCGCCGTCCCCGCGAGCGGACCGGCCGCTGGGCACGTCCTCGCCTTCGACCGGGGCGGCGCGATCAGCGTCGCGACCCGGCTGCCCCTCGGTCTGGCCGCGCGCGGGGGGTGGGGCGAGACGGTGCTGGACCTGGCGGCCGGCGACTACCTGGACCTGGTCTCGACGCGGTCGCTGACGCTCCCTGCCCGACCGACGGTCGCGTCGATCCTCGAGGAGCTGCCCGTGGCCCTGCTGGTGCGGGCGTGAACCGCTTCGAGGTCTGGGCCCCGAAGCCCGCACGCGTGCGCCTGAGTGTCGGCGACGAGGTCGTCGACATGGAGCGCGACGGGGCCGGCTGGTGGCGACCGACCGGCCCGACACCGACGGGCGAGGTGGACTACGGGTTCCTGCTCGACGACGACGAGACGCCGCGGCCCGACCCTCGCTCCCGCCGCCAGCCCGACGGCGTGCACGGGCGCTCGCGCACCTTCGACGCCGGCGCCCACGCGTGGACCGACCGGGCCTGGACCGGTCGCCAGCTGGCCGGTGCGGTGATCTACGAGATGCACGTCGGCACCTTCACCCCCGCGGGCACCCTCGACTCGGCGATCGAGCGGCTCGACCACCTGCTCTCGATCGGCGTCGACCTGGTCGAGGTGATGCCGGTCAACGCGTTCAACGGCACCCACAACTGGGGCTACGACGGGGTCGACTGGTTCGCCGTCGACGAGACGTACGGCGGGCCTGCGGCGTACCAGCGCTTCGTCGACGCCTGCCACGACCGGGGCCTCGGCGTCGTGCAGGACGTGGTCTACAACCATCTCGGCCCGAGCGGGAACTACCTGCCGCTCTTCGGCGCCTACCTCAAGAGCGGGCGCAACACCTGGGGCGACCTGGTCAACCTCGACGGTGAGGGGTCGCAGGAGGTGCGCCGTTACATCTGCGACAACGTACGGATGTGGTTCGCCGACCTGCACGTCGACGCGCTGCGGCTCGACGCCGTGCACGCGTTGCAGGACTCCTCCGAGGTGCACGTCCTCGAGGAGATGGCCGTCGAGACCGCGGCGTACAGCGCCCACGTCGGCCGGCCGCTGACCCTGATCGCCGAGTCCGACCTGAACGACACGAAGCTGGTCACCCCGCGCGAGGCCGGCGGCTACGGGCTGGACGCCCAGTGGAGCGACGACTTCCACCACGCCGTTCACGTTGCGCTGACCGGCGAGACGACCGGCTACTACGCCGACTTCGAGCCGCTCGACGCCCTGGCCAAGGTGTGCGAGCGCGGCTTCTTCCACGACGGCACCTGGTCCTCCTTCCGGGGCCGTGAGCACGGCGTGCCGGTCGACACCGCGACGATGCCCACCTGGCGGCTGGTGGTGTGCAGCCAGAACCACGACCAGATCGGCAACCGGGCCGTCGGTGACCGGCTGACCGCGACTCTCGACGAGGACCAGCTCGGCTGCGCGGCGCTGCTGACGCTGTGCGGGCCGTTCACCCCGATGCTGTTCATGGGCGAGGAGTGGGCCGCCTCGACGCCGTTCCAGTTCTTCACCAGCCACCCGGAGCTCGAGCTCGGCCGGGCCACGGCGGAGGGTCGGATCGCCGAGTTCGAGCAGATGGGCTGGGACCCGGCGGTCGTGCCCGACCCGCAGGACCCCGCCACCTTCGAGCGCTCGCACCTGGACTGGTCCGAGCCGGAGTCCGGGCGGCACGCCCGGGTCCTGGCGCTCTACCGCGAGCTCGCCCGCGTGCGCCGCGAGCACCCGGCGCTGACCGACCCGGCGTTCGGCGCCGTCTCCTGCACCGTCGAGGGCCGGGTGTTCCGGATGCGCCGTGGCGACCTCGAGCTGGTCGTGAACACCGGGTCGGACGAGGTCGAGGTGCCGCTGGGCGGGGCGACCGCGCCGCTGGTCACGACCTGCTCCACCGCCACCGTGGGCGATGCCCTGCACCTGCCGGCCCACGCCGGTGTCCTGCTGGGGCCCGCCGGCCGATAGTCCCTGACGTTCCGCACCGGTATTCGCTTCTTTCAGGTGGATTTCGTCAGGGACTATCGCCCCGGTGGGCTCAGCTCCAGGTGCGTCGCATGGTGGTGCTGACATCGAACGGGTCGGCGCCGAGCTGCGCCGCGAGCACACCAGCACCCTCGGGCGAACCGGTGAACAACGCCTTCCCGCCGCCGATCCAGTGGTCCCAGGCATCGGCGTACGCCGCGGCCCGCTCGGCGTTGACGCCGAGCACCGTGGGCACCGCGTGCCAGATCTCCCCGCCGGCCGGGCGGGGGCGACCGCGCGCGACGTCGACCGCCTCGCGCCACGGCACCGGACCGGGCAGCGGGACCCAGCGCGGCAGGACGTAGCGCGGCGTCGCGATCGCCGAGACGGCCTCGTCGAGCGCGGTCGCGAACACCTGCGACTGCGTCTCGTCCACACCACCCAGCACGCAGCGGTGGTCGCCGTTGTCGTCCAGGGTGATCCGCAGGGCCTCGCTCCCGACGTCGGTGAGCCGGCTGCGGTGCAGCGCGTCCGCGACGGCCCCGCCGACGCGCTCCACCGACGGTGGCGCGGCGGCGTCCGCGACCAGCTCGCGGCCCCGGCTCTCGTCCGCCAGCAGCCGGCGCCCCAGCACGCCGGCCCAGGCCAGCACCGCGACCAGCAGCGTCCACGGCGCGCCGGCGAACGCGAGCAGCAGCGCCACCACGGTCGAGGCCGCAGCGAGGACCTGCGGCACCCGGGACGCCTCGGGCGGCGGCTCACGCACCACGATCCGGTCGGCCGCCTGGACGACCACGACCGGGAGCGCCTGCGTGCCGAGGGTGCCCGACCGCTCGGCGCGGATCCGCACCGACATCGCCGCGTGGTCGTCGTACGGCGTGCCGACGGCCCAGCGTCCGCGCACCACGTCGCGGTCCTGTGCGCGCACCAGCATCCGGGCGTCGATCGCGGAGAAGTCGTCCGCCGGTGGCACAGCGAACGGCGAGAACTGCGGGTCGAGGTGAGCCACCCCGTCGACCACGTCGCCGTCCTCGTCGACGCCGAAGAAGCCTCGGTGCTTGCGCACCAGGCGCTGCCAGTCGTTGTCGCCGCGCGGGTGGTCGGCGGCGACGCAGACCACCGACCAGTTGAGGGCCACCTTGTCCGGCCAGGACGGGTCGGTGCGCAGTGCGCGGCCGCGGGTCTGCACGACCGCGGTCGTGGTGGTGACCGAGGTCAGGTCGACCAGTCCGGTGACCCGGCGGGCGTCCCAGCCCTCCCCCAGCAGGCCGCGGGTGCCGACCAGCGTGTGGCAGCCGCCGGACTCGAAGAACCGGGTCACGTGGGGCACCCACCGCCGGCTGCTCCACCGTCCCTCGATCAGCGGCATCTCGCCGGGCACGAGCGTGAGCGTGGCCGCGAGGTCCGGCTCGGTCAGTGCCACGTGCGCGATCAGCGCACTCAGCGTCGACGCCGACCCGGCCACCGTCCGTCCGGTCACCAGCACCGCGTCCGCACCGGCGTCGTCGGCCAGCAAGGCGGCGAGCACGGCCCGGGCCGACCCCGCCTGCTGAGCGATCACCCCGTCCAGGTCGGCCGGCAGGGTGGCGCCGGCGACCTCGTGGTCGCACAGCACCAGCATCCGGGCGGCGTCACCCAGCTCGGTGCGCTCGTTGGCGACGATCTGCACGGCCGCGGTGGTCTTCGACTCCGAGCGGGCCAGCACCCGGTCGACCGGCGTACGCCCGCGGCGGATGCCGCGGCGGGTCAGCACGAACCCCACGGACGGCAGGGCCCGGCGTACGGCCTCGACGACGTGCTCGCGCTCCTGCTGAGCCTCCAGCCACTCCTCGACCAGCAGCATCCAGTCGTCGGCCGACGGGTCGCGTCGGTGCTCCTCGTCCATCCGGGCGCCCGTCGGCAGCGCGAGCAGTCCGGCGAAATGCATCCGCAGGGCGGCCGCGCACAGCTCGGGCTCGGTGCGCACCAGGCTCGGCCAGGAAACGAGGGACGCCCCTGGCCTGCGGGTCACGAACCGCTGGTCCAGCCAGGGCAGGAACGCCGGGTCGCCGAAGTCGGGGTCGCTCAGCGCCGTGGTCAGCTCGGTGAAGCGCTCGGCGCCCTCGGCCAGCCAGTCCCGCTCGGAGGCGGTCGGCTCGGTGAGCCAGACCAGCTCGGCGTACGGCGCGAGGTCACCCTCGCGCACCACCGCCGGGATCGAGGTGGCGTACACGGCCGGGCCGAAGAGCCCGTTGACGAGCGCCTGCTGGCTCGCGGTGAGCACCTCCTGCGGCGTCGCTGTGAGGGCCAGCACGCGGGCCTGCGGCAGCCGGTCGAGGACCTCGGCGAGCAGCCGTCCCCACATCTCGACGAGGTGGTGGCACTCGTCGAGGACGAGCAGGATCGGGCCGGCCTGCTCCAGCCGCTCGATCAGGGCGCGACCGTTCTCGTGCAGGTCGCCGATCAGGCTGGGCGCCCCCTCGGACCGGTCGGACTCGGCACCGTCCTCGTCCGCCTCGTCGTCAGGCTCGAAGACCGCCAACGACTGGTAGGTCAGCGCCGTCAGCGTGCTGCTCAGGGACCGGTCGGTGCCGGCCTCGAGACCCAGCAGCTCGGCCTGGTCGGACCACTGGCCCTGGATCGCGGTGTTCGGACCGAGCACCACGCCCGCCCCGATCTCGCCGGACGCGAGCAGCCGGCGTACCGCCTCGAGACCGAGGATGGTCTTGCCCGCTCCGGGCGGCAGCACCACCAGCGAGCGGCGGTCCCCGGTCGTCCACGCCCGCTCCAGGGCGGCGATGGCGAGGCTCTGGTGGTGGCGCAGCTTCACGCGCGGAGTTTAGGTGGCCAGCGCCGGCTGCTGCGCCAGGGCCAGGTCCACGAGCAGCTCGGCGTGTGCCGCGGCGGAGTCGATGGCCGGCAGGGGTGCCTGGTCGGGCCCGACCAGCAGCCCGATCTCGGTGCACGCGAGCACGACCGCGTCGGCGCCGCGACCGGCGAGGCGCTCCATGATCGAGACGTAGGCCGCCCGCGAGTCGTCCAGGAAGCGGCCCTGGGTGATCTCGTCGAACACGACGTGGTCGACGTAGGCGCGCTCGTCCGCGTCCGGCACGACGACCTCGATGCCGTGCGTCGCGAGCCGGTCGGCGTAGAAGGTCTCCTCCATCACCCACTTGGCACCCAGCAGCCCCACCGTCGTCGCGCCGTTGGCCGTGGCGACACGGGCCACGGCATCGGCGATGTGCACCGCAGGCACGGAGATCGCGGACTCCAGGGCCGGGAAGTTCTTGTGCATCAGGTTGGTGCACAGCGCGACGAAGTCGGCTCCCCCGGCCTCGCAGCGGCGTGCGGCGTCCGCGAGCAGCTCACCCGAGCGCTCCCAGTCACCGCGCACCTGGCAGTCGCGGATCTCGGCGAAGTCCAGCGACTGCATCGAGACCTTCGCCGACGCGTGGCCACCCAGTCGCTCCGCGACCTGCTCGTTGAGCAGCCGGTAGTACGACGCGGTCGAGTGCCAGGAGAGTCCGCCGATCAGGCCCACAGTCATCATGGTGATCACTCTGCCGTGCGTCCGGGATCAAAGGAAGAGGTGTTCTCCTAGGTGCATCCATAAGCCATGCTTGGGTGCATGAGCCTCGATCCCCGCCGCGTCCTGATCTTTCGTGACGTGGCCCGAGCCGGCTCGATCAGTGCCGCGGCCCGCGAGCTGGGCTGGACCCAGCCGGCGGTCAGCCAGCACCTGAACCGGCTGGAGCGCGACGTCGGCGGTCCGCTGCTGGTGCGGGGGTCCGGCGGCGTCCGCCTCACCGAGGCGGGTACGGCGCTGCTCGCGCGCGCCGACGCCGTCGCGGCCGAGCTGCACGTGGCCGGGGAGGAGATGGCCGCTCTCGCCCAGCTCCGGGCCGGCCGGGTGCGGTTGGTGGCGTTCCCGTCGGCCGCCGCGACCCTGGTGCCCAGCGCCGTGCACGACCTGGCCCGCGACCACCCCGGGGTCGAGGTCGGCTTCGTCGAGGCCGAGCCGCCCGAGGCGGCGCTGGCCGTGCTCGAGGGGGAGGCCGACCTCGCGATCGTGTTCGGCCACGGCGGCCCGCCGCGGGAGACCGCACAGCTCGTCTGGCGTGAGCTGGTGCGCGAGCCCGTGCACCTCGTCGTACCCCTCGACCACCCGGCCGCCGGGCGGCGCCGGCTGCACCTGGCGGCGCTGGCCGAGGAGACCTGGGTCGGCGGGTGCGTGCGGTGCCGCGAGCACCTGGTCGAGCGCTGCCGGTCGGCCGGGTTCGAGCCGGAGGTGCGACACACCACCGACGACTACGTCGTGGTGCAGAACCTCGTCGCCCGCGGCCTGGGGATCACCCTGCTGCCCGCCTCGGCGCTCGAGGCCTACCGGCACCCCGGGGTCGCCGTCGTGGCGTCGCCCGGCCTCGGCGAGCGGCACGTCGGCCTGCTGCACCGCAGAGGTGCCGAGACGGTGCCGGCCACGGCGGCGCTGGTCGAGGAGCTGGTCGCCGCAGCGCGCGTGTCGCGAACCGGGAGCGCGGCCGCGCTGTCGTAGAAAGAAGGTGCCCGAGCGGAGTATGAGCCCGCTCGGGCCTCAACCGTCGTCGCGCCGGGTCCAGCGGAAGGTCCACAGGCCGACCAGCAGCCCGCCGACCAGCCACACCGCCGCAGCCGGCATCGGCGTGCCGCGCAGCCGCTTGAGGGTGCCGTCGTCACGCTCCACCGCGATCGCGATGGCCAGCGACTGGCAGCTCGAGATGATCACGCCCGAGGCGGTCATCCCGGCCGCGAAGTACTGCGTGAAGCTGACGCCGGGCGCCGCGCCCGGGAGTCGAAGCCGGTCGTCGGCTCGTCGAGGAAGATCAGCGCCGGGCGTCCGACGATCCCCAGCGCCACGTCGAGGCGGCGCCGCTGCCCGCCGGACAGCGCACGGGTGCGCTTGTCGCGCGCCTCGCCGAGCCCGACGGCCTGCACCGTCTCGAGCCGGTGCCTCCTCAACCGCCGGACCCGTCGGCGTACGCCGCGATCTCCTCGCGCAGCGTGCGCTTGCCCGGCTCGTCGAGGTACGACGCGTCCACCGCGGCGACCGCGAGCGCGGCGACCCCTGCCTGGTCGAGGTCGAGCAGGTCGGCGGCGACGGCGTACTCGGCGTTGAGGGTGGTGTTGAACATCGACGGGTCGTCGGAGTTGATGCTCACCGCGACCCCGGCCTCGACGAACCGTGGCAGCGGGTGCTCGCCCAGCGTGGGCACGGCCCGGGTGGCAACGTTCGACGACGGGCACACCTCCAGCGGTACGCCCGTGGCCGCCAGGTGGGCCAGCAGCTCCGGGTCGGTCGCGGCGGAGGTGCCGTGCCCGATCCGCTCAGCGCCCAGCTCACGCAGCGCGTCCCAGACCGTCTGCGGGCCGGTCGTCTCGCCCGCGTGCGGCACCGAGTGCAGCCCGGCTGCGCGAGCTGCCTCGAAGTGCCGACGGAACTGCGGCCGGGAGACGCCGACCTCCGGGCCACCGAGGCCGAAGCCGACCAGCGCGTCGGGTGCGTGGTGCAGCGCGTGGTCCAAGGTCGCGTCCGCGGCGGGCAGGCCGGCCTCGCCGGGGATGTCGTAGATCCAGCGCAGCACGATCCCGAAGTCCCGCTCGGCGGCGACCCGCGCGTCCTCGATCGCCTCGGTGTAGGCCTCGATCGGCATCCCGGCGTCGGGCACTCCCGGCAGCACCGTGGTGTACGGCGTGCAGGTCAGCTCGGCGTACCTGACCTGCTGGACGGTGGCCAGCTCACGGGCGACCTCGTAGGTCAGCAGCCGCACGTCGGCCGGTTCGCGGACCAGGTCGACCACGGAGAGGTAGACGGTGATGAAGTGCGCGAAGTCGCGGAACTCGAAGTACCGGCGCAGCTGGTCGGGATCGCTCGGCACGGCGCTGTCCGGGTGCCGCTCGGCCAGCGTCGCCACGATCTCGGGCGAGGCGGAGCCGATGTGGTGCACGTGCAGCTCCGCCTTGGGCAGGCCCGCGATGAAGTCGTCGAGGGGCATGGTGTCGTCCGGCTCAGCCGGCCGAGGCGATCTGCTTCTCGAGGTTGCTGACCAGCTCGTCGATCGAACCACCCTTCAGCGGCTGGCCGTTGACCATGATCGTCGGGGTGCTCTGGATCTTCTTTGCCGCGGCCCGTTTCTGCACCGCGTCGAGGAAGGACTTGTTCTCGGTGCCGAAGCTCGAGGTCACCGACGAGGAGACCCCCGACTTCCCGGCCAGCTTCTCCAGGTCGGAGACACCCGGCTTGCTGGTGTCCTGCTCGTAGGGCTGGTTGTCGTACAGCGCGTCGTGGAACGCCAGCGCCTGCTTCGGCGTGCCCTTGGCCAGCACCTGCGACCAGGCGTTGAGCGCGAGCGTCGAGTAGTTGTCCTGGAGCAGGTGGAACGGGCGGTAGGTGACGAGCACCTTGCCCTGCGCCGCGTCGGTGCGCAGGAAGTCACGGCTCTGCGACTCGAACTGCTTGCAGTACGGGCACAGGAAGTCCTCGTAGATGACGACCTTGGTCGTCGCGTTCGCGTTGCGGCCCACCACCAGTGAGTTGTCGGAGGAAGCGGCCTTCACGTTGCTCGTGGAGGCGGCGGCCGGCGTCGACTTGTCCTGGGTGAGCCAGAAACCGCCGGCGATGACCACCGCCACCACCACGATGATCGCGGCGGTGATGGCGACCTTGCGGTTGCGCTCGCGGCGCGAGTGCTCCGCCTGGATCGCGGCCGCCTTCTCGCTGCGGCTGCGCTCACGGCTCTGCGTGGACATGGTTCTCCTCTTGGTGTTCCGGGACTGGACGAGGTGCGGGGAACAGCACGTTGTCGACGGCCAGCTTCGTGCGCGGA
Organism: uncultured Actinomycetota bacterium; assembly: GCA_963843875.1. GTDB lineage: Bacteria > Actinomycetota > Actinomycetes > Propionibacteriales > Nocardioidaceae > Marmoricola. The sequence goes on along the minus strand of CAWJMC010000007.1, from coordinate 326,519 downwards.
AGCCAGACCAGCAGGAGCGAGAGAGCCGTCAGGCCGACGTCGCGGGCGATCTCCCAGGGGTACTTCGAGATCGCGTCCGGGTCGACGCCGCCGTCACCGAAGCAGCCGCAGTTGATCGCGATCCCTCGCGCCCAGACCGAGGCGATGCCGATGATGAACGCGACCTGGAGCAGCGCCGAGACGCCGCCGACGAATCGCGTCAGCACGCCGAGGACCAGCAGTGCGCCGACCACGACCTCCACCAGGGGCAGCAACCGGCCGACCGGCTCGACCACCCCGATCGGCAGCAGCTGGTAGGCGCGCACCGCGGTCACGCTCGAGTCCGGGTGCGGCAGCTTGAGCAGACCGGCCCACAACCAGATGCCCCCGACGACCAGACGCGCGACAAGTCCGACGTAACCGAGCCGCTCTCGCATGGGCCCCACTCTAGGTGGTCGGGACAACGCCGCGCCGGGGGCGCAGGTGGTCTCACGCGCCCTGACCACCTAGGGTCGCCCCGTGAGCGACCGACTGGTGTGGATCGACTGCGAGATGACCGGGCTCGATCTGGTCGCCGACGCGCTGATCGAGATCGCCGCGCTCGTGACCGACTTCGACCTCAACGTGCTCGGGGACGGCGTCGACATCGTCATCAAGCCACCGGCCGAGGCGCTCGTGCAGATGGACGACTTCGTGCGCAACATGCACACCACGTCGAGCCTGCTCGAGGAGCTCGATGCCGGGACCACGATGGCCGACGCCGAGTCCCAGGTGCTGGCCTACATCGCCGAGCACTGCCCGGAGGGCAGCCGCCCGCCGCTGGCGGGCAACTCGGTGGCCACCGACCGGGCCTTCATCGATCGCGACATGCCGGGCCTCGGCGGCTTCCTGCACTACCGCATCGTCGACGTCTCCTCGATCAAGGAGCTCTCGCGCCGCTGGTTCCCGCGCTCCTACTACAACGCGCCGGCCAAGGCCGGTGGTCACCGGGCGCTCGCCGACATCCGCGAGAGCATCGAGGAGCTGCGCTTCTACCGCGAGGCGGTCTTCGTCGCCTCACCCGGCCCGGACAGCGCCGAGGCCAGACGGATCGCGGCGCTGCACGCGGGTGCGCTGACCGGGGTCAAACCGGTTTCGGACTCCGGGGCCTGACCGGTTAGACTCCATCCCGGCCTGCCGCTCGACGGCGGGCCGCATGGTGGGTATAGCTCAGCTGGTAGAGCGCCGCCTTGTGGTGGCGGATGTCGCGGGTTCAAGTCCCGTTACTCACCCCGATGAACCGTAGGCCAGGAGTCCACTCCTGGCCTACGGTTCATTCTTTCTTGACCGTCGCGAATCCGAGGCGCGGGGCGGTTTTGCGTTCCGAAAAAGCGCACGCCGGTGATTGCCGGCATTGCCGGGCAGTTCTTGCATCAACAGTTGATTTGTACAAGTTTGTCGAATCGGCTGCGCCTTGTAGCCGTCGCGAACAAACTTCTGGAAGGCAGCTCATCCCCCTTCGAGAAGGACAAACCTGTGAACAAGAACATCAAGCGATCCGCGGCCATCGCGGCGGCCGTCGTGGTCGGTGGAGCCGGTCTCGCGGCCAGTGCGTCCGCCGCGACCAACACGGACGTCCGCGCGGGTGACTTCGACGCGGCCCGTACGTTGACCGTGGGAACCCCCACCGTGGACTTCCTCCGCGAGGGCATCCACCTCCAGTCGCCGGACAGTGACTCCTACGCCGTCGGGGTCTTCGACCTCACCGCACCGATCAACCTCGCCGACGTGCACAGTGCCGTCGGCAAGTGGGACGGTACCGACTCGCGACCGTCCGTCAAGCTGAACCTCGACGTCGACGGGGACGGCGCGGTGGACTGCCAACTCCAGGTCGAGCGGGCCTACGGCGACGACACCGCCTACCTGAACAAGGACACCGACTCCTTCAAGGGCAACGAGGGCGAGAAGGACTCCGCGCTCGCGGACAATTACTGCACCGACAACAGTCCCGAGACCAAGGGCGATCCCGCGCAGGCCTCCCTGGACGACTGGGCCACGAGCCTCAGCGCGTCTCCAGGAGCCGTGGGTCACACCCAGGTGATCCAGGCGGGCTACGGCGTCCTCAGCGGAGGCAAGGGCGACGGGGTGCTGGAGTCGATCTCTCTCGGCGACAACAAGTACACCTTCTCCAGCGAGGAGGCGGCAACTCCGCCAGGACAGCCGGTGGTGCACGACACCGACTCGCACACGACGGTCGGCATCCCGGCAGGTGGCATCATCATCCACTTCAACGCCGACCAGCTGCCGCCAGGCACGCTGCAGGGGAAGACCGTGAAGTGGGTCGTCACCGTGGACGGTGACCGCGTGTTCCGGATCCACCAGGGTTCTGGCGACCCCGACTACTACAAGTACTTCGGGGTGCGTGGCGAGACCCACAAGGTCGCGCTCTACAAGAACTCGGACATCGGTGCGACGCCGTTGAGGACCTACACCGTTCGCTGATCCAGCTGCACAAAACAATAGGGCCACCACCCTCCCGGGTGGTGGCCCTATTGCATTTCTACTGACCCGGTCAGCCCTCCTGCAGCGTGGTCGGGGCGTTGTGCACCGACGGGATGCTGCCCAGCTTGCCCTTCTGGAAGTCCTCGTAGGCCGTCATCACCTCGGCCTTGGTGTTCATCACGAACGGCCCGGCCCAGGCGACCGGCTCACGGATCGGACGACCGCCGAGGACCAGCACGTCCAGCGCCGGCGTACGGCTGTCCTGGGTGGTGTCGGCCGTGACGCTGACGAAGTCGCCGGCGTCCAGGACGGCCAGGTTGCCGGTGCGGATCCGACGCCCCTCGAGGCCCACGCTGCCCTGGCCGGAGAGCACGTAGACCAGCGCGTTGTACGCCGGGTCCCACGGCAGCTCGAGCTGCGCCCCGGGCGCCAGCGTGGCGTGCGCCAGGGACATCGGGGTGTACGTCGACCCGGGACCCTCGACGCCGTCGACCTCACCGGCGATGACGCGCACCAGCGCGCCCGCGTCGGCGGAGGTGGCCAGCCCGACGTCCTTGGAGCGGATGTCCTGGTACTTCGGTGCGTTCCACTTGGCGTCGCGCGGCAGGTTCACCCACAGCTGCACCCCGTGGAACAGCCCGCCCGACATCACCAGGTGCTCGGGCGGCGCCTCGATGTGCAGCAGGCCCGACCCGGCGGTCATCCACTGGGTGTCGCCGTCGGTGATGCTGCCGCCACCGCCGTGGCTGTCCTGGTGGTCGAAGATCCCGTCGATGATGTAGGTGACGGTCTCGAAGCCGCGGTGCGGGTGCCACGGCGTGCCCTTCGGCTCCCCCGGCGCGTAGTCGACCTCACCCATCTGGTCCATGTGCACGAACGGGTCGAGGTCGCGCAGGTCGACCCCGGCGAAGGCCCGGCGGACCGGGAAGCCCTCGCCCTCGTAGCCGGACGGTGCGTCGATCACCTGCTTCACCGGGCGCACCCGGTCCCCCAGTCCCGGGGTCTTCACCCGGTGCAGCACGGTCAGGTCGTCCACGGTCACAGCAGGCATCAGGCCACCTCTTCGTCTCGATGTTGCCAGAACAACAATAGGTGACACGTCAACATTCCGCTGACGTCTACGTTGACCTCATGGAGTCCTACGACGTAGCCAGGATCCGGTCGCACTTCCCCGCCCTCGACCCGGCTCGGGGTGGCGGCGCGGCGCACTTCGACGGCCCCGGCGGGTCGCAGACCCCCGACGTCGTGGCGGAGGCGATCGCGGCGACGCTCACGTCCCCGATGGCCAACCGCGGCAGCCGCACCGCCGCCGAGCGGAACTCCGACGCGATCGTGGCGGCCGCCCGGGCGGCGCTCGGCGACCTGCTCGGGGCCGACCCCGCGGGCATCGTGTTCGGACGCAGCATGACGGCGCTGACCTTCGACCTGGCCCGGACGATGGCCAAGGGCTGGGGGCCGGGCGACGAGGTGGTGGTCTCACGGCTCGACCACGACGCCAACATCCGTCCGTGGGTGCTCGCGGCGCAGGCGGTGGGCGCCACCGTGCGGTGGGCCGAGCTCGACCCGGCCACCGGCGAGCTCGAGCCGGAGGTGGTCGGCGCGCTGCTGGGCGAGCGCACCCGGCTGGTCGCCCTGACGGCGGCCTCCAACCTGATCGGGACGGTCCCCGATCTCCGCGCCATCGCCGACCTGACGCACGAGAGCGGTGCGGCCTTCTTCGTCGACGGCGTGCACGCGACGGCGCACCACGGCGTCGACGTGGCGGCGCTGGGCGCGGACTTCTACGCGTGCTCGCCCTACAAGTTCCTGGGTCCGCACTGCGGCGTGGTCGCCGGACGTCCCGAGCTGCTCGAGGAGCTGCACCCCGACAAGCTGCTGCCCTCGTCCGACAGCGTGCCGGAGCGGTTCGAGCTGGGCACCCTGCCCTACGAGCTGATGGCAGGCACCACCGCGGCGATCGAGTTCCTCGCCGACGCGGTCGCCGGACCGGGGACGCGCCGGGAGCGACTGTTGCGCTCCATGGCCGCGATCGAGGAGCACGAGGACCGGCTCCGGCTGGTCGTGGAGGAGGGTCTCGCCGAGCTGCCCGGCGCGGTGCTGCACTCGCGGGCACGCCGGCGTACCCCGACGTTGCTGGTCACGTTCGCCGGTCACGACCCGGCCGACCTGCATCGATTCCTCGGCGAGCGCGGGGTCAACGCCCCGGCCGGCTCCTTCTACGCCATCGAGGCGGCGCAGGCCCTGGGTCTCGGCGCCTCCGGGGGCCTGCGGATCGGACTCGCGCCCTACACCGACGACGCGGACGTCGAGCGCCTGCTCACCGGCCTGCGGGAGTACTTCTCGTGAGGGCGTCCCGCACGTCGTACGACGTGGTGGTGGTCGGTGGTGGGCACAACGGCCTCACCGCGGCGGCCTACCTGGCCCGCGAGGGGCGCTCGGTGCTGGTGCTGGAGCGTCTCGACCACACCGGCGGTGCCGCGGTCAGCGCCGAGGCGTTCCCCGGCACCGGGGTGCAGCTCTCCCGCTACTCCTACCTGGTCAGCCTGCTGCCCGCAGCAGGTCGTGGCCGACCTCGGGCTCGACATCGAGCTGCGCTCCCGCTCGACCGCGTCGTACAGCCCGGTGCGCCGGGGCGGCCGTGACCTCGGTCTGTTCGTCGAGCGTCCTGAGGCCGAAGCGACCCGCGCGTCCTTCCACGCCCTGACCGGCAGCGACACGGCGTACGACGCCTGGCAGCACTTCTACGCGCAGATGGAGTCGTTCGCCGGCGTCGTGGCCCCCACCCTGACCCAGCCGCTCCCCCGCGGCTCCGACCTCGCCCGGGACGTCGATCGCGACCTGTGGGACGGCGTGGTCGAGCGGCCGTTGGGCGAGCTGCTTCGGGCGCGCTTCGACGACGACCTGGTGCGCGGCACCGTCGGCACCGATGCCCTGATCGGCACGTTCGCCGGTCTCGACGACGCGTCGCTGATCCAGAACCGGTGCTTCCTCTACCACCTGATCGGCAACGGCACCGGTGAGTGGCGGGTGCCGGTCGGCGGGATGGGAGCCGTGACCGACGCGCTCGCGGCGGCGGCCCGGGAGGCCGGGGCCGAGGTGCTCACGGAGGCGGCGGTGAGCGCGATCCACCCGAGCGCGGACGGTGCCGAGATCGTCAGCGAGGAGGGCACGATCGAGGCGGGTGTGGTGCTGGCCAACGTCGCACCCTGGGTCCTGCACGACCTCGTGGGCGCCGAGTCGCCGGAGGCCAGGCCGGCGGGTTCCCAGCTCAAGATCAACTTCCTGCTCGACCGGCTCCCGCAGCTGCGCTCCGGTGACGACCCGGCGGCCGCCTTCGCCGGCACCTTCCACGTCGCGGAGGGCTACGCCGAGATCGAGGCGGCGTACGCCGAGGCGGCCGGCGGTGCGATTCCGCGCCGCCCCCCGGGCGAGCTGTACTGCCACTCGCTGAGCGATCCCTCGATCCTCGGCCCACTGGCCGGCACCGACGCCGAGACGCTGACCTACTTCGGCCTGCACATGCCGGCGGCACTGTTCGACGCCGACCGGGACCAGGGCCGGCAGACCGCGACGGACCGGGCCGTCGCCGCGATCGACGAGTCCCTCGCCGAGCCGCTGCTCGACTGCGTGCGCCGGGACTCCACCGGTCGTCCGTGCATCGAGGCGAAGGTGCCGCAGGACGTCGAGGACGACCTCGCCATGCCGGGCGGGCACATCTTCCACGGCGACCTGGCCTGGCCGTGGGCCGACGAGCACGAACGCCTCGACACCCCCGCGCGACGGTGGGGCGTCGCCACCGCGTGGCCCGGCGTGCTCCTGTGCGGGTCGGGCGCACGGCGAGGCGGCGCGGTCAGCGGCCTCGGCGGACACAACGCCGCGATGGCGGTCCTGGAAGCCGATTTAACACTGCCCTGAGCCGCTGGTAACGTTCCTCCTCGCGCGCCATTAGCTCAATAGGCAGAGCAGCTGACTCTTAATCAGCGGGTTCGGGGTTCGAGTCCCTGATGGCGCACCACTTCCAGGACACGGCTCGGATCGTTTGCACCCCGAGCTCCCTGCGTTGCTCCCGTACGTGCACGGCTACAGCCACTGATCGACCACCAGGTCGGCGAGGATTGCTCGGCTCCTTGCTCGCCGTAGTGCGAGTCAGGGAGTAGAGCTCAGCACCCGTGACCGGCCAGCCTGGCAGCAAGTCGCCTTGAGCAGTGCTTCTCAGCATCGATTCCGCCAGCCCGACTGACTCCTGCACCCGCGTCGGGATTCGCGGAAAGACGATCGATAGGTGGTGCAGGATCGGCCTGCACGATGCGCTGGGGCCGTTTTTTACATCGTCTTGGCAGACGCGTGCATGCGGACAGCGTCAGTGCAGGTAGGAGGCGCCGTTGAAGTCGACGATCGCGCCCGAGGCCCACTCGGCGCGCGGCTGCGCCAGCGCCATGACCGCCGCCGCGACCTCCTGCGGTGTAGCCACCCGGCCGAAGGGACTCTGGGCGCGCACCGCATCGCCCTCCGGTCCATCGAGCACGCTTGCTCCCATGTCGGTGGCGATGAAGCCGGGTGCAATGCCGACGCACCCGATCCCGTGCGGTGCCAACGCGACCGCGAGCGACTGGGTCATCGCGTGCACCCCGGCCTTGCTGGCGCCGTAGGCCGGCACCTGCGGCTCCCCCCGGTAGGCGCCTCGCGACCCGACCGTGACGACCCGCCCCCGGGGCAGGTCGGGCGCGGGATCGACGCCCAGCATGTGCCGCGCGACGAGATAGGTGACGTTGGCCGTGCCCAGCAGGTTGACGTCGGTCGTGCGGCGCCATCCCTGCACCCATTCCTCGTATGAGGAGTGCTCGACGCTCAGTTCGAATCTTCTTCCCTGCGTGGCCGGGTCCTCGGCGAACAACGCTGCGTTGTTGACCAGCACATCGATCCGCCCGAGGGCAGCGGCGGCCTCCCCGACAAGACGCTCGACCTGCTGCGGGTCGGCCAGGTCACCCTGCACCACGGCGTGCCCGTCGCCCTCGAGTCCATTCGCCACGGCCTCGGCCTCAGCGCCTGACGAGCGGTAGTGCACGGCAACTCGGTCGCCACACTCGGCCGCGAAGAGGCGGGCCACCTCGGCGCCGACTCCTCGCGACGCCCCAGTGACGAGGATGCCGCGGCGGGACGGCGTGGACGGCTGAACGATCGTCATACCGGCCATCCTGCCGCCCGCGCGCAGGGCACCGCGCCGCGCCCCTTCGCACGGCCGAGCGGCGCGCGCGAGTGTACGATTTCGGTGCTTGCCGCAGCCGCGGGGCGACCTCGCCGGTGTCAGCCGTTGCGGCTGAATCGTGGTCTGGCGCGTGCGTCACCAGGCGCCGGAGCACGACCCTGCCCAGTCGTCCAGCGCGCGACGGCAACGGAGCGAAGTGCGTGCCCGGGCGTCGCAAGAGCCGGGAGTCAGCCGCGACGGGTTACTAGACGCCGCGTGCCGGTGTGGTCGACGAGGTAGGTCGCATCCCGAGGGGTCGCGCCAGAGGTAGATGCCGGGGAAGGGTTGGGCGACCTGCCACCCGCCGTGGGTCTTGAGGCGGTGGTGGAACGCGGTCAGTGGGCCGTAGTTCCCGACCCCGGACTGGCCCGGTGGGCCGTGCGGGTCGTAGGCGACGGTGTGGTCGATCTGGACGTGGCGGGTGGTGTTCGCTGCCCAGGGGAACACGTCGGCCGGGGCTCATGATGTGCACCGCTTCGCGGTGGCGGACCGGGACCTCCCACGCATCGACCGGGCTCTGCGCCTCGGGGATGAGGACCGGGCGGATCGTGAACGAGCAGTGTGACCCGAACCAGCGCCGCACCCACGCCGCACTGATCGGCGACTGGGTACCGCTCGGGCCCTCGACCCGCGCCACCCCGGTCGGGCTCGTCACGAAACATGGACGTAGAGCTGCACGTGCGGCAGCAAGCCGGGCCTGATCGAGGACGTTGCTCAACCGCACCGGCGCCAGGGTGTCGGCCAGCGCCTCCGGCTCCGCGACGTCCCCCGGGCCTTCTTCGGGCCGCGGGCCTGCTTCAGGCTCTTCGGCCTCCGGCACGTCGTCGCTCGCCGGGCCCGCACTTTCGGTGGTTGAGGAAGGACGAAGTCCTGTTGGTTCCTGCGGAGCGAGCGCTTCGAGCGTCTCGAAGGGCTCGAAACCCCCTTGACGTCCCTGCGGCCCCGGCCGCTCGCCCGTCTGCCGGCGGTAGAGCCGCATCACCGCGAGCGCCTGGGCGGGGTTGGCCATCAGCAGCACCGCCAGCACCCGCCGCTGGTCCAGGTCCCCGGCGTGGCCCTGGGCAGCGAGCGCGTCGGCCAGGAACGCGACCGTGGCATCGATCCGCGCGATCACCGGGAACGGTGCCCGGACGTAGAACCCCCGCATCCCGTGCTCGGTGGAGCGGGTCGCCTTCGCGAACTGTTCGGTCTGGGCCTCTTCCTCGCGCCGGCGGGCCGCCTCGACGTCGGCCTCGAGCACCGCCGCGTCGACCAGGGCCATGAACCGCCCCCACGCCAACCTGCCGTCGGTCGACTCCACCACCCGGGCATCGACCAGACCGGCCTGCTCAGGCGTCAGCTCGCGGGTGCGTCGGGCGACGTGGCGGGCCAGAGCGGCGTTGGCCTCGTAGCGACCCAGCGCAGCCCACAGCAGCGGGAGCCGGTGCTCGAGGTCGAGCACGTCGGCACACAGCCGTGCCCCCGACCACGCCGAGACACGCAACCGTCCCGCGGCCAACGCCGGTGCGAACTCCGCCACCTTGGGCGTCCCGGCACCACCCAGGCGCACCGCACGCTGCCGACCCGGGCGAAACGCCTGCTCAGCATCAACGGTCTCCTCGCGGTGCTCGCACAAGAACCGGGCCACTATCAGCAACCGGTCCACCGCGATCTCGTGCTCGACCCGGCTCAGCACGTCGAGCTCCTCGAGGACGTCCATCCCCGCCAGCTGCTCAACATCGGGTGCGGTCACAGACCGATCTTATCGAACACGTGTTCGAGAGTCAAGGGCTCACAAACCCTCCCCAACGTCGCCCGGATCCAGGGGTGGCGGCCACCCGCCCGGCGATCTCGATCCCCTTGCACGTTCGTGCCTAAAAACCGACAATTCGGACATACATCGCTCACCCTCTCGGGAGTTCACATGCGAGTCCGCTCGTCGCGCACCTCCACGCCTCTGCTCGCCCTGCTGATCGTCGCGCTGCTGAGCCCGCTCGGCTGGTCGTCGACGGCGAGTGCCGCCAGCGGCAGCACCGTCACCACCAAGCCGCGACAGATCCCGATCGACTCGGCGCCGCTGCCCAACACGATGCGCGGGCAGTACGCCTGGTCCGGCCAGGCCACCCAGCCCTGGTCACAGCCCGACGTCTACTACCGCGACCAGGTCCCGTGGAGCCGGATCGAGCCCACCAAGGGCAACTTCGACTTCACGTTCTTCGACGCCGGTCTGGCCAAGGCCCGCGCGAACCACGGTCGCTTCAGCTTCCGGGTGCTGGCCTGGTGCCCCGGCTGCTTGGACAACACCTACACCCACGCCTGGACCCAGAACGACTGGACGCCGTCCTGGCTGGCCAAGCAGCCGGGCGGCAACATCCCGGACTGGAACAGCGCGGCCTTCCTGTCCAGCTGGGAGGACCTGATGCAGCACCTCGCCCAGCGCTACGCCGACGACCCGGCGCTCGGCTCGATCGACGTCGGCGGTTACGGCAAGTACGGCGAGTGGCACACCGACAACGAAGGCGCCCAGATCACGGTGGCCAACGCCGAGCGACTCACCCGGGCGGTGCTCGGCAACTTCCCGCGGCAGCACGTCGTGGTCAACGCCTTCAAGCCCGAGCTGGTCAACGCGCTGCTGGCGATGAGCCCGCGGCTCGGGCTGCGGACCGACTGCCTCGGCGCACCGCAGATGTATTCGCTGATCGCCACCGCGGCGCCCGGCTCCCTGCTCGCGGAGCGGTGGCGCACGGCCCCCCTGCTCAGTGAGTGGTGCCACTCCGACGACGACACCAACAAGGGGGCCCGCCAGGTGACGCACTACCACGTCTCGACGGTCTCCAGCGCAAACACCCCACGGCCCTACGCGGACCTGAGCGCCGACCAGCAGGCCGGCTACCGGCGTGCGACCCAGCTCGCGGGCTACCGCTACGGCATCACCTCGGTGACGGTGCCCCGCACGGTCAGGTCGGACAGCACGTTCACCCTGAAGCTCACGGTGGCCAACACCGGCTCCGCACCCACCTACGACGACTGGGACTTCGTCGTCCAGCTCACCGACGCCGCGAACCAACCGGTCGGGGAGCAGACCCTGCCCCTGCCGCTCTCCGCAGCCCCGCCGGGCAACCGCAGCCGGACCAAGTCGGTGACGGTGCCACACCTGAAGAAGGGCAAGTACCTGCTGCGCGTCGTCGTGCGCGACCCTCGCGGGTACCTCGACCCGATGTGGCTCTCGGACACCGGACGCCGGCAGAACGGCTCCTACCCGCTGGCGCCGTTGGTGGTGTCCTAAATGTGTCCGTTTGTGACCGATATTGACGGATTTGCCCAGGTATTGAAGTCGCCGCTGCTTCGCGCGACAATGAGGGTGACGACGCAATCGGCGCGATCCCGCCGACTCTCTCACCGGGCGCCGGTGCGCATCGCTCGCGTTGCGTCGGGCTAGCGGAGCCTGAGGCGAGGTGTCCCCACACCGTCAGCAGCCACACGCTCCCGGCAGGCCGAACGACCTCGCGGGCCCCCGGTTGCGAGGCGTTCGGTCTTTGCTGTCAGCCGACGATCTTGCGGATCACGCCGAGCACGACGATGGTGCCCACCACGCCACCGGCGACCTTGACGATGTGGTCCGTGCGTGGCTGACCCGCCTCATCGACGAAATAGGCGCGGACCACCCCGACCTGACGCTTCGCGATCGTCTTCGGGCTGCTGCGATGCACGAGCTGGTCGATCGTGGTGCCCAGCCGGGCTCGCACCTCGTCCATCTCCTGCTCGATGGACTCGCGTCCTCGCTCCGCCACTACCGCTCCTCGCGCTCGTCGTACGCCGGTCAGGCGCTCACGCTACCGCGCCCGGATGCTTGTAGGTTCGCTGCCATGACCGAACGACTCAGCGTGGGCGACACCGCGCCCGACTTCACGCTCACCTCGGACACCGACGACCGGGTCTCGCTGGCCGACTCCCGTGGCAGGCGCACGATCGTCTACTTCTACCCGGCCGCGATGACGCCGGGCTGCAGCGCGCAGGCCTGCGACTTCACCGACTCCCTCGACTCGCTGCACGCGGCCGGGTTCGAGGTGCTGGGGATCTCGCCCGACCAGCCGGCCAAGCTGGCCAAGTTCCGCGAGCGGGACGGCCTCACCATCACCCTGCTCTCCGACCCCGACCGCGAGGTGCTGAAGGCATACGCCGCCTTCGGCACGAAGAAGCTGTACGGCAAGGAGGTCGAGGGCGTGATCCGCTCCACCTTCGTCGTCGGCGAGGACGGCACGATCGAGCTCGCGCAGTACAACGTCAAGGCGACCGGTCACGTCGCCAAGCTGCGCCGCGACCTCGGCCTCTAGGTTGATCTTTGGTTGACTCCTTGAGCCGATCTCGGGTTCGATCTCGGGTTCGATCTCTAGGCTGGACAGCGAGCGCCCGTAGCCCAATGGCAGAGGCACCAGGTTTAGGTCCTGGCCAGTGAGAGTTCGAATCTCTCCGGGCGCACCCCGACCAGGTCCTGCTGCCACTGGAGCGTGACGTAGCGTCGTCGGCGTGGACACGTCCGACAGATCGCCCCTGCTGTCACTGCCGGCGGGCTTCACCGACCAGATCGCTGCGGAGCGGGCGGCCTACGACCTGCCGCCCCGGCTGCCGGACGTCGCCGAGCGGCTGATCCACGCCTTCCTGGCGCTGCTGTTCCCGCACTACACCCGCGAGGTGGGCTGCCGGGTCGGCACGTCGAGGACGACGCCGAGACCCTGGTCGGGCTGCTCGACGAGGCGCTCGCGCTGCCCACGGTCGAGGAGGACACCCGACGTCAGGTGTGCCGCGACTTCGTCGCCGCCCTGCCGGGCATCCGCGACGCCCTGCTGCTGGACGCCTCGGCGCCACCGCCGACGGCGACCCGGCCGCCGTCGGGGTCGGACGAGGTGATCCTCGCCTACCCCGGCTTCTTCGCCACCGCCGTGCACCGGATGGCCCACCAGCTCTGGACGGCGCAGGTGCCGCTGCTGCCGCGGGTGCTCGGCGAGCTGGCCCACCGCGCCACCGGGATCGACATCCACCCCGGCGCCAGGATCGGCGCTGCGTTCGCCATCGACCACGGCACCGGTGTCGTGATCGGCGAGACCTGCGAGATCGGCGACCGGGTCCGGCTCTACCAGGGCGTCACCCTGGGCGCGCTGGTGGTGGAGAAGTCGATGCAGTCCAAGCGGCACCCCACCGTCGAGGACGACGTGGTGATCTACTCCGGCGCGACCATCCTCGGCGGCGACAGCGTGATCGGGCGCGGGCTCACGGATCGGCGGCAACGTCTGGCTCACCCGCAGTGTCCCGCCGGGCTCCTTCGTCGCGACCAGCGCGGGCATCGACCGGCGGCGTACACCCAACGGCTGCCGGGACAGGGGCCCGGGAAGACTCTGCCCCCGATCTGGAGTTCCACCTCTGAGCACAACCGAGCAAGCTCATCGATCGACCAACCTGGAGGACCCATGAAGGCAGACAGCATCCTCGACGTCATCGGCAACACCCCCCACGTCCGGCTCAGCCGACTGTTCGGTGACCGGGTCGAGGTGTGGATCAAGCTCGAGCGCGCCAACCCGGGCGGCTCGATCAAGGACCGGATCGGGCTGGCCATGATCGAGGCCGCCGAGGCCGACGGCACCCTGAAGCCGGGCGGCGAGATCATCGAGCCGACCTCCGGCAACACCGGCATCGGGCTGGCCATGGTCGCCGCGGTCAAGGGCTACCCGCTGACCCTGGTGATGCCCGAGTCGATGTCGGTCGAGCGTCGCCGGCTGATGGCGGCGTACGGCGCCAAGTTTCGTGCTCACCCCGCGCGGTGACGGCATGAAGGGCGCCATCGCCAAGGCCGAGCAGCTCGTCGAGGAGCGGGACGGCGCGTGGATGCCGCAGCAGTTCGAGAACCCGGCCAACATCGCGGTGCACAAGCGCACGTCTGCCCAGGAGATCCTGGCCGACTTCCCCGACGGCATCGACGTGCTGATCACCGGCGTCGGCACCGGCGGGCACATCACCGGCGTCAGCGAGGCACTGAAGGAGGTCTGGCCGCAGCTGAAGACGTACGCCGTCGAGCCGGCCAAGTCGCCGGTGATCGGCGGTGGCGACCCGTCCCCGCACAAGCTGCAGGGCATCGGCGCCGGCTTCGTCCCGGCGAACCTGCACACCGACACCCTCGACGGCACCATCGAGGTCAGCGAGGAGGACGCCTTCGGCTACGCCGTGCGCCTGGCCCGCACCGAGGGCATCTTCGTCGGCCCATCCTCGGGCGCCTCGCTGGCCGCCGTGGCGCAGAAGCTCCCCGACCTGCCCGACGGGGCCAAGGTGCTCACCTTCTGCTACGACACCGGCGAGCGCTACCTCTCGGTCGAGGGCCTGTTCGACGACGAGGGCGCCGCCGAGGTCTGAAGCACCGCGACCACCCGGGACGCGATCTCGCGCAGCGACCGACCACGGTGCGAGATCGCGTCCTTGGTCTCGGCGGACATCTCCGCCGAGGTCAGGTCGCCCTCCTGCTCCGTGGGCACGAAGACGACGTCGTAGCCGAACCCGCCGCTGCCACGCCTCTCGCGGATCACTCGGCCCTCCATGTCGCCGCCGACGACCAGCTCGCCTCCCGCGTGCACGAAGGCGACGCTGGCGTGGAAGCGCGCCGTCCGTCGCTCGTCGGGTGTGTCGCCGAGCTGAGCCAGCAGCAGGGTGTTGTTGGCGTCGTCCTTGGTCAGTCCCAGCGGTTCGCCCAGGCCGCCGGACCAGCGCGCCGAGAGCACCCCGGGCATCCCGTTCAACGCGTCGACGACGAGCCCGGAGTCGTCGGCCAGCGTGGACAGGCCGGTCTCGGCGAAGCCGGCCCGGGCCTTGAGCAGCGCGTTGCCGTCGAAGTCGGGAGCGTCCTCGACCGGCTCGTCGTAGGCCGTGACGTCGTCGAGGCCGAGCACCGCGACGTCGGGCAGGTGCTCAGCGAGGATCCGCTGCATCTCCGCGAGCTTCTTGGCGTTGCGGGAGGCCAGGAAGACGGGCTCGGCCACCGGCTACTCCCCCGGTCGCGTCTGCAGCGCCGTCTGCTGGATCGTGGTCAGGTCCGCGCAGCCCTTCTCGGCCAGGGCCAGCAGGGCGTCGAGCTCGGACCGGTCGAACGGCGCGCCCTCCGCGGTGCCCTGCACCTCGACGAAGGCCCCCGAGCCGGTCATCACGACGTTCATGTCGGTCTCGGCCCGGACGTCCTCCTCGTAGGGCAGGTCCAGGCGTGGCACGCCGTCGATGATCCCGACCGAGACGGCCGCGACCGAACCGCTCAGCGGCTCCTTGCCCGACCCTCCACCGAGTGCACCCTCCGCCTTGAGGTGCGCCACCGCGTCGGCGAGGGCGACGTACGCCCCGGTGATCGCCGCAGTGCGGGTGCCGCCGTCGGCCTGCAGCACGTCGCAGTCGAGCACGATGGTGTTCTCACCGAGCGCCTCGTAGTCGATCACCGCACGCAGCGAGCGGCCGATCAGGCGAGAGATCTCGTGGGTACGCCCCCCGATCCGGCCCTTGACCGACTCGCGGTCGCTGCGGGTGTTGGTGGCCGAGGGCAGCATGGCGTACTCCGCGGTGACCCAGCCGAGCCCGGAGCCCTTGCGCCAGCGCGGCACGCCGGTCGAGGCCGACGCCGCGCAGAGCACCCGGGTGCGCCCGAACTCCACCAGCACCGAGCCCGCCGGGTGGTCCTGCCAGTGCCGGGTCAGCGTGATCGGTCGGAGCTGGTCGTCGGAGCGGCCGTCTGCGCGAGTCATGACTCGACCCTAGACGAGCCTCGCGGCTCCTGGATGGCGGCTACTTCACCTCGGTCCGCAGCACCCGCCACAGCCCGAACGCCAACGGGAGCACCAGCCAGATCACGCCGCTGACCAGCAACCGGCCCCACTCCGCCCCTGAGCTGAGGCTCAGGTCGAGGAGCGGGGTCTGGGCGTTCTGGAAGTCGAACCACCGCAGGGCGCTCTCGATCGAGTCCGACAAGGTGGAAAGGATCCCGATGATGCTCGGCACGACGAAGGCGTAGACGAAGTAGGCCACGATGGCCGCCGGCGTGTTCAGGAACAGCGCCGCGAGGGCGAACCCGCTCAGCATCCCGAGCGACTGGGTCAGGACGAACCCGATGACGCTCTTGTACCCGAAACCACCCCAGTCCGCACCACCGTCGATCGCCCCGTTGATGAGGTTCGCCACGGCTCCTGCGACGATCACGAAGACGGTCACCAGGACGGCCAGGATGAGTCCCGCACCCAGCTTCGCGAGGATCGAGCGCTGGCGGTGCGGCTCCAGGGTGAAGGTGGTCATCGCGGTGCGCTGGCTCCACTCGCTGGTGATCAGCAAGATGCCGAGCACGGGCAGCAGGACGCCGGTGCCGATGGCCGCCCCCTCGGTGAACGACCCGAACCGCAGGTGCCGGTCGTCGCTGACCGCACCGGTGATCAGCTGGCCGATGAAGATCGCGACGGTCAGCAGGACCATCGAGGCCAGCAGCCAGAACCCGGCGCGGGTGTCGGTCGACTTGCGGAGCTCGACGCGCAGCAGGCGCGAGAACGGGGTGCGTGCCGTCTGCGAGATGTCGATGACTCCCGGGTCGGCCAGTGGTGCCGTCTGGACGCTGCTCATGCTTGTGCTCCTTCGGTGTTGCCGTCACGTTGGGTGGCTGCGGTCAGCTCGAGGAAGAGGTCCTCGAGGCCTCCGTCGGCAGGACGGAGCTCGACCAGGGTGAGCTGCTCGGCGGCGGCCAGCTTGCCGACCTGCAGAGCCTCGGAGGTGACCCGGAACCCGTCGCCGAGCCGGACCGGGCCCAGGCCCGCGCCCGAGAGCGCCGCCTCCAAGCGGTCGGCCTCGACGGCTTCGACATAGACCCCGGCGTCCTTGACCAGGTCGGCGGGAGTGCCCTGGGCGACGATCCTGCCCTGCCCGATCATCACGATGTCGTCGGCGATCAGCTGGACCTCGTTGAGCAGGTGGCTGGACAGCAGCACGGCTCCGCCGCGGTCGGCGTAGCCCTTGAGGAGACCCCGCATCCAGCGGATGCCGGCCGGGTCGAGGCCGTTGGCCGGCTCGTCGAGGATCAGCACCTCGGGGTCGCCCAGCAGGGCCTGGGCGATGCCCAGGCGCTGGCGCATGCCGAGCGAGTAGTTGCGCAGGCGGCGCTTCGACTCCGACTCGTTGAGCGAGACGAGGGCCAACATCTCATCGACCCGGGAACGGGGCAGACCCATCGTCTCGGCGGCCACGGTCAGCACCTCCCGACCGGTGCGCCCGGCGTGCTGGGCCGACGCGTCGAGCAGGACGCCGACGTGCCGGCCGGGGTTCGGGATGTCGGCGTAATGGTGCCCGCCGACGGTGACCTCACCACTGGTGGGGGCGGAGAGCCCGACCATGACCCGCATCGTGGTCGTCTTGCCGGCCCCGTTGGGACCGAGGAAACCGGTCACCCGCCCGGGCCTGGCCTCGAAGCTCACGTCGTCGACGGCGAGGTAGTCGCCGTACTTCCTGCTCAGTCGGTCCACTCGAATCATGGACCGATCCTGTCGTTTGCGCCGACGGCGCACATCCTGCTCAGGCATCGAGCGACCCCCTACCGAGGACGGGGGCGGAACTCGACGTACCCGACCCTCGACGGGTGTCCCCCGGCCCGGCGGCTCCGTAGGCTGGGAACGTGCAGGACGTCGACCCGAGTGCCTACACCCCGCCCCTGACCTGGTGGGGCCGGACCTGGCGGTTCGTGCTGATGGCGGCCACCAGCGCGGTCGTCTGGGTCCAGGTCGTGAGCGACGAGTGGGCGCACCACCGGTGGCTCTTCTTCCTCGACATCACCCTCGGCGTCGCCTCGCTGGTGCTCACGGCGTTCCGGCGCCGCTGGCCGCTGGCCGTGGCCGTGACCACGAACGTCCTCGCGCTCGGCTCCGGGCTGAGCGCCGGGCCGGCCATGCTCACCGCCGTCTCCATCGCCACGCGCCGCGTGATGGGCCAGGTCGTGCTGCTCGGCGTGATCTCGGTGGTCGCCGGCCAGGGCTTCGACGGCCTGCAGCCCTCGTTGGACCAGGAACCGTGGTGGCTGACCCTCGGTTTCGCGATCGTCTTCACCATCGCGATGCTGGCCAGCGGGATGTACATCGGCTCGCGCCGTGAGCTGCTCTGGTCCCTGCGCGAGCGGGCCCGGGCCGCGGAGCAGCAGCAGGAGCTCCGCGTCACCTCGGCGCGCGCGGCCGAGCGGGAGCGGATCGCCCGGGAGATGCACGACGTGCTGGCCCACCGGATCTCGATGGTGAGCATGCACGCCGGCGCGCTGGCCTTCCGCACCGACCTGCCGCCCGAGCAGGTGCGCGAGACGGCGGCGCTGATCCAGAGCAAGGCGCACGAGGCGCTGACCGACCTGCGCCAGGTGCTCGGCGTGCTCCGCGACGACGAGCCCGGCGTCTCTGCTGCGCTGCGCGACCGGCCGCAACCCACCCTCTGCGACCTGCCCGGGCTCGTCGACGAGGCACGCACGGCGGGGATGGACGTCGATCTCTGCTTCGACCTCGACCCCGCGCTCTCTCCAGCGGACCAGGTCGGTCGCACGGTGTACCGGCTCGTCCAGGAGGGGCTGACCAACGCCCGCAAGCACGCGCTCGGCACCAGGGTGCGGGTGTCCGTGGCGGGCAGCAGCGATGCCGGCGTCGACGTCTGGGTCCGCAACCCGCTCCGCGCGGGGGCTGCTGTCCGGCCGGGCCGTCGTACCCCCGGCGCCGGACTCGGCCTGGTCGGCCTGCGCGAGCGGACCGAGCTGGTCGGGGGTCGCCTGGAGGTCGCCGACGACGTCGAGGGCTTCGCCCTGCACGGGTGGCTGCCGTGGGAGGGGTGACCCGGGTGGTGGTCGTCGACGACGACCCGCTGGTGCGCTCGGGGCTCGAGCTGATCCTCGGCGGGTCACCGCAGATCGAGGTCGTCGGCCAGGCGGCGGACGGGGCGGCGGCGGTCCAGCTGGCCCGGGCCGAGCGCCCGGACGTGGTGCTGATGGACATCCGGATGCCGGTCCTCGACGGGATCGAGGCCACCAGGCAGATCTGCGCCGAGCGCGCCGATGCCGACTCGGGACCCCGGGCCCCACGGGTGATCGTGCTGACCACCTTCGGCGCCGACGAGTACGTCGTGCGCGCGCTCGCCGCCGGCGCCAGCGGGTTCCTGCTCAAGGACACCCCGCCCGCCGAGATCGTCGCCGCGATCCGACTCCGTCGCGCGCGGGCGAGCCGATGCTCTCACCCGCCGCCCTGGCCGGGCTGATCCGACAGGTGACGGCGCAGACGCCCGACGGCTCCGACCGGGCGGACCGCGCCGACGGCGCCCGCGCCCGCCTGGACCGACTGACCGAGCGCGAGCACGACGTCGCCGTCGCGGTCGGCAAGGGCCTGAGCAACGCCGAGATCGCCGCACGAGCTCTACCTGAGCGTGCCGACCGTGAAGGCACACGTCGGGCGGCTGTTCACCAAGCTCGACGTGGACAACCGGGTGCAGATCGCGATCTGCGTGCACGACGCCAGGCGGGCTGAGCCGCTCAGACCTCGTAGGTCTCGCCCGGGACCGCCAGCGCGACGTCCCCGGTCGTACGTCGAGCGTGCCTCGGCCAGCACCTGCTGCGCGGTCGTGCCACGGCGGGATGTGGGTGAGCAGCAGCCGGCGGCACCGCCGCGTCCGTGGCCGACCTGTCCGGCCTCGGCCCCGGTGAGGTGGATGTCGGGCGGGTTGTCCGCGGTCTCGAGGAACGACGCCTCGCACAGGAACACGTCGGCCCCCGCGGCGTGCTCGGTCAGGGCCGGGCACGACCGCGGTGTCACCCGAGTAGACCAGCGTCCGGCCGTCGGCCCGCACCCGCAGCGCGTAGGCGGCGACCGGGTGGTTGACCCGCGACGGCCTCGACCGGAAGGGACCGATCCGGACCTCCTGCCCGGCGTAGGCGCCGAAGTCGAACTCCTCGCGCATGCCCGGGTCCAGCGGCAGCTCGTAGGCCGTGGCGAGCCGGTCGGCGGTGCCGGCGGGGCCCCAGACCGGGATCCGCGGCTGCGGGCCGAGCGGGTGGTACTTGCGCATCACGTAGTAGCCGCACAGGTCCAGGCAGTGGTCGGCGTGCAGGTGGCTGAGCAGCACCGCGTCGATCGCAGCGGGTCGGCGTAGCGGTGCAGCGCGCCGAGCGCACCGTTGCCCAGGTCGAGCAGGATCCGCCAGGTGCGGCCCTCGTGCTCGCTCTCGAGGAGGTAGCAGCTCGCCGGGGAGTCGGGGCCCGGGTACGACCCCGAGCAGCCGACGACGGTGAGCCTCATGGCAGGAGGCTAGTCGCCGGACGACGCCGTGCCGGAAGTGTCGCGCAGATCACTCCTGCGTCGCTCCTTCCTGGCGTCCACTCCCCCGCAGCAGCCACCACAGCCCGACGAAGGGCAGCACCAGCGGCACGAAGTAGTAGCCGCTGCCGTAGTGCGACCAGACGCTGGCGCGCTCGACGGCGGCCGGGTTGCTCAGCGTGCCGATCACCAGCACCCCGACCAGCTCGACGCAGACCGCGCCCAGCGCGACCGCCCGACGCCCGGTGGCCATCGCCGCCGTGGCCAGGCAGTAGACGACGCCGGAGAACAACGAGAGCCAGTACGCCGCCGGGGCCACGTCGTACTGCGTGCCGAGCTGGACCAGGGCCCGGGCGGTGGCGGCGACGGCGAAGATGCCGTAGACGAAGACCAGCACCCGCCCGAACCCGGTCTCCGTGCGCGGGTCTCGTCGGAACCGTCTCATCGGGCCAGCCACAGGTCGTGCAGGCGCAGCTCGAGGACCGGGACCGCGATCACCGCGACCAGCAGCACCGCCGTCCCCGAGCGGGTCCGCTCGGCCGCGGCCCAGACGAAGCCGATCGGCAGGATCAGCAGGCTGCCGACCAGGTAGCCGAGGTACGCCGCGACGTTGAGCTCGCCGTGGTCGCTGAACACCCGGACCAGCCCGATCACCACCTGGACCAGCAGCACGGCCTCGAGCACGCCCAGCAGGTAGAGGGTCAGATCCGTGATCACGGTGTTGCGCAGGACGTGCCACAGCAGGTGCAGGGCCACCAGCCCGCAGCCGATCGACAGCGTCGCCTCGAAACCATCCATCATCGACCGGTCATCAGCCGCGCAGCCGGGGAGCGAGCGAGGAGAACTGGTCGACGCGGGCCAGCTCGGGCCCGAGGAAGCGCGCCCCGATGCTCTCGAACTCGCCGGGCTGACCGGTGGTCAGGAAGCGGTGCTCGCCGATCGCCCCGGTGTGCTGCTCGATGCCCTCCCGGGCGAGCGCACGGTAGACGTCCTTCGCGGTCTCCTCGGCGCTGGAGACCAGGGTCACCGAGTCACCGAGGACGTAGGAGATCACCCCGGTCAGCAACGGGTAGTGCGTGCAGCCCAGGACCAGGGTGTCGACGCCGGCCTCGCGCAGCGGCTCGAGGTAGTCGTGCGCCACGTCCAGCAGCTCGGGGCCGCCGGTGATGCCGGCCTCGACGAACTCGACGAAGCGGGGACAGGCCCGGGTGGTGAGCGTGACCTGGGGTGCGGCCGCGAAGGCGTCGTCGTAGGCCTGGGAGTCGGCGGTGGCCCGGGTGCAGATCACCCCGATCTGCCCGTTCCGGGTCGCCGCGACGGCCCGGCGGGTGGCGGGCAGGATCACCTCGACGACCGGCACGTCGTAGCGCTCGCGCGCGTCGCGCAGGACCGCCGCGCTGGCCGAGTTGCAGGCGATGACGAGCAGCTTGACGCCCTGGTCGACGAGGTGGTCGAGACACTCCAGGGCGTACTCGCGCACGTCGGCCAGCGGCTGCGGTCCGTAGGGCTGGCGTGCGGTGTCACCGAGGTAGAGCGTCGACTCGTGCGGCAGCTGGTCGATCACCGCCCGGGCCACGGTGAGGCCACCGAACCCGGAGTCGAAGATTCCGATCGGGGCGTCGCTCACGGGTCCAGCCTAGTCAGGCCCACAGCTGGCCCTCGAGGCGCTGCTCCGCCTCCTCGACGGTGCCCTCGTAGGCGCCGGTCGAGAGGTACTTCCAGCCGCCGTCGCAGACCACGAACGCGATGTCGGCGCGCTCGCCGGCCTTGACCGACCGCGCCGCCTGGCCCAGGGCGGCGTGCAGGATCGCGCCGGTCGAGATGCCGGCGAAGATCCCCTCCAGCTCGAGCAGCTCGCGCACCCGGCGTACGGCGTCTCGCGGGCCGACCGAGAAGCGGGCGTCGATCAGGCTCTCGTCGTACAGCTCGGGGACGAAGCCCTCGTCGAGGTTGCGCAGGCCGTAGACGAGCTCGCCGTACCGCGGCTCGGCGGCGACCACGCGTCACCTCCGGGCTTGTGCTCGCGGAAGAAGCGGCCGGCGCCCATCAGGGTGCCGGTCGTGCCGAGTCCGGCCACGAAGTGCGTGACGGTGGGCAGGTCGGCGAGGATCTCCGGAGCGGTGCCCTCGTAGTGCGAGAGCGCGTTGGCGGGGTTGCCGTACTGGTAGAGCATCACCCAGTCGGGGTGCTCCTCGGCCATCTGCTTGGCCACCCGGACCGCCTCGTTGGAGCCGCCCGCGGCCGGCGAGGAGTGGATCTCCGCCCCCCACATCCGCAGCAGCAGCCGGCGCTCCTCGGAGGTGTTCTCCGGCATCACGCAGACCAGGCGGTAGCCCTTGAGCGAGGCCGCCATCGCCAACGAGATCCCGGTGTTGCCAGAGGTCGGCTCGAGGATCGTGCACCCGGGTCGCAGGGTGCCGTCCTTCTCGGCCATCTCGATCATCTTCAGGGCCGGGCGGTCCTTGATCGAGCCGGTCGGGTTGCGGTCCTCCAGCTTGGCCCACAGGCGCACGTCGGGCGACGGCGAGAGCCGCGGCAGCCCGACCAGCGGGGTGTTGCCCACCGAGTCGAGCAGGCCGTCGTACCGCGTCATCGGCGGGCGCTCAGCCTCCGGCGACGGCCGGGAGCACGACGACCTGGTCGCCGTCGGACAGCTCGGTGCCCAGACCGCCGGTGAAGCGGACGTCCTCGTCGTTGACGTAGACGTTGACGAAGCGGCGCAGCTCGCCGGAGTCCTCGATCAGGCGCGACCTGATACCGGAGTGGTTGTCCTCCAGGTCGTCGATCAGCGCCTGCAGCGTCGTCGCCGTCGGCCGACACGGCCTTCTCGCCCCCGGTGTAGGTGCGCAGGATGGTGGGGATCCGGACCTCGATGGCCATGGTCTCTAGTTCTCCTCGATCTGGACGTCTTCTTCGCTGACGTCGCCGTCAACGATCCTGTAGGACCTGAACTCCACCGGCCCGTCACTATTCCCGTGCTCACGTGTGGAGACGAGCACGTAGTGCGCGTTCGGCTCGTTGGCCAGCCCGATGTCGGTGCGGCTCGGGTAGGCCTCGGTGGCGGTGTGGGAGTGGTAGACGACGACCGGTTCCTCGTCGTTGTCGTCCATCTCGCGGTAGAGCCGCAGCAGGTCCGTGGAGTCGAACTCGTAGAAGGTCGGCGAGCTGGCCGCGTTGACCATCGGCACGTGCCGGGTCGCGGTGTCGGAGCCCTCGGGCCCCGCGACCACACCGCAGGCCTCGTCGGGGTGGTCCCGCTTGGCGTGGGCGACGATCGCGTCGTACGTCGTCCGGTCGAGCTTCAGCACCCGGAAAGGCTAACCGGGCCGGGCGCCCCCGCACGCGAGGTGCCGCGTGCTGGGACGCCCGACCCGGTCGGGGCTCGATCAGGGTGTGATCAGGGCAGGTAGTACATCGGGTTGGGCAGCTTGTAGTCCTTGTTGGCGTAGCCGCCGGAGAGGTCGCTGACCTGGTCGCCCACGTTGGCCACGATCTTGTAGCCGAGGTCGTCCTCGATGTGCTTCCGGGTCAGCGACTTGTACTGGATCGTCGTGCAGGTCGGGCTGCACGAGGACAGCCAGGACGGGTTGGTCTGGTCCTTGAGGAACAGGTGGTCGGTCGGCACCGGCGTAGCCGGCCTTGGAGAGGTTCTCCACGGTGCCCGCCGCGCTGCGCCTCGGGACGCCCGGTCAGGAAGATCACCGTCACGTCGTGGGCTCGGGCGTAGTCCGCGACCGCTTCGCGTCGCCGTGATGCCCGGGAAGACAGCGCGCGTTGACGAACGCGGCGTTGACGGCGGGTTGTAGACGAAGTTGGAGTAGATCTCGTAGTCGTAGGTGACCAGGCTGGTGTCGTCGACGTCGAGGAGCATCGCCCGCTTCTTCGGGTGGGCGGCCCAGGTCTGCGCCTGGGAGCGGAAGTAGTCCTTGACCCGGGCCCCGACCACGTCGTGTCCTTGGACCACGCGCTGTCGGGCGAAGGCTCGTGCAGCTCCTTCGTCCCGTCGACCGGGTCGACGGCGTCGGTCTCGGTGTCGCCGTAGTAGCCCTTGATGGCGGTCCGGACCTGGTCGATGTTCTGGATCTGGTTGGCCTGGTCGGCGAGGCCGGCGGGGCCGGCACTGCGGGAGCGTCGGCGGCAAGACCGAGCGTGCCGCCCGTCGCGGTCAGCGTCAGGGCACCAACAGCGGCAAGCGCCGCCGCACCGGCGAGGGCCGAGGTCAGACGACCGATACGCGGTCGGGTGATGCGGTTCCGAGCAGACATAGGGATCCTTTGCTAGACGAGACAAGGACCACACCCTCGCACCGGCCCGCCCCTCGCACAACGACTTCTGGCGAACTTCATCCCAACGTGACCCGAAGTGACCTGTGCTGTGTCTCTCAGAGTCCCATGCCGCGCCCGACGATCTCCTTCATGATCTCCGTCGTGCCGCCGTAGATGGTCTGGATCCGGGTGTCGAGGTAGGCCTTGGAGATCGGGTACTCCGCCATGTAGCCGTAGCCGCCGTGCAGCTGCAGGCAGGTGTCGGCGCAGCGCTTCTGCAGCTCGGTGGTCCACCACTTGCCCATCGCGGCCTCGTCGATGGTCAGCTCGCCGGCGTTCAGCGCCGTGATCGAGGGGTCCACGAAGCTCTGCCCGATCCGCTGCTCGGTCTCCAGCTCGGCCATCGCGAAGCGGGAGTTCTGGAAGGAGCCGACCGGGCGGCCGAACGCCTTGCGCTCCTTCACGTAGTCCAGCGTCATGTCGATCATCGCCCGGACGGCCGCCATCGCCACGACCGAGATCGCCAGCCGCTCCTGGGGCAGCTTCTCCATCAGGTAGATGAAGCCCTTGCCCTCCTCGCCGATCAGGTTCGTGGCCGGCACCTGCACGTCGTCGAAGAACAGCTCGGCGGTGTCCTGCGCCTTGAGCCCGATCTTCTCCAGGTTGCGGCCCCGCTCGAAGCCCGCCATCCCGCGCTCGACGCACGATCAGCGAGACGCCCTTCGCGCCGGCCTCCGGGTCGGTCTTGGCGGCGACGACCACGAGGTCGGCGT
Organism: uncultured Actinomycetota bacterium; assembly: GCA_963843875.1. Classification (GTDB taxonomy): domain Bacteria; phylum Actinomycetota; class Actinomycetes; order Propionibacteriales; family Nocardioidaceae; genus Marmoricola. Next base: position 301,465 of record CAWJMC010000007.1, on the reverse strand, counting down.
TGATCCCGTTGGTGATGAAGGTCTTGGAGCCGTTGACGACGTAGTGGTCACCCTCGCGGCGGGCCGTGGTCTGGATGCCCTGCAGGTCGGAGCCGGTGCCGGGCTCGGTCATCGCGATCGCGGTGATGATCTCGCCCGACGCCATGCCCGGGAACCAGCGCGCCTTCTGCTCCTCGGTGCCGTAGGAGAGCAGGTAGCCCGCGACCAGGTCGGTGGCGATCACGAAGCCGACGCCGCTGGCCCCGACCCGGGTGATCTCCTCGTCGAGCACGGCGTTGTAGCGGAAGTCGGTGACCCCGCCCCCGCCGTGCTCCTCGGGCAGCATGAAGCCGAGCAGCCCCTGCGCACCGGCCTTGGTCCAGACCTCGCGCGGGACGATGCTGGCCTTCTCCCACTCCGGGTGGTGCGGCTCGATCTCCTTCTCGCAGAAGGTGCGCACGGTCTCGCGGAACGCGTCGTGGTCGGCCTCGAAGATGCTGCGCTGCACGGGGGCTCCCTTGCCGAAGACAGTGACACCACCATTGTGACAGTTCTGCTGTCACGGTCAAGGCTCAGCGGCTGATCGCGTGCACCAGGGTCTCCTGGAGGATAGGCCAGCCAGACGTAGATCTCGTGCACCGGGCCTCGGGGGTCGTCCTCGGGCAGCGAGTCCCAGTAGTCCTCGTCGTCCTCCCCCACCTCGAGCCGGGTGCCGATGGCCAGGCGCATGTCGGTGAACGAACGCAGCCAGGCCCGGGCGGCGGCGGCGTCGAGCTCGACGTCGATGGACAGGCCGTCCTCGGGCGTGTCGGTCAGCCCGGCCGCCTCCAGGGCCTCGATCACCGAGCCCGCCGCCTCGGCCTTGCCGTTGCGCAGCGAGGCCTCCGTGAAGCGGCGGAAGTCCCCGGCCGCCTCCTCGTCCTCGGTGTACGCCGTGGGGAACAGCCGCGCCAGCACCGGGTCGTCCGGCGCGGTGGTCGGCCCGGAGAAGTCGAGCAGCGCCTCCAGGTCGTCGTCCGAGGCGACGCCCGGGGTGGCCGACTCGTTGCGGAGCAGCTCGATCAGCTGCCCGGCGAGGGAGCGCAGCAGGTCGGCCTCGAACGCGCTGAAGCTGGCCGCACAGGTCTTGCTGCGCCGGCGCCAGTGGAATCCCTGGGTCACTGCGTGGTCCCCATGACGTTCGTGGTGATGATCAGTCGTCCTTCTGCATGGTGGCCCACAGGCCGTGCTCGTGCATCGCCTGGACGTCGCGCTCCATCTCCTCGCGGGTGCCGGTCGAGACGACCGAGCGCCCGTCCTCGTGCACCTCCATCATCAGCTTCGTCGCCTTGGACTTGGAGTAGCCGAAGTAGGAGGTGAAGACGTAGGTCACGTACGACATCAGGTTGACCGGGTCGTTCCACACGATGGTGACCCACGGGTGCGCGGGGGTGACGAGGCTCGTCGACCTCGGGTTCGTCGAGCTCGACCGGACTGGTGGACACGCCTCTCATCATGACCGATCGGGGTGCCCGAGCCGCAATCCGGCCACGACCCGGCACCGCGGCCGTCGCCCACTAACCTGCACTGCGTGAACCCACCGAGCTCCGCCCTGCTCACCGACCACTACGAGCTGACCATGCTCCAGGCGGCCCTGGCCGACGGCACCGGCCACCGTCGCTCGGTGTTCGAGCTGTTCCCCCGCCAGCTCCCCTCCGGACGCCGGTACGGCGTGGTGGCCGGGGTCGGCCGCGCGCTGGACGCGATCGAGTCGTTCCGGTTCGGCGACGCCGAGATCGCCTTCCTGCGCGAGGAGCAGATCGTCGACGAGCCGACCTTGGAGTGGCTCTCGGGCTACCGGTTCTCCGGTGACGTCTGGGGCTACCCCGAGGGTGAGACCTACTTCGGCTACTCGCCGCTGCTGGTCGTCGAGGGCAGCTTCGCGGAGGCGGTGCTGCTGGAGACGCTGCTGCTCTCGATCTACAACCACGACTCGGCGATCGCGTCCGCCGCCTCACGGATGACCTGGGCCGCGGGCGAGCGGCCGTGCATCGAGATGGGCTCGCGTCGCACGCACGAGCAGGCGGCCGTCGCCAGCGCCCGGGCGGCGTACGTCGCCGGGTTCGCGAGCACCTCCAACCTCGCCGCCCGCCAGCGGTACGGCGTCCCCACCGGCGGCACCAGCGCGCACTCGTTCACGCTGCTGCACGACACCGAGACCGAGGCGTTTCGCGCCCAGGTCGACTCGCTCGGCGTCGGCACCACCTTGCTGGTCGACACCTACGACATCACCGAGGCGGTCCGCCTCGGTGTGGAGGTCGCCGGCACCGGCCTCGGCGCCGTGCGCATCGACTCCGGCGACCTCGTCTCGCTGGCCACCCAGGTGCGCGCCGAGCTGGACGGGCTCGGCGCGAGCGAGACCCGGATCATCGTCACCTCCGACCTCGACGAGTGGGCCATCGCCGGACTCACCTCCGCGCCGGTCGACGGCTACGGCGTCGGCACCCGGCTGGTCGGCGGCAGCGGACGGCCGACCTGCGGGTTCGTCTACAAGCTGGTCGCCCGCGAGGGCGACGACGGCGAGCTCGTCGCGGTGGCGAAGAAGAGCAAGGACAAGATCTCGATCGGCGGGCGCAAGTACGCCCTTCGCCGGCTCTCGCCGGACGGGGTCGCCGAGGCCGAGGTGGTGGGGATCGGCGAGGCTCCGTCCGCGGACTCCAACGATCGTGCCCTGCTCGTGCCGCTGGTCACCGGTGGCGAGGTGGTCGGTCGCGAGTCGCTCGCGACCGTGCGCGAGCGGCACCTGCGCTCGCGGGCCGAGCTGCCCTCGCAGGCCGCGACGCTGCAGCCCGGCGAACAGGTGATCCCGACCCTGCACGAGGGCGGCTGAACCGTCGAGTCTCAGTTCAGCGCGGTCGAGTCCGGCACGACCTTGAGCGTGGTGAACCTCCACGCCCCGTCGGCGGCTCGTCTCGCCTCGGCGAAGCCGTGGACCAGCACCCGGAACGGCGTACGCCCGGCCGGCACCTCGATCACGTAGCGGAAGGCCGCGAAGGCGCCGTGCACGCTCACCGGCTCCTCGAGGCGGGCGCTGAAGGTGACCGAGAACCACTGCTCGAGGAAGTCCCGGATCTGCGCATGACCGACGTTGTGCCCCTCGCCGACCGGGTCGTCCTGCACGGCGTCCTCGGCGAGCGCGGCCAGGGTGGCCTCGACGTCCTGGCGACCGACCGCTGCGACGTAGGCCTCGACGAGAGCGACGATCTCCGCTCGTTGCCCCATGCGGCTCACCCTGGCACAGCGCGCTTGAGACTCGGCAGGGGGTGCGTGAGACTCCGGGTATGGCTCGTGCGCTGATCGTGGTCGATGTCCAGAACGACTTCTGCGAAGGGGGTTCGCTCGCGGTCACCGGCGGCGCGAAGGTCGCTGCCGACGTCGGTGCGCTGCTGGCCCGGCAGGACGCTCCGGACGCCGACTACGACGCCGTCGTGGCGACCCGCGACCACCACGTCGACCCCGGTGCGCACTTCTCGGACGAGCCCGACTTCGTGGACTCCTGGCCGGTGCACTGCCGGGTCGGCACGACGGGCGAGGAGTTCCACCCCGACCTCTGGGCCCACTTGGCGCCACGGCCGTTCGACGCGGTGTTCCTCAAGGGTGAGTACGTCGCGGCGTACTCCGGCTTCGAAGCCAGCACGCCCGACGGGGCGGGCCTGGCCGACTGGCTGCGCGAGCGTGGGATCGAGCGGGTCGACGTCTGCGGCCTCGCCACCGACCACTGCGTCCGCGCCACGGTCCTGGACGCGGTGGCCGAGGGGTTCGAGACGACGCTGCTCACCGACCTGGTCGCCGGGGTCGCCCCCGACTCCACCGAGAAGGCGCTGGCCGCGATGCAGCAGGCCGGCGTCACCCTGCGTTGAGTCGGGCCTCACGCCGGTGCGAGTTGCGCCTCACGCCGGTGCAGATCAGGACCCACCGGTGCGGAGCCCAACTCAACCCGGGCGGGGGGCGAAGGCCGCCTTGCGCGCGGCGCGGCGCAGGGTGGCGATCACGGCCCGCCCGGTGAGCAGGATCAGCACCACGTTGGTCAGCGAGCGGCCGAGGTCCCAGCCCAGGGACGTCGAGAGCGAGTAGAGCACGAAGCGGTGCAGGTTCGCAGCGATGGGGGCGCCGGCGACGAAGCTGAGCTGGCTCTGTGCCCCGAGCCCGTAGGGCCAGCCGGAGAGGTTGAGCAGCATCCCGTAGGCGAGCCCGGCGAAGGCGCCGTACGCCGCCAGCAGCGCCAGCTCCCATCGCCGCCCGACCCGCGGCAGCAGGCCGGCGCCGAGGCCGACCCAGGCCGCGCCGAGCATCTGGTAGGGCAGCCACGGCCCGACCCCGCCGGTGAGCAGGGCCGAGCCGAACAGCGTGGTGGCACCGAGCACGAAGCCGAATCCGGGGCCGAACACCCAGCCGGCCAGGACCAGCAGGAAGAACACCGTCTCCAGACCCGGCCGTGCCCGCGCCGAGCGGACGCAGGGCCGCGCCGACCGCGGACAGCACGCCGAGCATCGCGACGGCCTTGGCGTCGATACCGTCCTCGCCGATCTCGAGGAGCACCACGGCGAGCACGAGCGGCAGCAGCAGCCCGAAGGCCAGCGGCGCCGACGGAGTCCTGGCCGCAGCCCGACGCTCGACGGCGACCAGCAGCGGCCAGGCGAAGGCGAGCAGCCCGGCGAACGAGGCGACCACGATGGCCGCCGTCGAGCGGGGGCGCAGCGCGAGGGCGCGCACGTCCCGGTCGTTCGGGGGCGGCGCCGAGGCCCGGCAGTCGGGTCGCGGACGTCAGGGTCATCGCTCCCCCACCTGCCCCGCCGCTCACCTGGTCGACGCGTCAGCCAGTCGCCGCCGAGGACCTTGGCCACCTGGGGAGCGTACGCCGGGGACGACACCACGACCTCGGCCGTGGGGCCGTCGGCGACCACCTCGCCGGTGGCCAGCACCAGCACCCGGTCGGCCGACCTCGGCGACGAACTCGACGTCGTGGGTCGAGAGCAGCACCGCGGTGCCCTGCGCCGGCCAGCTCGCGCAGCACGCCCGCGAGGGCCGCCTTGGCCGGGTAGTCCAGGCCGCGGGTCGGCTCGTCGAGCAGCAGCACCTCCGGGCCGCGCGCTGAGCTGGATCGCCGAGCACCAGCGCCAGCCGCTGCCCCTCGGAGAGGTCGCGCGGGTGGATGCTCGTCGCGGCACGTCGGGCACGATCCGGTCGAGCAGCGCGCGGCAGGTGCCCGGGGCCGAGCCGGTCTCCCGGTCGGCCTGCGCGCACTCCTCGCCCACGGTCGGCAGGTAGAGCAGGTCGCCGGGGGTCTGCGGCACCAGGCCGACCGCGCCGACGACGCGCGCCGGGCGCGCAGGTCGCGGGGGTCGCCGGCCGGTCGACCGTCACCCGGCCCGACGTACGCGCGCCGGTGCCCTGCAGCGCCCACAGCAGCGAGGACTTGCCCGAGCCGTTGCGGCCCATCAGCGCCGCGACCTCGCCGGCGCGCAGCGTCGAGCGAGACCTCGTCGACGGCCACCACGTCGCCGTGCCGGACGACGACAGCCCGGACGCCAGGGCAGCGCGGTCGCGCACCGGCGGCCCGGGCAGGCGGCGTCGAGCGTCGCGCCCAGCCGCGCGCGCAGGTCGCCGGCGCGCGCGGTAGGCGTCGCGCACCGACATCGGCAGCGGGGTCCAGCCGGCCCAGCCGACCGAGCTCGACCACGGGCGGCGCGATCGGTGGAGGTCTGCATCACCTCGGCCGGCAGGCCGGGCGCGACCCGGCCGTCGACGCACGTGCACCACCGCTGTCGGCGTACTGCAGGACCCGCTCGACCCGGTGCTCGGCCATCAGCACGGTGACCGCCAGGTCGTGGGCCAGCCGGGTGACCGCGGCCAGCACCTCCTCGGCCCCGGTCGGGTCGAGCGCGGAGGTCGGCTCGTCGAGCACCAGCACCCGGGGGTGCGTGGTCATCACCGCGCCGATCGCGACCCGCTGCTGCTGCCCGCCGGACAGCTCGCGCAGCGGCGCGCGCGCGCAGGTCGGCGATGCCGAGCAGGTCGAGGGTCTCCTCCACCCGCTTGCGCATCGTGCCGCCCGGCAGGCCGAGCTGCTCCATGCCGTAGGCCAGCTCCTCCTCGACGGTGTCGGTGACGAACCCGGCCAGCGGGTCCTGGCCGACCACCCCGACCAGGTCGGCCAGGTCGCGCGGTCGGTGCTCCCGGGTGTCCTGGCCGTGCACCAGCACCCGCCCCTCGAGCCGACCGCCGGTGAAGTGCGGCACCAGTCCGTTCACCGCCCCGAGCAGCGTGCTCTTGCCGCTGCCGGTGCGCCCGACGACGAGGGCCAGCTCGCCCTCCTCCAGCGCTCAGGTCGACGTCACGCAGGGTCGGGGTTCGCAGCGTCGGGGTAGGTCACCGACACCTGGTCGAAGGCGATCGCGTCCATGTCTAGACGGCCCTGCGGGGAGCGTGCGCGGGTGGCGGGGTCAGGAACGCCGGCAGTGCGGCCAGCACCACACCGGCGAGTGCGAGCAGCGGCAGGCTCGGGCGCGCTGAGCGGTTGCGTCTGCAGGTCCATGGCCAGCACGTCGGCGCTGCGGGCCCACAGGACCAGGGCGGCGCAGCCCACCCCGCACAGCATGGTCAGGGTCTCGGCGGGGCGCCAGGGGTCGGGGCGGTACGTCGAGACCCGCAGCGCGGTCCCGCTGAGCACGATTCCGCCCGCCATCAGGGCGACACCGGCGGCCAGGACCGAGTAGCCGGCCACCTTCTGGGCCGTCGACTCCTCCACCGAGAGGTCGAGCACCTCGAACAGACCGAAGCAGACCACCAGCATCCCACCCAGCGTGAGCACCGGCAGCCACCTCGCCCGGCGGGCTCCGCGCTGGCTGCCGTAGCCGCGCGACTCCATCGCCGAGGCCAGCAGCAGGGAGCGGTCCAGGGTGTCCTGGAGCACCGGCAGCGCGACGCGGGGCACCGCCCGCATCCCGCGGCCGGGCTCGCCGCGCAGGTGGCGGGCCCGCATCACCCGCTGCACGCTCTCGGCCAGCTGGGGCGCGACGCTGACCGAGACGACCAGCGCGGTGCCGATCTCGTGCAGGGCCCGGGGCATGGAGCGGAGCAGCCGCTTGGGGTTGGCCAACGCGTTGGCGGCGCCGATCGCGACCACCAGCATCGCCAGGCGCAGGCCGAGCGCGAGAGCGCTGAGCAGGCCCTCGACGTAGACGGTGCCGCCGAGCTGGATCCCGGCCGCCCAGCTGGGCAGTGGCACCGAGGGCAGCCGGACCAGGACGTGCTCGCCGTACTTGAAGCCGACCAGCACGTGGAAGAACAGTCGGCTCAGCACGATCACCGCCGCCGAGGATCACGTAGAGCCGGAACGCCCGGGACCAGGGTGACGAGCCGCGCCTGGTCGCCACCACCAACCAGACCGCGCAGAACAGCACGCCGAGGACCACCGGGTTGGTGGTGGCGCTCGACGCGACGGCGACCCCGATCGCCCAGGCCCACCAGGCCAGGGGGTGGAGGTCGCGTCTGTCACCTCTGGCCGAGGCCACGTCAGGCCTTGCGGCGGGCCAGCGTCACGCCACCGGCAACGCCGCCGAGCAGCACCACGCCCAGCACGCCGACCCACCACGGCAAGCCACCGGAGCCGTCGTCGGGCCGGTTCTGGCTCACCTCGGCCGCAGCGGGGGCGGTGTCGTCACTCGCGCCGGCCGCCGCACTCGCACTGGTGGAGGCACTGGCGGAGGCACTGGCCGACGCATTCTTCTTCGCCTTCGCCTTTGCCTTTGCCTTCGCCCTGGCCTGCTCGGCCTTCTTCGCCCGAGGGCTGGGCGACTCGGTCGCCCCCGCCGTCGTCGAGGCCGTGGGCGCGGACGAGGCACCCGACGCGCTCTTGCCGGTGCCGCCCGCAGTACCGCCACTGGAGCCGCTGGAGCTCCCGCCACTGCCGGACCGCGAGACCGGGGCCTGGGCGGCACTGGTGCCGCTCGGTGGCTTGGTCGTCGGCCCGGCCGTGCCGGACTCGAAGCGCCAGCCCTCGACACTGCCCGGCTTCGGGTCGTAGCTGCCGGCACCGAGGTTGCTGTAGCTCCATGAGCCCCCGCGGCTGGCGTGGAAGTAGGCCCAGTACTTGGGCTTCACGCAGTCGCGGTCGGACGGGATGCCCTTCAGCGTGCAGACGAACCCGTTGAAGTTCTGCCCGGAGGGAAGGTGTACGAGAAGCCGGCCTTGCTCAGGGCGTCGAGCCCGCTGCTCGGGTCGCCGGGCGCACACCCGACCTCGGTGTGTCCGTCGGGGAACTGCACCACCATCGTCACCCCGCTGGAGCTGCTCGCGCAGGCCGCAGCCTGCGCCGTGCCCCCCACCAGCGCGAGGGGCGCGGCGAGCAGCAGCACGACCAGCGCCCGCGTGAGCGCGCGGCTCACTGGTCGGTGCTGCACGCGTACGTCGGCGCGCCCGCGGTGGCCCCGTCGATGGTGATCTCGCTGAAGCCCTTGCCGGCGAAGCCCGGCACCGCCTGGGCGGTCGCGCGCAGCGGCTGGTCGGTCACCGTGGCGTCGCCACCCATCGCCTTGGCTTCCGCCTTGGCCTGGACCGAGTAGGCGGTGAGCCCGCGCAGCTCGGCGGGGAAGTTGCAGCCGAAGCGCAGCTTGGTCAGGAAGCCGACGGCCTTGTCCGCGATCCCGTTGCGACCGATCTGGCGCATGCTGGCCGCGGCCAGTCCGGTGGTGTTGGCGTTGGGCACACCGTTGACGCCGTCGCCGATGCCGCCCCCGTTGTGCTGGAGGCCCTTGAGGTAGAGCGCGGCGTCCTTGATCAGCTCGTCCGCGTGGCGCTGTCCGGCAGCGTGAGCAGGCCCTGGACCCCGAAGGCGGTGGCATCCGGGTCGGCGCTGGAGTCGGCGGTGCACTGGTTGATGTTCATGTCCTGCCGGAAGCCGCCGTTGGGGCACTGCTGCAGGCGCAGGAAGACCCTCGACTCCTTGGTCAGGTCCGCACCGGAACGGGCCAGCGCGACCAGGGCGAGCGACTGCCCGATGGTGTTGGAGAAGTCCCCGAAGTCAGACACGTCGCGGAAGCGGCCGTGGGTGTTCTCCAGGCCCTGCAGCCGGGAGACGAGGTCGACGCCACCCAGGGTGCCGGGCTCACCGGGGTGGTTGGCCTCGGCCGCCAGCAACGCCTTGGCGGTGGCTCCGGCGTACGCCGTGGTGTCGCCGTCGCCGATGTAGTCGGCGAGGTGGTCGCTCGACGAAGCTCAGCGCGGCCGTGCTCTCGGTGGACCCGACACCCGCGGAGTCGAGGGCGAGGACACCGTCCAGGGTCAGCCCGTAGTCGGCGTAGTCCGTGCCGTCGTACGTCGTGTGGAAGTGGTCACCGTTCGCCGCCAGGTAGGTGGACAGGGCACCGGCGGAGGTCTGGGCCTCCGGCACTGCTGCCTGGGCCGACGCGGCGAGCGCGACGCTCGCTGTGCAGGCGACCGCCGTGGTGACGGCGCGGGCGATCGTGCGGTGGCTGAGCTTCATGGACGTTTCTCCTGGATGGCGGTTCGACTGACGTGAACCCGGAAGAGACGCGCCCGAGGGCGACGGTGATCGTCCAGGCTCCGCCGCGTTCCTCGACGGTGATGGAGCCGCTGTGCGGACCAGGCATTCCGGCTCGTCACCTCGCGGGCGACCTACGGCTGCGGGTCAGTGCCGGACTTCGACCGGCTTCCCCTGGACCTCACTCGTGCTGGTCCTCGCTGGAGGACCGATCGGAATCTAGCACGTGCCTGGGCCGGTCAGTCCCACTTCTCGCCCAGCACCCGCAGCACCGTCAGGTTCCGGTTGGTGGACTCGCCCATCGCGCGCCTGACCGCGGCGCTCGGGCCCTTGGCCTCGTGGAAGGCGACGTCGTAGAGCAGGTGCACCGCGCGGCCTCGCACCACGGCGCGCTGGCCCGGGATGGTCCTGGCCCTCGATCAGCGCAGCGCCCGCCGCGTCGGGGGCGCGCGCGCAGCAGCTCGACGTAGTGCCCGAAGCCCGGCTCCGGCACCTCGTCGGCCAGCTCGTCGGCGTCGGCCACGACCGAGCTCAGCTCGGCCGGATTGAACACGACGGTCGGCACCTCGAAGCCGCGGTCGGCCTCGAAGACCCGCTCCAGCTCCGCCGAGACGGCGGAGGTCGAGCGCCTCGGGGTCGTCACCCGCACGTTGCCGGTCTGGATGTGGGTCTCGACGTCGGTGAACCCGGCCGCCTCGAGCGCCGCGCGGAGCTCGGCCATCGGGTACTTGCGCTTGCCCGACGTTGACGGCCCGAGGAACCCGACGAAGATCGGCACCCGCCCATCATGCACGCTGGGAGAGCATGCGGTTCGTGGTGTACGGCGCCGGCGCGGTCGGCGGAGTGGTCGGGGCCCGGCTGGCGCTCGCCGGAGCCGACGTCGCGCTGGTCGCCCGGGGTGAGCACCTGGCCGCGATCCGCGAGCCACGGCCTGACCCTGCGCACCGCCGAGGGTGACACCCGGGTCGACATGCGGCCGCCGACACCGTCGCCGACCTCGACCTCGGGCACCGACACGGCCGTGCTGGTCGCGGTGAAGAGCCAGCAGACCCAGTCGGTCGTCGACGACCTGCTGCGGCACGCACCCGGACGTGAGCCGTGGCCAGCCTGCAGAACGGCGTGGCCAACGAGCGGCTGCTGCAGCGCAGCTTCGAGACGGTGCTCGGGGTGTGCGTGATGCTGCCCTCGACCCACCTCGAGCCGGGCGTCGTGATCCAGGCCAGCCACCCGGTGCCCGGGATGCTGGACGTCGGACGCTTCCCGTCGGGCACCGACGCGTCGTGCGAGGAGTTCGCCGACGGCCGTGCGCGCCGCCGGGCTTCGAGAGCGTGGTGCGCGACGACGTGATGGCGTGGAAGCACCGCAAGCTGATCATGAACCTGCGCAACGCCGTGCAGGCGTGCTGCGGCTCCTCCGGCGAGGCCGCCGACCGGCTCGGCGAGCTGGCCGTGGCCGAGGGCGAACAGGTGCTGGAAGCCGCCGGCATCGACGTGGTCAGCGACGAGACCGACCGTGAGCGCGCGCGACCGCACGCTGGACAGCTCGGCGATGCGCGAGCGCGGCGGCGGTTCGACCTGGCAGAGCCTGCGCCGCGGGGCCGGTGCGGTCGAGAGCGACTACCTGAACGGCGAGATCGCCCTGCTGGGCCGGCTGCACGACGTGGCGACCCCGGTCAACGACCTGCTCCGGCGGACGACGAACCGGCTCGCCCGCGAGGGCGCCGTGCCCGAGTCGCTGGACGCCACCGACCTGCTCGCGGAGCTGGACCGGTGAGCGCCTTCGACGGGTTCGTCGACGACGCCGCCGCCCTCGGCGACGTCTCGATCCACGACGCGACGGCGGCGTACGCCGCGCGGCCCGCCGCCGATGCGGCGTACGTCGGCCGGCTGGTGCTCGCCGACACCGACCTGCCGCTGGTGCGCGGTGTGCCGGCGCCGCTGCACGTCGTGCTGGGAGGCGGCGCCGGCAGCTCAGCGGCCCGTCCGCGCTCGCCGGGCGGCTCGGCCTGCACCTGGCGGCGCTGGAGACCACCCTGCGCGACCTCGACGACCTGGCCGGCAACGCCCGCCGCGTGTGCGCCGCGGTCGACGCTGCCCGGGCCGCGGGCGACCTCGGCGAGGACACGGAGGTGCACGTCGCGCTCCCGGGCGGGCCCGTCGGCCCCTCGTGGCTGGGCGCGGCCGACGAGCTCGCCGCCGCCGAGCTCGGACTGGTGCTGCCTGCGGACGGCGCGGGGGCGGACCTGCTGGCCGGCATCGACGCCGCCCTCGACCGCGAGCTCACCTTCCGCTGCCGCGGGCTGAGCCGCGCGTACGGCGCTCCACGCGGGTTCCGTCACGTGCTGGTCGCCACCGCGATGCTCTTCGACGGGCTCTCCGGCGCCGGCGAGGCGATCGACGCGGACGAGGCGACCCTGGCCGGCGTCGAGGTCGACGCGGGCCGGGCCCGGCGCTGGTTCACCGGGTTCGCCAGCACCGAGCCGGAGCGCTCGGTCGCCGACCTGCGGGCGCTGGACGGTGCGGCATGACCACGTGCTGGGTCGCGGGTGCCGCCGGGTCGCCGTACGACGTGGACAACCTGCCGTACGCCGTCGTCACCGCGGGTGACGGCGCTCCTCACGGCTCGGCGTGCGGATCGGTGACCAGGTGCTCGACGTCGCGGCCGTCACCGACGATCGGCGAGGCGGCGACGCTGATGCCACTGCTGGCCGCGGGGCCCGGTGCCTGGACCTCGCTGCGCGCCCGGGTCACGGAGCTGCTCACCGACCCTGACCGACCGCGACCGCGTCGAGCCGCACCTGCTGCCGCTGGCCGAGGTACGCACCCGGATGCCCTACGAGGTCGCCGACTACGTCGACTTCTACTGCTCGCTGGACCACGCCAGCAACGTCAGCGCCGATCTTCCGGCCCGACAGCCCGGGCTCAGCCCGAGCTGGCGGCACCTGCCCACCGGCTACCACGGCCGGGCCGGCACCGTCGTGGTCAGCGGTACGCCGGTCACCCGGCCGGCCGGCCAGCGCGTGGTCGGCGGCGAGGTCGCGTTCGGGCCGTGCGAGCGGCTCGACATCGAGGCCGAGCTCGGCTTCGTGGTCGGACTCGGTGCGGCCGACGGGCGGGTGCCGACGTCGGCGTTCGCCGACCACGTCTTCGGGGTGAGCCTGCTCAACGACTGGTCGGCGCGCGACGTGCAGGCCTTCGAGACGGTGCCGCTGGGGCCGTTCCTCGGCAAGTCGTTCGCCACCTCGGTGTCGGGCTGGGTCACCCCGCTGGCCGCGCTCGAGGCGGCCCGGGTCGACCTGCCCGGCCAGGACCCGGCCCCGCTCCCCCACCTCGCGGTCGACGGACCGGCCGGCTTCGACATCGCCGTCGAGGTGCTGCTCAACGGCGAGGTGATCAGCCGTCCGCCGTACGCCTCGACGTACTGGTCGCCGGCCCAGATGCTGGCCCACCTGAGCTCCAACGGCGCCTCGCTGCGCCCCGGCGATCTTTACGCCAGCGGCACCATCAGCGGCCCCCAGCGCGACCAGCGCGGCTGTCTGCTGGAGCTGTCCTGGGGTGGGGCCGAGCCGTTCACCGCCGGTGGGCGCGAGCGGACCTTCCTCGAGGACGGCGACGAGGTCACCCTGCGCGGCACCGCACCCGGGACGCTGGGCGGGCGGATCGCGCTGGGTGAGGTCAGCGGTGTGGTGACTCCCACGGTCGTCGGCTGAGGGCTTCGGGGTCAACGCCCCCGGGACGCGCGTCGACGACCACCGTGTCGGCGAAGCGGTCGTGCAGGGCGCGGCGCTGCGGGTTGGCCGAGGGCGGAGAGGTCGTCGGCCCAGACGTACAGCCCGGCGAAGCCCCCCACCAGCGGGATCAGGAGCACGATCAACGGCCACCACTCGCCGAACCATCGACGCCAGATCGTGCGCCACGTCAGTCCGCCCGGTTCACCCCAGGAGCGGACCCGCAGGCCCAGCGCGAGCTTCCCCGGCGTCGCGGCGCGCCAGCGCAGGAAGCTCACGTGGTAGACCAGCGTGACCACCAGCTGGACGGCGTACAGACCGATGAGCGGGCCCACGCGTGGTGTAGATCGAGAGTGAGCTCGGAGGCGGGTCGCCGGCGTTGGTGGCGCTGAGCACCTGGTCGAAGTAGTCGCCGAAGGCTCGGAGCACGGCGAGCCAGGAACGGCAGGCCGACCAACGTCCCGACCACGCCGACGATCAGGCTGTCGATCACCCAGGCGCCGATCCGTCGGCCCATGCTCGGCGACCGGCACGCCGTCCGGGGTGGTGGGCAGGCCGGAGCCCCGGGGCCGGGTCGGCGACCACGTGCTCGGTCCAGGTCGTCGCCGTCCCACCAGCGGCGACCGGTCCGACCGGCCGGCGCCGAGGGGTCGGGGTACCAGTTCGGCGGCGGTCCGCCGGTCGGCGGCGAGGGCTGGTCCGAGATGCTCACGGCGGGAGTCTGCCAAATATTCGGTGGCCGGGCGCACCCGCCCGCCCTACTGTTCTCGGCGGGTCGGGATCAGTGGCCCGGACCGGTGTGCCGGCTCCGGTCGCGCGTCGTACCCCGAGCCACATCCTGTGGTCAGTGCCTGACACGCGCCGGGGTTCAACTCCCCTTCTCACGTGTCCGGTCGGTGGTCGGCAGCACGCGGTGCGCCCTGTGGTGCCGCCCGGCTCAGCACGACGGACGGCGACCCGTTCGCCGCCGTCTACCTCGCCACACAGGTCGCGCTGCGGGAGGTGGTCGCGGTCCAGGACGCGGACGTGGCGGTCCGCGCCGGACGCGTTGCCGCGTCCGGGACGGCGACAACGGCCGCGCGGGTGGCCGGCGAGCGGGTCGGGATCGAGGTGGCCGAGGTCGTCGTCAAGGACGTGATCCTGCCGCCGGAGCTGCGCTCGGCGTACGCCGAGGTGGTCACCGGCCGACAGCGGGCGCTGGCCCAGCTGGAGGCGGCGCGGGCCGAGACGGCCGCGCTGCGCCACCCTCCGGAGTCCTGAACGGGCCGTCCTGATCAGGCCGTCCTGGTCAAGCCTGAGCACCCGCCCGGTCCGCACGCTCGGTGCGGACGGCGGTGCGGTTCAGAGGTTGCCGCGCAGGTCCTGCTCGCGCTCGATCGCCTGGAAGAGCGCCTTGAAGTTGCCCTTGCCGAAGCCCAGCGAGCCGTGCCGCTCGATGAACTCGTAGAACACCGTCGGCCGGTCGCCCATGGGCTTGCGAAGATCTGCAGCAGGTAGCCGTCCTCGTCGCGGTCGACCAGGATCCCGCGCGCCTTGAGCTCCTCGATCGGCACCCGCACCTCGCCGATCCGGGCGCGCAGCTCGGGGTCGTCGTAGTAGGAGTCCGGGGTGTCGAGGAACTCGATGCCGTTGGCGCGCAGCGCGTCGACGGTGGCCAGGATGTCGCTCGGTGGCGAGCGCGATGTGCTGGCAGCCGGCGCCGTCGTAGAACTCGAGGTACTCGTCGATCTGCGACTTCTTCGCCGCGATCGCCGGCTCGTTGAGCGGGAACTTCACCCGGTGGTTGCCGCTGGCGACCACCTTGCTCATCAGCGCCGAGTAGTCGGTGGCGATGTCGTCGCCGATGAACTCCGCCATGTTGGCGAAGCCCATCACCTTGTTGTAGAAGCCGACCCACTCGTCCATCCGGCCGAGCTCGACGTTGCCGACGCAGTGGTCGACGGCCTGGAAGTAGCGCTTCGGCTGCCCTCGCGCACGGGCCACCGTGGTCGTCGGCAGCGACGTAGCCGGGCAGGTAGGGGCCGTCGTAGCCGGCTGCGGTCGACCAGGGTGTGCCGGGTCTCGCCGTACGTCGCGATCGCCGCGGTGCGCACCGTGCCGTGCTCGTCGGACTCGTCGTGCGGCTCGACCAGGACGGTCGCGCCCTGCGCCCGGGCGTGCGCGATGCAGCGGTCGACGTCGGGCACCTCGATCGGCAGGTCGACCACGCCGTCGCCGTGCGCGCGGTGGTGGTCGAGCAGCGGGCTGTCCGGGCGTGACGCCGCCGGTGAAGCACGAAGCGCGCCGAGCCGGAGCGGAGCACGTAGCTCTTGGAGTCGCGGTGGCCGTTCTCCGGACCGCGGTAGGCCTCGAGCTCCATGCCCATCGCGAGCTGGTAGTAGGCCGCGGTCTGGGTCGCGTTGCCGACCACGAAGCAGACGGCGTCCTGCGCGATCACCGGGAACGGGTCGGCGCTGGCGTCGTACTCCACCAGGCCGACGAGCTCCTGCAGCTGCTCGAGGGTGAGACCCGCCTGGATCTCCTCGCTGGTCAGGGCCGTCAGTGTCGTCTGGGTCATGCCCCGACTGTCGCGGCCATCGGCAACATGTGCAACCGTGATAGCGAATCAGTGAGTCATATTGCCCAGTGAGCGAGGACTCGCATGGACGACCTGGACCACAGCCTGCTCGACCTGTTCACCGCCGAGCCGCGGATCGGCGTGCTCGAGGCGTCCCGACGGCTGGGCGTGGCCCGCGGCACGGTGCAGGCGCGGCTCGACAAGCTCGACCTCACCGGCGTGGTCCGCTCCTGGGGCCCCGACCCTCGACCCAGCCGCGATGGGCCACCCGGTCACGGCCTTCCTGACCCTCGAGATCCACCAGGCTCGCGGTGGTCACGACCCGATCGGCGCCGCGCTGGCGGCGATCCCGGAGGTGCTCGAGGCGGTCACCATCACCGGCCCGGGTGACATGTGGGTCCGGGTCGTGGCCCGCTCCAACACCGACCTTCAGCGAGTGATCGACGCCGTGCTGGCGATCCCGGGGATCGTCCGCTCCTCCACCGTGATCGCCCTGGCGACCCAGGTGCCGCACCGGGTGGACCCGGGATTGGGCACCCTGGCGTGACGGCGCAGGCGGCTCAGACGGCGGACCAGCACCGCCCCTGAGGCGGCCGGTGCCGAGAGGAGTCACCTTCGAGGAGCAGCAAGCCCCACTGCTGCTCGACGATGGCCTCGAACCTCGACACCGCGGACCGGTGAGGTTCACTCCGAGATCCGCGCCCCGGCCGGACCGAGTGCTCGGCCGTGAGCACAATGTTTCTACCAGGTCCAACGGCTACGCGCCGCGGGCCCAGTCCCGGATCTTGTCGATCCGCTCGGACAGCTGGTCGGCCGTGGCGACGGCCGACGGCGGGCCGCCGAGCTCCTTGCGCAGCGAGGTGTGGGTGATGCCGTGCGGCTGACCGGTGCGGTGGTGCCAGGCGGCGACGAGGGAGTTCAGCTCGCGGCGCAGGGCGCCGAGCTTCTCGTGCGTGCTGGCTTCGCGCGGGCGCCGCGTCGGGATCGACGTCACCGGCTTGCGGGTCTTCGCCCGGTCGGACTGGCGCTGCTGGAGCAGGGAGCGGACCTGGTCGGGCTCGAGCAGGCCGGGGATGCCGAGGAAGTCCATCTCCTCCTCGGAGCCCACGTGCACCTCGCCCGCGTGGCCGAACTCGCCGCCGTCGTAGAGCACCCGGTCGAACGTCGCGTCCGAGCCGAGCGCCTGCCAGCGGCAGCCCCTCGCACGTCGGGCTCGGTCCTGCGTCGCCTCGGCCTGGGCGAGCAGGTCGTCCTCGGCGGCGAAGATGTCGTCCTCGTCGGCGACCCGGCGCCCGAGCACGTGGTCGCGCTCGAGCTCCATCTCGGAGGCGAAGCCGAGCAGGTGCGGCACCGACGGCACGAAGATGGACGCCGTCTCGCCCTTGGCCCGGGCCCGGACGAACCGGCCGACCGCCTGGGCGAAGAACAGCGGCGTGCTGATGCTGGTGGCGTAGACGCCGACCGCCAGCCGCGGCACGTCGACGCCCTCGGAGACCATCCGGACCGCGACCATCCAGCGCTGGTCGCCGTCGGCGAAGTCGGCGATCTTCGCTAGACGCGCCCTTCTCGTCGGAGAGCACGACGACCGGCTTCTCCCCCGCGATCGAGGCGAGGACGGCCGCGTACGGCGCGCGCGGAGTCCTGGTCGCCGGCGATCACCAGCCCACCGGCGTCGGGGACGTGGCGGCGCACCTCGGAGAGCCGCTCGTCGGCGGCGCTCAGCACCGACGGGATCCAGGACGCCCTCCGGGTCGAGCGCGGTGCGCAGGGCCTGGGCGGTGAGGTCCTTGGTCAGCGGCTCACCGAGACGCGCGGCCACCTCGTCACCGGCGCGCGTGCGCCACGACATGGTCCCCGAGTAGGCCAGGAAGAGCACCGGGCGCACGACGTGGTCGGCCAGCGCGTGGGCGTAGCCGTAGGTGTAGTCGGCGGCGCTGCGCGGGATCGCCGTCGGGCCCGGGCTCGTAGCGCACGAACGGGATCGGGTTGATGTCGGAGCGGAACGGCGTGCCGGTCAGCGCCAGCCGGTGCCGCGCGGGCTCGAAGGCCTCGCGCACCGCCTCGCCCCAGCTCAGCGCGTCCCCGGCGTGGTGGACCTCGTCGAGGATCACCAGGGTGCGGAACCGCTCGGTGCGGATCCGGTGGGCCAGCGGGTTGACCGCCGACCCCGGCGTAGGTGACGGCGACCCCGACGTAGTCCTTGCTGGCCTTGCCCGCCCTGCCGGCGTACGTCGGGTCGATCGGCAGCCCGACCCGCTCGGCCGCCTCGGCCCACTGCACCTTGAGGTGCTCGGTCGGGGCGACGACCGTGATCCGGTCGATCTCGCGGCGGTTGAGCAGCTCGGCCGCCACCGTCAGGGCGAAGGTGGTCTTGCCGGCGCCCGGGGTCGCCACGGCGAGGAAGTCCCGCGGGCAGGTCGGTGAAGTAGCGCTCCATGGCCGCGGTCTGCCAGGCGCGCAGGCTCCCCGCGGTGCCCCAGGCCGCACGGTCGGGCCAGGCGGGCGAGAGGTCGAGCCGGGGAAGGTCGGGTTCGGGGGTCACTCCGCTCGGACGAGCGTCGGGGCCGGGTGGTGCGGCGTCACTCGTCGTCCCCGTCGCCGCCCTTGCGCATGCTCTCCCAGATCTCCTTGCACGAGGGACACGTGGGGAAGCGCTCCGGATCACGGCTGGGCACCCAGACCTTGCCGCACAGGGCGACGACCGGGGTGCCGTTGATCATCGCGTCCATCAGCTTGTCGCGAGGCACGTAGTGCGAGAAGCGCTCGTGGTCACCCTCGTCCGTGGGGACGGTGCGGGTGTCCTCGAGAACGTCGGTTCCGAGGTCCGGCGGATGAACAGTCACCGCGGCAGTCTAACCGGGACGGTGTCATCCGCGCTCAGTTGGCGCTGGGGTCCGACGGGTACGACGCCAGCCACGCCAGCGGTCCGCTCTGGCGCCGCAGCACCTCGGACCACAGCGCCTGCGGCGCCGGCGACACGGCGTCCTCGACGGCCCCGGGCAGCACGATCCAGCCGCCCTGGGCGATCTCGTCGTCCAGCTGCCCCGCCGACCAGCCGGCGTACCCCGCGTAGATGCGCAAGCCCGGCCAGGGCCGGGCGGACGACCTCGACCGGCGCGTCGAGGTCGACCAGGCCACAGCGGTCGAACACCGGGTGCCAGCCGACCGGGGTGGGCACCGAGCCGTCGGCCGCCGCCAGGGTCGCGACACCGAGCGCGATCTCCGGGCTCACGGGACCGCCCTCGAAGACGACCGGCGGCTCACCGACGCTCTCGTGCCAGCGCTCGAGCACCGCGGCCACCTCCGTGGGTCCGGGTCGGTTGAGCACCACCCCGAGCGCGCCGCCCGGGTCGACGTCGAGCAGCAGCACCACGCTGCGGGCGAAGTGCGGGTCCTCGAGCAGCGGCGAGGCCACGAGGAGTCGTCCGGAGTCCGGCGTCAACCCCGTCGCCAGGTCTTCTGACGGCAGGTACGGATAGGCGTCCTCGGCGGCCACCCGTCGATCCTCGCAGAGGTGATCCGGCCCCAGGTACCCCCGTCAGGCGGCCCGTCGCTCCGCCGGGTCCGGGCCCCGTCCCTCACGCGGCGAGGTAGGCCTTGACCCGGGCGACGAAGTCGGCGGAGCCGGTGAGCAGGTCGCTCGAGACCGGGTCCGGCGGCTGCTGCGTCGGGCGGTACGCCGCCCGCGCGGCGGCCGTGACCTCCCGGACGGGCTCGACGGCCCGCGGGTCCTGCCGGTGGTGGAAGGCGGTCCAGTTCATGGTGCTCTCCTTCGATGGCTACATACCGTTGGTACGTACCCTCAGTATGTTCAGGTCGACGGCCCCGGACCCAAGCCGGACGCCCGTGACCTCGCCCACAGCCGGTCCTATGCTGGCCGGATGCCACGCAGCGCTCGTCCCACGGAGAAGCTGCTGCAGGTCGCGAAGGGCGGCGCCGGACGCCGCCAGCAGTTCTCCGCGGCCACGCGGCGGGCGCTCGTGGAGGTCGCCGGCGAGCAGTTCACCGACGCACGGGTACGCCGGCACCAGCCTGGACACGATCGTGGCCGGCGCCGAGGTGACCAAGGGCGCGCTCTACCACCACTTCAGCGGCAAGCAGGCGCTCTTCGAGTCGGTCTTCGAGTCGGTCGAGAACGACGCGACGCGCGACATCTCCCGGGCGCTGCGCAACAGCAAGGACCCGTGGGAGAAGGCGACCGCCGGCCTGCAGCGCGTTCCTCGCGGTCGTCCAGGACCCGACGTACCAGCGGATCGTGATCCAGGAGGGTCCGGCGGTGCTCGGCTACGAGCGCTTCCGCGAGCAGGAGGAGCGCTCGACGTTCGCCCTGGTCCACGACATCGTCCGCGGCGGTGCTGCACACTCCATCGACGAGCCTCGACGAGGCCATGCTCACCACGTTCGCGCGGATCTTCTTCGGCGCCATGTCCGCGGCCGGGGAGAGCGTCAGCGCGGCCGAGGACCAGGCCGCTCGCCGTCGCCCGCATCGAGACCGCGATCGGCTTCATCCTGGCCGGGCTGCGCACCCTGACCGACACCGGGGCGCGACCCGTCCGTCCCGGGCCCGCCGCGACGGGGCCCGATCAGCGGCCGAAGGTCAGGCTGCCGCCGCGGGTCGTCGCGGGGCAGCACCTCGATCCAGGTGTGGCCCGCGGGGATCTTCAGCGACGCTTGCCGGCCGCGTCCTTGAACGTCCAGTCCTTGGTCGGTCCGGCCTTGGACCAGGTGCCCTCAGCGCCTTGCCGTCGTGGAAGACCATCGCCGCACCGCCTGCCGGTGGTCACCGACTCGGGCACGAAGTTGCCCGCCGGGTCGGTGTAGCCGGCGTCCTTGGTGTTCACCCGCACCACGATGCACCGTGTCGGGGTGGAACTGCCGGTGCGGGCTCGGTGTTGGAGTTGGTGTTGGTGTACGTGCCGTTGCGGTAGCTCCCACTGCGTGGTGTGCCCGGCCCCGAAGCGGGCAGTGATCGAACCGGCCGGACGCGTGCCGTTGAAGTCGGACTCCTTGCCCCACGGCAGGTAGGGCGCCGGCGGCCGGCGCGGCTTCTTCAGGGTCTTGACCAGCTCGGGCAGCCGGCTCATCAGGTCGTACGGCGCGGTGCGGGCGCCGTCGCGGTAGAAGCCGGGCGCACCCCCGTCGTTGGACTGGAAGTCGACCTTGGCCTGGTTCAGCCGCTTGATCGTCGGCACGGCCGCACCGCTGGTCACCACGACGCCCGTGGACCGGCTTGACCATCCCGATGTCCGAGGCGCGCATCGAACGCACCGGCCCGACCAGGGCCGGGATCCTGGTGTCGAAGAAGACCGCCAGCCGGGTCAGCCCGCCCTCGACGAGCTCCTCGGTGATCAGGTCCGCCTTGGCCAGGCCGACCTGCGGGCTGCGAGGACTCGGTGTTGTCGATCTTCACCACCACCGGGGGGTGGGTCGGCGCCCCCGACTTCTGCGGGAGACCCGTCAGGGGCCAGACCGCCTCCAGCACGGCTCCCTCGGAGGTCGACTGCGGGTCCGGCGCCGAGCCGGTGGCCTTGGCGTCCTTGCCGCACCCGGCGAGGGCGCCGGCACCGGCCACCGCCAGGACGGTCAGCGCCACGAGGGCGGTTCGGGTGCGTCGGCGCGGGTGGCGGATGTGCATGCCCACCATGATGAACGACCCGATCCCGGCAAGCCGGGACCGGGTCGTCAGCGAGTCTGCAGAGCCGGATCCGGCCCGCCGGGCTCAGATCCGCGCGCCACCGTCGACGTACAGCGTCTGACCGGTGATGTACGACGCCTCGTCGCTGCACAGGAACGCCGCGGCGGCCGCGATGTCCTCGGGAGCCCCGACCCGCTTGATCGGGTTGCGGTCGGCGGCGGCGGCGCGGAACTCCTCGACGTCCATGCCGACGCGCCGGGCGGTGTCGTCGGTCATGTCGGTCACGATGAAGCCCGGAGCGATGGCGTTGACGTTGATGTTGTAGCGACCGAGCTCGAAGGCCAGGGTCTTGGTGAAGCCCTGGATGCCCGCCTTGGCCGCGGAGTAGTTGGCCTGGCCGCGGTTGCCGTTGGCCGAGGTGCTCGAGGTGTTCAGGATCTTGCCGTACTTCTGGTCGACGAAGACCTTCTGCGCGGCCTGGCTCATCAAGAACGCGCCCTTGAGGTGCACCCCGAGCACGGAGTCCCACTCCTGCTCGGTCATCTTGAACAACAGGTTGTCGCGGGTGATCCCGGCGTTGTTGACCAGCACGTGCAGGCCACCGAGCTCCTCCACGACCCGGTTGACGGCCTGCTCCACCGAGGCCTTGTCCGTCACGTTGCACCCGATGCCGACGGCCTTCGCCGCACCACCGAGACCGGCGGCCGTCTCCGCGGCCTGGGACTCGTCGAGGTCCAGGATCGCCACGGCGGCGCCCTCCTCGGCCAGTCGCTTCGCCGTCCCCGCACCGATGCCGCGAGCTGATCCGGTGACGATGGCCACCCGTCCGTCGTACCGACCCATGGTCGTTGTCCTCCTCGTCGAGACCGCCCACGGGCGTCTCCGCAGGGGCCCGTCCACTGTAGTGAGCCGTCCTCCCGGGTTCGCGGCCCGGTCGGCGCGCGATAACATCTCCCGTCGTGGGAGAACCCAGGCTTCGATTCCTAGTAGCGCTCGCCGCGGTGATGACCGTCGTGACGCTCCTGGTGTGCTCCCTGAACAACCTGCCGCTGAGCGATCCGGACGACAGCGTGACCGGGCCCGGCGTACATCCGGTTCCCGCTCTTCCTGCTCGCCGCCTTCCTCGTCGACGTCGTACCCCGCGTGGCGCTTCGGTGGCGGCGCGAGTCCGAGGCCCTGCGCGTCGCCGCGCGCACCGTGCTGCGCCAGCGCTGGACGTCTCGGCAGGTCCGGTTCATGTTCGTCGGCCTGGTCGCCTGGTACGTCACCTACGCGACCTTCCGCAACCTCAAGAACGCCGTCCCGTTCGTCAACCACCAGATCTGGGACGACACGCTGGCCTCGGTGGACCACGCCCTGTGGTTCGGTCACGACCCGGCGGCCGTGCTGCACTCGGTGTTCGGCGACGGGTTCGCCGCGCAGGTCTTCTCCACCATCTACGTCGCCTGGATCGTGCTGATCCCGGTGGCGCTGACCTGGGCCCTGGTCTGGACCCGCAACCGCGCCATCGCCTCCTGGTTCGTCACCGCGATCGCGGTCGACTGGGCGCTCGGAGCGGCGTCGTACTTCCTGGTCCCGACGCTCGGGCCCGTGTACTCCGACCCGACCACGTTCACCGGGCTGGAGAACACGATGGTCTCGGGGTTGCAGCAGTCGATGTTCGACTCGCGCCTGGTGGTGATCAACGACCCGCACGGGCACCACGAGCTGCAGTCCATCGCGGCCTTCGCCTCGCTGCACGTCGGGCTGATGGTCACGATGTGCCTGCTGCTCGAGCTGTGGCACGTACGCCGCTCGCTGCGGGTGCTGGGCTGGGTCTTCCTGGCCGCGACCTCGGTGGCCACCATCTACCTCGGTTGGCACTTCTTCGTCGACACGATCGGTGGCGTCCTCGTCGGAGCGACGGCGGTGTGGATCTCGGGACTGGCCACCGGCAACCACGATGGTTGGCGCGCCCGGCTGGTGCCGGACGAGGACGTGAGCGAGCCCGACGTGCTCGCCCAGTCCCGGCGCTCCGGACCGGCCGCCGCCAGGCGCAACTAGGCGAGAACCGGTGGTCACCGTTCTCGTCGTCGACGGTGCCAACGTCGTCGGCGCCCGCCCGGACGGCTGGTGGAAGGACCGTGCCGGAGCCGCCCGCCGCCTGCACGAGCGGCTGATGATCGCCGACCTGCCGCACGACCGCGTGGTGCTCGTGCTGGAGGGCCAGGCCAAGGGTGGCGTCCGGGCGGGCACCGACGCCCACGTGCGGACGGTGCACGCCCCCAGGAGCGGTGACGACGCGATCGTGGCGGCGGTGAGCGCCGCGGCCGCGCCCGGCACCCGGGTCACGGTCGTCACCGCCGACCGGATCCTGGCCGGTCGGGTGGAGTACTTCGGGGCGCTGGTCGTCGGCCCGACCTGGCTGCTGGGCGAACTGGAACAATAGGCCCATGGCCCGTTCGCTGATCATGTCCCGCCGTGACCTCGACTTCCTCCTGCACGAGTGGCTCGACGTCTCCACGCTCTTCGACCGGGAGCGCTACGCCGAGCACGACCGCGACACCGTCGACGGCATCCTCGATCTCGCCGAGCAGCTCGCCACGGAGCAGTTCGCGCCCCTGAACCGGCTGCTGGACGCCCAGGAGCCCACCATCGGCGACGACGGGCGCGTCGTGCTTCCCGCGGAGCTGGCGACGGCGCTGGCGGCGTACACCGAGTCCGGCATGCCGAGCGGGGTCTTCGACGCCGACGTCGGCGGGATGCAGCTGCCGTTCGTGATCAGCCAGGCCACGAGCGCGTGGTTCCAGGCGGCGAGCGTCGGCGCGATGGGCTACCCGTTCCTGTCCCAGGCCAACGCGTCGCTGGTGATCGCGCACGGCACGCCCGAGCAGGTCGAGCGCTACGCGGTGCCCCTGGTCGAGGGCCGCTGGTACGGCACGATGTGCCTCTCCGAGCCGCAGGCCGGGTCGTCGCTGGCCGACATCACCACCCGCGCCGAGCCGCAGGTCGACGGCAGCTACCGGGTGCACGGCACCAAGATGTGGATCTCGGCCGGTGACCACGAGCTGAGCGAGAACATCGTGCACCTGGTCCTCGCCCGCACGCCGGGCGCTCCGGCCGGGGTGAAGGGGATCTCGTTGTTCCTGGTGCCGAAGCACGTCCTCGCCGAGGACGGCTCGGTGGGCGAGCGCAACGACGTCGCCCTGGTCGGTCTCAACCACAAGATGGGCTACCGCGGCACCACCAACACCCTGCTCAACTTCGGCGAGGGCCTGGCCACCCCCGGCGGACGACCGGGCGCCGTCGGCCACCTGGTGGGTGAGGAGGGCCGCGGGCTGGCGGCGATGTTCCACATGATGAACGAGGCCCGCGTCGGGGTCGGTGCCGGCGCTGTCGCGCTCGGCTACACCGGCTACCTGCACGCGCTCGACTACGCCGGCGGCCGCACCCAGGGACGCCCGGTCTCCGCCAAGGACCCGTCCGCTCCCCCGGTCGCGCTGACCGCCCACCCCGACGTACGCCGGATGCTGCTGGCGCAGAAGTCCTACGTCGAGGGCGGTCTGGCGCTGGTCCTCTACTGCGCCCGGCTGGTCGACGAGGTGCGCACGGGCAGCCCGGAGGCGGCCGAGGAGGCGGCGAGCGGTGCTCGGCATGCTCACCCCGATCGCGAAGTCCTGGCCCTCGCAGTGGTGCCTGGCCGCCAACGACCTGGCGATCCAGGTGCACGGCGGCTACGGCTACACCCGCGACTACCCGGTCGAGCAGTTCTACCGCGACAACCGGTTGAACCCGATCCACGAGGGCACCCACGGCATCCAGGCCCTCGACCTGCTCGGTCGCAAGGTCACTCTCGACGGCGGGATCGCGTTCGGCAAGCTGCTCGACCGGGTCCGGGCCACCGCGGACGCGGCGTCGTCCGCCGGCGGTGATGCGGCGGCGTACGGCGTGGAGCTGGGCCGCTGGACCGACGAGGTGCACCGCGTCACCGGCGTGCTGTGGGAGAAGGGCGACCCCGAACTGGCGCTGGCCAACGCCTCGCTGCACCTCGAGTCGGTGGGGCACCTGGTCGTCGCCTGGCTCTGGCTCGACCAGCTGCTGACGGTGGGCCGCTCCGAGGGGGTCTTCTACGACGGCAAGCGGGCGGCGGCGCGGTACTTCTTCCGCTTCGAGCTGCCCACCATCGGCCCCAAGCTCGACCTGCTCGCCTCGCTGGACACCACGACCCTGGACCTGGACCCGGCCTGCCTGTGACTCAGGCGGCACGGCCCAGGGTGTAGCGCAGCCACCACACCAGCGGTGGCCCGGCCAGGACGTCGGCGGCCTGCCTGAGCACCACCGCTCGCGCATCGTCGGGCAGCCGCTGCCACATGGCTCGCTGGCCGGTGGAGCGCGAGAACCGCTCCCAGGTGGCCACGTCCGGGATCTCGAGGCTGACCGGCTCCGACACCGTGCGCACGTCGGCGGCCCCGGCGTCTCGCATCAGGCCCTCGACCCCCTCGTCGGACTCGAAGGGACCGGCTGCTCCCGTCGTGCGAGCGTCAAGCAGTCCCGGCGGGGCGAACGGCGCCAGCAACGCGTCGAGGGAAGCGGTGGTCTCGTCACGAGGGCCGAACGTCGAGATCCCGATCCGCCCCTGGGGCGCGAGACAGCGCACCCACGACCGCAGGGCGGAGCGCGGCTCCGGGAGGAAGAAGAGCACCAGGGAGGCCGCGACCACGTCGTAGGCGGCCCCCTGCTCGAGGTGGGAGGCGTCCGCGACGGCGACCTCCACCTGGGACAGACCGGCGGCGGCCGAGCGGGTCAGCTCGACCATCGCCGGAGACACGTCAAGGCCCACGACCCGACCGGACGACCCGACCGCTCCGGCGAGCGGCAGGGTGACCGCGCCTCGTCCGCAGCCCACGTCCAGCGCGCGGTGGCCCGGGCGCGGCTCCAGCAGGTCGACGAGGCGCCGGCCGACCGGGCGGAAGAGCTCCACCCCCGACGCGTCGTAGGTGGGGGCGACGGCGTCGAAGATCGCAGCGACGGAGGGCGGACCGGACGGCGGCAACGACATGCCCCATCGTGCTCCCCGGCGCGGGCCCGTGCAACGCCGGCGTTCAGGCGTCGACCTCGAGGATCCGCGCGACCACCGCGGCCACGTCGTCGCCGATGATGTCGGGCTCGGGGCCGATCACGCTCGGCACCATGCCCGGACGCGCGACGAAGGCCGCCCGGCAGCCGGCGGCGAGCGCGCCGGACACGTCCCAGGCGTGCGCCGCGACCAGACGGACCTCGCCGATGTCGACACCGGTCTGCTCAGCGACGTGCTGGTACGGCGCCGCGGCCGGCTTGAGGGCCCGCACGGTGTCGGCCGAGTAGGCCCCCTCGAACAGCGGGCGGATACCGGCGTTCGTCAGCTGGGCCTCCGCAACCTGCAGGACCGAGTTGGTCAGGGCGACCACGCGCAGCGACGACTCGGCCAGACGGGCGAGGGCGGCGGATACCTCGGGGTGGGCCGGCAGGTGCTGCATCTGCCCGACCACCCGCTCGGCCTGGTCGTCGCTCAAGGTCGCTCCCGCCTTCTGCGCGACCATCCGCAGCGCACCGTGCTGAGCCGCGGTGAAGTCGAGGTACGAGCCGGTGATGCCGCCCACGAACGACAGCTGGAGCATCTGCGCGAACCACGGTCCGCGGAGCTCGGCGTCACCGAAGACCTCGGTGAAGACATCATCGAGACCCCTCAGGTCGAGCAGGGTCTCGTTGACGTCGAACGCGATCACGGAGGTCATACCGCTCTACTGTGCCAC
Source organism: uncultured Actinomycetota bacterium (assembly GCA_963843875.1). Lineage (GTDB taxonomy): Bacteria > Actinomycetota > Actinomycetes > Propionibacteriales > Nocardioidaceae > Marmoricola. The sequence continues at coordinate 274,255 of CAWJMC010000007.1, read as the reverse complement.
CGCGGCCGACCGCGGCCCACCTTCGGCGCTGGCCGAGTGCCTGCGGCCATGACTCACGGGCTGGGACGCGGTGGTCGAGCAGGTCGTCCTGGCGACCGACGTCGAGACCCGGTGAGGTGTGTGCCGACGTTGCCGGGGTCTCGACGTCGGGCCTGACGGCCCTGCTCGACCAGCAACGAACCCCGCCCACGCGACGCAGTCGCGCAAGAAGGACGAAGCGAGACGGCGCGCCTTGCCTCACCACGGCAAGGGGGGTGCGGGTGGCGGAGCCCCCGCCCACGCGACGCAGTCGCGCAAGAAGGACGAAGCGAGACGGCGCGCCTTGCCTCACCACGGCAGGGGGGCGGGTGGCGGAGCCCCCGCCCACGCGACGCAGTCGCGCAGGAAGGACGAAGCGAGGTGGCGCGCAGCTTGCTGCGCGCACACCTCGCCCTCGCTGAGTGGAGCTGGCGGGAATCGAACCCGCGTCCTCGAGCGCCGTGCCAGGTCTTCTCCGGGTGCAGTTCGTGATCGACGCTTTTCTCGGCCCCGGCGCTGCCACGAACAGCTCGCCGACGGGCTCAGTCAGGAAAAAGTCCCGATCACCCCTCCTGACAGGAAGTTGATCAGCAAGTCTCCTAGATGAGGCCAGGGTCCGGGACGGAGACAGATGCCCGGTCTGACCCTTCGATCACTGCTCAGGCAGCGAGAGCGAAGTCAGTGCGCTTAGAGTTGGCACTTGTGTTTTCCAGCGGACGTTAACGAGATGACGCTGGCTTCTCGACCCGCTTCTCCTGGGACCAACGTCCCCAGTCGAAACCAATCAGCCCCTCTTGAGTTGTGTGTCCAACCTAGCCGAGAACGCCGACGGAGGCCCGGCTGTTCCCACCGGCCCTCGACCGGCGTCAGGCCGGTCGTTCGCGCCGGCAGGCCGAGCAGACGGGCCGGATTGTCCCAGCAGATCGCCCGCAGCCAGTCGTCGCCCAGGCCCGGGTGCTCGGCGGCCACCCGGCTGAGCGACTCCAGCTGGTGGGCGTAGGGGTAGGGGATGGTCGGGAAGTCGCTGCCCAGCAGCACCTTGTCCGGCCGCTCGGCCAGCCGCGGCAGCAGGTCGCGCGGGTAGGGCGCCCCGGCCTCGAAGAAGTCGGTGAAGATCATCGTGGTGTCGACGTGCACCCGCTCGTAGCGCTCGGCCAGCGCCCAGAACTCGGCGTACTCCGGGGCGCCCATGTGCGCGACCACCGCGGTCAGCCGCGGGTGCCGCTCGAGCACGCGGCGCCAGCGAGGCGGGCCCGGTGTACTGCGTTGCCGACCGGGCCGGAGCCGGCGTGGATCACCACCGGCGTGCCGGCGTCGGCCAGCGCGCCCCAGGCCGGGTCGAGCAGCGGGTCGTCGAGGTGGAACTCCCCCACCTGCACGTGCACCTTGAACACCTCGGCGCCGGCGGCGATCAGCTCCGGGACGTACGTCGCCGCCTCGGGCTCGGGGTAGAGCGTGGCCGACCACAGCGCCTCGGGCACGTCGGCGGCGAAGTCGCGGCGCCCAGTCGTTGAGGTACGCCGCGACGCCCGGCTTGTGCGCGTAGGGCAGCGCGCCGAACCGGCGTACGCCGAGCGCCCGCAGCTGCTCGACCCGCTCGTCGTAGGTGCCGCGGTAGGTGATCGGCCAGGCCCGGCCGATCTTCGGGCCGGCGGCGTCGAAGACCGCCCAGACCGCCCGCTGGATGTTCGGGCGGCAGGAAGTGCACGTGCACGTCGTACAGGCCGGGCAGGCCGAGCGCCTGCCACCAGCCGGGGACCTCGGCGTCGGTGAGCGGTGCGGTGGGCTCAGCCATCCATCCCCTTGAGCTGGCGGCCGAGGGCCTCCTGCTTCTCGCGGTTGGCCTGGCGCTCGGCGAGCGAGCGGCGCTTGTCGTAGGTCTTCTTGCCCTTGGCCAGCGCGATCTCGACCTTGGCCCGGCCGTCCTTGAAGTACATCGACAGCGGCACCAGGGTGAAGCCGCGCTCGTTGACCTTGGCCTCGATCTTGTCGATCTCGGCGCGGTTGAGCAGCATCTTGCGGGCCCGCCGGGGCGTGTGGTTGGTCCAGGTGCCCTCGGTGTACTCCGGGATGTGCACGCCGTGCAGGAACGCCTCGCCGTCGTGGATCTCACCGAACCCGTCGGTCAGCGTCGCGCGCCCGGCGCGCAACGACTTCACCTCGGTGCCGACCAGCACCAGCCCGGCCTCGAAGACGTCGTCGATGAGGTAGTCGTAGCGCGCCTTGCGGTTCTGCGCGATGAGCTTGCGCCCGACTTCCTTGGCCATGGCTCCATTGTCTCAGGTCCTGCGGTGGTGGGGGAAGGCGCCCAGGCGCCTGTCTCGAAACCCCCGTTGCCCCGGAGTGGTCTCAGGCCAACCCGCGCGCCTCGCCGTCGCGCCTACGTCACGCCACGCCGGGGTATCGCCGAGTCGTCAGATCCGCTCTTCTCGCGGCCTTCGGCCGGGGGGTGCGGAACAGACGACTCGGCTCCTTCTTCTTCGCTCGCTGCGCTCGCTCAGAAGAAGTTCATCGGGTTCTCGGGCTTGCCGTCGACCATCACGGTGAAGTGCAGGTGGCAGCCGGTCGACCAGCCCGTGGTGCCGGCGTACCCGACGGTCTCGCCGCGGCTGACGGTGTCACCCTGTGCCGCCCGGTAGGCGCTGAGGTGGTTGTAGATCACCGAGACGCCGTGGCCGTTGACCCGGCCGAGGTCGAGGATCAGCCGGTTGCCCCAAGCGGACTGGAAGTACTCCGAGATCACCTTGCCGTTGCCGGCCGCGCGCAGCGGAGTGCCGCACGGAGCGTGGAAGTCGGTGCCGTCGTGCAGGAGTAGTAGCCGTAGATCGGGTGCACGCGGTAGCCGAACGGCGAGGTGACGTAGCCGGTGACCGGACGCTCCAGCTCACCGCCACCGGTGCTGGTCGACCCGCTCGAGCCCGACGAGGCCGAGGCTCGCTGCGAGTTCTGGTAGTCACGAGCCTTCTTCGCGCGAGCGGCCAGCAGCGCACTGATCCGATCGTTCTCCTTCTTCAGGTCCGCGACCTGGCTCTTGTCGGCGCTGCGCGCCTGCTCGGCGTCGTGCTTGGCCGACGAGCGGACGGCGACCAGCTTGGCGACGGACCGCTCCTGCTCACCGGCCCGCGCGACCAGGGTCCCCTTCTCGGTGACGTTGCGGGCGGCGGCCTTGCGCTGGCGCGCCACCGCGGCGGTGGCCTGCTGCGACCTTGGTCTCCTGCACCGCGAGCCGGCTCTCCGCGCGGCGCATCGCGTCGAGCGTCCTGTCCCTGCTTGTCGAGCATGTTCCCGGTGGCCTGGATCTCGGTGGTCAGGTCGGTCGGGCTCTCGGAGTTGAACAGCGCCACCAGTCCGACCAGCTGCGGGTCCGCCTTCTGCACGCTCTGGGCCCCCAGCCGCCCGACCGCCGCACGCTGCTCGACCACCTTGGCCTTCGCAGCCTCCAGGTCGGCCCGGGCGGTGGCGAGGTCGCTCTTCGCCCGGGTCAGGGCGAGCTTCAGCTTCGCCTCCCTGGCCTGGGCCGCGCTCAGCTGCTGCTGGGTCGCGCCGAGCTGGCTCTTGGCCGTCCGCAGCTGGGCCCGGGCCTTGACCAGCGCGGTGCCCGCGACGTACGCCGCGTGGGAGGACTCGTCGAGGTCCGACCGGGCGCCCTTGAGGCTGCCCTGCACGGCCTTCTGCTTGTCCTTCAGGTCGTCGGCGTGGGAAGGAGCGGCGGCGCCACTGACCGCGATCGCCATGGCGACCGCAGCGAAGAGGGCACGCTTGCGCGAGGGCGAGTGCAGCACGAGAAACCTGCTTCGTTCAGAGGGGGAAGTTGAACGAGTCGAAGGTAACGCGCGGCGCTCAGACTTTGAGGTATTTGCGGGTCAGCAGGAGTGTCGGGACGACCGTCATCACGACACCGAGAGCGCGATCCAGCCGATCGCCTGCACCGCGTCCCACCAGTCGATCCAGTAGACGATGTTGGAGCTCGCGCAGCTGGCCGTAGACGACCACGCCCATGAACACCGCGATCGCCCCCGCGGCGAGCGCCATGCCGATCACCGGCAGCCACCAGCGTCTCGAGCAGGAACGGCAGCTGGATCGACAGGCTCCCGGCGCCGACCAGTCGCATGATCCCGATCTCGCGCCGGCGCGCGAAGGCCGTCAACCGGATCGTGTTGCCCACCTCCAGCACGGCGGCCACCAGCAAGATCACCGGCGAAGACGATCGCGTCCCACCTGCATGCCGAAGAGGAACTTGTAGATCGGTGCGAGCAGGTTGTGCAGGTCCTGGACGTTCTCCACGCCGTCCAGCCCGGACACCGCCTGCTCCACGCCCTGGTACTTGCGCGGGTCCTTCAGCGTCACCGTGTAGGACTGGTTCATGTCCTTGACGGTCACCGTCGAGTAGAGGTCCCGGCCTCCGGAGTCCTGCTGCTTGGCCAGGCGCTGCAGGTCGTCGTACGCCGCCTGCTTGGACTTGAAGTCGTAGCCCTTGACCTCGGGGTGGGTCTTGAGGACCTGCTGCACCGCCGCCCGCTGCGGAGTGGTGACCTCGCCGCCCGCGCAGGTGGGCGACCCGGGAGTTCTGGTTGCACATGTAGACGGTGATCTGGAGCTGGCTGCCCCACCGCTCCTCGGCCTTGTGCGCCTGGGCGTTGAGCAGCAGCCCCATGCCGACCAGGGTCAGCGAGACGAACATCGTGACGATCAGCGCGACCGTCATGGACAAGTTGCGGCGCAGGCCGGTGCCGGCCTCCGAGAAGACGTACCTCAGCTGCATGGGGGGAAGTTCTCCTGAGCGTTGCGGGGAGTGCTGCCTGGGGTGTTCAGTGCTGGACGCCGTAGACGCCGCGAGCCTGGTCGCGGATGACGCGGCCGTCGTCCAGCTCGATCACCCGCTTGCGCATCTGGTCGACGATGCCGGCGTCGTGGGTGGCCATCAGGACGGTGGTGCCCGTGCGGTTGATCCGGTCGAGCAGCTTCATGATGCCGACGGAGGTCTGCGGGTCGAGGTTGCCGGTGGGCTCGTCGGCGATCAGGATCATCGGCCGGTTGACGAACGCCCGGGCCACGGCGACCCGCTGCTGCTCACCGCCGGAGAGCTCGTCGGGCATCCGGTCCTCCTTGCCACCGAGACCGACCAGCTCGAGGGTCTCGGGGACGATGTCGCGGATGTACGCGCGGTTCTTGCCGATCACCTGCAGCGCGAAGGCGACGTTCTCGGCCACCGTCTTGTTGGGCAGCAGCCGGAAGTCCTGGAAGACGGTGCCGATCTGGCGGCGCAGCCCGGGGACCTTCCAGCCGGCCAGCCGGTTGATCTCCTTGCCCGCGACGTAGACCCGACCGGACGTGGGCCGGGTCTCGCGCAGCACCAGCTTGAGGAAGGTGGACTTGCCCGGAGCCGGAGGCGCCGACCAGGAACACGAAGTCGCCCTTGTCGACGTCGACGTTGACGGCCTCCAGCGCCGGTCGCTGCTGGCTGGCGTAGACCGAGGAGACGTTCTCGAAACGGATCACGTTGAGGGGGTGGCCGGAGGTCGGGAGCAGGCTTGCGCGGGCGCACCCGGGATGGGTGCGGTCCGGCCAGTGGTCGAGTCTAGGTCGTCGGCAAAGGTCGGCCGACGCACCGCGTCGCGCTCGGTGCGCCGCCGCCGACCCAGATCCAGCCCGAACCAGCCCGGATCAGCTCGTCGGCACGCCGAGGCCCTCGATCCGGACGTAGTCGTTGCTGCGGTTGACGATGGTGATCGTGGCCGAGGTGGGCTGGTCGAAGACCGCGGCCCGGATCCGCACGCGGGGCCTGAACACCTCGGAGTCGAGGTAGATCACCCGCAGCAGCCTGCCGTCGGCGTACACCGCGACCGAGCCGTGCGGCTTGTACTTGGTCGCGATCAGGTAGATCCCCGTGGCGTCGGTGACCTTGCGGGTCAGGGTCGCGCCGGCCCGCGGCGACTGCACGTAGCTGCCGCCGAAGGTCCGCGGGTCGTCCTTGCGGTACCACGGGCCCTTCGTGATCGACAGTCCACGACTGCCGACCGGCACCGTCCAGGTGCGGGTGACCGGGCTCGGATCGACGATGCCGCCGCTGACCGCTCGCACCGAGAGGTGGTGCGTGATCGAGGAGAGCTGCTCGTACCTCAGCGGGCTGGGGCAGGCGGTGTAGGCGGCGTCGTCGAGCTTGCACTGGAAGGTCGCGTCCGGGTCGGAGGACGACGGCGTGAAGCCGGCCGACTTGCTCGTCGCCACCGAACCCTGCCCCGGCCCGCCGGACAGCGCGGTGTCGGGGGCGTCAGGGAGGTCGCCGATGGCGAAGTCGCCGCCGTTGACGGCGAAGAAGTAGTTGTCGTTGGCGGAGACCCGGATCCGGGCGTTGCTGGTGCTCACGCCGGCGGGCCAGGTCACCGCGGCGCTGCCGTCGTTGGCGGTGCTGCTCACCAGCTGCTGCCAGGTCGCACCACCATCGGTGGACAGCCCGATCCGGACCGTCGAGGCCAGCGCCTGGGTGCCGTTGACCTGCCAGGTCACGGTGCCGCCGGCGCCGGCGGGGGCCGAGCTGCCGGCCGGCTGCGAGGTGACCAGGAACGGGCCCGTCGAGGAGTCGACGGTGAGCGTGGTGTCGGCGTACGCCGTGCCGCCGCCGACACCGTCGCGGTCGTCGCGGGCCGTCAGCCGGAAGTGCAGGCTGGGCGGGGAGGCGTTGGCGCCGTAGCCGACGTAGGCCGCGGTGGGCAGCCACTCGGAGAAGCAGTCGATGATCGCGTCGGACACGGTGCCGGAGGCGGGCGGCGCCGGGCAGCTGCCGGTGGCGGCGTTGGTGTTGCCCGCGAGCACCTGGGTCAGGTCGGGGAACGTGCGCGAAGGGCTGGTGCCCGGAAGGTGCTCCCCCGCCGAGTCGTACTGCGTGCTGGCCGACTCGCTCGACGTGCGCGATGTCACCGAAGATCCGGAACAGCGGCCCGCGCTTCTTGGCCTGGCTGAGCAGCGGGGTGCCGTCGATCCCGCCGATGTCGTTCTGCTCCCACAGGTAGCTCAGCGGATCGTTGTCCGGGTCCGCGCCGGAGCCCTCGAGGGTGAACGGCGTCCGGGTGGGGATGGTCTTGGCCGCCGGGGCGCTCACGGTCGGGTTGTGGTTGGCCGTGGTGACGGCGGCGCCCTGGTTGTCGACCGGACCGCCCTGGTCGGTCTCGGCGACCGAACCCGTGCCGCCGGTCACGGAGACCGACATCTGCGGCAGGTCGCGCCCGCGCAGGTTGGCGCTGGTGAAGTCGACCTCGAAGCCGTTGGTGTAGGAAGTCGCCGAGCCGTAGGGGTAGACGTCGACCCGTCCGTCGTCGGGCAGGATCGCGTCGAGCGCGTCCTCCACGGCCCGGGTCGGCGAGGTCGAGTACGCCGCGTAGGTGATCGGCGCGGTGGTCCTCGAGGCGTAGGTGAGCCGGAACGAGTCGCCCGAGCCGAAGTCGCTCAGCGAGACCGTCTGGGCCTCGTCCTCGTTGTCCCCGTCGGCCGGATCGGTGGAGTACTGCCGGCTCACGTAGTCGTGGATCTGACTCTGGCTGATCTGGGAGAACTGCGGGTCGGAGTGGGGCTGGAGGTCGGAGCGGTCGCAGATCCCGGCGTAGGCCATGATCGAGGAGCCCGAGCCGGGCTCGACCGACGTGTCCTGGTTGCGGGTGCCCGAGCAGGAGCCCTCGGAGTCGCTCTCGAAGGTGTGGTTGGCCCCGAACTGGTGGCCCATCTCGTGGGCGACGAAGTCGACGGCGTAGCGGTCCCCGGTCGGTGGGTCGATGCCGGTGCAGCCACCGCCCTTGATGAAGGTGCCGACGGCGCCCACGAACGACAGTCCGCCCCCGGAGGTGCCGAGGGCCAGGTGACCGATGTCGTAGGAGCCGGCGCCGACGAGCGCGCCGAGCGTCGTCCGGGTCCGGTACAGCGTGTCGCTCGAGCACTGGCTGAGCTGGCTCGGCGTGTAGCAGACCGCCGGACCGCAGGCGCTGTCGTGGCCGGTGGCCTTGGCCGTCGTGTCGAGGTTGAGCTTGTCGGTGGCGTTGATCAGCACCATCTTGATCGCCAGGTCGGTGCCGTAGATCTGGTCGAGCCGGCTGACCAGGGTCTGCTTGGCGCTGAGCACGCAGGCGTCGCTGCTGGCCGTGCAGCTCTTGTCGAAGTAGGCGGCGTACGTCGGGTCGTTGAGCAGCGCCAGCCGGTAGGTCCGCTGGATGACCGAGGTGCCGGCGTCCGGGTCGGCAGCGCGGCGTGCCGCAGTGCCGGGACGAGCCGCAGTCTCGGCGGACCGGGCCCGTGTGGTCGCCTGGGCGGCCTTGCCGGACGGCAGCGCGGACAGGTCGAGGTTCGCCTCGGTGGGCTGCTCCCGAGGCGGCAGCGAGGTGCCGAGGTAGGACAGGTAGAGGCTCTGCTCACCGACGAAGGCGGGATCGACGTACCAGGCTCCGAGCCCGCCGCCGTCGCGCACCGAGGCGTGGAACCCGAGCGCGCCGACGTCCATCCGGATGCTCGTCCCGGGGTGGCCCACGGCGGAGCCGGTGTAGCTCCTCAGCCCGGGGTGGGCGGCCTGGAGCCCGGCCTGCATCACGGAGTCCTCATGGACGCTGAACTCGACCAGCTTTCCCTCGGGCGAGGGGACCGTCACCGTGCTGCTGCCCGAGAGGCGGGAGTCCATCGCGGAGGAGCGCAGCGTGTAGGCCTCGGCGGCACTCGGGTCGACCGTCGCCCTGCTGCTGCTCGCGCGCGCCTGGGGGCGCGCAGCCGGGGTCCACAGCGGCGAGGGGTCCGCGACCGGAGCGGCTTGCGCACCGGCCGCCACTCCGAGCACCGGCAGCCCGACGCCGAGCAGGACCATGGAGACCAGGACCGCGAGCGAGCGGGACGAGCGGCTGGAGTTCACCGAGATCTCCTTCGGGGCGAGACGAGGACATCGCGAAGGTACCCCGGACCGTGGACTCTTCTCATCCCTTTCACCATGGCTGGTCCCACAGCTGCTCCGGTGGCCGGTCCCTCCGCTGCGGCCCTCCGGGACCCTGACCTATCTTGGTCGGCATGCTCCGGCCACCGCTCCGCCTCTCGCTGGCCGCGCTCGCCGCCGGGCTGCTGGGACTGACCGGCTGCTCGTCCTCCTCCTCCTCGGACCCCTCGGCAGCTGCCACCGCGAGGCCCACCCCGATCTCCGCGCTGAACACCGACGCGATGCGCCTGGGCCGGACCTCGTTCTGCACCAGGCTGCCCCAGCGCGCCGTCGACCAGGCCGTCGGCGGGCGGGCGGCGCGGGGCGAGGCGTGGAAGAACGGCGACACCGCCGAGGTCGAGAACGACGTGGACGACGTGGTCCACGAGGCCGGCTGTCGCTGGGTCCACGACGAGAGCACCGCCCGGGCCTGGGTCTTCGCCCGCTCCGTCAGCACCGCCCAGGCCGACGCCGTGATCGCCAAGACCGCCAAGCGGTCGGGCTGCACGTCCGCGGCCGGCCCGGGCTTCGGTTCACCGAGCCAGCGTCAGACCTGTTCGCTGCGAGGGCGGCGCGACGCGGGTCCGCGTGGCCGGCCTGTTCGGCGACACCTGGCTGTCCTGCGAGGTCACCGGCGACCCGGACGTCCCCGCCGCGACGGTGTCGCGGCGTACTGACGCCTGGTGCGTGCAGGTGGCGAACGCGATCAACACCACGCACTGATCGCTGCTGGGACGGGGCTCAGCCTGATCAGGGCTCAGTCGTCGGACCGGCGGCACCCCGCCGCCACCGGATGCCGGCCTCGAGGAAGCCGTCGATGTCGCCGTCGAGGACCGACTGCGGGTTTCCCGACTCGAACTCGGTGCGCAGGTCCTTGACCATCTGGTAGGGGTTGAGCACGTAGTTGCGCATCTGGTCGCCCCAGCTCGCCTGCACGTCACCGCGGAGCTCGTCGAGGTGCGCCTTCTCCTCGGCCTTCTTCAGCGCCAGCAGCTTGGCCTTGAGGATCACCATCGCCGAGGCCTTGTTCTGCAGCTGGGACTTCTCGTTCTGGCACGAGACCACGGTGCCGGTCGGCAGGTGCGTCAGGCGTACGGCGGAGTCGGTGGTGTTGACCGACTGCCCGCCCGGCCCCGACGAGCGGTAGACGTCGACGCGCACGTCCTCCTCCGGGAGGTCGATCTCGTCGGTCTGCTCGAGCACCGGCACCACCTCGACGGCCGCGAAGCTGGTCTGGCGCCGGCCCTGGTTGTCGAACGGGCTGATCCGCACCAGCCGGTGGGTGCCGGCCTCGACGCTCAGCGTCCCGTAGGCGTACGGCGCGTGCACCGCGAAGGTGGCCGACTTCAGGCCCGCCTCCTCGGCGTAGGAGGTGTCGTAGACCTCGACGGAGTAGTGCTGCCGCTCGGCCCACCGGGTGTACATCCGCATCAGCATCTCGGCGAAGTCGGCGGCGTCGACACCACCGGCACCCGAGCGCACCGACACGATCGCCTCGCGGGCGTCGTACTCCCCGGAGAGCAGGGTGCGCACCTCGAGGCTCTCCACCGACTTCTGCAGCCGACCCAGCTCCTGCTCGGCCTCGGCCAGCGTGTCGGCGTCGCTCTCCTCGCGGGCGAGCTCGACCAGGACACCGAGGTCGTCGATGCGAGCGCTCAGCGAGCTGAAGCGCTCGAGCTGGCCCTGCAGCATCGAGAGCCGGCCGGTGACCCGCTGCGCGTTGGTCTGGTCGTCCCAGAGGTCGGGGGCCGCGACCTGCTCACCGAGGTCGGCGATCTCGCGCTCCATCTCGGGCACGTCGAGCACCTTGCCCACGGTGCTCATCGTCGCCTGGAGCTGCTTGATCTCGGACTCGAAGTCGGTGCCTGCCACGAGAGTCAACGCTAGGCCATGGCCGCAACGCCCGGCCCGGCGCGCCGAGCGTGAGCGCTCAGCTGTAGATCAGGGGGCCGTTGAAGGCCGTGGGCGTGGGTCCGTCGACATCGACCACGAGCACCCGGTACGGCTGGTCCTCGGGGATCGACAGGTTGCCGCTGCAGTGGGCTCCACCGCCGGGAGCGTCGGTGACCCCGTGCGTCGGCAGCCGCTTGCCGCCCTTGACGGGGTTGAGCTGGATGTTGGTGCGCGACCCGGCCGCCTTGAGGCACAACGTGTCGCTGGCGTCCTTCCAGATGATCAACGTGCCGTCGTGCAGCGTGAACGTCGCGGACTTGGCGTGCGCCGGCGCAGCGAGGCCCAGGGTTGCGATCAGGACGCTGGCAGTGCCGAGGGCGAGGGTGGTGGCCGATCGGTGCATGGCGAGGTCTCCTGGGGGTGGTCCCGAGATGGCAGTGCTCCAGTCCTTCCCCCTCCCAGCACCGGGCAAACCGACCGGACCCCGCACTACGGACGGATCTGGACGATCTTGTCGGCACCGTTGCCGTTGCTGGTGGTGATCCACAGCGTCCGGTCGGGGGCCACCTTGACGTTGCGGATCCGACCGAACGCACCGTGGAAGAAGCGGGCGCGCGCCCCTCGCTGCGGTCCGTGGAGGTGCACCCGCCACAGGCACTCCCCACGCAGCGCGCCGATCCAGGCCCGCTTGGCCAGGATCGCGATCCCGCTGGGGGCGCAGTCCCGCGGGTGCCACTGGGTGAGCGGGTCGGTGTAGCCGCCGGGGCCGTCGCTGCCCTCGGCGTACGGCCAGCCGTAGTTGCGCCCGCGCTCGATCTCGTTGAGCTCGTCCCAGGTGTTCTCGCCGAACTCGGCCGACCACACCTCGCGCTGGGTGTTGGTGGCCAGGCCCTCGGGGTTGCGGTGGCCGTAGGAGTAGATCCGGTCGTTGCCGTCGCGGTCCACGAACGGGTTGGTCGGGCGGGCCCGGCCGTCCCGGTCGACCCGCAGGACCTTGCCCGACAGCGAGGTCAGGCTCTGCGCGGCCGACCGGTTCTCCGCGTCGCCCGTGCCGACCAGCAGTCCGTCCCCCGAGCCGGTGAACAGCAGGCTGCCGCCGTTGTGGTGGTCGGCGACCGGGATGCCCGTGACGATCGGCTGGAAGCGGCCCAGTGTCGTGCCGTCGAAGCTCACCCAGCCGACCCGGTTGTCGTCGCGGGTGCTCTGGTAGAGGTAGATCCGGTGGTCCTGGGCGTACGACGGGGAGACGGCGAGGCCGAGCAGCCCCGCCTCGCCCCGGGGCACCACTCCGGGGATCGTGCCGATCACGGTCACGGTGCCGTCCGGGGTCACCCGCGAGACCCGGGCCCGGTCCCGCTCGGTGAACAGCGCGCTGCCGTCGGGCAGGAAGTCCAGCCCCCACGGGATGTCCAGCTTCGAGGCGATGGTCCGCCCGATGGTGGGGACGGCTGCCGCCGGACCCGCCGCGAGGACGGGGCCGGCAACGGCGGCGCCGGCCGTGGCGGCGAGGAGGGTGCGGCGACTCAGGTCCATACCCCAGCGAACCCCATCACCGGGCCGGGCGCCACCCCCCGGGGGGCGGTCGCGGCGGGTCACTGGTCCTCGGGGGCCCGCTCGTCGACGAGGTGGACCAGGTCGGCCACGGAGTCGACCACCTCGGTGGGGCGGTAGGGGAAGGTCTCGACGTCGCCGGGTCGGGTCGAGCCCGTGCTGACCAGGATCGTGCGCAGCCCGGCCTCCAGCCCGCTGATCACGTCGGTGTCCATCCGGTCGCCGATCATCACCGTCGACTCGGAGTGCGCCTCGAGCCGGTTGAGGGCACTGCGCATCATCAGCGGGTTGGGCTTGCCGATGAAGTACGGCGCCCGCCCGGTCGCAGCCCGGATCAGCGCCGCGACCGACCCCGTCGCCGGGAGCTGGCCCTGCGGGCTCGGACCCGTCACGTCAGGATTGGTGCAGATGAAGCGCGCGCCGGCGTCGATCAGCCGGATCGCGCGGGTGATCGACTCGAAGGAGTAGGTCCTGGTCTCCCCGAGCACCACGTAGTCCGGGTCGCGGTCGGTCATCACGTAGCCGACGTCGTGCAGCGCCGTGGTCAGCCCGGCCTCGCCCACGACGTACGCCGATCCACCGGGGCGCTGGTCGAGCAGGAACTGCGCCGTCGCCAGGGCCGAGGTCCAGATCGCCCCCTCCGGCACGTCGATGCCGGTGCGAAGCAGCCGCGCGCGCAGGTCGCGCGGGGTGTAGATCGAGTTGTTGGTCAGCACCAGGAACGGGCGGCCCGACGACTTCAGCGTCTCGATGAAGTCCGAGGCACCGGGGATCGCCTCCTCCTCGTGGACCAGCACGCCGTCCATGTCGGTCAGCCACGTCTCGATCGGGCGCTCGTCGCTCATGTCCACCAGTGTGGCCGCACACTGGGGTGGTGGACACCTGGGTGGCGTGGCTGATCGGGGTCACGGTGGTGGTCACGGCCCTGCTCCTGCTGCCGTGGCTGGCCCAGCGCACGATGGACCATGCCGGTGGAGCCGGCGGCGGAGGCGGAGGAGGCGGCGGGACCCTGGGGGTGCTGCAGGAGATCTTCCACCCGGCGGCTCACCGCGCCGAGCACTCGATCGTGCAGCTCAAGGAGCGCGAGCAGCCGGCGTCGGACAGCGAGGACGAGGACCCGGGCCCCGGTGCCGGCCCGGACGAGGGCCCGGACGAGCCCGCAGCTGGACGAGCGCATGGACGACGGCACGGATGAAGGGGCCCGCCTGTGACGGGCCGGTTTCCTGGGGTCTCCGCCAGCCCGGCCGAGGTCGCCGCGACCCTGCCCGGCGACGAGCTGGTCCTCGCCGACGTGACGATGGACCGGGGCTTCACCCTGGCTGCTGCCCCTGAGCAGGTCTGGCCCTGGCTGGTGCAGGTCGGCAAGGGGCGCGGCGGCTGGTACTTCCCGGCCTCCGTGGAGCGGTTCGTGCCGCCCGCGCGCCGCGGCGTACGCCGGATCGTGGCGACGCTCCAGGAGCACTCGGTCGGCGACACCGTGGCCGACTGGGGTGGCCGGGACGCCACCTTGACCCTGGTGGCGGCGGACGCCCCGAGCCTGTTGCTGCACCGCTCGCAGCGCGGGCGGGCCACCGTCACCTGGGCGCTCGCACTCAGCGAGCCCGCTCCCGGTCACTGCCGCGTGCACTCGCGGGTGCGGATCGGCCCGGTCCGCCGACCGTGGCTCGCGGAGTCCGTGGGCGGCTGGTTCGACCTGCTCACCATCCTCGGGCTAGCGGCAGGACTGCGCGAACGCCTGGCCGTGCAGCCGCGCGACACGCCGAAGTGACCGAAATGTCCGTTCGTGTAGCCAAAGTGACGTAAGTTTCGTAGGTTGTAGCGGTGAATCTCGGACCCCGCCCTGCCCCTCGCCCGGCCCATCGTCCCGCGCACCGCCTGGCCCGCCTCGTGCCCGCGGTCGTCGGCGCCACCGTCGTCACCGCCTTGGCAGTGGGCGGCTCGTCGGGCGCGGACGCCGCTGTCGCGCCCGCCGCACGGACGGCCTCGTCCAGCACGACCAGCACCGGACAGCTGCCCCGGCCCTGGGGGCACTACACCTCCAAGTACGACGACTCCTACGGTGCCTACCTCAAGGCCAGCGGCCACGACAAGGACCTCCTCGGCAAGATCGCGCTCCGCCCGAAGGTCCGGTGGTTCGGCAGCTGGATCCCCAACGGGCAGATCGTCGGCAAGATCCGCAGCTACATCTCCACCTCGCAGGGCGGCAACAAGAACGCCCTGGTCTCGCTGGCGGTCTTCCGGCTCTGGCCGCACAACGGGGAGGCCGGCAAGAACATCCCGCTGAGCCTCGACGACCGCAACTCCTACCGCCAGTTCATCCGTGGCGTCGCCACCGCGGTCGGCAGCACCCGCACCGCGATCGTGCTCGAGCCCGACCTCGCGGTCTCCCTCGGCGGCTACAAGCCGGAGACCCGGGAGGCGCTGACCAAGTACGCCGCCCAGACCCTGGCGGCGAACAAGAACACCTCGGTCTACATCGACGGCAGCGACGCCGACTGGCTCAGCGTCGACAAGTCCGTCTCGATGCTCAAGTCGTCCGGGGTCAGCTACGCCCGGGGCTTCGCGCTCGGTGCCACCCACTACGACACCGTCTCGCACAACACCCACTACGCCGCCCAGGTCGTGGCGGGGTTGGCCAAGGCGGGGATCAAGGGCAAGCACGCGGTCCTCGACACCGCCGACAACGGCAAGGGCTTCACCTACTCGCACTACTACTCCGAGCACCCCAAGGGCGACTTCGACAACGCCGAGGTCTGCACCTCGAAGTCGGACACGACGTGCGACACCCTCGGCCACCCGCCCACGCCGTACATCCCGGCCTCGAGCGAGTCGGGCAACATCGACGGCTACCTGTGGTTCGGCCGGCCGTGGCTCTACCGCCAGAACAGCCCGTTCAAGACCGACCGGGCCCTCGGGCTCGCCGCCACCACGCCGTACTAGCGCGACGGGTGGTCGCCGAGCCCGAGCGAGCCGCCGGGCTCAGGCGACCATGCCGTGCGGGTCGATGACGTACTTCTGCGCCGACCCGGCGTCGAACTCCTGGTAGCCGCGGGGTGCGTCGTCCAGCGAGATCGTGGTGGCGTTGACGGCCTTGGCGATCTGCGCCTTGTCGGACAGGATCATGTTCATCAGCTGCCGGTTGTACTGCTTGACCGGGCACTGACCGGTCACGAAGGCGTGCGACTTGGCCCACCCGAGGCCGAGGCGTACGCCGATCTGGCCCTGCTGGGCGTTCTCGTCGACGCCGCCGGGGTCACCGGTGACGTAGAGCCCGGGGATGCCCAGTGACGCACCCGCACGCGAGATCGTCATGATGTCGTTCAGCACGGTTGCCGGCGCCTCGGCGGCGTCCTGGCCGTGCCCCTTGGCCTCGAAGCCGACCGCGTCCACCGCAGCGTCGACCTCCGGCTCGCCGACCACGCCCTCGATCAGGTCGGCGAGGTCGTCGCCGGCGCTGAGGTCGACGGTCTCGCAGCCGAAGCTGCGGGCCTGGGCGAGCCGGTCGGCGTTCATGTCACCGACGATCACCACCGACGCCCCCAGCAGCTGGGCCGCGTGGGCCGCCGCCAACCCCACGGGGCCGGCCCCGGCGACGTACACCGTGGAGCCGGTGGTGACGCCCGCCGTGTACGCACCGTGGTAGCCGGTCGGGAAGATGTCGGAGAGCATCGTCAGGTCCAGGATCTTCTCGAGCGCCTGGTCCCGGTCGGGGAACTTGAGCAGGTTGAAGTCGGCGAACGGGATCATCACGTACTCCGCCTGCCCGCCCAGCCAGCCGCCCATGTCGACGTAGCCGTACGCCGCGCCGGCGCGGGCCGGGTTGACGTTGAGGCAGATCCCGGTCTTGCCCTCGTTGCACATCCGGCAGCGGCCGCAGGCGATGTTGAAGGGCACCGAGCAGATGTCGCCCTCCTTGACGAACAGCACGTCGTCGCCGACCTCGACCACCTCGCCCGTGATCTCGTGCCCGAGCGTCTGGCCGACCGGGGCCGTCGTACGCCCGCGCACCATGTGCTGGTCGCTGCCGCAGATGTTGGTGGTGACCAGCTTGAGGATCACCGCGTGCGGAGCCTTCTGCTTGATCCCCATCGCGGAGGCGACCTCGGCGGGGATCTCCAGCTTGGGGTAGTCGACGCTCTCGACGGCGACCTCGCTGGGGCCCTTGTAGACGACGATGCGGTTCCCGGACATGTGCACTTCCGATCTGCTCCCGGTCGGGGAGCTGTCGAGCGTGACGCCTCGGACGTGCCTGGCGTCACATCACCTTCCCGAGACAAGCACTTGTCCCGGGCGGGGCACAAGGTCACCCACCCGTCGGGGCACCGCCGATCCCCGCGTCCACCCCGAAGCCGGCCAGCATCCCGTCGTAGGACTTGGGCCGTGGGCTCGCGAACTCCTCGACGGCGCTGGTGCGCAGACCCATCCGGACCAGTCCCTCCACGGTGAGGGTTGCAGCCGCGACGCCGTCGACCACCGGGGCGCCGACCGCCCGCGACACGTGCTCGCACAGGTCGGCCATCCCGGCGCAGCCGAGCACGATGACGTCGGACCCGTCCCGGGCCAGCGCCTCCCGGCAGGCGGTCACGATCCTCTCGCGCGCGTCCAGTGAGCTCTCCAGGTCGAGCACCGGGATCTCGCAGGCGTGCACGCCACGGCACAGCGCCGACACGCCGTACGTCTCGGCGAGGTCCCAGGCCCGGCCCCGGGTGCGGCCCAGCGTGGTCACCACGCTGAACGATCGACCGAGGTACGTCGCGGTGCGCATCGCCGCCTCGGCGATGCCCACCACCGGTCCGCGAGCGAGCTCGCGCGCCGCCTCCAGCCCCGGGTCGCCGAAGCAGGCGATGACGTAGCCGTCCACCCCGCCCTCCTCCCCCAGGGAGATCTCGGCGAGGATGCCGGGCACGGCCAGCGCCTCGTCGTAGTGGCTCTCGATGGAGACCGGCCCCATCGAGGGCGACACCGCGTCGACCTGTACGTCCGGGCCGGCGACGGAGCGGGCGCTGTCCGCGATGAGCTTGGTCATCGACCAGGTGGTGTTCGGGTTGATCACCTTGATCCGCACGCCTCAGCCCACCACGACGTCGTCGCCCTCGCGGGCCTCGATCAGCTCCGGGAGCCCGGCACGGCGGGCCAGCACGTAGTAGACCGCGAGCCCCAGGCCGCACCCGATGAACCAGCTGTAGTCGGTGGCCTTGTCGACGCCCGGCACGAACACGCAGCTGACGGCGACGACAGCGGCGATCAGGGTTGCCCAGACCGCGGACGGGTTGAAGCCGCGGGTGTAGTGGTAGACCCCGGCCTCGTCCATCGTGAACAGGTCGTCGACGGCGACCTTCTGCTTGTGCACGAGGTAGTAGTGGCAGATCAGCACCCCGAACAGGGGTCCGATGAAGGCACCCAGGGTGTCCAGCGTGTAGTGGATGGTGTCCGGGTTCTTGTAGAGGTTCCACGGGGTGATCAGCACCGATCCGACCGCGGCGATCATGCCGCCGGTGCGCCAGCTGATCTTCTGCGGGTTGACGTGGGAGAAGTCGAAGGCCGGGGAGACGAAGTTGGCCACGATGTTGATGCCGATGGTCGCCGTGGTGAAGGTCAGCGCCGCCAGCACGATGGCGAACGTGTTGTCGATCTGGCCCACGGTCTGCACCGGGTCGGTGATCAGCTTGCCGTAGACCGGCAGCGTCGCGGCCGCGGTGAGCACGGTCAGCACCGAGAAGAGCGTGAAGTTCACCGGCAGCCCCCAGAAGTTGCCCTTCTTGACCGCCTCGAAGCTGTTGCCGTAGCGGGAGAAGTCGCCGAAGTTCAGCATCGGTCCGGAGAAGTAGGAGACGACCAGCGCGGTCGCCGCGCACATCGTCGAGAGCACCGCCCCGCCGCTGAGGTGCGTGCTCGAGAGGTTCAGGTCGACCTTGAAGCCGGCCTTGACCAGCAGGTAGCCGCAGAGCACGAACATCACGACGTACACCGCCGGCCCGCAGAAGTCGATGAACTTGCGGATGGTGTCCATCCCGGTCCAGAAGACCGCGGCCTGGAGCAACCACAGCAGCGCGAATGTCGCGTACCCGAGCGTCGAGAGGCCCAGGAACCCGTGCTGGGCGACGTCACTGTAGGGCGTCAGTCCGGGCCAGAGGCGGACGACGAGGATGTCGAGGGCCGCGGAGGCGAGGTAGGTCTGGATGCCGTACCACGCCACCGCGATCAGCCCCCGGATGATGGCGGGGATGTTCGCCCCGACCACCCCGAACACCGAGCGGCAGATCACCGGGAACGGCACGCCGGCGCGCTGGCTGGGCTTGGCGACGAGGTTGGCGAAGAACAGCACGATCGCGATGCCGAGGAGCAGGCAGACGAACACCTGCCAGCTGGTCAGGCCGAGCGCGAAGAGGCTGCCGGCGGTGACGTAGCCGCCGACGCTGTGCACGTCGGACATCCAGAAGGCGAAGATGTTGTACCAGGACCAGTTCTGGTCGCGCAGCGGCGCGAGGTCGTCGTTGGTCAGCCGAGGGTGGTACGACTCCTTGATCACCCCGACGCCGGCGGGATGACCCACGCTCGGGGCGGCGGGACGGTGGACGGGGACTTCGGTGGCCATGGACTGCTCCATCACTGGGTGTGAGCCTGGTCTCTTCTGCGGATGGCCCGAACGTAGTTCCGAGAACGCCGAAGTTGACCCGGCGAACGCCATATATCCGGGATATATGACCTGCGCAGGCTCAGCCCGGACCCGGGTTCAGCCCGCGTCGACAGCCCGGCCGAGGCGCCGGTAGTGCTTGCGCGAGAAGTCCACCAGTGCGTCGGCGTCGCGGGCCACGAAGGCCTCGAGCATCGCCGTGTGGTCGGCGTGCATCCGGGCGCGCTGCTTCTCCCCCACCGCCGCCATCGGCTGCGAAGGCTCGGTGACGTTCCAGGCCATCTCGAACATGTGCAGCAGCCGGTGCATCCGGGCGGGGGCCAGCAGCGCCAGGTGGAAGCGACGGCTGTCCCGGTGGTAGGCGAGATGGTCCTCGGCCTCGGCGCTGCGGCTGATCACCGCGTGGACGGCGCGGGCCGCCTCGTCGTCCGCGGGGGTGGCCCGCTCGACCGCCGCCCGCAGCCCGGCCGCCTCGAGCACCTCGCGGATGACGTAGAACTCGTGCAGCTCGTCGCGGGTGAGCTCGGCGACCCGGTAGCCCCCCCGGGGCTCGTGATCGACCAGCCCTTCACCGATCAGGGTCTTGAGGGACTCCCGGACCGGGATCACGCTGACGTCGAAGACCTTCGCGACGGCGTCCAGCGGGATCGGGGTCCCCGGGTGCGCCTCGCCGGCCAGGATCACCCGGCGCAGCTCGGCCAGGATCTCCTGCTGCCCGCACGGTTGGCCCGGCGCCGACGAGGCGAGCCGGTCGACCAGGGCGCTCGGCACAGGGGCGGCTGGCATGTCGCTCCTTCCGGCCCGTCCTCGGCCGCACGGGTCCGTCCCGACTCTAGGGTCGCGCTCACTCGCTGACCAGCACCTCCGAAGCGGCGCTGCCACTGATCGTCGGGGTGCCGACGCCGGGCACCGGCAGCGGGAGTGGCATGGCGGCCCGCAGTCGCACGGTCACCACGTCGTCGGCGGTGACCACCCGCACCCGCAGCCCGGGGTACTGCGTGCGCGCGCCGGTCGAGGCGAGGTAGTCCTCGACGTAGCGGTGCGCCGCGAAGGCGTCGATCTGCACCTTCTTCCCGAGGCCGTCGCGGTAGACCGCCTCGCCCTGCAGCCCGTCGGTGGCCGAGAGCGCCGCCGCGTCGGCGAGGTCGTCCAGCCCCTGACGGCGCAGGTACGCCGCGGACGCGTCGACCACCACCCCGACCAGGGTCCCCAGCACCAGCAGGAAGCCGATGACCAGTGGCGCGATGCTGCCCGCCTCGTCGCGTCTCACGGCCGGTCCTCGCGGAACGTCCCGTACGGCGAGGCGTTGAGCGCCGAGACGCTGATCCGCGGGGCGTTGCCACCCAGGGCGTCCGGCACGAGGGGCAGCCTGACCGAGGAGTGCACCTCGGCGGTGACCGTCTCCCCGGGCGCCAGGCAGTTGCCGGGATCCGGGCGGCAGCGCAGCTCCAACGTCATCGGGGCACCCTCGATGCCCTGGTCGGCGAAGGCCAGGCGCGCCGCCGTGCGGGCCCGCCCCCGGGCGCTCGCCTCGTCGGGTGAGGTGATGAAGGCGCGAGCCGCGGACCTGGCCGCGGTGGTGGCGGCGTACGCCGTGCGCTGGGTGTCGAAGACCGCGATCACGAGGTAGACCAGCGGCACCAGGAGCAGCAGCCCGAGCCAGGTGAACTCGATGATCGCCGTCCCCGCTTCGGGTCGTGGGTGCCCCGTGGCCCGGTGGCGCCACCTCGGACCCACGACCCTCACGGCGCGACCTCCTTGACCGCGTGCCCCTCGATGTCGAGCCCGATCCCGGGGCCCCACACCCCCAGCGGAGGTACGACGGCCCGCACGTGCACGACCACGCCCGGCACCCCGTCGACGGTGGTGTCCTCGGCGCTCACCCCTCGGGCGAAGCGGCCGGCGACGGCCCGCCCGATCTGGTGCCGGGTGCGCGTCGCGCCCGCGGCGGGGCCACGGTCGATGGTGGCGGCGTACCGCGCACCCTCCGAGGCGGCGGAGGTCAGCGTGGTCCGCACGAACATCACCAGCGCCACCTGCATGATCCCCAGCACGAGCGGGATCAGCACGAGCAGCACCAGCACGAAGTCGACCACCGCTGCCCCGCGCTCGTCGCTGCGCTGGCGACGCGAGAACCGACGAGCCATCGCTCAGCCGGACACGGACGAGAGCGCGCTGCGCAGCATCGACCCGAGCTGGTTGCCCGCGATCGCCCACAACGCCCCGACCAGACCAGCCGTCATGACGGTGATCAGGACCCAGCCCGGCACGTCGCCCCGCTCGTCGTCGCGGCGACGCCCCAGGTAGGTGCGGTTCAGCAATCTTCTCATCTCGTACTCCCTGTTCCTGCGTGGTTTCCGGCGGAGTTCATGGCGGAGTTCCCGGCGGAGTTCCCGGCGGAGTTCCCGGCGGAGTTCATGGCGTCACCAGCTGCAGCCCGACCAGCCCGGGCCAGAACGCGAAGACGACGGTCACCGGGAGGACGAGGAAGACCACCGGGACCATCATCACGATCTCCTTGCGCCCGCCCGACTCGATCAGGGCGCGACGTCCGGCCTCGCGCACGTCGGCCGCCTGCGCGTGCAGCACGTCGGCGAGCGGGGTGCCCCGCTCGACGGCGACCGCGAGACCTTCCGCGAAGCGGGACACGACAGGCAGCCCGGTACGGCTGGCCAGTGCATCGAAGGCGTGGGTGACGGGCGTGCCGGTGCGGACGTCGGCCAGCACCCGGCGCGAGATCGCGTGACAGTTCGCCGTGGGTGCGCTGCACGACCCGGTCGAGCGCACCGACGGGGCTCTCCCCGGCGGCCACGGAGAGCGCCAGGAGCTCGGCCACGGTCGGGAACTCCTCCAGGATCCGGCGCTCACGCCTGGCCACCTGCGACGTCAGCCGGTTCTCGCGCACCAGCACCCCGGTCGCGAACGCGGCGAGGCAGAGCAGCAGCAGTGGCAGCGACCGCCCCGGCGAGACCAACGAGACGAGCACAGCCGGCACCGCCGTGGCCACGAAGCCGACCAAGCCCCAGATCACCTGCTGCACCCGGAAGTCGTGGACGGTCAGGTCGAGTCCGGCCCGCTCGAGTCGACGCCGGATCGAGGCCGAGCCGCCCAGCACGCGCTCGACCAGGTCGGCGGCCGAGCGCAGCGGCGGCCCGAACACCCCGCTCACCGCCGAGGTCTCCGGCACCGCCGGACGACGAGGAGCGGCGGGCAGGTCGCGCAGGTAGGGCAGCACCCGCACCTCGAACGGCGTACGCCGGGACGCGACCACCCGCTCGAGAACCAGCAGCAACCCGCCGCCGAACCCCGCTCCCAGCAGCACGCCCCACGCCGTCGGCGTCACGACAGGATCCGGCGCTCGACGGGCAGACGACCGATGCGCACCATCAGCCGGTAGGCGAGCAGGCAGCACACCGCGCCGCCGACCAGCACCACCACGCCCGCGGTCGAGGCGTAGCGCTCGATCACGTCGCGCTGGAAGCACAGCAGGAGCAGCACCAGCCAGGGCGCGGCCACGGCGAGCCGGGCGCCGTTGACGGTCCAGGTCTGCCGCGCCTCGAGCTCCTGGCGGGTGCGGGCGTCCTCGCGCAAGAACCCCGACAGGCTGCGCAGCAGCCGCCCCAGGTCGCCACCGCCGACCTCGCGGGCCACCCGCAGCCCTTCGACCACGCGGTCGCCGACCGGGTCGGCGAGACGCTCCTTGAGCCGGTCGAGGCTCTCGGAGAAGCGACCGGTGACCTGGTAGTCGAGCGCGAACCCGGCGAACGGCTCGCGCAGCGGCTCCGGACCGCGCCGGGCCAGCGCGGCCAACGACTCGGGCAGCGACATCCCGGCGCGTACGGCGGAGGCGAGGTTGTCGACCGCCTCCGGCCACACCTCGGCGAACTCCCGCTGGCGGCGCATCGCCCGCCCGCGGGTGATCGCGACCGGCACGTAGCCGCCCATCACCCCGAAGGCCAGCGCCACCGGCAGCGTGCGCGAGGCGATCTGCACCGCGACCGTCGCCACCAACCCGCTGCCGACGCACAGCACCACGAACGACGTGCTGGCTCACCCCGCCCAGCCCGGCCCGCGCCAGCAGCGCGTCGACCCGCCCGGCCCGCTCGACGCCGGCCGCGCGCGGCGTGACGCGGCACGGCGAACGCCGACCAGATCAGCAGCACGCCCGACCCCGAAGCCGAGCCCGACCACGACGCCCATCAGCCGGCGTCCGCTCGCTGCCGCCCGCACCCCGGTCGACCGGGTCGAGCAGGGCGTGGACGTCGATCCCGGCCCGCTCGTAGCTGTCCAGCCGGGTCGGCATCCCCGCCGCGCGCACCAGCCGTTCGCCGGCGCGCACGAAGATCGGCTCGGTCTCGATGATGTCGTTCTCCACCCGTCCCGGGCACCGCCACGATCTCGTTGACCCGGCGTACGCCGCGCGAGTCGAGACCGAGGTGGACGACCAGGTCGGTCGCCGTCGCGACGGTCGGCACCACGAACCGCGCGGAGATGTTCTCACCCGCCAGCAGCGGCAGCGTGCACAGCTTGACCAGCGACTCGCGAGCGGAGTTGGCGTGGATCGTCGCCATCCCCGGCAGCCCGGAGTTGAGCGCCAGCAGCAGGTCGAGCGCCTCGGCCGAACGGACCTCGCCGACGATCATCCGGGTCGGACGCATCCGCAGCGCCTCGCGGACCAGGTCGCGCAGGGTGACCTCGCCGTTGCCCTCGAGGCCCTGCTGCCGGGTCTGCAGCGGCACCCAGTCCGGATGGGCGAAGCGAAGCTCCCAGACCTCCTCCGCGCTCACCACCCGGTCCCCGCCCGGGATCGCGGCCGCGAGGCAGTTCAACATCGTGGTCTTACCGGCCTGGGTCGCCCCGGCGACGATGATGTTCAACCCGGCGAGCACTGACGCCTCGAGGAAGCGCGCCGCCGCCGGGGTCATGCTTCCCAGCCGGACCAGGTCGTCGAGCCGGGCCGCGCGCAGCACGAACTTGCGGATGTTGACCGCCGAGAAGCCCCGGGAGATCCCCTCCAGCACCACGTGCAACCGGTGACCCTCGGGCAGCATGGCGTCGACGAAGGGCTGGCTCAGGTCGATCCGGCGGCCGCTCGACTTCAGCATCCGCTCCACCAGCTCGGAGACCTGGGCCGTGGTCAGGATCGTCGTGGTCAGCTCGTGCCGCCCGGCCTTGGCGATGAAGACCCGCTCCGGCCCGTTGATCCAGATCTCCTCGACCTCGGGGTCGTCGAGGTAGGGCTGCAGGGGTCCGAAGCCGGCCACCCGCGCGACGAGCTCGTCGACCATCACCGACGGGTCGGCGACCGGGACCACGACCCCGCTCAGGCTGCGCTCGTCGTGGTCGCGCACCGCGTCCTGAGCGATCCGGCGCACCCGCAGGGCCTCGCGCTGCGGGTCGACACCCTCGCGGCGTACGACGGCACGCACCGCCGCGTCCAGGCTCTCCACCAGCGCGACGTCCCCCGGGGCTCCCGGACGGCCCGGGCGCGGCGCACCCGCGGTGCGGGTCAGCTGCTGACTGCTCATGGCTCACATCCCGGACTGGATGTGTGATGGTCACCCCATCAGGTGAGCTCCGTCAACGGCTCTCCATCGAACCTGTGGACAGTGGGACGAGAGGATGCTCCTGCCCCGGTCTGGGGTCTCATTCTTGCGAGATCCGCTCCGGATCTCCCTCAGCTGAGCCGTCCGTCGTAGCTGGGCAGGTGGAAGCTGTAGCTCCAGTTCTGAGTGCCGGTGAAGTCGCTCGGGTTGTTGCCGAAGTTCGCCAGCAGCACGTAGCCGTGACCGAGGAAGACGTCGCGGCAGCGCTCCTTGCCGGCCTGGATCGTCATCCCGTGCCGGCGACCGCAGACGATGGTGTACTTGTAGCCCGCCTTCGTCAGGGCCTGCTTGATCCCGCCCAGCTGGTCGGAGTAGCGCCCGGTGTTGAAGAGCAGCTTGACGTCCTTGGCCCGGTAGCGCCTCGCGATGGCCAGCACCTGCGGCACCGCCTGCGGGTAGGCGTAGTGCGTGGCGATCGAGGTGTTGTCGATGTCGAGGTTGAAGGCCATCTTGTCGCCCTGGGTGACCCCTTTGGAGTAGCGCCGGTCGATCTTGGCGCTGTCGGCGACCGCCCGGCGTGACGTCGTTGCTCCAGGTGGGCTTCGACGGCAGGGCGGAGCCGGCGGTCGGCGCCGCCGTGGTCGGGCCGGTGAGCCCCAGGACCAGGGCCGGCACCAGGCTGGCGACCAGCGCCGACGGGGCGAGACGTCGAAACATCCGTGAGGTCCTTCGCTGCGGGTGGGCCGGACGGAGCCAAGGGTAGGCAACGGGCGGCACCCGTGTCAGTCGATACCGGCCTTCGGGAGGGTTTGCGATCCGGTGAAGGCGGGCATAGTGGACAACGATGATCCGCCGTGTCCCGGGGACGGCGGATTCTTCATGTCGGGACCGGCCTCACCCGGCGAACAGGTCTCCGCTCTCCTCGACGCGCTCCAGGACCTCGGTGAAGCGCAGCTGCTCCAGGTCCAGCGGGTCGTCCGCGCCGGCCTCGATCTCCGCCCAGGTCCGCGGCGCCGCCACGGTCGGGGTCTCGCGCCCCCGCAGGGAGTACGGCGACACCGTGGTCTTCGCCGCCGTGTTCTGCGACCAGTCCAGGAACACCTTGCCGCTGCGCTTGGCCCTGGTCATCTCCGTGAGCAGCAGCTGGGGGTGCGCCTTCTGCAGCTCCCCGGCCATCTCGTGCACCAGGTCGCGCACCTCCCCGGCGTTGCGCCGGCCGTCGAGGTCGGCGTACAGGTGCAGGCCCTTGCTGCCGCTGGTCACCGGCCGGCAGCCCAGGTCGTCCTCGCCCAGCCGGTCACGCACCAGCAGCGCCACCTCGGCGCACTCCCCCAGCCCGGCGCCGTCGCCGGGATCGAGGTCGATCACGAGGCGGTCGGGGTTCTTCGGCTGCCCGTTGCGCCCGACCCGCCACTGGTGCACGTGCAGCTCCAGCGCGGCCAGGTTGGCCAGGTAGGTCAGCGCCGCCAGGCCGTCGATCACCGGGAAGTGCAGCTCGTCGCCGTGCCCGGAAGACCTGGTCGAGGCTCCGCGCGAGCCGGTCGTCGGCACCTTCGCGATCCGCAGCCAGGACGGGGCGCCCGCCGGCGCGTTCTTCTCGAAGAACCGGTGCTCCTCGGTGCCGTTGGGCCACCGGATCCGGGTCACCGCGCGGTCCGCGACGTGCGGCAGCAGCACCGGCGCGACCCGGGCGTAGTAGTCGAGCACCTCGCCCTTGGTGGTGCCGGTGCGCGGGTAGAGCACCTTGTCGAGGTTGGAGAGCTTGAGGGTGCGCCCGTCGACCTCGACCTGGACCTCAGCTCATGCGTCGCTCCTGACTCCCCGGTACGCCGGCTGCCGGAGCCGGCCGTCGTCGGTGACCCGCAGGTAGCTGACGTCGACACTGCGCACCGGCTCGACCCACACCGTGCCCTGCGCGTCGAGACGGGGCACGTGCAGGAACGGCGGGTCCGCCCGACGCAGCGGGCGCGAGCAGCTCGCTCAGCACCCGGCCGGCCCTCCCGGCGATCCCGCTGCCGACGCGACCGCGGTAGACCAGCCCGTCGTCGGTGCGCTCCCCCACGAGCACGGCGCCGATCCGGTGCTCGCTGCCGGTCTCGAAGCGGTAGCCGCCGACCAGGTACGTCGCCGTCGGCCGGTGCGGGAACTTCAGCCAGCTCCGGCTCCGCGCCCCCCACTCGTAGCGGGCGTCGACCCGCTTGGACACGATCCCCTCCAGGCCCTGCTCCTCGGTCGCGGCACGCAGCCCCACCCCGTCGTCGTACGTCGGGGGGACCTGCCAGGAGACGTCGTCGAGGCCGAGCGACTCCAGCACCTCACGCCGGTCCGACCAGGGCTCGCGGGTCAGGTCACGCCCGCCGTGGCGCAGCACGTCGAAGGCGATCAGCGTGACCGGGCTGCTCCCCGCGAGCGCCGCCGCGCGCGAGGCGCTGGTCAGGTGGATCCGGTCGGCGATCCCGCCGAGGCTGGGCACCCCGTCACCGAGGCGGACCACCTCGCCGTCGAGCAGCAGGTCGTCGTACGCCATCCCCAGCTCGGCCAGCTCCGGGAACGCCACGCTCACCTCGCGCTCGGTGCGGGTCCAGACCCGGACCTCGCCGGCGTGGACGTCGACCAGGGTGCGCATCCCGTCCCACTTGATCTCGTGCACCCACTGCTCACCGACCGGCACGTGCTCACCCTTGACCGCGAGCATCGGCTTTCCGGGGGAGCCACGGGACATGTCTCGACCCTATGCTGGTGAGCATGCGAGCCATCTGGAAGGGCGCGGTGTCGTTCGGGCTGGTCAGCGTGCCCGTGAAGCTGTACTCCGCCACGGAGAGCAAGGACATCTCGTTCCGGCAGGTGCACGCCCAGGACGGCGGGCCGGATCAAGTACCAGCGGGTCTGCTCGATCGACGGCGAGGAGGTCGCCTACTCCGACATCGCCAAGGGCTACGAGACCGAGGACGGCGAGATGGTGATCCTCGACGACGCCGACATGGCCGACCTGCCCGTCACCAGCAGCCGCGAGATCAGCGTCGAGAAGTTCGTGCCGAGCGAGCAGATCGACCCGATGCTGTTCGAGAAGTCCTACTACCTCGAGCCCGAGAAGACCGGGGCCAAGCCGTACTCCCTGCTGCGCCAGGCGCTCGAGGACTCCGACCGGATGGCGCTGGTCACCGTCGCTCTGCGCAACCGCACCTCGCTGGCCGTGCTGCGGGTGCGCGAGGACGTGATCGTGCTGCAGACGATGATGTGGCCCGACGAGATCCGCCAGCCCGACTTCGGCTCCGTCGACACCTCCGACGCCAAGCCGGCCGAGGTGAAGATGGCGACGATGCTGGTCGAGACCCTGGCCGGCGACTTCGACGCCGACGAGTTCGAGGACGACTACCGCGAGGCGATCGAGGAGCTGGTCAAGACCAAGATCGAGGGCGGCGAGGTCAAGCGCACGCCCCAGTCGACCAAGACCTCCGGCGAGGTGGTCGACCTGCTCGCGGCGCTGCAGAAGTCGGTGAACGCCGCGAAGACGGCGCGCGGCGAGCAGGTCGAGGACGCGGAGCCCGCGAAGAAGCCGGCGAAGCAGACGAGCAAGAAGACCGCCCAGAAGAAGACGGCCGAGAAGAAGACCCCGGCCAAGAAGACCGCCACGAAGGCAGCCAAGAAGACCACCCGCAAGGCCAGCTGAGCCTCAGGCCACCCCGCAGCGACGCAGGGCCAGCACCACCAGGGCGCGGGTCACGGCGACCACGTCGGTCATCTCGACGTGCTCCAGCGGGGCGTGGGCCAGGCCCGGGTCGCCCGGTCCGTAGTGCAGGGTGGGGATGCCGCCGATCCCGGCGTAGATCCTCAGGTCGGAGCCGAACGGGTCGGCGCGGACCCCCGGCTCGACGGCACCGGTGTCGCGGGCCGCGGCCGCCGTCTCAGCGATCAGCGGGTGCGCGAGGTCGAGCCGACCGCTCGCGAACTGCCCGCCGGGCCACGTGACGACGGGACGGTGCTCACGCAGCCACGAGTCCTTCAGGCTCGCCTCGGTCACGGCGTCCTCGAACGCCAGCCGGGCCGACGCCGGCTCCTCGCCCAGCAGCACGCCGTACCGGCCCTCGGCGACCAGCCGGTCCGGCACGCTGGACGACCAGTCCCCGGTGTGCACGCTTCCGATCGACAGCGCGTAGGGCAGCGGCTGGTCACCGAAGAGCGGATCCGCGTCGCGGTTGCGATCGGCTTCCAGCACCAGCAGCGCCTCGTGCACCGGCCAGAACGCCTCGAGGGCGCTGTGCCCCTCGAGGCGGCGGCTGCCGTGCGCCGAGCGGCCCGGCACCTCGATCCGGAAGGTCAGCGCACCGGCGTTGGCGACGACCAGGCCGCCCCCGGTGGGCTCGGTCAGCACCGCGGCCTCACCCCGGTGCCCACGGCGCATGGTCGCGAACGCACCCAGCCCACCGTCCTCCTCGGCGACCACGGCGTGCACGGCGAGCGGCCGCTCCAGGCGCACGCCGGCCGCGCGCAGCGTCTCGGCGACGGCCAGGTTCGCGGCGACCCCACCCTTCATGTCGCAGGCACCGCGCCCGTAGAGGCGACCCTCGTGCAGCTCGGCGGAGAACGGGTCGGTCATCCCCCACGCGCCCGGGTCGCCCGGCGGGACGACGTCGAGGTGTCCCTGCAGGACCAACCCCGGCCGATCGCCGCTCGAGCCCGGCCTCGATTCCGGGTCGGTGCTTCCGACGAGCCCGAAGGCTCGCTCGCGCTCGACCTCCACGCCCGGGAACCACGGGTCGGCCATCGTCTCCTCGAGGTCGATCTCCCAGTGGTCGAGGGCCAGGCCGGCCTCGTCGAGCATCCCGGCGTACACCTCGACGATGCGCTCCTCATCGGAGGTCCCGGACACGCTCGGCACCCGCACCAGAGCCGCCAGGCGCTCCAGCAGCAGGTCCACGTCGAGGTGCGCGAGCACCTCCTGCTCGGTGCGGCTCAGCTCCATGGGGCGAGGCTAACGCCGAGGCGTCGCAAACGTAGTCCCAGAGCGCGTCGAGGCGTCCCAACGCATCGTCGATGCCCCGAGGCGACGCAGATGCAGCCCGCGACGGTCGCCCGATTCTGGGCCACCCGCGTTTGCGACGCCTCAGCGGGTCGCGAGCAGCGAACGCACCACCCGGAGCGCCACGGAGAGCCGCGGCAGCTGGGAGGACTCCTCGGCCAGGATCTGGGCCAGGGTGTCGGCGGCCTGGCCGACCAGGCCCTCCTCGCCGGCCTCCCAGGTGCTGACGCGGTCCTCGGCCGAGTCGTCGGTCGACGTCGCGGCGAGCACCTCGGCGGTCAGCCGCGCGTGCACGCCGTGCAGGTCGTCACGCAGCGAGGCGCGTGCCATCGTCTCCCAGCGGTCGGTGCGTGGCAGCGCGAGGATCCGGGCGACGAGGGTCGGCAGGTCCAGGCGCTCGCCCAGCGCGAAGTGCACGCGCGCGACCTCGAGCGGGTCGATCTCGTCGCGGGCGGCCGTCTCGACCATCCCGATGATCATGTACGCCGGGGGCATCACCGCCACGCGCGAGGCGAGGTCGCCCGGCACGCCGAGACCGACGTAGTCGTCGCGACGCTGCTCGTAGGCCGTCAGCTCACGCCCGGTCATCAGCTCGGGCAGCGCGGCCAGCACCTTCTGGGCGACGACGTCGAAGTGGTCGACGGTCGCCTCCGCAGTCCATCGGCGCCCGCCGGTGGTCGACCAGCCAGCGCGAGACCCGCTCGACGAGCGTGCGGACCTCGATCCGCATCCGGGTCTGCACCGCGGCGTCGACGGTGAAGTCGAGGCCGTGGATGTCGCGGTTGATCGCTCCCGCGCCGAAGATCTCGCGGGCGATGAAGTTCGCCCGGGTCAGCTCGACCGGGGTGGCCCCCGTCTCCCCACCGAGCCGGTGCAGGTAGCTGATCCCGGCCCCGTTGACCAGCTCGTTGACCAGCTGGGTGACCACGATCTCGGGGCGCAGCGGGTGCGCCTGCATCGCCTCGCGGTAGCCCTGGCGCATGCCCTGCGGGAAGTAGGAGAACAGGTGGTTGCGCAGGAACGGGTCGTCGGCCAGGTCGCTGCCCAGCAGCGCCTCGGAGTGCAGGATCTTGGCGTAGGACAGCAGCACCGACAGCTCGGGCGCGGTGAGTCCGGTGCCGGCCTCGATCCGCGCGGACACCTCGCGCCGGCTCGGCAGCGCCTCCAGCTCCCGGTCGAGGCGCCCGAGGTGCTCCAGCTCCCGCATCCAGTGCTCGTGCACGTGCAGCAGGGCCGGGGCCTGGGCCTCGGAGTTGGCCAGGGCGAGGTTCTGCTCGTCGTTGTCGGCCAGCACCAGCTCGCCGACCTCGTCGGTCATCGAGGCGAGCAGCTCGTTGCGCCCGTCGGTGTCCAGCTCACCGGAGACGACGACGCGGTCCAGCAGGATCTTGATGTTGACCTCGTGGTCGGAGGTGTCGACGCCGGCGGAGTTGTCGATGAAGTCGGTGTTCATCCGCCCGCCCTCACCACCGCACCCGGACCGGGCGTACTCCACGCGGCCGAGCTGGGTGAACCCCAGGTTGCCGCCCTCGCCGACCAGGGCGCAGCGCAGGTCGGCACCGTCCACGCGGATCGCGTCGTTGGCCTTGTCACCGGCGTCGACCTGGGACTCGGTCGAGGCCTTCACGTAGGTGCCGATCCCGCCGTTCCAGAACAGGTCCACCGGCGCCTTCACGATCGCCTTCATCAGCTCCGGCGGCGAGAGTGCGGACACCCCGTCGGGCAGGTCGAGCGCGGTCGCGACCTCCGGGCTGATCCGGATCGACTTGGCCGAGCGCGGCCACACCCCGCCGCCCGCCGAGATCAGCTCCTTGTCGTAGTCCTGCCACGAGCTCCTCGACAGCTCGAACAGCCGGCGGCGCTCGGCGTACGACGCGGCCGCGTCGGGCGACGGGTCGATGAAGATGTCGCGGTGGTCGAAGGCCGCGACCAGCCGGGTGTGCTGCGAGCAGAGCATGCCGTTGCCGAACACGTCGCCGGACATGTCGCCGACGCCGACGGCGGTGAAGTCCTCCTTCTGGCAGTCGATCCCCCGCTCACGGAAGTGTCGCTGCACCGAGACCCAGGCGCCCCGGGCGGTGATGCCCATCGCCTTGTGGTCGTAGCCCACCGACCCGCCCGAGGCGAAGGCGTCGCCCAGCCAGAAGCCGTAGTCCTTCGACACCTCGTTGGCGATGTCGGAGAACGTCGCGGTGCCCTTGTCGGCGGCGACCACGAGGTAGGTGTCGTCGTCGTCGTGGCGCACGACCTGGCGCGGCGGGACGACCATCCGCCCACCGGGCTGCTCGACCAGGTTGTCGGTGAGGTCGAGCAGGGCGGAGATGAAGGTGCGGTAGCAGGCGACGCCCTCGGCCAGCCACGCCTCCCGTTCGCCGGGGTCGGGCAGCTGCTTGCACACGAAGCCGCCCTTGGCGCCCACCGGGACGATCACGGTGTTCTTCACCATCTGCGCCTTGACCAGGCCGAGCACCTCGGTGCGGAAGTCGTCGCGCCGGTCCGACCAGCGCAGGCCACCGCGTGCGACCGGCCCGAAGCGCAGGTGCACGCCCTCGACGCGGGGCGAGTGGACGAAGATCTCGAAGCGCGGGCGGGGCTCCGGCAGGTCCGGCACGTCGGCCGGCGCCAGCTTGAGCGAGAGGTAGGGGTGCGACTGGTCGTCGGCACCACTCTGGAAGTAGTTGGTGCGCAGCGTCGCCCCGATCAGGGCGAGGTAGGAGCGCAGGATCCGGTCCCGGTCGAGTCCGGCGACGTCGTCCAGCGCCCGCTCGATCCGTTCCTCGAGGTCGCTGGTCCTCGAGGTCCGCGCCGAGTCCTGCACCGAGTCCTGCACGGCGAGTCCTGGGCGTCGAGCCCGTCGGCACCAGGATCGAAGCGGGCCTCGAAGAGCCGCACGAGCAGGGCGGTGATGTCGACGTTGGTGCTCAGGGTCTCCTCGATGTACTCCTGGGAGAACGGGGTCGTTCCCTGGCGCATGTACCGCGCGTAGGCCCGCAGCAGCATCGCCTGGCGGGCCGAGAGCCCGGCCGCCAGCACGAGAGCGTTGAAGCCGTCCGACTCGATCCGGTCGTCCCAGACCGCTCGCACGGTCTCGACGAAGTTCTCCGAGGAGGAGTCGGGCCAGTCCCGTGAGTAGCGCAGCCCGAAGTCGTAGATATGGGTCGGGAGGTCCGTCCCGGCGAGCGCGTACGGCCGCTCGTCGACCACCTCCACCCCCATCGCGGTGAGGGTCGGGAGCACCTCGGAGAGCGAGAGGGCCGAGCCGGTGCGGAAGACCTTCAGCCGGACCCGGCGCCGGTCCCGGTCGTCGGGGGCGAGCACGAAGTCGGTCTCGTCGTCGCCCATCGCGGACAGCCGGGTCAGGTCGGCGGCGCCGGTGCGGGCGTCGTAGTCCTCCTTGTAGGCCTCGGGGAAGGCCTCGGAGTACCGGCGCAGCAGGGCCGGGCCCTGGAGGCTCTCGTCGGCCAGCAGCGTGGCCGACAGGTCGTCGGACCAGGACCGGGCCGCCTCGGCCAGCTCCGACTCGAGACTCGCGGTGTCGACCTCGTGCAGGTCCGCCCCCGCCGCCGGCCGGGCCACGAAGTGCAGCCGGGCCGCGTAGGACTCGCTGACCCGCGCGGTGAACTCCACGGACTCGGCGCCCAGCCGGTCCCGGAGCACCTGCGAGAGCCGCTCACGCACGCGCGTGTTGTAGCGGTCGCGCGGCAGGTAGACCAGGCAGGACAGGAACCGGCCGTAGGTGTCGCGCCGGCAGAACAGCCGCAGCTGACGGCGTTCACGGTTGTGGGCGACGGCGTCCGCGATCCCGACCAGGTCCTCGGCGGGCGTCTGCAGCAGCTCGTCGCGGGGGTAGCCCTCGAGCACGTCCATCACGGCCTTGCCGGCGTGGCTCATCGGCTCGTAGCCGGCCAGGGTGATCACCTTGGCCGCCTTCTCCCGCAGCAGCGGCACCCTGGTCACCGACTCGGCGTACGCCCCGGAGGAGTAGAGGCCCAGGAAGCGTCGCTCGCCACAGACCTCACCGGCCTCGTCGAACTTCTTGATCCCGACGTAGTCCAGGTGCACCGGGCGGTGCACGGTCGCGCGCGAGCTCGCCTTGGCCAGCACGAGCAGGGACTGCTCGCGCGCCTTGGCCGCCGCCGCCGGCGGCAGCGCGCGCGCCGACCCGGGCGGCGGGTCGAAGCGCAGGATCCCGTAGCCGGTTCCGGGCACCGCGTGCAGCACCTCCGCCTCACCCTCGCGGTCCAGGTCGTACTCGCGGTAGCCGAGGAAGGTGAAGTGGTTGTCGCCCAACCACCTCAAGAAGGCCTCACCCTGGGCCAGCTCGTCGGCCGGCAGCGGTGGGGCCGAGCCACGCAGCTCCTCGACGATGTCGGCCAGGCGGTTGGCCATCCGGGGCCAGTCCTCGACCGCCTCACGGACGTCGTGGAGTGCCGACTCCAGCGCCTCGCGGATCTGGTCGAGCTCGTCGTCGGGGACCCGGTCGATCTCGATGTGCATCCACGACTCGCGCTCGACGTCGTGCTCGTCGGTCGTGGCGGTGTCGTCCAGGAGCTCGGCGATGTCACCGGCCAGCGTGCGCCGCAGCACGAACTGGGGGTGGACCACCAGGTGCACCTCGTGACCCCGGGCGTCGAGCGCCATCGTGACCGAGTCCACCAGGAACGGCATGTCGTCGGTGACCACCTCGATCACCGTGCGGCCCTCGACGCCCCAGCCGTCGGTCTCGGGCAGCGGGGTGAGGACGTCGACCAGCGCGGTGCCCTGCGGACGCCGCTCGGCGGTGTTGAAGTGGTGCAGCACGCAGGCCCCGAGGTCGCGGCCCGACCGGTCGATCAGGTCCTCCGGGTCGACGTGGCGGTAGTAGCCGCGGATCAGCGTCTCCAGGCGCACACCCTTGACGGCCGGGAGCCCGGCGACCTGGGCGTAGAGGTCGTCGAGCAGGGCGTTCTTGCGTTCCTCGAGAGTGGCGGGCACGCCTCGACAGTAACGCCGCCGAAACGTCCGTGGGGTGACGCGCGCCCGCGAAGTGGTCCGAGGCTCAGGCCTCGGAGGCCGCGACGCTGCGCCGCTCGAGAGCCAGGTAGCCGACGAGCCCGATCGCCAGCGCCACGACCACGCCGAGGCTCGCGCCGGCCCAGGCGCCGTCCTTGCCGCCGACGAGTCCCATCAGGTAGCCCTGCCAGGTCAGCCAGCTCGCGTAGGTGTTCGTGACCAGCCCCCAGCCGACGACGGTCGCGACCAGGAACGTGACCAGGGCCGGCCACCGCACCGCGCCGTACCGGCCCGCCGGGTCGAACAGGGCGGCGTCGTCGTAGTCGTGCTTGCGCAGCGCGATGTCGCCCAGCATCACCCCGGCCCAGGCCGCGATCGGCACGCCGAGGGTGATCAGGAAGCCCTGGAACTGGTCGACGAAGCTGCTGCCCGCGACGAAGAGCACGTAGACGGCACCGAGCACCATGATCACGCCGTCGACCAGCGCCGCGACCGGGCGCGAGGCCGGCAGGCCGAGCGCGAGCAGCGACAGGCCCGAGGAGTAGATGTCGAGCAGCGCTCCTGAGACCAGGCCGATCACCGCGACCACCACGAAGGGCACCAGGAACCAGCCGGGCAGGATGGTCGCGAGAGCGCCGATCGGGTCGCCGCCGATGGCGTCGTTCAACGTCGGGTCGGAGCCGGCCAGCAGCAGCCCGAAGCCGAACAGCACGATGCTGGTCAGCGAGAGGCCGGTCGCGGTCCACCCCGCGACACCCGCGCTCGAGGCACGGCGCGGCAGGTAGCGGGAGTAGTCGGCCGCCGCGTTGACCCAGCTCAGGCCGGTCGCGGTCGCCATCAGGATCAGCACCCCGACGACGGCCGCGAACCCGCCGCTCGGCAGGCCGCCGACCGCGCCGAAGTCGATCCGGTGCGCGACCAGGACGACGTAGACCACCGTCAGCACCGCGCCGACGTAGGTGATCCAGGTCTGGATACGCATGATCGCGTCGAACCCGAGGAAGCCGCCGCCCACGATCAGGGCGATCACCACGACCAGCGCGATCGCCAGGGTGAGGTCACCACCGCCCCACCCCAGCTCACGGACGACGGTCGCCGCGGCCAGCGCGGCCAGCGCGGTGAGCACGGTCTCCCAGCCCACGCTGAGGATCCACGAGAACGCCGACGGCACGCGGTTGCCGTGCACCCCGAACGCCGCGCGCGAGAGCACCAGCGTCGGCGCCGAGCCGCGCTTGCCGGCGATCGCGATCAGCCCGGCCAGGATCCCCGCGCCGACCACCCCGACCAGGCCGGCCAGCGAGCGCCTGCGCGAAGCTGACGCCGTACCCCAGCGCGAACGAGCCGTAGGCGATCCCGAACACCGAGATCGAGGCGGCCGTCCACGGCCAGAACAGGTCCCGCGGGCGACCCTTGCGCTCCGCCTCGGCGATCACGTTGGTGCCGTTGAGCTCGACGCGGGACGCCGCACCGGCCTCGGTGCCGTCGGCTCGGACCATGGTGTGCTCCCTCTCGACCCGTCTGCTTCACAGTGCCGACCGCAGCTCCCACAGCAGCGGGTAGTACTTCAAGTCCAGCCGGGAGCGCAGGTATTCCGCGCCCGTCGAGCCCGCCGGTGCCGGTCTTGGACCCGATCATCCGCTCCACCATCACCACGTGGCGCGCCCGCCACGCGGCGGCCAGCTCGTCGTGCTGGAGCAGCGCCTCGGCCAGGCCCCAGACGTCGGCGTACGACGAGCGGTCGTGCGCGACCGTGCGCAGCGACGCGGTGATCGCCTCGTCGCGAGGCGGTGTCCAGACCGGCCTCGCCCGAGCACGTGCACGAACCCGTCCCACAGGCTCGGCTCGGCCAGCCGCCGCTCGAGCCGCGCCTGCTCGTCGCTCGGTGAGGCCGCGGAAGCGCTGGAGGTACGCCGCGTCCTTGGCGCCGGAGAGGAACTCCAGCTCGCGGAACTGCACCGACTGGAACCCGCTGGCCGGCGCCAGGCGCTGGCGGAACTCCAGGAAGTCCTGCGGGGTCATCGTCTCCAGCACGTCGACCTGCGGCGACCAGCACCCGCTCGATGACGTGCATCCGGGTGAGCAGGTGCCGCGCGAACCACAGGTCGCGCCCGCCGCTGTCGGCCACGGTGCGCGACCAGGGCGTCCCGCACCGCGTCCGCCTCGTGGAGCAGCTGCTGGAACCACAGCTCGTAGACCTGGTGGATGGTGATGAACAGCAGCTCGTCGTGCGCGGGCGGCTCGGTGTCGTCGCCGCTCTCGAGGTGCTGGCTGTCCAGCAGCTGCGGCAGTCGAAGGTAGCTGCCGTAGGTCAGCTGGGCGCCCTCCTCCCCGAAGCTGACGAACGACTCGTCGGGCGGTCCTGTCATCCATCCGGGTCACGGTAGTGGTCGCGATGGGACAGGATGAGCGTCATGAAGAAGATCGAGCACGACCTGCGCTACGACGGCGCCACCGCCGAGCAGGTCCACGCGATGCTGGCCGACCCGGCGTTCCGCGAGGAGGTCTGCGACTACCAGCAGGTGCTGCGACGTACCGTGACCGTCACCGCGAGGGGCGAGGGGATGGAGGTCTCGGTCGACCAGGTGCAGGCCCCGCACGGCATCCCGTCGTTCGCCACCAGGATCGTCGGCGACGAGATCAACATCGTCCAGACCGAGGACTGGTCCTCTCCCACCGCCGCCACGCTGGACATCGCGATCCCCGGCAAGCCCGGCGAGATCCACGGCACGATCGCCGTCACCGAGGACCCCGCCGGCACGACCGAGCGGGTCGAGATGCAGATCAAGGTCGGCGTCCCGCTCGTCGGCGGCAAGCTCGAGGGCCTGGTCGCCGACCTGTTGCTCAAGGCGCTCAAGGCCGAGCACAAGGTCGGCCGGTACCTACCTCGCCGACCGCTGAACGCTCAGGCGTCGGAACGTCCCGGCTCGCGGACCGGGGTCAAGCGCTGCATCCCGCCGAGGCCGAGGCGGTAGCGGGTGTGGGCGGCGTACTCGGCGAGCTTGTCCCACAGCGCGGCGTGCGCGGCCCAGGGCAGCGGCTCGTCGCCGTCGTACCAGCTCTCGCCGAAGGAGATCCACACCGGCGCCCAGCCCGCCGCGAGGTCCCAGGCGCCCCGTCGGGCCATCAGCAGCCGGCGCCGGATCTGGAACGCCGAGCCGCTCGCCGTCCACGACCGCGTCGCTGGTCGCCACCGGCCAGACCCACAGGTCGAGGGTCACCAGGTCGAGCTCGAGGTCGCGCAGGACCGCGGGATCGACCAGCACGGTCGCCACGTTCTGGTGCGGGCGCCTCATGCCCGCACGCTACCCACGACGGGCCGGTGCAGGACAACCCTCGTCCACAAGGTGCCCGCGTCAGCCCATGTGCGGGTAGCGGTAGTCCGTCGGCGCGACGAACGTCTCCTTGATCGAGCGGGGAGAGGTCCAGCGCATCAGGTTGGCCGGGGAGCCGGCCTTGTCGTTGGTGCCCGACGCACGGGCGCCGCCGAAGGGCTGCTGGCCCACGACCGCACCGGTGGGCTTGTCGTTGACGTAGAAGTTGCCGGCCGCGAAGCGCAGGGTCTGGGTGACCCGGTCGATCACGCCGCGGTCCTGGGCGATGATCGCGCCGGTCAGGGCGTACGGCGCGAACGACTCCATCTGGGCCACGACCGACTCGAACTGCGCGTCCTCGTAGACGTGCACGGCGAGGATCGGGCCGAAGTACTCGTCCTTGAACATCGCGTCGGTCGGGTCGGCGCTCTCGCACGATGGTCGGGCGCACGAAGTAGCCCACCGAGTCGTCGACGGTGCCGCCGGCGACCACGGTGAGGGCGTCGGTGCCCTGCGCGCGCTCGAGCGCCGTGCGGTGCTTGGCGAACGCCCGGTCGTCGATGACCGCGCCCATGAAGTTCGACAGGTCGGTGACGTCGCCCATCGCGATCGGCCTCGGTCTCGGCGACCAGGTCGTCCTTGATCCGGCGCCACAGCGAGGCGGGCACGTAGGCCCGCGAGGCCGCCGAGCACTTCTGGCCCTGGTACTCGAACGCGCCGCGCAGCATCGCGGTGCGCAGCACGCCGGGGTCGGCGGAGGGGTGGGCGACGATGAAGTCCTTGCCGCCGGTCTCCCCGACGATCCGCGGGTAGGAGCGGTACGACGTGAGGTTCTCGCCCACCGTGCCCCACAGCTTCTGGAAGGTCGGGGTGGAGCCGGTGAAGTGGATCCCGGCCAGGTCGGGGTGCGCCAGCACGACGTCGGAGACCTCGATGCCGTCGCCGGGCAGCAGGTTGATCACGCCGGGCGGCAGCCCCGCCGCCTCGAGCAGCCGCATCGTGTAGTGCGCGGCGAACTGCTGGGTCGGCGAGGGCTTCCAGATCACGGTGTTGCCCATCAGCGCCGGAGCGGTGGGCAGGTTGCCGGCGATGGCGGTGAAGTTGAACGGCGTGATCGCGTAGACGAAGCCCTCGAGCGGGCGGTGGTCGGTGCGGTTCCAGACGCCGGCCGAGTTCGCGATCGGCTGCTCGGAGAGGATCTGGCGGGCGAAGTGCACGTTGAAGCGCCAGAAGTCGGCCAGCTCGCACGCCGCGTCGATCTCCGCCTGCCAGGCGGTCTTGGACTGCCCGAGCATGGTGGCGGCGTTGAGCGTCGCCCGCCACGGACCGGCGAGCAGGTCGGCGGCCTTGAGGATGATCGCGGCGCGCTCGTCGAAGGGCAGCGCCCGCCAGGCCGGGGCCGCCTCGGTCGCGGCGTCCACCGCCTGCTGGGCCTCGGCGCGCGTGCTGTTGCGCATGGTGCCGAGCACCTTGGCGTGGGCGTGCGGCTGGACGACGTCGATCTCCGTCACCGCCGCCGGCGACCTGCTCGCCGCCGATGGTCGCCGTCAGCTCGAGTGGCGACTCCTGCAGCCGGGCCAGCTCGGCCTCGAGGCCCGCGCGCTCGGGCGAGCCCGGCGCGTAGGAGAGGTTCGGCTCGTTGATCGGGGCGGGAGGAGTGGTGACGGCGTCCATGCCGTCCAGCGTGTCACTTCCCGGGACGTCATACGAACTGGCTGCCAGGCGAGCGGTACGGATGACGTCCGCGCCGGGGCCGGGCTCAGCACCCCAGCAGCTGGTCGACCTCCTGGGTCGCGAACCAGCGCAGGTCCTCCTCGGCCGTGGCGTCGCTGTCTGCGAGATCGGCGTGGACCGCCGCCACCCGGGACCACTCGACCCCACCGGCGACCACGACCAGGGTCGGGTCCTCGGCCCCCACCGGCTCGGCGGCGGGGACCTCGAGCGCCAGCACCACCCGACGGCGTACGTCGTCGCCGCGCCACAGCTCGCGGCAGTCGTCGGCGGCGAGGCACAACGCCTCGTACTCCCACTCCTCCTCCGAGCTGTCCGCCCACTCGGGCGCACCGCGTCGGTGACGGCGTGGGCGTTGAAGGGCCCCTCGATCGAGCCGCGAGCGGCCATCGCGCCGAGCTCGGTCAGGGTCACCGGCAGGTAGACGCGCACGCTCATCCCCGTTCCTGGGTCACTTCGGAGCCTTG
The DNA here is from genome assembly GCA_963843875.1 of uncultured Actinomycetota bacterium. Classification (GTDB taxonomy): domain Bacteria; phylum Actinomycetota; class Actinomycetes; order Propionibacteriales; family Nocardioidaceae; genus Marmoricola. The sequence goes on along the minus strand of CAWJMC010000007.1, from coordinate 234,151 downwards.
TGGGAGGCCTTGCGACCGCGGGGCGCTCGCTGCCGAGTCTCGCTGGCCGAGTCGATCAGCTCGTCGAGGGCCTCGCGGATGCACTGCCCGAGCACGTCGGCGTCGGGCAGCGCGTCCCGGTCGGCGCTGATGCCGTAGAACACCGACCCGTCGTAGGACGTCACGCCGATCGAGAGCCCGAAGCCGGGCAGCAGCGGGAGGCACCGGGTAGGTCTCCACCATCTCCGCCCCCGCGGCGAACATCGGGAACTGCGGACCCGGGACGTTGGTGAGCACCAGGTTGATGTCGTGGTCGTCGAAGAGCGCGACCCGGGTGCCGAGCGCGTGGAAGGTGGTGGGGGCGAACCCGGCGACCCCGGCGATCCGGTCGGCCGCCACCGCGTGCCCGGTCTCGGAGTGCGCCCGCAGCGCGTAGGAGACCTGGTGCAGGCGGACGACCGGTGAGGACTCACCCACCGGCAGGCTCAGCAGGTGCCCGATGACCGTGCTGCCCAGGCTGGTGGGCTCGCGCTCCTCGTCGATCACGCTCATCGGCACCAGGGCCCGCAGCCTGCGGCCCGGCGTTGACCGACTCCGCGCGGGTCATCAGCCAGCCGCGCACCGCGCCGGCGACGGTGGCCAGGATGACGTCGTTCACGGTGCCGCCGTGCACGCGGCGCACCTTGCGGTAGTCCTTGAGCGCCGTGCGCACCAGCACCACCCGGCGCTGCTCGCTGGGCTCGACGTTGAAGACGTACGCCGCGCCGGTGCTGCGCCGCGGCAACCCCGGCACCAGCGAGCCGACCAGCGAGGCGACCTGCTCGACCTGTCGGCGCAGCGCCCTGCGACGGTGCTGCGCACCGTCTCGAGGGCGACGGCGGAGTCGAGGTTGTCGTTCAGCGCCTTGGCCACCAGCTCCTGCGCGCTCGGGGAGCGGTCGCGGCGTCCAGCCCTCGACGACCAGCGGACGAGGAGCCGGGTCCACGTCGAGCAGCACCTGGCCGATGTCGACGGTGCGCACCCCGTCGACGAGCACCTGGTGCGACTTGGAGAGCAGCGCGACCAGACCGCCCTCCAGCCCCTCCACGACGTACATCTCCCAGAGCGGACGGTCCCGGTCCAGGCGCCGCGAGACGATCCGGGCGACCAGGTCGCGCAGCTGCTCGCGCGTGCCCGGGCGGGGCAGCGCGGAGCGACGCACGTGGTAGTTGAGGTCGAAGTCGGGATCGTCGATCCACACCGGGTTGGCCAGGCCGCCGGGGACGTGGCGCAGCTTCTGGCGGTAGCGCGGCACGAACGCGATCCGGTCGTCGACGTGGGCGACCAGGGCGTCGTAGTCCAGGCCCGACGCACCGGGGTCGAAGATCTCCAGCGTCGAGTTGTGCATCGGGGTCCGCACCGACTCCTGCGCCAGGATCGCGAGGTCACGCGTGTGTAGCCGGTCCGTCATCACACACCCCTCCGTGCCTCGTCCCGAGCCCCGTCGCGGGTGCCCCCGAGCATCGCGGTGAGTCTGCCACGGGGTGCGACCCGGCACACTGGGGGCGTCACGAGCCGGTCCGAGCCCGCCTGGGCCGCCTTCGCGCGCGGCCGCTGCGGCGCTTCGCGCCACCAACCCGTCGCCCCACCCCGTCCAGGAGAGCCATGCCAGCGCACGTCCCCCGTTCCGGGTCCGCCCGCAGATCCGTCTCCAGGCTCGTCCCGGTGCTCGCCATGGGGCTCGCCCTGGCGCTCGGCCTCGCCGGCTGCGGCGGCGGCTCGACCGGGAACGCCGGGGCCGCCGCCTCCGACTCGGCCGCACCGGCCAGCCGCCAGACCCTCGACATCACCGTCGACGGCGACGACGTCAAGCCGGCGAACAAGCGGGTCGCGGTCGACCTGTCCGAGCCGCTGACGCTGAGGATCACCTCCGACCGGGCCGGCGAGCTGCACGTGCACTCCTCCCCGGAGCAGCACGTCGAGTTCAAGACCGGCACCACGACGAAGAAGATCCGCTTCACGGTGCCCGGCGTGATCGAGCTCGAGGAGCACGAGAGCGACTCGCTGATCGCGCAGCTCGAGGTGCGATGAGGTGTCGCACCTCCTGACCAGCCCCGCCGTCGTCGTGCCCGTGACACGGCGTCGGCGGTGCGCGGGACCTGCCGATCCCGGCGGGTCTGGCGATCACGGCCGCCATGGTGGCGCTGCTGGTCTCGTTCGTGGTGCTGGTCCTCGCCTGGCGCCGCCCGCGCTACGACGCCGCGACGCAGGGCCGCCCGCTACCCGGCGCCCTGGGCCGGGTCGTCGACAGTGCCGGTCTGCGGTGGACGCTGCGACTGCTCGGCCTCGCTGCGGCGGCGTACCTCGCGTGGGCGGCGCTGGCCGGCCCGGACCTGGTCACCAACCCGGTGTTCGGCACGTTCTACGTGCTGCTGTGGGTGGGGATCGTGCCGGCGTCGCTGCTGCTCGGACCGGCGTACCGGCTGCTCAGCCCGGTCCGGACCCTGCACCTGCTGCTCAGCCGGGCCCGCGGCGTGGACGCCTCGGCGGGACTGCTCGCCTACCCCCGGTGGCTCGGCTACTGGCCGGCCGCGCTCGGGTTGTTCGCCTTCGTGTGGCAGGAGCTGGCCAACCCGAGCTCCACCCTGCTCGGCTCGGTGCAGATCTGGCTCGCGATCTACGTCGCGCTGACCCTGCTCGGTGCGGTGGTCTTCGGCGAGTCGTTCCTCGCCCGCGGCGGACCCGTTCGAGGTCTACTCCACCCTGGTGGGCCGGCTCGCGCCGGTCGGGCGCCGTGGCGACGGCGTGCTGGTGTGGCGCAGCCCGCTGGCCGGGCTCGACGGCGTACGCGTCGAGCCGGGGCTGGTGGCGGTGCTCAGCGTGCTGTTCGGCAGCACGGCCTTCGACTCCTACAAGGACCGGCTCAGCTACTCCGACTTCGTCGACGCCCAGGCGCTCCCCAGCTCGGTGACCAACGTCCTCGCCCTGCTGTTCTTCTGCGCCGTGGTCGCGCTGAGCTTCATCCTCGCCGCGCACGCGACCGGCCGGGACACCGGCCCGCCTCGCGCGCCGGGAGATGCCCGGGCTGCTGGTGCACTCGCTGGTGCCGATCGTCGTCGGGCTACATGACCGCGCACTACCTGTCGTACTTCGTCGAGCAGGGCCAGACCACCCTGATCCAGCTCAGCGACCCGATGGTCGACGGCTCCGACGTGCTCGGCACGGCGAACCTCACGGTGGACTACTGGCTCTCCCAGCACCCGTCGTTCCTGGCCGACGTGAAGGTGCTGGCGATCGTGCTCGGGCCACGTCACCGCAGCCGTCGCGGCCCACGACCGGGCCCTGCGACTGCTGCCGAAGCGGCACCAGATCACCGGCCAGCTGCCGCTGCTGGTGCTGATGGTCGCCTACACCGGGCGCGGGGCTGTACCTGCTGTTCGGGGCCTGAGCCCGCATCCGGGCTGAGGCTCAGCGCGTACGCCGCCGCCGCGCGGCGCAACCGGGTCGGACGGTGTCGCGTGGCGGGGACCGACGCCGACTCCGGGAACACTGTCGTGGTGAGCGTCGCCAACGCCCGCCGCAGGGCCGAGTCGCCGGACTCGGCCAGTGCACGACCCGCGACCAGGGCCCGGTCGCACGCGACACGGTCCTCCGGAAGGAAGTGCATCTCCCGCGGACGGGCGAACCCCTCGACCATGCCTCGGATGTCGTCCTCGGCCCAGCCCAGGGAGTCACGCATCCGGTTGACCACGACCTGCAGGCGCACCCCGGGCACGAGGTCGCCCAGCTCGACCAGGCCACGGGCGAGGCGGGACAGTCCCGACCGGCTCCGCCGAGCCGACGACCACCACCTCGTCGGCCTCGGCGAGGGCGTCCAGGGTCATCCGGTTGCGCCCGGGACCCGGCCGGCCGAGGTCGGTCTCGTCCTCGAGCGCGAAGCCCGTGTCGACCACCACGTGCCCCACCCGCGACGCCGCACCGAGGATCTCCGCGACCGCCCCGTCGCGGACCTCGATCCAACGGTCGGGTCGCGGCAGCCCGGTCAGCAGCTCCAGGCGGTCGACGGCGAGCCGCCGGGTGCCGGCGAAGCGACGCTGGTCGAGATCGCCGGCGTTGACCAGCCGGGCCGCGGCCAGCAGACCGGACATCTCGTCGAGCACCCCGAGCTGCTGGGCGACCGCGCCGCCGTACGGGTCCAGGTCGGCCAGCACCGTGCGGTGGCCGCGCCCGGCCAGCTCGGCGGCCAGACCGATGGCGACCGTGGTGCGCCCGGGAGCGCCGCCCGGACCCCACACCACCACCGTCCTGCCCCGCCGCCCCGAAGGATCGGCCGGAACGGGTGCGCCGAGCTCGTCGTCGGGATCCGTGACGAGCTCCTCGACCGCAGCCCGGCGCACCGCCTCGGCCAGCGCCTCGTTCGTGGCACCGCCGACCGGACCCTCCGGACCGGGCGGTGCCACCACCGCCACCACCCCGAGGCGACCGAGCCCGGACGGCCGGCCCGGTTCCCCGGCCGGTGGCCCGGACGGGTCGATCGCGACCGTGCGGACCTCGTGGCGCAGCAGCTCGGCACCACGACCGCGTCCAGCCCGGACAGGTCCCCCGCCACGACCGCGACGTCGGCCAGCCCGGAGCTGGCGGCGGCGAGCAGGTCGGTGACGTCGACGCATCGGCGTACGACCGCGATCCCGGGGCCGGCCAGCGTCCGCAGCACGGACGACTCCCAGCCGGCTCCCCCGGCCGCCACCAGTACCGCCACGCGGTCACCGTCGAGCATCGTCGGCTCAGCCCTGCCGGGTGATCACGACGTGCCCGGCGGAGGTCTTGCCGAGGGCCGGTCCGAGGTCGCCTGCCCGCTCGCGGCTCACCCCGACGATCACCTGTCGCGTGCCGGAGGGTGCGAGCGAGTCCTGGGCCCGTGGGGCGGCCACGACCACGACGTCGTCGAGGACGAGCGTGGCGTCGGCGAGCTTGTCGGAGGTGGTGGCGGTCTGCGGCGTCACCCAGACGTCGACCACGGATCCCTGACGCACCGTGGCCGGCACGTCGTCCACGGCCACCGGCACCGGGACCTCGACCAGGGCCTGGCCGGCACCGGTCAGAGCGCTGCGCGGAAGCAGCTCACCGGCGGCGACCGCGCGATCGAGCACGGACCGGTGCGGCACGGCCCGGTCGGCCGAGAGGTAGCGATCGGCCTGGGCGCCCGAGGTGAACCGGATCTGCTCGACCACGAGATCGTCCCCCGACACCCGGCTGCCGGCCGGCAGGTCCGAGCGCACCGACCAGACCGCGACGGTGTCGTCGGCGCCCGTCAGGATCTTGACCCCGGCCAGCACCGAGGCCGCCACGATCACCACGCCGATCAGGATCCGCGGGTCGCGCCAGCCCGGGCGCTGGTGCCGGGTCGCCCGGCGTACGGCGGGTGCTGCGGTGGTGGACCCGTCGCCGGCCCCGGTCGGGTCGGTGCCTCGGTCGGCGGCAGTCGCGGTCATGGCGCTCTCCTTCGCGGGTGCTCGCCAGCCTTCCCGCTGATGAGACGTCATCCGCGGTTTTCCACAACCGGATCGAGCCACTGCGGCGAATCCTGCCCCAGGTGGCACAGTAAGAACATGCCCACCGGACCCCGGTTCCTGCAGCTCGCTGATGTTGCCGAGGTGCTCAACACCTCCAGCGCGCAGGTCTACGCACTGGTCCGCCGCCGCGAGCTGAAGGCGATCAAGATCGGTGGCCGCGGCCAGTGGCGGGTCGAGGCGTCCGAGCTCGAGGACTACATCCAGCGGATGTACGCCGACGCCGAGCAGTTCATCGAGCAGCACCCGTTCGTCGAGGAGCGGGACTCCTAGGCCGCGTCCTCGTCGCAGCCACGCGCCGGCTCAACCACCGTGATCGTTGCGGGGCCCGCCGATGCGACGCTGCACGGCCGCCAGGGCCGCGATCGGCACCACGTCGTACTGCTCGGGGGTGACCGCACCGCCCAGGCGCACCTCCACGAAGTCGCCCCCCACCCGCAGCAGGGTCGCCTCGTGCGAGGTCCCGTCGAGCAGGTGCACGACGCACCCGGGGTCGGACTCGGCCACCCCGCGCAGGACCGAGCGCACCGTGAGCCGGCGCAGCACGCCGAGCGCGTCCGCAGCCACCGCCCCGGCTCGCGCCCCTCGCAGCACCCCGACCGCGGCGTGCGGCACGATCCACTCCCGGGCGGTGGCGTCGGCCAGCAGCAGCCAGTCCGGACCGGTGCGGCGCACCCGACCGGTCAGCGCGAGACCACCCAGCAGCAGCAGGCGTACGTCGTGCCCGGCGACGGCGTGCAGGCGGGCGGCCAAGGTCACCCGCGCGTACTCCGCGCGGCTCCGGTCGGCCACCTCGAGGTCGCGCTCGAGCAGGGCCAGACCTTCGGCCTGCTCCTCGAGGTCGTCGAGCAGCGCCAGCACCATCTGCTCCCACGGTTGATCCCTGGCTCCAGGCACACCTGCAGCGTTCCCGGGCAGCCCAGGAGCAAAACGGCCCTGTGGAGAACCCCTTGACCTGAACCGCAAGCGGGCGTTTAGTGACGCAAACGCAAGCAAACACAAGGTTAGACATGAACTCGTACTCAGCCGTGCTCCGACGCCTCTCGCTGCTCGCGGCCGCGCTCGGCGGCGACCTGGCCTGCTGGCTGGCACTGGGCGCCGACCGATCACCGGGCCCGGGACCGACCCTGGCGGATCTGCTCACGACCGCAGCGGCCTGGGCCCTCCAGGGCGCCGTGCTGTGGGCCACGGTCCTGGTGGTCCTGGTGCTCCTCGAGCCGGTCGCGGGTCGCGAGCTGACCGGCTACGCCGCCTGCCCACCCGCCGTACGCCGGGTGCTGCTGCTCGCCTGCGGGGCGATCGCCCTGGGTGCACTCAGCGGCCCGGTGCATGCGGAGGAGCCGCACGTACCGACCCCCCAGGTCCACCTCGACGGCCTGCCGCTCCCCGACCGCACGATCGACCGGCGACCTGGCGACGACGAGTCCGCCGGGACCACGGTCCACCGCGGGGACTCCCTCTGGCTGATCGCGCGAGAACGCCTGCAGGCCGAGCACCCGGGGCGGGTGCCGAGCAACGTCGAGATCGACCGCGCCTGGCGCTCCTGGTACTCCGCCAACCGGGAGCGGGTGGGTACCGACCCGGACCTGATCCGGCCGGGCACCGCCTTGCGGGCGCCGACCGCCCCCTCGACCGCCCCTTCGACCACCGAGAACCCGACCCGCCCGTGATGGGAGCACCACGATGACCCTGGCCCGTGTCGAGAGCACCGACACCACCGAGACCTATGCCGCGCGAGGCCTCCCGGCTCGCTCACGAGCCGGGACGACGGGTGTGACCCGTCTGCCCGGTCCCTGCACCGGACACTCCAGCGGCCGGGTCCCCCTGTCCGCGGTCCAGGGCACGCTGGCGCTCGAGCTGGACCCCTACCCCGGTCTGCCGTCGACACCGGAGCTTCGCCTGGTCGCCGGCGGTCCTCCCGCCCTACGACCCTGGGTGGCCCGGTTCATCCAGGCGGTCGTCGAGGTGACCAGCGGCGACCGGGGACCACAGCAGCTCGTGCGGTGCATGGGTCGTTCGGTCCACCGAGACCTGGTGGAACGCTGCGCGGTGCTCAACGCCGTGGCGAGTGGCGAGCAGCGGCGCTCCCGACTGCGCCCGCAGGTGCGCAGCGTGCACGTCCAACAGCCCACACCGCTCTCCGCAGAGGTGACCGTGCACGTGCGTCACGGCGCCCGGTCACGCGCCCTGGCCGCGCGCATCGAGCTCATCGACGGACACTGGTGGTGCGTCGCCCTCGAGTTCGGCTAGTGCTCCGCGCGCTCAGCCGCCGGCGCGGGTGGTCTGGCCCGTGGGGCCGTTGGGGGCGCCGTGGCAGCGCTTGTACTTCTTGCCCGAGCCGCACGGGCACAGCTGGTTGCGGCTGATCCCCGCGAACTCGTCGACCGCCTCGGAGCCCGACGCGACGACCTCGGCCTCGCCGTCCTCGCTGGGCGCCGAGTAGGTCAGGTTGGTCGGCGGCTTGGGCTCCTCGAGCCCCTTGGCCCTGATGTTCGGGACATGACCGGCGCCCGACCCGTCGGACCCGCCCGCCCCGTCCGCGAGGTTGGTCAACGGGCTGCCGGACGCGGTCGCCGCGGCACCGACGGCGGTGAGCTCGAGGTCGTCGTCGTCCTCCTCCTCGATCGCCACCTCGATGTGGAAGAGGAACCCGACGGTCTCCTCGCGGATCCCCTCCTTCATCGCGCCGAACATGTCGAAGCCCTCACGCTGGTACTCCACCAGCGGGTCGCGCTGGGAGTAGGCCCGCAGCCCGATCCCCTCGCGCAGGTAGTCCATCTCGTAGAGGTGCTCACGCCACTTGCGGTCGAGCACGGAGAGCAGCACGCGACGCTCGAGCTCGCGCATCACGTCCTCGCCCACCTCGGCCTCGCGCGCCTGGTACTGCTCCTGGGCGTCCGCCTGGATCGTCTCGAGCAGGTCGTCGCGGTCCATCCCGTCGCGACCACCCGCCTCGTCCTCGAGACTCTGGTGCCGCAGGGAGATGGGGTACAGGGTCTTCAACGCCGTCCAGAGCGCGTCGAGGTCCCACTCCTCAGGGAAGTTCTCGGTGGCGTTGACGACGTAGGTCGCCACCGCCTCGTCGATCATCGTGCGGATCTGCTCGTTCAGGTCCACGCCCTCGAGCACCTCGCGGCGCTCGGCGTAGATCACCTCACGCTGACGGCTCATCACGTCGTCGTACTTGAGGACGTTCTTGCGCGAGTCGAAGTTCTGCGACTCCACCTGGCCCTGGGCCGAGGCGATGGACTTGGTGACCTGCTTGTTCTCGATCGGCACGTCGTCGGGCACCTTGAGCATCAGCAGCACCCGCTCGACCCAGTCGCCCTTGAACAGCCGCATCAGCTCGTCCTCGAGCGAGAGGTAGAACCGGGACTCGCCCGGGTCACCCTGGCGCCCGGACCGGCCGCGCAGCTGGTTGTCGATCCGGCGCGACTCGTGCCGCTCGGTCCCGATGACGTAGAGACCGCCGGACTCCCGGATCTCCTCGGCCTCGTCCTTGACCTGCTTGGTGATCCGCTCCACCGACGCGGGCCAGCTCGCCTCGTAGTCCTCGGGGGTCTCGACGGGGTCCAGTCCCTGCTTGCGCAGCTCCTGGTCGGCGAGGAACTCGACCGAACCACCGAGCATGATGTCGGTGCCCCGCCCGGCCATGTTGGTGGCGACCGTGACCGCGCCCTTGTGCCCGGCCATCGCGACGACCTTGGCCTCGTCCTCGTGCATCTTGGCGTTCAGCACCGTGTGGGCGATGCCGCGCTTGCGCATCAGCTGCGAGAGGTGCTCGGACTTCTCCACCGAGATCGTCCCGACCAGCACCGGCTGGCCGTTGGCGGCGCGCTCCTCGATGTCGTCGACGACGGCGTGGTACTTCGCCTCCTCGGTGCGGTAGACGAGGTCGGACTGGTCGGCGCGGACCAGCGGTCGGTTGGTCGGGATCGCGACCACGCCGAGCTTGTAGATCTTGTCGAACTCCGAGGCCTCGGTCAGCGCCGTGCCGGTCATCCCGGAGAGCTTGTCGTAGAGGCGGAAGTAGTTCTGCAGCGTGATCGTGGCGAGGGTCTGGTACTCCTCGCGGATGGTGACGTTCTCCTTGGCCTCGATCGCCTGGTGCAGCCCGTCGTTGTAGCGCCGGCCCGAGAGCATCCGGCCGGTGTGCTCGTCGACGATGAGCACCTCGTCGCTGGCGACGACGTACTCCTTGTCGTTGCGGAACAGCTCCTTGGCCTTGATCGAGTTGTTCAGGAACGAGATCAGCGGGGTGTTCACCGAGTCGTAGAGGTTCTCGATGCCGAGGTGGTCCTCGACCTTGGTGATCCCGGGCTCGAGGATCGAGATGGTGCGCTTCTTCTCATCCGTCTCGTAGTCGGTGTCCTTGATCAGGGTGTCCGCGATCCGGGCGAACTCGCCGTACCACTTCACCTCGTCCTGGGTCGGCCCCGAGATGATCAGCGGCGTCCTGGCCTCGTCGATCAGGATCGAGTCGACCTCGTCGACGATCGCGAAGCTGTGGCCGCGCTGCACGCACTCGTCGAGAGAGTTGGCCATGTTGTCGCGCAGGTAGTCGAAGCCGAACTCGTTGTTGGTGCCGTAGGTGATGTCGCACAGGTAGGCCTCGCGGCGCTCCTCCGGCGTCATCTCGGGGACGACGACCCCGGTCGTGAGACCGAGGAAGTGGTGCACCCGGCCCATCCACTGGGCGTGGTACTTGGCCAGGTAGTCGTTGACCGTGACCACGTGGACGCCCTTGCCGGCGAGCGCGTTCAGGTACGCCGGCAGCGTTGCGACGAGGGTCTTGCCCTCACCGGTCTTCATCTCGGCGATGTTGCCCAGGTGCAGCGCCGCGCCCCCCTCGACCTGGACGTCGAAGTGGCGCTGGCCCAGCACCCGTCGCGCAGCCTCGCGGACGGTCGCGAAGGCCTCCGGCATGATCGCGTCGAGCGTCTCGCCCTCGTCGAGCCGGGTGCGGAACTCCTCGGTCATCGAGCGGAGCTCGGCGTCGCTCATCTTCTCGAAGTCGGGCTCGATCGCGTTGACCGCCCGGGAGATGCCCTGCAGCTGGCGAAGGATCTTGCCCTCGCCGATGCGCAGGACCTTGTCGATGACACCCACGTGTGAACTCCTCGTCGCAGAACTCCCCGGTGAACCTCGGGCGCAGCGCCTCGTCCGGAGCGCTGTCCAGCCTACTGTTTCGCGGGGCCGGACCGGAATCGACGCGGATCCGGCTCCGGTCCAGCTCCGGTCCAGCTCCGGCGACGGGCAGGATCAGGGGACGTCGACCGGGCCCGGGTCCGAGCCCTGGCTCATCTGGGCACTGCGTCCGCTCATCTGCTGCACCTTCTTGGCGACCAGGCGACGAGGCACGAAGCTCCCGGTGTTGTGCCCGCTGTAGTACGGGTACGGGATCACGTGGTGGGTCGCTCCACCGCTCGGGCTCTCCTCGTAGATCCAGTACTGCGTGTGGGCGGAGTTGGCCCACTTGTCGAACAGCACGGTGTGGTAGTTGTACGCGTTCAGGATGTCACCGGTGCGCAGGGCGGACTTGCTGATCACCGAGGAGATGTTGGGCAGCGTGCGGGTGGTGTAGCTGCTGTTCAGCCCCCACGCCATCGAGACGAAGCCCGAGCAGTCGGTGCGGTACGAGCCGTACTTGTTGGAGTAGTAGCGGCTCTGCGAGTAGCTGACGTGCGCCGAGACCCAGCTGTCGGCGCGCACGGTCGCGCTGCTGACCGGGGTGGGCGTCGGGGTGGGCGCGGGGCTGGGCGAGGAGGTGTCGGAGGAGTTCCTCCAGACCACGTCGCCCTTGTCGACGACGACCACCGAGGCGTCGGAGTGCAGCACCAGGTTCGCGCCGTCGGTGTCGGTGCCCGTGCTCCACAGCACCTGGTTGGCGGGCGAGACGAGGACCAGGTTCCCGCGGTACTGCATCACCAGGCGGGCCCCGAGGTTCTTGCCGCTCGAGGTGCCGGTGCTCCACAGGTTCGTGCTCGGGTCGTCGGTGCTCGTGAGCACCAGGTTGCCGCGTGGCTTCATCGTCAGCCGGTAGTTGCCGTTGGCCGAGGTCAACGAGCTCCCGGAGGCCAGGGTCTCGCCGTTGCGCAGCTTGTACGCCGGCGAGTCCGCCGTGGCGGATCCCGACGGCACGGCGGCGAGGACGCCGGCGGTGCAGGCGGTGCAGGCCAGGGTGGTGAGGATCTTGCGGGTCTTGCCGCGACCCGCTCGGGTGGCCGGACGCACGGCTGGACGTTGAGACACGATGCTTCCCCGATGCTGAGACGACGACAGTGCTGTTCACGACCCGGACAACGGCGTGTCGCGAGCGATCCGGCATGACAGTACGTCACAATGCATGGTTTTGGACTATTTCTGCCCCATCAGTCTCAGCACCCCCTACCGATCAGTCCGCCAGCTCCGCCGCCAGCGGGGTCGCCAGATCACCCCGGGGCGCCACCAGGATCTCCTCGAGACCCAGCCAGCGCGCGAGGTCACGCAGCTCCGCGGCGAGCTCGAAGGAGGTCTCCGCCGGGGCGTGCTCCTCCGCGTAGGCGCCCTGGACCACCAGGGCGCCGCGCTTGCGGTCGGCCTTGAGGTCGACCCGGCCCACCAGCCGATCGCCGAGCAGGAACGGCAGCACGTAGTAGCCGTGCTCGCGCTGGGGCGCCGGCACGTAGATCTCGATCCGGTAGCGGAAGCCGAAGAGCCGCTCCGCGCGCTCGCGCTCCCACACCACCGGGTCGAAGGGGCTGAGCAGGGCGCGGGCGTCCACCTTGCGCGGCAGTCCCAGGTCGGCCACGTCACGGTGCAGGTACGCCGGGCGGTGCCAGCCCTCGATCGCCACCGGCACCAGCTCGCCGTCGTCGACGAGCGAGGCGATCGCCGGCTTCGCTGCGGCCGGTGACATCCGGTAGTAGTCGCGCAGGCACTGCTCGGTCCCGACCCCGTGCGAGCGGGCGGCCCGACGCACCAGCTCACGAGCGGACTCCTGCGGTGACGGCGTCGGCATCCTCAGCACGACGGCCGGGAGCACCCGCTCGGCGATGTCGTAGACCGCCTCGAAGGCCGGGTTGCGACCGGCGATCGCGAGGTCGCCGACGAGGTAGAGGTAGTCCAGCGCGCGCTTGGTCTGCGACCAGTTCCAGCCCCAGTGGTCCTTCGTGCGGGGAGCACCGTCGTCGAGATCGCGTGCGGTGGCCGGGCCGCCGGCCCGCACCTCCCGCAGCAGCCGCGAGGTCAGGGCCGAGTCCCGCTCGCCGTGCCAGCGCGGCTCGAGCCGGTAGTGCGCCATCCGGTGCGCCATGACCGGCCACAGCTCGACCGGCATGAACGCCTGCACGTGCGCCCAGTACTCCACCATCCGACGTGGACGACGCTCGGACGCGCGACGCAGCAGGTCGACGTCGTACGGCCCCATCCGGGAGAACAGGGGCATGTAGTGCGCCCGTTGCAGCACGTTGACCGAGTCGACCTGGAGCACCCCGGTGCGCGCCAGCGTGCGATCGAAGGTGCGCATCGTCGCCACCGCGTGCCGCGGGTCGCGGAACCCCTGCGCGACCAGCGTGATCCGGCGGGCCTGGGCTCGGCTCAGCGACTCGGGTGCGGGCATGCCGAGCAGGCTATGCGCCCCGTCCGGTCGTTGCTCGGGCGTAGGTCACGTGTCGGGGTGGACGAGGGCCCGGGTCCCTCGTTCTGGCTCTTCGCTCACCGTGAGAAGTCCGGCCGGGCTCGCCCACCTGCCAAGGTGGGACCGCGGGACACGCTCGAGGTGAGCAGGATGCGACCAGCCGAGGCAGGGACGACGATGCCGGATGACGATGCGACGACCGACGCAGGTCGTCGCTGGGTGGCGGCGCTGCCACCTGGGATGCGCAAGCAGCAGGCCCTGCTGGGCCGCCTCCTCGACCTGTGCGTCGCGACCACGTCGGTGCGCTCGCTGTCGGTCGGCTGCTCCCTCGGCCGGGGTGCCGGCGACGCGTTGTCCGACGTCGACGCGGCCCTGGGGGTCGACACCGTCCAGGGCGCACCCGGCGCGGCGGAGGTGCTCCGCGTCGAGGATGTCGTCGCGAGCGCCCTGTCGGCCGGCGACTCGCTCATCGGTGTGCTGCGGGACCGGACCGGGCCGCCGGACCGCTTCATCCGACGCGTGTTCGCCCAGCTCAGCGACGGCGTCCAGCTCGACCTGGCCGTGATGGCCGAGACCGAGGTACGCCGTGGGGCGGCCGCCCCGGACTTCGTCTCGCTGTACCGCAGTGCTGCGCCGGAGCATGCGGACGCCGGGCCCGGAGGCCCGGAGGTCGCCGGGTTCCCGGACGCTCACACCGTCACGAGCGAGGCGATCTACACCTGGGCCTTCCTCGGCTGGGTCGCCCTCGGCGACGCGAGCAAGTACCTGCACCGACGCTCGGCGTGGGAGGCCCACCAGCGGCTGCACGAGGCACGCGACCGCGTGTGGATGCTGTGGGCGGCCGCCACCGGCGCCCTCTACCCGTGGCACGGACTGTCCCAGGTCCTGGACCAGGACCCGCGCCTCCTGCCCCCCGGCATCGAGGCCACCGTCGCCGGCCTGGACCACGCCGGTCTGCTCGAAGCCGCACGTGCCACGGCCGACATCCTGACGCCGGTCAGCACCCAGGCCGCGGTGCTCCACGGGGCCGCACTGCCGACGGAGCTGGCCGCCTACACGACCGACAGGCTCCGCGCGCCGCACTGACGACCCGTCGAGCAGCCGGGATCGAGGGGCCGCCGGGGTCCGGCTACTCGGGGAGCTCCAGCAGCTTCTCGCGCACGGCGTACATCACGGCCTCCATCCGGGAGTGCAGCTGGAGCTTCTCCAAGATGTTGCGAACGTGGTTCTTGACGGTGTTCTCACTGATGAACAGCTGCTTGGCGACCTCGCGGTTGTTCTGGCCCGTGGCCACGAGCTTGAGCACCTCGAGCTCGCGGTCGGTGAGCCTCGGGGTCGGCACCTGGTCCTTGTCGGCCCGCGACATCTGCTTGAACTCGTCGAGGAGCTTGACCGCCATCGACGGGCTGATCAGTGACTGACCCTCCGCGACCACGCGGACCGCCTGCGCGACCTCGTCGATCGAGGAGTCCTTGAGCAGGTAGCCCGAGGCGCCGTTCTTGACCGCCTCGTAGAGGTCGGCCTCCTCGTCGCTGACCGTGAGCATGATGATCCGAGCGGTCGGCACCCGCTCCTTGATGTGGATGCAGGCCTCGAGGCCGGTGCGCTTGGGCATGCGTACGTCGAGGAGGACGACGTCGGGCGCCACCTCGGCCACCAGGTCCGGGGCGTGCAGGCCGTCGCCGGCCTCCCCCACCACCTCGATGTCCGACTCGACCCCGAGCAGCATGGTCAGCCCACGCCGGAAGAGCTCCTGATCGTCGACCACCACGACGCGGATGGGCTCAACGCCCTGGCGGGGCGCGACGGGACCATCGGGGACTGCCACGGGCCGCATCTTCGCAGAACCGCGCCGGGCTTGCCCGTAAACGGGGGGACCCGTCCAGGAATCGCTGCGGAATCCGAGTCAGACACTCGCTGCCACAGCCAGTGAGATCACCCCGTAGTCGTATCCGCGACGGCGGTAGACCACCGACGGCTTGTGCGTCTCCGCGTCCACGAAGAGGTAGAAGTCGTGGCCGACGAGCTCCATCTCGTAGAGCGCCTGCTCGAGGGAGATCGGCGCCGCCTCGTGCTCCTTCTCCCGCACCACGAGCGGGCCGTCGCCGGTCACGGTGACCGGTCCGGCCTTGTGCACGAGGGACTCGTCGTCGAAGGCCCCGTCGAGCTCGCTCGGCGTCGCCATCGCCGGCTGGCCGGCCTTCGCGGTGCGCCCCTTGTGCACCTTGCGCCGGTCGGCAGCCCGGCGCATCTGCGCAGCCATCTTGTCCAGGGCCAGGTCCAGGGCGGCCATCTTGTCCTCGGCGGCCGCCTCCGCACGCACCACCGGCCCCCGGGACTTCGCGGTCAGCTCGACCCGCACCGCCTCGGCGGGCTTGGGGCTGCAGTCCTGCTCCAGGAGCACGTCGACCCGGATCAACCGGTGGTCGTGCTTCTCCAACCGGGTGAGCTTGTCCTCGACATGCTCCCGGTATCGCTCCGAGACCTCACAGTGCCGTCCGCTGACCACAACGTCCACGCCATCGACCTCCTCGTTTGCTCAGGACCAGCCATGAGACGCGCAGACCCGGGACCGACGTGGCTCCCGGGTCGTCTCAGCTGGCTTGTGCGCTCATGCAACGACGTTAGTGCGTGCGCGGTGGCGGGTCCACCGTCCGTCCGGTCGGCGTCGGGTGCCGGAGCACGGTGCCGGCCACGCAGGCGATGCCCGCGACCGGCACACCGACCGAGGCCAGCGCGCGCTGGGCCTCGCGGGCCGTGGAGCCCGTGGTGAGCACGTCGTCGCACACCACGGCGACCACCTCGGTCACCACTGCGGGCGAGGCGGCGCAGGGCCGGGCCGCCGGCGGCCATCGTGCCGGTGCAGGTTGCACCGGCGCTGGTCGGCGTCGAGACCGGACTGGTCCGCCGGACGTCCGGGCTGGCGCAGCAGCTCGACACGGGCGACGTCGTACTCCTCGGCGCGGAGCAGTCGAGCCGCGCCCGGGTGCACGATCCGGCGCATCGGGTCGTGGCCGCGCGCGCGCACCACCTCCGGCCTCGAGGGCACCGGCACCAGCAGCACGCGGGCTCCGACCAGGCTGGGCCGGGCGACCACGCCCCTGCGCCGCCGCGGCCAGCAGCGCGCCGAGCGGTCGGGCCAGGGCGAACGCTCGGCGCTCCTTGTGCGCCAGCACCATCGCGCGCACCGCGGCGTCGTAGTCGGCGGCGACCCAGCACTCGGCCAGACCGGGCGGGCAGGGCGTCGGGCGGCGTGAGGTGCGCCCGCGCCGGGCAGCGCGGCGCGCACACTCCGCGCAGAGCAGCCGGCCCGGACGTCGGCAGCCCACGCACGCCGATCCGGTCGACCAGGTCCAGCCAGGCATCGATCACGCCGACGATGCTGGCCGCACCGGCGTCCGCGCAGCGGCCGAAGGCTGTGGACCAGCGCCCGGCTGCTGGATCCCCGCTCAGCCGACGTACGCCGGGGCGACCTGGCCGGCGCCGACGCCCGGTACGGCGCCACAGGCCCGCGGGGTCGAGGGAGCGCAGCCGGCCCGTCTGCGGTGACCAGGTAGAGCGTCGCGCTGCGGTCCGGCGCGCCGACCAGGCCCGAGCGCGCTGCCGGGCCAGGTGTCGGGCGACGGCCGTGCGCGGGTCACCGGGCGAGCCGTCGAGGCTGACCAGCGCGACCCGGGAGCGGTTCTTCGGTCGGCGTGCCCGAGCACCGCGACGTCGTTCGGGCGACCACCAGGCCAGGCCGACCAGGTCGCCCAGTCCCGGACGGCACGCGCCGTGCTGGGCCGGCACGGCCCGGACCAGGGCACCGCTCGGGCTGCGCAGCGAGGTCGGCGGTGACGAGCGCACCCGGCGCGCCCTTGCCGGACCCGACCGCCGAGGCCACATCGCGCGACCAGCCGGGTGCCGGCCCGGCTGACCAGGAAGGCCTTGACCGCGCGACCGCTGATCCCCGGGCACGTCGACCACCTGGGTGCCGGTCGCGGAGACCTCGACCACCCGGGCGCCGCTCGGCGTGCGGTCGACCAGCCACAGGTCGCCCGAGCGCGTCGTACGCCGGGGGCAGCAGGTCGGTGCCGGAGTAGACGCGGCGCGGCGCCGTCGAGGTCTGCCGGCCGTGCTCGCTCGGCGCGCCTTGCGGCAGGCGCGCAACCGGGCGCGCAGCACGGCCGCCCGTCGGCGGTCACCGCCGCGACCGTGCGAGCCCGTCGAGCGAGACCGCGAAGCTGCGCAGCGCGTAGCCCGGCCGCCCGAACGGACCGCTGACCGGCTCGGCGGTGGTGGGTCGGGTCCCGATCGGGTCGAGCACCGAGAGCCGGCCCTTGGCCAGGGAGAAGACCTGGTCGGAGCGCCGTCGGCCGGTCGGGGCGTAGGCATCGGCCGCCTGGGTCTCGGTGCCCTCGCGTGCCTCCTGCGACCGGGACCGGCGCGTTGTCGACGGCCATCCGGATCCCGCTGACCCCCGGCACCTGGCGCAGCGTCCAGGACAGCTGGGCCGCGGCGCGCTTCAGCTTCGCCGGCGGGAGACGCAGCAGCTCGTCGGCTCAACGGCACCTCGCGCCGTGCCGTCGGCGGAGACCGAGACCGACAGGTCGAGCTCGGTGCGGGCCGGGAACTCGGTGCGCGTGACCGGGGCCAGCGTCGGCGCTGGGGCCGCTCGAGCAGGGCGCGGACCAGCTGCGACGCGGTCTGCTCGCCGCGCGGGCACGTAGACCCGGTCCGGGACCAGGATCTGCTGGGTCTGGTCGAAGAAGTAGAGGTTGTAGGGCTGGTACTCCTGCTCGAGGAAGTACTCCGGCACCAGCAGCGCGTTGGGCGGGTTGGCGATGCGCCACTCACCCTCGCTCCCGGACCATGGTCGAGGCTGAGCCGCCCGGCGCCGTCGCCCGCGTCGTCCCAGCCAGCCGCCCCGGGCGTCGAGCCGGTGCGCGGTCGCGAGCTTCGCGTCCACCGTCGCCCCGACCCCGGCGCTGACGCGTCGCGGAGCGGTAGACCAGGGTCGAGGCGACCGGGTTCCACTCGGCTCGAGCCCGCTTGGTCAAGAAGCTGCGGGCCGGCGACGGCGACGGCCGGGTTGGCCGTCATCGCGGTCAGGAAGCCGTTGACGATCTGGATCGGTGCGTCACCCTTGCCCGGGACCGGGTGCGGTGAAGCGGGCCGAGTCGACGCCGACCTGCGAGTCGGTGTCGCCGTCCCGGTGGACCGGGCCCGACTCGGGCAGAGCGCTGCACGCCGCCGAGCACGCAGCGCCAGCGCCAGGCGCCAGCGACCAGCAGCCGGACGCCGCGCTCATCGGCGCACCGTCACGGGCCGCGCGGTCCCGGCCCGGCGACCCCGGTCCTGAGGTCGGCCGGGCGCCGCGGGCTCCGCCGAGCCGGTGACGGTCGGCACGAGCGGGAGCGGGCTGGTCGGAGACGGACTCGCCGGCCCGGCGGGGCAGGGTGAGCAGGAACAGCGCGCCCTCGCCCGGGCGCCCCCAGGCCTGCAGGTCACCGCCGTGCAGCCGGGCGTCCTCCAGGGAGATGGCCAGGCCGAGCCCGGTGCCACCCGTCGTGCGGGCGCGGGCCGGGTCGGCCCGCCAGAAGCGGTTGAACACCCGGTCGCTGTCGCCCGGTCGCAGGCCCACGCCGTGGTCGCGCACCGACAAGCGCCGCGGTGTCGTCGTCGGACGGCCAGTCGGATCTCGATCTCGCTGTCGGGTGCGTGGTCGATCGCGTTGGTGAGCAGGTTGCGCACGATCCGCTCGACCCGGCGTACGTCGGCCTCGGCCACGCAGGCGCCCTCGGCGCGCACCCAGCACCCGCACCCCGCGCCGGTCGGCCAGCGGGCTGGTCGCCTCGACCACCCGGCGCACCACGGCCTCGAGATCGACCTCGTCGAGGTCGAGGACCGCCGCCCCGGCGTCGAACCGGCTGACCTCGAGCAGGTCGGCCAGCAGGTTCTCGAACCGGTCGAGCTCGGCCTGCAGCAGCTCGGCGGCGCGGGCGGTCATCGGGTCGAACCGCTCGCGCTCGTCGTGCAGCACGTCGCCGGCCATCCGCACGGTGGTGAGCGGCGTACGCAGCTCGTGGGAGACGTCGGAGACGAACTGCTGCTGGAAGCGGGACAGCTCCTCGAGCTGACGGATCTGGCGCTGCAGCTCGTCGGCCATCTGGTTGAACGAGACCCCGAGCCGGGCGATGTCGTCCTGACCGGTGACCTCGACCCGCTCCTCGAGGCGGCCGGAGGCGATCCGCTCCGCCACCTGCCGGGCCAGCCGGATCGGGGTGACCACCTGCCGGGTGACCAGCCACGACAGCCCGGCCACGAGCAGCAGCAGCAGGACGCCGGCCGTGAGCAGCGAGCCGCGCAGCAGAGCCGAGGGTGTCCTGCTCCTCGGTCATCGGGAAGAGCAGGAACAGGTCGTAGCTGCCACCGTCGGCGGGCAGCACGATCTGGTCGCCGACCACGACGCCCGGGCGTCGTGCGTGCCGGTGTCGTTGACGATCCGGGTGAAGGCCCAGGCCGAGCCGGGGTCCCGGTCGATGGAGCGCGCGCAGGTCCGTCGGCACGCTGCTCGCGCGGACGTCGGAGCTGGTCCGGGTGCCGATCCCCGAGCCCTGCTCCGGAGCACCTCCGGCCACCGGGCCCGACCACGACGACGCCGAACCCCCGGACCTTGCCCCGCTCGACGAGGCTGTCGATCAGCTGGCGCAGCTGGGTGTTGGGGTCGTAGTCGCCGGTGCCGGCCTGGCGCAGCCGCTCGGTCGCGACGGAGGTCTCGCTGCGGGCCTCGGCCACCGAGATCCGCACCCGGTTGTCGACGAGTCCGCCGGTGATCTGGCGCAGCAGCACCCAGCCGACGATCCCGACGACGATCGCCGAGAGCAGCAGCACCGAGACCACGACCCGGGCCTGCACCGATCGCCGCCACACGGTCAGCCCGCGGGCGACGAGCGAGCGCAGCGGCTCGCGGGCCTCGCGGTGGGCGCCGGCACCGGGGGGCCATCAGCCCCGCTCAGGCGGGCCATCGTGCCGTCGGTTCCCGCCGGTCCGGCCGCCCGCCTTGTAGCCGACGCCGCGCACGGTCAGCACGATCTCGGGGTTCTCCGGGTCATGCTCGACCTTGGCCCGCAGCCGCTGCACGTGCACGTTGACCAGCCGGGTGTCGGCCGCGTGCCGGTAGCCCCAGACCTCCTCGAGGAGCACCTCGCGGCTGAACACCTGCCACGGCTTGCGGGCCAGGCAGACCAGCAGGTCGAACTCCAGCGGAGTCAGCGAGAGCACCTCCCCGTCGTCGCGGGTCACGGCGTGCCCGGCCACGTCGATCGCTCAGGTCGCCGATCTCGAGGGTGACCGCGTCGACCTGCGTCGAGCTCCTCCGGCGTGCGCCGGACCCGGGCCCGGATCCGGGCCAGCAGCTCCTTGGGCTTGAACGGCTTGACGACGTAGTCGTCGGCTCCGGACTCGAGGCCGGCCACCACGTCGCACGGTGTCGCTCTTGGCCGTCAGCATCACGATCGGCACGCCCGGACTCGGCCCGGATCTCGCGGCACACCTCGATCCCGCCCTTGCCGGGCAGCATCAGGTCGAGCAGCACCAGGTCGGGACGGTAGTCGCGGAACGCGGCCAGGGCGGTGTCGCCCGTGGCCGCGATCCGGCTCGTCGAAACCCTCGTTGCGCAGGACCAGGCCCAGCATCTCGGCCAGCGCCGCGTCGTCGTCGACGACGAGCACCCGCTGGGCGGTCGGACCTGGTTCTGCCACGAGGTCTCCTGCGTGTCGGGGTGTCGGACTCAGTAGCGGTAGGCGTCGGACTTGTAGGGCCCGGCCTTGTCGACACCGAGGTACGCCGCCTGCGCGTCGCTGAGCTCGGTCAGCGAGACCCCGAGCGAGCCGAGGTGCAGCCGGGCGACCTCCTCGTCGAGGTGCTTGGGCAGCACGTAGACGCCGACCGGGTACTCCTCGGTCTTGGTGAAGATCTCGATCTGCGCGAGCACCTGGTTGGTGAAGGAGTTCGACATCACGAACGACGGGTGGCCGGTCGCGTTGCCGAGGTTCATCAGCCGGCCCTCGGAGAGCACGATGATGGTCGTGCCGCCGCCTGCACTGCTCTCGGGGAAGCTCCACACGTCGACCTGCGGCTTGACGTTCTTGCGGGTGACGCCCTCGAAGCCCTCCAGGCCGGCCATGTCGATCTCGTTGTCGAAGTGACCGATGTTGGCGACGATCGCCTGGAACTTCATCTTCGTGCATCTGCTCGACGATGACGACGTCCTTGTTGCCGGTCGCGGTGATGATGATGTCGGCCGTCGGCAGGGCCTCGTCGAGGGTCTGCGACCTGGTAGCCGTCCATCGCCGCCTGCAGTGCGCAGATCGGGTCGATCTCGGTGACGATCACCCGGGCGCCCTGGCCCCGCAGCGACTCCGCGCAGCCCTTGCCGACGTCGCCGTAGCCGCACACGACGGCGACCTTGCCGCCGATCAGCACGTCGGTGGCGCGGTTGATGCCGTCGATCAGCGAGTGCCGGCAGCCGTACTTGTTGTCGAACTTCGACTTGGTGACCGAGTCGTTGACGTTGATCGCGGGGAAGAGCAGCGAGCCCTCGCGCATCATGTCGTAGAGGCGCAGCACGCCGGTGGTGGTCTCCTCGGTCACGCCCTTGATCGAGTTCGCGAGCGGCGTCCAGTGGTTGGCGTCGGCGGCCAGCTGCTCGGTGAGCACCGTCGAAGATCACCTTCTGCTCCGCGGCTGTGGCGGTGGCCGGGTCGGGCGCCACGCCGGTCTTCTCGGCCTGACGCCGAGGTGCACGCAGCATGCGTGGCGTCACCGCCGTCGTCCAGGATCATGTTGGGCAGCGCTGTCGGTCCCAGTCGCAGGGCCTGCTGGGTGCACCACCAGTACTCCTCGAGGCTCTCGCCCTTCCAGGCGAAGACCGGGGCGCCCTGCGGGTCCTCGGCGGTGCCGTCGCGCCCGACGACGACCGCGGCGGCGGCGTGGTCCTGGGTCGAGAAGATGTTGCAGGAGACCCAGCGGACCTCGGCGCCGAGCGCGGTCAGCGTCTCGATCAGCACCGCGGTCTGGATGGTCATGTGCAGCGAGCCGACGATGCGGGCACCGGCGAGGGGCTGGGCGTCGGCGTACCGCTCGCGCATCGCCATCAGGCCGGGCATCTCGTGCTCGGCGAGCTCGATCTCGGTGCGGCCGTAGTCGGCCAGGGAGAGGTCAGCGACCTTGAAGTCCATGAAAAACAACCTTCGTGTCAGAGGTGGTGGGCAGCGCGGGGCGCGACCGAGCGTCGGTCGGCGTCGACGCACCCGCGAGCGTCTGGCCACGATCTCGTGCGCGAGGCGCAGCCTCGATTCTACGCGGCCGCGGCGACGTGCCCTCCAAAGCGGCTCAGCGCGAGCGGCGGGCGCAGGGATGTCCGGCTCGAGGTAGATCACCCGGGCCGTCGGCTCGGACGCCCGCACGGCGGCCTCCGCCGCATCGATGGCCGCGGCGACGTCGGCCGCGGTGTCGGCGGCCGGCACCGCGATCTTGGCCGCCACCAGCAGCTCCTCCGGCCCGAGGTGCAGGGTCTTGAGGTGGATCAGCGAGTCGATCCCCTCGGTCGCCTCGAGCGCGGCGCGGATCCGGTGCTGGGCGTCGACCGAGGCCGCCTCGCCGAGCAGCAGGCTCTTGGTCTCGATCGCCGAGCACGACCGCGACGACCACCAGCAGCAGCCCGATCATCGCGGTGCCGGCGACGTCGAAGTACTCCGAGCCGGTGAGCAGGCTCAGCCCGATCCCGAGCAGGGCGAACACCAGGCCGGTCAGCGCGGCGGCGTCCTCGAGCAGGATCACCGGCAGCTCGGGCTGCTTGGCCCGGCGGACGAACTGCACGTACGACGCCGTGCCCTTGAGCTTGGCGGACTCCTTCATCGCGGTGCGGAACGACGAGCCCTCCAGGCCGATCGCGATCAGCAGCACGAGGATCGGGACCCACCAGTAGGTCGAGTCGAGGATCGATCCCTCCGGGTGTCCGTCGGCCGCTCGCACCTCGTGGAGCTTGTGGTAGGCCTCGTAGAGCGCGAACAGTCCGCCCACGGTGAACAGCACGATCGAGACCAGGAAGCCGTAGACGTAGCGCTCGCGGCCGTAGCCGAACGGGTGCTCGGGGGTCGCCTCTCGCCGGGCGCGCTTGCCGCCGAGCAGCAGCAGCAGCTGGTTGCCGGAGTCGGCCACCGAGTGGATCGCCTCGGCCAGCATCGAGGAGGCCCCGGTGAGCAGGAAGGCGAGGAGCTTGGTGATCGCGATCCCGGTGTTGGCGAGCAGCGCCGCGACGATCGCGCGGTTGCCCCCCTCGGCTGACATGGGCCACACCCTCCCACGATACCGCCCCGCGCGGCCTCGCAGCGGGGCCGTACGGCCCGTGAAGGGTCGCGGGTGCGTAGGGGCTCGACGGTCGGCGAGCTGGCCCTGCCGCGCAGCATCTCGACGCTGGCGCCCGACCTGGCGCTGGCTGCTGCGGGGTGGTCCGCTCCTTCCTGGTCTCCTTCGCCGCGCTCGCCGTCACGCTCGGAGTGCTGCCCGGGCGAGCAGGTCAGCGGCAACGGCCTGGAGACCGTGGCCACCCTGGTGGTCACCGTGCTGGTGGTCGGCGCGCTGCTGCGGCCCTTCATCACCCAGCTGGCCGTGCTGCTCGGTGGTCTCGGGCTCCTGCTGGCGGGCCTGGTCACCCAGTCGGTCGTGCTCGGCCCTGGCCCTGGCGCTGGTGCCCAGCGTCGAGCCGATCCCGCTCCCCCAGGTCTTCCTCGCCGCGCTGGGCGTCGCCGTGGTCGCCGTCGGTGCTGAACTGGGTCGTCGACTCCAGCTCCGAGGAGGTCTTCCTCGCCCAGGTGCTCGGCCGCTCGGTCCGCCTCGCCAGGCGGACCGACGTCGCCGGCCCGGGCCTGCTGGTCGTCCAGCTCGACGGGGTGGCCGAGCCGCTGCTGCGCCAGGCGGCCGCGGCCGGGGCGGTCCCCTACCTGACCGCGCTGCTGCGCGACGGGCGGCCACCGGCTGCACCCGTGGCACACCGGCCTGCCGTCGACCACCCCGGCCGGGCAGGCGGTGCTGCTGCACGGCAACACCACGGCGATCCCGGCGTTCCGCTGGTTCGACAAGGAGCGCGGCCGGGTGCTCGAGTGCAGCAGCCCGGACGACGCGGCCGTGGCGGAGCAGGACTTCACCGACGGCACGCGGCCTGCTCGCCCACGGCGGGGTGAGCGTGGCCAACCTGTTCTCCGGCGACGCTGCCCAGCAGGCGATGACGATGAGCCACGCCCGGCTGCCCGGCGACCGGGGTGCAGCGGCGTTCTTCACCTCGCGCACCGGGCTGTTCCGCTCCGCGGTGCTGCTCAGCTCGGCCAGATCCTCACCGAGCTGTTCCAGGGGCGGCGCCAGCAGCGCCGCAACGTCGTGCCGCGGGTCTCCCGGATGGGGGCGTTCGTCTTCCTGCGCGGGCTGACCACGGTGGTGCTGCGCGACCTGAGCGTCTCGATCGTGGCCGACCAGATGGCGCGCGGCGCCCCGGTGGTCTACGTCGACATGCTCGACTACGACGAGGTCGCCCACCACGCCGGACCGACCCGGCCCGAGTCGATGCGCACGCTCGAGGGGCTCGACCGGGTGATCCAGTTCTTCGCCGAGCTGTCCGAGGAGGTCGGTCGCGACTACGAGATCGTGGTCGTCTCCGACCACGGCCAGACCCAGGGCAGCACGTTCCTGCAGCTCGAGGGCCGCACGCTGGCCGCCTGCGTCGACGACCTCGTCGACGCGGCGGTGCCCGCTGGACAGCGACCGGCGGCGGCCGGCGGCGGCACACTCCGGCCGAGATGCTCGGCCCGGTCAACCTGCTCTCGCGGCGCAGCGAGCGCCGCCGACGGCGAGCAGGCCCCGACCACCCGGCGCGCCGCGGTCGAGGTCGTCGCCTCGGGCAGCATCGCGCACCTCTACCTCGTCGACGAGCCGGGTCGGCTCAGCGACGAGCAGGTCGACGCCTGCCAGCCCGCGCTGGTGCCCGGCCTGGTCGAGCTGCGACCACGTCGGGCTGGTGCTGACCCGACGCGAGGACGGCGTCGATCGTGGTGCGCAACCGCGAGGGCTGGCGCGAGCTCACCCCGGACGGCGGGACCTCCGGCGGCGAGGGCTACGACCCGCTGCTGCCGTACGGCCCGCGAGCCGCCGCCGACCTGGTCGCGCTCGAGGCCAAGCAGCACGTCGGTGACGTCGTGGTCCTCGGCCGCTTCGACCCCCAGCTGCGCGAGGTCTGCGCCTTCGAGGAGCTGGTCGGCTCGCACGGCGGCCTCGGCGGCTGGCAGACCGACGCGCTGCTGGTGGTCCCCGCAGCACTGGACGCTCCCGGAGCTCGGGGCCGGGCGAGGTGCTCGACGGCTCCGCGGTGCACCGCCTGCTGCTCGGCCGGCTCGAGCAGCTCGGGCTGCGCGACGTGAGCCCGGCCGCGCCCGACGAGCGGGCCGCGGAGCTCCGCCCGCTGAGCCGCACGGAGTCGACCGCGGTCGAGCCAGGACCCGCTCGCCGTCACCTGGTGGGGCCACTCCTCGATGTCGATCGAGCTGGGGGACCGGCTGGTGGCCACCGACCCGCTGCTCACCTCGCGGCTCTTCCACCTGCGGCGCACGACGCCGGTGCCGCCGGCCGCGGGCGGCCAGGGCCGACCTCGTGCTGGTCTCGCACCTGCACCACGACCACCTGCACCTGCCGTCCCTCGACCGCTTCGACCGGGACGTGCCGGTCGTGGTGCCGCGCGGGGCGCCACGCGCAGGTCGTGGGCCTGGCTGCGGCACCGGCTGCTGCGAGGTGACGCCCGGGTGACCGGGTCGAGGTCGCCGGGCGTCACCATCGACGTCCTCCCCGCCGCGCCACGACGGGCGACGCAGCAACGTCGGGCGAGCGATCGGCGTACCGGCGCTCGGCTTCCGGTTGAGCCGGGGCGGCGCCAGCTGCTGGTACCCCGGCGACACCGGGCGTGCAGGACGACTTCGCCGACATCGAACCGGTCGACCTGGCCGCCGTACCCATCGGCGGGTGGGGCCCGACGCTCGGGCACGAGCACCTCGACCCGGACCAGGCGGCCGGCCGCGGTCGGCCGAGGTCGGGGCGCGCTGGTCGCTGGCGGTCCACTACGGCACCTTCTGGCCGATGGCGATGCGCCGGCTGCACCCGGCCAACCACGAGCGGCTCTTCGTCACCCCGCCGGCCCGCTTCCACGCCGCCGTCGCGGACCAGCAGGTGGCGACGACCACCGCGCTGACCCCGCTGCACGGCGAGCGGGTCGTGCTGCGGTGAACGGCCTCGGCATCGGCGGGCTGCTCGGCCTGCTCGGCTTCGTCGCGTTCGGCTCGGTCGTGCCCGTGCTGCCGACCGGGGCCGCGGTCAGCGCGGCGGCCGTGCTCGCCCGCGACAACCACCGGTGGGAGATCGTCCTGGTGGTCCTCTTCGGGGCCGCCGGCGCCTACGTCGGCGACCTGGTGATGTACGTCGTGCTGCGGATCGCCGGCGCGCCCCTCGCCGAGCGGATCGGCTGGCTGCACGCCGACGACCCCGACGGGCGCGCTGCAGCGGATGCGCGTCGCGCCTCGAGGAGCACGAGATCCGCTCGTTCGTCCTGTCGCGGCTGATCCCGGCCGGCCGGATCCCGGTGCTGCTGGCCGCGGCGCTCGGCGGCTACCCGCTCGCGCCGCTTCGTCACCGCCAACGTCGGCGCCGCGCTGGCCTGGGCGCTGATGTACGGCGCCATCGGCCTGGTCGGCAACAGCCTGATCCCCGACACCCGGATCGCCATCGGGGTCGTCGTCGTCGCGGCCCTGCTGATCGGCGTCGCTCCCCGTCTGCTGGGCCACAAGGCGAAGCCGCCGGTCTGAACCGTCGGACCGCCGCCGGGTCGCGAAGGCCCACGACCCGGGGCGTCAACGAGCCCGGGCGACCCGGCCCTCGTCCCAGACCGGCTGCGTCGGACTCGTAGACCGACCCGTCGGCGCCGTAGACGAGGTAGCGGTCGAAGCCACGCGCGAACCAGCGGTCGTGGGTCACGGCCACGACCGTGCCCTCGAAGCCAGCCAGACCCGACCTCCAGGGCCTCGGCCGACTCGACGTCGAGGTTGTCGGTCGGCTCGTCGAGCAGCAGCAGCGTCGCTCCGGACAGCTCGAGCAGCAGGATCTGGAAGCGGGCCTGCTGGCCGCCCGACAGGCTCTCGAACCTCTGCTCCGCCGCGTGCGCGAGCTCGTAGCGGTCCAGCGTGCGGGACGCGGCCTCGCGAGCCATCCCGCGTCGCCCGCCCGTGACGGAGCCGTCGCCGCGGTGCAGGATCTCCAGCAACGTGCGCCCCAGCAGCTCGGGGTGGGCGTGGGTCTGCACGAACCAGCCCGGACGCACCCGGGCGCCGAGCCTGGCCCGCCCGGTGTGCCGGACCGGCTCGACTCCCCGGTCCTCCACCGGGCGGTGCTCCACGTCGGGATCCGAGCCGCCGCAAGCGAGCAGCCGCAGGAAGTGCGACTTGCCGGAGCCGTTGGAGCCGAGCACCGCGACGCGCTCGCCGTACCAGACCTCGAGGTCGAAGGGCTCGCATCAGACCGAGGAGCTCCAGCTGCTCGCAGACCACCGCGCGCTTGCCGGTGCGACCACCGGAGAGCCGCATCGTGACCTGCTGCTCGCGCGGGATCGCCTGCGGCGGCCCGGCCTCCTCGAACTTGCGCAGCCGGGTCTGCGCCGCCTTGTACTGGGCCGCGAGACCGTCGTTGAACTCCGCCTTCACCTTGTAGCGCAGGACGAGCGCCTTGAGCTTGGCGTGCTCCTCGTCCCAGCGTCGGGCCAGTTCCTCGAAGCGCTCGAACCGTGCCCGGCGCGCCTCGTGGTAGGACGCGAACCCACCCGCGTGGGTCCACGCGGTGTTGCCCGCGGCGCCCAGCTCGACGGTCACCACCCGCGTCGCGGTGTTGTTCAGCAGCTCGCGGTCGTGGCTGACCATCAAGACGGTCTTGGGCGAGGCGTTGATCCGCCCCTCCAGCCAGCGCTTGCCGGGCACGTCGAGGAAGTTGTCCGGCTCGTCGAGCAGCAGCACCTGGTCCGGACCGGCGAGCAGGTACTCCAGCACCAGCCGCTTCTGCTCACCGCCGGAGAGGGTGGCCAGCTCGCGGTACTTCGCCCGGTCGTACGACGTCTCGAGAGCAGAGGTGCAGCAGACGTCCCAGAGCACCTCGATGTCGTAGCCGCCGGCGTCGGTGAACTCGGCCAGCGCGGTGGCGTAGCGCATCTGGGTGCGCTCGTCGTCGCTGTCCATCAGCACCCGCTCGCAGCGGTCCACCTCGGCCGCCGCATCGCGCACCCGCTGAGGCGCCACCGAGAGGAGCAGGTCCGCGACGGACTCGACCCCCGGGCCGCCGACCATCTGGCGCATCACCCCGAGCCCGCCACTGCGGGTGACCGCCCCGTCGTGCGGCACCACGTCACCGCTCACGATCCGCAGCAGCGTCGTCTTGCCGGCCCCGTTGGCGCCGACCAGGGCGACCTTGGCGCTCTCCCCGACCCGGAACGAGACCTCGTCGAGCAGCACCCGCCCGTCGGGGAGCTCGTAGCGCACTCCGGCGACGTCCACGTGACCCATGGCGCCATTGTCCTCGGAGCGCGACCCCGGTCGCACGCGGATATCCGCGTGCGACCCACACCCCCCTGGCAGTGCGCGCACAGGACACGCACAGCCGTCCTGGTCACAGTCGAGCCATGGACCCCAGAGACGACCCCAGAGACGACCCCAGAGACGACGCCAGAGACGACGCCAGGAACGACGCCAGGAACCGCGGCACCCGCCGCGTCACCCGGCTCCGCAAGGCCCTGGTCGCGACCGGTGTGGCCACCTCGCTCGCGGTCGCGTCCGCCCTCGGCCTGCACACGGCGACCGCGAGCAGCGACGACGCCGCCTCGACGACCACCGGCTCGCCGGACACGGGCTCCTCGGACACGGGCTCCTCGAACACGGGCTCCTCGAACACCAGCCAGTCGAGCACCAGCCAGTCGAGCGGCTCGAGCACCGATCAGCAGTCCTCCGGCCTGGTCAGCGGTTCCGGCACCTCGTCATCGAGCCACGCCACCACGGGCGGCTCGTGATGAGCGCGGCCTACGACTGGTCGCTGTGGAGCTGTCGGTGCCGACTGGTCGTCACCGAGCCGGCCATGCTCTCCCCGGCCCGACAGATCGCGACCGCGGTGCTGGGCGACGTCGATCGGGCGTGCAGCCGGTTCCGCCCCGACAGCGAGATCCGCTCCCTCCGGGCCGGCTGGAACGACCTGTCCCCCACCCTGGCCGACCTGGTCCGCGAGGCCCTGGTGGCGGCATGGCTCTCCGACGGCGCGGTGGACCCGACCGTCGGCGCGGCGATGAACGCCCTCGGCTACGACGCCGACCTGGCCGAGGTCCGCGCCCGCACCGGTGCGGCGTACCGGCCGGGCGTGCGTCTGGTCCAACCCGCACCCGGCTGGCGCAGCCTGCGGCTGGACGGGCAGCGGCTGCACCGTCCGGCCGGGGTCCAGCTCGACCTCGGCGCGACGGCGAAGGCCGTGGCGGCCGACCGGTGCGCCGCGCGGATCACCGACGAGCTCGGCACCGGGGTCCTGCTCAGCCTGGGCGGTGACATCGCGACCAGCGGTGAGGCTCCGGGCGACGGGTGGAGGATCACCGTCGCCGACCTGCCCGGCGACGTGCCCCAGCAGGTCACCGTGGCCCCCGGTGGCGCGGTCGCCACATCGAGCACCGCACGACGGACCTGGGAGCACGACGGTCGCCGGGTGCACCACGTGCTCGACCCGCGCACGGGCCGCCCGGCGACCGGGCCGTGGCGCGCCGCGACCGTGGTCGCCGAGGACTGCTCGCGCGCCAACGCCGCCAGCACCGGCGCCCTGGTCAAGGGCCACGACGCCGTCGGCTGGCTGAGCGGGCTCGGACTGCCCGCGAGGCTGGTCGACCACGCCGGCGCCGTCCACACCCTCAACGCCTTCCCGCGCGAGGTGGCGGCATGACCACCACCCCACCCAACCGCTCGCGCTTCGTCGGGGGCCTCGGATGAACGACGCCTTGTGGGCGCTTGGTCGCGGCACCGGCATCGTCGCCCTGGTCTGCTTCACGATCACCCTTGCGCTGGGGGTGCTCGGTCGCTCGGGACGCGACGCGCTCGGCGTCGGGAGGTTCGGCGCCAACGAGCTGCACCGCACCGCCGCGCTCACCGGCACCGGACTGATCGCGGTGCACGTCGGCACCCTGCTGCTCGACCCCTACGCCCAGCTCAGGCTGCTCGACGTGGTGCTGCCGTTCACGGGCGCCTACCGTCCGTTCTGGCAGGGTCTCGGGACGCTCGGGCTCGACCTGCTGGTCGTGATCACGGTGGTCAGCCTGCTGCGCGACCGGCTCGGGCCGAAGGTCTTCCGAGCCGTGCACTGGGCGACGTACGCCATGTGGCCGGTCGCGATGGCCCACGCGCTCGGCAACGGCAGCGACAACACCTCGCCGTGGCTGATCGCCCTTGCTGTCGGTTGCACCCTCGTGGTGCTCGCAGCCGTCGGCTGGCGACTCTCTCCGTCGTACCTCGAGCGCGGGCACACCCGCGTCGCCCGGGTCGACCCCCGTCTCCCCGCAGGAGCAGACCGATGAGCGTCGTCCAGAGCCCGGCCCGCACTGACCCGGCTCGCCTGCTGGGCCCCCCGCCCGCCACCCCCGTGCCCGACCTGTCCCTGGACCAGCTCGTCACCCTCCTCGACGAGTCCGGGCTGACCGGCCGCGGAGGGGCCGGCTTCCCGACCGGGCGCAAGCTCGCCTCGGTCGCCGCGGCCCGGGGCGGGCCGTGGTCGTGGGCAACGCGATGGAGGGCGAGTTCCTCTCCCGCAAGGACGCCGCCCTGCTCACCGGTGCGCCGGGTCTGGTGCTCGACGGACTTCGGCTGGTCGGGCGGGCCCTGGGCGCGAGGCGCACGATCCTCGCCGTCGGTCCACGCGTCGACCCCGCGCCGGTGCTCGCCGCGGCCCGGCCGACGAAAGTCGAGGTGCAGCGGCTACGTGGCGGCTTCGTGGCCGGCCAGGAGTCGGCGCTGGTCAACGCCCTCGACGGACGGTCCGCGGTGCCGTCGGACCGGCTCGACCCGGTCTGGCGCCGCGGGGTCGCAGGCCACCCGACCCTGGTCGTCAACGCCGAGACGCTGGCCCAGGTGGCCCTGGTCGCGAGGTACGGCGCCGCCTGGTTCCGCGAGGCCGGCACCGACGCCGACCCGGGGACGTTCCTGGTCTCCGTGAGCGGCTCGGCCGAGCAGGTCCTGGCCGCGCCCGCGGTGCTGGAGGTCCCACGAGGCATCCCGCTGCGCGCCGTCCTGGACCGGGCCGGCGTACGCCTGCCGCGGGCGCGTGCCGTGCTGGTCGGCGGCTACCACGGCAGCTGGCTGACCCCCGAGTCGTACGACGTGCCCCTCTCGCGCGAGAGCCTGGCGACCTACGGGGCGAGTCCTGGCGCAGGGGTGCTGCACGTGCTCGACCGGCAGCACTGCCCGTTGCGGATCACCGCCGACATCGCCACCTACCTCGGTCGCGAGAGCGCCGGGCAGTGCGGGCCGTGCGTCAACGGACTGCCCCGGATGGCCGAGACGCTCACCCGGCTCGCCGACGGGACCACGGACCCGGGCCTGGTCACCGAGATCGCGCGGCTGCGCGCCCTGGTCGTCGCTCGCGGCGCCTGCCACCACCCGGACGGCACCGCCCGGCTCGTCGCCAGCACGATGCGGGTCTTCGACGCCCACGTCGCGGCCCACCTGCGGGGCGAGTGCCGCGGAGCTGATCCGCGATGAGCCGGGTGCACGTCGACCGGACGCGCTGCGACGGGCACGGCGCCTGTGCCGAGCTGCTGCCCGAGCTGCTCCGCACCGACGAGTGGGGCTACCCGCTCGGCCGTACCGGCGAGGTCGACCCCGAGGTGCCCGCCGGTCTCACGGCGTACGCCGAGCGCGCCCGCAGGGCCTGCCCGGTGCAGGCGCTGCGGGTGGTGCCGTGAGCGCGTGCCCGACGTGCTGAGATCGGTGCACGCAGATGGCAGTGACGGTCTCGCCGCACTGGGCCGACCAGATGCCCTTCGTGCCCGAGGCGATCAGGGGCCCGGGGCCATAGCATCGTCGACGTGCAGCTGAGTGGGATCAACCGCTACCCGGTGAAGTCGTGTCGCGGCGAGGTGCTCACCGCCGCGGAGGTGCAGCCGTGGGGCCTGGTCGGCGACCGGCGGTGGATGGTCGTCGACGGCGACGGGGCGGTGATCACGGCTCGGGAGGCGAACTCCCTGCTGCTGGTCGATCCCACCATCACCGCCACCGGACTGTCCCTGACCGCCCCCGACCTCCCGACCCTGGCCGTGACCACGCCGGACCCGGCGCGCCGGGTGCCGGTCACCATCTGGGGGTCCTCCCTCGACGCCACGGCAGCCGGTCCCGAGGCCGCGGAGTGGCTCGAGGCCGCCATCGGGCGGGTGGCGCGGCTGGTGCACCTCGACGACCCGACCGCCCGGCCCACCGACCCGGACTTCGGCGACCCCGACGACCGGGTGTCCTTCGCCGACGGCTACCCGCTGCTGCTGACCACCGAGGAGTCGCTGGTCGCGCTCGACGACGCGATCACCGAGCGGCACCTGGACGACCCGGAGGCGCCCGGTCCGCTGCCGATGACCCGCTTCCGGCCCAACGTGGTGGTCGCGGGCGCGGCGGCCTGGGAGGAGGACGACTGGCGTCGGGTGCGGATCGGCGAGGTCGTGTTCCGCGCCGTCAAGGGCTGCGCGCGCTGCGTGATGACGACCCTCGACCCCGAGACCGCGGCCCGCGGCAAGGAGCCGATCGCGACCCTGGCCCGGATCCGGCGCTGGGACGGCGGGACCTGGTTCGGCATCAACCTCGTCCCCGACACCCCGGGCGCCACGATCAGCGTCGGCGACCAGGTCGAGGTGCTCGATGCCGTCGAGCCGGGGGACGGACCGGTCCGGCCGTCGCTCTGACGCACGTCGGCCGGCCCGCGCAGAGAGCGGGGCCGGCCGGTGCGAGGCCGTGCGGGTGCGTCAGTTCTGCAGGTCGTTCTTGAAGTCGTCCTGGCACTTCTGCACCTGGGCCTGGTCGTCTCCGGCCTTCGACACGCAGTCCCGGAGGTTCTTGCCCGAGTCACTGTTCAGGAAGGAGGCGCCGACCACGACGATCACGATCGCGATGATCACGCTCAGGACACCGAGCACGATGCCCGTGATCGCCATTCCTCGGCCCCGGGCCTGGCCGCGCTTGGCCCTGCCCGAGGCGATGAAGCCGAGGATCAGGGCGATCAGGCCCAGTACCCCACCGATCAGGACAAAACTGGTGATCAGTCCCAGGATGCCCAGCACCAGGGCAGTGATCGCCAGGCCGGACCCGACCTTCTGGGGCGGCTGGTCGTAGCCGCCCTGCTGGTACGGGTCCTGCGGCGGCGGCGCGGAGTACGGCGGGGGTGGGGGATTCTCGGACATCGGCAGGCTCCATCATCAGGGGTCGTCGAGCGCGTTGACCGTACGGTACTGGCAAACCCCCCGACCCGCCGAAATGTCGGTTTCAGTCGTCGTGCCGCGGCGCCCAGAGATTGATCCCGGCCTCGACGGCGTCCCGGTCGATCAGCGAGAGCTCCTGCACGGTCAGCGGCGGGCCGTGCAGAGCGTCGAGGTTGGTGTCGAGCTGCTCGACGCTGCTCGCACCGATCACCGCGGAGGTGACCCGCGGGTCCCGCAGCGCCCACTGCAGCGCCAGCTGGGCCAGCTTCTGACCACGCCCGGCCGCGATCTCGTCGAGCCGACGGACATGGGCCAGGGTGGCCTCGTCGAGGTCCCCCTGCCCGATGGTGCTCCCGCTGCGGGCCGCACGCGAGTCCGGCGGCACCCCGTCGAGGTAGCGGTCGGTGAGCAGGCCCTGGGCCAGGGCGGAGAACACGATGCAGCCCATCCCCTGCGCCTCGATCTCATCGAGGAGACTCTCCTCGATCCAGCGGTTCAGCATCGAGTACGACGGCTGGTGGATCAGCAGCGGCGTGCCCAGCTCGCGGGCGATCGAGGCGGCCTCGCGGGTCTGCGCGGCGGAGTACGACGAGATCCCGGCGTACAGCGCCCGGCCCGATCGCACCGCGGTGTCCAGCGCGGCCACCGTCTCCTCGAGCGGGGTGTCGGGGTCGAAGCGGTGGCTGTAGAAGATGTCGACGTAGTCCAGGCCCAACCGGGCGAGCGACTGGTCCAGCGAGGCGAGCACGTACTTGCGCGAGCCGCCGCCCTGACCGTAGGGCCCGGGCCACATGTCGTAGCCGGCCTTGGTGGAGATCACCAGCTCGTCACGCAGCCCCGCGAAGTCGGTGGCGAGGTAGCGACCGAAGTTCTCCTCGGCCCGGCCGTAGGGAGGGCCGTAGTTGTTCGCGAGGTCGAAGTGGGTGACGCCGCGGTCGAAGGCCCGGCGCAGGATCGCTCGCTGGGTCTCCTCGGCCCGGTCGGTGCCGAAGTTCTGCCACAGCCCCAACGAGAGCGGTGGCAGCTGCAGCCCGCTGCGTCCGGTGTGGTGGTAGTCGAGCGCGTCGTAGCGCTCCTCGGCGGGCGTCCAGTCGTCCATCCCCCCATCTTGGCCCCTCGCGGCTGCTGCGCGAGAGGATGACCTCATGCCGGCCTGGATCTGCGTGACGTGTGCG
This sequence comes from uncultured Actinomycetota bacterium, assembly GCA_963843875.1. GTDB lineage: Bacteria > Actinomycetota > Actinomycetes > Propionibacteriales > Nocardioidaceae > Marmoricola. The sequence goes on along the minus strand of CAWJMC010000007.1, from coordinate 199,291 downwards.
GTGCAGCAGCCGGACACCCCCACCCCGCCCGAGCACTGCCCGATCTGCGAGGACGAGCGACAGTACGTCGGCGAGGGCGGTCAGCGGTGGACCACCGCCGCCGAGATCGCCGACGCGCACGCCACCGAGCTGAGGGACGAGGAACCCGGCCTGGTCGGCGTCGGTCTGAGTCCGGCGTTCGGGATCGGCCAGCGCGCGCTGCTGGTGCGGACACCTTCGGGCAACGTGCTGTGGGACTGCATCTCCCTCGTCGACGAGGCGGCCCAGCAGCGGATCCACGACCTGGGTGGCATCGACGCGATCGCCATGTCCCACCCGCACTTCTACGGTGCGCACGTCGACGTCGCCGACACCTTCGACGCCCGGGTGCTCATCCCGCGTGCGGATCAGCAGTGGATCCAGCGCCCCTCCCCGCGGATCGAGCTGTTCGACGACGAGGTCGAGCCGGTGCCCGGACTGACCCTGGCCCGGATCGGTGGCCACTTCGACGGCGCCGCGGTGCTGCACTGGCCGGCAGGGTCCGAGGGTCGAGGCGCCCTGCTCACCGGCGACACCATCACGGTGGTCGCCGACCACGGGTGGGTCAGCTTCATGTGGAGCTACCCCAACCTGATCCCGCTCGACGAGCCCACCGTCCTCGACATCGCCGCCCGCGCCGCCCGCTTCGACTTCGACCGCGTGTACGGCGGCTGGTGGGGCCGCGTCGTCGTCTCCGACGGCGCGGCCGCGATCCAACGCTCCGCCGACCGCTACGTCGCGCGGATGCGCGGGCAGCGCTAGGCGCGGTCGTGGAGAGTGACGTGGTAGCCGTCAGGGTCGGCGAAGGTGAACGTCCGCCCGAAGGGCCCGTCGGTCGGTGCGGAGACGATCGTGTGGTCGTCTGCGGCGAGGGCGTCGTGGATGTCCTGGACGTCGGTGGCGTGGAGCCAGATCGCGGCACCGATGCCGGGCTGGGTGACGGACCCGAGATCGGTGCCGGGAACGATGTCGCGCAGTGCGAAGGCGATCGGCCTCGTCTCGAAGACGACGGCGTGCGGAGGGCCCGTCTCGGAGCGCACGAGGCCGAGGTACTGCTCGTAGAACGCCTGAGACGCATCGAGGTCACGAGCCTGCAGGGAGATGAAGTCGGGGCCGGTGGCGGGCATGGTGCTGCTCCTTCGATTGTGTCAGTTCTCTGACACCCACCAAGTTATGTCAGAATGCTGACATGAGTCAAGACGGAGACGGCGTCGACCTGGAGACGTCACTGGGATACCTGCTCAAGGAGGCGTCGAGCGCCCTGCGCCAGGCGATGGAGGCGGTGCTGCGCCCGCTCGGGATGACGGTGACGCACTACTCCTGCCTGGAGCTGCTGGCGCAACGCCCGGGCTTGTCCAGCTCCGAGCTGGCGCGGGGCGCCTTCGTGACGAGGCAGTCGATGAACGTGCTGCTCCAGACCCTGGAACGAGACGGGTACGTGACCAGGCCGGCCGAGGCACCCGTCGGGAAGGTGCTTCCCACGCGGCTCACCCCCCGCGGTCGGCGAAGCCTCGCGAAGGCGACCGTCGCGGTCCGCTCGGTCGAGGTCCGCATGCTGGCCGGCATGACCCAGGCCGAGCAGTCGGGTGCGTTCACGGTCCTGCGGAGCATGATCGCGTCCCTCGGGGACGACAACGAGGGCGGCTGGACGTTGCCGCCACTGTGAGTCAGCCCGGGCGAGCGCTACTTCTGTGCGGCGAGGAACTTCCGCAGCGCTGCATGGGCCTGGGCGCCCCCGACCTCGTTGGCGCTCAGGGCGCCGCCGTCCGCCGCGAAGAGGCCGTCGGTGGCGCTGAAGTAGGCCAGCATCGTGCCGACGAAGTGACCGGCGTCCGGCAGCTTCAAGACGCTGAGCGGGTAGGGCGAGTGCTTCGCCCTCAGCCGCGCCCGGATCTTGTCGGTGTACGTGCACGACGGCCAGATCCGGTCCTTGCCCGCACAGACGAGCAGCATCGGGCCGCGGATCTTCTCCACCTCGATGGTGTTGTCCGGAGGGTTTGACGGCACCGGCGTGCCGTCCAGCGTCCAGGCCGCCCCCGTGCCGTCGGGCAGGCTTCCGTAGACGACCGAGCTGGGGACCCCCGCGACCACGCCGTTGACCAGCGCAGGGAAGTCAGCCCCCAGCAGCTGGGCCGCCTCACTGCCTCGCGAGAGGCCCAGCACCGAGACGTGGTGCTGGTCCACGCCGGGCTGGGCGCGCAGGATCTTGAGCGCCTCGACGAAGTACTCCAGGGCGATGTCGTGCAGCTGCCGCGGCAGGCCGGGCTCCTTGAAGTAGGCCAGCGCCAGCGTCGGGTACCCGTGGCCGGCCAGGAGCGCCGCATTCGCCTTGCTCCCCCGGAACCCACCTTCCGAGCCGCCGAACAGCAGCAGCGCCGGGCGCGGTCTCGCCGGCTTCGGGGGCAGGAACAGCTTGCCGTAGACACCGCCGTCGTCCGGCCGCAGGTCCTTCGAGGACACCCCGCCGGCCGTCATGGTGCGCCGGGCCGACGCGGTGGCGACGACCTTGCCCTCGTCGGTCGCACTCAGCCGCACCGTGAACGGGTGCAGGTTGAAGAAGGGTTCGAACACCACCTTCTCGGACGACGCCGGCGGCGCCATCAGCTCGAAGAGGCCCATCGGGTTGACCCCCTTGTAGCTGCCACCGACGGACGGCTGCGCCAGTGAGACCTCACCGTCGGACGGCACCGTGAACCTCGCCCGTCCGGTCCACCTCACACCCGTGCTGCCGGTGGCGCGCGAGGTCACGGTCACGGTCGACCCCGGGCGCAAGCCCTTGATCGACACCCGCACGGGCACATCGGCCAAGGCCGTGCCCGGCGTGACGGTCATCGTGGCATTCACCGGATCCGCGCCGCCGCAACCGGCCAGGCCGGCCACCACGACCGCCAGCGTCGCACCGAGCCCAGCCGCGCGTCTCCACATCCGGGCCCACCCTCCCCCACCCCGGCGCGAATGCCAACACCACAAGGCGTCGGCCTGCTGCACCGCATCACTCTGGACCCCAGCACCCCGAACGGACGACGATGCGTTCATGACCGCAACGAGCGACGCCCTGGCCCGCGCGCAGGCCCACGCGAGTCATTGGCTGGAGTCGCTCCCCAGCCGGCCGGTCGTACCGGCAGCGAGCGTGGAGCAGGTGATCGATGCTCTGGGCTCGGACCTGCCCGATCAGCCGACGCCTGCGGCGGAAGTGCTCGACCTGATGGCGACGGCGTGCGAACCGGGCCTCACGGCGATCCCGAGCGGCCGGTTCTTCGGCTTCGTGATGGGAGGCACCCATCCGGCCGCCCTGGGTGCGGACTGGTTGACCAGCGCCTGGGACCAGAACGCGGGGCTGCGCAGCGTCACGCCGGCGGCCAGTGCCCTCGAGGAACTTGCCGGCGCCTGGCTGCTGGACCTGCTCGGGCTGCCCAGCACGGCCGGGGTCGGCTTCGTCACCGGCGGCACGATGGCCAACTTCACGTGCCTCGCCGCAGCTCGCGACGAGGTGCTGCGCCGAGCCGGATGGGACGTCGCCGAGCGCGGCCTCCCCGGATCCCCAGGGGTGCGAGTGCTGGTCGGGGCAGAGCGGCACGACACCATCGATCTGACCCTGCGCTACCTGGGACTGGGCGCCCCCGAGGTGATCGCCGCGGACGATCAAGGGCGGATCGACGTCGACGCACTGGGCGCCGCCCTGGCTGACGGCGACGACCGGCCGACCGTCGTCTGCGTCCAGTCCGGCAACGTGCACAGCGGCGCCCACGACCGGTTCGGCGCCGTGATCAAGATCGCCCACGAGCACCAGGCGTGGGTGCACGTGGACGGTGCGTTCGGGTTGTGGGCCGCGACCTCACCACGACTGCGCGCCACCATGAGCGGCTACGACGATGCCGACTCGTGGGCCACCGACGCGCACAAGACGCTGAACGTGCCCTACGACTGTGGCGTCGCCGTGGTCCGCGACTCGACGGCACTGCGGGCCGCGATGGGCATGCACGGCGACTACCTGATCCGCAGCACCTCGGGCGACCCGTACGAGACGGTGCCCGAGCTCTCCCGCCGGGCTCGAGCGACACCGGTCTGGGCCGTGCTGCGCGCACTGGGACGACCCGGCGTCACGGACCTGGTCGAGGGACTGACCGCCCACGCACGACGCTTCGCCGAGGGCATCGCGGCGATCCCCGGCGCCGAGGTGCTCAACGACGTCGTCTTCACCCAGGTGTGCGCCAGCTTCGGCGACGACGCCGCCACCGAGGCCGTCGTACGCGCCACGCTCGCGGACGGGACCGCCTGGACCACCGGTTCACGCTGGCGCGGGCGCTCGGTCCTGCGGGTCTCGGTCAGCAACTGGTCCACCACGACCGACGACGTCGAACGCACCCTCGCCGTGCTCCGGAGTGCCGCTGCTCGCTGAGACGTGACAACCTCGCTCTCGTGGTCAACCTGTACGTCGACGTCGACGGAGTGCTCAACGCCGTGAGCTGGCACGCGCCCGACTGGGACTGGCCCGACGAGCAGCTCAGCCAGGTCGACGGTTTCCCGATCCGGTGGTCGGCGACGATGGTGGCGCGGCTCAACCGGCTGGCCGCGCGGACCGACGTGACGCCGTACTGGCTGACCACCTGGGGGAGGCGCGCCGCCGAGATCCTCAGCCCGGCGCTCGGCCTCGAGGGTGAGGACTGGGTGGTGCTCGGTGACACCGAGCGGGAGCGGTCGATCGACACCCTCGCCGGCGCCGCGAGCTGGTGGAAGCTGGACGCGATCCGGGCCCACCTGCCCAGGGGCACGCCGGCGGTCTGGATCGACGACGACCTGCGCCGCGACCCCGACGCCCTGGCCTGGGCCCAGGAGCACGGCGAGGTCTTCGCCGTCGCGCCGACGACCGAGTTCGCTCTCACCCCGCAGCACTTCGAGCGGATCGAGGCGTACCTGGAGGAGCGCACGGGCGGCTGAGCCGGGCTGGCCCGACTACCCGGTGCGTCGACCGCGCGTGAGCTCCACGACCAGCCCGCGGACCGTGGTCAGATCGACCCCGCGCCGGCGGAGGATCTCGTGCGGCACCCCCTCGGCGCGCAGCAGGCCCAGCAGGAGGTGCTCGCCGCCGAGGTGGCCCTGCCCGAGGTCGACCGCCTCACGCAGGGCGAGCTCCAGGACCCGCTTGGCCGAGCGGTCGAACCGGATCCGCCCCGGGGGTCGTGCACCGCGCGCCGCCCTGGTGCGGTCGAGCGCTCCGGGGCCGAAGGACTCCTCGGCCTGCCGGCGCACCTCGTCCAGGTCGATCCCGATGCTGGTCAGCGCCTCTGCGTAGGACGGCGCCGACGGGCCGAGTGCCGCCATCAGGTCCGCGGTCAGGTCGGCGGCGGAGACCGAGCACGTGGCCAGCACCTCGAGCGCCAGGGAGCCGGGCGTGCTCAGGAGCCCGAGCAGCAGGTGCTCGCCGCGCACCGCGTCCGCCCCGCCGTTCCGGGCGTCCTCCCGGGCGCGCAGCACGACTTCGCGGGCCGTCGCCGAGAAACGTTCGAACATCTGCTCCTCCTCAGAAGCCGGATCGGCGGTGCTTCTTGTGCACCGCCTGCTTGGACACCCGGAGCGCGTCGGCGATCTGCTGCCACGACCAGCCCTTGCGCCGGGCGTTGCCGACCTGCAGCTCCTCCAGGGACTCCAGGAGAACGCGCAGCGCAGCTACCGCCTCGAGCCCGACGGACGGCTCCTTGCTGGAAGCCGCACCGGCCACCTTCGTCGCATCCACATCGTCAACTTACGTTGACGCCTTGTCGAAAGTCAACCAGAGTTGACGGTTCACACCAGTCGTAGCCGCTCGGGTGCCGGCCCGAGCCGCACGGTCTGGCCCCAGCCGAGGTCGATGCGGTCCGACTCGAGACCGTCCCCGAAGGCGACCAGCCCCTCGGACTCCACCGCGACCGCGAGCTCGCCGGCCTCCAGCAGCCCCTCGGTGTGCTCGATGCCGGTCGACGGCGAGGGCCAGGCCTCCCGCACGAACCACGCGAGCGCCGAGTCGCCGGGCATCGGCAACCGGAGCGGGCTGTGCCGCTCCTGCCAGATCGAGCGGCACCAGCCGGTCGCCCCGCTGCCCGATGCGACGATCATCCCGCTGGACGCCTGCCGCTCGACGGCACCGGCAGCAGCCAGGCGCCAGCGTGCCGTCTGGTGCCCGACGTTGCCGAGGTAGATCTCGTTGAGCGCGACCAACCGCTGGCCGTCGTCGAGCGACGCCTGGACCATCGTCCGCTCCTCGACCGGCTGCCGCCCCGCGACCAGCGAGCGGAGCAGGTCGCCGGTCGCGTCCACGGGGTGGCGCACGAGCACTCCCGCGTTGTACGCCGGCTCCGGGTCGATGCCGAGCACCGGCTGGCCGTGCAGCGACTTGGCGACGTTGGCGACCAGGCCGTCCTGGCCGACCACGACCACCACGTCGTCCGGTCCGAACAGGAACCGCGCGAGGTCCTCGCGCTCCACCCGCCCCCGCTGCCACTGTGACGGCACCGCGGCGAGCACCTCGTCGAGGGCCGAGACCACCGCGTGGTGCCGGGCCTCCACGTCGGCCAGGTCACGCCCGCGACTGCTCAGGAAGAACGCCGCCTGGCCGCGCGTGCCGTGCCGGGCGAGGAGTCCGTCGTACTCCGTGCGGCGGTGCACAACGACGACCCGGGGTGTCCCGCTCATCGGGCGGCCTCCTCCTGGTGCCCGGTCCCCAGCCTGGCCAGCAGCGGCGCCAGCGCGTCCGGAGTCACGGTGAGGGTGCGCAGGTCGGGCATGTGCTGCGCCAGCTCCTTGAGGGCCAGGGCCATCAGCACCTGCCGGTCGACCCCGGCGTACGCCGCCAACCGAGCCTGCTCGGCGACCCCCTCGGCGGCACCCGTGGCCTCGATCTGCTCGGCGTGCGAGCGGGTGCGGACCGCGTCCGTCTCGGCCGACAGCTCGGCCTGGCGACGCTCGTTCTGCCCGCGCTGGGCCACCAGGTCCTCCTCGCGCCGGGCCAGCTCGACCTGGTTGTGCAGCTCGTTCTGGCCGATCGCGGCCTCGCGCTCCACCGCGACCGCGCGTCGCTCGAAGGTGGCCTTGTCGGCGTCGGCCTGCACCAGCTCGCGGGCCGGGGTCTGCAGCGCCTTCTCGACGTCGGGCTCGGGACGGATCGCCAGGATGCGGACGGCGATCACCTCGACCCCGGTCTCGGTGAGCCGGCGGTCCTCGACCAGACCGGCCCAGATCGCCTCCCGTGCCGACTCGACGCCGCCCGCGATCGCCTCGACCAGCGTGTGCCGGGTGAGCAGCTGGGCGGTGTTCTGCTGTGCCGTCTCGATCAGCAGTCCGGCGAGCTGCTCGAGCGGCTGGGCCCGCCAGCGACCCGTCACCGGGTCCAGGGAGAAGTCCAGGCGCCGGGTGGCGACGGCCGGGTCGACGACGCGGTAGGTGATGGTGCCCTGCACGGTGACGTCGAAGAAGTCGGCGGTGCGCCCGTGGAAGAGCATCGGCAGCTCACGGTCGTCGACCGGGACCTCCGAGATCATCGACCCGAGCGGGCGGAACCAGAAGTCGGTCCCGACGCCCTCACGGCGTACGGCGCCGGACCTGAGGTGCTGCACGTAGCTGGTGGCGCTGCTGCCGAGGTGCCGGACGAACGGGTAACGCGTGATGGTCGCCATGACCACCGCCTCCTTATTTGTCGGTATGACAAACTTAGGCTCGAACCTCCTTCTTGTCAATTCGACAAACTAGGTGCTCCGACGGCACTCCAGCACCCGGAAGCCCTTCGCGCCGGCCACCCTCTCGGTGGGGAAGCCCTGGTCGTCCAACCAGCGGGCCAGCGAGTCGGCGCCGAGGTTCTTGCCGACCACGAGCACGGCCCGACCCTCGGGGGTCAGGCGGGGCAGCCAGGTCAGCAGCAGGTCGTGCAGCGCCGGCTTGCCGATGCGGATCGGCGGGTTGGACCAGATCTGGTCGTACGAGCGCCCTTCGAGCTCATCGGCCTCGCCGACCGCGACGAACCGGTCCGCGACCCCGATCACCTCGGCGTTCTCGTTGGCCAGCAGCACCGCCCGCCGGTTCACGTCGAGCGCGTCGACGACCGCCTCCGGCTGGGCCGCCGCGATCGCCAGCCCGATCACGCCGTAGCCGCAGCCGAGGTCGAGGAAGCGACCCGGCCCCGGTGGCGTGGTCTCTCGCAGCAGCACCGCCGTACCGGAGTCGAGGCGTCCCCTGGCGAAGACTCCCGACCCCGTGACCAGGGCCAGGTCGTGGCCCCACACCGTCGTCTCGAAGTGCTGGCGCTCGAAGGGCGCCTGCGGGTCGGCGGAGAAGTAGTGCTCGGTCCTCTCGTCCTCGCTCACAGCGTGCGCACCACCCGGGCCCGCTGCGCCTGGGCGGCGAGCTGCGAGCGTCGTCGGGGTAGCCGACCTGCTCCAGGGTCAGCCCGTGCGCCGGCATCACCGCCACCCCGGAGTCGCGCTCGCCACCGGCCAGCACGGCGTGCGCCCAGTCCGCGTCCCGGCGCCCCTCCCCGACCGCGACCAGGCACCCGACCAGCGCCCGCACCATGGAGTGGCAGAACGCGTCGGCCCGCACCGTCCCGACCAGCACGCCGCGCGGCGTCCCGCTCCCAGGCCAGGTCGAGCAGGGTGCGGATCGTGGTCGCGCCCTCGCGCTTCTTGCAGAACGCCGCGAAGTCGTGCTCACCGAGCAGGCCGTTGCGCCGCCGCGTGCATCGCCGCGACGTCCAGCGGTCGTCGCCAGGCCAGCACGTGCCCACGCTCCAGCGGGTCGACCGTCTCGGCCCGGTCGGCGATCCGGTAGACGTAGCGCCGCCACAGCGCCGAGAAGCGCGCGTCGAAGCCGGGTGCCGCCTCGCGGACCCGGGCCACCCGGACGTCCGGCGCCAGCACGCCGTTGAGGCGGCGCGCCAGCGCGTCCACCGGGCGCGTCGGGACTGCGCCCGGCGGCGGCGGCGACGCTCTCCGGGTCGAGGTCGAGGTGCGCGACCTGACCTCGGGCGTGCACGCCGGTGTCGGTGCGCCCGGCCACGGTCAGCGGCGGCACCGGTCGTGCGCAGCACGGTGCCGAGCGCCACCTCGAGGTCGCCCTGCACCGTGCGCAGCGCGGGTTGGCGGGCCCAGCCGTGGAAGCCGCTCCCGTCGTAGGAGAGATCGATCCGCAGCCGCACCCCGGCATCTTCCCACCCTGCTGCGAGACGACTGGGCGCCATGCGCCGCACCCGCACCTGTCATCGCCATCTGCGCGCCCGCGCACGCCGACGTGCTCGACGCCCAGTTCTCGCGGTACGCCGGCGACTACGACGTCCGCTGCCACGCCACCCCGGAGGCGATGGCCGAGGACCTGGCGGCGACCGTCGAGGCAGGCGGGCGGGTGGCCCTCCTGGTCACGGAGTCGGTGCTGCCCGGACACGACGTTCTACGCCGCCGTCGCCACCTGGCGCTCGATCGTGCCGACCGCACGCCGCGTGGTCGCCGCCCACATGGACCACTTCCTGCGCCAGGCCGACGAGCTGCGGCCCGGCCTGGCCCTGGGCAAGTACGACGCCTACCTGCTGATGCCGCGAGGGGCCCGCGACGAGGAGTTCCACACCGCGATCACCGAGCTGCTCTCGGACTGGGGGTCCACCGTGGCCGACCCGGAGGTGGTCTCGACCAAGATCATCAGTCGTGGCAACGACCCGCTGGTGGTCGCGATCAAGGACTTCCTCGACCGGATGGGGATGCCGAGCCGCACCTTCCACCCGGACTCCGAGGTCGGTCGGCACGTGATCGGCCGGCTCGATCCGGCCGTGCGCGAGCAACCGCACCTGCCCCTGGTCTGCCCGATGAACCGCGAACCGATCTCGGCGCACAGCGTCCGCGAGGTCGCCAGCTCGCATCTACGGCACCCCGGGCGACGTCGTCGTCGACGAGGTGGTGGACGTGCTGGTCGTCGGGGCCGGGCCGGCCGGGCTGGCGGCGAGCGGTGTACGCCGCCTCCGAGGGGCTGCGCACCGTCCTGCTGGAGGCCGAGGCGATCGGCGGTCAGGCCGGCACCAGCTCGATGATCCGCAACTACCTCGGCTTCCCGCGCGGCATCTCCGGCATGCGCCTGGCCCAGCGCGCCCGCAACCAGGCGCTGCGCTTCGGCACCCGCTTCTTCACCGGCTGGCCGGTCGACGCCCTGGTGCCCGGCACGACCGGCGAGCCGCACCGGGTGGTCACCGAGGGCGGCGAGGTGCGGGCCCGCACCGTCGTGGTGTCCTCCGGTGTCGCCTACCGGCGCCTCGGCGTCGATGCGGTCGACGACCTCGTCGGGCGCGGTGTCCACTACGGCGCGGCCGTCAGCGCGGCGCGCGAGACCGAGGGGCGCGACGTGTACGTCGTGGGCGGGGGCAACTCCGCCGGCCAGGCGGCGATCCACCTCGCCCGCTTCGCCCGTTCGGTGACCATCCTGGTGCGCCGGCGTGGGCTGGAGGAGACGATGTCGGACTACCTGGTCCGCGAGATCTCCTACGTGCCCGCCATCTCGGTGCGGCCCTGCGCGGAGGTGGTCGACGGCGGCGGGGACGTCAGCCTCGAGTGGATCGGTGTGCGGGACAGCGAGACCGGGGAGGTGACCCGGCACGAGGCGTCCGGGCTGTTCCTGCTCCTCGGCGCCTCACCGCACTGCGACTGGGTCCCGCCCGAGGTGTGCCGCGACGAGCACGGCTTCGTGCTGACCGGACGCGACGTCCCCCGCGAGCACTGGGTCGAGGGCCGACCCCCGGCCAGCCTCGAGACCTCGGTGGCCGGCATCTTCGCCGCCGGTGACGTGCGTGGCGGGTCGATGAAGCGCGTCGCCGCGGCCGCCGGCGAGGGATCCTCCGTCGTACCCCTGGTCCATGCGCACCTCGATCGGCTCGCCTCGGAGCACGTGCCCGGCTGACGCACGCTCGGTGGGCCTTCGACGCACGACGAAGGCCCGCCACCCCTCGCGGGGTGACGGGCCAAGCGGTCGCGCGGTGAGGACTACTCGCCGGCCTTGGTGTAGCCGGCCGCCTCGGCGGACTCCGCGGTGTCGAACCACAGCTCGGCGACGGTCTGCTCGAACCACTGGCCGTCGGGCTCGTGGTACTTCATCGAGTCGGCGTTGCCCTTGATCGAGAAGCCCTCGGGCGCCTCCTCCGCGTCCTCGAGCGGGGCGTGCGCCCCGGCCGGGAGATCGGTGGAGCCGGCCTCGGTCGTCTCGACCACCTCGTCGACGTCGGCCTGGTCGACGGGGGCGTCGCCCTCGACCGGCGTCTCGTCGGTCTGCTGCGTGGGCAGATCGACCTCGACCCGCTTGCTCGACGCCGAGTCGTCGGACGAGCGCGGCGCCGACGGGGTGTAGGACTCGCTCACCAGCTCGATCACGGCCATCGGGGCGTTGTCGCCCTTGCGCGGACCGATCTTGGTGATCCGGGTGTAGCCCCCCGGACGCTCGGCGAAGGTCGGGGCGATCTCGGTGAACAGCGTGTGCACGACCGACTTGTCGCGGATCGTCTTGAGCACCTCACGACGGTTGTGCAGGCTCTGCACGCTGCCGAGCTCGGCCTTCTTGGCCTTGGTGATCAGCTTCTCGGCCACCGGACGCAGGACGCGAGCCTTCGCCTCGGTGGTCGTGATCCGACCGTGCTCGAACAGCGCCGTGGCGAGGTTCGAGACGATCAGCCGCTGGTGCGCCGGGCTGCCGCCGAGGCGGGCGCCCTTCTTGGGAGTAGGCATGGTGTCTCTCGTTTCTCCCCGGCCGTGTCAGGTACCGGGATAGATGGTGCGGGTACTCGGTGGTCGAGCAGGCGCGCGAGCGCCGCTCGACGACCTCAGAACTGCTCGTCCTCGAGCGATCCCTCGTCGTAGTCGTCGTCGCCGTAGGCCGCGAGGTGCGCGGACGGGTCGAACCCGGGCGCTGAGTCCTTGAGCGAGAGGCCCATCTCGCGGAGCTTGTCCTTGACCTCGTCGATCGACTTCGCACCGAAGTTGCGGATGTCGAGCAGGTCCTGCTCCGAGCGGGCGATCAGCTCACCCACGGTGTGGATGCCCTCGCGCTTGAGGCAGTTGTAGGAGCGAACCGTGAGCTGCAGGTCCTCGACCGGCAGCGCCAGGTCGGCGGCGAGCTGCTCGTCGACCGGGCGACGGGCCGATGTCGATGCCCTCGGCCTCGACGTTCAGCTCACGAGCCAGACCGAACAGCTCCACGAGCGTCTTGCCCGCCGAGGCGATCGCGTCGCGGGGACGGATCGACTGCTTGGTCTCGACGTCGATGACGAGCTTGTCGAAGTCGGTGCGCTGCTCGACCCGGGTCGCCTCGACCTTGTAGGTCACCTTCAGCACGGGCGAGTAGATCGAGTCGACCGGCATCCGGCCGATCTCGTTGTCGGCGCCCTTGTTCTGCACCGAGCTGACGTAGCCCCGGCCGCGCTCGACGACGAGCTCCATCTCGAGCTTGCCCTTGTCGTTGAGGGTGGCGATCTTCAGGTCGGGGTTGTGCACCTCGACACCGGCCGGGGGCGCGATGTCGGCGGCCGTCACGTCACCGGCACCCTGCTTGCGCAGGTACATCGTGACCGGCTCGTCGTGCTCGGAGGAGACCACGAGGCCCTTGAGGTTGAGGATCACCTCGGTGACGTCCTCCTTGACCCCGGAGACCGTGCTGAACTCGTGGAGGGCGGTGTCGACCTTGATGCTGGTCACCGACGCCCCCGGGATCGAGGAGAGCAGGGTACGGCGCAGGGAGTTGCCGAGCGTGTAGCCGAAGCCCGGCTCGAGCGGCTCGATCACGAACCGCGAGCGGAACTCGTCAACGGACTCTTCCGACAGGGTCGGGCGCTGAGCGATGAGCACTGCTGGTTTCCTTTCCGAGCCCACCCGCTATTTGACGGACTCGAACTTCTTCGTGGTGGTGGGGAACCCAGTGCCGCGACACGGACAGCGGACCGTGTCGACGGCTGGGGGGGTGCACGGGGGCCAGGCCCCCGCGCGGATCACTTCTTCGAGTAGTACTCGACGATGAGCTGCTCCTGGACCGGGATCTCGATCTGCGCGCGGACCGGGACCGAGTGCACGAGCACACGCATCCGGTTCGGCATCGCCTCGAGCCAGGCCGGCACGATCCGCTCGCCGTGGGTCTCACGAGCCACGATGAACGGCGTCGTCTCGATCGACTTCTCCCGCACGTCGACGACGTCATGGGCGCTGACCTGGTACGACGGGATGTCGACCTTGTGGCCGTTGACCTTGAAGTGGCCGTGCACGACGAGCTGGCGGGCGTGGCGACGGGTCCGGGCGAACCCGGCGCGGTAGACGACGTTGTCGAGGCGGCACTCGAGCAGCTGCAACAGGTTGTCACCGGTCTTGCCGGCACGACGGCTGGCCTCGTCGTAGTAGTTGTGGAACTGCTTCTCCATCACGCCGTAGGTGAAGCGGGCCTTCTGCTTCTCCTGCAGCTGGTTGCGGTACTCGCTCTCCTTGATCCGCGCGCGGCCGTGCATGCCGGGCGGGTAGGGGCGCTTCTCGAAGGCGGCGTCGCCGCCGACGAGGTCGACACCGAGACGGCGCGACTTCTTGGTCAGGGGACCGGTGTAACGGGCCATGAGTCAGGTTCCTCTCTCGGTCTCAGACGCGCCGGCGCTTGGGCGGGCGGCAGCCGTTGTGGGGGGTGGGGGTGACATCGGCGATGGTGCCGACCTCGAGGCCGATCGCACCGAGCGAGCGGATCGCGGTCTCGCGGCCCGAGCCCGGGCCCTTGACGAAGACGTCGATCTTCTTCATCCCGTGCTCCATCGCCCGGCGTCCGGCGGCCTCGGCGGCCATCTGGGCGGCGAACGGCGTGGACTTGCGCGAGCCCTTGAAGCCGACGGTGCCGGCCGAGGCCCACGCGATCACGGCGCCGGTCGGGTCGGTGATGGTGACGATCGTGTTGTTGAACGTGCTCTTGATGTGGGCCTCGCCCTGAACGACGTTCTTCTTCTCCTTGCGGCGCACCTTCTTGGCGCCGGCCTGACGAGCCTTGGGGGGCATTCAGCTACTCCTGGTCTGTGTGGTCTCGATCGAGAAGGCGGGACGCGCAGGCGTCACTTGGCCTTCTTCTTGCCGGCGACGGTGCGCTTGGGACCCTTGCGGGTGCGCGCGTTGGTCTTGGTGCGCTGGCCGCGGACCGGGAGGCCCTGACGGTGCCGGCGACCCTGGTAGCTGCCGATCTCGACCTTGCGGCGGATGTCGGCCTGGGTCTCGCGACGCAGGTCACCCTCGATCTGGAAGCTGGCTTCGATCGCGTCGCGGAGCTTGACCAGCTCGTCGTCGCCGAGCGTGTGGACGCGAGCGTCGGGGTCGACCCCGGTCGTGGCGAGGAGCTGCTGGGCGCGCGTGCGCCCGATGCCGTAGATGTAGGTGAGAGCGACCTCGATGCGCTTGTCGCGCGGGAGGTCTACACCGACGAGGCGTGCCATGTGGCTGTTCCTTGTCTGGGCCCGGAGGCCCGTGGTTCACGGTGGTCTGGTCGTGTCGCGTCCCTGGTCTCCCAGGGCCCCGGCCATCCGCTCCGGAGGTGGTTCGGTCCGACCTGCCGGTCGAGACCTAAGCGATCACGTCGATGGGTGTTCAGTTGTGGCGCAGCAGGGACCGGGCTGGTTCAGCCCTGCCGCTGCTTGTGGCGCGGGTTGTCGCAGATCACCATGACGCGTCCGTGGCGACGGATCACCTTGCACTTGTCACAGATCTTCTTCACGCTGGGGTTGACCTTCATGTCAGCCCTCTCCTTCGTTGTCGCGGCCTACTTGTAGCGATAGACGATGCGACCACGGGTCAGGTCGTAGGGGGACAGCTCCACCAGCACACGGTCCTCGGGGAGGATCCGGATGTAGTGCTGACGCATCTTGCCGCTGATGTGGGCGAGCACCTTGTGTCCGTTGGAGAGCTCCACACGGAACATGGCGTTGGGCAGGGCCTCCACAACGGAGCCCTCCATCTCGATCACGCCTTCCTTCTTCGGCATGTCCTCCGCAATCTGTCGTCGTCGTATGGTCATCGTTGGTGCATCGGCCCGCGAACCGCCCCGGACGGGTGTCCGGGTGGACCTCGCGGAAGTCACCTCGCCCCTCGTACCGGGCGCACGGCAGCCTGTTCGCCCGATGGCGAGTGGAGGCGTCGTACGACGGCAGCCGCGAAGGGCGCGCGCAACCCACGTTGGGCCGACACACAAGTGTAGGCAGCGCGGACCACGAACGCCTAATCGGCGGCGCTAGTCCAGCGCCTTCGCCAGCAGCCGCAGCGACTCCTCGCGGGTCGGGGCCGAGTCGGTGGGCGTGCCCTGGTAGGCACCGGCGACCGGGTTCAGCATCACCTCGTCGACGGCGTACGTCGCGGCGAGCCCGCGCACCTGCTCGGCCACGCTCGGGGCCGAGCCGACCAGCCAGCGTCCGCGCATCGCCTCGACCAGGCCGGCGTGGGCCTCGGGGACGCCGGCCGCCTCGGCCTGCTCGACCAACGGCTGCGGGACCAGCGGTCCGCCGGTGCGCAGGGCCACCATCGCCTGCAGCTGCGGCAGAGCCAGGCGCTCGGCCTCCTGGTCGGTCTCGGCCACCACGACGTTGGCAGTGAGGAAGGTGGTCGGGTGCTGTGCCTGGTCGGAGGCGGCGAAGCCGTCGCGGTAGAGCGCGAGGGCGTCGGCGGTGCCGTTGCCCGAGAAGTGGTGCGCGAAGACGTAGGGCAGGCCCTTCTCCGCCGCCAGCCTGGCCGAGTAGTCCGAGGAGCCGAGCAGCCACACCGGCGGGGTCGACGTCGCGGCCGGGGTGGCTCGCAGCGCGTGCGTGCCGTCGCGCAGCTGCAGCCCGACGCCGTCCGGCTCGAGCATCGCGATCACGTTGTCGACGTACTCGGGGAAGTGGTTGACGGCCGCGTCGTCGACACCGCCGGCGCCGTGGCGCAGGGCCCAGCCGGTGACCGGGTCGCTGCCAGGTGCACGACCGATCCCCAGGTCGATCCGCCCGGGATAGGCCGCCTCCAGCAGGCCGAACTGCTCCGCCACCACGAGCGGGGCGTGGTTGGGCAGCATCACACCGCCCGAGCCGACCCGGATCGACTGCGTCGCGCCGGCGAGCATGGCGATCAGCACGGGCGGGTTGGTGGCCGCCACCGCGGGCATGTTGTGGTGCTCGGCCACCCAGTAGCGGTGGTAGCCGAGCTCGTCGGCCACCCGGGCCAGCGAGACCGCCGACCGCACGGCGTCGGTGCTGGTCTGGTCGGAGCGGACCGGGACGAGGTCGAGGACGGAGAGTGTCGGTGTCACGCTGAGGCCCAACGCACGAGCGGCGCCAACCCATCCCGCCCGATCAGGATCCGCGCTCAGTCGCCGCCGTACGCCGCACCCAGCATCGCGCGACCACCGTCCAGTGCCGTCAGCACCCACAGCCCGGTCCCGGTGAAGGCGAAGGTGTGCTCGGAGTGGGCGGCCCGGGAGCCGTCCACCGTCCGCACGGTCCAGAAGTCGTCGTCCTCCACCCACTCGTCGCCGCCGAGAGTGACCATCGGCTCGACGGCCAGCGCCATCCCGGTCCGCAGCGGGGTCTTCACCGAGCGGCCGTAGTTGGGCACGTCGGGCGGCTGGTGCATCGCCGTACCGATCCCGTGCCCGGTGTAGTCACGCAGGATGCCGTAGTCCCCCGCCGACCGGACGCTGGCCTCGACCGCGGCCGAGATGTCGCGGACCTGGCCACCGGGACGCGCGGAGCGGATACCGGCCCACATCGCCTGCTCGGCCACCTCGACCAGGCGCAGCTCCGCCGGGGATACCTCCCCGACCGGCACCGTGATCGCCGAGTCGCCGTGCCAGCCGTCGACGATGGCGCCGCAGTCGATCGAGATCAGGTCCCCCTCCGCGAGCACCCGGTCGCCCGGGATGCCGTGCACCACCTCGTCGTTGACCGACGCACAGATGGTGCCCGGGAAGGGCGGCTCGGAGTAGCCCTTGAACGACGGCACCCCGCCGTGCGAGCGGATGTGGTCCTCGGCCAGCGCGTCCAGCTCACCGGTGCTGACGCCGGGACGGACCGCGGCACGCAGCAGCTCGAGGGTGCGTCCGGTCAGCAGACCGGCGACGCGCATCTGCGCGATCTGCTCCGGGGTCTTGATCTCGACCCCGCGACTGTGCCAACCCATCTGCCAGCCCCCCGAGTTGGACGGGGCTCAGCTCCGGGCGACGTCGGTCAGGGCGGCGTCGATCCGCCCGGTCACCTCGTCGACCTCGCCCATCCCGTCGACCTCGATGCAGCAGTCCGCGCTCGCGGTAGACCTCGATCAGCGGCTCGGTCTGCTCGGCGTAGACCTCCTGGCGGCGGCGGATGACGTCCTCGGTGTCGTCGGCACGACCGTCGGTCTCGGCCCGGTTCAGCAGCCTGGACACGAGCTCCTCCTGGTCGGCGGTCAGCACGACGACGGCGTCGAGCGCGTGGCCCGTGTGCTTGATCATCGCGTCGAGCTCGTCGACCTGGGCGAGCGTGCGGGGGTAGCCGTCGAGCAGGAAACCCTGAGCGGCGTCATCCTCGTCGATCCGGTTGCGCACCATCTTGTTGGTGACCTCGTCCGGGACGTACTCGCCGGCGTCCATGAAGCGCTTCGCCTCGACCCCGAGCTCGGTGCCCTCGGAGACGTTGGCCCGGAAGATGTCGCCGGTCGAGATCGCCGGGATGCCCAGCCGCTCCGCCACGACCTGTGCCTGTGTGCCCTTGCCCGCGCCTGGAGGGCCCATGAAGATCAGCCTCATCGACGTCCGTCCCTCATCGGAGGAAACCTTCGTAGTTGCGCTGCTGGAGCTGGCTCTCGATCTGCTTCACCGTGTCGAGGGCGACGCCGACCATGATCAGCAGCGAGGTGCCGCCGAACGGGAAGTTCTGGTTGGCGTTGACGAGCGCGAGCGCCACGAGGGGGATCAGCGCGATCACACCGAGGTAGAGCGCACCGGGCAGCGTGATCCGCTCCAGGACGTACCTGAGGTACTCCTCGGTCGGGCGACCGGCACGGATGCCGGGGATGAAGCCGCCGTACTTCTTCATGTTGTCGGCGACCTCGTTCGGGATCGAAGGTGATCGCGACGTAGAAGTAGGTGAAGAAGATGATCAGCACGAAGTAGATCGACCATGTAGATCGGGTGGTCGCCGTTGACCAGGTTGCTGGAGACCCAGCCGACCCAGGCCGGTTGGCTGAGTTCTGGTTGAACTGCACCGCCATGCGCCGGCAGGTAGAGCAGGCTCGAGGCGAAGATCACCGGGATGACGCCGGCCTGGTTGACCTTGAGCGGGATGTAGGTCGAGGAGCCGCCGAACATCTTTCGCCCGACCATGCGTCTGGCGTACTGCACGGGTATCCGCCGCTGCGCCTGCTCGACGAAGATCACCGCGGCGATGATCGCGAGGCCGACCACGATCGTGGCCCCGAAGACCCACAGGCCCTTGGCGATCCGCAGCTCCCACAGGGTGGAGGGGAACCGGGCGACGACCTGGGTGAAGATCAGGATCGACATGCCGTTGCCGATGCCGCGCTCGGTGATCAGCTCGCCGAGCCACATGATCACCGCGGTGCCGGCGGTCATCGTGATCACCAGGATGATCGCGGTGGAGACGTTCTGGTCGACGACCAGGTCGCCGGCTGCAGCCCTGCAGCAGGCTGCCCGAGCGCGCGAGGGCGACGATGCCGGTGGCCTGCAGGATCGCGAGGCCGAGGGTGACGTAGCGGGTGTACTGGGTGATCTTGGTCTGACCGGCCTGACCCTCCTTCTTCAGGGCCTCGAGCCGCGGGATCACCACGACCAGCAGCTGCAGGATGATGCTCGCGGTGATGTACGGCATGATCCCGAGCGCGAAGACGGTCAGCTGCAGCAGCGCCCCGCCGGAGAACAGGTTGATCAGGTTGTACACGCCGCCCGAGGCGGAGGCCTGCTTGAAGCACTCCTGCACGTTGGCGACGTTGACGCCGGGGGCCGGGACCTGCGAGCCGAGGCGGAACAGCGCCACGATGAACAGCACGAACAGCAGCTTCTTGCGCAGGTCCGGTGTCCGGAATGCATTGGCAAAGGCGCCCAGCACGTCAAACCTCTTCTCAGTTCTGGTTGCTCCGGCCCGACGCACGGGTGACGTCACGCAACGCCGCGGCCCGGAACCTGTGGAAGCCTAACAGGGCAGGTTCCGTGGCATCTGACGATGCACGGACACCTGCCCTGCCGGACGCTGCGATCGATTTTCAGATCTGGGTCGCGCTGCCACCGGCAGCCGCGATCTTCTCCTTGGCCGAGGCGGAGAACTTGTGTGCGGTGAGCTCCACCTTGACGCCCAGCTCGCCCTGGCCGAGCACCTTGACCGGCTGACCCTTGCGGACGGCGCCCTTGGCCACGAGCTCCTCGACCCCGACGACGCCGCCGTCCGGGAACAGCGCGCCGATCCGGTCGAGGTTCACGACCTGGTACTCGACCTTGAACGGGTTCTTGAACCCACGCAGCTTGGGCAGCCGCATGTGGATGGGCATCTGCCCACCCTCGAACGCGGCGGGCACCTGGTAGCGGGCCTTGGTGCCCTTGGTGCCGCGACCGGCCGTCTTGCCCTTGGACGCCTCACCGCGACCGACGCGGGTACGCGCCGTCTTGGCGCCGGGCGCGGGGCGCAGGTGATGAAGCTTGAGCGTCATCTCTCGTCCACCTCTTCCACCGTCACCAGGTGACGCACGGTCTGCACCATGCCGCGCACCTCGGGACGGTCCTCCTTGACCACGGTGTCGCCGATCCGCTTCAGGCCCAGCGAGCGCAGGGTGTTGCGCTGGTTGGCCAGCACGCCGATCGACGACTTCTTCTGCGAGACCTTGAGCTGCGCCATCAGGCCGTGACCTCCTGCGACACGCCCTCCGGGACCTCGACGCGTGCCCTGAGCAGCGCCGCCGGGGTGACGTGCTCGACCGAGAGACCGCGCCGGGCGGCGACTGCCTCGGGCTCCTCCAGCATCCGCAGCGCCTCGACGGTCGCGTGCACGATGTTGATCTGGTTCGACGAGCCGAGCGACTTGCTCAGGATGTCGTGGATGCCGGCGCACTCGAGCACCGCGCGCACCGGACCGCCGGCGATCACGCCGGTACCGGGGGAGGCCGGGCGCAGCATGACCACGCCGGCGGCCTTCTCGCCCTGGACCGGGTGCGGGATGGTGCCCTGGATGCGCGGGACCTTGAAGAAGCTCTTCTTGGCCTCCTCGACGCCCTTGGCGATCGCCGCGGGCACCTCCTTGGCCTTGCCGTAGCCGACGCCGACCATGCCGTCGCCGTCGCCGACGATCACCAGGGCGGTGAAGCTGAAGCGCCGACCACCCTTGACCACCTTGGCGACGCGGTTGATCGCGACCACGCGCTCGATGTAGTTGTTCTTGTCGCCCTGCTGACCGCCACGACCTCCGTCGCGACCGCCGCGGCCGCCACCGGAGCGCTGTCCGCGCTGCTGGGATCCGCTCATCAGATAACTCCCTTGTCTGTGTTCGTCGTGCCGTCGGTGGGGGTGTCCATCAGAAGCTCAGCCCGCCCTCGCGGGCGCCGTCGGCGAGTGCCGCGACCCGACCGTGGTACTTGTTGCCGGCGCGGTCGAAGACCACCCCGTCGACGCCGGCGGCCTTGGCCCGCTCGGCCACGAGCTCGCCGACCTGCTTGGCCTTGGCGGTCTTGTCGCCGGTGGCCGAGCGCACGTCGGTCTCCATCGTGGAGGCCGACGCGAGGGTCTTGCCGACGAGGTCGTCGACGACCTGGACGGTGATGTGCTTCGAGCTGCGGGTGACCACGAGGCGCGGACGCCCGGACGTGCCGGCGACCTTCTTGCGGCCGCGGACCTGGCGGCGCAGTCGCGACGCCGTGCGACCGGCGGTGTGCTTGCCTGGCCCTGAGTGCGATCGCCATCGTCACTTACCTGCCTTTCCGACCTTGCGGCGGATGTGCTCGCCGGCGTATCGCACGCCCTTGCCCTTGTAGGGCTCGGGCTTGCGCAGCTTGCGGATGTTGGCGGCGACCTCACCGACGAGCTGCTTGTCGATGCCCTGGACGCCGAGCCTGGTGGGGCCCTCCACCGCGAAGGTGATGCCGTCGGGGGCGTTGAACGTGATCGAGTGCGAGTAGCCGAGCTGGAACTCCAGCTGGGCCGGGCCCTTGGACAGGACCCGGTAACCGACGCCGACGATCTCGAGCTTCTTCTCGTAGCCGTCGGTGACCCCGACGACCATGTTGTTGATCAGGGTGCGGGTCAGCCCGTGCAGCGACTTGCTCACCCGCTCGTCGTCGGGACGGTTGACCTCGAGCGCGCCGTCGTCCGCCTTCGCGACGGTGATCGGGGACGCGACCCGGTGCGAGAGGGTGCCCTTGGGCCCCTTCACCGTGACGGTGCTCGCCTCGAGCGTGACGTCCACACCGGACGGGACCACGACGGGCAGCTTGCCAATACGCGACATTGCTATTCTCCTCCTGGTCCTTCGTCACCAGACGTAGGCGAGGACTTCCCCACCCACGCCCTTCGAGTTCGCCTGCCGGTCGGTCAGCAGGCCCTGGCTGGTCGAGATGATCGCGACGCCGAGGCCACCGAGGACCTTGGGCAGGCCGGTGTGCTTGGCGTAGACGCGCAGTCCGGGCTTCGAGATCCGGCGTACGCCGGCGATCGAGCGCTCGCGGTTGCGGCCGTACTTCAAGGTCACCGTCAGCGTCTTGCCGATGACCGGGGCGCCCTCGGCGTCCACGTTGTCCTCGACCTTCCAGGAGGTGATGTACCCCTCCTGCTGAAGGATCTCGGCGACGCCGGACTTCAGCTTGCTGTACGGCATCGCCACGTCGTCGTGGAATGCCTGGTTGGCGTTGCGCAGACGCGTCAGCATGTCTGCGATCGGGTCGGTCATCGTCATGGTGTGCGGAGTTTCCTTCTCGGTGTGGTTTCCCGGGGTGTCTCCCCCGGGACCTGCAGCGTTCTTGGGTGGTGCTGTGGCTGGGTGGTGGTTACCAGGAGCTCTTGGTCACGCCGGGCAGCTCGCCGCGGTGGGCCATCTCCCGCAGGCAGATCCGGCACAGGCCGAACTTGCGGTAGACCGCCTTGGGGCGGCCGCAGCGCTGGCAGCGGGTGTAGCCGCGGACCTTGAACTTCGGCTTCTTGGCCGCCTTGACCTTCAGGCCGGTCTTCGCCATGTCAGTTGCCTTCCTTGAAGGGGAATCCGAGCTGCTTGAGCAGCGCCCGGCCCTCGTCGTCGTTCGTGGCGGTGGTGACGACCGTGATGTCCATCCCGCGCGAGCGGTCGATCCGGTCCTGGTTGATCTCGTGGAACATGACCTGCTCGGTGAGACCGAAGGTGTAGTTGCCACGACCGTCGAACTGTCGGTCGGACAGGCCGCGGAAGTCGCGGATCCGGGGCAGCGCCAGCGCGAGCAGCCGGTCCAGGAACTCCCACATCCGGTCGCCGCGCAGCGTCACGTGGGCGCCGATCGGCATCCCCTCGCGCAGCTTGAACTGCGCGATGGACTTGCGGGCCTTGGTGACCTGCGGCTTCTGGCCGGTGATCGCGGTGAGGTCGTTGACCGCACCCTCGATCAGCTTGGAGTCACGAGCGGCCTCGCCGACACCCATGTTGACCACGACCTTGGTCAGGCCGGGGACCTGCATCACGTTGGCGTAGCCGAACTGCTCACGCATCGCGGGCAGGACCTCTTCGCGGTAGCGGGTCTTCACCCGCGGCATCACCTTCTCCGCGGGGCTCGTTGCCGACTCGGTCGTCTCACTCACTGTCGTCTCACTCATCAGATCTCGTCACCCGTCTTGCGCGCGATGCGCACGCTGCGCTTCGCGGCGTACGTCGAGCCGTCGGCGCGGCGCTTGCTGACCTCGTCGCGGCGGAAGCCGATCCGGGTCGTCTCCTTGCCCGACACCAGCATCACGTTCGAGACGTGGACGGGCGACTCGGTGGTCACGATGCCGCCGGTCTTGCCCGCGCGACCGCCCTGGTCGACGGTCTTGGTGTGCTTCTTGACCCGGTTGACGCCCTCGACGATCGACCCGACGCTGCTCGCGCAGCACCTGGATCACCTTGCCCTCGGCGCCCTTGTCCTTGCCGGCGATCACCTTGACGGTGTCGCCCTTCTTGATGCTCACGTACGGCTTCTTGGCGTTCGTCATCACAGCACCTCCGGGGCCAGCGAGATGATTCGCATGAACCTCTTGTCGCGCAGCTCGCGGCCCACGGGGCCGAAGATGCGGGTACCTCGGGGCTCGCCGTCCTGGCGAAGGATCACCGCGGCGTTCTCGTCGAAGCGGATGTAGGAGCCGTCGGGACGCCGACGCTCCTTGACGGTGCGGACCACCACGGCCTTGACGACGTCGCCCTTCTTGACGTTGCCACCGGGGATCGCATCCTTGACGGTGGCGACGATGACGTCGCCGATTCCGGCGTAGCGCCGCCCAGAGCCGCCGAGCACGCGGATGCAGAGGATCTCCTTGGCACCCGTGTTGTCGGCGACCTTGAGTCGCGACTCCTGCTGGATCATCGGTTCTTTCTCCTGATTGTCGTGCCGGTTCTCGTGCGGTCAACACCGACGAGCCTTGCCGAACGGCTGTTCGGGGGTGTTACTTGGCCTTCTCGAGGACCTGCGATCACGCGCCAGCGCTTGGTCGCGCTGAGCGGACGGGTCTCCATGATCAGGACCCGGTCGCCGACGCCGCAGGTCGTTCTGCTCGTCGTGCGCCTTGAGCTTGGAGGAACGTCGCAGCACCTTGCCGTAGAGCGCGTGCTTGACGCGGTCCTCGACGGACACGACGACGGTCTTGTCCATCTTGTCGCTGACCACGAGGCCCTCGCGGACCTTGCGCGCGGTGCGTGCCTGGTCGGCCTCGGGCACTCGGTCTGCACTGGTGTTCTCGCTCATCAGTCGTCCTTCCCTTCGCCCGGAGCGGTGCGGATGCCGAGCTCACGCTCGCGCACCACGGTGTAGATGCGGGCGATGTCCTTCTTGACCAGCCGCAGTCGGCCGTGGCTCTCCAGCTGCCCGGTGGCCGCCTGGAAGCGGAGGTTGAACAGCTCCTCCTTGGACTCGCGCAGCTTGGTCTCGAGGTCGACGGCCGTCAGGTCGTCGAGCTCAGCAAGATTGGTGGTCGGCATCAGAAGTCACCCGTCTCCCGGCTGATGAAGCGGCACTTCATCGGCAGCTTGTGAATCGCGCGGCGCATCGCCTCGCGGGCGGTCTCGTCGTCGACACCGGCGAGCTCGAACATCACCCGACCGGGCTTGACGTTGGCGACCCACCACTCGGGCGAGCCCTTGCCGGAACCCATCCGGGTCTCGGCGGGCTTCTTGGTCAGCGGACGGTCGGGGTAGATGTTGATCCACACCTTGCCGCCACGCTTGATGTGGCGGGTCATCGCGATACGGGCGGACTCGATCTGTCGGTTGGTCACGTAGTGGCCCTCGACCGCCTGGATCCCGAAGTCACCGAACGCCAGGGTCGTTCCGCCCTTGGCGGCGCCGGTGCGCTTGGGGTGGTGCTGCTTGCGGTGCTTGAGCCTGCGTGGCATCAGCATGTCTTCAGGCCTCCTGTCCGGACGTCTCGGGGGCGGGCGCCTGGGCCGGAGCCGCCTGAGCAGCATCCGCGACGGGGGCAGACGAGGCAGCCTCGCTCGCGCCGGCCTCGGGGGCACGGTCCGCGCGGGTCGGACGGCTGCTGCGGCCGGGCCGCTCGCCGCCACCGCGGTTGTCGCGGGGACCGCGGCCACGGCCGGGGGCACCGGCGCGTGGCGGCCTGCTGGGCCTCGCGCTCGGCGCGGGTGCCGGCGACCTCGCCCTTGTAGATCCAGACCTTCACGCCGATCCGGCCGAAGGTCGTCTTGGCCTCGTAGAAGCCGTAGTCGATGTCGGCACGCAGCGTGTGCAGCGGGACGCGGCCCTCGCGGTAGAACTCCGAGCGCGACATCTCCGCGCCGTTGAGCCGACCGGCGCACTGGATCCGGATGCCCTTGGCGCCCGAGCGCATCGAGGTCTGCATGGCCTTCTTCATCGCCCGGCGGAACTGCACCCGGCCGGCGAGCTGCTCGGCCACGCCCTGGGCGACCAGCTGGGCGTCGATCTCGGGGTTCTTGACCTCGAGGATGTTCAGCTGCACCTGCTTGCCGGTGAGCTTCTCCAGCTCGCCGCGGATCCGGTCGGCCTCGGCGCCGCGACGACCGATCACGATGCCGGGACGCGCGGTGTGGATGTCGACGCGGACCCGGTCACGGGTGCGCTCGATCTCGACCTTGGAGATGCCGGCGCGCTCCATGCCCTTGGACAGCAGCCGCCGGATCGCGACGTCCTCGCCCACGTAGGACTTGTAGAGCTTGTCGGCGTACCAGCGGCTCTTGTGGTCGATGGAGATGCCCAGGCGGAACCCGTTCGGGTTGATCTTCTGGCCCATCAGGCGTCCCGCCCCTTCTTCCGGGTCTGCTTGTCGGTCGTGACCGCCTCGGCCGGCTGCACGACGAGGGTGATGTGGCTGGTGCGCTTGTTGATCCGGGTGGCCCGGCCCTGGGCCCGGGGGCGCCAGCGCTTGAGCGTGGGGCCCTCGTCGACGATCGCCTTGCTGATCACCAAGGTGGCGCGGTCGAGGTCCTCGGTCGTGGTCGCGTTGGCCACCGCCGACTCCAGCACCTTGTAGACCGTCTCGCTGGCGGCCTGCGGTGCGAACTGCAGCAGGGCCAGCGCGTCGTCGACGGGCAGGCCGCGGACCAGGTCGACGACCCGGCGCGCCTTCATCGGGGTGATCCGGACGAAGCGGGCCGATGGCGAAGGCCCCCGGCTCCTCGCCGAGCAGCGACTCGCGGCGTGCGCTGATGCGCTGACGCTCGGTAACGCTCATCTGTCTCTCTACTCCTCTGCGGCCGCCGCGATCAGCGGCGGCGGCTCTTCCGGTCGTCCTTGACGTGCCCGCGGTAGGTGCGGGTCGGGGCGAACTCGCCCAGCTTGTGGCCGACCATCGAGTCGGTCACGAACACCGGCACGTGCTTGCGCCCGTCGTGCACCGCGAGGGTGTGGCCGATCATGGCCGGCACGATCATCGAGCGGCGCGACCAGGTCTTGATCACGTTGTGGGTGCCCTTGTCGTTCTGCGCGTCCACCTTCTTGATCAGGTGGTCGTCGACGAAGGGGCCCTTCTTCAGGCTGCGAGGCATCTCTAGTTCTTCCCATCACGGAGGTTCATCACGCTCAACGCTTGTTCTTGCCGGTGCGGCGACGGCGGACGATGAGGGCGTCGCTGGCCTTGCGCTTGCGCGTGCGGCCCTCGGGCTTGCCCCACGGCGAGACCGGGTGGCGACCACCGGAGGTCTTGCCCTCGCCACCACCGTGCGGGTGGTCGACCGGGTTCATCACGACACCGCGGACGGTCGGGCGCTTGCCCTTCCAGCGCATCCGGCCGGCCTTGCCCCAGTTGATGTTGGACTGCTCGGCGTTGCCGACCTCGCCGATGGTGGCGCGGCAGCGGACGTCGACGTAGCGCATCTCGCCGGACGGCATCCGCAGCTGTGCGCGCGAGCCCTCCTTGGCGACCAGCTGGGCCGACATGCCGGCGGAGCGGGCGATCTTGGCGCCGCCGCCGGGACGCAGCTCGATGCAGTGGACCGTCGTACCGACCGGGATGTTGCGCAGCGGCAGGTTGTTGCCGGACTTGATGTCGGCGTTGGGGCCGGCCTCGATCGCCTGGCCCTGGCGTGACGCCGTCGGGGGCGATGATGTAGCGCTTCTCGCCGTCGGCGAAGTGCAGCAGCGCGATGCGCGCGGTGCGGTTGGGGTCGTACTCGATGTGCGCGACCTTGGCCGGCACGCCGTCCTTGTCGTAGCGACGGAAGTCGATGACCCGGTAGGCGCGCTTGTGGCCGCCACCCTGGTGACGGGTGGTGATCCGGCCCTGGTTGTTGCGACCGCCCTTCTTGGGCAGCGGCCTGACCAGCGACTTCTCGGGCGTGGTGCGGGTGATCTCGGCGAAGTCGGCCACCGAGGAGCCGCGACGGCCCGGGGTGGTCGGCTTGTACTTGCGGATAGCCATGTCAGGAGTCCTTGTCCTCTCGAGCCCGGTCAGCCGACCGGGCCCCCGAAGATGTCGATGCGGTCGCCCTCGGCGAGGCTGACGATCGCGCGCTTGGTGTTGGCGCGACGACCCGGTCCCGACGCGGGTACGGCGCGTCTTGCCCTGGCGGTTCAGGGTGTTGACCGCCGTGACCTTGACGTCGAAGACCTTCTCGACCGCGATCTTGATCTCGGTCTTGTTGGCGTCCGGGCGGACCAGGAACGTGTACTTGTTGTTGTCGAGCAGGCCGTAGCTCTTCTCGCTCACGACCGGCGCGATCAGCACGTCGCGGTGGTCCTTGTGCAGGGTGCTCATGCGTCGTCCTTCTTCTCACCGGCGCGGGTGAAGCCCGCCGCCTCGGCGTCCTCGGCGGACTTGAACCAGAACTCGGCCTCGGTCGCGTCGTACCACTGGCCGTCCGGCTCGTGGAACTTACCCGACTCGGCGTTGCCCTTGACCTCGTAGCCCTTGGGGTTCTGCCGCTCTTCAGCGGCGCCTTCGCGCCCTTGGGCAGCTCCACCTCGGCGGCGGTCCCCTCGGACGACGGCCTGGTCGTCGGCGCGTCGGCGTTCGCGGGCGCCTGGACGATCGTCGCCGGGCGCGTCGAGGAGGAAGCGGTGCCGGAGACGAACGCGTCGTAGGCGCCCTTGGTGAAGACCACGTCGTCGCCGAGCAGCACGTCGTAGGTGTTGAGCTGGTCGACGGCGAGGATGTGCACGTCGCGCACGTTGCGCAGCGACAGCCAGGTCACGGCGTCCTCGCGCTCGAGCACGACCAGCTGGCGGCGACCGGCCGGTCTGGAGCGAGGTCCGCGAGCCCGGAGACGGCGGCCTTGGTGGAGGGCCTGGCGCCCTCGACCAGCGACTCGACCACGTGGACCCGACCGGCGCGGGCCCGGTCGGAGAGGGCACCGCGCAGGGCGGCGGCCTTCATCTTCTTCGGGGTGCGCTGGTCGTAGCTGCGCGGCAGCGGGCCGTGGACGGTGCCACCGCCGGCGAACTGCGGCGCGCGGGTCGAGCCCTGACGGGCGCGGCCGGTGCCCTTCTGCTTGTAGGGCTTGCGGCCACCGCCGCGGACCTCGCCGCGGGTCTTGGTGGCGTGGGTGCCCTGGCGGGCGGCGGCCTGCTGGGCCGACCACGACCTGGTGCATCAGCGGCACGTTGGCCTCGACGTCGAAGATCTCGGCGGGGAGATCGACCTTGACGGTCTCGGCAGCCATCAGGCGGACACCTCCTGGCGCTTCGCAGCGGAACGGATCACGACGAGCCCGCCCTTGGCGCCGGGGACGGCGCCCTTGAGCAGGATCAGGCCCTTGCTCGAGGTCGACCGCGTGCACGGTGATGTTCTGCGTGGTGACGGTGTCCGTGCCCATCCGGCCGGCCATCCGCATGCCCTTGAAGACGCGGCCGGGCGTGGCGCAGGCGCCGATCGAGCCGGGCTTGCGGTGGTTGCGGTGGGCACCGTGGGAGGCGCCGACGCCGTGGAAGCCGTGGCGCTTCATCACACCGGCGTACCCCTTGCCCTTGCTGGTGCCGGTCACGTCGACCTCGTCACCGGCGGCGAACAGCTCGGGGCTGAGCTCCTGGCCGATGGTGTACGACGGCGCGTCGGCGGTGCGGATCTCGGCCAGGTGGCGGCGCGGCGTCACCCCGGCCTTGGCGAAGTGACCCGACCCGGGCTTGTTCACCCGCGAGCCGTCCACCTCGCCGAAGCCGATCTGGACGGCGTTGTAGCCGTCCTTCTCCGGGGTCCGGACCTGGGTGACGACGTTGGTCGCCGCGGCGACGACCGTCACCGGGACGATCCGGGAGTTCTCGTCCCAGACCTGGGTCATGCCGAGCTTGGTGCCCAGCAGTCCCTTGACATTGCGTTCGAAAGTGCTCATCGCTCGATAACTCCTGCGTCCAGCCGACTAGAGCTTGATCTCGATGTCGACGCCGGCCGGAAGGTCCAGGCGCATCAACGAGTCGACGGTCTTCGGCGTGGGGTCGATGATGTCGATCAGCCGCTTGTGGGTGCGCATCTCGAAGTGCTCGCGGCTGTCCTTGTACTTGTGCGGCGAGCGGATCACGCAGTAGACGTTCTTCTCCGTCGGCAGCGGCACCGGTCCGGCCACCTTGGCACCGGTCCGGGTCACGGTGTCCACGATCTTCCGCGCCGAGGTGTCGATCACTTCGTGGTCGTACGCCTTCAGCCGGATGCGGATCTTCTGTCCCGCCATGCGTCGGTCGTCCTTGTCTTCAGGTGATGGTCGTCGTAGGTGGTCTCGCGGGGCCCTGCTGCGCTGCCCCGGTCGACCCACGCGGTCGGGCGTGTCGGGCTCGGGAACTTCTTCCCCGAACACGGCGAGCAGCAGCCGACCTCGTCGATCTTCGGTGGTTGGCTCCTCGGACCTCACGACCGCTGCACGCTTGTGCGAGGCAACGAGTCGGTCTGAACGGGATCTCCTGGTGCGGCTCGCGCACACGTCACGACTCAGGCGTTCAGGAGAAACCTGTTCAGGAGTCAACATGCGCAAGCCCCGGCCATCCCGCTGGAGCAACCGCTCTATCTTGGCAGAGATCAAGGCGGGCGCCAAATCGCGCCGGCTCGCCCCGGAGGCAGCCGGCTCGGGTGTTCGGTGCGAGGATGTCCACCCCCGACCCGACGGAGTCGTCGGACCCCGCGACCCGGACGAGGAGCGCCGCGTGAGCGACGAACAGCCGCAGCACGAGCCACCGCTGGTGGCGCCGGGCGCCACGTCCGGCTCGGCCTCGGACGGCGCTGCGGCGTCGCCCGCGCCGCCCTGGACGGGCCAGGGCGGGCCCGGCCTCCCCCCGCCCCCGGCGTACGGCTCCCCCACGGGCCGACCGCTGCACAAGCCGGGCACGGTGCCGCTGCGGCCGCTGACCCTGAGCGACTTCTTCGACGGCGCCTTCACCACGGTGCGCCGCAACCCGCGCTCGACCATCGGCATGGGCGCGCTGGTCACCGCGGGGTTCATGCTGCTGCCGATCGTCGTGTCGCTGGCGATCGGCCTCTCGGGTGGGCTGGACGGCGCCCGGCTCAGTGCCACCAGCGGGAGCAGCGAGCCGAGCGCCAGCACCTTCGTGCTCTACGGAGTGAGCGGCGATCTCCAGCATCTTCGGGCTGCTCGCCAACGTGGTGGTCGCCGGGCTCGTCGTGCCGGTGGTCACCCGCGCCGCGATCGGGGAGAAGGTGACCACCTCCGCGCGCGTGGCGCCGGGTGCGCGGGCGACTCCCCGCGCTGATCGGGCTGGCCCTGCTCGAGCTGGTCCTGATGCTGGTCGTGGTCGGCGGCCTCACGGCCCTCGGCGCCGGCCTCGGCTACGCCGCGAGCGGGCTGCTGCTGGCGATCGGGCTCGGGGTCCTGCTCTTCGTGATCGGTCGTGGTGGCGGCCATCGGCATCCACGTCAAGTGGTTCCAGCTCGCCGCCCCGACCCTGGTCGTCGAGCGCCGGGGGGTCTTCGCCTCCATCACCCGGGCCGGCCGGCTCAGCGGCGGCTCGTTCTGGCGGATCCTCGGGATCCTGCTCCTCGCCTCCCTGCTCACCGGCATCGTCGGGCAGATCATCGCCGTGCCGTTCACCCTCGCGGGCGCGATCCTGGGCGGCGTCCTGAGCGACCCGGCCGGCCCGATCAGCCTGCTGATCGCCTCGAACCTGGCGACCGTCGTCTCGGGAGCGATCATTGCGCCCTTCACGGGCACGGTCGCGGTGCTGCAGTACCTCGACCAGCGCTTCCGCACGTGAGGGCTTCGACATCGACCTGATCACGCACGTCCAGCGTCGAACCACCCGGTGAGCCGTCTCCTGGGTCAGCTCGCGGGCCTGCCCGCGCTGCGACCCGACCCGGGTCCCGCCCAGACGCTGCTGCGCCGCGAGCTGGCTCGCGCCGAGTACCGCCCGACCCTCCTCGAGCGCGTTCAGGACTGGCTCTCGGACCGTGCTCGACCGGGCGGCCAACAACGCGGGGCGGCTCTCCGACCTCGGCTGGCCGGTGCTGCTGGTGATCCTGCTGCTGCTGGTCGTGGTCGCGGCCCTGGTGCTCTCGCGGCTGCAGCGCAACCCGCTCGCACCACAGGGGCGAGCCAGCGTCTTCGACGACGTACGACGCAGCGGCGCCGAGCACCGCCGGCTCGCCGACGCCGCCTTCGCGGACTCCGACTGGGACACCGCCGTGATCGAGGCGGTGCGGGCGCTGAGCGCCGGGCTCACCCAGCGCGGCCTCGACCCCGGACGACCCCGCCGTCACGGCCCGCGAGGTCACGACCTGGCGGCGCCACGCTTCCCCGACCTCGCCGACGCGCCTCGACGAGGCGGCCCGCAGCTTCGAGGAGACCCGCTACGGCGGTCGTTCCGCCGACCGCACCCGGGCGCAGGCCTGCCTCGACCTGGAGCAGTCCGTGCGCGCGAGCACGCCCGGCGACGACCGCGCCGGTCCGGTGCTGGCGGTGCCGCGGTGAGCACGGCGACCGCACCGGCCCGCAGACCGCACCGCGCTCGTTCCTGGGCCGGCACCGGGTGGCCGTGCTGCTGGGTGTCGCGCTCCTCGTGGTCGTCGTCGCCAGCGCGCTCGCCTCCATCGGCAACGACGGTCAGGGCGGCCCGCTCGACCCGGCCAACCCCCGCCCCGAGGGTGCCCGGGCCGTGGCGCGGGTGCTCGAGCAGCAGGGCGTCGAGGTGCAGGTGGTGCGCGGGCAGGCGTCGTACCTGCGGACCACGGTCGATGCCTCCACCGCCGTGCTGGTCAGCAACGCCGACCAGCTCGGCGGCAGCACCTTGCGCCGGCTGCGCGCTCACGCGTCCGACTCCCCCGCCGTGATCCTGGTCGGTCCCTCGGCGGACCTGCTCGACCGGCTCGGGGTGAGCACCGGCTCGACCTCGGCGCTGCGGACCCTGCGCGGACAGCTCGCCCCCGGCTGCGAGCTCGACCTCTTCCGCGGGGTGCTGGTCGACGTGCCCCCCACACCGGCCCTTCCCGCGCCCGGATGCTTCGGCGACCGGGACGGCGTGCTGCTCAAGCAGGCCCCGGTGGACCGCTCGGTCACGCTCCTCGCCGACGGCGCCCTGCTCAGCAACGACCGGGTCCTGGACGGCGACAACGCCGCCGCTGGCGCTGCGCCTGCTCGGCCAGCAGCCGCGCCTGGTCTGGTACGTCGCCGACCCCGCCGACACCACCGCCGCCGACGCGGTCTCGATCGTCCCGCTGCTGCCCCGCTGGCTGGTGCCCGGGCTCTGGCTGCTCGCGCTCGCCGGGCTGGCCCTCGTGCTGCTGTGCGGACGCCGGCTCGGGCCGCTGGTCCGCGAGCCGCTGCCGGTCGTGGTGCGTGCCACCGAGTCGACGCGAGAGCCGCGGGCCGGCTCTACCGGCGTACCCGCGACCGCGACCACGCCGCCCGCGTGCTGCGCGCGGCCACCCGGCGTCGGCTGGCCGCGTCGCTGTCCCTGCCTCGCGACGTCGCCCTGGCCGGCCTGGTCGGTGGCCGCCGCGCACGCCAGCGGGCGGACGCCCGACGAGGTGGGCACGCTGCTGGAGGACCGCCCGGTCCCCGACGACTCCGCCCTGGCCGACCTGGGCCGTGGCCTGCTGCAGATCGAGAACGAGGTGCGTACGAGGATGACCCAGCCCGACCAGACCCAGCCCGACCAGACCCAGCCCGATCCCGCCCACGCCGGCGAGGAGGCCCGCGAGGCCCTGTCCGCCGTACGCCGCGAGGTGGCCAAGGCCGTGGTCGGCCAGGACGCCGCCGTCTCGGCGCTGCTGGTGGCGCTGCTGGCGCGGGGCCACGTGCTGATGGAGGGCGTGCCCGGCGTCGCCAAGACGCTGCTGGTGCGCACCCTGGCCGCGGCCCTGTCGATCGACACCAAGCGGGTCCAGTTCACCCCCGACCTGATGCCCGGCGACCTCACCGGGTCGATGGTGATCGAGGCCTGCGGCGGCCGGCTCGCCTTCCGCGAGGGCCCGGTGTTCACCAACCTGCTGCTGGCCGACGAGATCAACCGGACGCCGCCCAAGACCCAGTCGGCGCTGCTCGAGGCGATGGAGGAGGGCCAGGTCTCCGCCGACGGGGTGACCCGGCGCGCTGCCGACGCCGTTCCTGGTCGCCGCGACGCAGAACCCGGTCGAGTACGAGGGCACCTACCCGCTGCCCGAGGCCCAGCTGGACCGGTTCCTGCTCAAGGTGCGGATGCCGCTGCCCGAGCGGGACGACGAGGTCGCGATCGTGCGCCGGCACGCCGACGGGTTCGACCCGCACGACGTCGCCGGGGCCGGGGTGACGCCGCGTGGCCGACCGCCGCGCACCTGGCCGCCGGCGCGGCCGCGGTCGGCACGGTGCGGGTCTCCGACGAGGTGGCCGGCTACGTCGTCGACGTCGCCCGGGCCACCCGGCGTCGCCGTCGCTGCAGCTCGGGGTGAGCCCGCGCGGCGCGACCGCGCTGCTGCGCACCTCGCGGGCCTGGGCCTGGCTGAACGGGCGCGACTTCGTCACCCCCGACGACGTCAAGGCGCTGGCCCAGGCGACGCTGGCGCACCGGCTGACCCTGCGACCCGAGGCCGAGCTCGAGGGCGTGGCCGTCGACCAGGTGCTGGCCTCGGCGATCGCCTCCGTGCCGGTCCCCCGCTGATCCGGCCCCGGAGTCGAGATGGCGATCACCTGGCGGGTGCCGGTCCTGCTGGCGCTCGGGCTGGTGCCGGTGCTGCTGCGCCCGCAGGGCAGCACGGTCGTGCTCTGGCTGCTGGTGGTGCTGGTCCTGGCCGGGCTCGACGTGCGGCTCGCCCCGCGCCCGCGCTGCTCGACGTCGTACGCCGACCGGTGGGGCAGACCCGTCAGGGCCAGCCCGTCGACACCACGCTGGACGTGCGCAACACCGGGCGCCGCACGATGCGCGGGACGCTGCGCGACGCCTGGCAGCCCTCCGCCGGCGCCACCGGCAACCGGCACCGGCTCGACCTGGCCGCGGGCGAGGGGGCCGGGCTGACGACCCTGCTCGTCCCGAACCGCCGCGGTGACCGGCGCGCGGCGCCCGCGCACGGTGCGGCTGCTCGGCCCGCTGCGCCTCGCCGCCCGGCAGGGGCAGGTCGACGCGGCCGGGCGCCGTCCGCGTGCTGCCGCCGTTCCACTCCCGCCGGCACCTGCCCAGCCGGCTCGCACGGCTGCGCGACCTCGACGGCCGCTCGGCGGTGCGCGTGCGCGGGCAGGGCACCGAGTTCGACTCGCTGCGGGAGTACGTCCGCGGCGACGACGTGCGCAGCGTCGACTGGCGCGCCAGCGCCCGCTCGCGCCAGGTCGTCGTCCGCACCTGGCAGCCCGAGCGGGACCGCCGGGTGGTGCTGGTCCTCGACACCGGGCGGACGTCGGCGGGCCGCGTCGGACAGCCGGACAGCGCCGGTGTCGCGGCGCCGCGCCTGGACGCCGCGATGGACGCCGGTCTGCTGCTGGCCGCGCTCGCCGTGCGCGCCGGCGACCGGGTGGACCTCGTTGCCGGCGACCGGGTCGTGCGGGTGCGCACCCGGGGGCACGGGCAGGAGGCCGTGACCCGGCTCCAGGACGCGATGGCCGACCTCGAGCCGGTCCTGGCCGAGACCTCGTGGCGCAACCTGGTCGCCGCGGTCAGCGGCCTCGGACGGCACCGCGCGCTGGTCGTGCTGCTGACCCCGCTCGAGCCCTCGGCCGTCGAGGAGTCGCTGCTGCCGCTGCTCGGCCCGCTCACCGCCCGGCACCGGGTGGTGCTGGCCTCGGTGCGCGACCCGGCACTGAACCGGATCGCCCACGACCGCGGCCGACGTCGACGAGACCTACCGGGCGGCCGCCGCCGAGCACGACCTGGGGCGCCGGGAGCGGACGGCGCTGCTGCTGGGCGCCCTCGGCGTCGACGTCCTCGACGAGGACGCCGACCACCTGCCGCCGGCGCTTGCCGACCACTACCTCGCGCTCAAGGCACGCGGACTGCTCTGACTCCCCGGTCAGGCTGCGACGGCGACGCGGTCCTCGAGCAGCGCGGCGTCGAGGTCGCCGGTGAAGCCGGCGCGGGCGGCACGCCGGCCGGGGACGAAGACGTAGACCAGGAACGCGATCTCGGCGAGCACGCCGACCCCGATCCGGGCCCAGGTGGGCAGCCCGGACGGCGTCACGAACGCCTCGATCAGTCCGGAGACCAGGAGCACCAGCACGAGTCCGAGCGCGACGCCCATCGCGGCACGGCCCTCCTCGGCCAGGGCCTGGGCGCGGGTCCGCCCGCGCGGGACGACCCAGGTCCAGAACAGCCGCAGGCCGACGCCGCCGGCCACGAAGACCGCCGTGAGCTCGAGCAGCCCGTGCGGCACGATCAGCCCGAAGAACAACGAGGCCCGGTCGTGGCGGATCATGATCGAGCCGATGACGGCCAGGTTGGAGATGTTCTGCCACAGCAGGTAGACCACCGGCAGCCCGAACACCCCGAGCGAGATCGCCAGGGCAGCGACCCAGGCGTTGTTGGTCCACACCTTCGCCGCGAACGCCGAGGCTGCCGCCTGCTGGTAGTAGCTGCGCGAAGTCGCGGTTGACCAGGTCGTCGACCTGCCTCGGGTCGAGCAGCGTGGACTCGACCTGCGGGTGGGCCAGCAGCCAGATGATCATCACCGCGGTGACGGCGTAGCTGATCAGCATCGTGCCCAGCCACCAGCGCCGCGTGCGGTAGAGCGCGGCCGGGAACCGCCGGCCGAGGAAGTCGCCCAGGTCGGCCCAGCGCAGCGTCCGGGTGCCGACCATCCGGATCCTGGCCCGGGCCAGCAGCCCGCTCAGGTAGGCCACCACCGCCGCGTCGGGCGCGCCGTAGCGGACCACGCTCAGGTGCGTGCGCGACCTGCTGGTAGAGGTCGACCAGCTCGTCGGCCTCGGCACCGGTCCGGCTGCGCACGCCCCGCCAGCTCCTGCGAGCCGGCGCCACGTGAGGTGGTGCGCCGAGACGTAGGCGTCGAGGTCCATGGCCGAGCCTACGAGCCGCTACGAGCCGTAGGCTCGCGTGCGATGTCCGACATCTACGCAGGACTCGACGCCGACGACCTCGTCACCGGCGAGGCCGTCACGCTCGAGCTGCCGCCGGCCACGCTCGCCGTACGCCTGCTGTCGGGGCTGATCGACCTGGTCGCCGAGCTCGTCGCCTTCGGGATCGGGGTCTGGCTCGTGCTCGTGCGTCGCCGCCGACGAGGCCCTGGCCTCGGTCGGCATGATCGTGGTGCTGGTCGCGACCCTGGTCCTGGTGCCGGCCGGCATCGAGACGCTGGAGCCGCGGCAAGAGCCTCGGCAAGCTGATCGTGGGCACGCGCACGGTGCGCTCGGACGCCGGGTCCGATCACCGCCCGGCACGCCCTGATCCGTGGCTTCGTCGGAGTCGTCGAGATCTTCGTGCTCTCCGGCGTGCCCGCCCTGGTCGCCGGCCTGGTCACCGCCAAGGGTCAGCGCGTCGGCGACCTGGTCGCCGGCACCTACGTCGTCCGCGACAAGCTCGACCTCGGCTGCCCCCGCCGGTCGCGATGCCGGTCCCCCTGGCCGCCTGGGCGCCGCACGGCGGACATCGCCCCGCTGCCGGAGGGCCTCGCGGTCGCGGTCCGTCAGCTGCTGGGTCGACTGGACACGCTCGGTCCGGACGCCCGGCAGCGACTGCTGGTCAGCACCGCCGACGCAGACCCTCACGCACGTCGCTCCGCCCCCGCCCGCCAGGCACCCCGCCGGAGGCCTTCCTCGCCGCGGTCCAGGCCGAGCGCCGCGACCGCGACACCCGGCGTCTGGAGCGCGAGGCCGCGCTGCGGCACCGGTTGGCCGCCCGCCCTGCTGAGCCGGAGCCCGGGGCGCTGTCAGACCGGGGTCGTGCTGGCGCCGAGCGGACGCGCGAAGACGACGACGTTGCCGTGGTACTCCCGGCCGTCCCAACCGGTGCAGGTGACCAGCACCAGGCGGCCGTTGCCGCCGGACTGACCGAAGAGCTGCTTGGCGTCCTTGGCCAGCAGGTTCTTGCTGTAGGTCCGCACCGCCGTGATCCGGTAGGGCGCCGTGGTCTGCGCACCGTCCTGCTTGCGGTAGACGGTCACCTTCTGACCCGCCCGCAGGTCGCCGAGCTTGTCGAGCGCACCGCCGCCGGTGTGCACCGTGTGCCCGGTGATCAGGGTCTGGCCGGACGTGCTGCCCGGACGGGCGCTGCGGTCCCAGTAGCCGACCTGGCGCGGGTTGCGCGGCGGGGTGAGCACCGCGAGCCTGCTCATCGCGACCGAGACCAACGGCGCCTTGACCTTCAGCGCCGGGATCACCAGCACGTCACCGGTCGGTCCCTTGATCAGCGCCTTGGCCGGCTGCGGCGGCGGCTCGTTGCCGCTGGGCAGCACCAGGCCGATCCCGATCAGGGCCAGCGCGATCACGATCACCCAGGTCGACCGTGCCGCCCTGCGCGGGAGCCGGAGACCTTCTCGGCAGCCACCCGCGCCTCAGCCCCGGGTGTGCAGGACCCGGCGTACGCCGATCCCGGCACCGGCGAGCAGCATCAGGCCGCCCACGACCGGCAGCACCGGGCTGGACCCGCCGTCGCCGGCCAGACCGGAGTCGATGGCGGTCGGCACGTCGGACTTCTTGGTCGGGGTCGGGGTGGTGGCGGCGGCTGGCTTGAAGGTGCCGGCGTCGCACGTCACAGCGCCGACCTGCAGCGAGGCAAGCGCGGAGCCGCCGGTAGCGGCGGCCGCAGCCGGCAGGATGTTCAGGTCGAGCGCGGTGACGTCGATCGAGTCCTTGTCCGGGCGGCTCTGCTTGTTCAGCGTGCCGGAGATCAGCTGGCTCGAGCTGGGGGCCGAACTGGTCGGAGGCCGTCGTCGACCGCGTCGTTGATCACAGACGTCTGGTCGAGTCCGCCACCGAGCGTTTTCAGGATCGTGGCGATCGGCGGCCGGCAGGCCGTTGAAGTTCTGCGTGAGGCTGCTCTTGAGCGAGTCAGTGAGGGCGTTGAGCAGCACCGAGGGAGTTGCGCTGATGGGGGTGTTCGGCTTCGGGTTGGCCTCGAAGTTCACCAGGTTGATCTTCTGCGCAGGCTGCACCGGGAAGGGCCGGTAGAGACACGTCGACGTCCGCTCATCCCCAGATCGGCGGTGCCGTCGGCGCTACCGGGGGCCGCGGTGCACGACGCCTGAAGGGCATCGAAGTTGAGGTTCAGCGCGGGGTTGCCCAGAGCAGTGAAACCTGCTGGAACCCGCTGCTGAGCGCGTCGGTCAACTGGTCAGCTCGGCCTTGGCGCAGGCCCACCTTCAACGGACCCAACGTGGCAGCCGGGAGCATCGCCGACAGGGTGCCGCCGCCTCCGAGATCGAGGTTGCTGAAGTCGAACGGCGCCCGCGCTGAGGTTGAGGGTCTGACCACCGATGAGGCAGTTGCCGTCGCCCACCGCGGCGAGCGTGGCGCCCTGCCCGGCGAATCCCGCACACGCCTTGGTGCCGACCGCGCCGTCCTTGACGGTGGTCTTCGCGTCCTGGGCGAAGGTCCCGGCGCTGACCACCTGCTGCCCGTTGAGCAACGGGATGGCCGGGGTGTTGGTGCCCGACGTGGTCTCGCTCTTGCCGTCGTTGCTCGCGGTGTAGGTGCCCGTGTCCGTGCCCATGCCGGCGATGCTGATGTTCGCCGCGGTGGCGGTGCCCTTCGCGACCTGCGTCGCGGCCAGAGCCGGGGAGGCGGCCGCTCCGGCGACCAGGGCGGTGAGTGCTACAGCGGTGAACCGGAGCGGGGTGCGACGAAGCATGGTGTGAGCCCTCCCAGGCCTATGACACGAACGGGCCACGCCGGGCCCTCAGCGATTCAACGACGATCTGAGCGCGAGGTTACGTGCGAGTAGCCCGGCAGGTAGGTGGAATGCGAATCTTGTTGCACAGGCCTCAGGCGGAGCCGGCGGAGACCCGGACCGGCGCGGCGACCACGACGACGTTGCCGTGGTACTCCCGACCGTCCCAGCCGGTGCAGGTCACCAGCACCAGGCGTCCGCCTCCGCGCTGCTGGCCGAAGAGCTGCAGGGCGTCCCGGGCGAGCTCGGCCTTGCTGTAGGTGCGCACTCCGGTGACCCGGTACGCCGCCGTGACCCGGCCCCCTGCCTGGTCGCGGTGCACCCGCACCTGCTGGCCCGTGTGCAGCGTGCCCAGCCGGTCCATCGCACCACCGCCGGTGTGCACGGTGTGGCCGGTGATCAGGGTCTGGCCGGTGCTGCTCCCGGGTGGGGCACTGGCGTCCCAGTAGCCCACCTCGCGCGGGTTGCGCGGCGGCGTGAGCACCTTCTGGCGACTCATCGCCACCGACACCAGCGGGGCCCGGACCGAGAGGGCCGGGATCACCAGCACGTCCCCGGTCGGGGCGCCGATCAGCTTCTCGGCCGGGTCGGGGGACGGCGTGACGCTCGGCCGGGCGGTCGGGGCAGGCGCGAGCACGACAGGCGGCGGGGACGGTGTCGCGGCCGACGGGTGCCGACCGTGCACCAGCACGGCCAGGGCCACCAGGCCCAGCGCCATCACGACGAGGGAGGCGACGACGACCCGCAGCGGCGGACGGGTACGCGACATCGGGGCCTCCATGGGTCGCTCGAGGATCGCACGACGTGGAGGGTCCGCACAGCGGAACCGGGACGGCGGCCGAACCGCCCCGGGTTCCTGCCCGCACGGCGTACCGTTGCTCCATGGAGGGCGCGGTCATTCTCGGCATCCTCGGCGTCGTCGCGATCACTCTCGTGGCGATCGCCTTCTTCGCCGTGCTCGCGAACGCCCCACGGATCCACCGGGCGCTCCGCGCCCGTCGGCAACGCCGGCAGCAGGTGGGTCCGCTGGCCGAGCACCGGCCGATCGAGCGGGTGGCGCTCGACGCGCGCCGGCTGGGTCGAGAGGTACGCCGGATCTCTCCCGGGGACCCACGGGTCCGCCGCGAGGGGATCCGGGCGGCGTACGACGACGTGCTGAGCGAGTGCTGCGCCTGCCTGGAGGTGCCGTGCGAGCTGGGCGACCTGCCGAGCGGACCCGATCGCGACCTCGAGCGCGCGCGGGTCGAGCACCTGCTCCGCGAGGCCGGCCTGGTCCTGGGCGAGGCTGCCTAGCGCCTGACGTAGGCCAGGTCGGTGATGGCGCGCCCGGCCTCGACCCCGCGACCCTCGAACCGGGTGACCGGTCGCGGTCCCCCAGCGCTCGGCGACCCCGCCGTGAGCAGCGGTTCGGCGTCGAGCACGACGACCATCTGCTCGGCGTACTCGGCCCAGTCGGTGGCCAGGCGCCAGGCGGCCCCCGGTGCCATCGCCGTGGCGGCGTCGCGGACGAAGCCGGGCTGGACCAGCCGGCGCTTGTGGTGGCGCACCTTGGGCCACGGGTCGGGGAAGAACGTCCACAGCTCGGCGATCGAGCCCGGCGCGAACAGGTGCCGCATCGACCACACCGCGTCGACCGCCGACCAGCCGGACGTTGTCGACGCTCGGCCTGCTCCAGGCGCCACAGTGCTCCCGCCACCCCGGGTCGCCAGACCTCGAAGGCCAGCACGTTGGCCTCGGGTCGCGTCGCGGCCAGGGCGGCCGCCGTCTCCCCCACCCCCGAACCGATCTCGACCACCAGCGGGGCCGACGCGGCCGAACCAGGGGTCCCAGTCGAAGCCGGGCTCGTCGACCGCCTCGTCGGGGATCACCCACTCGCGGGCCGAGCCGCTCCCAGGCGTCCTGCTCCCGCTCGGTGAACCGGCTGCCCCGGCGCGCGTAGGTGAGCACCTCGCGCACCCGGCGGCCCGTCCGCGGTGCGCTTCTGGTGCGGTCGCGGCGGGCGGACCTGGTCCTCCATCACGCGCCCTTCAGGGTTGAGTTGGGCCTCGACCTGCGTTGAGCTGGGCCTCGCACCGGCTCTGAGCGGCGCTGCGCGCGAAGCGCGCCGCTGCGACACCCAGCTCAACGAGCACCAAATGAGACGGAAGGGCCCCCGAGAGCTGCTTCGCAGCTTTCGGGGGCCCTTCGCGGTGTCACTTGGTGATCTTGGTGACCCGACCGGCGCCGACGGTGCGGCCACCCTCACGGATCGCGAACTTCAGCCCGTCCTCCATGGCGATCGGCTGGATCAGCTCGACGGCCATCTCGGTGTTGTCGCCCGGCATGACCATCTCGGTGCCCTCGGGGAGAGTCACCACGCCGGTCACGTCGGTGGTGCGGAAGTAGAACTGCGGGCGGTAGTTGTTGAAGAACGGCGTGTGCCGACCACCCTCCTCCTTCGAGAGGATGTAGACGCTCGCCTCGAAGTTGGTGTGCGGGGTGGTGGTGCCCGGCTTGATGACGACCATGCCGCGCTCGACGTCCTCGCGCTTGGTGCCACGAAGCAGCAGCCCGACGTTCTCGCCGGCCTCGCCGGTGTCGAGCAGCTTGCGGAACATCTCGATGCCGGTGACCGTGGTCGACTGCTTGGCGTCGCGGATGCCGATGATGTCGACGGTCTCGTTGACCTTGACGATGCCACGCTCGATACGACCGGTGATGACGGTGCCACGACCGGTGATCGTGAAGACGTCCTCGACGGGCATCAGGAAGGGCTTCTCGGTGTCGCGCTCGGGCTGCGGGATGTAGGAGTCCACCGCGTCCATCAGCTCGATGATCGACTCGCCCCACTTCTCGTCGCCCTGGAGTGCCGGGTAGGCCGCCACGCGGACGACGGGGACGTTGTCGCCGTCGAACTCCTGGTCCTCGAGCGAGCTCGCGGACCTCGAGCTCGACGAGCTCGATGAGCTCCTCGTCGTCGACCATGTCGCACTTGTTCAGCGCCACGACCATGGCCGGCACGCCGACCTGGCGGGCGAGCAGCACGTGCTCACGCGTCTGCGGCATGGGGCCGTCGGTCGCGGCGACCACGAGGATCGCGCCGTCCATCTGCGCAGCACCCGTGATCATGTTCTTCATGTAGTCGGCGTGACCGGGGCAGTCGACGTGGGCGTAGTGGCGCGACTCGGTCTGGTACTCGACGTGCGCGATGGCGATCGTGATGCCGCGCTGACGCTCTTCGGGGGCGGAGTCGATCTTGTCGAACGCCGATGCCTCGTTCAGCGTCGGGTACTTGTCGTGCAGCACCTTCGTGATCGCTGCGGTCAACGTCGTCTTGCCGTGGTCGATGTGACCGATCGTGCCGATGTTGACGTGCGGCTTGTTCCGCTCGAACTTAGCCTTAGCCACGGTGGGCTCCTCCTGTGTGATCTGTTGCTTGTCTCAATGGATTGTGCAGAGTGGGACGGGCCGCGCAGATGCTACTCGCCGCGGACCTTCTTGATGATCTCGTCGGCGACGTTCTGCGGGACCTCGGCGTAGGAGTTGAACTCCATCGAGTACGACGCCTGCCCGGAGGTCTTGGACCTCAGGTCGCCAACGTACCCGAACATCTCCGACAGCGGGACGAGAGCGCCGACGACCATGTCGCCGTGCCGCTCCTCCTGGTTCTGGATCTGCCCGCGGCGGGAGTTGATGTCGCCGATGACGGTGCCCAGGAAGGACTCCGGGGTGACCACCTCCACAGCGAACATCGGCTCCAGCAGGACCGGCTTGGCCATCCGCGCGGCCTCCTTGAAGGCCTGG
This sequence comes from uncultured Actinomycetota bacterium, assembly GCA_963843875.1. Lineage (GTDB taxonomy): Bacteria > Actinomycetota > Actinomycetes > Propionibacteriales > Nocardioidaceae > Marmoricola. The sequence continues at coordinate 156,627 of CAWJMC010000007.1, read as the reverse complement.
TTGCCCGCGATCTTGAAGGCCAGCTCGGAGGAGTCGACGTCGTGGTAGGCGCCGTCCTCGAGGGTGAACTTCACGTCCACCATCGGGTAGCCGGCGAGGACGCCGAACTCCAGCGCCTCCTGTCCGCCCTGGTCGACCGAGGGGATGTACTCCTTCGGCACCCGACCACCGGAGACGGCGTTGACGAACTCGTAGCCCGCACCGCTGCCGGTCTCGGGGTCGATGTTCGGCTCGAGACTGATCTGGACCTTCGCGAACTGCCCGGACCCACCGGTCTGCTTCTTGTGGGTGTAGCCGTGCTTCTCCACCTTGCGGCGGATGGTCTCGCGGTAGGCGACCTGGGGCTTGCCGACCGTGGCCTCGACGCGGAACTCGCGCTTCATCCGGTCGACCAGGATCTCCAGGTGCAGCTCGCCCATGCCGGCGATGATGGTCTGCCCGGTCTCCTCGTCAGCCTTGACGGTGAAGGTCGGGTCCTCGTCGGAGAGCCGCTGGATAGCGGTGCCGAGCTTCTCCTGGTCGCTCTTGGTCTTCGGCTCGATGGCGACCTCGATCACCGGGGCCGGGAAGGTCATCGACTCCAGGATCACCGGGTGGGCGGAGTCGGTCAGCGTGTGGCCGGTCTTGGTGTCCTTCAGACCCATCACCGCCACGATCTGACCGGCACCGACCGACGCAATCTCCTCACGCTTGTTGGCGTGCATCTGGTAGACCTTGCCGATCCGCTCCTTGCGACCGTTCACGGCGTTCGTCACCGTCGTACCGGCCGTGAGCTTTCCGGAGTAGACGCGCACGTAGATCAGCTTGCCGAGGTGCGGGTCGGTGGCGATCTTGTAGGCCAGCCCGGAGAACGGCTCGTCGTCAGAAGGCTGGCGGACGATGACCTCGTCCTCGTCCTTGACCGAGTGGCCCTGGATCCCGTCGACGTCGAGCGGCGAGGGCAGGTACTTCACGACGGCGTCGAGCAGGGGCTGGACGCCCTTGTTCTTGAACGCCGTGCCGCACAGCACCGGGTTGATCTTGTCGGCGAGCGTGGCGCGACGGATGCCGGCCTCGAGCTCGGCCACGGTGAACTCGTGCTCCTCGAGGTACTGCTCCATGATCTCGTCGTCGGCCTCGGCCAACGTCTCGAGCAGCTTCTCGCGGTACTCCGCGGCCTGCTCGGCGAGCTCGGCCGGGATCTCCTCGACCTCGTAGTCCTCGCCCATCGTGGTCTCGCCGCGCCAGGTCAGCGCGCGCATCCCGACCAGGTCGACGACGCCGAGGAAGCCGCCCTCGGCACCGATCGGCAGCTGCATCACCAGCGGGGTGGAGTTCAGCCGCTCGACCATCATGTCGACGCAGCGCCAGAAGTCGGCGCCGGTGCGGTCGAGCTTGTTGACGAAGCACATCCGGGGCACCGAGTACTTGTTCGCCTGGCGCCACACCGTCATCGTCTGCGGCTCCACGCCGGCCACGCCGTCGAACACCGCGACGGCGCCGTCGAGGACGCGCAGCGAGCGCTCGACCTCGGCGGTGAAGTCGACGTGCCCGGGGGTGTCGATGATGTTGATCTGGTGGTCCTTCCACCAGCAGGTCGTCGCGGCGGACGTGATCGTGATGCCGCGCTCCTGCTCCTGCTCCATCCAGTCCATGACGGCGGCACCGTCGTGGACCTCACCGATCTTGTAGGAGATACCGGTGTAGAACAGGATGCGCTCGGTGGTGGTGGTCTTGCCGGCATCGATGTGCGCCATGATGCCGATGTTGCGGACCTTGTTCAGGTCCGTGGTGATGTCGACAGCCACTGTCAGTGCGTCCTTACTCAGGTGGGAAGAGGTTCTGGGTACCGGGAGGTGAACCCCGAAAAGGTGGTCAGGAGGAGAACGCCGACCGCCCGGGTCGTGTTCCCCTCCCGCAGGTCACCAGCGGTAGTGCGCGAAGGCCTTGTTGGACTCGGCCATCTTGTGGGTGTCCTCGCGCTTCTTCACCGCGGCACCGAGGCCGTTGGAGGCGTCGAGGATCTCGTTCATCAGCCGCTCGGACATGGTCTTCTCGCGGCGGTCGGCGGCGTAGCCGACGAGCCAGCGCAGCGCGAGCGTGGTGCCACGCGTGCCCTTGACCTCGATCGGGACCTGGTAGGTCGCACCACCGACGCGGCGGCTCTTGACCTCGATCGCCGGCTTGACGTTGTCCAGGGCCCGCTTGAGCGTGACCACCGGGTCGATGTCGGTCTTGGCCTGGCAGCCCTCGAGAGCGGTGTAGACGATGCGCTGGGCGACCTGCTTCTTGCCGTCCTGGAGCACCTTGCTGACCAGCTGGGAGACGAGCTGGGACCCGAAGACCGGGTCCATGTCGATCGGCCGCTTCGGGGCGGGACCCTTGCGGGGCATTAGCTCTTCTCCTTCTTGGCGCCGTACTTGCTGCGGCCCTGCTTGCGGTTCTTCACGCCCTGGGTGTCGAGCGAGCCGCGGATGATCTTGTAGCGGACACCGGGGAGGTCCTTCACCCGGCCGCCGCGCACGAGCACGATCGAGTGCTCCTGCAGGTTGTGGCCGACCCCCGGGATGTACGCCGTGACCTCGATGCCGCTGGACAGGCGCACGCGGGCGACCTTGCGCAGGGCCGAGTTCGGCTTCTTCGGGGTGGTCGTGTAGACGCGGGTGCAGACACCGCGTCGCTGGGGCGATTCCTGCAGGGCAGGCGTCTTGGACTTCGCCACCTTGTCCTGGCGGCCCTTGCGGACCAGCTGGTTGATCGTGGGCACCTTGGCGGTTCCCTTTCTTTTCTCACTCTCGCGCACCAGCAATCTGCCGGAGCGGTGGTTGAACGGTTCCGGGGAGTCAGCCACACCCAGTGCTGGGAGACAGTGCCCGACGACACGGCAACAGGAGTGCTGCGGGCACGCGTCGCGCGTCCGGGAGCCCGGACACAGTGCACAAGGCTACCGGGGGCCGCGCGGCATGGCAAAGCGAGTCAGCAGGGAGGGCGAACCCCCGCCAGCAGCTCCGCCAGGTGCAGCGCTCGTACGCCGGCCAGGTCGTCGAGCTGGGTGCGGCACGAGAAGCCGTCGGCGAGCACCACGGCCCCCTCCCCCGACGCGCGTACGGCGGGGAGCAGGGCGTGCTCGGCGATCTTGACCGAGACCTCGTAGTGACCCTGCTCGACGCCGAAGTTGCCGGCCAGCCCGCAGCAACCCCCGACGCGCGTGACGCTGGCACCGGCCCGCTCGAGCAGCGCCTGGTCGGTCTCCCAGCCGAACACCGCGTGCTGGTGGCAGTGCGGCTGCGCGACGACCTCGACGCCCGTGAGGTCGGGCAGCAGCGTGGGATCGAGGGTGGTGAGGTACTCCGCCAGCGAGCGCATCCCTGTGGCCACCTCACCCGCACGGGGATCGTCGAGCAGCTCGACGGCGTCGGAGCGCAGGGTGGCCAGGCAGCTCGGCTCGAGACCGACCACGGGCACGCCGGTGGCGACGTACTTGTGCAGGGTCTCGACCGCCCGGCCGATGATCCGGCGCGCCTCGATGAGCTGGCCGGTGGTGATCCAGGTCAGCCCGCAGCAGGCGTCCTCGGCGATCACCGCGACCCGCAGCCCCATGCCCTCCAGCAGCGCGACCGCGGTGCGCCCGGTGTCGGCGGAGAACCGGTCGGTGAAGGAGTCGGCCCACAGCCAGACGTCGGGGGCGACCTGGGGACGGAGGTGGCGAGAAGCCGCTTCGTCACCCTTCAACCAGCGCAGCAGCGGCCGCTCCGCGAAGCGCGGCAGCGAGCGGCGCTGGTCGACGCCGGCCCCGGCCTTGGCGATCCGCCCGACGAGCCCGCTGCGGAGCATCGCGTTGGCCAGCCTCGGTGGCGTGAGGCGCGCGAGCTGCGGCAGCCGGCCCAGCGCATAGTGCGAGCGCGGTCGGAGCCTGCCGGCGTAGCGCTGGTGCAGCGCCTCCGACTTGTACGTCGCCATGTCGACACCCGTGGGGCAGTCGCGCGAGCAGCCCTTGCAGGACAGGCACAGGTCGAGGGCCTGCTCCACCGCCGGGTCGTCCCAGCCCTGCACCAGCCGGCCGTCGACCAGCTCCTGGAGCACCCGCGCCCGACCACGCGTCGAGTCCTTCTCGTCCGCGGTGGCGAGGTACGACGGGCACATCACGGCGCCGGAGGCGCCCCCGGAAGCCAACACAGGGTCGGCCGTGCACTTGCCGACCCCGGTGCAGCGGTGCACCGCCTTGGAGAACGAGCCCTCGTCGTGGCTCAGGTTGAGCAGGGTCAGAGGTGCCGGGTGGCCCCAGCGGCGCAGGTCGGCGTCGAACGGCGCCGGATCGACGAGCACACCCGGGTTGAGCAGGTTGGCGGGGTCGAGGATCCGCTTGGCCTGCTCGCATCAGCCCGATCGCACCGGGCGAGTACATCCGCGTGAGCAGCTCCGAGCGGGCCCGGCCGTCACCGTGCTCGCCGGACATCGAACCGCCGTACTTGGCCACCAGGTCGGCGGAGTCCTCGATGAACCTGCGGTAGCGCGCGACGCCCGAGGAGCCGTCGAGGTCGAAGTCGATCCGCACGTGCACGCAGCCGTCGCCGAAGTGGCCGTAGGGCACCCCGTCGAGGCCCGAGTCCTGGAGCAGCGCGTCGAAGTCGCGCAGGTAGGCGCCGAGCTGGGCCGGAGGCACCGCGGCGTCCTCCCAGCCGGACTTCGCCTGCCGCTCGAGGGTGCGCGCGGCCAGGCCGGCGCCGTCCTCGCGGATCCGCCACAGCATCGCCTGCTCGGCCGGGTCGAGAACGATCCGGTGCGGTACGCCGGCACTCAGCCCCACCGCACGGGCCAGCGAGTCCGCCTCGCCGACCGAGTCGGCCGTCACCTCGGCGAACAGCCAGCCGCTGCCGCTCGGCAGCTCCGGGACGTGCCCGCCGTACGCCTGGAGGACGGCGGTGATCCGCTGGTCCAGCCCCTCGCAGGCCACCAGCGGGTGCTCGGCCAGCAGCCCGGGCACGGCGTCGGCAGCGGTGAACATGTCCGGGAAGCCGAGCACGGCCAGCGCCCGCGCCGGAGCCTCCTCGACCAGGCGCACCTCCGCCTCCAGCAGCACCGCGAGAGTGCCCTCGGTGCCGGCCAGGAACGACTCGAACGCGCGGCCTCGCTCGGGCAGCAGGTGCTCGAAGGAGTAGCCGGAGACCTGGCGCCCGAAGCGGCCGAACTCGGTGCGGATCAGGCCCAGCTCGGCGTCCACCAGCGCGTCCAGACCGGCGTACCCCGTGCCCGGCTCCACCACGGTGCCGTCGGCCAGCGCGACCCGGAGCCCGACGATGTTGTCGACGGTGCGCCCGTAGCCGAGCGCGCGGGAGCCGCAGGCGTTGTTGCCGATCATCCCACCGACCGTGCAGCGGGTGTGCGTCGACGGGTCGGGCCCGAAGCGCAGGCCGTGCGGTGCGGCCGCACGCTGCAGGGCGGCGTGCACGACGCCCGGCTGCACCGTCGCGGAGCCGCGCTCCGGGTGCACGGTCATGGCGTTCAGGAAGCGCCGGGTGTCGACCACGATCCCGGGTCCGACCGCGTTGCCCGCGATCGACGTACCGGCTCCCCGCATGGTCAGCGGTACGCCGGTCTCCCGCGCCGCCGCGAGGCAGGCCAGCACCTCGTCGGCGTCGTGGGGGCGTACGACGACCCGCGGCGGCACGCGGTACAGCGAGGCGTCGGTCGAGTAGAGCGCCCGCGCCAGGGTGCTGTCGTCGACGTCGCGGACGCCGTGCGCGCGGAGCACGCCGGCGACGTCGGAGGTGGGCACGCGGTCATTGTCCCCCGGCCGGCACGGGTGATGAGCACCGGCCCGAGGTGCGAGGTCTGCCGCGTCGGACAGGGTCCCGGCAGGACGCCGCGCGCATTCTCAACGAGCGGAGCACCGCAGTCACAGGAAGTGTTCAGGAAGGCTTCCTACCGTCGTCGCGTGCCCGCCTCCGCTCCCGCGACCCGCGACCCGTGGTTCGACAACGCGAAGTTCGTGCTGGTCGCGCTGGTCGTCGTGGGCCACTCGCTGGTGATGCTGGCCGACAACACGGTCACGGACTGGCTCTACGACTTCCTCTACGCCTGGCACGTGCCGGCGTTCGTGCTGGTCACCGGCTACCTGTCGCGCTCCTTCGCCTACTCCCCCTCCCGGCTGCGCGGGCTGGTGCGCACGGTGCTCGTGCCGTACGTCGTCTTCGAGGGGCTGCTGGCGCTGTTCCGCACCCAGGTCGGCGGCGAGACGCTGCACCACATCTGGCGCGACCCGCACTGGCCGATGTGGTACCTCTCGGCACTGCTGGTGTGGCGGTTGCTGACCCCGGCCTTCAAGCGGCTCCCGATGCCGGTGGCCGCGCTGACCGCAGTAGGGCTCAGCCTCAGCGCCGGCTGGTGGGCCGGCAGCACCCTGGACCTCTCCCGCGCCTTCGGGCTGCTGCCGTTCTTCGTGATCGGGCTGACGGTGCGGCGCGAGCACCTCGCAGTGCTGCACCGGCGCTGGGCGCAGTGGGTGGGCGTGGCCGCGCTGGGCGCGATCCTCCTCGCAGCCCGCTTCACCGGCACGTGGATCAGCAGCGACTGGCTCTACTACCGCGACGAGTACACCGCGCTCGGCGCCACCGGTCCCGGCGCCATGGGCACCCGGCTGCTGGTGCTCGGCATCGGCCTCCTCGGCGCCCTGGCGGTGCTCTCGCTGATCCCGGCGAGACGCACCTGGTACACCCACCTCGGCGCCGCATCCCTGGTCGTGTACCTGTTCCACGGCTTCTTCATCAAGGGCGCCGAGTACGCCGGCCTCGGCGACTGGGCCGACTCGCACCCGGCGCTGAGCCTGCTCGTGGTCCCGTCGTCGGCCTTGGGCCTCGCGGTGCTGCTCGCCCAGCCGCCGCTCGCGCGGCGACTCAACCGGCTCGTGGACCCGATCGGTGCGATGGGCCGGGTGCAGATGCGCTCGACGTACCCCGACCGGGACCAGCAGCACCAGCGGGTCCCCATGCCGGCGGGACTGCACTGAACGGGATCTCGTCGAGCGCCCGGCCCGCCGCGACGTCCGCGGCGGCACCGCCCAGGTGGGCCGGGTACCAGGTCGCCACCTCGCCCGGACGCGGCCGGTGGTGCGGCAGCTGCTGGAGCTCCTCGAGCATCCCGGTCAGCACCTCGCCGAGGTAGCGCGTCCACACCGTGACGCCCGCGCCGGGCGGGACCGTGAACGGGCGACCCACGCTGACGTCGACGACCCGACCCCGGGTCAGGTCGGGCGGCGGGGTGGTCGGGTTGCCCACCGAGCTGATCCGCTGGGCCCCCCACATCGCGACCGGTACGACGCACGCCCCGGTCTCGGCGGCGAGCGCGGCGACGCCGGGCATCAGGGCGCGCACCGTGAAGGCGTGGCTGATCCCGGCCTCGGGGAAGACTCCGACCGCCTCGCCCTCGCGGAGCAGCCGCCGCGCCGTCAGGTAGGCGCCCGCGGGCGCCGCCCGGTCGACCGGCACGTGCCGCATCTGGTCCATCGCCCAGGAGACCGGCGGGGTGACCCAGGCGTCGTACCTGGTCAGGAAGCGGACGTAGCGGCGCCGGCGCACGGCGGCCTTCTCGAGCACCACGAAGTCGAGGAACGAGTTGTGCGTGCTGGCCAGCAGCACCGGACCGTGCACCGGGAGCCGCTCGACGCCGTGCAGCCGGACCTCGACCCCGAGCGCGGCGAGCACCGCACGCCCACCGGCGTTGGCACCTCGGTAGACCAGATCCATCAGCTCTCCTGACTGGGACTCAGCCGAAGGGCGGTCGGGCGTCGACCTGCACGGAGTGCCGCCCCGCCCAGCGCCAGATCCGGGCCGCGGCGTCGCGGTCCTCCTCGGTGACCAGGTTGCCCATCCAGCGCAGCGCCAGCGTCATCAGCCAGGTCGAGCGCATCCCCGCCGGGCCGAGCGCGGGAAGCAGCCGGGGCACGGTCACCAGGCCGGCCAGGCGACGAGCGATCGAGAACGCCTCGCCGTACTGCTCGCGCAGCAGGGCCGGCCAGGACTCGTCGTACGACGCGCTGCCGGTCGTGTCGGCGGCCAGCAGGTCGGCTGCGAACCGACCGCTCTCCATGCCGTAGTCGATCCCCTCGCCGTTGAGCGGGTTCACGCAGGCGGCCGCGTCGCCGATCAGCATCCAGTTCGGGCCGGCGACCCCGCTGACCGCACCACCCATCGGCAGCAGCGCCGAGGTCGGGGCGCGCAGGTCGCCGCGCAGCTCGAAGTCCTCACGCCGCTGGTCGGCGTAGAACTGCATCAGCGGGCGCAGCGCCACCTCGGCCGGTCGCTTCGCGGTGGCCAGGGTGCCCACGCCGATGTTCACCTCGTCACCGCCGAGCGGGAAGATCCAGCCGTAGCCCGAGAGGATCTCCCCCGACTCGCCCCGGAGCTCGAGGTGGGAGCTGATCCAGGGGTCGTCGGCCTGGCCGGAGCCGACGTAGGCGCGCCCGGCCACGCCGTACACGGTCTCGCGGTGCCACTCACGGCCCAGGGCCTTGCCGAGCGGCGAGCGCACTCCGTCGGCGACGACCAGGCGGCGGCAGGCGATCTCGAAGGTGTCCTCCCCGCGCCCGAACAGCACGGAGGTCACCCGGCCCCCCTCGCGGCGTACGTCGACCGCGCGGGCACCGTCCACCCCGACGGCGCCGGCCTCGAGGGCCGCCGTACGCACGTGGTCGTCGAGCTCGGTGCGGGGGACGGCGGAACCGTGCGCCGGCAGGACGCCGCCCGGCCACGGCAGCAGCAGGGTCTGGCCGAAGCCGTGCGCGCGCAGCCCGATGTTGACGGTGTGGGCCCGCACCCAGTCGCCGAGTCCCAACCGGTCCAGCTCGGCGATCGCACGGGGGGTGAGCCCGTCGCCGCAGGTCTTGTCGCGCGGGAAGACCGCCGCGTCGGCGAGCACGACGTCCAGGCCCGCCCGGGCCGCCCAGGCGGCCGCGGCCGACCCGGCGGGTCCGGCGCCCACCACCAGGACGTCGGTCTCGGTCGGGCGGGCGGCGTTCACCCGGCCATCATCCCAGTCCGGCACCGGTTGCACGCGGGCGGGCGGCGGGGGTCAGTCGTCCCCGTCCGAGTCCCCGTCCCCGTCCTCGTCCCCGCCCTGCTCCTCGTCGACGAACTGCTCGGGGGCGTCGTCGTACTCGTCGTTGTCCTTGAACATGCCCGTTGCCGGGTCGAAGTCACGATCGGAGTTGTCGATCTCGGCGAAGTCCGGACGGTTGTCGGGGTCCAGGCGCTCCTCCCGCTCCTTCTCGATCGTCTCCGGATCGTCCTCGGTGGCCTCCTGTGAGCCCGCGTCCTTGACGTCGACGTTGACCTCCCCCGTGTCGTCCTTGGCCTCGGTGCCGGTCTGCTCGGCCTCGTCGCTCATCGGGGTCCTCTCGAGAAGTGGGTGGAGTCGTCAGGACTGCACCAGTGGACCGTAGCCGCCCGACACCGTGCCGGGCGGAGGTTCGCCCCGAGCCACGACGTGTGCCGGCCGCGTCGACGCCACGCCGCTGGTCGAGCAGGGCGCCCCGGCGCCCGACGTCGAGACCCCGCGAACGCACAGCGGCCCCCGACCTGGTGGTCGGGGGCCGCTGCGTCGTGCTCGATACCGCTTCGGTGCTTGGCGTGCTGCCTGAGCGCACCGGGTCTCGACGTCGACCTTCGCGCCTGATCCTTCCTTCGCTTCGCTCAGGAAGGGGCGCTCTCAGTTCTGGTAGGAACCGAAGTCGAAGTCGTCGAGGGCGACGGTGTGACCGGTGCCGGCCCCGAAGTACTCATCGGTGTAGGTGGAGTAGTCCGACACCTGGTAGGCGGCGGCACGAGCCTCCTCGGTGGGCTCCACCCGGACGTTCTTGTACCGGTCGAGACCGGTGCCCGCCGGGATCAGCTTGCCGATGATGACGTTCTCCTTGAGCCCGCGCAGGGAGTCGGACTTGGCGTTGATCGCCGCGTCCGTCAGCACCCGCGTGGTCTCCTGGAAGGACGCCGCCGAGAGCCACGACTCGGTGGCCAGCGACGCCTTGGTGATCCCCATCAGGACCGGACGACCCGAGGCAGGCTTGCTGCCCTCGGACACCACCCGACGGTTCTCCTCCTCGTAGCGCACCCGGTCGACCAGGTCCGAGGGCAGCAGCCGCGTCTCACCGGACTCGATCACCGTGATCCGGCGCAGCATCTGGCGCACGATGATCTCGATGTGCTTGTCGTGGATCGACACGCCCTGGCTGCGGTAGACCTGCTGGACCTCCTCGACGAGGAACTCCTGGGCCTTGCGCACCCCGAGGATCCGCAGGACCTCCTGCGGGTCGGGCTTGCCCTGGGTGAGCTGCTGACCGACCTCGACGTGGTCACCGTCGGCCACGAGCAGGCGGGACCGCTTGGAGACCGGGTACTCCTGGAGCTCGGCACCGTCGTCGGGGGTGATGATCACCTTGCGCGACTTGTCGGTGTCCTCGATCTCCACCCGGCCGGCGGCCTCCGTGATCGGGGCCTTGCCCTTGGGCTGGCGGGCCTCGAACAGCTCGACGACGCGGGGCAGACCCTGCGTGATGTCGTCGGCCGAAGCCACACCACCGGTGTGGAAGGTCCGCATGGTCAGCTGCGTGCCGGGCTCACCGATGGACTGCGCGGCGATGATGCCGACCGCCTCACCGATGTCGACCAGCTTGCCGGTGGCCAGCGAGCGGCCGTAGCACTTGGCGCAGGTGCCGGTGCGGGCGTCGCAGGTCAGCACGGAGCGGACCTTGACCTCCTCGATCCCGGCCTTGACCAGCTCGAGGATCTTGACGTCCCCGAGGTCGCCGGCCGCCTGCACCAGCACCTCACCGGTCTCCGGGTGGGTGATGTCGACGGCCGCCGAGCGGGCGTACGCCGCGGTCTCGGCGTTGTCGTCCTTGACCACCACGCCGGCCTCGTCGCGCACGCCGATCCGCTTGGGCAGACCGCGCTCGGTGCCACAGTCGTCCTCCCGGATGATGACGTCCTGCGAGACGTCGACGAGGCGACGCGTCAGGTAGCCGGAGTCGGCCGTGCGGAGCGCGGTGTCGGCCAGACCCTTGCGAGCACCGTGGGTGGAGATGAAGTACTCCAGCACGGACAGGCCCTCGCGGAAGTTCGACTTGATCGGGCGCGGGATGATCTCGCCCTTCGGGTTGGAGACCAGCCCACGCATCGCGGCGACCTGGCGCATCTGCGACATGTTCCCGCTCGCGCCGGAGTCGACCATCATGAAGATCGAGTTGGCCCGCTCGAAGTTCTCCTCCATCGCCTTGCCGACCTCGTTGGCCGCCTGGGTCCAGATCTCGATGAGCTCCTGGCGACGCTCCTCGTCGGTCATCAGACCGTCCTCGTAGTTGACCTGGACGGTCTCTGCCTGCTGCTCGAACGCGCCGAGGATCTCGGCCTTGTTCTCCGGCGTCACGACGTCCTCGATCGAGACCGTCACCCCGGACTGGGTGGCCCACAGGAAGCCGGCCTCCTTGAGCGCGTCGAGCGAGTTCGCCACGGCGACCTTGGAGTAGCGCTCCGCGAGGTCGTTGACGATCACGCCGAGCTGCTTCTTGCCCACCTCGAAGTTCACGAACGGGTAGTCCGTGGGCAGGGTCTCGTTGAACAGCGCGCGACCCAGCGTGGTCTCCAGGGTGAGCGGGTCGCCCTGCGGTCCAGCCCTCGGGAAGCGACGTGACCCACCGGCGGGCACGACGTCCGGCAGCCGGATCGTGCACCTTGCTCTGCAGGGTGATCTCGTCGTGGTCGAGGGCCATGATCGCCTCGGCCGTGGAGGAGAACTCCCGACCCTCGCCGTGCCGGCGCGGTCCGTGGTGAGGAAGAAGATCCCGATGATCATGTCCTGCGAAGGCATCGTCACGGGACGACCGTCGGACGGCTTGAGGATGTTGTTGGTCGAGAGCATCAGGATCCGCGCCTCGGCCTGGGCCTCGGCGGACAGCGGCAGGTGCACCGCCATCTGGTCACCGTCGAAGTCGGCGTTGAACGCGCCGCACACGAGCGGGTGGATCTGGATCGCCTTGCCCTCGATCAGCTGCGGCTCGAAGGCCTGGATGCCGAGCCGGTGCAGCGTGGGCGCGCGGTTGAGCAGCACCGGGTGCTCGGCGATGACCTCCTCGAGCACGTCCCAGACCTCGGGACGCAGCGCACGCTCCACCATCCGCTTGGCGGACTTGATGTTCTGCGCGTGCGAGAGGTCGACCAGGCGCTTCATCACGAACGGCTTGAAGAGCTCGATCGCCATGTACTTCGGCAGACCGCACTGGTGCAGCTTGAGCTGCGGGCCGGAGACGATCACCGAACGGCCGGAGTAGTCGACGCGCTTGCCGAGCAGGTTCTGCCGGAAGCGGCCCTGCTTGCCCTTGAGCATGTCGGAGAGCGACTTCAGCGGCCGGTTGCCCGGGCCGGTGACCGGACGCCCACGGCGACCGTTGTCGAACAGCGAGTCGACGGCCTCCTGGAGCATCCGCTTCTCGTTGTTGACGATGATCTCGGGCGCACCCAGGTCGAGCAGTCGCTTGAGCCGGTTGTTGCGGTTGATCACCCGGCGGTACAGGTCGTTGAGGTCGGAGGTCGCGAAGCGACCACCGTCGAGCTGCACCATCGGGCGCAGGTCCGGCGGGATCACCGGGACGGCGTCGAGGACCATGCCCATCGGCGAGTTGCCGGTGCGGTGGAAGGCGTCGACGACCTTGAGCCGCTTGAGCGCACGGACCTTCTTCTGGCCCTTGCCGGTGTCGATGGTCTCGCGCAGCGAGTCGACCTCGGCGTTGATGTCGAAGGTCTCCAGGCGCTTCTGGATCGCGGTCGCGCCCATGAAGCCCTCGAAGTACTTGCCGAACCAGGTCTTCATCTCGCGGTAGAGCTGCTCGTCGCCCATCAGGTCCTGGACCTTGAGCGTCTTGAAGGTGTTCCAGACCTCCTCGAGCCGGTCCAGCTCGCGCTGGGCACGGTCGCGGACCTGCTTCATCTCACGCTCGGCACCGTCCTTGACCTTGCGCCGCGCGTCGGCCTTGGCGCCCTCGGCCTCGAGCGTGGCGAGGTCACCCTCGAGCTTCTTGGCCCGCTCGTCGAGCTGTGTTGTCGCGCCGCGACTCCAGGCTCTGACGCTGCAGGCTGATCTTGCCCTCGAGGTCGGAGAGGTCGCTTGTGCCGGGCGTCCTCGTCGACGCGGGTGATCATGTACGCCGCGAAGTAGATGACCTTCTCCAGGTCCTTCGGCGCCAGGTCCAGCAGGTAGCCCAGCCGGCTCGGCACGCCCTTGAAGTACCAGATGTGGGTCACCGGCGCGGCGAGCTCGATGTGGCCCATCCGCTCGCGACGCACCTTGGAACGGGTCACCTCGACGCCGCAGCGCTCGCAGATGATGCCCTTGAAGCGCACGCGCTTGTACTTGCCGCAGTAGCACTCCCAGTCCCGGGTGGGACCGAAGATCTTCTCGCAGAAGAGGCCGTCACGCTCGGGCTTGAGCGTGCGGTAGTTGATCGTCTCCGGCTTCTTGACCTCACCATGGCTCCAGGTGCGGATGTCCTCCGCAGTGGCCAGGCCGATCTTCAGCTGGTCGAAGAAGTTCACGTCGAGCACGATTGGCTTCAACCCTTCAGTTGGTTCTCAAAAATTGTGGTGAGGTGCGGGGGGCGGAGGGCCGCCCTCGCCGGTGTCGAGACAGGACTTCGTCCGTCCTCACCCAGCGAGGGCGACGCGCTCACACCTCTTCGACGGAGCTGGGCTCGCGACGCGACAGGTCGATGCCGAGCTCCTCCGCAGCGCGGAAGACGTCCTCCTCGGCGTCCTTCATCTCGATCGCCGAGCCGTCCTGCGAGAGGACCTCGACGTTGAGGCAGAGGGACTGCATCTCCTTGACGAGCACCTTGAACGACTCGGGGATCCCGGAGTCGGGGATGTTCTCGCCCTTGACGATCGCCTCGTACACCTTGACCCGGCCCGGCACGTCGTCGGACTTGATCGTCAGCAGCTCCTGCAGGGCGTAGGCGGCGCCGTACGCCTCCATCGCCCAGACCTCCATCTCGCCGAACCGCTGGCCACCGAACTGGGCCTTGCCGCCCAGGGGCTGCTGCGTGATCATCGAGTAGGGGCCGGTCGAGCGGGCGTGGATCTTGTCGTCGACCAGGTGGTGGAGCTTGAGGATGTACATGTAGCCCACCGCGACCGGGTTGGGGAACGGCTCACCGGAGCGCCCGTCGAACAGGCTGGCCTTGCCGTTCTCCTTGACCATCCGCTCACCGTCACGGTTGGGCAGCGTCGAGCCGAGCAGGCCGACGATCTCGTCCTCCCGGGCACCGTCGAAGACCGGGGTGGCGACCTTCGAGTTCGGTTCGGCCTGGTCGGCCTGGATGTCGATCAGGCGCTGCTGCCACTCCTCGTCGGATCCCGCGACGCTCCAGCCGTTCTTGGCCAGCCAGCCGAGGTGGATCTCGAGGATCTGCCCGATGTTCATCCGGCGCGGCACGCCGAGCGGGTTGAGGATCACGTCGACCGGGGTGCCGTCCTCCATGAACGGCATGTCCTCGATCGGCAGGATCTTGGCGATGACGCCCTTGTTCCCGTGCCGACCGGCGAGCTTGTCGCCCACCGAGATCTTCCGCTTCTGCGCGACGTAGACCCGCACCAGCTCGTTGACCCCGGGCGGCAGCTCGTCGGCGTCCTCACGGTCGAAGACCCGCACGCCGATGACCGTGCCGGACTCACCGTGCGGCACCTTCATCGAGGTGTCGCGCACCTCGCGCGCCTTCTCGCCGAAGATCGCGCGGAGCAGCCGCTCCTCCGGGGTCAGCTCGGTCTCGCCCTTGGGCGTGACCTTGCCGACCAGGATGTCGCCGGGGTTGACCTCGGCGCCGATCCGGATGATGCCGCGCTCGTCGAGGTCGGCGAGCATCTCCTCGCCGACGTTCGGGATGTCGCGGGTGATCTCCTCGGGGCCCAGCTTGGTGTCGCGGGCGTCGACCTCGTGCTCCTCGATGTGGATCGAGGTGAGGACGTCCTCCTGCACCAGACGCTGGGAGAGGATGATGGCGTCCTCGTAGTTGTGGCCCTGCCAGGGCATGAAGGCGACCAGCAGGTTGGTGCCGAGCGCCATCTCGCCCTTGTCCGTGCACGGCCCGTCCGCGATCGGCGTACCGACCTCGACCCGGTCGCCCGCGGTGACCAGCGGACGCTGGTTGATGCAGGTGCCCTGGTTGGACCGCGTGAACTTGAGCAGCTTGTAGGTGCGGTGGGTGCCGTCGTCGTTCATCACCTCGACGCCCTCGGCCGAGACCGAGGTGACCGCACCGGGTGCGTCGGCCGTGACCACGTCACCGGCGTCGACAGCGGCCCGGAACTCCATGCCGGTACCGACCAGGGGCGAGTCGCTCCTGATCAGCGGGACGGCCTGGCGCTGCATGTTGGCGCCCATCAGGGCCCGGTTGGCGTCGTCGTGCTCGAGGAAGGGGATCAGCGCGGTCGCGACCGACACCATCTGGCGCGGGGAGACGTCCATGAAGTCCACCTCTTCGCGCGGGATGTCGACGGTCTCGCCGCCACGCGTGCGCACCAGCACCCGGTCCTCGACGAACGAGCCGTCGGCACCGATCACGGCGTTGGCCTGCGCGATGACCTTGGACTCCTCCTCGTCGGCGGTGAGGTGCTGGATCTCCTCGGTCACCAGGCCGTTCTTGACCACGCGGTACGGCGTCTCGACGAAGCCGAACGGGTTGATCCGTCCGTACGACGCCAGCGAGCCGATCAGCCCGATGTTCGGGCCCTCCGGGGTCTCGATCGGGCACATCCGGCCGTAGTGCGAGTGGTGCACGTCGCGCACGTCCATCTGGGCCCGGTCGCGCGAGATCCCGCCCGGGCCGAGCGCGGAGAGCCGACGCTTGTGCGTCAGTCCGGCGATCGGGTTGGTCTGGTCCATGAACTGGCTGAGCTGGGAGGTGCCGAAGAACTCCTTGAGCGCCGCGACCACCGGGCGGATGTTGATCAGGGACTGCGGCGTGATCGCCTCGACGTCCTGGGTCGTCATCCGCTCGCGGACCACGCGCTCCATCCGGGCCAGGCCGGTGCGGAGCTGGTTCTGGATCAGCTCACCGACCGTGCGCATCCGGCGGTTGCCGAAGTGGTCGATGTCGTCGGGACGCAGCTCGATGTGCTCACCGTGCAGGTCGACGACCTCGGTACCGCCGTCGCCGAAGAACGTCTCGGTCTCGCCGGCGTGCAGCTGCACGATGTAGCGGATCGAGTCGACGATGTCGTCGATGGTCAGCGTCTGCTGGTCGAACGCCTCGTGACGGCCGAGCTTCTTGTTCACCTTGTAGCGACCGACCTTCGCGAGGTCGTAGCGCTTGGGGTTGAAGTAGTAGTTCTCCAGCAGCGTCTGAGCCGCCTCACGCGTGGGCGGCTCGCCCGGGCGCAGCTTGCGGTAGATGTCGAGCAGCGCGTCGTCCTGCTCCTGGGTGTTGTCCTTCTCCAGGGTGAGCATCATCGACTCGTACTGGCCGAACTCCTCGCGGATCTGCTCGTTCGTCCAGCCGAGGGCCTTGAGCAGGACGGTGACGTTCTGCTTGCGCTTGCGGTCGAGGCGTACGCCGACCAGGTCGCGCTTGTCGACCTCGAACTCCAGCCACGCGCCACGCGAGGGGATCACCCGGGCGGTGAAGATGTCCTTGTCGGAGGTCTTGTCCGCCGAGCGCTCGAAGTAGACGCCGGGCGAGCGCACGAGCTGCGAGACCACGACACGCTCGGTGCCGTTGATGATGAAGGTGCCCTTGCGGGTCATCAGCGGGAAGTCGCCCATGAAGACGGTCTGACCCTTGATCTCGCCGGTCTCACCGTTGGTGAACTCGGCGGAGACGTAGAGCGGCGCGGAGTAGGTGAAGTCCTTCTCCTTGCACTCCTCCTCGGAGTACTTGGGGTCGTAGAAGACCGGGTTCTCGAAGGAGAGCGACATCGTCTCGGAGAAGTCCTCGATCGGCGAGATCTCCTCGAAGATCTCCTGCAGACCCGTCTTCGTCGAGACGTCCTCACCGGCGGCCTGGCGCTCGGCCACCCGAGCCTGCCACCGCTCGTTGCCGACCAGCCAGTCGAAGCTGTCGGTCTGCAGAGCGAGGAGCTGGGGAACCGCGAGCGGCTCGTCGATCTTCGCGAAGGAGAGGCGAGGAGGTGCGGCAGGGTTGTGGTTCTTCTGCGCGTTCTTCTTTGGGGCGGACGTACTGGTGCTGCGCGAGGCGGCCAAGAGGGAAACCTTTCCGAGGCTCACGTCGGGAGAGAGGCGCACCACCCACCACTAGACCGGCCACCGGACAGGCAGGAAGCATATGAAGGAGGGCGCAAAAGATGATAGTAGCGCACACACACGCGGCAACTCAACAGCGGGGCGCCGGAGATACGCACGGCTCTTCGCTGATGCTGGCAAGATCATCCGTCGTCGGGCCGCCCGGGTCAAGCATCGAGGCCTCGGCGTGTGGACCAGAGCGGCACTAGTAGCTGGTGATGTTCTCCACCAGCCACGAGTTGTCCGACTTCGCCATCGTCACCGTGAGCCGGTTCAGGGACAGCTCGGGCGCCGCCGAGCCCTTCGCCGTGGTCTGGTTGAGGAAGACGATCACCCGCACCCGGTCGGTCTGGGCGCTGACCACGCCGACGTTCTCCACGCTGGCCTTGACCACGGCCTTGGTCTGCACGGCCGGACCGGGCTTGGAGGTGGTGGAGGTGATCAGCTTGTTGAAGGTGGCGGTGTACTCGCGCTTGTAGCGAGGGGTCATGAACCGGACCGCCTGGTCCCGGTCGGCCGGGAGGTGGCGGTAGTCGTAGGAGAGGATCACCGGCAGGGCCCGTTGCGCAGCGGCGCTCGCGGAGTCGCCGGCGCTCTGGACCTCGGAGCGCTGGTGGTTGTTGAGGGTGAACACCGCTCCGACGACGAGGACGGCCACGACCAGCACGCTCAGCACCGCGATCGTCCACGCCGGGACGCCCGGGCCGGAGTCGGCAGTACGTGGCCCGCGCTCCCGCCGCGGATGCCCGGCCTGGGTGAGCGTGTGCGTGACGGGCAGCCCGGCGACCGGGGTGCTCGCGGCGCCCCTCGGGGCGGCACCGATCTCCTCGTCGTACTCCGCCCGCCGGTCCGGGTCGAGCAGGACGTCCGCCGCCTCGTTGAAGAGCCGGAACTGCCCCGAGCGCTGGCCGGGCTCGAACTTGTCGGTCGCGTGGCGCCAGGCCGCCTTGATCGTCGCGGGCGACGCGTCGGGTTCCACCCCGAGGACCTGGTAGTAGCTCACCCCTGGCATCCGGGCACGTCCTCCGTGAAGTCGTCGACCAGCCACTTGCCCTGGATCTTGCGCAGCTCGACCTTCATCCGCTTGTAGGGAGGCTGGACGCAGCTCTTGCTGGTCACGGCGACGTTGTGGATCACCAGCACGGTGGCCGAGTCGGCGTCGATGTCGGAGATCCCGGCCGACTTGATGGTGCCCTTGCTGGAGAACTGGATCGACTTGAAGACCTTGGCGAAGCCCTGGAAGCTGTCGGAGAAGTCCGAGCGCATCTTCGTGGTGAGCAGGGCACTGACCCGCTTCTGGTAGCCCGGGACGTCCTTGTAGCTCAACGAGTCGAGGCGCAGGGTGAACTGCTCGGCGACGTTGACGGCCTGGTTCCGGTCCGCGACGGCCGAGTCCTGGGAGCGGTACTGGCGGTAGCTGGTGACGGCGAACACGACGGAGCCGGCCAGCAGGGCGGCGAGCAGGACGGTGACGACCCATCCCGCGCTCGCGCTGAAGCGTCGCCGCGCAGGGTGGTCTGGTCGGGCGGCGCCGGTCTCGACATCGGTCTCGACATCGGTCTCGACATCGGTCTGACGTCGACTCGGGGCCGGCCACGGGGTCCTGGCTCACCGGGCGCTTACTCCTTTGCTGCGACGGGCTGGAGCAGCAACCACTTCCAGGAGTCCTTGCCGAAGGTGTCCGCAGCGCCGCCGGTGTAGGTGATCTTGGGTGACTTGTCGCCGTTGGTCCAGTCGACCTTGCCCGTCTTGTGATCGTACGTCGCCACCGTGGGCGCCCGGTACGACGTGGCGGCGCGGTTGTTCGGCGAGTGCGACGACCCACGGGCGTTGGACTTGCTGGGCGGCTCGGTGCACTTGGCGTCGAAGTCCATGCCGATGTCGGCCCGACCGGTCTCCGGGTTGCGCACCTTGGCGTTGTAGCCCTGCTCGCACGGACCGCCGTCCATCGTCAGCACCAGCCCGAAGTTGGCGTCGTAGGGCCCGTTGCCGTCCTCGCGGCCGACCACGCTGTAGGCACCCTCGACCAGGTAGGGGTAGATCACCAGGGTCTGCCGGATCCCGTCGAGGTGCTTGACGACGACCTTGCCCGTGATCACCAGCTGGTTGAGCAGCTGGGCGAGGTTGACCCGGTTCTGCTCGATGAAGGTCCGCAGCTGGTCGGTGGTCGCGCTGCCGTTGTCGATCACCTTGCGCAGGTCGGCGTCGGAGCCGGCGAGCGTACCGCTGAAGAGCGAGAGGTTCTTGGAGAAGTCCTTGATCGCCGAGGTCTTGTCGACCTGGGTCTGGAGCACCGTGTTGGAGTCGCGGATCAGGCCGCTGGTCACGTCGAAGTTCCGGTCCGCTGCCTTGATGAAGGCGTTGGAGGTGTCGATGATCTGGCTCAGGTCCCCACCGGTGCCCTTGAAGGCGGTGCCGAGCTCGCTGATCACGGTGCGCAGGTCGCCCTGCGGCACCGAGTCGACCAGGCCGTCGACGTTGGTCAGCAGCTCGGTCGTCGAGATCGGGATCTCGGTGTTCTTCGGCCCGATCACCGAGCCGTCCTTGAGGTACGGCTTGGCGTTGGACTGCGGCTGCAGCTCGACGTACTGCTCACCCACCGCGGACTTGTTGCCGACCACGGCGATCGTGTTCGCCGGGATCTTGTCCTGGCCCTTCTCGATCTGGAGCATCACGTCGACCCCGGAACGGGTCAGGTCGAGGGCCGAGACCTGACCGACCTTGACGCCGCGGTAGGTCACCTCGGCACCCTTGAAGATGCCGCCGGAGTCGACGAACTCGGACTTGACCGTGTAGTCGGTGGTGAAGACCAGCCGGTCCAGCCGGGCGTACCGCGCGCCGACGTAGGCCACCCCGACCAGGGTGATCAGCACGAAGATCAGCAGCTGGCGCTTGGTGCGGGCGGTGATCACCCGACCACCCCCTGGAGCAGCAGGGAACCCAGCGTGGAGTTGTAGCCGAGCTTGTCGACGTCGCCGGCGGGACCGTTCAGCACGTCACCCTTCTTCCCGGGGTCGTAGGTCGTGCCGACCCGGCCGAGGCCGAGGATCCCGCCGCCGCTGCCACCACTGCCGCCGCCCAGGATCCCCCCGAGGCCGCCACCGAGGCCACCACCGGACCCGCCCGAACCGCCGGACCCGCCCGAACCGCCGGAGCTGCCACCGAGGCCGGGCAGCTTGATCGTCCCGCCCAGGCCCTTGTTCACCACCGTGATCAGCGAGTTCACGATCTGACGCACCTGGGCCGGGGTGTACTTCTTGATCAGGTTGGCGATGGTGTTGTTCAAGATCGTGGCGAACGACTGCTGGTTCAGCACGTCGTCGCACTGCAGGGCGTTGACCGCGTTGATCACCCGGGTCGCGATGTCGTCCTTGAGCCCCTTGAACGGGAAGACGTTGGGCAGCGCGGCCACGGCCCTCCTGGCCTGGGTCACGAACTGCTTCTTCAGGGCGTCGGTCACCTGGCACACCGGGGAGGGCAGGCCGATCGACGGCAGCGCCGGCAGGCTGGCCAGGTCCAGGTTCAACCGGACGTCCAGGTTGACGTAGTCACCCATGTGCAGGTTCCGCGCGACCTGGGGGTTGCGTCCCACGGCCGCGTCGATGAACGGGTAGGTCAGCGCGACCTGGATCGACCTGGGGAAGTTGGCGCCCGCGTCGGCGAGCTTGTCGAGGACCGGGGAGAGGTCCTTGAGGCTGGCGATGGTGTTCGTCTTGGACTGCCGGATCACCCGCACCCCGACTCCGGAGAGGTTCTTCAGTGCCTTGAGCGTCTTGACCAGGTCGGCGCGCTGACCGTCGACCGACTTGATCGCGGCCGGCAGGTCGTCGAGGGCCAGCTTGATCGTGCCGTCCTGCTTCTTGAGCTGGACGGAGAGCCGGTTCAGCGACTCGATCGCACGGACGATGGCGGCCTTGTTCTGGTCGAGCTGACCGACGAACTCGTCGAGCTGGTTCAGGACCGACTTCACGTCCGCCTCGCGGCCCCCCAGCGCGTTGTTCAGCTCACCGGCGATGCTCTTGAGCTGGCCGACGCCGCCACCGTTGAGCACCAGCGACAGCGCGCCGAGCACCTCCTCCACCTCCGGGTTGCGCCCGGTGCGCGTGAGGGGGATGACGTCGCCGGTGCTGAGCCGGTCGTCGGAGGGGTCGACCTTCGGCGCACTGAGCGAGACGAACTTCTCGCCCAGCAGGCTGGTCTGACGGATGCTGGCCTGGGCGTTGTCGGGCAGGTCGACGTCCTTGGGCAGCTTCAAGGTGACGTCGGCGGTGTAGCCCTTGAGGTCGATGGCACTGACCTTGCCGACGGTGACGTCGTCGATCTTGACCGTCGACTGCGGCACCAGGTCGAGCACGTCGCGGAACTCGGCGTGCACCGTGATCGGGTTGCTGCCCACGTCGGCGCCACCGGGCAGCGGGACGTCGTAGATCGAGCCGCAGCCGGAGACCAGCACGGCCCCCACGGCGCTCATCGCGACGGCGGCCCGCGTACGGGAGAAGATCCTCATCGCTGCGCCACCACCAGACCGGCCAGGCCGGCGTCGACGTACCTGTCGGGATCGATGGCGGTGGAGGACAGGGCCGCCGGGCGGTTGTTCAGTCCGCCCAGTGCGCCACCGACCGGGTCGAGCAGCGTCTTGCAGGGGCCCTGCAGGGCCTTCGGGACCGCGCTGCCACCGCAGACGAACGTGCCGAGGTTGGCCAGGGTCGTGGTCAGCCCCTTGGTGAGCGAGGTCCGGTTGTTGAGCACCCCGACCTTGGGGTTGTAGGCCAGCCCCAGGTTGTTCAGGGCCAGCGGCGCGTCCTTGAGGATCGAGTCGAGGGAGTCGCGGCGCTTGACCAGGGTCTTGGTCACGGTGTTCAGCCCGGAGATGTTCTTGGTCAGCAGCGCCCGGTTGTCCTTGACGAACCCCTTGACGGAGACCAGGGCCGTGCCCAGGTTGCGCAGCGCGGCCGCCAGGTCGCCCCGCTCACCCGCCAGCAGGTCCGCGGCCGAGGCCAGCGAGTCGTTGAACTGACGCACCGTGGTGTCGTTCTTGGCGAGGGTGTTGATGAACTTCTCCAGCTCCCGGGCGGTGCCGAACAGCTCGTCCTTGTTGTCCGAGAGCGTCTTGGTGAGCCGGGCCACGTTGGTCACCGTCTTGTTGAACTCCGCACCCTGGCCACCGAAGTTGCGCGCCGTCGAGTCCAGCAGCCGGGTCAGGGCACCCTGGCCCTTGCCGTCGGTCGAGGAGTTGGCCCCGTCCGGGCCGAGCGCCTTGGACAGGTCGTTGAGGCTGGAGAAGATCTGGTCCAGCTCCAGCGGGGTGGCAGTGCGGTCCTCGCCGACGTTGGCGTCGTCGGCCATCACGGCACCCTTCGTGTAGACCGGGGTCAGCTGGAGGAACCGGTCACCGACGATGGCCGGGGAGACCAGCGCGACCTTGGCGTCCTTCGGCACCTTGTACTTCGAGTCGTAGGACAGCTTGACGACCACCTTGTCGCCCGCCGGGCGCACGGAGTCGACCTTGCCCACCGAGACACCGAGGATGCGCACGTCGGATCCGTTGTAGAGCGAGACGGCGCGCGGGAAGACGGCGGTGATGTGCTTCTGGTTGTTCCGCGGCAACACCAGCAGGACGACGGCTGCGACCAGGGCCATCGCGAGCACGATGGCAAGGACGCGGGAGAGGGTCTGGGTTCTCATCTCAGCTCCCCGGGATCGGCGGCAGGTTCTGAATGACGGTGTCGAACCAGGGGCCGTTGCCCAAGGTGTTGTTGAACACCTTGTAGAAGGGCGCCGCGAGGCGCAGGGCCTGATCGAGGTTCGACTGGTTCTTCAGCAGCGTCTGCACCGTCGTGTCGAGGTTGCTCAGCGCCGGCTTCAGGTCAGCCCGGGTGTCGCGCACCAGTCCGGTCAGCTGCACCGAGAGCGTGCTGGTCGAGACCAGCAGCCGGTGGATCGCGGCCCGGCGCTGGACCAGGGCCCGGAAGAGCACGTCGGCGTCGCTCATCAGCTTGACGATGTCCTCGTCCCGGTCGGCCAGCACACCGGAGACGCTGCGGGCGTTCTTCAGCAGGGTGTTCAGCTGCTGGTCGCGCGAGGCGATCGTCTCCGAGAGCGCCGAGAGCCCCTTCAGGGTGCCGCGGAACGACTCGGGGGTGTTCTTGGTGACCTTGGCGAGGGTGTTGAAGGAGTCGCGCAGCTGGTCGACGTCGATCTTCTGGGTGCGAGAGGCCAGACCCGAGAACGCCTGCACCACGTCGTAGGCGGAGGTGGTCCGGCTGACCGGGATCGTGGAGCCCTTCTGGAGCTGACCCGCACCCGTCGGCACCAGCGCCAGGAACATCTGCCCGAGCAGGGTCTTCACCTTGACCTGGGCCTTCGTCCTTGCCCCGAGGTCGACGCCCTTGTCGATCTGGAAGGCCACCTGGACATGACTCCCGTCGAGGTCGACCTGCTTCACCTTGCCGACCCGGACACCGGCCACCCGGACCTCGTCGTCGGCCTTGAGCCCGCCCGCCTCGGAGAAGTTGGCGTAGTAGGTGTCGCCGCCACCGATCAGGGGCAGCTGGTCGGCCTTGAACGCCGCCAGCATCAGCGCAGCGATCACCGCCAGGGAGACGGCGCCGATCTTGACCGGGTTGCGCTCGCGGAAGGGCAGGCTGTCGCCCGAGCCGAACAGTCCCATCACTGACCCCCTCTGAGCGTCGAGGCCTGGCAGCGGTTGGGCTGGGGCTGCGCGGCGCCCACCGGGATCTTGGGGACGATCGCCTGGTCGATGCCCGGCACCTTCACGCTGACCCGCAGGTTGCAGAGGTAGAAGTTGAAGAACGAGCCGTAGATCGCGGTGCGGCCGATCTTCTTCAGCTTGATCGGCAGTACGGTCAGCGCCCGGTCGACCTCGCCGCCGGTTGTCGTTGAGGTTCTTGGTGACCCGGCGCAGGTTCTTCACGTCCGAGGTGAGCGGCGGCCGCACCCCGTCGACCAGGCTCGGCGGTCTGCTGGCTCAGGTCGGAGATGCTGTTCAGGGAGCCCAGGATCGCCTGCCGGTCGCCCTTGAGACCGCAGACGAACTCGCGCAGCCGGATGATCAGCGTGCTCAGCTCCGAGTCCCGACCGGAGAGGGTCGCCAGGACGTCGTTCAGGTTGGTGATCAGCGCGCCGATCACCTTGTCCCGCGAGGCGAGGGTCTGGGTGAGCGAGGAGGTGCTGGTGAGCAGGCCCTCGATCGTCGTGCCCTCGCCCTGGAAGACCTGGACCACCTCGTAGGAGAGCTTGTTGACGTCGCTCGGCGAGAGCGCGGCGAACAAGCGGCTTGAACCCGTTGAGCAGCACGGTCAGGTCGAGCGCCGGCTGGGTCCGGCTGATCGGGATGGTCGAGTCCGCCGGCAGCATCGAGGTGTCCCCGACCCCCTGGGTCAGCGAGACGTAGCGCTGCCCGACCAGGTTGCGGTAGCGGATGGTCGCGGTCGACGACTTGGTGACCATCGTGTCGTCGAGCACCTTGAACTTCACCATCGCGCGGGTCCGGTCGACGATCTCGATGCTCTTCACGCTGCCGACCTTGACCCCGGCGATCCGGACGTCGTCGCCCTTGACGACGCCGGTGGCGTCGGAGAAGACCGCCTGGTAGTCGCGCTTGCCGCCGAAGGTGATGTTGCCGATCAGCACCACCAGCACACCGGTCGCCAGGGTGGTGACGATGACGAAGATGATCAGCCGCACCCCGTCCGCACGGGTCTTCTTGTCGAGGAAGCTCACTTCGTGCTCACCTCCGTGCCGCGGGCCAGGGGGGCGAAGAGCAGGGTGGACAGGTCGCCCACCTGGTCGGCCGGCACACCCAGCACGGGTGCGGCCACGGACTTGACCATCGCCTTCTCCTGGTCCGTGCCACCCACCAGGGCGGACGGTGCGGCCGAGTAGTTCGTGGACGTACGGCTGAGCTGGCCGGCGACGCCGTCGTCGAAGTCGGGGATGTCGGACTTGACGTTGCCCGGGCTGTACGGCGGGTTGGGCAGGGTGCCGCAGTACGGCGCGTTCCTGGCCCCGAACACCGGCTGGTCGCCCGGGGTGTAGGCGCGCGGCTGCTGGGGCAGCGTGCGCAGCACGATGTGCAGGGTCGAGTCCCGGAAGGCCTGGGCCAGCTTCGGCGCCTGTCCGACCAGCCCACCGAGCAGGCACGGGAACTCGGGCGAGTAGCTGCGCAGCAGCGACAGGGTCGGCTCCGAGACCCGGCCGAGGGCGATCAGGTTGTCGCCGTTGTCGTCGAGGAAGCGCCGGGTCGTGTTGGAGAACGACGTGGTGTCCTTGAGGAAGGCGTGCAACCTGGCCTGGCGCCCGAGCAGGGTGTTGCCGGTCTTGACCGTGTTGCGCAGGATCTGGCCGAGCTCCGGCGTGACGTCCGCGTAGGTGTCCGAGACCGTGCTGAGCAGCTTGAGGTCGTCGATCAGCTGCGGCACCTTGGGGTTCATCTTGATCAGGTAGCGGTTCAGGACCTCCAGCGAGTTGCCGAGCTCGTCACCGCGCCCCTCCAGCGCCGTGGCCAGGGCGTTGAGGGTGTAGTTGAGCTCGGCCGGCTGCACCGTGCGCAGGAGCGGGTAGATGTCGTTGAGCACCTTCTCGACCTCGATCGGCAGCTTGGTCTGCTTGATCAGGTCACCGCCCTTGAGCGCGGACGACGACGGGTCGGAGGGGATGTTCAGGCTGACGTACTTCTCCCCGAACAGCGTCTTGGGCAGCAGGGCGGCCGAGACGTTCTGCGGGATGGAACCGACCTTGTCCGGGTCGAGTCCCAGCTGGATCACGGCACCGCCGGGGCGCGTCCTGGTGTCCAGCACCTGCCCGACGATCTCACCACGCACCTTGACGTCGGCCTGCGAGGGCAGCTGCAGGCCGATGGTGTCGGTGTTCACGTCGACCTTGGTGAAGCTGGTGAACTTCTGGGCGAAGACGGCATAGGTCAGGTAGACCCCGACCAGCATCAGCACCAGGAAGGCCACGCCGAGCAGGCGGAAGCGGAGCACGGTACGCATGGCGCTAACCCGCCAGTCGCACGGTCGTCGTGGAGCCCCAGATCGCCAGGCTCAGCAGCAGGTCGATCACGTTGATGGCCACGATCGAGGTCCGCACCGCGCGACCCACCGCGACGCCCACGCCGGCCGGTCCGCCCGTCGCGTAGTAGCCGTGGTAGCAGTGGATCAGGATCACCACGACGGAGAACACCAGCACCTTGCCGAACGACCACAGCACGTCGCCCGGTGGCAGGAACTGGTTGAAGTAGTGGTCGTAGGTGCCGGGGCTCTGGTGGAAGCTGTAGATCACCGTCAGCCGCGTCGCGAAGTACGACGAGAGCAGGCCGACGACGTAGAGCGGCGTGATCGCGATCAGACCGGCCACGATCCGGGTGGTGACCAGGAACGGCAGGGACGGGATCGCCATCACCTCGAGGGCGTCGACCTCCTCGGAGATCCGCATCGCACCCAGCTGGGCGGTGAAACCGCACCCGACCGTGGCCGCCAGGGCGATGCCGGCGATCAGCGGGGAGATCTCCCGGGTGTTGAAGTAGGCCGAGACGAAACCGGTGAAGGCGGCGACGCCGATCTGCTGGAGCGAGGCGTAGCCCTGCAGCCCGACCTCGGTGCCGGTGAAGAACGCCAGGGCCGTGATCACTCCGACCGTGCCGCCGATGACGGCCAGCGCGCCGCTGCCGAGGGTGACCTCGGCCAGCAGCCGCATGATCTCCTTCTTGTAGCGCTGGATCGCGCGCGGCGTCCACGCCAGGGCGCGGACGAAGAAGGACAGCTCCTCGCCCAGGTTGTCGAGGGTCTTCAGCGGACGCTGGTAGAGCGCCTTCACGTTGGCCATGTCGTCGCCGTCCTCAACCGTTCTTTGGTGGAACGAGCTGGAAGTAGATGGCCGAGATCACGAAGTTCACGACGAACAGCAGCAGGAAGGTGATCACGACCGACTCGTTGACCGCGTCGCCGACGCCCTTCGGGCCGCCACCTGGCGTTCATCCCCTTGTAGCAGGCGACGATGGCCGCGATCAGGCCGAAGATCATCGCCTTGACCATGCCCTGGTAGAGGTCCGGCAGCTGGGCCAGGGCGGTGAACGAGGCCAGGTAGGCACCCGGGGTGCCGTCCTGGAGGACGACGTTGAAGAAGTAGCCGCCGACCACGCCTACCACGCTGACCAGGCCGTTGAGGAAGAACGCGACCAGCATCGCGGCCAGCACCCGGGGCACGACGAGCCGTTGGATCGGGTCGATGCCCAGCACCATCATCGCGTCGAGCTCCTCGCGGATCTTGCGGGCGCCCAGGTCGGCGGCGATCGCCGAGCCGCCGGCGCCCGCGATCAGCAGCGAGGTCGCGATCGGACCCGCCTCACGCACGACCGCCAGCACCGCGGCCGAGCCGGTGAACGACTGGGCGCCGAACTGCTTGATCAGGCTGCCGACCTGGAGCGCGATGACGGCGCCGAACGGGATGGCGACCAGCGCGGTCGGCACGATCGTCACCGAAGCGATGAACCAGGCCTGCTGGATGAACTCACGGAACTGGAACGGGCGGCGGAACAGCCCGCGTCCGACGTCCAGCCCGAAGGCGAAGAGCTTGCCCGCCGTGCCGACCGGAGCCAGCAAGCGGGACGAGGTCAGGGTCGCCACCCGTCATGCACCACCGATGGCCATCGACATGTTGTCCTCGAACGAGCCGGGCGGCGGGGTGACGCCGTTGTCGCGGCACCACGCGCCGGGCTCGCGCTGGCTGCGGCGCGGGACGCCGCTGGACGGCTCGAGCTGCACCGGGATCGGCGGCAGGTCGGGCATCTCCATGTCCTGCTCCGCCTCGAGCTCGGTGGCGTCCTTCTCCTCCGACATCCCGATCGGGCCGACGGTCTGGGCGTTGAGGAACTGTCGCACCACGGGCTCCTCGGAGGAGAGCAGCATCTCGCGCGGGCCGAACATCGCCAGGTGCTTGTGGTACAGCAGGCCGATGTTGTCGGGCACCGTCCGGGCGGTGTTGATGTCGTGGGTCACGATCAGGAACGTCGCGTCGATCTGGGCGTTGAGGTCGATGAAGAGCTGGTTGATGAACGACGTGCGGACCGGGTCGAGACCGGAGTCCGGCTCGTCGATGAGCAGGATCTCGGGGTCGAGCACCAGGGCCCGGGCCAGACCCGCCCGCTTGCGCATCCCGCCGGAGATCTCACCCGGGAGCTTGGTCTCGGCGCCGAGCAGCCCCACCAGCTCCATCTTCTCCATGACGACGCCACGGACCTCGGTCTCGGACTTCGGGTGTGCTCGCGCAGCGGGAAGGCCACGTTGTCGAAGAGGTTCATCGACCCGAACATGGCGCCGTCCTGGAAGAGCACCCCGAACAGCTTGCGGATCTCGTAGAGCTCACGCTCCGGGCACGAGGCGATGTCGACGCCCTCGATGATGATCGAGCCCCGGTCCGGCTTGAGCAGTCCGATCAGGGCCTTGAGGAACACCGACTTCCCGGTGCCGGACGGACCGAGCATGACCGACACCTCACCGGCCGGGATCGTCAGCGAGACGTCGCCCCAGATCAGCTGCTTGCCGAAGCTCTTGGTGAGGTTGGTGACCTCGATCTCGGTGCCCATGCTGCCCCTCTCCCTGTGCCCGACGGTCGTCCCGGAACCCTGCCGCAACCGGGCACTCCCGTCCCACTCAGGGTGAAACGATTACCGCGGAGTTAAGTTACGCCGGATTCTCGGGCCACGAGGGAGAACTCCGGCTTTGCTCCGGAACCGGGCCGGAGCCTGCGGATCGAATATCGCCGTAGCGTACTCGCCAGTAGGAAATGGTCCTGCGGGCACGCCGACGACGGCCGCCCCGCACGTTCGCGGGACGGCCGTCGTCGTTGGACGTTCAGCACCGGGGCGGCGTGCCGCCCCGGCTGCGTGTCACTTCAGGGTGACGGTGGCTCCGGCGCCCTCGAGGGACTCCTTGGCCTTCTCGGCGGTCTCCTTGGTGGCCTTCTCCAAGACGGCCTTCGGTGCGGCCTCGACCAGCTCCTTGGCCTCCTTGAGACCCAGGCTGGTCAGCGCGCGCACCTCCTTGATCACGTTGATCTTCTTGTCGCCGGCGGCCTCGAGGACGACGTCGAACTCGTCCTGCTCGGCGGCCTCCTCACCACCGCCGGCGGCACCGCCGGCAGCAGGGGCGGCCGCGACCGCGACCGGAGCCGCTGCGGTGACGCCGAAGGTCTCCTCGAACTGCTTCACGAACTCGCTGAGCTCCAGGAGAGTCATCTCCTTGAAGGCGTCGAGCAGCTCGTCGGTGCTGAGCTTCGCCATGATGGCGTTCCTTCCGTCTGCGGTGCCTGACGTCAGGCACCGGATTTCTGTGGTGGTGGGTCGTGCTGGGTGAGGCTGGTTCGGCGCCGGGGTCGGCGTCAGGCCTCGGTGGTCTCGCTGCCTGCGTCAGCCTCGTCCGCGGGAGCCTCGGCGGCGTCCGCGGCAGGGGCGTCGGCGGGTGCCTCGGGGGCAGCCGCCGGCTCGCCGGCGCCGCCGGCGAGGATCGAGGGGTCCTGCTGCGCCTTCGCCTCCAGCGCACCGGCGAGCCGGGCGGCCTGGGCGATCGGGGCGTTGAGCAGGTAGACCGCCTGGCTGAGCGAGGCGAGCATGGCGCCCGCCAGCTTGCCGAGCAGTACTTCGCGCGACTCCAGGTCGGCCAGCTTGGCGATCTCGTTGGCGTCCATCGTCGAGCCGTCGAGGTAGCCGCCCTTGATCACCAGGGCCGGGTTGGCCTTGGCGAAGTCACGCAGGCCCTTGGCCGCCTCGACCACGTCGCCGGAGATGAAGGCGATCGCGGTCGGACCGACGAGCAGGTCCTCGAACCCGTCGTAGCCGGCCTCCTTGGCAGCGAGCTTGGTCAGGGTGTTCTTGACGATGGCGTAGTCGGCGTTGTCGCCGAGTGCCCGCCGCAGCTCCTGGAGCTGCTTGACGGACAGGCCTCGGTACTCCGTGAGCACCGCACCTGCGGAGTCGTTGAACGACTCCACGATCTCCGCGACCGCTGTGGTCTTCTCCTGCCGCGACATGGTTTCCTCCTGCTCGTCCGGGGCGGCGGGTCCGACCCGCCTGCATCAGCCGAAAAACATCGGAGGAAGAAAAAACGCCCTGGCACGAGGTGCAGGGCGCAGGAGGAGCAACGGGCTCCTCAGCTACTCACTGTCACCTGCGCAGGTCGCCCGCACTGCTGCGGGGCCTTCTGCCACCCGGGGGCGGCGACCGGCGGTCTTCGGCTTCACGTGGAAGTGTGCCAGCCCGACCGGTCACCGCCAAATCGGCGGCCCCGTCAGGAGGTGGTGGAGCCGCCGAGCGCACCGAAGTTGAACTTGGTCGTCGTCTGACCCGCCGGCGGAGCCTCGACCGACACCGACTTGCCGTAGTCGGAGAAGGTGGCCTCGGTGT
Source organism: uncultured Actinomycetota bacterium (assembly GCA_963843875.1). Taxonomy (GTDB): domain Bacteria; phylum Actinomycetota; class Actinomycetes; order Propionibacteriales; family Nocardioidaceae; genus Marmoricola. Next base: position 125,951 of record CAWJMC010000007.1, on the reverse strand, counting down.
CGACCTTCTGCCCGGCAACGGTGAAGCCGGTCTCCAGCTTGCGCAGCAGGTTGTCCTGGTCGACGAACAGGTCGTACTCGATCGTCTTCGGCAGCGACGAGGCCAGCTTCGCAAACGTCGGGTTGCTCTTGGTCACCGCCGAGCTGGGCACGCTCACGTCGTACTCGGTGGTCTCCACTCCGCCGACCTGCTCGGTGCCACCCTTCTTCACCGACGCGGCGTCCGCGATCGCGGCGAACTGCTTGGCCGGGTCGGAGGACCCGGCGAACAGCGCACCCGGACCCGACTTGTCGGTGGTGTCGATCTTGATCCACTTGTCGGTGCCGAAGCTCGAGCCCTTGATGTAGACGAACCCCCCCTTGGCGATCGTCTCGACCTGCTGACCGGCGACCCCGACCTTCGCCTCGACCGCGGGGGCGGAGCCGCTCACATCGGCCCGGCCGGTGCCCGTGGTGGACATCCCGGCGGCCTTGACGTCGAGGGCGAAGGTGTACGAGCCGGCCTTCTTCTGGGCGTCGGTGAGGGTGCTGAAGATGTCGGACCTGGTCAGAGCGGCCGCGCTGTCGGAGTCCCCCGAGCCGGACGAGTCGCTGCCCCCGGAGGAGGACCCGCCGGAGGACCCGCCGGACGAGGAGCTGCCGCAGGCGGCGCACAGCACCAGCACAGCGGTGGCCGTGGTGGCACCGGAGACACGGGTAAGACGGCTGAGCTTCATGAGATCCCCTCGTTGGCGTGGTCCGCTCGATGGTGTGGCACCTGGCGCGGGATGAACGGACAACCAGCAGTTACCCGACATGTTGACCGGTAAACATCCTCCACCCCCACCAAAGGCGAGACGCCCCCGGTGCCGAGCGGCCGGGGGCGTTCGCATGAGCGTGCGGGAGCAGGTCAGTCCTCGTCGGTGCCGGCGACGTTGCGGACCCGGTTCGGGTCGACCTGGACGCCGGGGCCCATCGTGGTGGAGACGGTGATCTTCTTGATGTAGCGACCCTTGGAGCTGGCCGGCTTGAGGCGCAGCACCTCCTCGAGGGCGGCGGCGTAGTTCTCCGCCAGCTGGACCTGGTCGAACGAGGCCTTGCCGATGATGAAGTGCAGGTTGGCGTGCCGGTCGACCCGGAACTCGATCTTGCCGCCCTTGATGTCGGAGACCGCCTTCGCGGGATCCGGTGTGACCGTGCCGGTCTTCGGGTTGGGCATCAGCCCACGCGGCCCGAGCACCCGGCCCAGTCGGCCGACCTTGCCCATCATGTCGGGGGTGGCGACGACGGCGTCGAAGTCGAGGTACCCGCCGCTCACCTTCTCGATCAGCTCGTCGCCGCCGACCTCGTCGGCGCCCGCCTCGCGAGCCGCCTCCGCCTTGTCGCCGTTGGCGAAGACCAGCACGCGGGCGGTCTTGCCGGTGCCGTGCGGCAGGTTGACGGTGCCGCGCACCATCTGGTCGGCCTTGCGCGGGTCGACGCCCAGGCGCATCGCCACGTCGACGGTCTCGTCGAACTTCTTCTTCGGGTGCTCCGTGGCCAGCTTGATCGCGGCGAGCGGTGCGAACAGCTCGTCGGGGTCGAACGTCTCGGCCGTTGCTCGGTATGCCTTGCTGCGCTGCATGTCTGGTTCTCTCTTCTCTCCAGGTGTGGTGATACGGACCAGCGCGGTCCTGCCACAGGGGTTACGGGATTGTTCGCCTCAGTCGGTGGTGATGCCCATCGAGCGGGCAGTGCCCTCCACGATCTTCATGGCGGCGTCGATGTCGTTGGCGTTGAGGTCGGGCAGCTTGGTCGTCGCGATCTCGCGGACCTGGTCCTTGCTCAGCTTGCCGACCTTCTCCGTGTGCGGCACGCCGGAGCCCTTGGCCAGACCGGCAGCCTTCTTGATCAGCTCGGCGGCCGGCGGGGTCTTGGTGATGAACGTGAAGCTGCGGTCCTCGAAGATGGTGATCTCGACGGGGATGACGTTGCCGCGCATGGGCTCGGTCTGGGCGTTGTAGGCCTTGCAGAACTCCATGATGTTCACGCCGTGCGGACCGAGTGCGGTACCGACGGGAGGTGCCGGCGTCGCCGCACCGGCCTGGAGCTGCACCTTGACCAGCGCAGCGATCTTCTTGCTCTTGGGAGGCATCTTCTTCTTCTCTCTCTCGTGGTCAATGCGGGGCGGGTGCCCCTGCCACAGGGGTGTTGCGGTGCTGTTCGGGTGGTGCTGCTTGCGGTGTTGCTGGCTCAGCGTCGCTGCCCGGGCTTGTGGGGTCTCGAGACCGCGGTACGCATTCCTCGCAAGCTCGGACTAGACGCGTTCGATTTGGCTGAAGCTGAGCTCGACAGGGGTCTCGCGACCGAAGATCTCCACGAGCGCCTTGACCCGCTGGCTCTCGGCGTTGATCTCGGTGATCGTCGCGTGCAGCGTCGCGAACGGCCCGTCGATCACCATCACCGAGTCGGAGACGTCGAAGTCGGAGACCTCGACCTGCTTGCGCTGGGCCGTCGCCGTGCCGGACTTGCCGGTGGCCGCGTCCGGGGCGTCCAGCTCGGCCTGGAACGCCGGGGCCAGCATGTGCTCGACCTCGTCGAGACCGAGCGGGATCGGCTGGTGGCTGTGCCCGACGAACCCGGTGACCGAGGGCGTGTGCCGCACCGCGGCCCAGGACTCGTCGGTGAGGTCCATCCGGACCAGGACGTAGCCCGGCAGGGACGGCTTCGTGCGCATCTTGCGCTGACCGTTCTTGATCTCGGCGACGTCCTCGGTGGGCACGACGACCTCGTGGATGAAGTCCTCCATGTTCAAGGAGGTGATCCGGTTCTCGAGGTTGGCCTTCACCCGGTTCTCCATGCCCGAGTAGGTGTGCACGACGTACCAGTCGCCGAACTTGTTGCGCAGCGTCTCGCGGAACTCCTCCAGCGGGTCGACGGCGCACGCGTCGGTCTCGTCGTCGGTCTCGTCGTCGGCCTCGTCGTCGGCCGAGTCGTCACTGACGGTGGCTTCGGAGCCCTCGCTCGCTCGTCGGCGGAGCTCGACGGGGACCACGTCCTCGAGCACGGGCACGGTGCCGGACACCGCGACCGCCTCGGCGGTCGCCGCGTCGTCGCCGGACTCCGGGAAGATCCTGGTCCGACTCCTCGACGGGGCCGTTCTCGTCGTACTGCTGCGACACGATTGTGTGTTCCACCTTCTCGATTCGGGTGCTGCTGCGGCCCGTGCCGGTCGGCGCTGGCGGGCGTCGGCGCGCTAGGAGGTCGACGCCGGCTGGTCGTATCGCCGCCGAAGACGGCGAAGACCGCCTTGCCGAAGCCCAGGTCCAGCAGCGACACCACGGCCATGAAGAACAGCACGAAGGACACGACCACGATGAAGTACGTGATCAGCTGCTGCTGGGTCGGCCAGACCACCTTGCGGAGCTCGGCGACGACCTGGCGGTAGAAGATGACCGGGCTGGTCCGCTCGCGGCTGCCCGCGGACGGCGCCGACTTGCTCTGCGTCACGATCTCTTCCTTCGCTGGGTCATCGGTCGGGTCATCGGTAGGGTTGCGGTGCGCTTGCAGGGCACGAGGGACTTGAACCCCCAACCTTCGGTTTTGGAGACCGATGCTCTGCCAGTTGAGCTAGTGCCCTTCGGGCTCCCACACTGCTGGAACCCACTTCGGGCACGCCAAAGCAGGGGCAGGAGAACGCCGTGCACCGCGAGTTTACGGGGGCGGGCCAGCGGAAGTCGAACCGATGCGACGCGCCGGTCGAGGACCGCGCACGAGCCTCGCCCGACGTCTGGGAGCATGGTCGGGTGACGTACCGCCAGTCCTTCACCCGCACCCGTTCGACCCGGCCGCCCCGTCGAGGTCTCGACTTCCTCGACGTGCAGCGCACGGCGTACGACGAGCTCCAGGCCGCGCGGGCTGAAGCTCGACCTGACCCGCGGCAAGCCGCCGACGCGCCCAGCTCGACCTGTCCGACGCGCTGCTCGACCTGCCCCGCACGGCGTACGACGCGAGCGGGGTCGACACCCGCAACTACGGCGGGCTCGAGGGCATCGCCGAGCTCCGCGCGATGTTCGCCGACCTGCTGTGGGTCGAGCCCGAGCAGGTCGTCGCCGGCGGCAGCTCCAGCCTGGTCATGATGCGCGAGGTGCTCACCGACCTGTGGCTCAAGGGCGCCGTCGACGGCGAGCGCCCCTGGGGGCAGGAGGAGAAGGTCACCTTCATCTGCCCGGTGCCCGGCTACGACCGGCACTTCACGCTGCTCAGCTGGTTCGGCATCGACACGGTGACGGTGCCGATGAACGACGACGGCCCCGACGTCGAGGCCGTCGCGCGCCTGGTCGCCGACGACCCGTCGGTCAAGGGCATCTGGATCGTGCCGACGTACGCCAACCCGACCGGCTCGGTGGTCACCCAGGAGATCGCCGAGCGGCTGGCCTCGATGCCGACGGCGGCGCCGGACTTCAAGATCTTCTGGGACAACGCCTACGCCTTCCACCACCTCACCGAGGACGAGGCCAAGAGCGCCGACATCCTCTCGCTGGCCTCGGCGGCCGGCCACCCGCACCGTCCGATCATGTTCGCCTCGACCTCGAAGATCACCTACGCCGGCGCCGGGCGTGGCCTTCCTGGCCGGCTCGGTCGACACCGTGCAGTGGTACGTCGGGCACCTCGGCAAGGGCGCGATCGGCCCGGACAAGCTCAACCAGCTGCGCCACGCGCAGTTCTTCGGCTCGGCCGCAGGGCGTACGCGACCACATGGCCAAGCACCGCGCGATCATCGCGCCGAAGTTCGACGAGGTCGACCGGATCCTGCACGAGCGCCTCGACGGTCTCGACGTCGCGACCTGGACCAAGCCGAGCGGCGGCTACTTCGTCAGCCTCGACGTGCTCGACGGCACCGCGACCCGGGTGATCGAGCTGGCCAAGCAGGCCGGGGTCGCGCTCACCCCCGCCGGTTCGGCGTTCCCCGGCTCCGACCCCCGCGACCGCAACATCCGGCATCGCTCCCACCTTCCCCGAGCTGCCCGAGGTGAGCGCCGCGATGGAGGCCGTCGCCACCTGCGTCCTGCTCGCCGCCGCCGAGCAGGTGGCCGCCTCCTGACCCCCCTTGACGAGCGCAACCCCGACCAGCGCGGAGCGCGAGAAGGGCAAGAAGGCCCGGGCCCCGACCGCACCCATGACGAGCGCGCAGCGCGAGAAGGGCAGGCGCGCCAGGGCCCCGACCGCACCCATGACGAGCGCGCAGCGCGAGAAGGCAGGTGCGCGCTGGGCAGGGCCCCGACCGCACCCATGACGAGCGCGCAGCGCGAGAAGTGCAGGTGCGCGCTGGGCAGGGCCCCGACCGCACCCATGACGAGCGCGCAGCGCGAGAAGGGCAGGTGCGCGCTGGGCAGAGGGAGCTTGCGACCCTGCCCAAAGCGCACCTGCATCTGCATTTCACCGGATCCATGCGCCACGCCACCCTGATCGAGCTGGCCGGACGCGACGGGATCCACCTGCCCGACGCCCTGGTCGAGGACTGGCCGCCCACGCTCTCGGCCGCTGACGAGAAGGGCTGGTTCCGCTTCCAGCGGCTCTACGACGTGGCCCGTTCGGTGCTGCGCACGGAGGCCGACGTGCGCCGGCTGGTGCTGGAGGCGGCCGAGGACGACGTGGCCGACGGTGGACGCTGGCTGGAGATCCAGGTCGACCCCAGCGGCTACGCCGCTCGCTTCGGGGGGATCACCGCGTTCACCGACCTGGTGCTCGACTCCGTTCGCGACGCCTCCGCCGCGCACCGGTCTGGGGATCGCGGTGGTGATCGCGGCCAACCGCACCCGGCACCCGCTGGACGCGCGCACCCTGGCCCGTCTGGCCGCGCAGTACGTCGACCGGGGCGTGGTGGGCTTCGGGCTCTCCAACGACGAGCGCCGAGGCAGCACCGCGGAGTTCGCCCCGGCGTTCCGGATCGCCGAGCGGGCCGGCCTGCTGCTCGACCCGCACGGGGGCGAGCTGCTCGGCCCGGCGAGCATCCGCTCCTGCCTCGACGACCTGCACGCCGCTCGGCTCGGGCACGGCGTGCGGGCGGTGGAGGACCACGACCTGGTGAGCCGGCTCGTGGACGCCGACGTCGCCCTGGAGCTGTGCCCGGTCTCCAACGTCTCGCTGGGCGTCTACAGCGACCTCACCTCGGTGCCGCTGCCCCAGCTCCTCGACGCCGGGGTCACGGTCGCCCTCGGTGCCGACGACCCGCTGCTCTTCGGGTCCCGGCTCGCGGGTCAGTACGCCACGATGCGGGCTGCTCACGACCTGGGCGACCCGGTCCTGGCCGAGCTGGCCCGGATGTCGGTGACCGCGTCGTGCGCCCCGGCGGAGAAGAAGTCGCGCTCTGCTGGGCGAGATCGACCAGTGGTTGGCACAATCACCCTCATGACCAGCAACTATCCCGGGTACCGATCCTGACGATCCGTTCGCCAAGCCGCCGAACGAGTCGGGGCCGGCGAGCACGGAGGAGACCGCGCCGATCCGGCCCGACGAGCCGGGCTACTGGGAGAAGCTGGCGCAGCAGGGCCAGGCCGGCCAGCCGGGCTACCAGCAGGGCCCCGCCCCCGCGCCCGCCTCCGGCGAGAGCCCGTGGGCGGGCTACGGCCAGACCCCCGATCAGCCCCATGACCAGTCCTACCCGCCACCGCCACCCCCGCCCCCGCCGTACGCCCCCCAGGGCTACGGCCAGCCGACCTACGCCCCCCCGGCGTACGCCGGCTACGTGCAGCCGCAGCAGCCCCAGCAGCCCCAGGCCACCACCGCGATGGTGCTGGGCCTGGTCTCGCTGGTCGGCGGCTTCCTGACCTGCGGGGCGCTGTTCTTGATGGCGCCGTTCGCGTGGGCGGTGGGGGCCAAGAGCAAGCGGGAGATCAACGCCTCCAACGGCCAGCTCGGCGGCGCCGGCAACGCCCAGGCCGGCTTCGTGATGGGGATCATCGGCACCGTGCTGCTGGTGCTCGCGATCGTGGTCGTCGTGCTGATCGTGGTGATCGCGGTCAACAGCGGGTCGTCCTACGACTCGGGCACCGACTTCTGAGCCCGGGACCAGGCTGAGCCCGGCTCAGCGCAACGAGCAGCCGACCAGCACCGGCTCGTTGACCAGCCTGATGCCGAAGGCGAGCTCCACCCCGTCGCGCACCTCGAGCGCCAGGGCGAGCAGGTCGGCGGTGCTCGCCGAGCCGCGGTTGGTCAGCGCGAGGGTGTGCTTGTGCGACAGCGTCGCGGGGCCGGCGCCGTACCCCTTGGTGAAGCCGGAGTGCTCGATCAGCCAGGCGGCGCTGGTCTTGACCAGCGGACCGTCGGGCCCGTCCGGCTGCGGCCAGGCCGGCGCTCCGTCGGGCACCCGGGCCGGCGCGAGGACGGGGTTGGTGAAGAACGACCCGGCGCTCCAGGTGTCGTGGTCGCCGGGATCGAGCACCATCGCCTTCGAGCGACGCAGCCCCAGCACGGCCGCGCGCACCTCGGCCAGGGGCGCCCGGCGGCCCGGTTCGATCCCCAGCGTGCGGGCCAGCTCGGCGTAGGCCACCGGGGCGCCGAGGTCGCCCAGGGCCAGCTGGAAGGTCACGTCGAGCACCACGTGCCGGCCGGGCTCGGCCTTGAACCTGCTGGAGCGGTAGCCGAACCCGCACTCGTCGGCAGCGAAGGTGCGCACGGCGCCGGCCTCACGGTCCCAGGTCCGCACCCGGGCGATCGTCTGCGACACCTCCTGGCCGTAGGCGCCGACGTTCTGGATCGGGGTGGCACCGACCGCGCCGGGAATGCCCGAGAGCGCCTCGAGGCCGACCCAGCCGCGGCGCACCGCCTCGGCGACCAGGTCGTCCCAGGACTCCCCCGCGGCGACCCGCACGGTGGCGCCGCTGCAGGCGTCGGTGTCCTCGGTGATCCCACGAGTGGCGACGTGCACCACCGTGCCGCGGAAGCCGTCGTCACCGACCACGACGTTGCTGCCACCGCCGAGCACCAGCAGCGAGGTGCCGACCCCGTCGGCCTCGCGGACGGCCTCGAGGAGCTCCTCCTCGGTGGTGGCCTCGACCAGGCGGTCCGCCGGACCGCCCAGGTGCAGCGTGGTCAGGTCGGAGAGGGTGCGCTCAGGCACGGATCGTCGCCGTGGGCCGGCCGAGCACCTTGTCGTCGCCGCAGGTGACGGTCAGGGCGTACGTCGTGAGGCCGTCCTGCACCTTCTGCACGATGCCGGCCACGCTCACCTCGGCACCCTGCTCCCCCGCCGGTACGACGACCGGCTTGGTGAACTTCGCCCCGAGGTCGACCACGCGGCCGGGACCACCGGCCCAGGTGTCGACGGCGCGGGCGGCCAGCGCCAGGGTGTACATGCCGTGGGCGATCACCCCGGGCAGGCCGACCGATCGGGCGACGTCCTCGTCCTGGTGGATCGGGTTGGGGTCCCCGGCCGCCGCGGCGTAGGCGACCAGGTCGTCGCGGGTGACCCGGTAGGTCTGGGTGGCCAGGGCCTCGCCGACGCCCGGCTGCGCGCTCATGCGCTGTGCACCAGGGTGGCCCGGGCCGTGCAGACCAGGGCACCGTCGGCGTCGGTGATCGCGCTCGAGGTCGCGATGATGTCGGCGCCGCCGATCTGGCGCAGCGACTCGACGCTCAGCGTCGCGGTCAGCCGGTCACCCACGACGAGCGGGCGCTGGTAGGCGAACCGTTGCTCACCGTGGATCACGTGGCTCAGCTCGATGCCGACCTCCGGGTCGGCCATCAGCGCCTGCATCGCCTCGAAGGCGACCACGATCGGGAACGTCGCCGGCGCCGGGTCGCCCTCGGCGTACGGCGTGCCCGTCGCGGCCGCGAAGGCGGCCACGCGCTCCGGTGTCACGTCGTACGGCGGAGGGGACGCGAAGGTGCGTCCGGCGAGCGATGCGTCGACCACGGAGTCGCAGCCTGGATCAGCGGGTCTCGCGGTGGTCGGTGTGCTGACGGCACCGCGGGCAGAACTTCTTCAGCTCCATGCGGTCCGGGTTGTTGCGCCGGTTCTTCTTGGTGATGTAGTTGCGTTCCTTGCAGTCCACGCACGCCATGGTGATCTTCGGGCGGACGTCGGAGCTCTTGCTGGCCACGGCAGTGCCTCTTCCTGGTTGGTGCTGGTGGTGCCCCGTGCGAGGGGCTGGAGTGCGAGTAGCGGGGGCGGGGATCGAACCCGCGACCTCACGATTATGAGTCGTGCGCTCTAACCGCCTGAGCTACCCCGCCGCATGGAACACGGGTGCCGGACCGGATTGTTCCCGGTGAGTCTCCTCGCTGGCACCATCGATCTCCGAGCCCCTTTACGGAATCGAACCGTAGACCTTCTCCTTACCATGGAGACGCTCTGCCGACTGAGCTAAAGGGGCGGGCTCCCGGGGTCGTGCCCCAGACGCGAGGAGCAACGATACACAGCCGTGAGGAGTAACGTGAAATCGCAATCAGGCGCCCCGTTCGAGGCGGCGTACTACGTCCCGGGCGGGCCGGGTGCACCCACCGGCGAACGCTTCTTCACCACCCCGGCCACGGCCGGGCCGTGGAGCGCGAAGGCCCAGCACGGCGGCCCGCCCGCGGCCCTGCTGGGGCGGGCGCTGGAGGACCTGACCCCCGCCGGGCACGTCGTCGGCAGCTTCTCCATGGACATCCTCGGTCCGATCCCGGTGGCACCGCTGCGGGTGCACGCGAGCGTCGTGCGCCCGGGCCGGACGGTGTCGCTGCTGGTCGCCGAGATGTACGACGACCGGGCCGGCCGCGCGGTCGCCCGGGCCAAGGCCTGGACCTTCCCCGGGTCCGACGACGGCCCGGGCAGCTCGGCCCCGCCACACTCGCGCCCCGAGCACGGCCGGTTGCAGCCCGCGCCGGAGGGCTGGCTCGCCGGCTACCTGGACAGCATCGAGTGGCGCTGGGTGTCGGGTGCGATCGGCGAGCCCGGCGCCGCCGTCGCCTGGATGCGACCGACCGTGGCGCTGGTCCCCGGCGAGGAGCTCAGCGGGCTGCAGCGGCTGCTGACCTGTGTCGACTCCGCCAGCGGGGTGTCCTCGGCCCTCGACATCCGCGAGTGGTCCTTCATGAACACCGAGCTCACCGTCACCCTGCTGCGCCAGCCGGTGGGCGAGTGGATCTGCCTGGACGCCGAGACCACCCTCGGGCCCGGCTCGGTCGGCCAGGCGGCGGCGCAGGTCTACGACGAGCGCGGCCTGGTCGCCCGCTCCAGCCAGACCCTCCTCGTCACTCCCCGGTGACCAAGGAGTCCAGGCAGTCCTGGATCCGGCGGAACGGGCGCAGCGCCTCGATCTCGTAGGCCAGCTCGAGCAGGGTCGCCTCGCCGCCCTGCGGCGCGCTGAGCATCACCCCGACCGGCAGGCCGGCGCTCGAGGTCGCCGTGGGCAGTGAGACCGCCGGGTCACCGGTGGCGTTCTGCCAGGGCGTGTAGGTGACCCACTCCAGCAGCCGGGCGACGATGTCCTCGTAGGTCTGGTCGGGAGCAAGCTCGCCGATCCGCAACGGCGGCGCGGCGAGGGTCGGCGACACGACCACGTCGTACCCGTGCCGCGCGAAGTGCTCACGCGAGATCCGGGCGGTCGCGCGCAGCCGTCGCGTCGCGCCGGGCAGCCGTAGGGCCTTGCGGTGCGCCATCCGGGTCAGCCCCCGGGTCAGGTTGTCGGTGCGCGCGCGGCTGAAGTCCTGGCCGAGGGTGAACCGTCCGGTGTCGGTCAACAAGGCCGCCAGCATCGCCCCAGTAGAGCAGGAAGTCCTCGTCGAAGGAGTCCGGCACCGGCGGGGTGATCGGTTCGATCCGGTGCCCCTCGGCCTCCAGCAGCCGGCCCAGGTCCTCGACCGCGGCCACGCACTCGGGATCGGTGCGCCGGCCCCCGATCGAGGTGGTGACCAGGCCGATCCGCAACCGGCGTCGCCCCGGACCCCGGACGTCGCCGATCGGTGGGAGCTGCGAGGTCGCGGTAGACCTTCTCCGCCTCGCGCAGGAACGCCGCGGTGTCGCGCACGCTGCGGGTGACGACCCCGTCGTGCACGATCCGCACGGGCATCTGCCGGGAGGTCTTGTCACTCGGCGTGCGGCCGCGGGTCGGCTTCATCCCGACCAGACCGCAGCACGAGGCCGGGATCCGGATCGAGCCACCGCCGTCGTTGGCGTGGGCCAGCGGCACCGCGCCGGCGGCGACGAGGGCCGCGGACCCGGCCGACGAGGCGCCCGAGGTGTACGCCGGGTCCCAGGGGTTGCGCACCGCGGCCAGGCCGGTACGCGCTGGGGAACTCCGCGCTGGCCGAGAAGCCGAACTCGGAGAGCTGGGTCTTGCCGAGCGTGACCAGACCGAGGGCGTGGAACATCCGCGCCCAGTCGCCGTCCGCGCCGGCCGGCCGGGCGGCGTACGACGTGGTGCCCTGCTGGGTGGGCATCCCCTCGACGTCGGAGTTGTCCTTCACGAACGACGGCACTCCCGAGAAGTAGCCCGCGCCCGGCGAGCGCGACTCGACGACCGCCCGGTCGAAGGAGCGGTAGGCGACCGCGTTCGAGCAGGGGGTCGAGCCGCTCGACCCGGGCGATCGCCGCCGTCACCAGCTCGGCCGAGGAGACCGCGCCGGTTCCCAGCGGCCGACCAGGCCGACCGCGTCGTGCTCACCGAGGCTGTCGTCACCGAAAGCGTGGACGTGGGTGCTCATGGCGCCACCCTGCCGCACCGGCGGCCGGTTCCGGCGCCGGAGGACGTGATCCTCGTCAAAGAAGGTGCGCCAGGTTGTCCGGGACAACTATCGTGTCCGGGTCGGCCCGGAAGGGCCGATACTGACGTGACGAGCAGGGGAGGGCCGATGGCCACGACGATCAGCGAGCCCGCGGGCGGGCCCGCCGACGAGCCGACGAAGGCACCCGTCCAGACCAGCGGGGACACGTCGGGGGACGACGACTCCGGCGACTACACCCACCGCCAGATCCTGACCATCCTGTCCGGCCTGCTGCTGGGGATGTTCCTGGCCGCGCTCGACCAGTCGATCGTCGGCACGGCGATCCGCACCATCGCCGACGACCTCGACGGGCTCTCGATCCAGGCCTGGGTCACCACGGCGTACCTGATCACCTCGACGATCACCACGCCGATCTACGGCAAGCTCGGCGACCTCTACGGGCGCAAGAAGCTGTTCCTGTTCGCGATCACGCGTGTTCATCATCGGCTCGGCGCTGTGCTCGTTCGCCCAGACGATGTACGAGCTGGCGGCCCTGCGGGCGCTCCAGGGCCTCGGCGCCGGCGGCCTGTTCACCCTGGTCCTGGCCATCATCGGCGACATCGTCTCCCCGCGTGAGCGGGCCAAGTACACCGGCTACTTCATGGCCGTCTTCGCCACCTCGAGCGTGCTCGGCCCGGTCGCCGGCGGGCTGTTCGCCGGCCAGGCCTCGATCTTCGGCATCACCGGCTGGCGCTGGGTGTTCCTGGTCAACGTGCCGATCGGCATCGCTGGCGCTGTTCGTGGTCACCAAGAACCTGCACCTCAAGCACGTGCAGCGCGCGGCCAACATCAGGATCGACTGGTGGGGCGCGGCCTGCGCCTCGTCGTCGCCGTGGTGCCGCTGCTGATCGTCGCCGAGCAGGGCCGCGACGTGGGGCTGGGGCTCCGGCCGCGTCGATCGCGGCGTACGCCATCGGCGTGGTGGGCATCGCCGCCTTCTACCTGCCGTCGAGCGACGAGATGCGCGAGACGCCCTGATCCCGCTGCGGATCTTCAAGATCCGCGCCGCCGCCGTCACCATCGCGGCCAGCGTGATCATCGGCGCCGGCGCTCTTCGGCGCGATCACGGTGCTGCCGCAGTACATGCAGATCGTGCACGGCGCCTCGCCCACCAAGGCCGGGCTGATGATGCTGCCGATGGTGGTCGGGATGATGAGCGCCGGCATCGTGACCGGTCAGATCACCTCCCGCACCGGCATCAGATCCGGATCTTCCCGATCATCGGCTCCGGCCTGGCCGCGGTCGCGATGATCGCGCTGTCCTTCGTCACCGCCGACACCAGCCTGCTGTGGGTGATGGGCGGGATGCTGTTCCTCGGCCTGGGTCTCGGCCAGTGCATGCAGCCGCTGACGATCATCGTGCAGAACGCCGTGCCCGCGAAGCGACATCGGCGTCGCCACCAGCTCGGCGACCTTCTTCCGCCAGATGGGCGGCACGCTCGGCGTCGCGGTGTTCCTGTCGCTGCTGTTCAGCACGCTGGGCGACAACATCAAGGCCGCCTTCACCGCGGCCGCCAGGACGCCGGCCTTCCAGCAGGCGCTCGACCGACCCGGCGAACTCCGCGCTCAAGGACAGCCTGGCCAACGGCGGCGGTGTGATCGCCAAGGTGCAGAACGACTCCTCGGTGATCGGCACCTTCCCCGACGTGCTCGCGCACCCGTTCAAGGTCGGCTTCTCGGACTCGATGAGCATGGTGCTGCTGATCGGCGGGCTGCGTGATGCTCGTGGCCTTCGTGATCCTGCTGATGCTGCCCCACGTCGAGCTGCGGGCCACCTCGGCCGGCGCGGAGGCCCGGGCCGAGACGCGCGGCCGGCAGCGCGGCGACGCGGCCGACGCGACCGGCAGTCAGGGCGACCGGGCCCGCCGCGGCCGGCCGAGCGGTCGACGCACGACGGACTCCGACGGGGCACGCCGCACCGGTGCCGACGCGTGGTAGGGGAGCCCAGCCGGCGCGGAGCCCGCGGAGGTCGAGCGGCACGCAGGCACACGTCGGCTGACCCGGACGCCGCTGGCCTCACCGCGCGCCAGCGCGCCGCCGCAGCCCGCGCCGGAAGCAGTCGAGCAGGTGGGTGTCGACGAGGCCCGTCGCCTCCATCAGGGCGTGCATCGTGGTCGGTCCGACGAAGCCGAAGCCCGCGCTTCTTCAGCGCCTTGGACAGCGCCGCGCTCTCCGCGCGAGACGGTCGGCACCTCGTCGGTGGTGCGGGGGCGGGGCGTCTCGGACGGGGCGAAGCCGAGCACGAACGCCTCCAGCCCGCCGTCCGTCGCGCAGCGCCTGGGCCGCGCGGGCGTTCTTGCGCGCGGCCTCGATCTTGGCCCGGTTGCGCACGATGCCGGGGTCGCCCATCAGCCGCTCCACGTCGGCGTCGCCCAGCGCGGCGACCCGGTCGACGTCGAAGCCGTGGAAGACCTCGCGGTAGCGCTCGCGCTTGTCCAGGATGGTCCGCCACGACAGCCCGGCCTGGAAGCCCTCGAGGCTGAGCCGCTCGAACAGCGCGGCTCTCGCCGTGCACCGGCAGCGCCCCACTCGGTGTCGTGGTACGCCGTCATCGCCGGCGAGCGCGCCCCACGGGCAGCGCGGCGACGCCGTCGTCGCCGACGACGACGCCGCTCCGCTCACGGCGCCATCGGCCAGCGGTCACGCGCCGCCGCCATCGCCGCGACGTGGGCCGGGGTCGAGCCGCAGCAGCCGCCCGACCAGGTCGATGCCGAGGCTCGCGCAGCCGCACGGCGTGCGCGGCCAGGTCGTCGGGCGTGGCGTCGTACTCGAAGTGGTCGCCGACGACCTGCGGCAGCCCGGCGTTGGACTGGGCGACCAGCAGCAGCCCGTCGGGGCGGGCCGCGACCATCTCGGCGGCGATCTGCTCCATCTCCGCGGGTCCGCGACCGCAGTTGGCCCCCACGGCGTCGACGCCCGGCCTCGGCCAGCGCGACCACGGCGTCGCCCGGGCGCACGCCCATCATCGTGCGCAGGTTGGTGTCGAAGCTCATCGTCGCCGATCACCGGCAGGCCGGGCACGACGGCGCGGGCGCGGCCGCGACGGCCGCGCCGCGCCTCGGCGAGGTCGCTCATCGTCTCGATCAGCACCAGGTCGATCCCGCCGTCGCGCAGTGCCGACCAGCTGCTCGTCGAACAGCGCCTCGGGCGTCGGCCGGCGTCGAGGGTGCCGAGCGGCTCCATCAGCTCCCCGGTCGGACCGAGGTCGCCGGCGACCAGTGCGCCGTACGGCGCCGCCGACCTCCCGGGCGATCGCGGCGCCGGCAGCGTTGATCTCGTGGACCCGGTCGCCCAGGCCGTGCATGTCCAGGCGGGGTCGGGTGCCACCGAAGGTGTTGGTGGTCAGGATCCGCGCACCGGCCTCGGCGTAGGCCGTGTGGGCGGCCCGGACCGCGTCGGGCCGCTCGAGGTTCCACAGCTCTCCGGAGCCGCCGTCGTCGAGCCCGGCGTCCTGGAGCAGCGTGCCCATGCCGCCGTCGAGCAGGACCGGTCGGTGCGCCCCGACCAGCTCCGAGAGTGCCGTCACCGGGGGTCCTCGAGCTCGTCGACCAGGCTCTCGCCCAGGCCGTGCCCGGGCTCGTCGCCCAGGGTGTCGAGGTACGCCGTGAGGCGCTCCTCGGGCCACGCCTCCTCGAGCTCTCGGACCATCCGGTCGAGGGCAGCGCCGGCGGCTCCCTCGGCCGGCTGCCAGTCGCTGCGCCGCCAGCCCGCGAGGTACTCGTCGGCCCCGGTGTCGCCGAGACGCATCGCGGCCTCGTCGATCGCCGTCGGCGAAGCGGGGCGCCAGCTCCGCCTTGAGGCTGCCGTCGTCGTCGCGCGCGGCCACCATCGAGGGCAGGTCGCGCCAGAAGGTCACCTGGAACTCGCTCACGCGGCGAGCCTAGTGGTGCGGTCCGACAGCGTTGCCCGCACGTCCTACGCTGACCGGCATGGCGCACCCCCTCACCGTGATCACGGGCGGCACCCGCGGGATCGGCGCGGCGACCGCCCGTCGGCTCGCGGCACTCGGTCACGACCTGGTGCTGGGCCACCGCACCGACGAGGATTCCGCCCGGTCCCTCGTCGAGGACCTGCAGCAGACGGGGCGGACCTGTCGGGCGGTGCGGGGCGACCTCACCGACCCGGCCGCCATCGACACCCTCTTCGACGTCGCGGCCGAGGTCGGCCCGGTCACCGGGGTGGTCAACAACGCCGGCGCGACCATGCACACGGGCGATCTCGCCGACACCCCGGTCGAGGTGGTCACCGAGGTCGTCGGCCTCAACCTGACCGCCGCCCTGCTCGTCGCACGTCGCGCCGTGCGCGACCTGACCGAGGGCGGCGTGCTGGTCAACGTCTCGTCGGCCGCGGCGACGCTCGGCTCGCCGCACGAGTACGTGCACTACGCCGCGGCCAAGGCCGGGGTCGATGCGTTGACGACCGGGCTCGGCCAGGAGGTGGCCGGGCGCGGGATCCGCGTCGTCGGTGTCGCGCCCGGCATCGTCCGCACCGACATCCACGCCGACGCCGGCGAGCCGGACCGGCTGGAGCGGGTCGCCCCCACCGTGCCGCTCGGCCGCGCCGGGGAACCGGACGAGGTAGCCGGGGCGATCGCCTGGCTGCTCTCCGACGCGGCGGCGTACGTGAGCGGGACGACGCTGCGGGTGGCCGGCGGGCGGTAGCCGCTTCAGCACACGGCGTCGAGCAGCCGGTCGAGCGCCGCGGCCACCCCTGTCGCGTCGAGGGTCGAGGTGCTCACGGCGTGCTGGGCGAGCCCGTCGGCCGCCGCCAGGGCCACCCTCGCGGAGAGGCGGGCCGTGGGCGCGTCCTGCCCGAGGGCCAGGAACGCCGCCCCGAGACCGACGGTGATCTCCTCGAGGATGCCGCGCTGGATCGCGGCGAGGCCGGGGGTCACCGCGGCCCGGGCCGCGAACGCCAGCTGCACCCGCACCTCCGTGCGACGTTCGTCGTCGAGGGGCAGCAGCTCAGCGAGCACGCAGCCCAGGTTCTGGCGTACGTCGTCGCCCAGCTCGACCCCCTGGACCCGGGCCCGCACCCGGTGCACCACCTCCTCGAAGGCGGCCGTGAGCATGGCGTCCTTGGTCGCGAAGTAGTGCTGCACCGTGCCGATGGACACGCCCCCGGCGCCAGCGACCACCCGGACGCTCAGCGCCTCCAGACCGCGCTCGCCCACGAGAGCGAGCATGGTGGCGACGAGGAGGTCACGGCGGGGGCTTGACAGCGTGCTCATGACGAGGATCATACAGTCGTATGAACCAATACGCTCGTATGAGCATTCCGCGTGGCCTGCTGGTCGGCACCGTCGCGGGCCTGCTGCTGGCCTGGGTTCCCTACCTGCTCAGCCCGCACGCCTGGCCCGGCCTGACCGGGGCCTGGGTGCAGACGGTCCTGTACGCCGTGAACCTCGCCCTGACCACCCGGAGCCGGCGCGCGAAGCGGGCCGTCGTACGCATCCTGCAGCGCTACGTGGTCAACCCGCTGGTCCGCTCGCTGCTGTCCGTCGGGATCAACCCGCTGGGGCTGGTCCTGCTGGAGACCCGCGGCCGCAGGAGCGCCCAGCCACGACGTACGCCGGTCGGCAACGGCCGCACGCGCGACGTCTTGTGGGTGATCGCGGAACACGGCCGGCAGGCCGGCTACGTGCGCAACATCGCCGCCGACCCCCGCGTGCGGGTCAGGGTCCGGGCGGGCCTGCGGCTGCGCTGGATCGACGGCGTCGCGGAGCTCCTGCCCGACGACGACGCGGTCGCGCGGCAGCGCCGCATCGTCCGCTGGCACCCGCTGCGGATCTGCAACGCGATGAACGTGCGCCTGCTCGGCACCGACCTGCTCACCGTGCGGATCCGGCTGCTGCCCGACCCGGGCTCAGCCCCGGGGCCGGAGCCGGGCGTTCGGCAGGTCGGGGGCCGGGATGCTCGGGTGCCGGTCGTCGTCGGGCAGCGCGAACCGGTCCTGGTCCTCGCCGGCCAGCAGCGCCTGCCACTGCGCGCGGTGGGCCACGACGTCCTCGTGGCTGCGGCCCACGAAGTTCCACCACATCACGATCTGCTCCCCGAGCGGCTCGCCACCGATCAGCACGACCCGGGCGTCGCTGCCCGCCCGCAGGTGGAGGGTGTTGCCGCCCGGAGCCAGGTAGCCGAGCTCGGCCACGCCGACCGGGGCGCCCCCCACCGTGACGTCGCCGGAGTCGACGAGAACGCCGTGCTCGTGGGTCACCTCGACCGGCAGGGTCAGCGTGGTGCCGGCGGCGAGCACGATCTCCGCGCCCACCAGCGGTGAGTAGGTGCGCGCGGGGTTGGTCCGCCCGAGCAGCGAGCCGAGCAGCACCGTCGCCGACCAGCCCCGGCCCGAGACTCGCGGCGCCTCGTGGTGCTCGAAGTCCGGCTCGACCCCCCGGGCCGCGTCCGGGAGCGCCACCCACAGCTGGACGCCGTGCAGCCCGCTCGGCCGGGTCGCGGGCTCCGAGGGCACCGAGATCTCCGAGTGGCTGATCCCGCGCCCGGCCGTCATCAGGTTCACCGCCCCGGGACGCACCACGGCCCGTTGACCGGTCGAGTCGCGGTGCTCGATGGCGCCCTCGAAGAGCCAGCTCACCGTCTGCAGCCCGGTGTGCGGGTGCGGCGCGACCACCATGCCGCCGGTCTCCTCGACCGGGTCCGGGCCGTAGTGGTCGAGGAAGCACCAGGCACCGATCAAGGTGCGGCCGCGGGTCGGCAGGGTCCGTCGTACGGTCATCGCGCGGAGCCCGCCCAGCGGCACCTCGCGGGGGGAGATGATCTGGACCGGAGTGCTCACGCCCCGATGGTGCCACCTGCGGCGTGGCTCGGGAGGCGCCGGCTCAGCCCCGGCCTCCGTCGGGCTGCACCCAGGCGTGGGGGCAGCGACCGAGCGCCTCCAGGTGAGCTGCGGGCACCTTCAGCCCGGATTCACCGATGGCCGCCGTCGTGAGCGTCACCAGACGGGTGCGCTGGCCAGGCGCCGGCGCGTGGGCATACCGGGTGTCTGGCGAGCGTCGGCAACGCAGCCAGCGTGCCTGGCTGGTGGCGCGCAACAGGCGGAGATCGGTGGATCCGGGTTCAGTCCTCGACGTCGAAGTTGCTCTGGTGCGACTGCCCGCCGAGGAAGACCACGGCGATGACGGCGGCGACCAGGGCGGCGATCCCGCAGATCAGGAAGCCGATCGAGTAGGCGTTGGACAGGGCGTGGAAGGCGACCTCCTTGATCGGGTTGAAGGGCTGGGTCGTGCCGTCCGGCAGCGTCACCGTGCCGGGCACCCCGTTGGCGCCCGAGCGGCCCCGAGTTGACCGCGCCGACGGCCGCCCCGAGCTCCGGGCGCTGCGCCGCCGGGGCCTGCCCCGGCGCGGCGTTGAACGCCTTGAGCGCCGGCCTGCAGCGACGGCGAGGCGGAGACCTTGGCGGTGATCTCGTTGGCCGCCCGGCTGAGGGCGACCGCACCGATGATCGCGGGGCCCAGGGTGAGCCCGAAGTCGCGGAACATGCTGGTCGCGCCGCTGGCCATGCCGGCCTTCGGGGTCGGCACGCTGTTCACCGCGACCACGGTGATCGAGGTGACCGCGAGCTTGAAGCCGATGCCGACCACGAGCAGCGGGACGGCCACCGCCGCGATCGAGAGGTTGGTGGCCGGGATCGCGTGCGATCACCAGGTCGCCGAGCGGCGATCAGCCCCATGCCGCCCGCGAGCATCCACCCCGGGTTGTACCGCTCGATCAGCCGGGTGCTGACCGGGAACAGCACGACACCCATGATGTTGAGGCAGACGAAGCCGATCGAGGTCTTCAGCGGCGAGTAGCCCTGGATGGCCGAGAGCCGGATGCTGGTGGAGTACGCCGTGCCGAGGTAGGCGAACATGCCGATCACGGTGACCACGGCAGGTCACCATGAAGATCCGGTTGCTGAACAGGTCGAGCCGGAGCAACGGGCGCTCCACACGGCGCTCGACGAGCACGAACGCGACCAGGAAGACCACCGCGACCACGAAGCCGCCGACCACCAACGGGCTGCCCCAGCCGTCGTCGGCGCCCTGGATCACGGCGAACAGCAGGGCGAACAACCCGATCGCCACGGTGACCTGGCCCGGCCAGTCCAGCGAGCGGCCGAGGGGGGCGGAGGAGTTCTGGGCCAGCAGCACGGTGACCACGGCGCTGACCAGGGCCAGCACGGCCAGGGCGAGGAAGGCCCAGCGCCAGCTGCGACTCCGGACCGCCGGAGTGGTCGCAGGCGCGCCAGCAGCCCGGCCAGGACCGGGGAGATGAACCCCGCACCGGTCAGGGCCGCGGCCCAGACCGAGATGGCGTGCGCCCGCTCACGGGCGGTGTGGGTGCCCGAGGCGAGCATCGCGATCGACGTCGGGAAGATCGCCGCCGCGCCGAGGCCGGCGATCACCTGCCCGGTCCACAGCACGGCCACCTGCCCGCCGGTGCTGGTGCCGGAGGGGGTGAAGGAGGCGATCAGCGAGCCGACGACCATCAGCGCCGCACCACCCGCCAGCAGCCGCTTGCGCCCGAACAGGTCACCGACGACGCCGAAGGAGAGCTCGAAGAGGGTGATCGGGACCAGGAAGGCGTCCGAGATCCAGGTCAGCTGGGTGGAGCTGGTGTGCAGGTCCATCTGGAACAGACCGTTGAGCACCGCCGGGATGGACAGCCCGACCTGGGCCACGGCCACCGCGAGGGCGGCCGCCAGGAGGGTGCCTGCGTTGAGCTGGTGGCGCTCGCCCGCGGGGCCGGAGGCGGTGGAGGTGGGACCGGTCGTGGCACTCATCGAGTCACCTCGGGAAGGACAGCAGTCAAGGGGTTCACGAGTGCGAAGCCAATCACCTCGAGGCGGAGATGTACAGGATTCCTGCCTATTTTGTCCCCGGTTTCCGGTCCAGCTGCTCCCGGCACGACTCCATCGCCCGTCGCAGCCCGAGCGCCTCGTCCGCGTCGAGGCCGGCCAGCATCTCGGCCTCGAGGTCACGCACCTGCTCACGGTGCATGTCGAGCAGGTCCCGCCCGGCACTGGTCAGCGCCAGCACCAGCCGACGCCGGTCACGCTGGTCCCGGTGCCGCTCGATCAGGCCCCGGGCGTCGAGGGCGGTGATCATGTCGGCCATGCTCTGCGCCGTCACGAAGGAGCGGCGGGCCAGGTGCGAAGCGGTCAGGTCGGGGTGGCCCTCCAGGACGGTGAGCGCGGTGTACTGCAACGCCGTCAGCCCGGCGGGGCGGACCATCTCGTCCAGCCGGGCGCGGACGGCCAGCTCCACCTGCTTCATCAGGTAGAGCAGCGTCGGCTCACGGGCGCTCACCACGGCTCCAGCATCGCCTACGGCACTCAGGCCAGGCCGAGCACCCGGGCGGCGTTGGCCTTGTGGATGCCGGGCAGCACCTCGGGCGTCCAGCCCAGCTCGGCGGCATCGGCCATCCAGCGCTCCGGCGTGATCAGCGGGAAGTCGCTGCCGAAGAGCACCTTCTCTCGCAGCATCCCCCCGGCGGCGCGGACCAGCTCCGGCGGGAAGTACTTCGGCCGCCAGCCCGAGAGGTCGATGAACACGTTGGCCTTGTGCGTGGCCATCGAGATCGCCTCGGCCTGCCAGGGCACCGAGGGGTGCGCGAGGATCACGGTGAGGCCCGGGAAGTCGGCGGCGACGTCGTCGAGCAGGATCGGGTTGGAGTAGCGCAGCTTGATCCCGCGCCCGCCCGGCAGCCCCGCCCCGATCCCGTTCTGACCGGTGTGGAAGAGCGCCGGGACACCCAGGCCCTCCAGCACCTCCCACAGCGGCCGGTACGCCGGGTCGTCCGGCGCGAAGCCCTGGAGGCTCGGGTGGAACTTGAAGCCGCGCACCCCGTGCTGCTCGACCAGGACCTGCGCCTGCTCGACGGCGGCCGCACCCCGCAGCGGGTCGACCGAGCCGAACGGGATCAGCACGTCCGCGTGCTCGGCGCACGCGTCGGCGATCTCCGCGCTGGACAGGGCCGGGTGGCCCGTGCTGGTCGCGGCGTCGACGGTGAACACCACGGCGGCCATCCCCAGCCCGCGGTAGGTCGCCGCGAGGTCCTCGACGGTCGGCGTACGGTCCTGCGCCGACCTGAAGTACGCCGCGGAGGCGTCCAGCAGCTCCTGGTCCAGGGACAGGTGACCGTGGCCGTCCTGCTCCACGTGCACGTGGACGTCGATGGCGGCGATCGCGTCGAGGTCGATCGCGGGGGTGTACCGGGTCATCCGTGTTCCTCTCTGAGTGGCGTTCTTGACCAGCTTGCCGGAGGCGTTGTGCGGCAGCGCGTCGACGAGGACGACCGACTCCGGGATCTTGTAGCGGGCCAGCCGGCCGTAGAGGTGGCTCGAGCAGGTCCGGCCCGCTCGCCGCCCCGGGCTCGCGCAGCACGACGACCGCCCGGCCGACCTCGCCCCACCGCTCGTCGGGCACGCCGATCACCGCGCACTCGGCCACGGCGGGATGGGTGTGCAGGGCCTGCTCGACCTCGGCGGGGAAGACGTTCTCCCCACCCGAGATGTACATGTCCTTGAGCCGGTCGACGATGCTGACGTAACCGTCCGTCGTCGACGGTGGCCAGGTCGCCGGTACGCAGCCAGCCGTCGTCGGTGAAGGCGGCGCGCGTCGCCCCGGGGTTGCGCCAGTAGCCGCCGCTCACGTTGGGCCCGCTGCACCTGCACCTCCCCCGGCTCGCCCGACGCCGACGGCGCTCGCCCGTCGGGGTGACGACGCGGACGTCGGTGAAGAAGCACGCCGGTGCCGGCCGAGCCGAGCTTGCGCGGTGCTGTCCGCGGCGCGCACCAAGGTGGTGCCCGGCGAGGCCTCGGTCAGCCCGTACCCCTGGATCAGCGGCACGCCGCGCTCGCGCCAGTGCTCGAGCACCGCCTCGGCGGCACCGGGGCACCACCGGTCAGCGCGCTGCGCAGCGTGTGCAGGTCGGCCGAGGCGTACGACGGGGCCGCGGCGAGGGCGAGGTACATCGAGGTCACGCCGAACAGCAGCGTGACGCCGTGCTCCTCGATCAGCGAGAGGGCGCGCTCGGGGTCGAAGCGGGCCTCGACCAGCGACGTACCGCCCTTGAGCAGGGTCGGGAAGAGCACCTGGTTGAGGGCTGCGGTGTGGAACAGCGGCGCAGTCACCAGGGCGACCTCGTCACCGCGCAGGTCGACGTCGGCGAGCAGGTTGTGGACGTTCCAGGTGATGTTGCCGTGGCTGAGCATGACGCCCTTGGAGCGTCCGCTGGTGCCCGACGTGTACTGGATCATGAACAGGTCGTCGAGCCCGATCGGCTCGTCGAGCGGGGTCTCGTCGGCGGCGTCGGCGGCGAGCCGGTCCAGGCTCGCCCCTCGTCGAGCTCGAGGCGGACCAGGTCGATGCCGGTCGTCGGCCAGCGCCTGCACCGAGTCCGCGAAGTCGGCCTTCCACAGCAGCACGCGAGGCTCGCTGTCGCTCGAGCATGAAGTCGAGCTCGGGCGGCGGCCAGCCGGGTGTTCAGCGGCAGGAAGACGGCGCCCAGCTTGGCCGTCGCGAACATCGCGACGCACAGGTCGACGCTGTTCAGCCCGAGGTAGGCCACCCGGTCGCCGCGGAGCACACCTCGCGCCCGCAGACCGTGGGCCAGGCGGGTCGCGCGCCGGTCGAGGCCGGCGTACGTCGTCGTCCGGCCCTGCTCGACCAGCGCCGGGTGGTCGGGGATCGCCCGCGCCCGGCGGGCCGGCCAGGAGCCGAGGCCGAGGTCGCTCACCCGTCCAGCCCCGTCGCCGCCTTGAGCGCCAGCAGCTCGCCCAGCGCACGGTCGCGGGCCGCGGTCACCTCGACCTCGCGGCCGCCCAGCTCCTCGCGCACGCCGTCGACCAGCCGGTCGACCAGCTCGGGGGTCAGCTCGGGGTCACCGAGGTCGTGCCACCACTCGACCATCGGCGGACCGAGGTGCTCGAGCACGTGCTCGAGCCCGCCCGGACCACCGGAGAGGTGCTGGGTGGCGAAGGGACCGAGCAGCGCCCACCGCAGACCCGGCCCGGCCGAGATCGCCAGGTCGAGGTCGGCGACGGACACGACCCCGCGACCGACCAGGTCGTAGGCCTCGCGCCACAGCGCGGCCTGCAGCCGGTTGGCGACGTGCCCGGGCAGCTCCTGCCGCAGCCGGATCGGCGTACGCCCCAGGTGCCTGAAGACCGCCATCGCCGACTCGAGCGCCGCCTCGGAGGTGAGTCGACCCCCGACCACCTCGACCAGCGGCACCAGGTGCGGCGGGTTGAAGGGGTGCACGACCAGCACCCGCTCAGGATGGCCGTCGACACCCTGGAAGTCGCTCGGCGCCAGGCCGGAGGAGCTGCTGGCGAGCAGGACGTCGGGCCGGGTCGCGGCGTCGAGGGCGGCGAAGATCTCGCGCTTGACCTCGACCCGCTCCGGGCCGTTCTCGAGCACCAGGTCGGCCCCGGCCACCGCAGCGGGCAGGTCGGCGTCGAAGCGCAGCCCGCCCAGCCCGACCGAGGAGCCGAGGTCGCCGAGCTTCGTGGTGACCGTGTCCCGCAGCGCCCGCTCCGCCCCCGGCGCGGGATCGGTGGCGACCACCTCGAGGCCACGTTCGAGCAGCAGCGCGGTCCAGCTCGAGCCGATGGCGCCGGTGCCGACGACACCGACCGTGCGGATCTCCTCGGGGCCGATCACCGGGTCACGCCCCGGCGGTCGGCGAGCGCGACGAAGGCGTCCAACGACGTCGGATCGGCGAGGGCGTCGCGACTGGCGACGTCCTCGAGCCGGGCGCCCTGCAGGATTCGCTTGGCCGGCAGCTCGAGCTTCTTGCCGGTCAGGTTGCGCGGGATCGCCGGCACCACGTGCAGCGAGTCGGGGACGTGCCGCGGCGAGAGGGCGGTGCGCAGGGCCCCGGCCGCGGCGCGGCGCAGCGCGTCCACATCGGCTGGGTCGGCCGGGTCGGCCACCCCGGCCGTCGGGACCACGAACAGCAGCAGCTCACCGTTGCCCCCGGCCGGGTCCTCGAGGTGGACGACGAGTGAGTCGGCGACCTCGTCGAGCTCCTCCACGACGCGGTAGAACTCCGCCGTCCCGAGGCGCACACCGCCCCGGTTCAGCGTCGCGTCGGAGCGTCCGGTGACCGCGCACGAGCCGTCCTGCTCGAAGACGATCCAGTCGCCGTGCCGCCACACGCCCGGGTAGCGCTCGAAGTAGGCCGCGCGCAGCCGGCGGCCGTCGGTGTCGCCCCACAGCCCGACGGGCATCGACGGCATCGGCGCGGTGATCACCAGCTCGCCCGGCTCGCCCACCACCTCGTGGCCGTCCTCGTCCCAGGCGTGGGCGGCGACGCCGAGGGCGCGCCCGGAGATCCGGCCCGCCCGCACCGGCTGCAGGGGGTTGTTCTGCACGATCGCCGAGCACACGTCGGTGCCGCCGCTGCCGACGTTGAGCTGGACCGCCGTCCCGAGCTGGTCGCGGACCCACGCGTAGCCCTCGGGCGGCATCGGCGAGCCGGCCGACCCGACGATCCGGATGGCGAGGTCGTGCTCACGCAGGTCGACCCCGGCGGCGCGGCAGGCCATCACGAAGCCCGGGCTGGCCCCCATCAGGGTGGCCGCGGTCTCCTCGGCGACCCGCCACTGCCAGCCGAGGTCGGGGTAGCCGGGGTCGCCGTCGAGCAGCACGACCGAGGTGCCCACCAGCAGCGAGGAGACCAGGGCGTTCCACATCATCCAGGCCGTGGTGGAGAACCACAGCATCCGGTCGTCGGGGCCGAGGTCCCACGACAGCGCGTGGTTCTTCAGGTGCTCGAGCAGGATGCCGCCGTGGCCGTGCACGATCGCCTTGGGCAGGCCCGTCGTACCGGAGGAGAACAGCACGAGCAGCGGGTGGTCGAACGCCACCGGCTCGAAGGCCAGCGGCTCCGGGTCGCACCGGGCGAGCAGGTCGGGCCAGGAGAGCGCGTCGGGGACGCGCCACTCGCCGTACTCCAGGTCGACGACGTGGCGCACGCTCGGCAGCGCCGCACGGATCTCGGCCACCTGCGGGCCACGGTCGACCGGCTTCGCGCCGTAGCGGTAGCCGCCGGCGACCAGCAGCAGCACCGGCTCCACCTGGGCGAAGCGGTCGATCACGCTGCGCGCACCGAACTCGGTGGCACAGCTGGCCCAGGTGGCGCCCAGGCTGGCCGTCGCGAGGAAGGCGACCAGCGTCTCGGGCACGTTGGGCAGGTAGCCGACGACCCGGTCGCCGTGGCGTACGCCGAGCCCGCGCAGCACCGTGCGGGCCCGCGCCACCTGCTCCCGCAGCTCGGCCCAGGTCAGGTCGACGTCCGCACGGGTCTGCGACCGGCCCAGCACCGCGAGCCGGTCGCCCTCTGCACCTCCACCCGGGCGCCCGACGAGCAGGTGCTCGGCGTAGTTCACCCGGGCACCGGGGAACCAGGTCGTGCCCGGCATCGCCGGGTCGTCGAGCACCGAGGTGTACGCCGCGTGGTCGCGGACCTCGAAGAACTCCCAGACCGCGGACCAGAAGCCGGCGAGGTCGTCGACCGACCAGCGCCACAGCTCCTCGTGGGTGCGCATCGTGCGGCCCCGGTGCTCGGCGAGCCAGGCCAGGAAGGCACCGACCCGGGTGCGCTCGAGGACGTCGTCCGGCGGCGACCAGACCACGTCTCCCGGCGCGAGGGGAGTCCCGCTCACCGGTCGATCACCTTCGCCGCGCGGCCCTCCAGGAAGTCGGTCATCCGGGTCTTCGCGTCGTCGGTGCCCTGGGCGACGGCCGCCATCAGCGCCTCCATCAGGTAGCCCTCGCGGGGGTTGGCCTCGGCGATCCGCGGCAGCGCCTGGAGCACCGCGAAGTTGCTCTGCGGGGCGTTGGCCGCGATCCGCCCGGCCAGCTCGCGCGCCTTCTCGGCCCCCGCGCCGGCGGGCACGACGTACTGGCTCAGACCGGCATCGGCGCCCTCCTGGGCGTCGAGGCGACGACCGGTCAGCATCAGGTCGCTCATCCGCGCCACCCCCATCAGCCGCGGCAGCCGGACCGACCCGCCACCGCCGACGAACAGCCCGCGCTGGCCCTCGGGCAGGGCGTAGAAGGTGCTCTCCTCCGCCACCCGGATGTGGCAGGCCGCCGCGAGCTCGAGACCACCACCGATCACCGCGCCCTTGAGCGCGGCGACGACCGGCACCGGTCCGCTCTCGATCAGCTCGAAGGTGCGGTGCCACAGCCGGGAGTGGGTCACACCGGCGAAGGTGTCGCGCGCCGTCATCTCGGCCAGGTCCAGGCCGGCGCAGAAATGGTCCCCCTCGGCCTCGATCACGACGGCGCCGTACGCCGGGTCGAGGGTGGCGAAGACCCGCTCGATCGCCAGCACCGTCTCGTCGCTGAGCGCGTTGCGCTTCTCGGGCCGAGACAACGTGAGCACGAGCACCGGACCGTCGGCCTCGGCCCGCAGCGTGGCGGGCAGGTCGGCACTCACGGCTGGGGGCAGGTCCACGGGGGTCTCCTGTGCTCGATCATCAGGTTTCCTGAAGGTTAGCGGCATCATGCCACAGCAGGTCACCCCCAGGGTGGCCCCGAGGTGGCGATCAGGGTTGAGTGGGGCACCGACCGACCTGGAGGGCAGCACCGTGCGTCACGACACCATCGACCTGATCCGCGCCAAGCGCGACGGCACCGAGCTGGAGGGCGACGCGATCCGCTGGCTGGTCGACGCCTACACCCGACGCGAGATCCCCGACGAGCAGATGAGCGCGTTCTTGATGAGCGTCTTCTTCCGGGGCATGACACCCGACGAGCTGGTCGCCTGGACCTGGGCCAACATCGACAGCGGGGTCCGCAAGGACCTCTCCGGGCTCGGGGCGCCCACCGCGGACAAGCACTCGACCGGCGGGGTGGGTGACAAGATCACGCTGCCGCTCGCGCCGCTCGTGGCGTCGTACGGCGTGGCGGTCCCGCAGCTGTCCGGGCGCGGCCTGGGCCACACCGGCGGCACCCTGGACAAGCTGGAGTCGATCCCCGGGTGGCAGGCCGACGTCGACGAGGAGGGCTACCTGCGCCAGCTGCGCGACGTCGGCGCCGTCGTGTGTGCCGCGGGCAACGACCTCGCGCCGGCCGACAAGCTGCTCTACGCCCTGCGTGACGTGACCGGCACCGTCGAGTCGATCCCGCTGATCGCCGGCTCGATCATGAGCAAGAAGATCGCCGAGGGCGCCGACACCCTCGTGCTCGACGTCAAGACCGGGGCCGGCGCCTTCATGCGCGACCCCGACCAGGCCCGCGAGCTGGCCCGGACGATGGTCGGCCTCGGCACGGCCGCCGGGGTCGGCACGGTCGCCCTGGTCACCGCGATGGACCGCCCGCTCGGACGCGCCGCCGGCAACGCGCTCGAGGTGGCCGAGTCGGTCGAGGTGCTCCAGGGCGGCGGGCCGCAGGACGTCGTGTCGAGCTCACCGTCGCCCTGGCGGGCGAGATGCTGGCCGGCGCCGGGCGGGGGGACGTCGACCCGGCGGAGAACCTGCGCAACGGCAAGGCCCACGACGTCTGGCGAGCGGATGATCTCCGCCCAGCACGGTGACCCCGCCGCGACCCTGCCCCGGGCCGCCGAGACGCACGTCGTCACGGCGCCCGGCGAGCGGCACGCTGACCCGGCTGGACGCGTACGCCGTCGGTGTCGCCGCCTGGCGCCTCGGTGCCGGGCGCGCCCGCAAGGAGGACCCGGTCTCCGCAGCCGCCGGGGTCACCTGGACGGCCGGGATCGGCGAGCAGGTGCGCGAGGGCCAGCCGCTGCTCACGCTGCACACCGACGACCCGGCCCGCATCGAGCGGGCCCTCGACGGCCCTCGACGGCGCGATCGGCGTCGACACCGACGACGTGGCGCTGCCGCTGGTGCTCGAGCGGATCACCGCCCAGGACGGATAGTCCAGAACGTTCTGCACCCAGGACTCGGCGGTCGCGGGCCGCGCGTTCGGGACTATCGGTCCCGGGACGTGCAACGAGGCCGGCCCCTCGCGGGGGACCGGCCTCGTCGGCGAGCGGCGCTCAGCGCTTGTTGATCGGACCCGTCTGGATCTCGAAGAGACGGCGGTTGGCGTAGCCCATGTCGGAGACGACGGCGCGAACCTTGCTGACCAGCGAGGGGCGGGCCGACGCGGCGTTGAAGGTGGTGGGGTTCGTGGTGTTGGTCATGCTGCACTCCTCGGTTGTCAGGGGCGAGCCGTTCTCGCCACTGGTATTTATTGTGCACCTGACCATGGTGTGGATCAACCCGCGAAACGCTTGCTGAGCGTGGGTGGAGAGGGAGATCACACCAAACTGACAAGAAGTACGTCGCCGACCCCACGTCGAGGCCGGATGTCGCCGGCTCCTGCGAGGATCGAGCCGGACCCGGAGGAGGCGCCAGATGGACGGAAGACCGGCATCACCCGACGACCGGGCGTGGGCCTGGATCGTTGCCGGAGTCGTCTTCGTGGTGCTCTCCGCACTCACCGCGACCCTCGCCCGGTCGGCTGCGGGCGGGTGGCTGACGCTGCTGGTCGTGGTCCAGGTGCTGGCGAGCGGGCTGGCCTTCCTGGTCCCGCAGCTGCGCTCGGCGCGCGCAGCCCGTCTGGAGGCGACGGCCGAGGAGCGCGAGATCGAGGCCCGGGTCGACACCAAGATGGCGATGAACGACGCCCTCGACCCGATCCTGCGCCTCCTCGGCCACCTCGCGCTCGAGAGGGAGGTCATCCTCCGCGACCAGCTGCGCGCCCAGGCCGTCGTGCTGGTGCTGAAGACCGCGGCCGAGTTCATCGGCCCGGACCGGGCCCGCGCCTGCTGGTTCAGGCTTGAGCCGGGGCCGCCCAAGCGGCTCGAGCCCAGCGACTTCGCCGGGCGCGCGGGCTCGCCCTCGACGACGTTCGTGGAGGGCACCCCGGCCGGGGACGCCGCCATCGGAATGGTCCTCGATGACCGCGACCTGCTCTGTGCGGACACCGAGTCCGACCCGCCACCGGACTGGGACATCAGCAAGGTCCGCGACTACCGCACCTTCGTCTCGGTCTCGGTGATCGCGGGCGACACCGGCTACGGGATGCTCACCCTCGATGCCCTCGAGCCGGGCGACCTGGTCGCCGACGACCTGGCGCTGCTGCGGCTGATGGCCGAGGTGCTGGCGGTCGCCCTGAGCATCTCGTGAAGGACTTGTCGGTGGGCTCGCCTAGATTCGGCACCACCTCTAGGGCACAATCGGCACCAGGAGCAGGAGGTCTCATGTCAGTGCAGATTCCCGGCCGTCGAGCCGACACCCGAGTCGAGCAGATCCTGCGCGACCCCAAGACCTACTTCGCCGATGCTCGCAAGAAGGCCCGGGCCGAGGTCGAGGCGGAGAAGCAGGCCGAGAAGGTCGAGAAGGCCCAGCGGCGCGGCTGGTTGAGCCGCCGTACGGCCTGAGGACCGCCCTAGCCGCATCCACCGGCACCGGAGAGGCAGAACGCCCCGGGCCGAGGGCCCAGGGCGTTCGTGGCAGGTGAAGGATTCGAACCTTCGAAGGTATAAACCGACGGATTTACAGTCCGTTCCCATTGGCCGCTCGGGCAACCTGCCGGGGTCGCTGCCCGCGTATGGTGTGGCCGGCAGCGCAGCCGAGGATAGCGCAGCAGCACCCTCGTAGATAAATCGTGAAAGGCAGACCCTTCGTGGCCGACTCGTCGTTCGACATCGTCAGCAAGCTCGACCGCCAGGAGGTCGACAACGCGCTGAGCCAGGCCGCGCGAGAGATCTCCCAGCGCTACGACTTCAAGGGCACCGGCGCGGAGATCAAGTGGAGCGGCGAGGCCATCGAGATCGAGGCCAGCGCCGAGGACCGTGCCACCGCCGTGCTTGACGTCTTCAAGGAGAAGCTGGTCAAGCGCCAGCAGTCGCTGAAGGTGCTGGACGCCGGCGAGCCCCGGATGTCGGGCCAGGTCGCGAAGATCACGATCGCCCTCAAGGAGGGCATCTCCTCCGACGACGCCAAGAAGATCGGCAAGCTGATCCGCGACGAGGGCCCCAAGGGCGTCAAGGCCCAGGTGCAGGGCGACGAGCTGCGGGTGAGCAGCAAGAAGCGCGACGACCTGCAGGCCGTGCAGCAGCTGGTGAAGTCCCAGGACTACGAGTTCGCCGTGCAGTTCACCAACTACCGCTGACCCCGGTCTGCGAACCGGACCGAGTCGGTCGAGGATTCGTGGCCGACGGTCGGAGGTGGCGTTGCTCACCTCTCACCCGGGACCACGTCCCGACGAGGGAGACGGCCTCCGTTTCGGCGTGTCGCGCGGTTATCGTGGGGAGCGCGCCTGGCGACGACTCGCCGCGCACCGCGAGCAGGTTCGAAGGAGTAGAGCGCAGTGCCCAAGCAGGTCAAGCAGCTGGACCGGGTGGTCATCCGGTTCGCCGGGGACTCCGGTGACGGGATGCAGCTCACCGGAGACCGGTTCACCTCGGAGTCGGCGGCCTTCGGCAACGACTTGTCGACGCTTGCCGAACTTCCCGGCCGAGATCCGCGCGCCGCAGGGCACCATGGCCGGCGTCTCGTCGTTCCAGGTGCACTTCGCCGACCACGACATCCTCACCCCGGGCGACGCGCCCGACGTCCTCGTCGCGATGAATCCGGCCGCGCTGCGCGCCAACCTCGCCGACATGCGCCCGGGCAAGACGATCATCGTGGACAGCCACGACTTCACCGGACGCAACCTGACCAAGGCCGGCTACGACGACAACCCGCTCGAGGGCGACACGCTCACCGACTTCGCGGTGACCGAGATCGACCTGACCGGGATGACGATCGAGGCGGTCAAGGAGTTCGGCCTCTCCCGCAAGGACGCCAGCCGCGCGAAGAACATGTTCGCACTCGGGCTGCTGTCGTGGATGTACGGACGGCCGACCGAGACCACGATCGAGTTCCTCGAAGCCCGTTTCGCCAAGGTCCCGGACATCCGCGACGCCAACGTGACCGCGTTCAACGCGGGGTGGTACTTCGGCGAGACGACCGAGGCGTTCGCGGTGCAGTACGAGATCAAGCCCGCCGCTGATGCCGACCGGCACCTACCGCAACATCACCGGCAACCTCGCCCTCGCCTACGGCGTCGTGGCCGCGGGCGTGCAGTCGGGCCTGCCGATCTTCCTCGGCACCTACCCGATCACCCCCGCCTCCGACGTGCTGCACGAGCTGAGCAAGCACAAGCGGTTCGGGATCACCACCTTCCAGGCCGAGGACGAGATCGCCGGGGTCGGGGCCGCGCTGGGGGCCTCGTTCGGTGGTGCCCTCGGCGTCACCAGCACGTCGGGGCCCGGCGTCGCGCTGAAGTCCGAGACGATCGGCCTCGCGGTGATGACCGAGCTGCCGCTGCTGGTGATCGACGTCCAGCGCGGCGGTCCCTCGACCGGGCTGCCGACCAAGACCGAGCAGGCCGACCTGCTGCAGGCGATGTTCGGGCGCAACGGCGAGTCGCCGGTGCCGATCGTCGCTCCGCAGTCGCCCGGAGACTGCTTCGACGCCGCGATCGAGGCCGCGCGGATCGCGGTCACCTACCGCACGCCGGTGATCCTGCTCTCCGACGGGATGATCGCCAACGGCTCCGAGCCGTGGCGGATCCCCGAGCTGTCCGAGCTGCCCACCATCGAGCCCGGCTTCGCCACGGCGACCAACCACACGGCCACCGCCAAGGACGGCACCGAGTCCGACGACTTCTGGCCCTACCTGCGCGACGCGGAGACCCTGGCCCGGCCGTGGGCGGTGCCCGGCACCGCCGGCCTGGAGCACCGGATCGGTGGCCTGGAGAAGGGCGACGGGCACGGCAACATCTCCTATGACCCGGCCAACCACGACTTCATGGTCCGCACCCGCCAGGCCAAGATCGACCGGATCGCCGACACCATCCCACCGCTCGAGGTCGACGACCCCTCCGGGGCGGCGAAGGTGCTGGTGCTCGGGTGGGGCTCGACGTACGGCCCGATCGGTGCGGCCTGCCGCCGGGTCCGCAAGGCGGGCGGCAACGTCGCCCAGGTGCACCTGCGCCACCTCAACCCGTTCCCGAACGACCTCGGCGACGTGCTCAAGGGCTACGACGAGGTGCTGGTGCCCGAGATGAACCTCGGCCAGCTCTCGATGCTGCTCCGGGCGCGATACCTCGTCGACGTCGCCGGCTACAACCAGGTCAACGGCATGCCGCTCAAGGCCGCCGAGCTCGCGGAGGCGATCACCGACCTGGTGGCCAGCACCGAGGGCGGCCCCGAACGGGTCGACCTGCCCACCGCCGAGGAGGCGAACCGATGAGCACCACCGAGCTGCCGTTCCCAGGACTCACGGGAGTCCCGACCACCGAGGACAAGCAGTCCAGCAAGGACTTCACCTCCGACCAGGAGGTCCGCTGGTGCCCCGGCTGCGGCGACTACGCCGTGCTCAAGGCCGTGCAGGGCTTCCTGCCCGACCTCGGGCTGCGCCGAGAGAACATCGTGTTCATCTCCGGGATCGGCTGCTCGTCGCGCTTCCCCTACTACCTCGACACCTACGGGATGCACTCCATCCACGGTCGGGCGCCGGCGATCGCGACCGGGCTGGCCACGACCCGCGAGGACCTCTCGGTGTGGGTGGTCACCGGTGACGGCGACGCTCTCTCGATCGGTGGCAACCACCTGATCCACGCCATGCGGCGCAACGTGAACATGACGATCCTGCTGTTCAACAACCGGATCTACGGCCTCACCAAGGGCCAGTACTCCCCCACCTCCGAGCCGGGCAAGGTCACCAAGTCGACGCCGTCCGGGTCGGTCGACTTCCCGTTCAACCCGGTGTCGCTGGCACTGGGCGCCGAGGCCACCTTCGTCGCGCGCACCATCGACTCCGACCGCAAGCACCTCACCTCGGTGCTCTCGGCGGCGGCCGCGCACCGCGGTACGGCGCTGGTGGAGATCTACCAGAACTGCCCGATCTTCAACGACCACGCCTTCGACGCGATCAAGAACCCGGACACCAAGGCCGACGCGATCATCCCGTTGGTCCACGGTGAGCCGATCCGCTTCGGCCAGCCCGGCGAGGACGGGCTCGGCACCTTGGGCATCGTGCGCGACCCGGTGACCGGCGGCGTCCGCCCCGTCGAGCTGGCCGACGGCCCCGGCAGCAGTGTGGACGCCTCCGACCTGCTCGTGCACGATGCGCACGCCGACGACCCGACCACCGCCTTCGCGCTGTCCCGGCTCACTGACGCGGGCGTCCTGCACCAGTCCCCGATCGGGATCTTCCGCTCGGTCGAGCGCGAGACCTACGACGACCAGGCCCGCACCCAGGTCGAGGTCGCCGCGCAGGGCCAGGACGACCCGACGGCCGCCCTCGGCAGCCTGATCACCGGCGCCGACACCTGGACCGTGGTCTAGCCCGGCGCGGGTCCCGGGTCGGTCGTGGGGAGTCCAGGTTCACCACGGTATGCAGGTGTGTTCGAGACATTTCGGACCACTCCGACACCTGGCCACGACGTACCTGAGCTCCCCACGACATGCAGGCCGTGGGGAGCTCAGGTTTGTCTGCATACCGTGGTGAACCTGGGACCCGGTCGTCCCGGCAGGCGCTACTTCTGCTTGGCGACCCGGACGAGCTTCTTGTTGACGAACTCGTCCATGCCCCACGAGCCCGAGCTCGCGGCCGAAGCCGGAGCGCTTCACGCCACCGAAGGGCAGGCCCGGCAGGGTCGTGCCGTGCTCGTTGACCATCGCCATGCCGACGTCGAGCCGGTCGGCGACGGCCTGGGCGGCGTCGACGTCGGTCGACCACACCGAGCCGCTCAGCCCGTAGGACGAGTCGTTGGCCAGCGCGACGGCCTCGTCGGGGGAGCCCACCTTGTAGACCACCGCGACCGGGCCGAACAGCTCCTCGGTGAAGGCGCGCATCGACGGGGTGATGTCGGTGAGCAGGGTCGGCTGCGACGAAGGCGCCGGGCCCGTCGACCGCCTTGCCGCCGGCGCGCACGGTCGCACCCTCGTCGACGGCGTTGCTGATCTGCTCGAGCAGGCCGTCGGCGGCCGACTGCGAGGACAGCGGCCCGATCCGGGTGCCCTCCTCGAGCGGGTCGCCGGTGGTCATCTGCTCGATCGGCGGCGGTCAGCTTGTCGACGAACTCGTCGTAGATCGAGTCGACGACGATCATCCGCTTCGGGGCGTTGCAGGCCTGGCCGCAGTTGGCCATCCGGCCGCGCGCCGCCGCCTTGACCACGCTGTCGACGTCGGCGCCGTCCAGCACGATGAAGGGGTCGGAGCCGCCGAGCTCGAGCACGACCTTCTTCAGGTTCTTGCCCGCGACCTCGGCGACCGCCGAGCCGGCCCGCTCGCTGCCGGTCAGCGAGACGCCCTGCACGCGCGGGTCGGCGATGATGTCGGCGGCCTGCTCGTTGGTGGCGAAGACGTTGACGTAGGCGTCCTTCGGCACGCCGGCGGTGTGCAGCAGGTCCTCGATCAGCTCCGCCGAGCCGGCGCAGATCGGGGCGTGCTTGAGCAGGATCGAGTTGCCGATCATCAGGTTGGGCGCGACGAACCGGGCCACCTGGTAGTGCGGGAAGTTCCACGGCATGATCCCGAGCAGCACCCCCACGGGCGTCGCGGCGTACGACGTTGGACTGCGCGCCCATGTCGTCGAGCACCTCGTCGGCCAGCAGGTCGGCGCCGTGGTCGGCGTACCAGTCGTAGATCATCGCGACGAGCGTCAGCTCACCCATCGCCTCCTTGACCGGCTTGCCCATCTCGGTAGCGACCGTCCTGGCGATCTCCTCGGCTGCGCTCCTTGTACGCCGCCGCGATGGCGTGCAGCACCTCAGCGCGCTGCTCCTTCGTGGTCTCGCGCCAGCTCTCGAAGCCGGCCTGGGCGCGGTCGAGGGCGTTGCTGCACCCCGGCGTCGTCGAGGGTGTCGAACTCCTTGATCGTCTCGCCGGTGGCGGGGTTGGTCGTCGTGTAGAGGCTCATGCAAGCGACGCTACCGCTCGGGCCCACCGCGTCGGCCCACCCCAACCTGTGTGATCGTTTGTGATCGTTATGCGTCATCTATTGACGTTTCGGGACCATATTTGAGTAATGTCCCTCTTGTGGCTCCGGTCACACCTATCGCCGCCGCTCGGGAGCGGCGATCCCTGCGGGAGGAGACTTTGAGATGACGCGTTCGCGACGAACCGGACGGGTGGCCCTGGCGGCTGCCGCGTCCATAGCCCTGATCGGTGCGCTGGGGGTGAGCACCAGCACCGCCGACGCCGCCCCCAGCAGGACCGGGGCGAGCGCGAAGCTGGAGAAGAAGACCCCGCCGCTGACCACGCCGTGGACCAAGGACGTCTCGGCCGACAACGCCCTGCCGGAGTACCCACGCCCGCAGATGAAGCGGCACGACTGGCGCAACCTCAACGGTGAGTGGCAGTTCGCCGCCGCGTCCAGCACCGGTCAACGACCTCCGGTCGGCAAGGACCTGGCCGAACGCGTGCTGGTCCCCTACCCGATCGAGTCCGCGCTCTCGGGCATCCAGCGCCACGAGGACCACATGTTCTACCGACGCACCTTCGAGGTGCCCAAGTCGTGGGGCACGCAGCGCGCCGGTGGGCGACGCCTGGCGCTGCACTTCGGTGCCGTCGACTACCAGACCAAGGTGTGGGTCAACGGCACTCTGGTCAAGACCCACAAGGGCGGGTACGACGCCTTCAGCGCCGACGTCACCGACGCGCTGGTCAAGAAGGGCCCGCAGGAGGTGATCGTCGGGGTCACCGACTACACCGACCCCAAGCAGCAGCCCGTCGGCAAGCAGCGGATCAACTCCATCGCCAACCCCGGCGGCATCGACTACACGCCGACCTCCGGGATCTGGCAGACCGTGTGGCTCGAGCCGGTGGACCAGGCGCACGTGACCTCCGTGGTCGCCACGACGCAGAAGAACCTGCGCGGCATGCGGGTCAAGGTCGCCACCACCGGGGCGAAGCGGCCCACCGTGGTGGTCACGGCGTTCGACAAGGGCAAGCGCGTGGGCCGGGTGTCCGGAGCCGGTGACTACCCGTTGTCGATGAAGATCAACAACCCGCACCTGTGGACGCCGAACGACCCGCACCTCTACGACCTCAAGGTCACGCTCAAGGACCGGGGGCGCGCCACCGACGCGGTCACGTCGTACGTCGGGATGCGCACGATCGGCACCAAGACCGGGGTGGACGGGAAGTTGCACATCGTGCTCAACAACAAGCCCGTCTTCCTCAACGCGACGCTGGACCAGGGCTTCTGGCCGGACGGCATCTACACCGCCCCCACCGACGAGGCACTGGAGTTCGACCTCCAGGCACACAAGAAGCTCGGCTTCAACGCGGTGCGCAAGCACATCAAGGTCGAGCCCGACCGCTGGTACTACTACGCCGACAAGCTCGGACTGATGGTGTGGCAGGACATGCCCGCGCTCAACGACGGCGCGCCGCCCAAGGCCGTGCAGGACCAGTACCGCCGCGAGCTGCGGACCATGGTGCGCCAGCACCAGGGCTCGACGTCGATCATCGGCTGGATCCCGTTCAACGAGGGCTGGGGCGAGTGGTCCAAGGAAGGCACCGGCGAGATCGCGGACTACGTCAAGAAGCTCGACCCGACCCGGCTCGTGGACGCCCACAGCGGCGTGAACTGCTGCAACTCCCACGGCGACTCCGGCAAGGGTGACGTCATCGACTGGCACACCTACACCGGTCCGGCCCAGGACTCCCCCACCGCGGACCGTGCGGCCATCGACGGCGAGCACGGCGGCTTCGGCCTGGTGCTTCCCGGTCACGACTGGCCCGGGTCACCGGGGGCGTACCAGATGGCAGCGGACAAGAAGGAGCTCACCGACCTGTACGTCACCAACCAGCGCAAGCTGCTCGACTACTCGGAGCGGTGCGGGCTCTCCGGCGGCATCTACACCCAGATCACGGACGTCGAGGACGAGGTCAACGGCCTCTACACCTACGACCGCAAGGTCTTGAAGATGCAGGCCAAACGGGTCAAGACGATCAACGACAAGCTGTCGGCCTCCGGCAACCTCGGCGTGCCACCCGCGTCGTACCCCCCGGGGACACCGGGCCTGGACGGCGTGCACTCGTACGCCGCCGACGAGGGCAGCGGGACCACCGTGGCCGACGGGTCCGGCGACGCCGACCTGACCCTGAACGGTGACGTCGGCTGGACCGACGGCGTGCAGGGCCAGGCGCTGAAGCTCAACGGCAACGGCTCGGCCGACTCGGCCAAGCCCGTGGTCGACACCAGCAAGAACTTCTCGGTGTCGGCGTGGGTCAAGCTGGACGCCACGGGTGGTGCCTTCCAGACCGCCCTGAGCCAGGACGGCGACGCCTCGTCGGCGTTCTTCCTGCAGTACGACGGCGGGCAGAACAAGTTCGCCTTCTCCACCGTCAGCGGCCGGGCCTACGCGAGCACCACCGCGAAGGCCGGGCAGTGGTACCACCTGGTCGGCGTCCGTGACGCCGCCGCCGGGACGTACACGCTCTACGTGGACGGGCAGAAGCAGGGCTCGGTGAGCCAGTGCATCGGCGACACCTCGACCGGCCCGCTGGCCGTGGGTCGCGCGAAGTACAACGGCGACAAGGTCGACTACCTCAAGGGCGCCGTCGACGGTGTCCGGGTCTTCGACCGGGCGCTCTCCGACTCGGAGGTGTCCAGCGTGAAGTAGCGCGACCTCTCGGTCTCGCCTCGAGAGACTCAGGACCCCGGTCGGCACCCGCCGGCCGGGGTCCTGCGCGTCCACCCCCTCGGTACTCTCGACTCACATGGAGGAGATGAAGGCCCGTCGTGTCGTCGACGCCCTGCGTGAGCGCGGCACGAACGCCGACCTCGCCCGCGTCGGGGTGCACCAGATGGGGATCACGATCAGGCTCAGCGACGGCCGGGAGGCGGTCTGGGACTCCGACGACACCGCCTCGCTCGAGGCCCAGGTGATGCGCAACGGGATGCTGGTCGGCTTCGTCCCCGAGATCGAGGGCTCCGCGGACTTCACCGAGGAGCAGATCATCGACACCATCCGGCGCACCGACTACGACAAGCCGATCGCCACGCAGCGTCGCCAGGCACCGGAGCCGACGCCCGCGCTGCCGGTCAAGGGCGGCCTCTACCGCCGCTTCTTCGAAGGGTTCCGCTGGCGCTGAGCCCACAGGTGCATGGCTCGCCGGGTCGGTCGGGAAGCAGCGGCCGCTCCCGGTGGTTGGGCCAGGCATGCGGATCTTCTTCACCGGAGGCAGCGGCAAGGCCGGCCGACACGTCGCGCCATACCTCGCCGAACAGGGGCACCAGGTCACCAACGCCGACCTCGTCGGTCTGGGGCACCCGGACGTGGCCGACCTGCGGGTCGACCTGACCGACGTCGGGCAGACGTACTCGGCGATGGCCGGTCTGGCCACGATGCAGGAGCTGGAGCTGGCCGAGAAGCCGGCGTACGACGCGGTCGTGCACTTCGCCGCGGTGCCGCGGATCCTGCTCGCGCCCGACGTGACGACGTACGCCAACAACGTGCTCAGCACCTACAACGTGCTCGAGGCCGCAACCCGGCTGGGCGTCCGCAAGGTCGTGTTCGCCTCCTCCGAGACGACGTACGGGATCTGCTTCGCCCAGGGTGAGCGACGACCGGAGTACGTCCCGGTCGACGAGGAGCACCCGACCGTGCCCGAGGACGCCTACGCGATGTCGAAGGTCGCCAACGAGGTGACCGCCCGCTCGTTCCAGGCCCGCACCGGCACCGACGTCTACGGCCTGCGGATCAACAACGTCATCGAGCCGCACGAGTACGCCGAGCTGTTCCCGGCCTTCCTCGACGACCCGTCGCTGCGGCGCCGCAACGTGTTCGCCTACATCGACACCCGTGACCTGGGGCAGATCGTGCAGCGCTGCCTGGAGGTCGACGGGCTGGGCTACGAGGTCTTCAACGTCGCGAACGCCGACATGTCCGTCGCGGCGACGAGCCAGGAGATCCGCGAGCGGTTCTACGACGGGGTGGAGCAGCGTCGGGAGATGGGCCGTGACGAGACGTTCTACGCCATCGACAAGGCCCGCGACCTGCTCGGCTACGCCCCGCAGCACTCGTGGCGCGACGTCATCGACCTGGAGGACCACGACGCCGGGATCAGCGAGGTTGATCGGCGCTGACCTCGTCGGGCTGGTCGGCCGACGCCTCGACGCCGGCGTCCAGTCGTCGGGCGAGGGTGCGGATCAGGTCGTTGAGCTCGGCCGGCTCCTCGACCACGAAGGAGTGACCGAGACCCGCCACGAGGGCGGGGACCCAGTCGAGACGTTCGGCGCGCAGCCGGACCCGCACCCACGCGGCGTCACCGTCCACGGGTCGGACCGCGGCGAGACCGCGAGGCAGGCGCCGCTGCACGTCGTCGACCGTGCCCTGCACGCGGAGCGAGACCTGGTGGCGCCACGGGGTGTCCGCCAGGCTCCGGAGGACGTCGGCG
Organism: uncultured Actinomycetota bacterium; assembly: GCA_963843875.1. GTDB lineage: Bacteria > Actinomycetota > Actinomycetes > Propionibacteriales > Nocardioidaceae > Marmoricola. Next base: position 85,822 of record CAWJMC010000007.1, on the reverse strand, counting down.
ACGGGATCGGCGCCAGGGGCTGCGGCGAAGGTGCCGGGCTGGGTCGAGAGGGCGGTGACCCGGTCCAGCCGGAAGGTCCGGGCCGTGCCGGTGGCCGCGTCGAGGGCCGTCACGTACCAGCGGCCGGAGTGGGCGACGATCCCCTGCGGGTGGATGACGCGCTCGGTGGTCCGACCGGTGCGTGAGGTGTGGGTGAGGGCGACCGGTCGTTGCCCGCGGGCCGCCTCCGCGAGCACCAGCAGCACGTCGCTCTCGACCGGAGCGGCGGGTTGTCGGCGGTGCGGTGAGGGACGCGGTGGCCAGCAGCGCCTCCGTACGCCGGCGCAGCGCCGCCGGAAGCACACGCTGGAGCTTGGCGGTCGCACTGTCGGCGGCTGCGGTGCCCGGGACCAGGCCGGACCGCTCCCCCACCATCACCCCGAGCAACAGCGCCACCGCCTCGTCCTCGCTGAGCATCAGCGGCGGCATCCTGTAGCCGGGCTCCAGCCGGTAGCCGCCGTAGCGGCCCCGCTCCGACCGCACCGGGATGCCGAGGTCGAGCAGGTGGTCGACGTAGCGGCGCACCGTGCGCTCGTCCACCTCGAGCCGCGCGGCGAGGTCCGCGACCCGCCGGGTGCCACCCGTCTGGAGGATCTCCAGCAGCGCGAGCACACGGGACGTGGGTCGGACCATGCCAGAAGTCTCCCGCAATACCGGGCGGATCCTGCCCGGTATTGACCCTAGCGTCGTCGACGAGGGGCCGGACGGCACCTCGGACACGACACCAGGAGGAATCCCATGACCACCACGCGCTTCGCCTCGATCCGCGTCATCACCGACGACGTCGCCGGGATCGTCACCTACTACGAGCGCGTCATCGGCAGTGCCGGCGACCTGGGCCACCGAGACTTCGCCGAGGTGCGGACCGAGCAGGGCACCCTGGCCATCGCCGACACCAGCACCGTGGCTGTCTTCGGCGACCAGACTCGCCGAGCCCGGCGCGAAACCGCAGCGTCATCATCGAGTTCCTCGTGCCGACGTCGACGCCGATTCACCCGCCTCGGCACCGTCGCCGACATCGAGTTCGTCAACGAACCGACCACGATGCCCTGGGGCAACCGCTCGCTGCTCCTCCGCGACCCCGACGGCAACCTGGTCAACCTCTTCACCCCGGTCACGCCCGAGGCGATGGAGAAGTTCGGCGTTCCGGTGAGCGGGCGGTGAGGTCGGGCACAGAGCCCCGGTCACGAGGGCGAGCGTGCTCGCACGTGCCGGCAGTCAGACGTCGGCCAGACGTCGGCCCGGTTGCGTCGTAGGGACGCCGTTCCGTGCTGGTCAGCTTCGCGGGGCTGCCGGGCGCTGGGCGCCGGCAACGACGTTCAGCGTGCGCGAGGCACGACCTTCTCGCGCTCCAGGTGGTCGAAGGTGTCGAGGAATGACGACAGGGTCGAGCAGTACCCGAGCCAGCCTCGGTCTCGACTCCGGGTCAGGTCGGTGAGGCATTCCATCTCTCGTCCGAGGTCGGCGTCGGTGTGCCACCACGAAGCGACCCGGTCCACGTCAGTGGTGACGAGCTCTTCCCGCTCGGCGATCGATCGCCAGATCTGCGAGACATCGGCCATCTGCTGCTCCAGAGGGCGTGGCTCGGTGTCGAAGCCCTCGGGCTCCACTCCGAGCCTCTCCGCGAGCCTGGGCCACAGCCAGCGCCAGCGGAAGACGTCCCCGTTCGCCGCGTTGAACGCCGTGTTTGCGGCCGCCTCGGTGGTCGCGGCCCAGACCAGCTGATCGGCCAGCAAGGTCGCGTCGGTGACGTCAGTGAGTCCGATCCACTGCGTCTGCGAACCGGGGAACACGAATCGCCGTCCGGTCTCGCGACAGACAGCGGCGTACGCCGCCAGAGTCTGCGCCATGTTCATCGCGTTGCCAACGGCGTATCCCACCATCGTGTGGGCGCGATGGACGCTCCAGGTGAAGCCATCGCGCTCGGCGGCGGCGAACAGCTCGTCCTCCTGCGCGTAATAGAAGTTGGGATAGGGCAGGCGTTCCTCATCCTCGTGGAACGGTGAGTCCGGCATCTCGCCCTTGCCGTAGGCCTCGAAGGGCCCCAGGTAGTGCTTCAAGCCCGTCACCAACGCCGCGTGGCGCACTGTTCCTGCGTCACGCACCGCCGCCAAGAGATCGCGCACCATGGCGCCGTTCACCTCGATGTTGCGCTGCTCGGTGTCCTGTTTCGCCCACGCCGTGAGGAACACGTGGGTCGGCGCGTGAGGTGCCAGCGCCGCGGCCAAGGACTCCGCGTCGGTGAGGTCAGCCAAGACCGGTTGCACACCCTCGACATCGCTGCTACTTCGTCGTGAGAGCCCCAGCACCACCCATCCGTCGTCGACGAGCCGCTGGCACGTCGCGCGACCGGCGATACCGGTCGCGCCCACGACAAGGGCCGTGCGCTGCTGGGCACTCGGTGATGACGTCATGGCAGCACGCTAACCGTCGTCGACCCAGACAAATTTCGCGGGTTCACGCCGTCAGCGGGCCTCGAAGCCGGCGTCTTTGCCCGCCGCCATGACAAGGTCCGTTCGCGCCGATGGCGGGGGGGTGACGCGCCTCCGATTGGGCGTCAGTCGTTGCCCAGCCCCCAGGAGTAGCTGCCGCTGCTCCAGTTCTGGGTGGCGTGAAAGGAGTAGCCGGAAACCGTGCCATCGTTGTTCTTCTTGTTCACCGCGAGGCAACTGAAGGTAGTTGTCAGCGCGGTCAAGTCGTCCGTCGAGCCGCCACCCAGAGGATCGCAAGACGTGTAGCGGATCGGTCCGGTCAGCAGACCTGTGGCGACCTCCTTGCGAGCATCCTTGGTGATTGATCCTTCCATCTGCTTTACGCCCTGGCGTCGCACTCGGCGTTCGGCGTCGTCAGAATCCTTCTTGGCCGCCACCTTGCGAGCCGCGGCGGCCTTCGCGGACTTCACCTTCGCCGCCTTGACGTCGGCAGCACTTTGGGCAGCTTTGGTTGCTTGGTCGTGCCGCACTTTGGCGACGACAACGGTGGTTCCGGCGCCGAGCAGCACCGCGATGGACAGTCCCAGGATGATCAGTTTCGAACGCTTCGACAAACCTCGCGGGACGTACGAGTGACCACAGTTCGGGCAGAAATTCCCACCTGCCTCGGACTGGACGCTGCACTTGCTACAGACCCTCGTTGGCACCCGGTCCTGTACCCCGTTCTCGCTCATGGCCGGAGACTACGGACCCGAGCGGGCATGTGTGGGCAATCGGCCAAGATGAGGGGTGCCCCACTGGCGGGGGTATGACGCACTTCGCGTAGGCGCGCATCGGGTCACGTGCCTCGGATTCTACTAAGCCGTCTGCCGGTCCGCATCGCGGCCCCACGATTAACCTGCTCGTGTGGACGAGTCCTTGGTCATCTCCGCTGAGATGTACAAGTACTGGGCGGTCGACTATCAGAACGGGACGATCAAGATCGTTTGCCAGGACGGTCAGACCCTCGAGGAAGAACTGACCAGAAGTTCCGAGACCGGGACTCCCAGATCGGCATGTCGATCTTCGACTGGGAGAGGTGGTGGATTTGGTCGATCACCACCAGGCACGACGTGATCATCACGGAGGGGTTCAATCCGGAGTCTCCTCCACCTTTCGGTGGTCGCCCATCCGTCTACCTGGATCAGAATCGCTGGCGGACTGTCGCTGACGTGCTGCACGACCCGGATCGGGTGGAGAACCCCGACGAACGCCGCGCCGCGCAGGACCTCATCCGATTGGCCACTGACGGTGGCATAGTTCTGCCGTTGTCGATGGGGCACATGCTAGAGACAGCGGGCCTTGACGGCGAGCGTCGCTACGAAGTGGGCGTAGCCATGGCGCAGCTAGCGTCTGGGTGGCAAATTCGGAATCCGCTCGATCTCTGGAAGCACGAGGTCGACCTGACGATCCGCGGTCAACTCGGACTCACGGAGGGCGCGTCGGTATTTCACCCCATCGTGACCGAGCCTGGCGCCCTCTTTGGCAGTGATACGAAGCTGGGCATCACGCACGAGACGCCTGATTTCGACAGGTTCATGGCCATGCTGAGCATGCCGAACGTCGTGCTCGACACCCTGGTTGATCCCGAGCGCACACCGAAGCACCCACTTACCAAGTGGGTCGATCACCACGCGCGGATCACGGCACAGATTCACGCAGCGAACGTTCCGAAGGAGCAGCGCCGTCGGCTGGCCAGGCGTCGCTACTGGAATGAGAACATCGGTTACTACACGGCTGCTTACCGACGGATCACGCACTCCGCGGACTTCCCATCGTTCAGCGACGGTCACTTGGTTAGGTTGCTCTCGCCCTGGCCGATGATTGGCTTGTCGTCGGAACTCTTCGTTCGCCGGTTTATGGACCACCAAACCAAGTGGCATCGCAACGACCTGATCGACATGTTCCACCTCGCCGCGGCTGCCGCGTACGCCAATTACGTGTGCGCCGAGGCCCACACCGGGACGCAACTCCGCCAGGCCCAGCGAACGCTGGGCCGAAGTGAAACGGTCTTCACGACACTGAACGACCTAGTTGCCGCACTTCGCCGGGACGGCGCCCGGGCAGAGTCAGAGCTAAGAGCGGACCCGTGATGGTTACGCGCAAAGGCGTCTGAGATGCCATGGGTCGCCGGTCGGAACAGCAGTGCGTCTAAGTGGGTGATGTGCAGCGCCCAGTCCTGGTGTGTCCATCTGGGCGATGTGCAGCAGCCACAGCATCCGAAGAGGTCCAGCTCGGTCGAGAGCTACCGCTTGCAGAGCGGCGAAGCGCGGAGCGCTAGGTCGGTGGTGCCGTGGCGGGTGCGGAGGAAGTGTTGTCCGTAGCGGTCGTGCCAGAGGTAGGTGCCGGGTTCGATCATGGTGTAGGTCCAGCCGGCGTGGGTCTTGAGTCGGTGATGGTGTCGGCACAGGGCGGCGAGGTTGCTGGGGTTGGTGGGTCCGCCTCGGGTGGGGTCGGTGTGGTCGAAGGGCACGATGTGGTCGGCATCGCAGGCGGCTGCGGGGCGGGTGCAGTGCGGGAAGACGCAGTGCCGGTCGCGGCGGGTGATGGTGTCGCGGTCGGCGGCTGAGGGGGTGTAGCTCCCGGTCGGGTCTTCGTCGGTGGGAAAGTCGGTGCAGTCGGTGCAGTGGGTGCAGCCGCCGCAGTGTCGGATCGGGCGGACCCAGACGTTCAGGTCGGGTCGGGCGCACCAGGTCCGGATGATCTGTTCGAGGGTGGCGCGGCCGGTCTTGTCGAGGATGACGGGGTCGAGGCCGGCGAGGTGGTCGGGGTGCAGGTCGAGGTCGAGGATGATCCGCGCTTCGCCTTCGCCTTCGCCTTGGCCGGTGTCTGGGGTGCTGGGGGCCGGTGGAGCAGGGCGAGGGCGGCTTCGGGGTCGGCGAGGATGCCGACGGCGATGGAGCGGCGGACGTCGAGGGACTCTTCACTGCCGGTCTCCTCGCAGCCGGTCTGGGCGAGGGCGGCGGCGAGGGTGGTGATGGTGTCGTCGAAGGCTTTGAGGTCGGACCAGTCGCCGCGGATGATGAACTCCGCGATCCCGGAGTGGTTGTAGGTGGATTCGTCGAGGCGGGCGTAGCGGGCGTCGAGGTCGGCGAGGTGTTGGAGCTCACGTTCCTCGGGGTGCAGACGCAGCATCGCCTCGTCCAGGGCCCGCTCGAGGAGCACGGGGCCGATCTGTCCGGCGGTGGGCGCGATGGTGGTGTCGACGTGGGTGGTGACGTCGTCGGGTTCGCCCAGGACGGCCTGGGCGATGCGCCGGGCGCGCCATGCCTGCGACGTCCCCGGCCAGGACGCGGGCCCAGACCTTCGGCATCCGCACCGCCAGGACGAGGGCGTCGCGGATGAATGCCTTCCCGGAGGCGGTGGACATGGCGAGGGCGGCGGCGAAGGAGGCGGCGGTGTCCCAGCGCAGGGTGGGTAGTCCGAGCCACTCGTGGTCCTCGGCATCCGTGCCGTGCTCACCGGGGACGTCTTCGAGGAACGACTTCGTGACCGGGTGCCCGGTGGTGGGGTCGATGGTGTGGCGTTCGGCCCACTGCACGGCCAGCACCAGCAGCCGCACGTCCGCGGCGTCGCGCGCGGTGCGTGCGGCGCGGGCTGCGGTGAGCAGGTCGGGGGCGGTGCGGGTGGTGGTCATCGTCCGATGATTCTATCGCACACGTGTTCGAATGGCAAGGTGCTTGTTGGTTGAAGGGGCGCGTCGGCGCCGTCTTGAAACCCCGGTCAGGTGGGCTGGCTGCGGGCGCGTCTTCGTAACCAGCGGGGACCGGCCTTCCTCAGCGGCGGGGTTTCGAGCAGGACTTCGTCCTTCCTCAACCAGCGGGAGGGACCGGCCTCCCTCGACCAGCGGGAGGGGCCGTCCTTCCTCAACCAGCGGGACTACTTCGGTGGTTGAGGAGGCGCGCCGGCGCCGTCTCGAAACCTCGTGGGGCAGGTGTGTCGGTGGCGGGGGTTTCGAGACAGGACCTCGTCCTTCCTCAACCAGCGCGAGGGACGGTCCGTCCCCGACCAGCGGGACCACTTCGTTGGTTGAGGAGGCGCGCCGGCGCCGTCTCGAAACCTCGGTGGGGCAGGTGCGTCGGTGGCGAGGGTTTCGGAGACAGGACTTCGTCCTTCCTCAACCACCGGGAGGCAGGGACCGGCCTTCCTCAAGCAGCGAAGTCCCATCGCTATTTGCTGCGGTCGGGGGTGAGGACGGTCTGGAGTACGACGACGACCAGGAGGAAGAGGCCGCTGACGACGGACTGGATGGAGGAGGTCAAGGAGCCGACCTGGTTGATCATGTTCTGGATGACGCCGAGGAGGTAGACGCCGGCGAGGGTGCCGGTGACGTTGCCGCGGCCGCCGGAGAGCAGGGTGCCGCCGATGACGACGGCGGAGATCGCCTCGAGCTCCATGCCGACACCGACGGTGGTGACGCCGGAGGAGGAGCGGGCGGCGTTCAGGGCGCCGGCGAAGGCGGCCAGGGCGCCGGAGGCGACGTACACGCTCATCTTCACCCGGGCGACCGGCAGGCCCATCAGGGTCGCGGCGTCCTCGCTGCCGCCGGTGGCCAGCACGATCTGCCCGGCGCGGGTGCGCTGGCGCACGACCCAGCCGACGACGTACAGCGCGAGCATGATCAGCACCGGCCAGGTCAGCTCCCAGACCCCGCCGGAGCCCAGGGAGGCGAAGAAGTCCGACTGCACCTTCGGGGTGGTGCCGCCCTCGTCGGTGATCGCGAACACCAGTCCGCGGGCGCCGAGCAGGCCGGCGAGCGTGACGATGAACGGCGCCATCCCGGCGTACGCCACCAGACCGCCCTGCACGGCACCGATCAGCGCGCCCACCACGATCGGCGCGACGATCGCGAGCAGCCACCCGTGCTGCGAGCCGTACGCCGCGACCACGCCGCCGAGGGCGAACACCGAGCCGACCGAGAGATCGATCCCGCCGGTGAGGATGACGAAGGTCATCCCGAGCGCGACGATCGCCAGGAACGAGCCCTGGATGGCGACGTTGGTCAGGTTGTCGACGGTGGCGAAGGTGTCGAAGGCCAGCGAGGCGACGATCACCAGCAGCACCAGCACGCCGATCGCGCCGTGCTGGGAGAACAGGTCGCCGACGCTCTCACGTCGCGAGCGGCCACGGTCCAGCCCGGGCTCGGAGCCCGCCGCCTCCGGAGGGGTCGCTGTCGTGGTCATGACGAGCCTGCCTTCCCGCGCTGCACGTAGACGGCGAGCACGATGATCACCGCCTGGACGATCTGCGAGTACGAGTCCGGCACGTCGTGCTTGATCAGCGTCGCCTGGATCAGCTGCAGCAGCAGCGCCCCGGCGACGGTGCCGGCGACGCGCACCTGCCCACCGCTGAGCGGCGTGCCCCCGACGACGACCGCCGTGATCGCGGACAGCTCGATCAGGTTGCCCAGCGTCGAGGGCACGCTGGCCCCGGCCCGGGCCACCCCGACCACACCGGCGACGGTCGCGAGCAGCGCGCAGATCACGTAGACGGTGACCAGAACCCGCTTGACCGGCAGCCCGGACAGCTCGGCCGCGCGGCGGTTGCCGCCGATCGCGACCAGCTGGCGACCGAACGTCGTGGCCGAGACCAGCACGCCGACCAGGATCGCGAGCACGGCGGCCACGATCACGATGATCGGCACCCCGGCGAAGCTGCTGGAGCCGAAGTCGCGCAGGCTCTGGTTCTCGATGCTCTTGAGCTGCTCCCCCGAGATCACCAGCGCGATGCCGCGCCCGGCCACCATCAGCGAGAGGGTCGCCACGATCGGCTGCACCCCGACGAAGGCGATGATGCCACCGTTGACCAGTCCGATCACCGCCCCGCCGACCAGCGCGACGAGCACGGCCACGACCAGGCCGTAGCCGAGCCACAGCGGGATCAGCGCGGCGGCCAGCGCCATCACCGCTCCCACGGACAGGTCGATGCCCTCGGTGCCGATCACCAGCGCCATCCCGAGCGCCACGATCAGCACCGGGACCACCTGGATCAGCTGGATCCGGAAGTTGTCGAGGGCGAAGAAGTTGTCGGTGAAGAACAGGTTCGCCACCAGGACCACGGCGAGGGCGACGTACACCCCGTAGACGCGAAGGATCCCCAGCACGGGCTGCCGGGTCGCCGACGGCGTCGTGGCGGCGGCAGTGGTGGTCTCAGCCATGAGCGACCTCCTCCGCTACGTCGGCCCGCGTCCGTGGACAGGGCGGCCATCAGGTTCTCCTCGGTGACGTCGGCACCGTTCAGCTCCGCGACCACGGCACCGTCCTTGAGCACGACCATCCGGTCGGCGCCCTCGATCACCTCCTCGATCTCGGAGGAGACCAGGACGATCCCCAGGCCCTCGGCGGCCAGCTCGTCGATGAGCTCCTGCACCTCGGCCTTGGCGCCGACGTCGATCCCGCGGGTCGGCTCGTCGAGCAGCAGCACCTTGGGGCTCATCGCCAGCCAGCGCGCGATCATCACCTTCTGCTGGTTGCCGCCGGACAGCTCGGTTGACCAGCTGCTCGGGGCTGGAGGCCTTGACGTGCAGACGGCGCATCATCGTCTCGACCACCGCCTCCTGCTTCTTGCGCGAGACGAAGCCGAAGCGCGAGAGCCGCGGCAGTGCGGCGAGCACGATGTTCTCCCGCACCGACAGGTTGGGAATGATCCCCTCGGCCTTGCGGTCCTCGGGCAGCAGCACGATCCCGGCCCGGATGGCCGCGGGCACCGACCCGCTGCGCACCTTGCGGTCGGCGATGGTGACGCTGCCGTGGTCGAGCGGCATCGCCCCGGCGACCGCCTTCAGCGTCTCGCTGCGCCCCGCGCCGAGCAGGCCACCGAGACCGAGCACCTCGCCGGGGCGTACGTCGATCCCGACGCCGTCGATCTGGTGCTTGCGGCTGAGTCCCTCGGCGACCAGCAGCGGCTCGCTGGTGCGGGTGGTGTCCTTCTCGGCGAACTCGGTCGCCCCGCCGCCCCGGACGGCCGAGGCGTCACGGCCGAGCATCATCGAGACCAGCTCCATCCGCGGGAGGTCCACCAGCGCACCGGAGTGCACCAGCCGGCCGTCGCGCAGCACCGTGACCCGCTCGCAGACCTGGTACAGCTCGTCCATCCGGTGGCTGACGTAGACGATCGCGATGCCCTGCTCGCGCAGCCGGGCGATCACCTCGAACAGCGTCGCGACCTCGCGCGGCTCCAGCGACGAGGTCGGCTCGTCCATGATCACGACGCGGGCGGAGATGCTCACCGCACGAGCCAGCGCGACCATCTGCTGTGCACCGAGGCCCAGCGTCCGCAGCGGCCGGCGTACGTCGATGTGCACGCCGTACGACGCCAGCAGCTCACGCGCCCGGCGCTCCATGGTGCGGTTGTCGACCAGCCCGAGCGGGCCGCGCGGCTCGCGACCGAGGAAGACGTTGGCCGCCGCCGACATCAGCGGCACCAGGTTGACCTCCTGGTAGATCGTGCTGATCCCCGCCTGCTGGGCGTCCAGCGGCCGGGCGAACGTGCGCGGCTCCCCGCCCAGCACGCACCTCGCCGGAGTCGGGCTGGTGCACGCCGGTGAGCACCTTGATCAGGGTCGACTTGCCGGCTCCGTTCTCGCCGACCAGCGCGTGCGCCTGCCCCTCCTCGAGCGTGAAGTCCACCCCGTCGAGCGCGCGTACGCCGGCGAACGTCTTGGTGATGCCACGCGCCTGCAGCACGGCGTCGGTGTCCATGTGAACCCTGATGGCCCTTCGTGGTGGGTGCGGATCGTGCGGTGGCACGCCGGCGGTCGGGTCTGGGCGACCCCCGGCGTGCCGTACCGGCGCCTCTAGAAGGCGGAGCCGACGTTCGCCTTGGCGTTGCTCGTGTCGTAGTCGCGGTCGGAGATCACGATGTTCTCGTGCACCGCCTTGCCGGACAGGAACTCGCCGAGGGTCTGGAAGGCGAGCGGGCCGAACCGCGGGTTGGACTCGATCACGCCGTTGTAGTCGCCGTTGACGATCTCGCTGACGGCGTTGCGCGTGCCGTCGACGGAGTAGATCTGGATGTCCTTGCCGGCCTGCTTGCCGCTGCCCTTGATCGCGGCCAGCGCCCCGAGACCCATCTCGTCGTTCTCGGCGTAGACGGCGGTGATCTCCGGGTTGGACTGCAGCAGCTGCTCGGTGACCTTCTGCCCCTTGTCGCGGGCGAAGTCACCGGTCTGCTTGGCCACGACGTCGATGCCCGAGCCCTTGGCCTTGATCTCGTCGACGAAGCCCTTGGTGCGCTCGGTGGTGACGTTGTTGCCCGAGGCGCCGAGCAGGATCGCGACCTTGGCCTTGCCTCTGGTGCCCTTGATCAGCTGGTCGGCTGCGCGCTTGCCCTGCTGCACGAAGTCGGAGCCGAGGAAGTTCACGTAGGTGTCGCACGCGCCCGAGGTGAGCTTGCGGTCCACGGTGATCACCGGGACGCCCTTCTTCTTCGCCGCGTTCAGCGCCGGCTCGAGGCCGTCGGAGTTCAGCGGCGCCACGATCAGCGCGTCGACGCCCTGGGCGAGCATGTCCTGGATGTCGGAGATCTGCTTGCTCAGCTGGGTCTGGGCGTTGGTGTGGATGAACTTCTTGACCCCCGCCTTCTTGGCGGCGTCGGTGATCGAGGCCGTCTCGGTGATCCGGAACGGGTTGTCCTCCTTCTCCGACTGCGAGAAGCCGACGACGGCGTCCTTGAGGTCCAGCTTCTTGACGTTCTTGTCGCCGTACTTCGAGATGTCGCAGGTGGGGCCGTTCTCGCCGGCGGGCTTGACGACCTGCTGACCGGCGGCGGAGTCGCTGCTGGTCGTGCCGGAGCTCTCCGCCTTGCCGCAGGCGCTCATCCCCGCCACGGCGAGGACGGCGCAGCTGGCCACGATGAGACGGGTTCGAGTTCGACGGATGGGCATGGCTGGGCTCGCTTCCTCAGGGGGGCGACGCCAGGGGATGTGGTCGCCGTCACGCTCGAACCAATCACGAATGATCAAAAGTTGTCAACGAGCGACAGGTAACAGTCTGGCCGCGATCGCTCAACGGGCGATCGTGATGCGCACGCCGAGCGCTCGCATCAGGTCCAGCTGCTCGGCGGACGCCTGCGCGTCGGTGACCAGGTGGCTCATCTGCGAGGTGGAGACGGTCTGCACCACCGAGTCCCGGTGGAACTTCGTGTGGTCGGCCACGACCACCACCTCACGGCTCGCCGCCGCCATCGCCCGGTCGATGCTGGCGACCAGCGGGTGCGGTGTGGACAGCCCGTTCTCGGCCGACAAGCCGTTGCCCGAGAGGAAGGTGAAGTCCGTGCGGAGCCCGGTCAGGGCCTTCTCCGCCCCCTCACCCACCATGGCGAAGATCGACCCGCGCAGCATCCCGCCGGTCAGCAGGACCTCGATCCGCGGTGCGTCCGCGAAGACCTGCGCGACCAGCAGCGAGTTGGTCATCACCGTCAGCTCGGAGCGCTCCCGCAGCTCCTTGGCCAGGGCCATCGTCGTGGTGCCCGCCCCGATCACGATGGCGTCCCCGTCGTCCACGAGCGCGGCCGCGGCCCTCGCGATCGCCTGCCTTCTCCCGACTCGCGGTGTGCCTGCTTGTCGGCGTACGTCGGTTCCGCGCCCTGGTCGGGCAGCGGCATCGCGCCGCCGTGCTGGCGGCGCAGCTGACCGGCGTCCTCGAGGAAGCGGAGGTCGCGGCGCACGGTGACGTCGGAGGCTTCGACCTGGACGGCCAGGTCGTGGATGGTGACCGCGCCGTCGCGCCGGACGATCTCGGTGATCAGGCGCTGGCGCTCGGCGGCGAACATGAGGACAAGGTACCGCGGCCGATCACAAATGATCAGCGATTGCGGCAGATCAGTTTCCGGTGGCGCGGACCGTAGGCTGATCCGGTGAGCGACGTACGGGGCGCCACCTCGGTCGCGCGGGCCCGGCGACCCGACGGATTCTTCGGCTGGCACGTGGTCGCGGTGTCCGCCGTGGTCTACATCTGCACCGCGCCCGGGCAGACGGCGGCGGTGTCGACCTTCATCGACCCGATGATCGGCGACCTCGGGGTCTCCCGGAGCGCGATCTCCTCCGCCTACCTGGTCGGGACGCTCACGGGCGCCGTCGCCATGCCGTGGGCCGGACGGATGATCGATCGCTGGGGGGCCCGGCGGAGCATGCTCGTCGTGGCCGCGACGTTCGGCGCGGTCCTGGCCTCCATGGCCTCGGTCGACGGCCTGGTCGGCCTGAGCCTGGGGTTCGTCGGGATCCGGATGCTGGGCCAGGGGGCGCTGGGACTCACCGCGACCCTCGGCGCCTCGATGTGGTTCGAGTCCCGACGCGGACTGGCGCTGAGCATCGTCTCCGCCGTCGGCGCGAGCGGGATCTCGCTGGCGCCGCTGCTCGTGGAGCGGCTGATCGCCGCCCAGGGCTGGCGCACGGTCTGGGTGCTCGAGGGCGTCGTCGTCTGGGCCGTGGTCCTGCCGCTGGCCGCCTTCGTGATGAGGGACGCCCCCGAGCAGCTCGGCCAGCGACCCGACGGTGCCGGGGAGCGGCGTACGCCGGTCGCACCACGCTGGGGCGTCACCCTGCGGGAGGCGGCGCGCAGCCCGTTCTTCTGGGTCACCACCGCCGGTGTCGCCGCTTCCGGGATGCTCTCCACGGCGGTGTCCTTCCACCAGATCAGCATCCTCGGCGAGCGGGGTCTCTCACCGACCGAGGCGGCGGCCAACTTCGTGCCCCAGACGGCCGCCGGGATCCTCGCCACCCTCCTCGTCGGGGCGCTGGTCGACCGGATCAGCCCACGCTGGCTGCTGGGCGGCTCGATGCTGTCCCTGGCCGTCGGGCTGGCCTGGGGTGTCGTGGTCGCACCCGGGCTCTCCGCGATCGGCTTCGGGCTCGCGATCGGCTCGTGCAGCTCGGCGATCCGGGCCTTCGAGGCGGCTGCGGTCCCCCGGTTCTACGGCACCACCCACGTCGGCGCGCTGCGCGGCTTCGTCGCGGCCGTCGCCGTCGGCTCCACGGCCTTCGGCCCGCTGCTGTTCGCGCTCGGCCAGGGTGCGGCGGGCACCTACACGCCCGTGCTGCTCGCCTCGAGCGTGCTCCCGCTCGCCGTCCTGGTCGCCGGGTTCCTGGTCCGACCGCCCGGCGACGGCGCCCCGGCCGGGCCACTAGTCTGCGAGACGTGACCGACGCGCTCGAGCAGACCCGGACCACGGGCTCCGCCCCGGCGCCCGACGAGTCCGGTCGCGGCTTCCTGCTAGGGGTGGCGGCGTACGCCCTGTGGGGGCTGTTCCCGCTCTACTGGCCGCTGCTCGACCCGGCCGGTGCGGTCGAGGTGCTGGCGCACCGCGTGGTGTGGTCCCTGGTCGTGATGGGGGCGCTGCTGCTGGCCTCCCGGCGTACGTCGCAGTTCCGGGCGATCCTGCGCAACCGTCGCAAGCGCACCCTGCTCGCCTTCGCCGCCGTCGCGATCACGCTGAACTGGGGCGGCTACATCTACGGTGTCACCTCCGGCCACGTCGTCGAGACCGCGCTCGGCTACTTCATCAACCCCCTGGTGACCGTGCTGATGGGCGTGGTCGTGTTCGGTGAGCGGCTGCGGCGCTGGCAGTGGGGAGCGATCGCACTCGCGCTGGTGGCGGTGATCGGGCTGACCGTCGAGTACGGCCGGCCCCCGTGGATCTCGCTGCTGCTGGCCTTCAGCTTCGGCACCTACGGCCTGCTCAAGAAGCGCGCCGGTGTCGAGGCGGTGGAGAGCCTGACCTACGAGACGATGGTGGTCTCGCCGTTCGCGCTGGCGTTCCTGGTCTGGCTGGGGGTGCGGGGCGAGGGCCACTTCGTCGGGTACGGCGCCGGGCACGTGCTGCTGCTGGTCAGCACCGGGCTGGTGACCGCCGTACCCCTGATCTGCTTCAGCGCCGCCGCGATCCGGGTGCCGATGACCACGATCGGTCTGCTGCAGTACCTCACCCCGATCATCCAGTTCATCCTCGGCGTCACGGTGCTCGGCGAGGCGATGACCACCGGTCGGTACGCCGGCTTCGTGCTGGTCTGGTGCGCCCTGGTGATCTTCGTGATCGACTCCCTGCACCATCGGCGGCGAGCGCCCCGGCCCACTGCCGAGGCATCATCGCTCTGAGACCCGGGCCGCCGGGACGCGCGGGGCCAGGCCGGCGTCCCTGAGCACGTCGGCCACGGTGCTCCTCGCCAGCTGACGGCGCAGGACGTCGGCGACGTCGCGGTCCAGGGCGAGCAGCGCGGACTGGACCCCGGTGCCGACCGGGCACCGGGGCTCGGACCGTGCAGGCCCAGCACCGGGTCGTCGCCCTGCAGCAGGTCCCACACCTGGTCCAGGGTGATCGCCTCGGCGGGCCGGCTCAGCTCCCAGCCACCACCGGCCCCGGGTCGCGAGCGCACCAGTCCGGCGGTGCGCAGCGGGCCGAGGACCCGGCGCACGTGCACCGGGTTGACGTTGGTGCTGCCGGCCAGCTCGTTGGAGCTGACCGGTCGTTCCGGACTGCGGCCGCCGGCCGCCAGGTAGGTCAGGACGTGCACGGCGACGGCGAACTGGGTGTTGGTCGAGCGTGCCATCACTGCATCTTGCCATATCGCCATCGATGTGGTTACAGTTTTATCCGCCATCATCGTGATGACAGTTAGTGAAGGAGAAGCCATGACCTACGCCGTGACCGGCGCCTCCGGCCAGCTCGGCCGGCTCGTCACCACCCGCCTGCTTGCCGCCGTCGACCCGCGCGAGGTGGTGCTGCTGACCCGCGACCCGGCCAGGCTGTCCGAGGCCGCGGAGGCTGGCGCGGACGTGCGCGCCGCCGACTTCGGCCGCCCGGCGTCCCTGCCGGCCGCATTCGCGGGGGTCGACCGGCTGCTGCTGATCTCGACCGACACCGTCGGTGACCGGGTTGCCGGGCACCGCGCTGCTATCGAGGCCGCCGTAGCCGCGGGGGTCAGCCAGATCAGCTACACCTCCGTGCCTGAGCCCGACGCGTCCAACCCGGCCGCGGTCGCCGTCGACCACCGCGAGACCGAGGACGCCCTGCGCGCCAGTGGCGTCGCCTGGACGATGCTGCGCAACAACCTGTACGCCGACATGCAGGTGCAGACCCTCCAGCAGGCGGCCGCCACCGGCCAGCTGGTCACCAACACCGGCGACGGCGCCGCGGCGTACGTCACCCGCGAGGACTGCGCCGCCGCAGCGGTCGGAGCGCTGCTCGGCCGGCTGGCCGACAACGCGGCGTACGACGTGAGCGGCCCGCAGGCGGTCACCGCCGACGACCTGGCCGCGCTGGCCAGCGAGATCTCCGGTACACCGGTGCAGGTGATCCGGGTCACCGACGAGGAGTACGTCGACGGGCTGGTCACGGGAGCGGGGCTGCCGCAGCCCGTCGCCGAGATGCTGGCGTCCTTCGGTGCGTCCACCCGGGTGGGCAAGCTGGCCGCCACGACCAGCGTCGTCGAGGACGCCAGTGGCGACGTGCCGACTGCCCTGGCCGACGTGGTGCGAGGAGCGCTTTCAGAGCGGTGAGAGCCAGGTCCAGCCGGGCACGTTGCGCAGCACCCAGTAGGCCAGCACGACGCCGAGCAGGCCCCAGATCAGGACGGGGCGGATCGTCGTCGGGTGCGGGGCCGCGGCGGCCGCTGACCCGCAGCCCCCAGGAGACCCAGGCGAAGAGCAGGTAGGCCAGCAGCAGCACGGTCAGCGGGTTGCGGGCCAGGGCCCCGACCAGGTCGAGGTGCAGCAGGTCGTGCAGCGCGCGCAGGCTGCCGCAGCCGGGACAGAACTCGCCGGTGACGAACAGGAACGGGCAGGTCGGGTAGTGGCCCGGCTGGTTCGGGTCCACCGAGGCCAGCACGGCCGCTGCAGCCACTCCGGCGGCGGTGACGGCCACGAACGCCCGCACCCCGCGACGCCGCTGGGGGGCAGCGGTGTCGAGCGGGTGGGCAAGGGTCGTCATGGGCAGCCTCCGCAACCCGTGGTGCCGTCGGAGGTCACACCGCCCACGACTCACCCCAGGATCAGGAGGACAGCACCCACAACCGAGGCGACAGCCGCGACCATGGCCCACTTCTTGGCCTTCGCCGATGACTCGTGCGCTCCGGGCACGTCGCCGGAGGCCCACTTGGTGTTGACCTGGGCGGCGAACACGATCGAGGCGATCCCGAAGGGCAGACAGCACAAGACGGTGGTCAGGATCGCCCAGACCAGGTTGTTCGCGGGAGGCTGGCCCATCGGCTGACCGCCGTAGCACCGGCTGGCCGTAGCCGTAGCCGTAGCCGGGCGGAGGAGGAGGACCCTGGTCGGACATCTGCGGGTTCCCTTCGTCGCACCGGGCTCGACGCCCGACCGGTGCAGTGAGGGTATCTCGCCGCGGAGCCGGACCTCAGGCGGATCGGTCAGCGATCGCGGCCGCGAAGTCGGCCAGCGCCTGTCGCACCGGACCGTCGGGAAGCACCGCGAGCGACCGGTTCGCCTCGGTGGCGAGAGCGATCACGTAGGAGCGCGCCTCGGCCAGTGCGGGATCGGCGCGCAGCAGACCCGAGCGCCTCGGCGACGTCGGCGTCGCCGGTGATCGGCCCGGACAGCAGCTCGGCCAGGCGTACGTCGGTCGGGGCCGCGGAGCCGCGCACGCGCTGCTGGGCGAAGAGCGTGGGCAGCGTCGGCACGCCCTTCACGCAGGTCGGTGCCGGGGGTCTTGCCCGAGTCGCCCGAGTCGGAGGCGATGTCGAGGATGTCGTCGGAGAGCTGGAAGGCGATGCCGACCTTCTCGCCGTACGTCGTCAGGGCGGCCTCCACCTCGGGCGTCGCGCCGGCGAAGATCGCGCCGTAGCGCGCCGAGGTCGCGATCAGCGAGCCGGTCTTGCCGGCCACGACGCGCAGGTAGTGCTCGAGGGGGTCCTCGCCGTCGCCGGGCCCGAGGGTCTCCAGGATCTGGCCCTCGACCAGGCGGGCGAAGGTCTCGGCCTGGATCCGCACCGCGTCGCGGCCCAGCCGCGAGGTCAGCTCCGAGGACCGGGCGAAGAGGAAGTCGCCGGTCAGGATCGCGACGTGGTTGTCCCAGCGCGCGTTGGCGGAGCGCGCGCCCCGGCGCAGCTGGGCCTCGTCCATCACGTCGTCGTGGTAGAGCGAGGCGAGATGGGTCAGCTCGACCACGCAGGCGGCGGTGAGCAGGTCCGTCGCCGCCGGCCCGTCGTCCCGTGCGATCGCCGGTCTCGCCCGCCAGCAGCACCAGCAGCGGGCGGACCCGCTTGCCACCGGCCTGCATCAGGTGCCGCGCCGCCGTGGTGACGAACCGGCCTCGCTGACCACCTCCGCGGCGAGCGTCGACTCGACCTCGGCCATCCGCTCGCGCAGCCTGGTCGCCAGGTCGTCGTCGACGACGGGCAACGCCAGGGTCTCGGTCATTATCGGATGAACTGTGCCACGTCACCGATCCGGTCGAGCACCAGACCGGGGACGATGCCGAGCACCAGGGTCATCAGCGTGCCGATGCCGATCACCAGCATGGTCAGCACCGACGGCACGGCCACGGTCGGGCCCTCGCCCTCGGGCTCGGCGAAGAACATCGTCCCGATCACGCGCAGGTAGAAGAACGCCGCCACCGCCGAGAGCAGCACCGCGACGACCACGACCGGCCAGGCGCCGGCGCTGATCGCGGCCGCGAACACCGCCGCCTTGCCGGTGAAGCCGCTGGTCAGCGGGATGCCGGCCAGCGCGAGCAGCAGGAAGGCGAAGATCCCCGCCGTCACCGGCGAGGTCTTGCCCAGGCCGGCCCAGCGCTTGAGCGCCGTCGCCTCGCCCCCGGAGTCGCGCACCAGCGTGACCACGCCGAAGGCCGCGAGGGTGGTGAAGCCGTAGGTCACCAGGTAGAACAGCACGGCCTGCACCGCGCGAGATCTCGCCGTTGTCGATGACGTCGAGCGAGCGGACGCCGAGGAAGCCGACGAGCATGAAGCCGGCGTGCGCGATCGAGGAGTAGGCCAGCAGGCGCTTGACGTCGGTCTGGATCAGCGCCACCACCGAGCCGACCAGCATGGTCAGGATGGCGACGCCCCAGAACAGCGGCTGCCAGTCCCAGCGCGCGCCGCCGAAGGCGACGTAGAACAGCCGCAGCAGGGCCCCGAAGGCCGCGACCTTCGTGCCGGCGGCCATGAAGCCGGTGACCGCGGTCGGCGCGCCCTGGTAGACGTCCGGGGTCCAGGACTGGAACGGCGCGGCGCCGACCTTGAACAGCAGGCCCGACCGCCATCAGGCCCATGCCGGTGAGCAGCAGCCAGTTGCCGCTGGTGCGGCCGGCGACCGCGTTGGCGATCTCGGCGAAGCCCATCGACCCGGCGTACCCGTAGACCAGCGCGAGGCCGTAGACGAAGAAGCCGGAGCTGAAGGCGCCGAGGATGAAGTACTTCATCGCCGCCTCCTGGCTCAGCAGCCGGCGCCGACGCGCCAGACCGCACAGCAGGTACAGCGGCAGCGAGAGCACCTCGAGCGCGACGAACATGATCAGCAGGTCGTTGGACGCCGGGAACAGCATCATCCCGGCCACCGCGAACAGCATCAGCGGGAAGACCTCGGTGTGCTCCAGGCCGCGGGTCGAGGCCTCGCGCTCGGCCTCGGTGCCGGGCAGCGCGGCCGCCTGGCCGGCGAAGGACAGCACGCCGCCCTCGAGGTGTCCGCTCGGCGAAGAGCAGCACGCCGAGGATCGCGAAGACCAGCACCATCGCCCAGCTGACCAGGGTCGGCCCGTCGATGGCCAGCGCGCCCTCGGCGACGACCCGGCCGGGCTTGCCGTCGAAGATCCCGACGCGGCGTCACGACGAAGCCGATGTCGACCGCGGCGGCGACCAGGGCGACGCCCGGCGAGCACGGCCTGCACGCGGTAGCGCAGCCGGCGCGGCAGGGCGGCCTCGACGAGCACGCCGAGCACGGCGGCGCCGAGCACGATCAGGACCGGGCGCGAGCAGGTAGTACTCGAGCTTGGGGGTGACGAAGTCGTTCACTGGTTGCCTCCCTGCCTGCGCAGAAGCCGGCCGTGCAGGCCGGGTCCGCCTTCTCCACCTGGCTCAAGGTCTGGCACACGGTCGGCTGCAGCACGTCCTGCAGCGGCTTGGGGTAGAAGCCGAGGACCACGACCAGCACCAGCAGCGGCGCGACCGCGACGATCTCGCGGGCGCCCAGGTCCTTGAAGCCGGCGATCCGCTTGGCCTCGGCGCCGTCCGCCCGCCCCGGACCGGTGAAGACCCGCTGGTACATGAGCAGGATGTAGATCGCGGCCAGCACGATCCCGAGCACCGCGAACGCCGCGACCCACGGCGAGTAGACGTAGGCCCCGACGATCACCAGCAGCTCGGAGACGAACGGCGCCAGGCCGGGCAGCGAGAGCGACGAGAGGCCGCTGAGCAGCAGGAAGCCGGCCAGCACCGGGCGCCACCTTCTCCACCCCGCCGTAGTCGCTGATCCGGGCGGAGCCGTGCCGCTTGATCAGGTAGCCGCTGACCAGGAACAGCGCGGCCGTGGAGAGCCCGTGGTTGAACATGTAGAGGTTCGCGCCGTTCTGGCCCTGGGCGTTCATCACGAAGATGCCCAGCACGATGAAGCCGAAGTGCGAGACCGAGGTGAAGGCGATCAGCCGGGAGATGTTGTCCTGCCCGATCGCCAGCAGGGCGCCGTACAGGATGCTGACCACGGCCAGCACGATCACGACGGGGGTCGCCCAGCGCGAGGCCTCGGGGAAGATGTTCAGGCAGTAGCGCACCATCCCGAAGGTGCCGATCTTGTCGAGCACGCTGACCAGCAGCACCGAGGTGCCGGGGCGTGGCCTGCTCGGCGCTGTCCGGCAGCCAGGTGTGCACCGGGAACATCGGCGCCTTGATCGCGAAGGCGACGAAGAAGCCGAGGAACAGCAGCCGCCCCGTGGCGGTGGAGAAGTCCAGGTGGGCCAGGTCGGCGGTCAGGAACGACGGCGTGCCGGCCTTGGCCGACTCGACGTAGAGCCCGATCACCGAGGCCAGCATGATCAGCCCGCCGGTCAGCGAGAACAGCAGGAACTTGGTCGCCGCCGGCCCACGCCGCGGACCGCCCCAGCCGGCGATCAGGAAGTAGATCGGGAAGAGCGTCGCCTCGAAGAGCACGTAGAACAAGAACGTGTCGGTCGCGGCGAAGACCCCGACCGAGAGCCCCTCGAGCGCCAGCACGAAGCCGAAGAACGCCGCGGTGCTCCACCGACCGTCGTCACCGTCGTTCCACGACGCCAGGATCACCACCGGGGTGAGGATCGCGGTCAGCACGACCAGGGACAGGCCCAGACCGTCGACCCCGAGGGCGTAGTGCGCCCCGAAGCTGCGGATCCACATCACGTCCTCGGTGAACTGGAAGCCGCCGTCGGGGTGGTACTGCACCGCCATCACGACGGTGAGACCAGGACCAGCAGCGAGATGCCGAGCGCCAGCTGCTTGGTCAGCGCCACGTTGCGCCGCGTCGGCAGGTACGCGACCGCGAAGGAGCCGACGATCGGGCACCAGGATCAGGATGGTCAACCAGGGCATCACAGCGACACCACCAGGAGGGCGAGGACGACCAGCGCCGCTCCACCGAGCAGGGACAGGGCATAGGTACGGGCGTAGCCGTTCTGGACCAGGCGCAGGCCCGGCGCCCAGACCGAGGAAGACGCGCCCGGTGTTCATGGCGCCGCCGTCGATGACCTGGCGGTCGAAGGTGACCAGGCCGGCGATCCCGTCGCACCCCGGGCTTGACGATGCACCTCGTTGTTGAAGGCGTCGCCGTACAGCTCGGCGCGCGCGGCGCGGGTCACGAAGGAGACCTCCTGTCGGCGCGGTGGCGCGGCACCTCGCGAGCACCGACGAAGAACCAGGCGACGTAGACCCCGACGAGGACGACCACGAGCACGATCAGCGCTGAGCAGGAGGGACGGGATCGCCAGCTCCGACTCCGGGTGCTGCCGACGACCGGCGGCGAGCCAGTCGACGATGAAGTCACCGACCAGGAGCAGCCCACCGAGCGCGGACAGGGCGGCCAGCACCATCAGCGGCACCGTCATCACCTTGGGCGACTCGTGCGGGTGCACCTCGGGCTCCCAGCGCTCCTTGCCGAAGTAGGTCATCAGCATCAGCCGGGTCATGTAGAACGCCGTGACCCCGGCGCCGACGACGGCGGCGATGCCGGCCACCGTGTTCACCTCGAAGGCGGACTCGATGATCTTGTCCTTGCTCCAGAAGCCGGCGAAGGGCGGGACGCCGATGATCGCGAGGTAGCCGAGCGCGAAGGTCGCGAAGGTGACCGGCATCGCCTTGCGCAGCGCGCCGTAGTGGCGCATGTTCACGTCGTCCTCGGTGCCGTGCATCACCGAGCCGGCGCCGAGGAACATGTTGGCCTTGAAGAAGCCGTGGGTCAGCAGGTGGAAGATCGCGAAGGCGTAGCCGACCGGGCCCAGGCCCGGCGGCCAGGATCATGTAGCCGATCTGGCTCATCGTGGAGCCCGGCGAGGACCTTCTTGATGTCGTCCTTGGCGCACCCGATGATCGCGCCGAGCAGCAGGGTGATGCAGCCGATCACGATCACGCCGGTGCGAGCGTAGGGGGCGTTGTCGAAGATCCAGTTCGACCGGGTGATCAGGTAGACCCCGGCCGTCACCATCGTCGCCGCGTGGATCAGGGCCGAGACCGGGGTCGGGCCCTCCATCGCGTCGAGCAGCCAGGTGTGCAGCGGGAACTGCGCCGACTTGCCGCAGGCCGCGAGCAGGAGCAGGAAGCCGATCGCGGTGAGCGAGGCCTCCGAGGCCTGGCGGCGCCATCCGCGAGACGCCGGTGAAGCTCGTCGTGCCGAACGTGGCGATCAGGGCACCGACGCCCAGCGCCATCCCGATGTCACCGACCCGGTTGATCACGAACGCCTTCTTGGCCGCCGCCGCGGCGGTGGGCTTGTACTGCCAGAAGCCGATCAGCAGGTACGACGCCAGGCCGACGCCCTCCCAGCCCAGGAACAGCCCGACGTAGTCCCCGGCGAGCACCAGCACCAGCATCGCGGCGACGAAGAGGTTGAGGTAGGCGAAGAAGCGCCGACGCCGGTCGTCGTGCTCCATGTAGCCCACGGAGTAGAGGTGGATCAGCCCACCGACGCCGGTGATCAGCAGCAGGAACAGCGCCGAGAGCGGGTCGTAGAGCAGGTCGAACCTGACCGTCCACGACCCGGCCGAGAACCAGGTCCACAGCGGCTGCGTGATCGAGCGCTCGGAGTCGTCGCGACCGAGCAGGCTGACGAACAGCACCACGCTGATCACGAAGGAGAGGCCGACCGTGGCACAGCCGAGCAGGTGCCCCCACCGATCGGTACGCCGTCCGCCGAGCAGCAGGACGGCCGCACCGAGCGCGGGCAGCGCGATCACCACCACGAGCAGGGTGAACACCCCGCTCGCATCGGCGGGCTGCACCACTGGTGCGGCGGCAGGCAGGACTGAGGAGAACACCTTTTGCTTAGCCTCTCAGTACTTCAGCAGGCTCGCGTCGTCGACCGAGGCCGAGCGACGAGTCCGGAAGATGGTCATGATGATGGCCAGACCGACCACCACTTCGGCGGCCGCGACGACCATCACGAAGAAGGCGGCGATCTGTCCGTCGAGGTTGCCGTTGACCCGGCTGAACGTGACCAGGGCCAGGTTGCTGGCGTTGAGCATCAGCTCGACGCACATGAAGATCACGATCGCGTTGCGGCGCACGAGGACACCCACGGCGCCGACCGAGAACAAGATCGCCGACAGCACGAGGAACGGGGTGACCGCCATCAGTCCTCCTCCTCCTTCTTCTTGCCGGACCCGGCCCGGGTGAACCCTGCGGCCTGCGCCGAGGCGGTGTCGTCGAACCAGACCTCGGCGCCGGTCACGTCGTACCAGCGGCCGCCGGGCTCGTGGAACAGCATCGAGGCCCGGTTGCCCTTCACCGGGTAGCCGTCCGGCTGGGACGCCGTCGTCGCGCGGCTGGACCGAGCCGGGGTAGGCGTCGGGCAGCGTCTCGACGACCGCGCGTGGCGACCGACGAGGTGCGCTGGGCCTCGGCCGAGGCGGCGGACTCACCGACGCCCGGGCACCCCGCCGGCGATCTCGGCGCTGATCTCGTCGACGTCGTGCGGAGGGTTCGCGCACGTTGCCGCGGGCGACGAGCACCCGGGACACCGAGCCCGGGGCCGGTCGTGCCGTCCGGCAGCAGCGCCGGGGTGTCCACGCCGTTGCTGCGGGCGAAGGTGCCCGGAGGGGGCAGCGGACCGAGGTGCCGGCCGTGGTCGGCGTACTCCTGCATGCGCCGCGCGGCCAGGTCGGCCTGCGATAAGCTTGGGGGTCAGCCGCTCGCGGTGGGCGAGCACCATCGCGCCCAGGGCGGCGGTGATCAGCAGCGCCGAGGTGATCTCGAAGGCGAACACGTAGCGGGTGAACAGCACCCGGGCGATGCCCTGGACGTTGCCGTCGGCGTTGGCCTGGGTCAGAGCCCTGGGCCGAGCCGACGTAGACCTGCGCGATACCGATCACCAGCACCAGCGCGAAGACCAGCCCGACCACGACGGCGATCACCCGCTGGCCGCGGATCGTCTCGACCAGCGAGTCGGAGGCGTCGACGCCGACCAGCATCAGCACGAACAGGAACAGCATCAAGATCGCGCCGGTGTAGACGATGATCTGCACCGCGAACAGGAACGGCGCGTCCTGGGCGACGTACAGCACGGCCAGGCCGATCATCACCACGGCGAGCAGCAGCGCGCAGTGCACCGCCTTGCGCGTGAACAGGATGCCCAGGGCGCAGACCACCATGACCGGCGCGAGGATCCAGAAGGCGACCATCAGGCGTCACCGTCCTGGCGTCCCGGGAGCGCCACCGACGGACAGGTTGCCCCGGTAGTAGTCACCCTCGTCGTTGCCGAGCCGCATCGCGTGCGGCGGCAGCTCCATGCCGGGCAGCAGCGGGGCGAGCAGGTCGGACTTCTCATAGATCAGGTCGGCGCGGTTGTCGTCGGCCAGCTCGTACTCGTTGGTCATCGTCAGCGCCCGGGTCGGGCAGGCCTCGATGCACAGCCCGCACAGGATGCAGCGCAGGTAGTTGATCTGGTAGACGCGGCCGTAGCGCTCCCCCGGCGAGAACCGCCCCGAGCCGTCGGCGCGTCGCCGTTGGAGGCCCCCTCGACGTAGATCGCGTCGGCCGGGCACGCCCAGGCGCACAGCTCGCAGCCGATGCACTTCTCCAGCCCGTCGGGCCAGCGGTTGAGCTGGTGCCGACCGTGGAAGCGCGGGGCGGTCTTCTCCTTGACGAACGGGTACTGCTCGGTGACCACCTTGCGGAACATCGTCCGGAAGGTGACCCCGAACCCGCCACCGGGTCCCAGTAGGTCTCCTTGATGCCAGCCATCAGCTCTCCTTGCCCGATCGTGAGGACCGTCGTCGGTGCTCGAGGTCGAGGCCGTGTCGTTGTCCCGGACCGGTCCGGAGCCCGCCACGGGGCCCTCGGGTCCGCGCGTCGCCATCCCGGTCAGGGCGCGGCGGCACGGGGTAGCCCGCCGGCGAAGGCGTCGAACGGCGTGCTCGTCGGCCTCCACCTCGGTCGCGCTTCTCCGGGATGAAGAACGTCGCGACCAGCAGCGACGCCGAGCACGACCGCCGACCACGATCAGCCAGTTGCGGTTGAAGCCGCCGGTGTTGTCGATCGCGCGGATCCCGGCCACCAGGACGGTCCACAGCAGCGCGACCGGGATCAGCCGCTTCCAGCCGAAGTGCATGAACTGGTCGTAGCGCAGCCGCGGCAGCGTCCCGCGCAGCCAGATGAAGCAGAAGATGAAGAACAGCACCTTGCCGAAGAACCAGATCACCGGCCAGTAGCCGGAGTTGGCGCCGTCCCAGTAGTTGATCGGCCACGGCGCGTGCCAGCCGCCGAGGAACAGCGTCGTCGCGATCGCGGAGACGGTGGCCATGTTGATGTACTCGGCGAGGAAGAACAGCGCGAACTTCAGCGAGGAGTACTCGGTGTGGAACCCGCCGACCAGCTCGCCCTCGGCCTCGGGGAGGTCGAACGGCGCCCGGTTGGTCTCGCCGACCATCGAGATCGACGTAGATCAAGAAGCTCGGCAGCAGCGACACCGCGAACCAGAGATTCTTCTGGGCGTCGACGATCTCGCTGGTCGACATCGAGCCGGCGTACAGGAAGACCGGCGACCAGGGCGAGGCCCATCGCGACCTCGTAGGAGATCATCTGGGCGCTCGAGCGCAGCCCGCCGAGCAGGGAGTACGTCGACCCGCTCGACCAGCCGGCCAGCACGATGCCGTAGATCCCGATCGAGGCGATCGCGAGCACGAACAGCACCGCGACCGGCATGTCGGTCAGCTGCAGCCGGGTGCGGGTGTCCGTGAACGGGATCGTCACCTCGGGCCCGAACGGGATCACCGCGAAGGCCAGGAACGCGGGGATCACCGAGAGCACCGGCGCCGTGACGAAGACCAGCTTGTCGGCGGCCTTGGGGATGATGTCTTCCTTCAGCGCCAGCTTCACGCCGTCGGCCAGGCTCTGCAGCAGGCCGAACGGACCGTGCACGTTGGGCCCGATCCGGTGCTGCATCCGGGCCACGACGCGCCGCTCCCACCAGATGTTGAACAGGGTGAGGACGACCAGCACCACGAAGATCAGGACGGCCTTGAGGATGACCACCCAGACCGCGTCGCGGCCGAAGTCCTCGAGCACCATCGGCGCCAGGACCCGTCATCGCACGCCTCCCGCACTTGCTCCCGTGCTCACGCTGACCGCACACCCGGCCGGCCCGACCAGGTGTCGCACCGAGAGCCCCGGCGCGCTGGCCGGGGCCCACACCACACCCGGCGCGAGATCGGCCGCACGCGACCGGGATCTGCACCGCGCCCAGCGGGCCGGTGAGGGTCACCGTCTCACCCATCGGCCAGCCCGGCGGTAGCGAGGGCGTCGGGCTCATCAGGAGCACGGCGGGCCGGGCGGTCGCGCGCAGGTGCTCGTCACCGTCCTGCATCCGGCCGTCGTCGAGCAGCTGCTTCCACGAGGCCAGGACGAAGGTGCCGTCGTCCCGCGGCTCGTCGACCGCGCGGGGTCGGGACGTCGACCGTCGCGCCGGGCTCCGCCCGCGGACCCTCCCACGGCCCGACCGCCTCGCATCTCGGCGCGGACCTCCTCGACGGTGCGGAAGCCGAGCGGGCGGCCGAGCTCCTCGGCGATCCCGGCCAGCACCCGCAGGTCGGGCAGCGACGCCGGCACCGCGAGCACCGTCCCGAAGCGTGCGGACCCGACCGTCCCAGCCGACGAAGGAGCCGGACTTCTCGCTCGACGGGGCGACCGGGAAGACCACGTCGGCGGCGGCGGTGACCTCGGAGGCCCGCACCTCGAGGGAGACCACGAACGCGGCCCGGTCGAGGGCCGCTCGCGCGGCGACCGGGTCGGCCAGGTCGTCGGGGTCGACGCCCGCGACGACGAGGCCGCCGAGCTCCCCGGCGCGGCGGCGGCGACGATCGCGTCGGTGTCGCGGCCCGGTGCGGCGGGCAGCGAGGGCTCCCCCAGGCGGCGGCCAGGTCGACCCGGGCGGCGGCGTCGGCGACCGGGCGGCCACCGGGCAGCAGGTGGGGCAGCGCGCCGGTCTCGACCGCACCGCGGTCACCGGCCCGACGCGGCACCCAGGCCAGCCGGGCTCCCGTCGTGCGCGCGAGGTGCGGCGGCCGCGCTCAGCGCACCGGGCGAGGTGGCCAGCCGCTCGCCGACCAGGAGCACCGTGCCGGCGTCGATCGGGGTGGTCTCGCGACAGCGCGGCCAGCGCGGCCGCCTCCTCACCGGGGGCGGTCGGGAGCAGGCGGCCGTTCATCTTGCGCAGCCCGCGCGAGGTGTACGGCGCGAGCGAGACGACCGTGGCGCGCGCCGCTTGCCTGGGCGGCCTTGCGCAGCCGCAGGAAGACCACGCCGGCCTCGTCCTCGGGCTCGAACCCGGCCAGCACGACCACCGAGGCCGACTCGAGGTCGGCGTAGGACACGTCGGGCCGCCCAGCCGTCCAGCACCACGTCGGAGGCCAGGAAGTCGGCCTCCTCGGCGCTGTGCGGGCGGGCCCGGAAGTCGATGTCGTTGGTGCCGAGGGCGACCCGGGCGAACTTGGCGTAGGCGTAGGAGTCCTCGGCGGTGAGCCGGCCACCGGTGAGCACGCCGACCCGCGCCGGCGGCGGCCAGACCGCGCGCGGCGACGACGAACGCCTCGGTCCACGACGCCACCCGCAGCTCACCGCGTCGTCGGCGTCGCGCACCATGCGGCGTGGTCAGCCGGTCGTCCTGGCGGGCGGACAGGAAGGCGAAGCGGTCCTTGTCGGTGATCCACTCCTCGTTGGTCTGCGGGTCGTTGCCGGCCATCCGGCGCATCACCTTGCCGCGGCGGTGGTCGACCCGGACCGCGGAGCCGCAGGCGTCGATGCTCGGCCACCGACGGTGTCGAGACCAGGTCGTAGGGCCGCGAGCGGAAGCGGTACGCCGCCGAGGTCAGCGCACCGACCGGGCAGATCTGGATGGTGTTGCCGGAGAAGTAGCTCTCGAACGGCTCCTTCTCGTAGATGCCGACCTGCTGGAGGGCGCCGCGCTCGATCAGCGCGATGAACGGGTCGCCGGCGATCTGCTCGGAGAAGCGGGTGCAGCGCGCGCACAGCACGCAGCGCTCCCGGTCGAGGAGCACCTGGGCGGAGATGTTGATCGGCTTGGGGTAGGTGCGCTTGCTGGCCTCGAAGCGGCTCTCGCCCGCGCCGTTGCTCATCGCCTGGTTCTGCAGCGGGCACTCACCACCCTTGTCGCAGACCGGGCAGTCGAGCGGGTGGTTGATCAGCAGCAGCTCCATCACGCCGTGCTGGGCCTTCTCGGCGACCGGGGAGGTGGCCTGGGTGTTGACCACCATGCCGGGCGCGACGGCCAGGGTGCACGAGGCCTGCGGCTTGGGCATGCCACGCCCGTTGCCGGCGTCCGGGATGTCGACCAGGCACTGCCGGCACGCACCGACCGGGTCGAGCAGCGGGTGGTCGCAGAACCGCGGGATCTGCACCCCGACCTGCTCGGCGGCGCGGATCACCAGGGTGCCCTTGGCGCACGCTGACCTCGATGCCGTCGATGGTCAGGGTGACCAGGTCGCTCTTCTCGAGCCTCGGCCTGTGCGGTCGGCCGTCGCCGTCATGACGGCAGGCCTCCCGTCGTGTGGCGAAGACCGTCGAGGCGGCCGGGTCGAACGGGCAGCCGCCGTGGGTCAGGTGCGCGAGGTACTCCTCGCGGAAGTACTGGATCGAGGAGGTGATCGGGCTGGTCGCGCCGTCGCCGAGCGCGCAGAACGAGCGGCCCAGGATGTTCTCGCAGAGGTCGACCAGCTGCTCGAGGTCCGACTCGCTGCCGCGTGCCGTGCTCGAGGTTGGCCAGGGTCTGCACCAACCACCAGGTGCCCTCGCGGCACGGCGTGCACTTGCCGCACGACTCGTGCTTGTAGAACTCCGTCCAGCGCAGCACGGCGCGCACCACGCAGGTGGTGTCGTCGAAGATCTGCAGCGCCCGGGTGCCCAGCATCGAGCCGGCCTCACCGACCCCCTCGAAGTCGAGGGGGACGTCGAGGTGCTCGGCGGTCAGGATCGGGGTCGAGGAGCCGCCGGGCGTCCAGAACTTCAGCTCGTGGCCCTCGCGGACCCCGCCGGCGAGGTCGAGCAGCTCGCGCAGGGTGATCCCCAGCGGGGCCTCGTACTGCCCCGGTCGGGTGACGTGGCCCGGACAGCGAGAAGATCCCGTAGCCCTTGGACTTCTCGGTGCCCATCGCGGCGAACCAGTCGGCGCCGTGCTCGATGATGCTCGGGACCGAGGCGATCGACTCGACGTTGTTGATCACCGTCGGGCTGGCGTAGAGCCCGGCCACCGCCGGGAACGGCGGGCGCAGCCGCGGCTGGCCGCGGCGGCCCTCGAGGCCCTCGAGCAGCGCGGTCTCCTCGCCACAGATGTAGGCCCCGGCGCCGGTGTGCACGACGACCTCGAGGGCGTAGCCGGAGCCGTGGATGTCGAGGCCGATGTGACCGGCGGCGTAGGCCTCCGCGACGGCGGCCTGCACCCGGCGCACGACGTGCAGGATCTCACCGCGGATGTAGATGAACGCCGTGCGGGCCTTGATCGCGTAGGAGGAGATGATCACGCCCTCGACCAGGGTGTGCGGGCTCGCCATCATCAGCGGGGTGTCCTTGCAGGTGCCCGGCTCGGACTCGTCGGCGTTGACCACGAGGTAGCGGTCCTTCGGCGGCTGGCCCTCCTCGTCGGGCGGCAGGAAGCCCCACTTCATGCCCGTGGGGAAACCCGCTCCACCGCGTCCGCGCAGCCCGGAGGCCTTGACCGCCTCGATGACGGCCTCCTGCGGCATCGCCAGCGCGGTCCTGAGCGCGGCGTACCCGCCCTGGGCCTCGTAGGAGTCCAGCGTCCAGGCGCGGTCGGCGTCCCAGTTGTCGGTGAGCACCGGGGTCAACATGTCGGTCACTGGTCACCCTTCCTTGCGTCGTCCTCGTGCTTCACGTCGGCCGGCGACTCCGCGACCGCGATCTCGTCCTCGGCCCGCTCGGAGTCGGCCGCCTTCGCCGCCTGCTGCGGTTCGTTCTGCTCGGGAGCGTCCTCGTCGGTCGGCGCCGAGACGTCGCCCGACGGCGCCGTCCAGCCCCGCTCGCGCGCGATCGCCAGCCCGACCAGGGAGGCCGGCCCGGCGGCCGGGCCCTCGTCGACGAGGCCGTCGGGGAAGCCGGCCAGCACCCGCTCGGCCTCGCGCCAGGTGCCGATCCGGGCCCCGCGGGTGGCGCTGACCGGCTCGCCGCTGCGCAGCGCGTCGACCAGGGTCACCGCCGACTCGGGGGTCATGTTGTCCATGAACTCCCAGTTCACCGTCATCACCGGTGCGTAGTCGCAGGCGGCGTTGCACTCGATGTGCTCGAGGGTGACCGAGCGCCGGCCCGGCTCCTGTGGCGTGGTCTCGTCGTTGCCGATGTCGAGGTGGTCCTTGAGCCGGTCGAAGATCTCGTCGCCACCCATCACCGCGCACAGCGTGTTGGTGCAGACCCCGACGTGGCAGTCGCCCACGGGGCGCCGCTTGTACATCGTGTAGAAGGTGGCCACACCGCTGACGTCGGCGGCGGAGATCTCGAGGATCTCGGCGCACCTCTCGATCCCCTCGGGGGTCACCTGGCCCTCGACGGACTGCACCAGGTGCAGCATCGGCAGCAGGCCCGAGCGCTTCTCGGGATAGCGCCCGGCGATCTCGTGCAGCTCGGTGACGGTCTGGTCGTCCAGCGTCATCTGTCGACACCACCCATCACGGGGTCGAGGGAGGCGATGGCGACGATCACGTCGGCGACCTGGCCGCCCTCGCTCATCACGGAGGTGGCCTGCAGGTTGTTGAAGGACGGGTCGCGGAAGTGGGCGCGGAAGGGCCGGGTGCCGCCGTCGGAGACGACGTGGGCGCCGAGCTCGCCGCGCGGCGACTCGATGGGGACGTAGGCCTGGCCCGCCGGGACCCGGAAGCCCTCGGTGACCAGCTTGAAGTGGTGGATCAGGGCTTCCATCGACTCACCCATGATGTGGCGGATGTGGTCGAGGGAGTTGCCCATGCCGTCCTGGCCGATCGCCAGCTGGCTGGGCCAGGCGATCTTCTTGTCGGACACCATCACCGGGGCTCCCTCGAGCCCGGCCAGCCGTTCGACGCACTGGTCGACGATGCGCAGCGACTCCCACATCTCGTCGAGGCGGACCCGGAAGCGGCCGTAGGCGTCGGCCGTGTCCCAGGTGCAGACGTCGAAGTCGTACTCCTCGTAGCCGCCGTACGGCTGGGTCTTGCGCAGGTCCCAGGCGTAGCCGGTCGAGCGCAGCACCGGGCCGGTCAGGCCGAGCGCGAGGCAACCGGCCAGGTCCAGGTGGCCCACTCCCTCGAGGCGACCCTTGAAGATCGGGTTGGCGTTGCACAGGGCGGCGTACTCCGGCAGCCGCTTGCGCATCAGGGCGCTGAAGGTGCGGATGTCGTCCAGGGCACCGGCGGGCAGGTCCTGGGCCACGCCGCCGGGGCGGATGAAGGCGTGGTTCATCCGCAGCCCGGTGATCGTCTCGAAGAGGTCGAGGACCAGCTCACGCTCGCGGAAGCCGATCGTCATCACGGTCAGCGCACCCAGCTCCATGCCGCCGGTCGCGATCGCGACGAGGTGCGAGGAGATCCGGTTCAGCTCCATCAGCAGCACCCGCATCACGCGGGCCTTCTCCGTGATGTCGTCCTCGATGCCGAGCAGCCGCTCGACGCCGTAGACGTAGGTGGCCTCGTTGTAGAACGGGCTGAGGTAGTCCATCCGGGTGCAGAAGGTGACGCCCTGCACCCAGGAGCGGAACTCCATGTTCTTCTCGATGCCGGTGTGCAGGTAGCCGATGCCGCAGCGGGCCTCGGTGACGGTCTCGCCCTCGATCTCGAGGATCAGGCGGAGCACGCCGTGGGTCGAGGGGTGCTGCGGGCCCATGTTGACCACGATCTTGTTCGAGCCGTCGTCGGAGAGACCGGCCGACAGTGAGTCCCAGTCCTGCCCGGTGACGGTGAAGACCTGGCCCTCGGTGCTCTCGGACTCGGTCGCGGCGTAGGGGTCCGTCGTCGTGTCACTCATCAGTTGTACGACCTCCGCTCGTCGGGCGGCGGGATCGTCGCCCCCTTGTACTCGACGGGGATCCCGCCGAGGGGGTAGTCCTTGCGCTGCGGGTGGCCCGGCCAGTCGTCGGGCATCTGGATCCGGGTCAGGCCCGGGTGGTCGTCGAAGACGATCCCGAAGAAGTCCCAGGTCTCGCGCTCGTGCCAGTCGGCCGCGGGGTAGGTCGCCACCACGCTGGGCACGTGCGGATCGGCGTCGGGGCAGGTCACCTCGAGCCGGATCCGGCGGTTGTGGGTCATCGAGAGCAGGTGGTAGACGACGTGCAGCTCACGCCCGGTCTCCTCGGGGTAGTGCACCCCGCTCACCGACACGCACATCTCGAAGCGCAGCGCCGCGTCGTCGCGGAGCAGCTTGGCCAGCGCGGCGATGTCCTCGCGGCGGACGTGGAAGGTGATCTCGCCGGCGTGCACGACCACGGCCTCGACCGGCTGCTCGATGCCGCCCGCGCGCCCGACGGACTCGATGGCGTTGAAGACCTCGTCGTACCAGCCGTCGTACGGCGGCAGGGTGGCGCCGGGCATCTCCACGGTGCGGACCAGACCGCCGTACCCCGAGGTGTCACCGGTGCCACTGACCCCGAACATCCCGGTGCGGACCGCCACCGGCTCCCCGGTGGTCTCCCGCACGGAGTCGACGCTCGGGTCCTGGGTCGATCCGGACTCGAGCTCCTTCTTGGCCCGCTCGCCCTCCTCGCTCATCGCAGCAGCCCGGGCTGGTCGGAGGTGGGCAGGGCGCTGAGGCCCTCGGTCTCGAGCTCGGAGATCTGGGCGAGCCGGTTGGCGCCGAGCTTGGTGTGCTGGACCTGGTCGTGCAGCTTGAGGATCGCGTCGATCAGCATCTCGGGCCGCGGCGGGCAGCCGGGCAGGTACATGTCGACGGGC
This sequence comes from uncultured Actinomycetota bacterium, assembly GCA_963843875.1. GTDB lineage: Bacteria > Actinomycetota > Actinomycetes > Propionibacteriales > Nocardioidaceae > Marmoricola. The sequence continues at coordinate 52,745 of CAWJMC010000007.1, read as the reverse complement.
ACGACGTGGTCGACGCCCTGCACGATCGCGTAGTTGTTGAACATCCCGCCCGAGCTGGCACACACGCCCATCGCCAGCACCCACTTCGGCTCGGCCATCTGGTCGTAGATCTGACGCAGCACCGGGGCCATCTTCTGGCTCACCCGGCCGGCCACGATCATCAGGTCGGCCTGGCGCGGGGACGCCCGGAAGACCTCCATGCCGAAGCGGGCGAGGTCGTACTTCGGCCCGCCCGAGGTCATCATCTCGATCGCGCAGCAGGCCAGGCCGAAGGTGGCCGGCCAGAAGGAGGCCTTGCGCATGTACCCCGCCACGCCCTCGACGGTGGTCAGCAGCACTCCGCTGGGGAGCTTCTCTTCAATACCCATGTCAGTGATCTCCCGTCGAGCTTCGGATCAGTTCCGTTGACGTTCGCGAGGTGCGTGACCTGCGGAGCGGAGCGGGCATCGCGACCTCAATCCCAGTCCAGGCCGCCACGTCGCCATACGTAGGTGTAGGCGACGAAGACGGGGACGATGAACAGCACCATCTCGATGAAGCCGAAGAACCTCATCTCGTCGAAGGCGACCGCGATCGGGTAGAGGAACACGATCTCGATGTCGAAGACGATGAAGAGCATCGCAGTGATGTAGTAGCGGACCGGGAACTTGCCGCCACCCACCGGCTGGGGGGTGGGATCGATCCCGCACTCGTAGGAGTCGAGCTTGGCCCGGTTGTAGCGCTTCGGACCCGTCAGCGAGCTGACGGCGACCGAGAAGATCGCGAATCCGGCCGCCAGGATGAACAGCGCCATGACGGGGGCGTAGAGATGCACAGCTTCTCCTTCGAGCGACTCGCGCGTCCCCCCGTGTGCACGTGTGAAAACCTTCACGAGGCGTGGCGTGTGCCTCACTCTACGACCGCCGTCGCCCGGTGGTCTAACCGGGCCCTCGCCCCTCGGAACGGGTCAAACCCGGATCCCGTCAGGCGGTCGCGTGGTGCAGCGCCACGATGCCGCCGGTGAGGTTGCGCCAGCGCACGGCACTCCAGCCCGCCGCACCGATCCGGTCGGCCAGGCCCTGCTGGTCGGGCCAGGCCCGGATCGACTCGGCGAGGTAGACGTAGGCGTCGGGGCTCGAGGAGACCGCGCGGGCCACCGGCGGCAGGGCCCGCATCAGGTACTCGAGATAGACCGTGCGGAAGGGCGCCCACGTCGGCGAGCTGAACTCGCAGACCACCAGCCGACCCCCGGGCCGGGTCACCCGCTGCATCTCGGCGAGCCCGGCGTCGGGGTCGACGAAGTTGCGCAGCCCGAAGGAGACCGTCACCGCGTCGAAGGAGTTGTCCGCGAACGGCAGCCGGGTGCCGTCCACGGCGGTGAAGGGCAGGTGCGGCAGCCGCTGCTTGCCCACCTCGAGCATGCCCACCGAGAAGTCACCGGGCACGACGACGGCCCCCCGGTCGGCGAACGGCTGGCTGGAGGTGCCGGTGCCGGCGGCCAGGTCGAGCACCCGCTCCCCGCGCTGCGGGTCGACGGCGTCGATGACGTCGCGCCGCCAGCGGCGGTCCTGGCCGAGGGAGAGGACGTCGTTGGTCAGGTCGTAGCGCCGGGCCACCGCGTCGAACATCGCCTGTACCTCGGCGGGCTGCTTGTCCAGGTCGGCTCGGGTCACGAGGTTCAGCCTAGGTGTCGGCCTCGTCGGGCCGGGTCGTAGGCTCGGGGCTCGTGAGTCCTCAGTCCTCGCGGTCCCCTCGACAGCTGCGCGTGCGCACCGTCGAGATCGCCGACCCGGGTCAGCTGCTCGAGCTGCTGCCCACCCCGTCGGACGACGTCGGCTGCTTCGCCTGGCTTCGTCGCGGCGAGGGACTGGTCGGCTGGGGCGTGGCCGAGGTACGCCGCACGTCGGGCGCCGACCGCTTCCTCGACGCCGCCGACTGGTGGCGAGAGCTGGCCGAGGCGGCCGAGGTCTCCGACGACGTGCTGGTGCCGGGCAGCGGGCTGGTCAGCTTCGGCGGGTTCGGGTTCGCCGACGAGTCGGGGGACTCCGCGCTGATCGTGCCCCGTGTCGTGCTCGGCCGCCGCAACGGCATCTCCTGGCTGACCACGATCACCCCGGCCGCCGACCTGCCGCCCGACGCCCCCACCCTCGAGCGCCATCGCGAGCCCGCCGCGCCCGGCGAGGCGAGGTTCAGCGACGGCGCCCTGAGCGGTGCGGAGTGGCAGGCCGCGGTCGCCGACGCGGTCGCCCGGATCACCGCCGGCGACCTGGAGAAGGTGGTGCTGGCACGCGACCTGGTGGCGCACCTCGGTGGCCCGGTCGACGTCCGTCGCCCGCTGCGCCGGCTCGCCCGCGGCTACCCGATGTGCTGGACGTTCCACGTCGACGGCTGGTTCGGCGCCACCCCCGAGATGCTGGTGCGCCGCGAGCGCGGCCTGGTCACCTCGCGGGTGCTGGCGGGCACCATCCGGCGTACCGGCGACGACGCCCACGACATCGCCCTGGCGGCCACCCTCGCGCGCTCGTCGAAGGACCTCGAGGAGCACGAGTACGCCGTCCGCTCGGTCGCCGACGCGCTCGGGCCGTACTGCGACTCGATGAACCTGCCCGACGCCCCGTTCGTGCTGCACCTGCCCAACGTGATGCACCTGGCCACCGACGTCACCGCCGTCGTGCACGACGCGCTGACCGCGTCGGGCACCGGCGCCAACGCCCTCGAGCTCGCCGCCGCACTGCACCCCTCGGCCGCCGTCGGCGGCACCCCGACCAAGACCGCCGTACGCCTGATCAGCGAGATCGAGGGCATGGACCGCGGCCGGTACGCCGGCCCGGTCGGCTGGATGGACGCCCGCGGCGACGGGGAGTTCGGGATCGCCCTGCGCTCGGCCGAGGTGCGCGAGGACTCGGTGCGCCTGTTCGCCGGCTGCGGGATCGTCGCCGACTCCGACCCGGCGGCCGAGCTGGCGGAGGCGGCGGCGAAGTTCATCCCCGTCCGCGACGCGCTGGGCGCAGGACGCTAGGCCTTCAGTCGTGGAGCTGCGCTTCCGGCTCGCCCTGGTCACCGGCGCGGGCGCCGGGCTGGGCCGGGTGCTCGCACTGGCCCTGGGCCGCGCGGGCGCGTCGGTGCTGGTCGTCGACCGGGACCGTGATGCCGCTGCCGAGACGGCGGAGCTGGTGCGCGCCGCACGGGTGCAGACCTGGTCCCTGCAGGCCGACGTGTGCGAGGAGTCCGACCTGCGGATGCTGGCCGGGCGGGCCCGTGACCTCGGCGGCGTCGACCTGCTGGTCAACAACGCCGGCGGGTGGACGCCCGACGCCCAGTTCCCGGACGCCCCGTTGGAGGAGTGGTCGCGCACGCTGGACCTCAACCTGCGCGCCCCGATGGCGCTCACGCAGGCCTTCCTGGCCGGGCTGGACGAGCGTCGGGGCCGCACCGACGGCACGCCTGCGGCGGTCAACATCGCCTCCAGCGCCGGCCTCGGTCACGACGGCTACGGCTCCCCCGAGTACGCCGCCGCGAAGGCCGGCCTGATCCGCTTCACCACGGCCCTGGGTGACCCGGCGACCGCGGCCCGCGCGCGGGTGATGGCGCTCGTACCGGGCTGGATCGGCCTGGAGCGCGCCGAGCGGCAGTGGGCGGGACTCACCGAGCACGAGCGGACCGGCCTGGCCCCGCTGATCCCCCCGGCCGAGGTGGCCCGAGCGGTCCTCGGGCTGCTGGCGCACGGCTCCGCCGGCAGCGTGCTCGAGCTGGTCGGGGGCCGGGAGCCGCGCGAGCTGGGCTGAGCCCCGCCGATCAGGCCGGCAGGTCCTCCCCGTCGGCGACCCGGTGGTAGTCACCGACGCCCTCGAGGTAGGCCGAGACCTGGCCGTCGAGCATGCCCAGGGCCAGCTCGGACAGGATCCGCTCGTGGATCGCCAGGGTCCGCTCCGCCCCGACCGCCCTGGTGAAGTCCATCACCTCGCCGAGCTTGCACCACGGACCGCTGACCGGGGCCAGCAGGACGTCGACCGCGCTCCCGGGCAGCTCGAAGGCGTCACCCGGGTGGTAGACGGTGCTGCCACCGACGTCGAGCAGGAAGCCGGAGTTGTCGAAGGTCGGGTAGGACGAGTGGATCACCGCGTGCTTCTCCCCCACCGCCGTGACCGGCAGGCCGACGTCGAAGGCCTCGCCGGGTGCGACCACGGTGGTCCGCTCGGCGACGTCGGGCGCGTCCGCGGCGATCTGGTCGGCCACGGCCTTGATCGTCCACACCGGGGCGTCGGTGGCGCGCAGCTTGTCGGCGTCGTAGTGGTCGAAGTGCTCGTGGGTGACCAGCACCCCCGTCGCGCCGTCCAGGGCCTCGGCGTCGGTGAACCCACCGGGGTCGAGCACCAGCACCGTCCCCTCGTGCTCGATGCGGACGCAGGCGTGGGCGAACTTGGTGATCCTCATGCCCCCGACACTACGACGCGGTCTCAGCCGGTCAGCTGGTCGACGAAGCAGTAGCGCCAGTCGTCGCCCGGCTCGGCCGAGCGCATCACCGGGTGCTGCTCGGCGCGGAAGTGCGCCGTGGCGTGGCGACCGACGGAGGAGTCGCAGCAGCCGATGTTGCCGCACGACGTGCACATCCGCAGGTGCACCCAGGCCAGTCCCTCACGGACACAGTCGCTGCACTCCCCCGGGGTGTTCGGCTCGGCCTCCTCGGCCTCGTCGCGCAGGTGATCGCACGCGCCGGCCATGTCGTGCGTGCGTGCGTCGTGCTGCCGGATGCGCTCGCGCTGGCTGTAGTCGAGCATCGACTCCTCGACGTCGAGCATCCCGAGCACCTCGCTGACCACCTCGTGCGGCACCGTCCCGCTGCTGCGCACCGTCAGCACGTGCTCGCGCTCGTGGTCGATCATCTCGCGGCGCACCCGCGAGTAGGTCTCCGTGGGCGTCTCCTCGTCCTTCGCCCCGACCGCCTCCCAGGCGGCGAAGTTGCGGCGCTCGAGCCGGTCCTTGATCTGGGCCTTCACGCCGTGCGGGTCGGACTCCTTGAGCCCCGCCAGCGCCCCGATCCCCGCCTGCGACGCCTGCTGGAGCAGGTTGGCCCGGGCCAGCGCGTCGGCGGCGCGGTCCGGAGCCGGTACGTCGAGCCGCCGGGCCAGCCAGGGCAGCGACAGGCCCTGCAGGAACAGGGTGCCCGCCGTGACGGTGAAGGCGACCAGCAGCAGGGTCTCGCGGTGCGGTGTGTCCTTCGGGATCACGAACGCCGCCGCCAGCGTGACCACGCCGCGCATGCCGGCCCAGCCGAGCAGCAGGCTGGCCCGCCAGGACGGTGGTCGCCCGGACTCCGGGTCGGGCCCGGGCCGCACCAGCAGGTAGCGGGTCAGGAACACCCACCCCAGGCGCAGCACGATCACGGCGCCGAGCACCGCGACGCAGACCGCGACGACGCGACCGAGCCCCAGCTCGCCGTCGGCCGCGCCCCGGATGATCCGGTAGGCCTGCAGGCCGATCAGCAGGAAGACGGCGCTCTCCAGCAGGAAGGCGATGCTGGACCAGTTCATCCGCTCCTGGATCCGGGACTGGGCGGTCTGGATCACCGGCGCCCGGTGGCCCAGCAGCAGTCCGGCCACCACCACCGCCAGCACCCCGCTGGCCTTGATCTCCTCGGCCAGGACGTAGGCCGCGAAGGGCGCCACGAAGGAGATCCCGCTGTCCAGCACGGCGTCGGTGACCACGCGGCGCACGCGTGCGATGACGAAGTAGACGGCGAGCCCGACCAGGAGCCCCCCGCCGGCGGCGACCACGAAGTCGAGGCCGACCCGGGCGTAGGAGACGCTGGCGCCGATGGCGGCGATGGCGGTCCGCAGGGAGACCAGCGCGGTCGCGTCGTTGAGCAGCGACTCGCCCTCGAGGATGGTGACGATCCGGCGGGGCAGGCCGATCCGACGCCCGATGGCGGTGGCGGCGACCGCGTCGGGAGGCGCCGACGACCGCACCGATCGCGAACGCCGCCCCCCACGGCAGGTCCGGGACGATCAGGTGCACCACCAGCGCGACCCCCACCGTGGTGATGACCACCAGCCCGACGGAGAGCAGCAGGATGGAGCGCCGGTTGGCGTTGAAGTCGACCAGCGAGGTGCCCAGGGCCGCGGAGTACAGCAGCGGCGGCAGCAGCCCGAACAGCACGACGTCGGGCTCGAGCTCGACGTCGGGGATGAAGGGAACGTACGAGGCCGCGATCCCGACCACGATCAGCACCAGCGGGGACGGCACGTCGAAGCGCTTGCAGACGTGCCGGTGACGACGAGGACGGCGATGACGATGACGACGATCGCGATGGCTACCTGCACGAGACCATTCTCGCCCGTCCGGAGGACTGCTGCGTCAGGGCCCGTCCTCGATCAGTCCGAGCTCGCGCATCGCCTGCTCCAGCAGCCCGTCGACGCGCAGCACCACCGACTCCTCCTCGGCGCCGGGGTGCGAGACCTGCTGGACCTGTCCCGTCGCGCCAGAACCACACGTGCGGGCTGATCGCGCCCGGCACGTGCGACTCACCGCTGGGCCAGCCGGGTCAGGGTCGTGGTCGCGCCCACCATCCCGGTCCCCGCCAGCGGGTGCACCGCGACCAGGTGCCGGTTGGGCACCACGAACAGCACGCCGTACGACGGCGACTCGACCAGGAAGTCCTCGCGCAGCAGGTGCGCCATGGTGAAGACCCGGCTGGCGTTGAAGAAGCCGCCCACGCTCAGGTGCACCCGCGAGCCGGGGTCCTCACCGAGCGGCGACGACCTCCTCGGCCCGCAGCCGGGACAGGTTGCTCAGCGCCGCCGCCCGGACGCCCTCCCAGCCGCCGAGCAGCTCGATGTCGCGGGCGCCGGTGAGGGTCTCGACGTGCTCGGGGTGGTCGATCGAGGCCAGTCCGACCATCGCGACGTCGGGGCCGACGCCGAGCGGCTCCGCGGCGTGCGGACGGGTCGGCAGGTCGTCGGCCGGCCACAGCCGCAGGTAGAGCCGGTCGCGCACCTCGCGCATCTCGCGCTGACGAGGGGTCGCGTGCGCGGCCACGATGCCGCTGACGTGCTGGTCCAGCAGGCCCTTCCACTCGCGCTCCGGCCCGTGGGCGGCCAGCAGCGCCACGTTGGTCAGCCCGTAGCTGCGGCCGTCGGCGCCCTTGAGGTAGCCGTCGTGGTAGCTGCACTCCATGCCGTGCTCGGCGAAGACCTGGCGCGCCAGCGCGGAGAAGCGGGCCGCGCGCGCACCGTCGTCGAACATCGGCAGGCCGGGGACCGGCTCGGTGGACGCCGGCGGCTGGGCCGACTCGTCGCGGTGCGAGGGGTCGCGTCCGCCATGGCGCCGCCGGAAGATCCCCACCCCTTCAACGTAACCTCTCCGGGCCGTTCGCGGGTGGTCAGGGCGCGGTCAGGGCGCGGCCAGGGCCCGGACCGCCGCGTCCACGTCGCGACGGTCGTCGCGGCGCACGCGGGCCTCCACGACGTCGATGCCGCCGTTCGGGCTGGCCAGCGCCTGGCGCAGCTCGGGCACCGACCCGACCCGCCAGTGCGGGGTGCGGGTCGCCGCGCAGGCGGCCGCCAGGTCGACGCCGTGCGGGGTGCCGAAGAGTCGCTCGAAGCTGCCGGCGTACGACGGCGAGCCCTGCTCGAGGGTGGCGAAGATCGAGCCGCCGTCGTCGTTGACGACCACGATCGTCAGGTCGGGGCGCGACTCGTCGGGTCCGAGCACCAACGCGTTCAGGTCGTGCAGGAAGGTCACGTCGCCGACCAGGGCGAGGTTGCGCGCGCCCGGTCGTACCAGCGCGGCGCCGAGCGCCGTCGAGAGGCTGCCGTCGATGCCGGCCAGGCCCCGGTTGGCCAGGATCTTGCGCCGGGCACCGACCTCGTAGCGCGCGGCCATCAGGTCGAGGTCGCGGACCGGGTTCGAGGCGCCGACGAACAGCTGCCCGCCGGGAGGTACGGCGGCGCTCACCTCGCGAGCGACGGCGTAGGGCGTGAGCCCGGCCTCGCGCTCGCCGGCGTCGACCAGCTCGTCGAGGCCGGCGGAGACCCGGGCGTCCGCCGCGCGCCACTGCTCGAGCCAGGTGCGGTCGTCGGGGTCGGCCGTGACGGCGGCTGCCGCCAGCGTCGACCGGGAACGGGCGGTGCGGCCAGCGTCCTCGGGGCGGCACCGAGACCACCTCGACGTCGGCGCGGGCCAGCAGCGGCGCTGACCGGCCGGGACAGGGTCGGGTGGCCGAGGACCACCGACGCGCTCGACGCGATCGCCGAGCGGGCCGTCGAGCAGCAGCCGGTAGCTGCGGATCGCGTGGTCGCCGGTGCGGGCGCCGCTGCTCGGCTCGGCCAGCAGCGGCCAGCCGGCGCGCTCGGCGAGCCCGCGGGCGGGCGGCCCCGCGCCGTCCCCGGCGACCACGACCGTGCGCGGTCCCAGCGGCAGCCGCACCGCGTCGGGCGACTCGGCCCAGCGCTGACGCGGGCTGTCGGCGGCCGGCGCTGGCGGCGGACGACCCCGCTGGCCGGCCCCGGAGCCTCCGGCACCCGGCGCGGACGCCGCGGGCACCAGCGGCTCGCTGAGCTGCACGTTGAGCTGGACCGGACCCGCACCGACCTCCAGCCTCGCGCAGCCCGCCGAGCGAGGCGACGTCCCAGCAGGGGGCGGCCTCGCCGTACAGCGCGACCTGGTCGGTGGTCTGGTTGGCGCCGGTGCCGCGCAGCGCGGCCGGCCGGTCGGCGGTGATCGCCACCAGCGGGAAGCCGCTGTGCGCCGCCTCGAGCACGGCCGGGTGCAGGTTGGCCGCCGCCGTGCCGCTGGTGCAGACCACGGCGGACGGGCGACCGGCTGCGCCTTGGCGATGCCGAGCGCGAGGAAGCCGGCGGTGCGCTCGTCGATCCGGGTGTGCAGGGTCAGCCGGCCCGCCCGCGGCCGCGTCGTACGCCGCGAACGCCAGCGGGGCGCTCCGCGAGCCCGGGCAGAGCACGAGGTGCTCGAGGCCGGCCTCGAGCAGCAGCGCGAGCACGGCGCGTGGCGAGGTCCGGAGGCCCTCACCGACGCGCTCCCGGGCAGGCAGGTCGCTGACGCGTGGCGAAGCGGCGCTCCCAGTACGCCACCCGCTCCGGCGGCGGCCTCGAGCCGGTCGAGCGCCTCGGGCGACGGGTCGATCCGGGCCACGGGCGATCGCACCCGTCGACCGGCAGCAGCGGCGAGTCGACCACGTCGTCGGCGAGCAGCTGCACGGTGGCCAGCCCGCAGGCGTAGGGCAGCTCGGGCAGCGCGGCGGCGAGCGCCAGCCCGGCGGCGATCCCGACCGAGGACTCGATCGCGCTGGAGACCACCACCGGCAGCCCGATGTCCTCGGCGATCCGCAGGCAGGCGCGGACGCCGCCCAGCGGCTGCACCTTGAGCACCGCGATGTCGGCGGCGTCCAGGTCGCGCACCCGGTAGGGGTCCTCGGCGCGGCGGATCGACTCGTCGGCGGCGATCGGCACGTCGACCGCCCGGCGCAGCGCCGGCGAGGTCCTCGACGGCGGCGCACGGCTGCTCGACGTACTCCAGGCCGCCGGCCGCCCGCTCCAGCGCCCGGATCGCCTCGACCGCCTCGTCGACCGTCCCAGCCGCCGTTGGCGTCGACCCGGATCGCGCCGCCGGGTCCGAGCGCGTCGCGCACCGCCTCCACCCGGGCCAGGTCGTCGCCGAGGCGTCTGGCCGGCGCTCGGCCACCTTGACCTTGGCGGTGCGGCAGCCGCCGTCGGACGACGATCCGGTGGGCCCGCTCGGCGCCGGTGGCCGGCACCGTGACGTTGACCGGGACGCTGTCGCGCACCGGCTCGGGCCAGCCCTCGAACGCCGCCTCCCGGGCGCAGGCCAGCCACGGCGCGGCCACCGGGTCGTCGTACTCGAGGAACGGGCTGAACTCCCCCCAGCCCGCCGGCCCGTGCAGCAGCAGGCCCTCGCGCACGTGATCCCGCGGAAGCGGGTGCGCAGCGGGATCGAGAAGACCCGCATCACGCGGGTCGGCTCCTCGGCCATCGCGACGCAGCGCGAGCCGGTCGACCTTGCCGTTGGCCAGCAGCGGGAGCGCGTCGACGTGCACGACCTGGCGCGGCGCCCACGCGCGCGGGCGCTCGGCGGCGACCCAGTCGCGCAGCGCGCTCGCGGTGCGGCGTACCGACCGACCACGGCGACCAGCCGCTGGCCCCACTCGGCGTCGGGCACGCCGACCACCTCGGCGGCCTCGACGCCGGGGTGCTCGCGCAGCCGCCTCGGCGACGACGGGGCCGGGCACCTTGACCCCGCCGGTGTTGACGCACGTCGTCGGCCCGCCCGAGCACCCGGAGCCGGCCGTCGTGGTCGAGCTCGCCGAGGTCGGAGGTGACGAACCAGCCGCCGTCGGTGACGCTCGCGGTCAGCTCGGGGTCGCCGTCGTAGCCGTCGAACAGGGTCGGGCCACCGATCCGGACCAGCCCGTCGGCGCCGATCTTGACCCCGACGCCGTCGAGGGGGAGCGCCGTCGTAGACGCAGCCGCCGACGGTCTCGCTCATCCCGTACGTCGCCACCACCCGGACGCCGGCCCGCTCGGCGCGCTCGCGCAGCGCCGGGTCGAGGGACGCGCCGCCGACCAGCACGGCGTCGTAGGTCGCCAGCAGGCGACGTCGGTGCTCCGTCGGCCAGCATCCGGTGCAGCTGGGTCGGCACGACGGAGACGTAGCGGGCCTCGCTCGTCCAGCGTGGTGCCGGGGCGGTGGCCGGCGAGCAGCGAGCGCACGATCACCGAGACCCCGGCGACGTACGTCGGGGGCAGCAGCAGCGTCCACCGCCCGGGTCCGCCGAGCCGGTCGTGGGTCGCCCGGGCCGAGGCCAGCACCGCGCGACGGCCGAGAGCCGACCCGCTTCGGCGCACCGGTCGAGCCGGAGGTCTCGATCAGCAGCGGCTCCGGGTCGTCGGCACCCAGCCACTGCTCGAGCAGGGCGACCACCTCCGCGGTGGTCCCCGAGACCGGGCGCAGGCTGCTCACCCGGCTCACGCTATCGCTGCCCGCACTGACAGACTCCCCGACCATGGCGACCCCGGGCGCAGTGGCTCGAAGGAGCGCGACCGCGCACCCTGCCGGCGGCGGTGTCCCCGGTGCTCGCCGGCACCGGCGTGGCGGCGTACGACGACGCCGCCGTGTGGTGGAAGGCCGTCCTCGCGCTGGTCGTCTCGCTGGCGCTGCAGGTCGGCGGTCAACTACGCCAACGACTACTCCGACGGCATCCGCGGCACCGACGACGACCGGGTCGGGCCGCTGCGCCTGGTCGGCTCCGGCGCGGCCCCGGCCGCGGCAGGTCAAGCTGGCCGCGTTCGCGGCGTTCGGCGTCGCCGCCGTCGTCGGGCCTGGTGCTGGCGCTGCACGCACCGCCTGGTGGCTGGTCGTCGTCGGGGCGCTGGCGATCCTGGCCGCCTGGTACTACACCGGCGGCTCCAGGCCCTACGGCTACCTCGGGCTCGGCGAGGTGATGGTGTTCGTCTTCTTCGGGCTGGTCGCGGTGATGGGCACGACCTACGTGCAGGTCGGACGCTGCACCGCGGCCCGACCGTCGGCTCGCTGCTCGCGGCGGTCGGGATCGGGGCGCTGGCCTGCGCGATCCTGGTCGCCAACAACCTGCGCGACATCCCCACCGACCGCGAGGTCGGCAAGCGCACCCTGGCGGTCGTGCTGGGCGACGCGGGCACCCGCCGGTCTGTACGCCGCCCTGGTCGGCGCTGGCGCTCGTCGCGCTCGTCGCGCTGGCCCTCGTCGCCGCCCCCTCGGCCCTGCTGGGGCTGGTCGGGGTGGCCCTGGCCGGCGTCGCGACCCGCACGGTGCTCGGCGGTGCGACCGGCCGCGCGCTGATCCCCGTGCTCCAGCAGACCGGGATCGCCGAGCTGCTCTACGGCCTCGGGATCCTGCTCGGGCTGGGCCTGCTCGGATGAGCCGGGACCTGCTCGGGCCGACGTACGACGACCTGGTGGGCGTCCTCGCCGACCTCGACGAAGCAGCGTCGTGGACGCCCACCGGCTGCGTCGGCTGGTCGGTCCGCGACCTCACCTTCCACCTCCTCGAGGACGCCCGCCGTGGTCTCGTGGCGCTGCACTCCCCGGCCGAGGGACCGCCCGACACCGACCGGGTCGACTACTGGGCCGCATGGGGCTCCGACGCTGCGGCCGACGCGCGCGGGCGACGGTTCGGTCGGGTGCTCGCGAGCATGTTCGGCGACTGGGACCAGCTGCGCGACCTGCACGCCGGGACCGTTCGGGCGCTGCTGCACGCCGTCGCGACGTCCGACGAGCGCGCCGTCGTCACCACGCAGGGCCACACCCTGACCGTCGCCGACCTGCTCAGCACGCTGAGGGTCGAGGCGACGATCCACCACCTCGACCTGATCGCCCACCTGCCGGGTCGCCCGGGTCCGGCCGCGGACGCTCTCGCCGAGGCGAGGACGGTGCTCTCCGGCGTCGCCGGCAGCGACTTCCCGAGCGGCTGGGACGACACCCGGGTGGTGCTGCTCGGCACGGGTCGGGCCGAGCCCTCGGCGCAGGAGGCGAGGAGCCTGGGCGCCCTCGGCCGGGCGCTGCCACTGTTCAGCTGAGGAGCGGGCCTCAGCCGGGCTCAGTCCTCCTTGGACCGCATCTCCTCGAAGGCCGAGGCCGCACGGGTGGCCCGCGCGTCGACGCTCGCGGCCAGCCGGTTGCGTGGGCCGGCCAGGAACTTCACCGACAGCACCGACGAGAGCACGGCGGCCACCAGCAGCACGACCAGCAGGTTGATGGTGTCGGCCACGATGCCGTACACGCCCCACACCACGGCGACCGAGGCGAGGAACAGCACGATCCGCAGACCGGTGTAGATCACGAACTCCTTCACGACCCCGAGCCTACGAGCCGCCCGATGCGCTGCGCCGTTGGGAGTCACGCCCTAGGCTGGGCAGCGTGATCCGGGTCCTGTTCTACCTGCTGCTCCTCGCGGCACTGGTGTACGCCGTCTTCTGGGCCATCGGGCGTCGCAACGACACCCCGCCGGACCACGGCGGCTCGGGTGGGACCAAGCGCGGACCGGTCGGTCCCGACGACGACGAGGACTTCCTGCGCGAGCTCGACCGCAAGCGTCGCCAGGGCGGCAAGCCCGAGGATCCGAACTAGCCGGTCAGGCCCAGGGCGCGCGACTCAGCCGCCGAGGCTGCGGGTGACCAGCTCGACGGCGTAGGAGTGCTGGCTGCCGCCGCCGAAGAAGAAGTTGATCCCGACGAAGTTGAACCACAAGCGTGGCCAGGCCGACCAGCGCGACGACCGCGGCGCGCTGACCCTTCCAGCCCGCCGTCGAGCGGGCGTGCAGGTAGCCGGCGTACACGACCCAGGTGATGAAGGCCCAGACCTCCTTGGGGTCCCAGCTCCAGTAGCTGCCCCAGGCGTGCTCGGCCCAGATCGGGCCGGCGATCAGCGCGGCGAAGGTCCACACCGGGAACGCGAACGCGTGCCAGCGGTAGGCCAGCCGGTCCAGCGAGGGCAGCGACGGCACCGAGGCGAGGTAGCCCCGATCGCCCTTGCCGCGGCTCAGGGCGCGCTCCTTGACCAGGTAGAGCACCGAGGTGATCCCGCCCATGGTGAAGGCGCCGGTGGCCAGGATCGCGGCGACCACGTGGATGATCAGCCACGGCGACTGCAGCGCGTCGCGCAGCGGCGTGATCGGCTCGTAGAGGAACAGCACGTCGACCATCAAGATGGTCAGCACCAGCAGCGAGATCACCGGGGCGAGCCAGGCGAGGCCGAAGCGCCTGTACGTCGCGAGGTAGAGCGCCACCACGACGAACGTCGCCGTCAGGGTGAACTCGTACATGTTGCCCCAGGGCACCCGCACCGGGTCGGCGGCCATGCCCGCGGCTGACCAGGGCGATGAAGTGGATGAACGCCGCCACCACCGTCAGCGACAGGGCGATCCGCTGCCACAGGTCCGAGCCCTCGGGCTCACCGGCGCCGGCCGCCTCGCGCTGGGCCAGGTCGACCCCGCCGGACCCGGGCCGGTCCGAGCCCGCCGCAGCGGATCCTCCCCGACGTTCCGCAGCGGAATCCGTCGAAACCCCCTGCACCTCCTCGGGGACTACCCCGGAGGCGGCGCGTGGGCGGGTCACGAAGGCCGCCAGCTGGGCCAGGAAGACCAGGAAGTAGACCACCGCGCAGGCGGCGACGGCCTGGTTGCTGAAGACCTCGAACTGCTCGTGCGTCACGTGCGCTCCTCCTGTGGCCCTGCCGGATCTCCTGCGGATGCTGAGGTGGGTGCGGCGGGCAGCGCCTCGAGCTCGACCAGCACCTCGTCCAGCTCACCGGACAGGTCACCGCCGCTCGAGCGGTCCAGCCCGGCCACCTCCACGATCGTACGGTCACCCCTGCGGCGGGCCCTGACCCAGATCCGCCGGGGCCGGATGAACAGCGAGCCGAGCAGCCCGAGCAGGGCCAGCACGGTGCCGCCGAGCGCGATGTGCGAGCCCGGCGTCTCGCTGACCTGCAGGCGCACGAAGCGGCTCATCCCGTCGAAGCTCACCGAGCCGAGGCCGTCCGGGCAGCTTCTGGCTGGTGCCGAGCTTGAGGTCGACCCGCTGCGGCCGGCCATCGGGCAACAGCACCTGCTTCAGGCCCGACTTGTCGAGCACGTACACCGAGTGCGGCTGGCCGTCGGAGGCCTTCGGCTTGCCGCGCCAGAGAGTCATCGAGATCGCCGGGTTCTTGTCGTCGGGGAAGGCCGAGAAGGGCAGGCCACCGTTCTGGACGGCGTACGTCGGGTAGAACTCCCCCTCCAGCCCGATCTGGGCCGGCTTGGCGTCGACGGCCTGGACGACGCCGAACGAGCGGAAGTTGGCGTCCTCGGGCAGGAACACCGTCGCCCCGGAGAAGGCGACGTTGCCGTTGCCGTCGCGCACGGTGATGTGCGGGGCGTAGCCGTGGCCGATCAGGAAGACCTTGGTGCCCTCGATGTTCAGCGGGTGGTTGACCGAGACCTTCTCCTCGCGCCCGGCGGCGGTCGGGCGAGTCGCGGACGTCGAGGTCGGCGGAGAAGTCCGAGGCCGCCACCGGCGGAGCGGCCCTTCTCGATGAAGGTGACGTGGAACTTGTCGACGTCGAAGCTGAACGGGCTCAGCTTGGTCGGGTCGAACAGCTTGCCCGGGGTGAAGTCGTCGTAGGAGCTGAGCGTGTTGGCGAAGCCGTCCCCGGTGACGATCACGACGCCGCCCTTGAAGCCGAACAGCCGCGCCGAGCCCGAAGCCGGCCAGCACCACCAGCACCGCGAGGTGGAACAGCAGGTTGCCGGCCTCGCGCAGGTAGCCGCGCTCGGCCGAGACCGAGTCGGGCGCCGCCGGCGTCCTCGGTCGAGGAGCGCAGCCGGTAGCGGCGCCGTGCGGAGGGTACGGCGGGCGGCGGCCGAGCACGTCCTCGGGCGAGGCGGTGGTCTCGAAGGTGCGGTGCTCGGGCAGCCGGTCGAGCCGGCGCGGGGCCGCGGGCGGCTGGCGCGCAGGCCGCGCCAGTAGACCATCGTGCGGGGCAGGATGCAGCCGACCAGCGAGACCACCAGCAGCAGGTAGATCGCGGCGAACCAGAACGAGCCGAAGACGTCGAACAGCCCGAGCCGGTGCGTAGATCGGGGTCGAGCGTCGGGTGCGCGGCCTGCCACTGCGAGGTCCGCAGCGAGTCGACGTTGGTCTGCGGGATCACCGAGCCGGGGATCGCCGGCCAGCGCGAGCAGGAAGAGCAGGATCAGCGCGGTGCGCATCGAGGTGAGCTGGCGCCAGGTCCAGCGCAGCAGCTCGCGCGGCGACAGGTCCCGGGGCTGGGCGGGCGGCGGCTCGGGTGCGGTCGCGCGCAGCCCGCGGGAGCCGACGTCACCCGGCGCTGTCCTTCGGTGTCGGATGGCCATCGCTCACACCCCCGGGCTGAAGTTGCCCAGCCAGGGCCGCAGGTCGTCGATCCAGGTGCTCCACCAGCCGGTGACCAGGAGCAGGCCGACGACGATCAGCATCGCCCGCCGATCCGGGTGACCCAGGCCTGGTGCCGGCGTACCCACTTCACGGCGCCGAGCATCCGGCGCCAGGCCAGCCCGGCGAGGATGAACGGGACCCCCAGCCCGAGGCAGTAGGCGAAGCGTCAGCAGCGCGCCACGCCCGGCGCTGCCCTGGTAGAGCGACAGCGACAGCACGGCGCCGAGGGTCGGGCCGATGCAGGGCGTCCAGCCGATCCCGAACAGCGCACCGAGCAGCGGCGCCGCCGCCAGCCCGACCGCGGGCACCCGGTGCACCCGGACGTCGCGCTGCAGCCACGGCACCAGCCCGAGGAAGGCCAGCCCGAGCACGATGGTGACGGCTCCGAAGCCGATCTCGAGCTGGCGCTGGTAGACCTGCAGCCAGTTCCCGGCCGCCCCGAAGAGCGGCGCCGTAGGAGACGAAGACGGCCGAGAAGCCGAGCACGAACAGCGACCCCCCGGCCACCATCCGACCGCGCTTGGCGTCCTCGAGGTCGGCGCCGGACAGCCCGGTGGCGTAGGAGAGGTAGCCCGGGCAGCAGCGGCACCACGCACGGGGAGAAGAAGGAGACCAGCCCGGCGACCATCGCCACCGGGACCGCGAGCACCAGGGTGCCCGACAGGGCGATGTGCTTGAAGTCCGACCCGACGTCGAGCAGCGGCAGCACCGCGCTCACGACGCGTGCCCCGAGTCGGCCGACTGCACCAGCTCCACGAGCGTGCGCACGCTGGGCACCGCCCCGAGGATGCTCGCCGAGACCCGGCCCTTGCTGTCGAGCACGACGGTGCTCGGCATCGCCTGGGCGGCGACGCCGGACGGGAAGTCCAGCAGCGTGCGCCCGTCGGGGTCGTAGATGCTCGGGTAGCCCACGTCGTAGGTGCGCTCGAAGGCGCGCACGTTGTCCTTGCTGGTGGAGCGGACGCTGATCCCCAGGAACGCGGCCTTGGCGCCGAGCTGCTTCGCCGCGGCCTTCAGGTCGCTCGCCTCGGCCCGGCACGGGGCGCACCAGGACGCCCAGACGTTGACCACGGTCGGTCGACCGCCGGCCAGCTGCTTCAGCGACGACCCGCTTGCCGGCGGTCGTGGTGCCGGAGACGTCGCCGACCGGCTGGCGGTCGCCGAGCGGGAACTCGGTGACCGTGCCGCCGCCGTCGACGTACCCCTTGTCGCCGGTGCCCTCGGTGCCGCAGCCGGCCAGGAGCAGTGCCAGCAGCGCCAGCACGACGGCCGTCGCTGCGGCCCGGCGCCCGCGCATCAGGAGCCGCCCTTGGAGAAGTTCGCGTTGCGGTCGGCCACCGGGATCAGGTCACCGGCCGGCTCGGAGTAGCCGACCGACCGTCAGCCGCTCGCCCTCGAAGCTGAGCGAGGTGAGGCTGGCCAGCGTGCACTGGCGCTGGCGCGGGTTGTGCACGAACCGTCGGTTCTCGGCGTACAGCCGGCAGATCCACACCGGCAGCTGGTGCGAGACCAGCACCGCCTCGTGGCCCTCGGCGGCGGCCCGGGCGTCGAGCACGGCGGCCCACATCCGGGCGGCGACCTGGGTGTACGGCTCACCCCACGACGGCGTGAACGGGTTCCACAGGTGCCGCCACACGCCGGGGTTGAGCAGGACGCCCTCGCGCAGCGAGAAGGCCGTGCCCTCGAACACGTTGGCGGACTCGATGATCCGGTCGTCGGTCTGCACCTCGAGCCCGCGCACCCGGGCCAGCGGGGCGGCGGTCTCCTGGGCCCGCTCCAGCGGCGAGGCGGTCACCGAGACGATGTCGCGGTCCCCGATCCGCTCGGCCACCCGCGCGGCCATCGCGACCCCGCGCTCGGAGAGGTGGTAGCCCGGCAGCCGGCCGTAGAGGACGCCTTCGGGGTTGTGCACCTCGCCGTGGCGCAGCACGTGGACGGTGGTGCGCGGGGTGGCGGTCACCGCGCCGCCCCCATCGCCCCGGCCGCCGCCCGGGCTGCCGCCGGGAGGGCCTCGACGATCACCTCGAGGTCGTCGTCGGTGTGCGCGGCGGAGAGGAACCAGGTCTCGTAGCCGCTGGGCGGCAGGTAGACACCCTGGGCGAGCATGGCGTGGAAGAACGCGGAGTACGCCGTCGCGTCCTGCGTCGCTGCCGTCGCGAAGTCCGGCACGGCGTCGAGGGGGCCGAGGGGTTCGCCGAGGAAGACGCTGAACATGTTCGAGCTCGACTGCACGACGTGCGGCACCCCGGCCGAGGTCGAGCGCCGCCCCGGCGGCGCGGGAGACGATCCCGGCGGCCCGGTCGACCGCGGCGTACACCGCGTCGTCGGCCAGGCGCAGCGTGGTCAGTCCGGCCGCGGTGGCCACGGGGTTCCCGGCGAGGGTGCCGGCCTGGTAGACGGGACCCTCGGGGCTCGAGCATCGCCATCACGTCGCCGCGCCCGCCGAACGCCGCCGCGGGGAAGCCGCCCCCCATCACCTTGCCGAAGGTGATCAGGTCGGGGCTCCAGCCCTCCACCGCCCCGTCGCGACCCCACTGGCCGCGCCGGTCGACCCGGAAGCCGGTCATCACCTCGTCGCTGACGAACAGCGCGCCGTGCCGGCGGCAGGTCTCGGCGAGGAAGGCGTTGAAGCCGGGCTCCGGCGGGACCACCCCCATGTTGCCGGGGCTGGCCTCGGTGATCAGGCAGGCGACCTCGCCGCCGCGCTCGGCGAAGAGCGCCTCGACGGCGGCCCGGTCGTTGTAGGCCAGCACGACCGTGCCGTCGGTCGCCGCCTGGGGGACGCCGGGGGTGCCGGGGACGGCCAGCGTGGCCAGGCCCGACCCGGCCTCGGCCAGCAGCGCGTCGACGTGGCCGTGGTAGCAGCCGGCGAACTTCACCACGAGCTCGCGCCCGGTGAAGCCGCGCGCCAGCCGGATCGCCGACATGGTGGCCTCGGTGCCCGAGGTGACCAGGCGGACCCGCTCGACCGACGTACGCCCGACGATCTCCTCGGCGAGCTCGACCTCCCCCAGCGTCGGGGTGCCGTACGACGTGCCGCGGGCGACGGCGGCGGACGCGGCGGCGACCACCTCGGGGTGGGCGTGCCCGAGCAGCATCGGGCCCCAGGAGCCGATCAGGTCCACGTAGGAGTTGCCGTCCACGTCGGTCAGTCGCGAGCCCCGTGCCGAGGTGATGAAGCGAGGGGTCCCACCGACCGCCGCGAAGGCGCGCACCGGGGAGTTGACCCCGCCCGGCGTGACCACGCGGGCGCGCTGCATCAGGTGCTCCGAGCCGGTGATGTCCGGACCGGTGAACCCGGAGGACGTCGGGTCCTCGCCGGGCCCGGGGGCGGTAGCAGGGGAAGACACCTCGTCATTGTCGCTCGCTCGGCCCGCGCACACGAACGCGGTCCCGCAGTGGCCGCACAGGTTTGGCCCGGCGCCCGCGCGGGAACGGTGCTCTGGCGCGGGCGAGGTGATCGGCCTCACACGTGAGCGCCGGGCAGCAATCCGTAACCCCACCGTGTGACGAACGTTGAACAGTCAGGGAACGCCGGGGCAGGTTGCACATTTGCCGCACCGGCGTGGGAGACATGAGGGAGACTCGCTGTTTATGGCCACCAAGGTGCTCAGCCGCAAGCACAAGGCACTGGCGATGGTGCCGCTCGCCCTCGTGTCGGGCGTGTGGACGGCCAGCCTGGCGACCGGCGGCACCGCTACGGCGGCCGACAAGGTCGAACACCGACAGCCTCCCGGACGGCACCTCCGTGCCGACCAAGGCGATCGAGGCCCCGGCCAACCTGCCCTCGGCCGGCGTGATCGCCCCCGGCGTGCCCTCCGGCACCGCCGACCAGGTGGTCGACGGTGCGACCACCGGCGGCATCCCCTCCGCCGCGCTGTCGGCCTACCAGCGGGCGGCGCAGATCATCGACTCCGCCGACAAGTCCTGCCACATCCCGTGGGAGCTGATCGGCGCCATCGGTCGCGTCGAGTCCGACCACGGCCGCTACGGGGGCAACGTGCTCAGCGCCAAGGGCGTCAGCGAGCCGGGCATCTACGGCATCGAGCTGGACGGCAAGAACGGCACCCAGGCGGTCCGTGACAGCGACGGCGGCTCGATCGACAAGGACACCAAGTGGGACCGTGCGGTCGGACCGATGCAGTTCATCCCCTCGACCTGGCAGGTGGTGAAGGTCGACGCCGACGGTGACGGCAAGCGCAACCCGCAGGACATCGACGACGCCTCCCTGGCCACTGCGGTCTACCTCTGCTCCGGCAGCGACGACCTCGGCACCAGCGCCGGGCAGAAGAAGGCTGTCTACCGCTACAACCACTCCCAGTCCTACGTCGACCTCGTGCTGCGGCTGATGAAGGCCTACCAGTCCGGCGACTACACCGCCGTGCCGAACGACGCCTCGGGTGGCCAGACCCTGTCCTACAGCAGCAGCAGCGGGTCCAGCGCGATCGGTCCGATCCGCAAGCAGGCCAAGGCCAAGCAGCATCGCCAGCGGGTCGCGGCGGCCGCCGGGTCGAACGGCTCCGGCGCGGTGCGAGCGGTACCGGGCTCGACCGGGTCCGGCACGGGCTCGACCGGCGGTGGACGAGCGGCGGCGGACTGAGCGGCGGCGGCACGTCAGGCAGCTCCGGCGGCGGCCTCGGCCAGCGGTCGGTGCGACCTCGGCGGCGTGGCCGGTGCGCTCGGCGGTGGATCCGGGGGCTCTGGCGGCTCGGGTGGTGGCTCCAGCCGAAGCCGCCGAAGCCGCCGGAGTGCCCGACGTGCCCAGACGCTGAACCAGCTGGGTCAGCGCACGGCGCTCTCTACTGCAGCGTCGCACATGAAGGGTGCTCTTGGTCGGCGAACAAGACGGCGATCTCCAAGTGCGTCGGTGACTCGTCGAGCAACAAGACGCCGGCCCACGCGCGGACGCTTCGATCACCGGGATCGTGGCCCAGCTACTGAAGGATCTCACCGGCGGCCTGCTCGGAGCCGCCGGACTCAGCCCAACGCGTCGGCGATCAGCCGGTCGCGAGAGCTCCCGCACCCACGCCCGGGCGGCCGGGTCGTCGGCCTGCGGGTCCGGCTCGGCCTCGGCCAGGCCGGAGAAGTAGCGCCCGCTGACGCCGGTGAGCTCCGGGTCGGCCACCAGCCGCCAGGTCGCGTCCAGACCCTCGGTGAGGCTGCTCTGCGGCGGCGTCCGGGCCGTGCGCACCATCTCGGTGTCCATCAGGGTCGCCGGGTGCAGCGAGTTCACCGTGACGTCGGTGCCGACCAGGTCGGCGGCCAGGTCGTAGCCGGCCATCACCATCGCCAGCTTGGAGTGCCGGTAGGCGTCGATCCCGGTGTAGTCCTGCTCGCTCAGCGGGTCGTCCGGGTCGAGGGCGAGCTGGCCGGCGGAGGCGACCTGCACGATCCGCGAGGGGGCGCTGGTCTCCAGCAGCAGCCGCAACCGGTTGCTCAGGTGGTAGGCCGCGAGGTGGTTGACCGCGAACCGCAGCTCGATCCCGTCGACGCTCGTCTCACGAACCGCCCCGGGGGCGCCGAACCCGACCCCGGCGTTGTTCACCAGCACGTGCAGGGCGTCGTACTCGGCGAGCACGGCGTCCGCCAGCCGGTCCACCTCACCGAGCGAGGAGAGGTCGGCCTGCACGGTGTCGACGGCGACCCCGTGCTCCCGCTGGACCTCGGAGACCAGGTCCGTCAGCCGATCGGCACTGCGGCCGTGGGCCACCACCTGGGCCCCGTGCGCGGCCAGGCGGTGGACCAGGGCCCGGCCCAGCCCGGCCGTGGCTCCGGTGACGAGGACGGTCTGCTCGTTCAGGGGATGCATGTCGGGTCGAACCACTGCGCCCCCGCTCCTTGTTCCGTCGCGGTCACGGCAGACCCGCCAGCCGGGCCGTCGCGGCGAGCACCACGCCGACCAGCACGACGACGATGAACGGCGCCCGGAGCAGCAGCGCACCCGCCGCTCCCAGCAGCGCCAGGACACGGGCGTCGAGCACCAGTGTGGTCCCGTCGGCCACCGTGTTCAGGGTGGTCAGCGCCGCCAGCAGCCCGATCGTCATCGCCGCAGCGATCCGGAGGGGGCCCGGCCGGTCGAGCAGCCACGCCGGGACCAGGTAGCCGGCCAGCTTGATCGCGTACACACCGGCGCAGGCGCCCAGCAACCAGCCCCACGACATCAGCGCCACCAGCCGATCACGGCGGCGACGACGGCCGCCACCAGGATCGGGACCCCGGTGGGCAGCACCGGCACGAGCGCCGCCGTGACCAGCGCACAGACCCCGGCGACCGCCCAGTCGTCGACGCCCTTGAGCCGGGGCCAGAGCAGCGCCAGGAAGGCGGCGGTCGCGGCGCCGTCCAGCCCCCACCGCTTCGGGTCGCCGAGCGCGTCCCCGGCCAGCGCGCCGAGCACGGTGAAGAGGTTCCACAGCAAGAACACACCGACCCCGGCCGCGAGGAACCCACGCCGCCGCTCGACCGGGTCGCTCTGGACCAGCGCCGTCGCCGTCGACTCGTCGATGGTGATCTGGGCCAGCGCAGGGCGACGCCAGCCCCGGGGGCGCAGCATCGCGTTGACCTGCATCCCGTAGACGCCGTTGCGCAGCCCGAGCAGGGTGGCAGCGCCGAGGGCCGAGGCCGGGGATCCTCCGCCGGCAACCACCCCCACGAGCGCGAACTGCGAGCCGCCACTGAACATCAGCAGGCTCAGCGCCGCGGTCTGGGCCACGCTCAGCCCGGCCACGACACCCAGGGCACCGAACGAGACGCCGTACAGCCCCGTGGCTACCGCGATCGACAGTCCGGTCCGGGTGGCGGGGCTGGTCCGGGCCAGGGCGAGAAGTCCCATGGGGGTTAGGGTGTGGGAATGACAGACGTTCGTCAAGGCGAACAATTCGATCGTCCTGACGAACGATCGATGGTGTCCCGCCTGGCCTGTGCCGTGCGGACCCACCGGGCCCGTTCGGGGATGAGCCTGTCCGAGCTCGCCAGGCGGGCCGACGTCGCCAAGTCCACCCTCTCCCAGCTGGAGAACGGCCACGGCAACCCCGGCGTGGAGACGGTCTGGGCCCTGGCCACCGCGCTGGGGGTCTCGTTCTCCGCCCTGATCGACCCGCCCGAGCCCGCGCACGGCCTGATCCGGGCCGGGACCGGCGAGGCGACGTACTCCGAGGAGGCCGCGTACGCCGCCCTGGTGCTCTCCCGCTCCCCGCCCGGCGTGCGTCGGGACCTGTTCCGCATCGATGCCGAGCCCGGACCCGCGCGGGTCTCCAGCCCGCACGCCGACGGCACGCTCGAGCACGTCATCCTGATCCGGGGGCGCGCGTCGGTGGGCCTCACCGACGACCCGGTGGTCCTCGAGCCGGGGGACTACCACCGCTACCCCGGGGACCGACCGCACCTGTTCGAGGCCCTGGCGCCGGGCACCAGTGCGGTGCTGGTGTCTCAGCAGAGCTGAGCCCTCGCGCGGACCAGGCGTGGCAGGATTTCGCGGGTGACCCGCGACTTCGTGCACCGCCTGCGCGTGAGGTACGCCGAGTGCGACATGCAGGGCATCGTCTTCAACGCCCACTACTACACCTGGATGGACGTCGCCCACACCGAGCTGCTGCGCGAGGCCTTCGGGCCGCTCGCTGCGCTGCAGGGCCTCGGGGCCGACTTCGTGGTGGCCGAGTCGTCGGCGCGCTACCGCTCCTCGGCCCGCTTCGACGACGAGGTCGACGTGGCGGTGGTCGTCGAGTCCCTCGGCACCACCTCGATGACCACCCGCTTCGACTTCACCCGGTCCGGCGACCTCCTGGTCGAGGGCCGGGTGCGCCACGTCTGCGTCGACTCCCTCACCTGGACCAAGACGCCCTGGCCCGACCCGCTGCGGTCCGCCTTCACGGCGTACCTGCCCGGATAGTCCCGGGCTCAGCGCTCCAGCAGGTCGGTGGCGGCCTCGAGGGCCCAGTAGGTGAGCACGATGTCGGCACCGGCGCGGCGGATCGAGGTGAGGGTCTCCACGATGGCGGCCTCGCGGTCGATCCAGCCGTGGGCGGCCGCGGCCTCGACCATGGCGTACTCGCCCGAGATGTTGTACGCCGCGACCGGGACCCGCACGGCGGCCCGGACGTCGGCCAGCACGTCGAGGTAGGCCAGCGCGGGCTTGACCATGACGATGTCGGCGCCCTCGTCGACGTCGAGCAGCGCCTCCCGTACGCCCTCGCGGCGGTTGGCGGAGTCCTGCTGGTAGGTCCGTCGGTCGCCCTGCAGCGAGGAGCCGACGGCCTCGCGGAACGGGCCGAAGAAGGCAGAGGCGTACTTCGCGGCGTAGGCCAGCACGGCGACGTCGGTGTGCCCGGCGCCGTCGAGGGCCTCGCGGATCACCGCGACCTGGCCGTCCATCATCCCGCTCGGCCCGACCAGGTCCACGCCGGCGCTCGCCTGGGCCCGCGCCATCTCGGCGTACAGCTCGAGGGTGCGGTCGTTGTCGACGTGGCCACGCGCGTCGAGCACCCCGCAGTGCCCGTGGTCGGTGAACTCGTCGAGGCACAGGTCGGACATCACGCTCAGCTCGTCACCGACCTCGGCGACGACGTCGGTGATCGCGAGGTTCAGGATCCCGGCGGGGTCGATCGCGCCGGTGCCCTCGGCGTCCTTGTGCTCGGGCACGCCGAACAGCATGATCCCGCCCAGGCCGGCCGCGGCCGCCTCGGCAGCGACCTTGCGGACCGAGTCGCGGGTGTGCTGGACGACCCCGGGCATCGAGCTGATCGGCACCGGCTCCGAGGCGCCCTCGCGCACGAAGACCGGCAGCACGAGCTGGCTCGGGCGCACCGAGGTCTCGGCGACCATCCGCCGCAGGGCCGGGGTACGCCGCAGTCGGCGCGGACGGACCACCGGACCCGTCACGGGCGGCACGGGGCTCAGCTGCTCGCCTTGCGCCGGGTGGTCGGGCGTCGCTCGGACGGCTTGGTCACCGGCTGCCCGGCCTCGAGCAGCCCGGCCCGTCGGCTGGCGCCGAAGTCACCGAGCGCGTCGACGAGCTCGTCCACCGACGGGTTGGGGGCGAGCACGTCGACCCGCAGCCCGTGCTCCTCGGCGGTCTTGGCCGTGGCCGGGCCGATCACCGCGATCACCGTCGAGGCGTGCGGCTTGCCGGCGATGCCGACCAGGTTGCGCACGGTCGAGGAGGAGGTGAACACGACCGCGTCGAACTTGCCGGTCTTGATCGCCTCGCGCACCGGCGCCGGCGGCGGGGCCGCGCGGACGGTGCGGTAGGCGGTGACGTCGTCGACCTCCCAGCCGAGGTCGACCAGGCCGGCGACGAGGTTCTCCGTGGCGATGTCGGCGCGCGGCAGGAAGACCCGGTCGATCGGGTCCAGCACGTCGTCGTACGGCGGCCAGTCCTCGAGCAGACCGCGCGCGGACTGCTCGCCCGAGGGCACCAGGTCGGCGCGCAGGCCCCAGTCCGCGATCGCCCCGGCGGTCTTGTCCCCCACGGCGGCGATCTTCAGCCCGGAGAACGCCCGGGCGTCGAGGCCGTACTCGTCGAACTTCTCCCGCACCGCCTTGACGGCGTTGACGGAGGTGAACGCGACCCACTCGTAGCGGCCCTCGACCAGACCGCGGATCGCCTTGTCCATCTGCTGGGGGTTGCGCGGCGGCTCCACCGAGATCGTCGGCACCTCCTCGGGGATGGACCCGAAGTTGCGCAGCCGGGCCGACAGCGACGCTGCCTGCTCCTTGGTGCGCGGCACCAGCACCCGCCAGCCGAACAGCGGCTTGGTCTCGAACCAGGACAACGTGTCGCGCAGGTCGACGACCTCGCCGACCACCATCACCACGGACTCGCCCAGCCGGGCCGCCTTGGCGTCGCCCGCGGCCTGCCCGAGCGTGGTCACCACCGTCTCCTGGGCGGTCGTGGTGCCGCCGCAGGTCAGCGCGACCGGGGTCGTCGTCGCCCGCCCGGCGCGCAGCAGCGCGTCGGCGATCTCGGCGACCCGATCGCCCGCTCGCAGCACCACGACGGTGTCGCGCTGGGCGTGGGAGGACCAGTCGATCTTCGGGTCGGTGGCGGAGACCACCACGAACTCACGGTGCGTCTTGTTGGTCAGCGGGATCCCGGCGTACGCCGGCACCGCGGTCGCGGTGGAGACGCCCGGGACGATCTCGAAGCCGATCCCGGCCTTGGCCACCGCCTGGGCCTCCTCGGCACCGGAGGCGTGCACGAACGGGTCGCCGTTGAGCAGCCGGACCACGCGGCGACCACTCTTCGCCGCCGTGACGACGACCTTGCCGCGCGCGGCGTAGGTCAGCAGCTGGCCGTCCTCACCGAAACCGGCGTCGACCAGCTCGGGCAGGCCCTCGACCCCGGCGTCGGGACCGAAGACGGCGCGCACCATTTCGGGGTGGCGTTCGGACTCGGTGATCACCACCTCCGCGGAACGGATCAGCTCCACCGAGCGCACGGTGAGCAGGTCGGGGTCGCCGGGGCCGCTGCCCACGAACGAGACCCAGCCAGGACGGGTCGGGGTGCTGCCCGTGCTGCGCCCGGCCTTGGTGGTGGCGCTGTCTGCG
Organism: uncultured Actinomycetota bacterium; assembly: GCA_963843875.1. Classification (GTDB taxonomy): domain Bacteria; phylum Actinomycetota; class Actinomycetes; order Propionibacteriales; family Nocardioidaceae; genus Marmoricola. The sequence continues at coordinate 26,260 of CAWJMC010000007.1, read as the reverse complement.
GCTGCGTTGTCTCTCATGGTTGCTGCCTCGTCGTCTCGATCGATGCGGTCGCTGGTCGGGGTTGGGCGGCGGAAGGTTCGGGGGGCGGTTGGTCGGGCGGGTCGGGGGGCATCAGCTCGGCGGCGCCGTCGGCGAGCATCTCCTCGGCCAGCTCGCGGCCGACGTCGGCGGCCCGCGACAGCGGCCCGGAGGCGGAACGGCGCACGGACAGGGAGCCGTCGAGGCTCATCACCACGGCGCGCACCCAGACCTCGTCGCCGTCGTCGCCCTCGGCGACCTCGGCCATCGCGCCGACCGGGGCCGAGCAGCCGGCCTCGAGCGCGGCCAGCACCGCCCGCTCGGCCTCGACGGCCGACCGGGTCGAGGGATCCTCGAGCGCGTCGTGCAGGTGGGTCACCAGGTCGTCGTCGGCACGGCACTCGATGGCCAGCGCGCCCTGGCCCGGTGCCGGCAGCACCTGGATCGGGTCGAGCACCTCGGTGATCTCCCCGGTCCGGCCCAGCCGGCTCAGCCCGGCCCGGGCGAGGACCACGGCGTCGAGCTCGCCGGCGCCGACCTTGGCGATCCGGGTGTCCACGTTGCCGCGGACCCCGACCAGCTCCAGACCGAGGCCGAGCGCCTCCAGCTGGGCGACCCGGCGTGGCGAGCCCGTGCCGACCGTGCTGCCGACCGGCAGCTCACCGAGCGTGAGCCGGTCGCGCGCCACCAGCGCGTCGCGCGGATCCTCGCGCGACGGCACGGCGGCCAGGGTGATGCCGTCGGCCGGGGCCGTCGGCAGGTCCTTGAGCGAGTGCACCGCCACGTCGACGTCCCCGCGCAGCAGGGCGTCGCGCAGCGCGTTGACGAAGACGCCGGTGCCGCCGATGGTGGCCAGCGGCTCGGCCGAGACGTCGCCGTACGTGCGCACCTCGACCAGGCTGACCGACCGCCCGGTGGCGGCGCTGAAGGCCTCGGCGACGATCCCGGACTGGGTGCGGGCGAGGGCCGAGCCTCGGGTGCCGAAGCGGACGGGCTGCTGCTCGGTCTCGTTCATACCGAGTCCGCCCGGGTCACGGCCTCGACGGCCTCGGGGTCGAGGGCGAAGAGCTCGGCCAGCGCGGCGGCGTACGACACGGCGCCGTCGGAGTTGGCCAGCTCCTTGACCCGCACCGTCGGCTGGTGCAGCAGCTTGTCGGCCACCCGTCGGATGGCGTGCTGGACCTCCTCGCGAGACGCCTCGTCGAGGGCGGGCAGGCGGTGGTCGAGCCGGGCCATCTCGGCCTCGACGACTCCCGTGGCCATGCTCCGCAGGGCCACCACGGTCGGGGTGACGCTGGCCGAACGACGAGCGGCGAGGAACGCCGACAGCTCCTGGGACGACGATCGCAGCGGACCCCGGAGACCGCGCCTGCGCCCTCGGTGTCGCGCAGCTCGGCCGAGAGCGTCTCGAGGTTGATCAGCGAGACCCCGGGAACGTCGGCGGTCGCGGGGTCGACGTCGTGCGGCAGGGCCAGGTCGACGACGGTCAGCGGTGCCTGCCTGGTGAAGCGGGCCGCTGCGATCTGATCGGCGGTGATCAGCAGGCTGGTCGCGCCGGTGCAGCTGACCAGGACGTCGGCGCTGCCGATCTCGGCGTAGAGCCCGGCCAGGTCGACCGCGCGGGCGCCGTACTCGTGCGCCAGGCGCGTGCCGTGGGCGTGCGTTCGGTTGGCGACGGTCACCTCGGCGCCGGCGCGGCTGGCGGTGGCGACGGCGAGCGAGGCCAGCGAGCCGGCCCCGACGACCAGCACCTGCTTGCCGCTGACGTCGCCGATGTGCTCGGCGGCCCGCTCGAGCGAGGCGCTGACCAGGGACGGCGCGAACCGGTCGATGTCGGTCTCGGCGTGCGAGCGCTTGCCCACGCGCAGCGCCTGCTGGAAGAGCAGGTTCAGCGACGGCCCGACGGTGCCGGCCTCCTGGGCGGCCCGCAGCCCGTCGCGGGTCTGACCGAGGATCTGGGCCTCGCCGACGACCATCGAGTCGAGCCCGGAGGTCACCTGGAACAGGTGCGCGACCGCGCCGTCGTCGTAGTGCACGTAGAGGTGGGCGAGGAACTCCTCGGGGTCGGCGCCGGACTGCTCGCAGAGCAGCCGGGAGACGACCTCGACGCTGCCGTGGAACCGGGTCACGTCGCAGTAGATCTCGACCCGGTTGCAGGTCGCGATCACGGCCGCCTCGGAGACGTGGTCCTGCTGCACCGCGTCGTGCGCGAGCTTGACCGCCCCGTCGCCGTCGAGGGCGAGCCGCTCCAGCACCGCCACCGGGGCGCTGCGGTGCGAGATGCCGACCACCAGGACGCTCATGCGGAGGCCGCCTTGCGCTGCTCGTGGTAGGCGAGGATCTGCAGCTCCAGCGACAGGTCGACCTTGCGCACGTCGACCCCGTCGGGCACCGAGAGCACCGCGGGGGCGAAGTTCAAGATGCTGCGGATGCCCGCGCGGACCATCCCGTCGGCGACGTCCTGGGCGGCGGTGGCCGGGGTGGCGATCACGCCGATCGCGACGCGTGCTCGCGCACGATGGAGCCGAGGTCGGCGAAGTCGCGGATCCGGATGCCGGCGACGACCTGGCCCGCGCGCCCCGGATCGGCGTCGAGCAGGGCGACCGTGCGGAAGCCGCGGGAGGTGAAGCCGGAGTAGTTGGCCAGGGCGTGGCCGAGGTTGCCGATGCCGACGATGACGACCGGCCAGTCCTGGGTCAGGCCGATCTCGCGGGCGATCTGGTAGCGGAGGTACTCGACGTCGTAGCCGACCCCACGGGTGCCGTAGGAACCGAGGTGGGAGAGGTCCTTGCGCAGCTTGGCGGAGTTGACGCCCGCGGCGGTCGCGAGGTCCTCGCTGGAGCAGGTCGCGATGCCCTGCTCGTTGAGGAGGTGAGCGCCCGCAGGTACACCGGCAGGCGCGCGACGGTCGCCTCGGGGATGCGGGATGCGGTCACTGCTCTTGGCTCCACCAGCGTCGCCCCGGGTGCCATCAGACCCGTGTCAGAGCGGCGGTTCTGCCTCACTGTAGGAGTTTGTGAACGTGCGAACAAACCGAGCCGGGTGATGGCCTAGCACATGTGGGATCCGTCACTCGCACCGGGCTCGAAAGGGTCTCTCCGATGCCCCCGAAGGGGTGGGTGAGGGCCGGGCTCAGCCGCGCAGGGCGCCGCGCAGCCGGTCCGGGTCCACCCGCCAGAAGTCGTGCTGCTCGCCGTCGACGAGGGTCACCGGGATCTCCTCGAGGTACGACGCGGGCAGGCCGGGCGTGCCGGTGATGTCGACCTCGGCGTACTCCTCACCGAGCTCGGCGCAGACGGTATCGACCACCGACCGGGCGGCGTCGCAGAGGTGGCAGCCCGGGCGGGTGTAGAGCGTGACGCGCGGCGTGCTCACCGAGGGCCCCGGCTCACTCGAGCAGCCCCATCGCCCGGCGACGCTCCGTCGCCCGCAGCCGGCCCTTCTGCACCTTCCCTGTCACCGTGTAGGGCAGCTCGGCGACGACGTGGATGGTGGTCGGCTGCTTGAAGCGCGCCAGGCGGGCGCGCACGCCCGGGCCACCAGCGCGGGCAGGTCGGTCCCGTCGGCGCCCCCGGTCTCGATCCCCACCGCCGGGCGGACGTAGGCCACGACGGCCTCCCCGGTGCGCTCGTCCCGAACCCCGATCACCGCGACCTCGCCGACCTCGGGCATCGACGCGATCACCTCCTCGACCTCGGAGGGGTAGACGTTGAAGCCGGACACGATCACCAGCTCCTTGACCCGGTCGACCAGGAACAGGTCCCCGCTCGCGTCGAGGAAGCCGACGTCGCCGGTGGCGTACCACCCGTCCGGGCCCGGACCGTCGGCACCGTCGGGCCAGTAGCCGGAGAACAGGTTGTCGCCGCGGATCCAGATCTCGCCGGGGTCGTCGCCCGCGGGCACGGCCCCCTGCTCGTCGAGCAGCCGGATCTCCGTGCCCGGCACGGCGGCCCCGACCGAGCCCGGCTGCACGCTCGTGCTGCACAGCGTCGAGGTCACCACGGGCGCGGCCTCGGTCAGGCCGTAGCCCTGGTGCACCTCGACCCCCGTGGTCTCGTGGAACCAGGCGACCAGGTCCGGCGCCAGCGGGGCCGAGCCGGAGAGCACCAGGCGCACCGGTCCGATCCGGTCGCCGAGCTGTTCGACCGATCGCCAGTAGGCGAACACCGGCGGCGCGATCGGCAGCACGCTGACCGCCTCGTCCTCGAGGATGTCCAGCGCGCCCTCGGGGTCGAAGGACTCCACCAGCACCAGCCGGGCCTGCTGGCGCAGGATCTGGCCGAGCACCGCGTTGAGCCCGTAGACGTGGAAGAGCGGGAGCACCCCGAACACCACGTCGTTGCCGTGGATCATCGCCGGCTCGACCCTCGCGACCTGCTCGATGTTGGCCAGCAGCGCGCGGTGGGTGAGCATCGCGCCGCGCGGGCGGCCCGACGTACCGCTGGTGTAGAGCAGGACCGCGAGGGTCTCCGGGTCCTGACCGCCCGGCGTCGCCGGACCCGTCGCGGCGACCAGGTCGGCCCAGGCGGTCTCGCCGTCGGCGGGCGCCGCCTCGACCACCACCAGCCGGGCCGGCGACCCGGCCTGGGTCGTGATCGCCTCCCGGACGGAGTCGGCGGTGCTCGGGTCGGCCAGCGCCATCCGGGCACCGCAGTCGTCCAGGATCCGGCTCAGCTCGGCCACCGTGCTGCGCGGGATTGACCGGGACGACGACCAGCTGCGCGCGCAGGGCGCCCAGGTAGCCGGCGACGAACTCGATCCGGTTCCCCACCGCGAGCAGCACCCGGTAGCCGGCGACCATGCCGGCCCGCGAGAAGCCGTACGCCGCCGCCTCGACCAGCGCGTCGAGCTCGGCCCAGGTGATCGAGCGACCGCTGGTCGCTTCACGGATCGCCGTCCGGTCCGGCTCCAGCTCGGCGGCGCGAGTGAGCAGCTGCGCGAGGTTCGCATGCATCCGAGCGAGTGTGGCACAGCGGCGCGGGGACCGCGCCCGGCAGCGAGGTGGCAGCGAGGTGGAGCGAGTGGAGCACCGCCGGGACCGCCCAGTAGTCTCGGGCTGTGGCACCCAAGCCCGCACGGCCGCTCGACCTGACCCGCCGCTCGTCCATGGCCGGACAGGCCTCGGCCGCCAGCGCGGAGGTCGAGATGGCGCTGAGCGTCACCCCCGACCGACGGGTGGCGGCGTTCTTCGACGTGGACAACACGATCATGCAGGGCGCGTCGATCTTCCACCTCGCCCGCGGCCTGCACCGGCGGGAGTTCTTCACGACCCGCGACCTCCTCGGGGCGGCCTGGAAGCAGGCCTGGTTCCGCGTCGCCGGCACCGAGGACCCCGAGCACATCGCCGAGAGTCGCACGGCAGCCCTGAGCTTCATCGCCGGGCACACCGTCACCGAGCTCGAGTCCCTCGGCGAGGAGATCTTCGACGAGGCGATGGCCTACCGGATCTGGCCGGGCACCCGGGCGCTCGCCCAGCTGCACCTCGACCAGGGCCAGCGCGTGTGGCTGGTCACCGCGGCCCCCATCGAGATCGCCCGGATCATCGCGCGCCGCCTCGGCCTGACCGGCGCGATGGGCACCGTCGCCGAGCACCACGACGGCGTGTACACCGGACAGCTGGTCGGCGAGATGCTGCACGGCCAGGCCAAGGCGGAGGCGATCTCGGCCCTCGCCGAGCGGGAGGACCTCGACCTGTCGCGCTGCTCGGCGTACTCCGACTCCAGCAACGACCTGCCGATGCTGGCGCTGGTCGGCGTCCCGGTGGCTGTCAACCCCGACACCAGGCTGCGCCAGCACGCCCGGGAGCAGGGCTGGCTGGTCCGGGACTACCGGACCGGGCGCAAGGCGGCCCGCGCCGGTCTGGTCGGCGCTGCCCTGGTCGGTGCCGTGAGCGGCGGGTTCGCCACCGCGACCGCCGTACGCCGACGGATGGGCTGAGCCGCAGGTCGCACGATGGGCAATTCGGGCGGGCCGACCTAGGATGTGACGCACACCTCGGTCGTGCAGGGAGGGAGGACCGGCGTGGCGTTGTACCCGCGCGACTCCGCACCCGGACTCGACGCGCTGCGACGTGCCCTGGCAGGGGTGCTGGGCGAGGCAAGCACACCGCGGGCCGCCCTCGCCGGCGCTGCGGGCGGCGCGTCCTCCCGTGCGGCCGGCACCAGCCCCGCCCCGGGCTGGCTGCTCGCCCAGGCCGCGACCGAGCAGCAGCCGCCCACGACCGGGCCCGGCGCGGGCGGTCCCTCGGACCGGGACCAGGCGACGTCCTCGGCCGCCGATGAGAACGAGGGGCGCCGGATCATCGCGCTCGTCGAGCTCGCGCGCGGCGGGGACAAGGAGGCCTTCGGCCTGCTCTACGACCACTACCAGCCGTCGGTGTACCGGTTCCTCTACTACCGCGTCGGCAGCGCGCACCTGGCCGAGGACCTCACGGGCGACACCTTCTTCCGGGCCCTGCGCAGCATGAACGGCTTCCGGTGGCAGGGCCGGGACTTCGGCGCCTGGCTGATGACGATCGCCCGCAACCTCGCCGCCGACCACTTCAAGGCCGGGCGCACCCGGCTCGAGCAGACCACCGAGGACCTCGGCACCCTGGACTCCCCCACCGACGAGGGCCCGGAGTCGCTGGTCCTGGACTCCCTGACCAACGAGGAGCTGCTCGGCGCCCTGCGCACCCTGCCCCGGGACCAGCAGGACTGCCTGGTCATGCGGTTCCTCCAGGGGCTCTCCCTCGCCGAGACCGCCGAGGCTCTCGACCGCTCTGCTGGGGCCGTCAAGCAGCTCCAGCTGCGAGCGGTGCGACACCTCGCCACCCTGCTTCCGGACGAGCTGCGGTGAGACGGCGATGACCCTGTCCCCGAGCTGCGTAACCTTCGCGCCGTCCTCCTCGTTGAAGTCGACACAGGGGGCACTCAGCGCGGTGGATCCGTCCCTGGACCGGCTGACGGGAGTGGAGCGATGAGCGCGTTGTTGCCGGGCCTGCTCCCGGGTCGTCGCCGGGCCGAGGCCTTCTCCGACGCGCTCGACGCGATGCTCGACGACACCCGCGAGCGCGGGAGGGGGGCCGGTGCGTCATCGGCCCCGGACCTCTCGCTCGAGCGACTCCTCGACATCGCCTCCGACCTCCGCACGACGAGCGAGCGCACACCCGCGGCCCGGCCGGACGCGTCGTTCACCGCCGGGCTCCGCGAGCGCCTGATGGCAGCCGCGGACACCGAGCTGGTCGCGACCGACGCGAAGCTGATCCTGCCCGCAGCGGATCGCCGGCGCACCGGTCGGCGGCAGGGCCGGGTCACCGCCGCGGTCGCCGCGCTCGCCGTCGTCGCCGGGACCGCCGGTGTCGCCGTCGCCGCCAGCGGCAGCGTGCCCGGACAGTCGCTGTACCCGTTCAAGCGGGGGGTCGAGCAGGCCCAGAGTGCGTTCAGCTTCAGCGAGGCCGCACGGGGCAAGGACAAGCTGGGCCAGGCCGACGCCCGGCTCGACGAGGTGAGCAAGATGCTCCAGGGCACCGGCGACCGGACCCAGCTCGCCGAGACCGTCGATGCATTCACCGACCAGGCCGGCCAGGGCTCCGACCTGCTGCTCGGCGACTTCCAGGCCAACGGTGACACCTCCTCCGTGGACGCGGTCCGCGACTTCGCCGGCACGGCCATGGGACGACTCACGGACCTGGCCCCCGAGGCTCCGCCGTCGCTGCGCCCGGCCCTCGCCCAGGCCGCCCAGCTCGTGGCCGACGTGGACCAGCAGGCCCGGGTGCTGTGCGCGCAGTGCGGAGCCCGGGACGCCCTGAGCGCGCCGACCGACCTGCGGCTGACCTCGGTCGGCATCGACCAGCTGCTCACGCTCAAGCGCTCCGTGGCGGCCGTCCAGCAGGCCGCCGGCTCGTCGGCGGGTGACCGGGCGCCCGGCACGAAGCAGCAGGCCCCGGCCCAGGGCGCACCCGCGGCGAAGCCACCCCAGGTCGACCTGCCGCACCTGGGCCACGCCCTCGACTCGGGCGCCGGCGGCAACCAGTCCGGCACGGGTGCCGGCGGCGGCTCCGGGACCGGCTCCGCCACCGGACCGGCCGGCGGCCTCCTCGGCACCATCACCAAGGGCGGCGGCTCGGGATCGGGCTCAGGCTCGGGCGGCGGCCTGGTCGGTGGGCTCGGTGGAACGGTCGGCGGCGCCGGCGGGACCGTCGACGGCGTGGTCAGCGGGGTCGACAAGACCCTGGGCGGACTGCTCGGCACGCTCGGTGGTCCTGCGTCGCCGAGCAGCGGCGGCACCGGCAAGGACAAGAGCAAAGGCCGTTAGCGCCTAGCGGCCGAAGACCGAGGAACGCTGGTCGAGCAGCGAGTAGAGCGTCTGCTGGATGGTCTCGCGCACCTGGTCGGTGACGTTGAAGACCAGCATCGGGTCGTCGGCGGCCTGCGAGTCGTAGGAGTCGGTGCGGATGGGCTCACCGAACTCGATCAACCACTTCGACGGCAGCGGCACCAGACCCAGCGGGCCCAGCAGCGGGAACAGCGGCGTCACCGGGATGTAGGGCACTCCCAGGAGCCGGGCCAGGGACGGCACGTTCGCGACCAGGGGGTAGATCTCCTCCGCGCCGACCACGGAGGTCGGGATGATCGGCACCCCGGTGCGCAGTGCCGCTCCGACGAAGCCGCCGCGCCCGAAGCGCTGCAGCTTGTAGCGCTCGGAGAACGGCTTCCCGATGCCCTTGAACCCCTCCGGCCACACCCCGACGAGCTCACCGTTGCGCAGCATCCGCTCCGCGTCGTCGTGGCAGGCCAGCGTGGTGCCACCCTTGCGCGCCATCTCACTGATCACGGGCAGCCGGAAGACCAGGTCGGCCCCCAGCGGACGCAGGTGACGGCCCGTGTGGTCGAAGAGGGTGACCGCCGTGACCAGCCCGTCGACCGGGACGGTGCCGGAGTGGTTCGAGACCACCAGCGCACCACCGTCGGCCGGGATGTTCTCGATCCCGCGGACCTCGACCCGGAACCACTTCTGCGCCACCGGACGGATCGCCGAGTAGAAGAACCGCTCGGTGATCTCGGGGTCGAAGCCGAACTCGTCGACCACGTAGTCGCCCGTCAGCCGGCGCCGTAGGAAGGCCAGGAACTCGGCCAGGCGCGGCTCCCAGTCAGCACCGAACAGCTCCTTGGCCGCCGCGGTGAACCCGGTGAGCCAGTCGACCAGCGGGATGCCGGCCGTCGGGGAGCTCGGATGCCTGCTCGTCTCGACCGAGCCCGGCACCGGCAGCTCCGCAGGAGCCGGTTCCGGGGGCGAGTCCTGAGCCGGTCCCGCAGGTTGCTTCGAGGCCTGCTCCGGGACGGGTGCTGAGGCTTGTTCCGGGGCCGGACCCCCCTCGGGGCCCGGGGCGGCGGTTGCCGCAGGGGTCTTCCTGGCGGGTCGGCTCGCACTGCCGGCCGGGGCCAGGCTGCGCGCCGAGGACGAGGGCCGGCTGCCCCCGCCTCCCCGGCCGGGACGGCCACGGGTGCCGAGCGGGCCGGTCTCGTCGCCCGTCTTCCGCGTCGCCTTGGCGGATCGCTTCTCCGGCTGGCCGCCGATCGGGATGACGTCCGCGTCAGGCATCGGGGGCCTTCCCTCCCGCCAGCACCGACTGCGCCACGCGCTCGGCACCCTCCACCCGACTGGCCGAGAGCACCCCCGACGGCAGCGAGGTGGCGAAGTCGGCGAACGCCTCCTGGGTCGTGTAGCGCGGCGTGAAGCCGAGCGTGGCGCGCATCGCGGTGGTGTCGATGCCACGGCCGTAGGTCAGGAACGGGACCTGGTCGGGCACGAAGTCGGCCAGCCGCGCGCGGCGTGCGAGCGAGCCGACCTGACCCATCGCGAACGACGGCACCTTCACGCTCGGGCGGCCGATCCGACGGATCGCCTGCGACAGCATCATCAGGCCGTCGCCGGCGACGTTGAACGTGCCGGCGACCGGGTCCAGGCTCACCTGCTGCAGGACGCTGAGCAGGTCGTGCTCGTGCAGCCACTGCAGCCGGGCGTCGTAGCCGAGCACGGTGGGCACGACCGGCAGCCGGAAGTAGGACGTGATCGGCGAGCTGACCAGCGGCCCGATCACGTTGGCCGCGCGCAGCGTGGTCACGCTGACGTCGGGACGGCGTCGCGCGAAGCCGCGGACGTACGACTCGACCTCGACGACGTCCTTGGAGTATCCCGAGACGCGGCTGCCGCTTGGCCCGCATGTCCTCGGTGAACATCGCCGGGTCCCGGCTCGAGGAGCCGTAGAACGCCGCCGACGACTTCACCACGAGGTGTCGGACCGTCGGCGCCTGCTGCGCCGCGGCCAGCAGCTGCATGGTGCCGATGACGTTGAGCTCCTTCATCGACGTCCGCCCGCCCGCGGTGCCGGGGCTGGCGATCACGCTCATGTGCACGACGGTGTCGACCTGCTCGCGGGCGATCACCTTGCCGATCACCGGGTTGCGGATGTCGGCGCGGACGAACTGCACGGTGCCGGAGTCCCCGCGCGGGGGGAGCACGTCGACCCCGATCACCCGATCGACGTCGGGGTGCGTGCTCAGCTGTCGGGCAAACCGCCGGCCGAGGTCCATCGAGACCCCGGTGACCAGGACGATCCGACCCACGGCGAGGAGCGCTACTTGCCGAGCTTGCGGCGCTGCACGCGCGTCTTCTTCAGCAGCTTGCGGTGCTTCTTCTTGGCCATCCGCTTGCGACGCTTCTTGATGACAGAACCCACGGTGATCCTTCCAGCCGGCGCACAGGCACGGCCGAGCTTGTACGACGGACGAGGCAACGCCGCCTGGCGCAAGGCGCGCCCGCGACGTGAACCGTCAGCCTAGCCACTCGGTGTTCGCGCGACGAATCAGGTGCGACGAGACCGGTTCCGGAACAGGGAGAGACGTGCCCTGCTCGACCCCGGGCCCGTGAACGGGGGAGGTGCGGGGCCGCTCAGCCGGTCTGGAAGAAGCTGCCCTTGAGGTACTCGTTGACGTCCTTCTCGCTCACCCGGAACGACCGCCCGACGCGCACGGCCGGCAGCTCACCGGAGTGCACGAGCCGGTAGACGGTCATCTTGGAGACGCGCATGACGGAGGCCACCTCGGCGACCGTCAAGAACTTCACCTCGGAGATGTCTCCACTGAGGTTGCTCATGTTCGCACCACTTTCTGCAGGCGCCCGTCGGCTTCCCCACCGACGTGATCACCTGCTGCGCTGTTGAGGATAGGGCCTGATGTGACTGGTGTGGAAGTCATAATGGAAACTTCTGCACAGACCCCCCACCTCAGACCTCGCCCGAGACCCCCGGATCGAGGCCGTTCAACGGGAAGGTGGCAGTGATCGTGGCCTGGATCGAGCGGTCCAACCACGTGTCGGGGTTGAACCCGCTCTCCCACGACGTGTAGTCGGGCACCCGACCGTCCGTCATCAACCGCGGAGCCTCCTGGCCGGAGGCCTCCTCGACCATGCCGCGCCAGTCCTCGGGGGTGTCGATCGAGACGTCGACCGGCCGGCCGGCCACCACGCCGAGCAGGTGCGTCCAGGCACGTGGGACGACCTCCACCACGGCGTACCCGCCACCACCCATCGCCACCCACTTGCCGCCCGAGACCTCGTGGGCCAGCTCGTGCAGGGTCTGGTACGCCGCCCGCTGGCCGTCGACGCTGAGCATCAGGTGGGCCAGCGGGTCGGCTCGGTGGGAGTCGCAGCCGTGCTGCGTGACCAGGACGTCCGGGGCGAACTCGCGCAGCAACGGGGGTACGACGGCATGGAAGGCCCGCAGCCACCCCGCGTCGCCGGTGCCGGGTGGCAGGGCCACGTTGACGGCGCTGCCCTGCGCGCCCGCGCCGCCGACGTCGTGGGCGAAGCCGGTGCCGGGGAAGAGCATCTGGCCGGTCTCGTGGATCGAGATCGTCATGACGCGGGGGTCGTCCCAGAAGACCTGCTCGACCCCGTCGCCGTGGTGCACGTCGAGGTCGACGTAGGCGACCTTCTGCGCCCCCTGGTCGAGCAGCCAACGGATCGCGATCGCCAGGTCGTTGTAGACGCAGAACCCGCTGGCCCGGTCGGGCAGAGCGTGGTGCAGGCCCCCGGCGACGTTGGCGACGTGCAGGTAGTCGCCCTCCCACACCCGCCGGGCCGCCTCGATGCTGGCCCCGACGACGTGGCGCGCCGCCTCGTGCATACCGACGAAGGTCGGGTTGTCGTCGGTGCCCAGGCCGAGCTCCGGCGCGACCCGGCCCGGGTCGGCGCTGGAGCGCCGGACGGCCTCGATCAGCTGGGGGGTGTGCACCGTGAGCAGGTCGTCGTCGGTGCCGTGCGGGGCGGGAACCATCGCAAGTCCGCCGCTGGTGTCACCGTTGGCGAGCACGCCCAGCTGGCCGGCCAGCGCCATGGTGAAGTCCACCCGGATCGGGTTCATCGGGTGCTCGGGGCCGAAGTTGTAGGAAGTCATCGAAGGATCGAAGACCACACACGCCGAGCACGGACCCATGTCCGGGACACTAGCGTGAGCCCCCACGAGCCGTCCGGCCCGTGCCGCCGTACGCAGGAGAGGAACCCCATGGCCGAGGAACGACCCACCCGGGTCGCGGTGTACATCGACTTCGACAACGTGGTGATCTCCCGCTACGACGCGATGTTCGGGCGCAGCAAGTGGCGCAACGACAACGCCCGCGACCACTCCCCCCAGGCCGGTTCGGACAAGCTCCAGGAGGACCGGCTGGCCCAGGCGACCATCGACGTCGGCGCACTGCTGGACTACGCGGCCTCCTTCGGCACGGTCGCCCTGGCCAAGGCGTACGCCGACTGGTCGGTGCCGGCGAACGCGGCGTACCGCCGCCAGCTGGTCGACCGCGCCGTCGACCTGACCCAGCTCTTCGCGCTCGGCGGCACCAAGAACGGCGCCGACATCCGGCTCTCCGTCGACGTCACCGCCGACCTCTACCAGTACGACGACCTGACCCACGTCGTGATCGTGGCCGGGGACTCCGACTACGTCGCGCTGGCCCAGCGCTGCAAGCAGCTGGGTCGCTTCGTGGTCGGGATCGGCGTGGCGGGGTCCACGGCACGCGCCCTGGTCGCCGCCTGCGACGACTTCAGCGACTACGACGACCTCCCCGGCGTACGCCCGGCCCGGCGTGAGCCGGCCGCCAAGCAGCCCGCCAGACGGACCTCGAAGCGGGCGGAGAAGCAGCCCGCGAAGGACGTGGACAAGGACGCCGCCAAGGAGCCGGGCAAGGACTCCGTCAAGGAGCCGGACAAGGACTCGGACTCGGACTCGGACAAGGACTCGGCCAAGGAGCCGATCAGGCGCACCCGGAAGGCCACCCGCAAGTCCGGGCCCGCCACCGAGGCGACCCGGCCCGCGGACTCCCGCGATCCCGACGAGCCCGACGAGCCCGATGAGGAGCCGGAGGAGGACGAGCGCAGCGACCCGCAGTCGGAGGCCACGGCCCTGCTGCTGCGCGCGATCCGGGTCGCGCTGGAGAAGAGCGAGGACGAGTGGCTCAACTCCGGCGGGGTGAAGAGCCAGATGCAGCGGATGAACCCGGCCTTCAAGGAGAAGGCGCTCGGCTACTCCAGCTTCCGCGCCTTCCTCGAGTCCCGCGCCGACGTCGAGACCGAGCAGACCGGGCAGCAGCTCCAGGTGCGCCTGACCCCCTGACCCAGGTTCACCACGGTATGCCGACCAACCTGGACTTCCCACACCACGCACGTCGTGGGGAGTCCAGGTTGGGCGTGTCCAGCTTGCGCCTTTGCGGCAAGAGCGCCATTTGTCCGAAGTACACCTGCATACCGTGGTGGACCTGAGCTCCCCACGACGGACCTGGGCGGCCCGGAACGGCGGCGGGAGGACGCCGGACTACTCCCCCGAGAGCGACCGCGAGCGGTCCCGGGCGGCTTCCATGGCGGTCATGAACGCGGCGCGCACCTTGTGGTCCTCGAGCTCACGGATCGCCGCGGCGGTCGTGCCGCCCGGCGAGGTGACCCGTTCGCGCAGCACGGTCGGGTGCTCGCCGGTCTGGCGCAGCATGCTCGCGGAGCCGAAGACGGTCTGCACCACCAGCTCGCTGGCCGTCGAGCGGGGCAGGCCGAGGTGGACCCCCGCCTCGATCATCGACTCCACGACGAAGAAGATGTACGCCGGTCCCGAGCCGCTGATCGCCGTCACGGCGTCCAGCTGAGCCTCGGGGACCCGGAGCACGCGCCCGGTGGCCGAGAGCAGGCCCTCGGCCACGACGAGGTGCTCGTCGTCGCAGTGCGTGCCGGCCGCGATCGCCGCCATCCCCTCGTCGACCAGGGCGGGGGTGTTGGGCATCACCCGCACGACCGCCACGCCCTCGGGCACCCGGGCCTCGATGAAGTCGGTCGTGATCCCGGCCGCGAGGGAGACGACCAGGGTGCCGGCGTCCAGCCCGGGAGCGATCTCGGCGAGCACGTCGGCCATGTCCTGCGGCTTGACCACGAGCGCGACGGTGTCGGCGGCGCGGGTGGCCTCGAGGTTGTCGAGCGCTCGCACACCGTACGTCGAGGAGAGCTGGGCGGCCCGGTCGGCGCGCTTCTCACCGACGACGAGGTCCTCGGCCGGGCGGCCGGAGCGCAGCAGGCCCGACAGCAGGGTCTCCCCCATCACACCGACACCCAGGATGGCGACCGTCACAGTGACTCCCCCGTCTACGTCTTCGAGATGAGCGAGCGCGCGAAGAATGTCAGGTTGGAGGGCCGCTCGGCGAGTCGCCGCATCAGGTAGCCGTACCACTCGCTGCCGTAGGGCACGTAGACCCGCACCCGCTCGCCCTGCTCGGCCAGCCGCTTCTGCTCCTCGGGGCGGATGCCGAAGAGCATCTGGTACTCGTAGCTGCCCGGGTCGCGCGCGTTGCGCCTGGCCAGCGCGCCGGCGATCTTCACCATCCGGGGGTCGTGCGTGGCGACCATCGGGTAGCCCTGACCGGCCATCAGCACCTTGAGGCAGCGCACGTAGGACTTGTCGACCTCGAGCCGGTCGGTGAACGCGACGCTCTCCGGCTCCTTGTAGGCGCCCTTGCACAGCCGCACCCGCGAGCCCTCGTGCGCCAGCGCCCGGCAGTCGTCCTCGGTACGGCGCAGGTAGGCCTGGAGCACCGCCCCGGTCTCCGGGAAGTCCTTGCGCAGCTCGTGCAGCGTCGCCAGCGTCGCGTCGGTGCTGGTGTGGTCCTCCATGTCCAAGGTGACCGTGGTGCCGAGGTTGCGCGCTGCCCGGCAGATCGTGCGGGCGTTCTCGAGGCACAGCTTCTCGCCGACGTCGGGCAGGGCCTGCCCGACGGCCGACAGCTTCACCGACACCTCGGCGTTGCGAGCGAGCCCCTCCTCGGCCAGTGCCTCGAGCACGTCGAGGTACGCCGCCACGGCGGCCTCGGCCTGGTCGGGGTCGGTGGTGTCCTCGCCGAGGTGGTCCAGGCTCACCACCAGTCCGTCCTCGCTCAGCTCACGCGTCGCCCGGACGGCGTCCTCGGTGGCCTCGCCGGGCACGTACCCGTGCACGATCCCGCTGCTCACCGGCAGCGTCGCTGCGAGGTGCTTGACGCGCTCGCTGCGCGCCAGCCACAAGATCATCTGCCGAAGCACGAAAGCTCTCCTCACCCGGTCCGATCGCGCGCCGTCCCGGTCCGGCCACGGTACGCCGGGACGGCGGCCGGTCTCGAATCAGCCCGGGGCGGTGGCGAAGTGCAGGCGCGCGAAGGCCAGTGACTCGGCCAGGTCCCGCTCACGCTCCTCCCGGGCGGCGGCCCGGCGGGTGTTCACCTCGACCACGACGTGACCGGTGAATCCGGTGCCCGCGAGGTGCTCCAGCAAGTCACCGGCGGGCATCGCGCCGCGCCCCGGCACGAGGTGCTCGTCCTTCGCCGAGCCGGACCCGTCGGTCAGGTGCAGGTGTCGCAGCCGGTCGCCCAGGCGCTTGCACATCTCGACCGGGTCCGACTGGGCCGTGGCCGCGTGCGAGAGGTCCACGGTGGCGTGGGCGTAGGACTCGGCGGACGGGTCCCACCCGGGCACGTAGACCTCCACCTCGCGCTTGCTCGTGGCCCGCCACGGATACATGTTCTCGACCGCGAAGGCGATGCCCGTGCGGCGCTCGAGGTCGGCGATGCCGTCCACGAACCCGGCCGCGTAGTCGCGCTGCCAGCGGAACGGCGGGTGCACGACGACCACGTCGGCCCCGAGCTCGGCGGCCATCGCCGCGGACCGCTCGAGCTTGACCCAGGGGTCGGTGCCCCAGACCCGCTGGGTGAGCAGCAGGCAGGGCGCGTGCACCGCACAGACCGGCAGCCCGTGGTAGTCGGAGAGGTGCCCGATGCCCTCGACGGACTGGCTCAGCTCGTCGACCGAGACCATCACCTCGACCGCGTCGTAGCCCAGCCGGACGGCGTACTCGAAGGCGTGGGCCGCCGACTCGGGGTAGACCGAGGCCGTCGAGAGAGCGAAGAGCGGCCCGTCCTGCGACGTCCTGCGACCGTCCCGCTCAGGCATCGCGGACGCTGAGCTGGTCCAGGCGCTGCAGGATCACTCCCTCACGCAGCGCCCAGGGGCAGATCTCCAGCTCGGGCAGGTCGAAGATGTCCAGCACGGCGTCCGCCACCAGGGCGCCGGCGACCATCTGGTGGGCCCGGCTCGCGGAGACCCCCGGCAGGGCCGAGATCTCCTGGTCCGACATCGCCAGCAGCTTGGGGAGACGGCGGGCCAGGTCGTCCGCAGACAGCACCCGGGTCACGAAGTCACCCTCGCTCGACGGCGGTGCGCCGCAGATCCGCGCCAGCGAGCGGAACGTCTTCGACGTCGCCACCGCGCGGTCGGGAGCGCCGTTGCGCAACAGCTTGCCGGCGTCGTGCGCGACCTGGCTGCGCACCTTCTTGCGCAGCGCGCGCACGGCGTCGGGGTCGCGACCGTCGCGCAGGTGGTCGCGGGTCAGTCGGGCGGCCCCGAGCGGGAGAGACCACGCGACGTCGGGTGCCTCGTCGCCACCGGCGGCGATCTCCAGCGAGCCCCCGCCGATGTCGAAGACGGCCAGCCGACCGGCCGACCAGCCGAACCAGCGGCGTACGGCGAGGAAGGTCAGCCGGGCCTCCTCCTCCCCCGCGAGCACCTCGACGACGACGCCGGTCTCGTCCGCGACGGTGCCCAGCACGTCGTCGCTGTTGGTCGCGTCGCGCACCGCAGAGGTCGCGAAGCCGAGGATCGCCTCGCAGCCCTTGTCCTCGGCCACGACCAGCGCGTCGGCGACGAACCCGCTCAGCGCGGCGACCCCGGCCGGGCTGACGGCGCCGTCCTCGCTCAGGTGCTCGGCCAGGCGCAGCGGGGTCTTGTGCGAGAACGCCGGGGTCGGCGCGGCGCCGACGTGGGCGTCGACGACCAGCAGGTGACCGGTGTTGGAACCGATGTCGAGCACGCCCAGACGCATGATCGGAACGCTACCCGCCGACGAGGGTCCGGACCCGGACTGGTCCTAGGCTGAGCCGCATGGCAGAGGTCGACCTCGATTTTCCCCGCGCGTGGGTCGAGTTCGTCGACCCCGACGACGCCGACCAGGTGTTCCGCTGCGACCTGACCTGGCTGACCTCGCGGTGGTCGTGCATCTTCGGCGGCGGCTGCGCGGGCATCTATGCCTCCTCGCCCGAGGCCGGCTGCTGCGCGCTCGGGGCGCACTTCTCCGACGAGGCCGACGAGGAGCGCGTCGCCGGCTGGGTCGCGCGGCTCGGCGACGAGCAGTGGGAGAACCGGCCCGCCGCCCTGGACGCGAAGGGGGGCCTGCGGCGGGACCGCTGGGTCGAGGTGGAGGACGGCGAGCGCAAGACGCTGGTGCGCGACGGGGCCTGCATCCTGCACAACTCGCGCGGCTTCGCCGGCGGCTACGGGTGCGCGCTGCACCACCTGGCCGAGGCCAACGACGTGCACTTCGTCGAGACCAAGCCCGACGTGTGCTGGCAGCTCCCGGTGCGACGCACCTTCCGCGAGGTGAGCCGCCCCGACGAGACGGCGTACACCGAGGTCTCGATCGCGGAGTACGACCGCCGCGGCTGGGGCCCCGGCGGGCACGACCTGGACTGGTACTGCACCGGGAACACCGAGGCGCACGGCGCCGCCGAGCCGGTCTACACCTCCAGCGCCACCGAGCTGATCGCCCTGATGGGCCAGCCGGCGTACGACGTGCTCGCGGCCGCCTGCGAGGCCCATCTGGCCTCGCGCTCGCGCCTGGCGCCGCACCCGGCCGACCCCGTGGAGTGAGCGCGAGGCAGCACCGGAGTGAGATCGGTCTCACCCCGCTCGTGCGGGTGTCCCGCACTACCCCCGGTGTCAAGCACCAAATCGGTCACCCCCACAATCGTCGGCATGCGTCTCGACCACATCTCGTTCGCCGCCGGGCCCGACGGGCTCGACTCCACCGTCCAGCTGCTCGCGAAGCAGCTCGGCGTGACGTTCGGCGACGGCGGGGTCCACCCACGCTTCGGCACCCGCAACCGGGTGCTGCCGCTGCGTGACGACACCTACCTCGAGGTGGTCGAGGTGCTCGACCACCCCGCGTCGGACAAGGCGCCCTTCGGCCAGGCGGTGCGCGCGCGCTCCGAGGCCGGCGGCGGCTGGCTGGGCTGGGTCGTCGCGGTCGACGACATCGCGCCGTACGAGCAGCGCCTCGGCCGTGAGTCGGTGACCGGCAACCGGCACCGCCCCGACGGCGTGGAGCTGCGCTGGAAGCAGATCGGGGTCAGGGGCCTGCAGTCCGACCCGCAGCTGCCGTTCTTCGTGCAGTGGGAGGGCGATCCCGCGCACCACCCCAGTGCCGGTGCCTCGGGGGACGTCTCGTTCAGCGCGCTAGAGATCGCCGGCGACCCGGGTCGGGTCAGCGAGTGGCTGGGCCAGCCCGTCGAGCAGCCGCTCGAGGACATGAAGGTCGACTGGGTCGCCCCGCACGGCACGCCGGGCATCCTGGCCGTGCAGTTCCAGACCCCGCACGGCCTGGTCCGGATCTAGCCACTGCTCGATGGACCCGTCTCCCGGAGCGGTCCGCAGCCCCAACATCTGGGACCACCCGGCCGTCTACGAGATCGAGAACCGGGCCGTCGACCCCGAGGGCCTGATCGAGCAGACGATGGCCTCGGTCGCCGGGTGGGACGACCGGGTCCTGCTCGACGTGGGCTGCGGCACCGGGTTCCACCTGCGCCGGTGGGCCTCCTCGCGGCACGGGGCGGCGCGATCGGTGATCGGCGTCGAACCGCACCCGGGCCTGGTCGCGATCGCCCGGCGCCGGGTCGACGCCCTGGCGGCGGTGGACGTGCGCCAGGGCAGCGCCACGGACCTCCCGCTGCCGGACGCCTCCGTCGACGTGGTGCACGCCCGCTGGGCCTACTTCCTCGGGCCGGGCTGCGAGCCCGGGCTGCGCGAGCTCGACCGCGTCGTACGCCGGGGAGGCACGGCGTTCGTGATCGACAACGACGCCTCCCGCTCGACCTTCGGCACGTGGTTCGCGCGCGGCTACCCCCACCTGCCGGCGCCGCCGACGCAGGAGTGGTTCTGGTCCTCCCACGGCTGGGAGCGGCACCCCTTGATGATCCGCTGGGCCTTCGAGACCCGCGCCGACCTCGAGGCCGTCGTACGTATCGAGTTCGACCCGACCACCGCCGCCTGGATCCTGGCCGGCCACGAGGGCACCGGCGTCGACTACGCGGTCAACCTGTGGGTGAAGTCGTACTGAGCGCCCCCGGCGGACAGTCCCGAGCAGGAGGCCCGCGACACGCCGCGCTCGAGGTGCAGAGTGTTCGGGACTATCCGGGGGGCTCTCAGGGGCGGCGGACGGACGAGCCGCGGACCACCAGCGTCGGGAACAGCACGGTGCCGCGGGTCGGGGCGGGGGCGCCGGCCAGGGCGGAGCGGAGCAGTCCGACCACCTCGACCGCCACCTGCTCGAGCGGTTGGCGCACCGAGGTCAGCGAGGTGACCTGGGCCGCGGCCGAGTCGTCGAAGCCGACCACTCCGCCGTCGGTGCCGGCGCGCATCCCGCGCTCCTCGAACGCCCGCAGCACACCCATCGCCATGGTGTCGCTCGCGCACACGAAGCCGGTCGCACCGGTCGCGATCTGGTCGTGCGTCGCCATCCGGGCGGCATCGACGTTGTCGGTCAGGCGCACGCCGCGGCGCTCGGTCGGCAGGTGCGCGCGATGCATCGCCGACTTCCACCCCGTCCGCCGGTCCTCGCCGATCCGCGAGGCCTTCTCCCAGCCCAGCCACGTGATCTGCTCGTGGCCCTGCTCGATCAGGTGCTCGGTGGCGGCCCGGGCGCCCTCGGCGCCGTCCACGTCGACCCAGGCGTGGGTGGCGTGGGGGTCGTCCCAGGGCCGGCCGAAGGCGACGAACGGCGCGCCCTTCTCCTGCAGCCAGGCCGCCTGCGGAGTGCCGGAGTAGGTGTCGGTGATGACGAAGGCGTCGACGGCGGTCGAGCGGAGCAGGTCGTCGTACCCGTCGAGCGGGTCCTCGGGGTCACCCGAGAAGAGCAGCACGTGGTGCCCGGTCGCGCGGGTGCTGTCGACCAAGGTGTGCAGGAAGCGGTCCATCAGGGCGTTGGTCGTGCCCTCCTCGGCCGGCTCGAAGCGCAGCCCGATCAGCTGCGAGGCGCCGCTGCGCAGCTGCCGGGCGGCGCGGTTGGGGGTGTAGCCGACGTCGGCGATCACCTGCAGCACCCGCTCGAGGGTGTCCGGCCGGAGCAGCTCGGGGTTGTTCAGGGCGTTGGAGACCGTCTGCCGGGAGACTCCGGCCCGCTCCGCCACGGTGCTCAGGGTGGCGGGCACCGCCGCACTGCTGAGGCTCATCGGCTCCCCCTTCGGGCTGTGGAACGTTCCAAGAGTACGCACGGGCGCGGGTGTCGTGCGCCACCGAGCCCGACGGGGCACCTCAGGCGGTGTCCCTGCGCGGAACTGTCGGCGCCCTCGCCTAGGTTCACCTGCATGGCCCGGACCGCACCTCGACCTCGCTCCTCCTACCGCTGCAGCGAGTGCGGGTGGGAG
The DNA here is from genome assembly GCA_963843875.1 of uncultured Actinomycetota bacterium. GTDB lineage: Bacteria > Actinomycetota > Actinomycetes > Propionibacteriales > Nocardioidaceae > Marmoricola. The sequence continues at coordinate 5,228 of CAWJMC010000007.1, read as the reverse complement.
ACCGCGAAGTGGGCCGGGCGGTGCGGCGAGTGCCAGGCGTGGGGCAGCCTCACGGAGGCCTCCGCACCCAGGTCGAGGGTCCAGGCCGGCCCGGTCACCGCCCCCGCGGTGCCGATCGGAGAGGTCCCGGCCGAGGAGGCGCACTCGCGCACCAGCGGGGTGCCCGAGCTCGATCGCGTGCTCGGCGGCGGGCTGGTGCCCGGCGCGGCGATCCTGCTCGCGGGTGAGCCCGGGGTCGGCAAGTCCACCCTGCTCCTCGAGGTCGCGGCCCAGACGGCCCGCACCCGCCAGCGCACGCTCTACATCACCGGCGAGGAGTCCGCCTCCCAGGTCCGGCTGCGAGCGGACCGCACCGGAGGGGTGCACGACGAGCTCTTCCTCGCCGCCGAGACCGACCTGGGAGCCGTGCTCGGCCACGTCGAGGCGGTCCGCCCGACCCTGCTGGTGATCGACTCCGTGCAGACCATCAGCGCGGCCGACGTCGACGGGGTCCCGGGCGGGGTGAGCCAGGTCAAGGAGGTCGCGGCCGCCCTGATCCGGATGGCCAAGCTGCGCAACATCACGACCGTCCTGGTCGGCCACGTGACCAAGGACGGCACCATCGCCGGTCCGCGGGTGCTCGAGCACCTCGTCGACGTGGTGCTGCAGTTCGAGGGCGAGCGCAACTCCCGGCTGCGCCTGGTCCGAGCCGTGAAGAACCGCTTCGGCCCGGTCGACGAGGTGGGCTGCTTCGACCTGTCCGCCGAGGGCATCGTCGCGATCACCGATCCGACCGGGATGTTCCTCGACAGCCACCCCGGCAGCATCCCGGGCACCTGCGTGTCCGTGGCGATGGAGGGGCGGCGACCGTTGCTGGCCGAGGTGCAGGCGCTCGTCGCGCACAGTCCCTCGGAGCGCCCGCGGCGCACGACCTCCGGCGTGGACGGCAACCGGGTGGCGATGATCCTCGCCGTGCTGCAGCAGCACGCCAAGATCCGGCTGCACGGGCACGACGTCTTCGTCTCGACCGTCGGCGGGGCCCGGCTCGCGGGCAGCGCCAGTGACGCGGCGGTCGCGCTGGCCATCGCCTCGGCCACCGTCGGCCACGCGCTCGGGCAGCGCGTGGTGGCGATCGGCGAGATCGGTCTGTCCGGCGAGCTGCGCCGGGTGCCCGACCTCGACCAGCGAGTGGCGGAGGCCGCCCGCCTCGGGTTCCGCACCGCCATGGTCCCGGTCGACCACCGCCGCAGCGACACCCGCAGCACCCGGGAGGTCGACGGCCTCCGGGTGATCGAGATCGATCACATCGGCCAGGCCCTGCGTCTCACCGGGCTGCTCGCGGGCTCCGGCGCCGAGCGCCCCGACGGGGACCCCGGAGGAGGATCGGGGCTGAGCCGGTTCTTGCGCGGGCGGAGCCGAACCAAAAGGATGGCGGCCCCTGTCCGATCTGGCCCTAGACTTCCGAAGGGTCCGTCGGGGCAGGACCCGCCCAAGCACGCTTTGCCCAAGGCACTGTTCACGGGGAGTGGGATCGAGTGATCGAGGAGACGGCCGACGCCGAACGCCTGCGTGCGACCCTGTCCGCGATCGCGCCCGGCACCGCGATGCGCGACGGGCTCCAACGGATCCTGCGCGGTCGTACCGGCGCTCTGATCGTGCTCGGCAGCGGCGCCGAGGTCGATCCCTTGTGCACCGGCGGGTTCGAGCTCGACGTGCCCTTCACCGCGACCGGCCTGCGCGAGCTGGCCAAGATGGACGGCGCGATCGTGCTCGACGAGCAGATCAGCCGCATCGTGCGCGCGGCGGTGCACCTGATGCCCGACTCGAGCATCCCGAGCGAGGAGACGGGCACGCGGCACCGCACCGCCGACCGGATGGCCAAGCAGACCGGCTACCCCGTGGTCTCGGTCTCCCAGTCGATGCAGATCATCGCGGTGTACGTCGGGCACACCCGGCACGTGCTCGAGGACTCCGCCTCGATCCTGTCCCGCGCCAACCAGGCCCTCGCCACCCTGGAGCGCTACAAGACCCGCCTCGACGAGGTCTCCAGCACCCTGTCGGCACTCGAGATCGAGGACCTCGTCACGGTCCGTGACGTCGCCGTGGTGGCTCAGCGCCTCGAGATGGTGGTCCGGATCGCGCGCGAGATCGAGAGCTACGTGCTCGAGCTCGGCACCGACGGTCGGCTGCTCTCGCTCCAGCTCGAGGAGCTCGTCACCGGCGTCGAGGTCGACCGGGTGCTGATCGTGCGCGACTACCGGCCGCGGCTTCGCCGACGCCGCTCGACCGAGGAGGTCCTGGAGTCGCTGGCCTCGCTCTCGCAGACCGAGCTGGTCGACGTCTCCGCCGTCGCGGCGGCCCTCGGGCTGCCCGCGACCGAGCCGCTGGACTCCTCGCTGGCCCCGCGCGGGCACCGGTTGCTCGCCCGCGTGCCGCGGCTGCCGGGACTGGTGGCCGACCGCCTCGTCGAGCACTTCGGCTCCCTGCAGAAGCTGCTCGCCGCGACCGCCGAGGACCTGCAGATGGTCGACGGTGTGGGCGAGCTGCGGGCGCGCAGCGTGCGGGAGGGGCTGTCCCGGTTGGCCGAGTCGAGCTTCCTCGAGCGCTACGTCTGAGCCCTGCCCCTCGAGCTAGCCCCTGGTGTGACCGGACGACTTGGCCGAGGGCTTGGCCCTCGCCCTGGTCCCCGCGGACTTCGTGGTCGCGCCGGACCCGGGCTTCGCGGCTCGCCGCGGCCTTGCCGGTCGCCTTGCCGCTGGGCGTCGCCGTCGGTGAAGCCGTCTCGGTCACGCGTGGGCGCGGCGGGGCGACGATGCTGAACTCGACCTGCGAGGGCTCGCCACCGACGCTGGCCGCCTCGACCCGGTAGGTCCCGAGCCCGGCGTAGTCCTGACCGCCCAGGCACCGGGGCACCGAGCGGTGACCACCCCAGTCGACCTTGACCTTCGTCTGCCTCTCGTCCGGAGGGCGGACCACGACCGTCCGGCTCGTGATCACTCCCGGACAGTCCTGGCTGCTCCAGACCCGCTTGCCGTCCGAGGTGATCTTCACCGCCAGGGAGCTCGAGGAGACCCGCCACGAACAGGTCTCGCCGGAGGTGCTGCTGACCAGCATGGTCAGCGGGTGTCCGCCGCCACCCGCCACGCGTGTCGACGTCCGGGGTCACCTGGACATCGGCGTCGTCGCACGTCCCGGTCGGCTGGGAGAGCGGCGCCGAGGCGGCCGCACCGCCCTTGGGTACCAGGGTGAGCCCGGGAACGTGGTCGGGCGCGGCGGTGTCCGTCTGCGCCACCGTCGCCGCACCCGCGTTGCCGTCGTCCCCGCCGAAGCTGCCGAGCACCCGGGCGATCGCGAAGACCAGCACCAGCGCCACCGCGAGCACGAGCGTGCGACGTACCCAGTAGATCCGGGCCGGGAGGCGTCCCCTCGTCATCCGGCTCACCGGACCACGGTAGGCAGCATCGCCCCCAGGGTGGCGGTGCCACGCCCGACCCAGGCGTCTACGCTTCCGGCGATGGCCGCCACGACGCCCCCGCACGGCCCCCGGAGGATCGCTGTCGCCCCGGTTCCCGGCCCCGGACGCCTGCACGGGGCGATCTTGTCCTGGTACGACGAGAACGCGCGCGACCTGCCTTGGCGGACCGACTCGGCGACCCCCTGGGGCGTGCTGGTCAGCGAGCTCATGCTCCAGCAGACCCCGGTGGCCCGGGTCCTGCCGGTCTGGTCGACCTGGCTGGCGCGTTGGCCCACCCCCGGTGCGCTGGCGGCCGAGTCCTCCGGGGAGGCCGTCCGCGCGTGGGGGCGCCTCGGCTACCCACGCCGGGCCCTGCGCCTGCACGCCGCCGCCGTGGCGATCACCCAACAGCACGACGGGCAGGTGCCGGCCGGCATCGACGCGCTGCGGGCCCTGCCGGGGGTCGGTGACTACACCGCCGCCGCGGTCGCGTCGTTCGCCTTCGGGCAGCGTCACCCGGTGCTGGACACCAACGTGCGCCGGGTGCTCGCCCGACTGGTCCGGGGCGTCGAGCTGCCCGGCCCGGCACCCACCCGCGCCGAGCGGGACCTCGCAGCGGCGCTGCTGCCGGACGATCCGGCGACCGCCGCGACCTGGGCGGTGGCCGTGATGGAGCTCGGGGCCCTGGTCTGCACCGCGCGCGCCCCCTCGTGCGGCGCCTGCCCGGTGCGCACCGACTGCACCTGGCTGGCCCTCGGTCGTCCGGCGTACGACGGCCCGGCCCGGCCCGCCCAGACCTACGACGGCACCGACCGGCAGTGCCGCGGGCGGCTGCTGGCCGTGCTCCGCGACACCGAGGCCAGCGTGTCCCGCTCCCGGCTGGACGCGGTCTGGCCCGACGCCGGGCAGCGCGAGCGGGCGCTGGACTCGCTGGTCTCCGACGGTCTCGTCGTGGCCCTGGCCGACGGCCGGTTCGCCCTGCCCTGAGCGCGCGGAGCCGGATGGTCCGGATCAGTCCGCACCCGATCAGGCCCGTGCAGGTGCCGCTCGATCGGGACTGTCTCCCCCTCCCCCCGGCGGCACGAAGGGCCGGCACCCGGAGGCGCCGACCCTTGTGCTGCGAGCCCCGGTCCGGACCGGAGCGCTGCCCTACTCGGTGGGGCCGTCCCCGCGGGGCAGGTCCACCGGGCCGTCGGCGTCGCGGTCCTCGTCGGGATCGACGATCCCCTCGCCGACACCGACCGCCTCCAGCGGCGGCGAGTCGGGCACGTCGCCACGCGGCTCGCCCTTGAAGACGAACTGCTGCGCCGAACCCTCTGCGTCGTCGACGTCGACCAGCACGATCTGGCCGGGGCCGACCTCGCCGTACAGCATCTTCTCGGCCAGCACGTCCTCGATCTCGCGCTGCACCGTGCGCCGCAGCGGACGGGCACCGAGCACCGGGTCGAACCCGCGCTTGGCGAGCAGGTCCTTGGCCGGCTGGGTGAGCTCGATCGACATGTCGCGATCCTTCATCCGCAGCTCGACAGAGTCGATCATGTTGTCGACCATCTTGACGATCTGCTCCTGCGAGAGCGGCGGGAACACGATCATCTCGTCGACCCGGTTGAGGAACTCCGGGCGGAAGTGCTGCTTGAGCTCGTCCTGCACCTTCGACTTCATCCGTTCGTAGGAGCCGGCCGCGTCACCGCTCTGGTTGAAGCCGAGGTTCTGGCCCTTGGCGATGTCTCGTGTACCGAGGTTCGTGGTCATGATGATCACGGTGTTCTTGAAGTCCACGATCCGGCCCTGCGAG
>CAWJMC010000006.1:0-366508 GCA_963843875.1 uncultured Actinomycetota bacterium | reverse complement strand
AGCGACCCCGGCCGGGGTGGGCTCGGTGTACTTGATCGAGTTCTCGATCTCCTCGAGGCTCAGCACGTCGACGCCGAGCTTGTTGATCGCGCTGACCTCCTTGGCCTGCTGACGCTGCTGGTTGACGTCGTTCCACGCGCCGCGCGGACCAGTCGTTGCCGCAGTCGTTGACCGTGATCGGGTTGCCCTCGCGGTCGTCGTAGCTCGAGCAGGAGTGGCCCGCGGCCTCGTAGTCCTCACCGGTCTCGGTGAAGTAGTTCAGCACGTTGAAGCTGGCGATCTTGAGCTGGCCGTCCACCGGCTCGGGAGCGGCCGTGCGGGTGTCCGGGAAGGTGGCCGGAGCCACCTCGTCACCGTTGTCGGCGGTGAGCTGGCTGGTCGGCTGGAAGTTCCAGACCGAGTTGCGGAACTCCAGCACCACCGGCTTGGTGAAGGTGGGGTGCGCACCGACCCGGATCGAGTGGTCCTTGGTGATCCAGGGCAGCGGGGTGTCCTGGGCGCTGTACATGAAGTTCAGCGAGGCCCCGTCGTCCAGCGTCACGGCACGCGCCGCGTTGTCGTCGATCACGGCCTGCTGCTCCGGCGTGCCGGGCCTGGCGACGTCGGTGGACTGGCGCAGCGGGGTGTCGCCCTTGGCGAGCGCGATCTCGCCGTACTGGTTGAGGTCGTAGTTGTCGGTGACGGTGAAGGCGCCCGGGGCGAAGAGCATCCCCTCGAGGGCCTCGCGGCCGGCGTCGGTGGCCGGGTAGGGGTTCGTGACCGGCTTGACCGACTCGGCCGGCGTGTCGAGCGTCGTGACACCACCGTCTGCGGCGGTGAGCTCGGTCGTCCCCTTGAACTCGCTGACCGCGCCGGTGACCTGCAGGTGGTCGCCGATCTTCGGGTAGCTGGCATCGAAACCGAGGTAGACGAACACGGCGTCCGAGGCGTCGTGCGAGCCGGGCTCGTCACCGCCGGTGCCGGGGGTCTGCAGGTAGAAGCCGTTGAAGCCACCGGTCGGGTACGACGCGGTGACCACGCCCGAGGTGACGACGTTCTGGCCGGCGTACGGGCTGGTGTCAGTGGTGCCCTGGATCTGGGCGATGGTGGCGTCGACCGGAGGGGTCGGGTCGGTGCCGCCACCTCCCCCGTCACCGGGCGAGCCGGTGTTCTCCGGCGACGGGTCCCCGGTGCTGAAGTCCTTGGAGTTGTCGTCGGTGTCGGTGCCGCTCGCCGAGCGGTTGACCGAGGCGGTGTTGCTGGGGGCCGGGGTCGGGGCGGTCTCGAAGGTGTTCGAGCTGCCGAAGCCGACCAGGTCGACGACACCGGCCGTACCGATGTCGGAGCCGGCCGGGAGCGTGCTCAGCGCGGTGGCCTGTGAGGACAGGACGATCGTGCCCGCGGTGCCGGACAGCGCGATGGTGCCGGTCGCGTCCGGCGTCGGGAGCGCCGTGCTGCCACCGGAGCCCTGGGCCTCCTGCACGAGATAGTGCCCACCCGCGGGAACGCTGCCCGCGAGGGCCGTCACGCCCGACGGGGCGCCGCTGCCGCCGCTGGAGCGGTACTGCACCGACATGCCGTCCACGGACTTCGCCGCGCTGGTCGGGTTGTAGAGCTCGACGAAGTCGTTGGTGTACGTCGCGCCGGAGTTGCCGCCACCGCCGTACACCTCCGAGATCACCAGGGCGCTGTCGTCGGTGGCGGCGCTGGCCGGGGTCGCGGCCAGACCGGCCAGGACCATGCCGGCGGCGGCGACCGGAGCGGTCAGCAGCAGGGAACGTGGGGCGCGTCTGTGAGACGCGGGTGTGGCTGAGACACGTGGCAGATGGGCCATAGGGGCGGACTCTCCTCGAGCACGAGCGGGGTTGGGGGCGATCAACCTAACCCGCGTCTACGACATCCGAGTGACATCGTGGTGACGAAACTTCGTGTCCGGTTTGGTAAGTGCGTCGTGTTGCGCTCGTCACCCATGACGGGGCGGGTCGGATAGGCGATAACGTCGAGGCATGACTCAGCAGCCCGGCGGACACCCCATCGGCATCGACTTCGGTGGCACCGGCACCAAGGCGGCCCCCGTCGACGTCACGCTCGGGGAGCTCGCCGCCAAGCGCAAGCGGATCGCCACGCCAAAGCCGTCCACCCCGGCCGCGATGGGCGAGGTGATGGCCGAGCTGGTCGCGCACTTCCCCGACTCGACCGGTCCGGTCGGGGTCACCGTCCCCGCCGTCGTACGCCGAGGGGTGGTGAGCTCGGCGGCCAACATCGACAAGTCGTGGATCGGGGTCGATGCCGACGCCGTGCTGACCGAGCGCCTCGGTCGGCCGGTGCACGTGCTCAACGACGCCGACGCCGCCGGCTACGCCGAGCTGAAGTACGGCGCGGCGAAGGGCCACGCCGGACTGGTCATCGTGACGACCCTCGGCACCGGGATCGGCAGCGCGCTGCTGTGGGACGGCGAGCTGGTGCCCAACACCGAGCTCGGCCACCTCGAGATCGACGGCCACGACGCCGAGACCCGCGCGGCGGCGAGCGCCTACGAGCGCGAGGAGCTGTCGTGGAAGAAGTGGGCCAAGCGGCTCACGACGTACTACCGGACCCTGGAGAAGCTCTTCTCGCCCGATCTCTTCGTCGTCGGCGGCGGGGTCAGCAAGAACGCCGACGAGTTCCTGCCGCTGATCGACATCGAGACCGAGATCGTGCCGGCCCAGCTGCGCAACAACGGCGGGATCGTGGGGGCGGCGGCCCTGAGCCACCTCAACGAGGACCTGCCCACCGCCTGACGACGACGAGCATGCGGACGAGCGCAGACGGGGACGGTGAGGAGCAGACTGCCCTCATGCGCACCCGCACCGTCGCCCCCGTCGCCCTGGCGATGGCAGCGGTCGTGTCCCTCTGCTGCTCCGCCGCACCGGCCTCGGACGTCCTCGCTCCCACCAGCGCCACCCGCACCGGCCTCGCCGTGACCGGATACGCCGAGGTGGGCCGCACCCCGGCCGAGGCGATCACCCGGCAGGCGCCGGCCCTGCGCGAGGTCGGTATCGACGGGGTGACCCTCTCCCCGGCCGGCGACCGGATCCAGCCGGTCGGCACGGGTGCGCGTGAGCTGCTCGCCCGGACGCACGACGAGGGGCTGGCGGGCACCCTGGTGCTGAGCAACTACAGCAGCCGCACCCATGACTTCAGCCCGGCGATCGGCGAGCGACTGCTGCGAAGCGACACCCACGTCGAGGCCGTCGCGCGGACGCTCGCCTCGGACGTCGACTCGGACGACTTCGACGGTGTCACCGTCGACCTCGAGTCGCTGAGCGCCGCGGACGGCTCCGGGCTGGTGCGCCTGGTCACCCGGCTGCAGGAGCTGATGCCGGCTGCGAAGACGGTCGCGGTGGACGTGATGGCCTCGCCCGACGCAGCGGGGTACCGGCGCTCCGGCTACCGGACCGGTCGGCTGGCGCGGCAGGCCGACCTGCTCGTGCTGATGGCCTACGACCAGCACGGCCCGTGGGACCCGGAACGGCCGGGCCCCGTCGGCGGACTGCCCTGGCAGCGCCGGGCTCTCGCCGCCCTGTTGACCCGGGTCGACGCGCAACAGGTCGACCTGGGCGTCGCGGGGTACGGCTTCTCGTGGCCGGCTCCCGGGCGTCACCATGACGTCGCGCACGCGTACCCACCGACGCAGATGCGCGCCAAGGCGGCCCGCAACGGCGTCACGCCCACCTGGAGCGGATCCGCCGGGGAGTGGACGGCCGTGCTCCGCAACGGCACGCGCCTGTGGTGGGCCGACCGTCGCTCCTACGCCCTGCGGGTCGGTCTCGCCCGGAGGGCCGGGCTGCACGGCCTTGCCGTGTGGCGCATCGGTCTAGCGGACTCGCTGGTCTGAGCCGTGTTCGAGCTGGGGACCGACGGCCCACGCGTGATAGTGGTGGGGGTGAACGGCTCGGAGGGCTCCGTCCGCGCCGCCGCGTACGCCGCTGGCCTGGCCCGGCGCCAGGGTGCCGAGCTGGTCGTCGCCTTCGTGCTGACCAACCCGCCCATGACCTCCTGGGCGCCGACGGTGGCGGGGGCCTTGATCGAGGGTCAGGCCGACGAGGTCGCCGCGCTCGAGCAGCAGGTCCGTCAGGGAGCGACGCACGCCGGGATCAGCATCCGGCTGGTGACCGCCCGGGGCGACGTCTTCCACGAGCTGACCCGGATCGTCCAGGACGAGCGCGCGGAGGCCGTCGTGGTGGGCGCCTCGACCCGGGTCGGCCCGCGCCTGGCCGGGTCGATCGCCGTACGCCTGGTCAAGGCGGGGAAGTGGCCGGTGGTCGTCGTCCCGTGACCCGCTCGAGCACGTCGGCCTCGTGCCGGTGCCCCACGGTCTCGTAGCCGACGACCACGACGACGGGCGCCAGCACCAGCACGAGCAGGCAGAGCGCCGTCGCCACGCCTGCGGCCGCCAGGGCGACCGGCAGCGCGCAGAAGGCGGCCGCCCCGGTGAGCAGCAGCAGGTGGAACCGGTCCACCTCGCCGACCAGCCAGCTGTAGAGCGCGAACAGCACCACGACGAAGACCGCGACCGGGATCGCCACCGCGAGCACGGCCGTGGTGGCCGAGACCGACGCCTCCTCCTCGGCGTGGGCGCCCTCGATCTGCAGGGCCGCGACGTGCAGGCCGGCCCCCACCGCGGCTATCGCCGCGAAGACGACCATCGAGCCGTAGCCCCAGACGAAGACCCGGGCGTCGCGGTAGTGGTGCAGCACCTCGGCGGCCGGCAGCGTGAAGTAGGTCCACCAGATGCCGAAGGTCAGCCCGACGCCCGCCACCCCGACCGCCGCCACCTGCCAGCTCCAGCCGTCGGCGCTCGATCACGGCGGACAGTGCGGCCAGGGTGCCGACGATCCCCTCGCCCAGGGTGATGATCGCGAGCAGTCCGTAGCGCTCGGCGACGTGGTGGGCGTGCCACGGGGTCGGCTCGCGGCGCTCGGCCAGGACCGGGCCGGCGAGCTCGACCACGAACAGCAGCGCCGCGAGAGCCAAGGTGGGTCCGAGCGAGAGCGGCAGGAAGATCAGCACGACCCAGCCGACCTGCGCCGCCGCCGATCGCGAGGGCGTAGGCCGCGGCAGGTGCGCGGCGTACGTCGGGCTCTGCCGCGACGCTCGCAGCCACTGCACGATCATCGCGACCCGCATCACGACGTAGCCGAGCACCATCACCGTGATGTCGAGGTGTCCGCCCTCCTCGATCGAGGCGAACATCGGTGGGATCCCGAGGGTCAGGATCAGCACCCCGACCATCTGCACCATCGTCACCAGCCGGTAGACCCAGTCGTCGACGTCGAAGGCCGAGGCGAACCAGGTGAAGTTGATCCAGGCCCAGTTGATCGCGAACATCGCGAAGCCGAACCCCAGCACGCCCGCTGCCGCGTGGCCCGGCCCCGATCGCGTGCGCCAGCTCGTCGCCGGCGAAGCCGAACGCGACCACGAAGGTCAGGTCGAAGAGCAGCTCGAGGTTGCTCGCGGCGCGGTGCTCGCTCGTACCGGTCCCGCCCACGCATCGCTCGGATCCGGGAGGCCGCGGGTGCGCTCATGGGCGCGATCGTGGCAGACGTCGAGGTGGCGATCGAGGCGGGACCGGTGCGGGCGGCGCCACGATGAAGCCGTCCTCGCAGCGTTCCGTAGACCATCAGCGCGTCGGGCCGGTGGTGCCCAGAGCCAGGCGAGGTGGGCGCAGAAGATCGCCGTCGATCTCGTCCTCGACCGCGCTCGAGGTCGCACCTGGCGGGTCGGCCGTGCGCACGACCTGCGCGATCTCGGCCCAGCGCGGGTCGGCACGCCAGCCGCAGCGCGGCCAGCGCCTCGAGGTGGTCGAGCAGGCGCGCGAACCGGCGCCGCCGCGCCGCCGACGTCGCGGCCCTTCTTGGCCTTGTAGGGCAGCACCCGGGCCAGGCCGAACAGCACCACCATCGCCGGGTGCGGGTAGACCTCGATCGCAACCGGGCGCCCGGCCGCTCCGTGGTCGGCCGGGTCGACGGTCCAGCCGAACCGGTCGGCCAGGACCTCGGCCCGGGGCGGGTCGAACAACGGGTGGGTGAGGTTCGAGGGGTACGCCCCGGCGTGGTAGCGGCCCGAACGCGCGCCCGACCGCCGCTCCGCCTCCCGCATGCCCGGTCGGGTTGGTGACGACGAGCGGCGCGTCGACGCGCGACGACCCGGGTTCCGGCGCGTGGCGCGCGAGCCAGTCGCGCGATCTCGTCGTCACCGCGCGGACGTGCCGCGGCGAGTCGGCCGGCGTCATCGACCGACGGCGAGACCGGTGCGGTTGCGCGCGCTCCAGGCCAGGTCGATCCCGACGAACCTCACGCGTTCGAGTAGACCCGGCCCGGCGTCACGAGCACCGCCGTCCGCGCCCTGCTCGACCATCTCCCGGTCGTAGGCGTCCCAGTCGTCGTGGGTGCCGCCGGCGGCGGTGAACACCTCGCGCAGCAGCAGCCGGAGCCGCGTCGGCGTCGGTGAGCCAGGGCTGCGGGTCGTCGGGGCCGGCCAGCTCGGCGCGCCCCTCGACGGTCGCCCACCGCCAGCCGCTGCGGAAGGTGGCGCTGAGCTGCGGCCGGGCCCGCAGGTTGCCCAGCTTGACCCGCCCGTAGGTGACGAAGGCCAGCACCTGCTCCCCGGTCGCCGGGTGCGCCATCGCTCCGGCGTTGACGAGCGAGGACTGGATGGTCGCATCGGCCCGCAGCGTCGAGATCACGGCCAGGCCGTGCTCCTCGGCGCCCAGGGCGACTGCTTCGGCGAGAGTGGTCATGCGGGCCAGTCTCCCCCCTCAGAGCGTGAGCACCCCGCGCACGAGGGCGACCAGCACCAGCCCGAGGTACACCGCGACGGCGTACCCGACGTAGCGGACCCGGCGGCTCTCGGGCACTCGCGTGCGGCTCAGCAGCCAGGCCAGCGCCGGCAGCACCAGGACCGCGTGCAGGGTGAGGCCGTGCAGGTCCTTGAGGAAGCCGGCCCGGTCGTAGGCCTCCTGCACGTGCCCCGAGGCCTGCAACGTCGTCCCGCGGACGATCATCGCGATCCCCGATGCCAGCCCGGCGAGCATCAGCGACCAGCCCGCTCGCTGCGCCAGGCGCATCGCGGCGTCACCGTCGACGCGGCCCCGGATGGCAGTCACGGCGAAGGCCCCGAGCGTGCCGACCAGCACCACGCCGCCGACCGCGAGGCTCATCGCCACCACGGTGTCGAACGGCGTCTCGCGGTTGAAGTGCGAGGGCACGTGCCGCCAGGCCTGGACGGTGATCCCCAAGACCTCGACGACGCAGTCGACGACGAAGACGCCGAGCAGCGCGGCCCTGGTCCGCGTGCTGATCACCAGGTACGACGTGACCCAGGTGACCGTCGCCAGCGTGGTGGCGAAGGACAACCCGAAGGTCACCGCCTTGCGCCACGACAGCGGCCCGCCCCAGGGCCGCGGCTCGATCGCGAACATCACCAGGTGCAGCAGTCCGGAGAGAACCAGCACCGCCGCGACGACGTACGCCGCCCGCTCGACACGAGAGGTACCCCGGGCGATGCGGGGCTGCTCGAGGAGGGTCACTCCACCAGTGCACTACGCCCAGGAGTCGCACGCCATCGGGGATCACCCTGAGGGCTCCGACTCAGCCCGACGCGTCGAGCAGGCCGCGCCGGGTCGCGACAGCCAGGACCGCGTTGGTCGAGCCGGGCCACATCCTCAGCCGAGCCCCAGGGGCGACGAACCGGCCGACGTCGTCGCCATGCCGGGCCGGGAGCGAGCGGCTCAGTCGTTGAAGTGCCGGGCCCAGGCAAAGCAGAAGACGCCGTAGCAGGCGAAGCCGATCCCGATGGCGCCGACCAGGACCGGGCCGAAGCGCTGGTGCAGCAGCGTCGAGAGCGCCTGGTCCAGTCCGCCGCCCTTGTTGGACTCGTGGGTGATGGCCGCGTAGCCGAACAGGACGCCGACCACGGCCAGCGACAGGCCCTTGGCGACGTACCCGACCCGCCCGGCCCAGGTGTACGCCGTGCCGTCCTTGCCGCGGCGACCGCCGCCGTCGAGCTTCTTGAGGAAGCTGTCCGTGACCCCGCGATGAACCAGGAAGCCCGCGACCACCAGGACCCCGATCGCGACCAGCGCGACCAGCACCTGGCCACCGGGCAGGTCCATCACCTTCGACGTCAGGGAGTCGGTCTTCTTCTCCCCGCCGCCGGAGCCCGAGCCGATCGCCGCCTTCACGGCGCTGACGCCGATCACGGCGTACACGACTGCCTTGCCACCCGAGGTGACCCGCTCGCGGACCACGCTCTTGTCGTCCTTCTCGTCCCGGTGGCCGACGGCGGCCTCGATCCCCTGCCAGACGACCAGGAGCAGCATCCCGACGGCGATCATCCAGACGAGCACCACGCCGAAGGGCTGCTGCGCGAGCTTCTCGATCGCGCCCGACGTGGAGGTCGACCCCTCTCGGTCACCGAGCGAGAGCTGCACCGCAAGCCACCCGAGCACGAGGTGGACCGCGCCGTAGGCCACCAGGCCGGCGCGAGCGAGGCGGTCGGGCCACTCGCTGTCGTCGGTCCGCCGACCGGCGTGCCGGACCCGCTGACCCAGATCGCTCATCCCGGCACGGTAGCGCCCCTGCCGGCCGGGTCCGCTAGCGGCGCGGCTCGAGCACGGTGTGCCACAGCACCGAGCCGGAGTTGTCGCGCAGACGCACCCGCATCGCCTCGGACGCCCCGTCGATGTCGACCTCGCCGAAGAACGCGAACTCGGTGGCGGGCGAGGAGTTCGGGGTCTCGGGCGCCTTGACGTAGACCTGCTGGGCGCCGAACGTCTGGTCGCTGGCGTCGGCGGGGAAGGCACCGGCGTTCAACGGGCCGGAGGTGAACTGCCAGAACGGGTCGAAGTCGGTGAAGGCCGCCTTGTCCGGGTCGAAGTAGTGCGCGGCCGTGTAGTGCACGTCGGTGGTCAGCCAGACCGTGTTGCGGATCTTCTGGTGCTTGATGAATCGCAGGAGGTCCGCGATCTGCAGCTCGCGACCGAGCGGCACGCCGTCGTCGCCTTGGGAGACGGCCTCGAAGTTGGGCTCGCCCTCGAGGCTGTCGGTGACCACCTCGGTCAGCGGCATGTCGTTGGAGATGACCTTCCAGGTCGCCCGCGAGTGCTTCAGCTCGCGCTTGAGCCAGGCCGCCTGCTCGAAGCCGAGGATGCCGCCGTCGTTGAACCTCTGCTTGTTCGGGGAGTTCGCGTCGCGGTAGGAGCGCATGTCGAGCACGAACACGTCGAGCAGCGGGCCGTGGTGCACGACGCGGTAGATCCGACCGCTCTTGTCGTACGACGGCGCGATCGGCGTGTAGTCGTGCCAGGCCCGGTCGGAGCGCCGGGCCAGCACGTCGACGCGCTTCTCCGTGTACGCCGGGTCGGTCGAGGATCTCGCCCGGGTACCAGTTGTTCTTCGTCTCGTGGTCGTCCCACTGCTGGATCTGCGGGGTGGTGGCGTAGAAGCGACGGATGTTGTCATCCATCAGGTTGTAGCGGTACTGCCCGCGGTACTCGTCCAGCGTCTCGGCGACCTTGTCCTTGGCCGGCGAGGTCAGGCTGTGCCACGTGCCGCCACTGGGATCGGGCTGGCTGGCCGGGATCGGGTCGTCGGCGTAGACGTTGTCGCCGTTGCAGAGGTAGAAGTCCGGGTGCAGGCGGCGCATCTCATCGAAGATCCGGTAGCCGCCGATGTCGGGGTTGATCCCGTAGCCCTGTCCGCCGAGGTCACCGGACCAGACGAACCGGACGTCGTCGCGGCGCACCGGCACCGTGGCGAACCGACCGGTGAGCGAGCGCCCCGAGACTCCGTGGCGGTGCGGGTCCTCGGCGTACACCCGGTAGTGGAGCTCGCTGGCCCGGTCGCAGACCCGCGAGCTGCACCTTGCCGGTGAAGTCGGAGCCCGAGGTGAGCACCGGTCCGCGGTAGAGGCGAGCGTGTCGGAAGTCCGGGCGCTCGCTGACCTCGACCAGCATCCGTGACGTCCGGTCCGCACGGGTCCACACCGTGGCCCGGGTCGCGTCGACGTCGCCGGACTGGATCCCGGAGGTCAGCTCGGGACGCTGCGCGCCCCGGTGGAGCGGTACGGCGGGTGCGGCCCACGCCGTCAGCGGGGTGCCGGCGGCGACGAGGGCGCTCAGGGCGCCGGCGGACAGTACGGTGCGGCGCGGCAGGTGCAGGGGCGAGTCGGGCATGGCGGGAACTCCTCGAGACGATCCGGACGGACCCCTCCAGTCATGCCGTACGTCGGCGAACACCAGGTGTCCGCCAGAAGAAAAGACCTACCCAGGATCGCGGACGGCCAGCGCGGCGCGCAGGACCCTGACCTGCTCGGCGGCGAACTGCCGGACGACGTCGGTCCCGCGCAACGCGTCGAAGCCGTGGAAGGCACCCGGCACGACGAGGGCCCTGGCCTCGACGCCGGCGGCCTGCAGGCGCCCGACGAAGGCGAGGTCCTCGTCGTGGAACAGATCGAGGGTGCCGACACCGAGCCACGTCGGGGGCAGCCCGCTGAGATCGGTGCACCGCGCCGGCGAGGCGTACGCACTGACGTCCTCGGCGCCCGGCTCGACGCCGAGGTAGGAGGACCAGCCGAGGTGGTTGGCCCGGTTGCTCCACAGCCGGCGCACCCCGCTGTCGGTATCCACCCGCGTCGCGGTCCTGTCGTCGAGCATCGGGTAGACCAGGAGCTGGAAGCAGGGCTCGACCCCGGGCCGGTCCCGTGCGGCCAGGACGGTGGCGGCCGCCAGCCCGCCCCCGCGCTCGCACCCCCCACAGCGATCCGGGTGTCGTCGACGAACTCCTGCGCGGCGAGCCAGGTCAGCGCGGCGTAGCAGTCCTCCATGGCGGAGGGGAACCGGTGCTCGGGTGCCAGCCGGTAGCGCACCAGAGCAACGGTGGCGCCGACCTCGTCGGCGATCGCCTTCAGCGCCGCCTCGTCCTGCTCGGGAGCACCGATCACCAGGCCGCCACCATGGATCCACAGCAGCGCCGGCGACGGCGAATCCTGGACTCGAGGCCGGTAGACGCGCACCGCCGCCGTCTCGGAGACCACGGACTCGACGAACGCACCGTCTCCGGAGATCCGTCCCGAGAGCCGCCGGATGAGGGGCAGGGTGCGCGCCGTCACCGGACTCGCCGGCAGGAATCGAGAGGCGGCTCGCAGGTCGGGATGGAAGCGGGAGGCCTTCCAGCGGGTGTGACCGGTCATCGGCCCAGTATCAACCTCGCCACTCCTGCTCGCCAGACTTCTCAGGAGCCGTCCCGGGCGCGCAGCAGGTCGTCGTACCTGGCCCGGAGCCGGGCGGTCTCCTCAGCCCGGGGCTCGAGGTGCGGGCCGACGTGCACCACCTCGGCGACGGCGCTCGACAGCGAGTCGAAGCGACCGGTGGCGACCGCACCGCAGAGCGCCGCACCCAGCGCCCCCATCTCGGAGACGTCCGGGCGCGTCACCGGCAGACCGGCCGCGTCCGCCAGCAGCTGGCACCAGTAGTCACTGCGAGCGCCGCCACCTGACAGCGCCAGGTGAGCCGGCCGACCAGCCGTCTCCAGGCAGTCCACGACCGCGAGGGTCAGCCCCTCGATCACCGCCCGTGCGACGTCGGCCGGGGTGTGTCCGAAGTCCAGTCCGCGCAGCTGCCCGCGGATGCCCGGGTCGAGGAAGGGACTGCGCTCACCCGCCGGCGAGAGGTACGGAGCGAAGAGCGGCACGTCGTCCCGCTCTCCGGTCTGGGCCAGGCGCGCGACCGAGGCGGCGTCCGGCTGCCCGAGGAGCCGCGCGGTCCAGTCGAGCGCCTCGGTCCCGGTGAGGGTGGCGTAGGCGAGGAGCCAGCGCTGCGGTGCGCTCATCGGCAGCGTCATACCGCTGGGCTGGCGATCCAGGCGGGGTCCGTCGGAGACCACGCCGACGCCGAGCGTGGTCCCGAGGACCGCGAAACCGGTGTCCAGGTCGACGCTACCGGCGCCGGCCGCGCTGCTCACCACGTCGTACGGCGCGAGCACCACCGGCGTACCGGGCGGCAGGGAGGCCTCGTCCCCGACGTCGGCCACCAGCGTGGCAACGGCATCAGCGCCGGACACCACGGGCACCAGCAGACGCTCCAACGAGGCGATGCCGAACAGGTCCAGCAGCCGCGGGTCGTAGTCTCCGGTGGCGGCGGCGCAGAGCGGGTTCGCCGCGTCGGACCGCTCCAGGACCCGGCGTCCGGTCAGCTGGGCGAAGACCCAGCTGCCACAGCTGAGCAGCCCCGCCGCCGCACGCACGCGGTCCGGCTCCTGGTCCATCAGCCAGCGCAGCTGCGCGCTGGCCAGGCCGGGTGCCCCCATGCTCCCGGAGATGGCGAAGGCCTCGTCGAGGGTGCCGTCGCGGTGCCAGCCCTCGGTGATCGCTGCGGCGCGGTTGTCGTTCCACAACAGAGCGTCTCCGGCTGGACGTCCGTCCCCGTCGACCAGCCAGCAGCCGTCCCCCTGGGCGGTCACCGCGACCAGCTCGACCGGGTCGGGCGAGCGGCCACAGACCTCGCCCAGCACCCGACGCACCGCGGCCCACACCTCGTCCATGTCCTGCTCGCGACGCCCACCGGGCAGGGAGAGCACGGCGGTCGTCCTCCCCTGCCGTGTCCACCTCCGACCAAGCCTCGTCGAAGCGGACCGCCTTGACCCTCGAGGTGCCCACGTCGAGACCCACGATGCTCATGACGCGACCCCGCTCGACCCGCCCCGGCCGTGATCGGCCCAGTCCGGATTCGCACAGTGGGCGAGCTCCGCCGTGGCCAGGAATTCGGCGACCTCGCCGACCACGCGGTCGGCGGACTGCAGCGCCACCTGTCGCGAGGCACCCGCGAGGTGCGGGGTCGCCAGCACGTCGGGACGGGCCAGCAGTGGATCGTCCGGTGCTGGGGGCTCGGGGTCGAAGACGTCCAGCGCGGCGCCGGCCAGCCGGCCCGACTCGAGGGCACGCAGCAGCGCGTCCTGCCGGACCAGCTCACCGCGAGCGGTGTTGACGAAGTACGGCCCCGGCTTCAGCTGCGCGAAGAGGTCGTCGTCGAACATCCCACGGGTGTCGTCGCTCAACCGCGAGTGCAGGCTCACGATGTCGCTGGTCGCCACCAGCTCGGGAAGCTCGCACGGCGTGATCCCCCGAGCAGCGAGCGCCTCGGGATCGGCGTACGGATCGTGGCCGACCACCTCGGCACCGAACGGTCGCAGCAGCTCGGCGACCCTGAGACCGACGGCGCCCAGGCCGATCAGCCCCACGCGGCAGGCCGACAGCTCGGGTCCGGTCCTGGGGAACTCGAAGTAGCGCGCGTCCCACTGCCCGGCGGCCAGGGAGTGCGACGCCCGGGCGATGCTGCGGGGCAGTGTGATCATCACCCCGACGGTGAACTCGGCGACCGCCCCGAGGTTGCGCCCGGGGAGGTACACGACGGGCACCCCCCGGGCGCTCGCGGCGGCGAGATCCACGTTGACCGGTCCGCCACGCACCGAGCCGACGACGCGCAGCCGCTTCGCGGCCTCGAAGACGCCCTCGGTCAGCGGGGCCAGGTGGGTGAGGACGACGTCCACGTCCGCCGCGAGGCCTGCGATCTCGTGCGGGTCGCCCGAAGCCTCCCGGACGCCCTCAACGGGTCCGAACGGCGCGCTCGGCCAGTCCGTCTCGTACTGCGTCACCTCGGTGTCCTCACCCAGCCGGAGACGTACCTGCTCGGCGAACGCCGCCGCGGTGATGAAGCGGTCGCCGGCGCAGAGCACCCGCAGCGGACCTCGCGCGCCCGCCATCACGCCGCCCCGTGGGCGGCACGGGACTTGCGGGCCAGCGAGTCGACGAGGACGGCGATCGCCAGTACCCCTCCGGTGATCATGAAGCGCAGCGCCGAGGAGAGGTCCAGCAGGGTGAGCCCGTTGGAGATGGACTGGATCACGATGATCCCGAGCAGCGCCGAGAAGGCACTGCCGCGACCACCGAAGAGGCTGGTTCCCCCGATCACGGCGGCTGCGATGGCGTTCAGGTTCACATCCCCTGTCCCGGCCTGCTGGCTGGAGGACGCCAGCCGGGCCGCTCCCAGGATCCCGCCGAGAGCGGCGAACATCGAGCACAGCACGAAGGCCGAGGTGAAGATCGCCCGCACGTTGATGCCGGCCCGCCGAGCCGCCTCACGGTTGCCGCCCACCGCAGTCATCGAGCGCCCCCAGCGGGTACGGGTGAAGGCGTAGTTCATCACCAGGACGAGCGCGGCGAAGAGGCCGAATGCCCACGGCACGCCACGGGCCCGGTAGAGGTAGGCGACCACCGCGGCGAGGACCACCAGGATGACGGCCGAGCGCACCACCAGGAAGGCCATCGACTTCGCCGAGAGCCCGGCCGCGTGCCGACGCCTCGCCACCGCCGCGCTGGCCAGGAACGACCCGGCGGCAGCGACGACGACCGCAGCGTAGGCCAGCCAGGCGGGCATGAAGTAGAACTGCCCCACGTTGACCAGGAACGAGTCGAAGGCGAGATTGATCGAACCGCTCTGTCCCAGCAGCAGCAGCTGCAGACCGAGGAAGGCCAGCAGCCCGGCCAGCGTGGCCACGAAGCTCGGCATACCGAACCGGTTGAACAGCTCGGCGTACACCAGCCCGATCACGGCACCGGCGGCCAGCGCCGCCAGGATCGCCAGCCCGACCGGCCAGCCGTGGTTGATCCACAGCACACCCAGCAGGGCCGAGCTCATTCCGCTGACCGACCCTACGGAGAGGTCGATCTGACCCAGCATCAGCACGCAGACGATGCCCAGCGCGATCAGTCCCACCGAGACGCTGTCGAAGAGCAGGTTCACCAGGTTGTTGGAGGACAAGAAGATCGGGTTCAGCGTCTGGAACACGGTCCAGATGATCACCAGGCCGACCACGACCGGGAGCGCACCGATGTCACCCGAGCGCACCCGCCGCCAGAAGGCGCCGACGGCGGCCCGTGGGCCTTCGTCGGCCGAGAGCCGTTCGTCGAGCCGATCCATCCGGGGGGTGGGTGGCGTGGGCTGGGTTGCCTGGTCGGTGGTCACGGTGCCTCCTCAGGGTCGGGCGTGGGTTGGGCGCGTCGCGCCGTACGGCGCGACACCGAGTTGTCGGTGGCGCCGGTGATGGCGCTGACCAGCTCCTCGTTGCTGGCGCTCGCCTCGAAGGACCCGTTGTTGCGCCCGAGCCGGAGCACCACGATCCGATCGGCGACGGCGCGCACGTCCTCCATGTTGTGGCTGACCATGATCACGCCGAGCCCCCGGTCGCGGACCCGCTCGATCAGGTCGAGCACCTCCGCGGTCTGGGCGACGCCCAGCGCGGCGGTGGGCTCGTCGAGGATGATCACCTTGGGGTCGAGCAGCAACGAGCGGGCGATGGCCACGGTCTGGCGCTGCCCGCCCGACAGCGACGCGACGGCGGTGCGCAGGCTCGGGATCTTGGCGGACAGCTCGTTGAGCAGCTCCCAGGACCGGGTCTCCATGTGCACCTCGTCGAGCCGCAGCGGGGACAGCTCCTGGCCGAGGAACAGGTTCGCCACCACGTCCAGGTTCTCGCACAGGGCGAGGTCCTGGAAGACCGTGGCGATGCCCAGGTCGAGCGCCGCCGACGGGTCGGCGACCCGCACCGGGCTCCCCTCGAACCGGATCTCGCCCGTGGTCGGCTGGTGGACCCCGGCCAGGGTCTTGACCAGGGTCGACTTGCCGGCACCGTTGTCGCCGACCAGCGCCACCACCTCGCCGGGCCAGACCTCGAGGTCGATGTCGCTGAGCGCCGACACCGCCCCGAACGTCTTGCTCACGCCGACCAGGCTCAGCACGGGGCCCGACCCGGCCGAGCTGACCGGGGCCTGCTCTGCGGTGGATGTCGTCATCGTCTCGTCACCATGTCCCGGCGCTCAGGAGATCCCGAGCTGCTTGCAGCCCGCGGCGTAACGCCCGGTGCACAGCTCCTTGGCTGAGGCGATGTGCTTGTCGACGATCTCGGCCTTCAGGTTCGACCGGGTGATCAGCGTGGGCTTGAACAGCTGGGTCGGGGTGCCGAACAGCTTCGTGTCGGCCTTCGGGGACTTGTCGTCGAGCAGCGACACCGCCACCTTCGCGGATGCAGCAGCGACGATCTCGCTCGGCTTGGAGATCGTGTTCCACTGGTCGCCGGAGATGATCAGCTGCAGGCCGGCGATCGTGGCGTCGTTCCCGGTCACGGGCGGCACCTGCTTGAGGGTCGAAGCCTTGAAGGCGGCGATCGTGCCGCCGCCGGTGCCGTCGTTGGCCGCCGAGACGCCCCTGATCTGCTTGCCGAAGCGGGAGACCTGACCACTGACCCACTGCTGGGCCTTGGTCGGCTCCCAGTCCGGGGTGTCGTACTCGGCGAGGATCTTGTAGCCGCTGTCGTCGAGCGCCTCGTGGGTGCCCTTCTTGATCAGGCCGGCGGCGGCGTCGGTCGGGCGACCCGTTCACCTCGAGCACCCCGCCCGAGCTGGGGGAGACGTTCTTCTTCTTCAGCTCATCGACCAGCGACTGGGCGATCGTCTTGCCGATCTCCTCGTTGTCGAAGGAGACGTAGTAGTCCGGCTTCGCGGACGGGATCGGGCGGTCGTAGGCGATCACCTTCACATCCTGCGACTGCGCCGTCTTGACCAGCGTCGCTGCCGAGGTGGAGTCCACCGGGTCCAGGACGACGACCTTCGCACCCTGGGTGATCACCGAGTTGAACTGCTGCTGCTGCTTGGCGGCGTCGCCGTCGGCGTTCTGGTAGAGCACCTTGCAGCCGGAGCAGAGCTTCTTCATCTCCGAGACGAACCCGGGCTTGTCGTGCTGCTCGTAGCGGGTCGAGGCCTCGTCGGGCATCAGGAAGGCAACCTTGGCGTTGTCGGCGCCCGACCCGCTGCCTCCCGAGCTCGATCCGCAACCGGCCACTCCGAGACCGAGGAACATGGCGCCCGCGAGCACCGGGGCGATCCGTCGAGCCAACAACATGTCTTCTCCTTGGATTAGTTCGATTGGGCAGTGCGCCGCAGCATCAGCTGGGGTCGAGCGGTGGAGCGTTGAGCATCAGCAGTCCAGCGGGCTCGGTCGCGTCGCTGGGTACGACGACCTCGGTCAGGGCTCCGGTCTCGAGCTGCGGGAAGAGCAGCCGGTAGCGAGCCACCGGGAGGTCCAGGAGCCGGCACAGGGCCAGACGCAGCAGGGTGTTGTGGGCCACCACGAAGACCCGGCCGCCCGGGTGGCGGTGCGCGACCTCCCTCAGGCAACCGGCCGCCCGGAGCGCCGCCTGCTCGAAGGACTCGGACTCCGGGAAGGGGTGCGCCACCGGGTCTCGCCGAAAGCCACGCACCATCTCGGCGTCGAGCACCAGCATCTCCGCCATCGTGCGTCCCTCGGCGACACCGAAGTCGATCTCCCGCAGGTCCTCGAGGATCTCGGGCTCCAGGCCCAGTGCCGCCGCTACCGGCGCGGCGGTCTCCAGCGCTCGACGCACCGGGGAAGCCACCAGGGCGTCGAAGGCACGCGACCTCGCCCACCCGGCCATCGCCTCGGCCTGGGCCAGGCCGCGCTCGGTCAGGTCGATGTCGCTGGCGCCGCCGGCGTACCGGTTCTCGGCGTGCCACACCGTCTCGCCGTGCCGGGCGAGCACCAGCCGGGTCGGCTCCTCGGGATCCTTGCTCATCGGACGTCCCCGGCCACCGACACGACCGCTTCGGCGACCTCACGCGCCAGCCAGCCGCGGTCGGCGAGTCGCTCCACCAGCACGCGGTAGCCGGGCTCGAGCAGGCCGGACCGCTCCGGGTCCGGGACCTGTCGGCTCCTCACCCGCACCATCCGTTGCGCCGTCTGGCTCAGGCACCCCGGCTCGGCGGCCGCGAGGACGGCCATGCCGAAGGCAGCGTCGGGCACGACGGGCACCGTGGTCGGGCGGCCGAGGATGTCGGTCCGCAGCTGGTTGAGCCAGGCGTTGCGCGTGGCCCCCCCGGTGAAGGCGACGGGACCCCCGACGTCGGCGCCGTACGTGCGCAGGACGTCGTAGGCGAGCCGCTCCACGTACCCGAGACCGGCACACAGCGCCACGAAGCGATCCACGTCGTCCACGACCGGATCCACGAAACCCTCCGCCCCCGCGGCGACGAAGGGGAATCGTTCACCGTGGCCGGCCAACGGGTAGGCGACCGCGGGGACGCCCGCCGGGCGACGCTTCGCGGCGGCGGCCGTGAGGACGTCCAGATCAACATCGGGAAGCAGGGTCGCGAACACCCCGGTCCCGCTGCTGGACGCCCCGCCCGGCAGCCACCCGCCGTCGGGGTGACGGTGGGAGTAGATGGCACCGCTGGGATCGTGGATCAGGTCCTGCACGGAGCCCTTGACGACCAGGGTGGTGCCGAGGGTGCTGCTCCAGCTCCCGGGTGAGAGCGCGCCGGCGGCGATCTGGCCCGCGCAGCCGTCGGTCATGCCCGCCCGGACCACGGCGTCCTCCGGCAGTCCGAGCGCGATCGCGGTCCGGGGCGAGAGGTGGCCCTGGACCGTGCCCGGGAAGACCAGCGCGGGGAGTCTCTCCACGGACAGACCCAGCTCATCGAACACCGCGACCGGCCAGGTCGCGTCACGCCCGTCGGCACCCGTCTTCAACGCGTGCGAGGTGTCGGCCGCGACCCGTTCACCCACCATCCGGCTGACGAGGTGATCCGCTTGGTGCACGATCCGGTCCGTACCGGCCAGGTCGCCGTGCCGGTCCAACCACAGAACCTTCGGGAGGGCCCACGTCGACTGCATCCGCAGGCCGAGCTCGGCCCACAGCTCGGACCCTGCGGCCTGGGCCCGCTCGGTCTCCTCCACGGCGCGGGAGTCGTCGTACATGAGCGCCGGACCAATGGCGGTGCCCGTCGCGTCCTCGACCAGGACCGTGCCCGACGTCGCGTCGAGCGCCACGGCGGCGATGTGGACGTCCGCCGGCAGCTCGGCCACTGCGGCCCGGACGGCCCCCACGAGGGCGTCCCACCAACCGGCCGGATCCTGCTCGTGGCGCCCTTCGGCGTCGCGGTCGCTGCCGAGCTCGCGGCGCCCCGAGCCCAGCAGGAGGCCGGTCTCGTCCACCACCATCGCGCGCACCCCCTGGGTGCCGACGTCGATGCCGCAGAAGCCGAGCCGTTCCGTCACGAGAGTGCCGCCTAGTGTTAGATCTAAAGTCGAACTATGTGAGATCTAACACTACGTTGGGGTAAACGGGAAGAGCCCCGGGTCACGAACTCATGTCGATCTCCCGTGCGGCCGACCGGTTCCTCAGGCGAGCGACACCAGCGCTACGCGGACGTCGGCGCACACCTCACGCAGCCCGGCCAGGTCATCGTCATCGATGCCGTCATCGACGACGACGGTGTCGAAGCGGGCCACATCGCAGAGCACGTGCGGTGCCGGGCGCCCGAACTTCGCATGGTCGACGAGCAGCACATTGTGGGCGCTGTTGCGCAAGAAAGCCTGGCGCACCATGACGGTCGGCTCCGAGCGGTGCAGACAGCGCCCACCGCTGATCGCCGTGGTCGACATGAAGCACAGGTCCGCCTGGGTGCGGTCGATGCCGTCGACGGTCTGCAGACCTTGACAGGAGCGGGTGCGCTCCTGGTACTCCCCGCCGAACAGGTTGACCGCGACGCTGGAGACCCCGCGCAGCGCTTCGACCGCCTCGAGGAAGTTCGTCCCGACCAGCATGGGGGGGCACGTCTGAAAGTTCTCGACCATCGCGAGCGCCGTCGTGCTGTCGTCGAGGAACACCGTCTGCCCATGCGTGAGCAGGCCGGCCGCCTCCGCTGCGATCGCCTTCTTCTCACGCCGCATGCTGGTGCGGCGCTCGGCCACTCCTGCCTCGAGCAGGGCCCCCGGATTCGCGGTGGCACCACCCCGGATCTTCACCAACCAGCCCTCGGCCTCGAGCGCATCGAGATCGCGGTGCATCGTCATCGCACTGACCCGGTTGGCCTGGGCGAGATCCTCCACCCGGGCGAAACCCTGCTTGAGCACCTGCTCGCGCACGTGCCGACGACGGACCACGGGCCCACCGCCCGCCACGGTGATGGAAGGCTCGGGGTCGCTCACCCCTGGCACTTTAGCGTCGACCTCGGCTCCGACCTCAGGCGAAGGGGTCGGGCAGCGCGCCCGGCAGCCCGCCCAGCAGCTCGCGCGCCTGGGCTGCCCCCTTGTGCTCGACCAGCACCTCGTACTTCGTGGCCACCACCTGGGTGACCGAGGAGAAGTCACGCTGACCGCGCGTCGCGGCAAAGCCGATGATCGACCAGATGATCCCGAACAGCAGTCCCAGGATCGCGGTGGACACGATCTGGACCAGGGCGTTGCCGTCGGTGAAGATCGAGAAGAGCAGACCGATGAGCACACCGAACCACAGTCCGGACAGCGCGCCACCCAGCGCGACCTTGTTGTAGGTCAACCGGCCGGTGATCCGCTCGACCCGCTTCAGGTCGGTGCCGACGATCATGCACTGCTGCACGGGGAACTCGTTGTCGGAGAGGTAGTCGACGGTCTTCTGCGCCTGCGCGTAGTCGTCGTACACCGCCAGCGACTGCGGGAACTCCAGCGTGAGGGGATTCGTGATCGGCACCTGCTGACCCATGCTCATGGTGTTGATTCTGCCGTACGCGGCAACCCCTCCGGCGCCGGCGCCGGGATGAACAGGGCCAGCATCGCCGCGACGAGCGCAGCCGCACCGCACAGCGCGAAGAGCGTCTGGAAGGCACCGAGGCTGGGCAGCGCGAAGTCGCCGAGCCGGATGGTGCTGGCGGCCAGGATGGCGCCGCCGATCGCGCTGGCCAGCGAGCTGCCAAGGGTCCGGGCCAGCGAGTTGAGCCCGTTGGCGGAGGCCAGCTCACGGGCCGGGGTGTTGGCGTTGATCAGCGCCGGCAGGGCGGAGTAGCCGATCCCCGTGCCGATCGAGATCACGCTGGTGCCGATGATCACCTCGGCCAGCGAGCCGGTCACGACGATGCGCATCACCCAGCCCGCGGCGACGATGAAGGCGCCGAGCGACAGGGTGCGGTTGGCGCCCCAGCCGACGATCATCCGGGCGGCGACCGGGGAGAAGATCAGCATCCCGAGACCCCCGGGCAGCAGGGCGAAGCCGCTGACCACGATCGAGGAGCCGAAGCCGTAGCCGCTCTCCACCGGCGCCTGGACGTAGGTGGCCGTGCCGATCAGCGAGGCGAAGAGCGCGAACCCGAAGAGCACCGAGCAGATGTTGGTCATCACGATCGGGGGGCGCCGCAGGGTGCGCATGTCGACCAGTGGCTGACGGATCCGCGTCTGCGACCAGCCGAACAGGCCGAGCAGCAGCACCGACACGACGAGCAGGCCGATCACCGCCGGAGACCCCCAGCCCCACTTCCCCCCTTCGGCCAGCGGCAGCAGCAGGCTGACCAGGGCGGCGCTGAGCAGCAGGGCACCGGTGAAGTCGACCCGCCCGCCGCTGCGGTTCGGCGACTCGGGCACGACGAGCAGGGCCGCGACGAACGCCGCCAGGCCGACGGCAGCGGTGATCCAGAACAGCCAGTGGAAGTCGAGGTTCTCTCCCACGACACCGGCCAGGGGTACGCCGAGCGCCCCGCCCACGCCGAGCATGGCGCTGATCAGGGCGATCGCGCCAGGGACTCGTTCCTTGGGCAGCAGCGAGGAGAGCAGGCTGATCCCGAGCGGGATGGTGGCCAGGCTGACGCCTTGGATGGAGCGGCCGACGATCGAGATCGCGATGTTGCTGGTCACGGCCGAGATCACCGAGCCGACGACGAGCATCGCCACGGCGAACAGCAGCAGGCGACGCTTGCCGAACATGTCACCGAGCCGGCCCATCAGCGGGACGGCCACCGCACCCACGAGCAGGGTAGAGGTCAGCAGCCACTCGACGTTGCCGGCCGAGGTGTGGAACTGCGCGGGCAGGATCCCCAGCACCGGGACCAGCAGCGACTGCGAGAGCGAGACGGCGAGCGCCGCGACCCCGACGATCAGCAGCTCGGCCCGGGCCCGGGCCGGGCTGGTGTGGGCCGCGATCCGGGCGGCGGTCGCCGGCGGACCGGTGGTCCCGGACGTGGTGGTGTCGCTCAAGGCATGCTCCTGGAGAGTTCTGAGGCGGGCGAGGCGGGGTCAGGCGGTCAGGCGGGCGACGTCGGCGGCGAGGTCGTCCCGGTTCACGAAGCGGGTGAGCAGGTCGGCGAAGGTGGTGCGGTCCCCGGCACTCCAGCCGCACAGTCCCGAGCGGAGGCGACCTCGGCGATCGACCTCGGCAGCGTCCAGCAGCGACCTCGCCGAGGACGTCAGCTGCACCAGCACCGCCCGACGGTCCGCCGGGTCGGGGACGCGTACGACGAGCCCCCGCTGGGCCAGGTCGTCGACGTGCCGGGTGATCGTGGTCGGGTCGAGGCCCAGCGCGTCGGCCAGCTCCTTGACCCGCAGCGGGCCGGAGCGCTGCAGGCGCAGCAGCGGCTGCATCACCCCACGCCGCATCCCGGGCGAGAGCTGCTCCGCGAGGTGGTCGAGGTAGCGCTCACCGAGGACGGTCAGCTCCACGATCGCCTCGTGCAGCGCGTCCTCGATCCGCGGTGCGGACATGACAACCCCCTGATCTACCTGTACCGGCACAGGTATATCAGGAGGGTGCCGCCGCACTCAGCCCAGGGGTGCGGTGAGCTCGATGTTGATGTCGTCGGGGTCCTGGAAGCTCAGGATCGCGATACCGGCGTCGGCGAGGTCGATGATCTCGCCGTGCGCGATGCCGGCCTGGCCCAGCGCGGCGGCCGCCGTCTCGAGGTCGGCGCGCGAGTCGACACCGAAGCTGACGTGGTCGAGGCCGGTGTGCTTGGAGTCGAAGTCCTGCGAGCCGACGGGGCGCAGGCCGAAGAGGGTCCCCTGCGGGGTCTGGTAGACGCAGCCGCCGTAGAACTTCTCGGGGGAGTCCTCCACCCCCGCGTCACCGCGGGAGTCCCGGGCGTCGATCGCCACCGGGAAGCCGAAGACCTGGTCGTAGAAGGCCTTGGACCGCTCGATGTCGGTCACGGTCAGACGGACGTGGTGGAAGCCGCTGCTGGTTACGATTGCCATGTCTCGAACCTACGCACGGGTCCTGAGGCCACGAAACATCGCCCGGACATCGGCGACCAGCGCCTCGGGCTGCTCCATCGCCGCGAAGTGCCCGCCGCGCTCGAGCTCGCTCCAGTGCACGACGCGGTTGCGCTGCTCGGCCACCCGCCGGATCGGCATCGCGATGTCGCGCGGGAAGACCGCGACGCCGGTCGGCGTCGTGGAGGGCTCCGGGCGGAGCCGCGGGTGGTTCGCCTCGTAGTACAGCTGCGCCGACGACCCCGCCGTGCGCGTGAACCAGTAGAGCGAGATGTTGGTGAGCAGCTGGTCGCGGTCGACGGCGCTCTCCGGCAGCCCGGCGTTGTCGGTCCAGTAGTAGAACTTCTCCGCGATCCAGGCCAGCTGACCGACCGGGGAGTCGGTCAGGGCCCAGCTCAGGGTCTGTGGCCGGGTCGCCTGGAGGGCGTAGTAGCCGGAGTGCTCGGCGTCGAACTCGTCCAGCCCGGCCAGGCGTCGCTGGTCGTCGGCGCTGAGCTCGGTCGGATCGCTCCGGCTCGGGCGCACGACCAACATGTTCAGGTGGACGCCGATCACGTGCTCGGCGTCGACCACGCCGATCTCGCGCGAGACCATCGAGCCCCAGTCGCCACCCTGCGCGGCGTAGGAGTCGTAGCCCAGGCGCGCCATCAGCGTCGCGAACGCCGAGGCGATCCGGGTGATGTTCCAGCCGGGCTCGCTCGGCGCCTCGGAGAAGGCGTAGCCCGGCAGCGACGGCACCACCACGTGGAACGCGTCCGCCGCGTCCCCGCCGTAAGCCTCGGGGTCGACCAGCGGCCCGATGACCTTCTCGAACTCCACGAACGAGCCTGGCCAGCCGTGCGTGATCAGCAGGGGTACGGCGTCCGGCACCGGCGAGCGCACGTGCAGGAAGTGCAGCCGCAGGCCGTCGACCGTGGTGCGGAACTGAGGGAACGCGTTCAGCGCCGACTCGTGCGCCCGCCAGTCGTACTCGTCGCGCCAGTACGCCGCCAGCTCGCGCAGGTAGGAGCCCGGCATCCCACGGGCCCAGTCGGCGTCGGGCGCCTCGGGCGCCCACCGGACGTCGCCCAGCCGCGAACGGAGCAGGTCGAGCTCCTCCTCGGCGATGGCGATCGTGAACGGCTCGAGCGCGTCGGGGTCCATCCCGCGATGCTCGCACGGGAGCACAATGACCGGCAGCGATGTCGAGAACCGCCATCCGGCTCCGTCCTGGGGGTGAGGGCGGCACCGCGCCGACCCCGACGCAAGGAGACTCCAGATGCCGAAGTACCTGTTGCTCAAGCACTACCGCGGCGGCCCCGAGGCCCCCGGCTTCGCCCCGATGGACCAGTGGACGGCCGACGAGGTGTCGGCGCACATCAACTTCCAGCACGAGATCAACAAGATGCTCGTCGAGAGGGGCGAGTTCGTCGACGCGCGGGGCCTGAGCCCCGACGGCGCCTGGGTCCGGTACGGCGGCCCCGACGCGGCACCCGTCGTGCTGGACGGGCCGTTCCCCGAGACCAAGGAGCTGGTCGCGGGGTGGTTCCTGATCGACGTCGACTCCCAGGAGCGGGCCTACGAGGTGGCGGCCCTGGCCTCGTCCGCACCCGGCCAGGGTGGTGAGCCGATCCACGAGTGGCTCGAGGTGCGCCAGGTCATGGAGGCACCGCCCACGGAGCCGTGAGCGCCCAGCTGCTGCGCGAGCTGAGCCCGCAGGTGCTCGGCGTGCTCGTCCGACGCGGTCACGACTTCGCGGCGGCCGAGGACGCCGTGCAGGAGGCGCTGATCGAGGCGCACCGGACCTGGCCGGCCCAGCTCCCGGACGACCCGCTGGCGTGGCTGGTGACCGTCGCCGGACGCAAGCTGATCGACGTCCAGCGCTCGGAGGCGGCCCGGCGCCGGCGCGAGGAGGCGGTGGGTGGACAGGTCGCGCCGGGGCCGACCGAGCAGGCCGACGACACGCTGCTGCTGATGTTCCTGTGCTGCCACCCGGCGCTCAGCGACTCCTCGGCCGTGGCGCTGACCCTGCGCGCAGTCGGCGGTCTGACGACGCGCGAGATTGCCGAGGCCTACCTCGTGCCCGAGGCCACGATGGCGCAGCGGATCTCACGCGCCAGGCGCACCGTGGCCGACCGGGCGCTCACCACACCGGGTGACGTCGCGGTCGTGCTGCGGGTGCTCTACCTGATCTTCACCGAGGGGTACGGCGGTCGCGTCGACCTGGCCACCGAGGCGATCCGACTCACCCGCCTGCTGGCGCAGGAGTCCGAAGAGCCGGAGGTCGCCGGGGCCCTCGCGCTGATGCTGCTGCACGACGCGCGGCGGGCCGCCCGCCGCGACGAGCACGGTGCGATCGTCGCCCTCGACGAGCAGGACCGTGGCCGGTGGGACACCGACCAGATCGCGGAGGGGGTCGGGCTACTCACCGCCGCGCTGCGCCAGGAGCGCCGCGGCGAGTACCAGGTGCAGGCCGCCATCGCCGCCCTGCACGACGACGCGGCGTCGGCGGCCGAGACCGACTGGCCCCAGCTCCTCGAGTGGTACGACGAGCTGGTCGCCCTGACCGCGAACCCGCTGGCCGCGCTCAGCCGGGCCGTCGTGGTCGGCGAGGTCGACGGCCCGCGTGCCGGTCTGCGGGCGCTGGCGGGTCTCGACGCCGCGCTGAGCACCAGCCGGGGCCCGCACCACCGCCTGCTCGCCGTGCGCGCCCACCTGCTCGAGCGTGCCGGTGAGACCGAGCGGGCCGCCGCGCTCTACCGTGAGGCCGCCCGGCGTACCCCGAGCACCGCCGAGCGCGAGCACCTCACCGTGCGGGCCGCTCGGCTCGGGTGAGCGCCCGGGTCACGCCTGCGCCGCTTCGACGTAGGCGATGGTCTGCGGACCCTCAGGGAGGGCGCAGACCCGGGCGTCCGGGCCACGGGCCTCCAGCTCCTCGCCCACGGCTGCCGCGACGTCGGGCACGGGCGTCACGTGGGCCGCGAGCAGCTCCTGCGCGCCCAACCCGGTGGTGTGCACGCCGACCCGGGCCTGGTTCAGCACCCGGGCCAGGACCTGGACCTGCCACTGGTCCGGCACCGTGCGCTCGCGCGCCTCGATGCCGGCGAGCAGCTCGGCCGGACCCGACGCGGCGTCGAGCTCGGCGCGGAAGCTCCCGTGGTCGGGGAGGCCGTCGGCGCATTCCACCGCTGAGATGATCAACCCGCCCGGGCGCACGACCGCGGCGGCGGCGCTCATCCCCTTCACCGCCTGGTAGAGGTTCTGGTCGAGCGGGTAGCCGGAGTTGGTGGTGACCACGACGTCGAACGGCGCGTCGACGCGGCGCATCGCCACCCGGCGCACCTCCTCGCGGGCCGCCTCGTGCATCGCCAGGACCTCACCGCCGAAGGCGGAGACGACGCGCTGCTCGTCGTTGAGCACCACGTCGAGGGCGTAGTCGACGCCGGTCCCGGCCGCGATGGCGCGGACGTCGTCGTGCACCGGGTTGCCCTCGCAGATCCCCCAGGTCGCGCGCTCGCTGCCGATCCGCCGGGCGTCGTGCAGGTGCAGCACGGTCTCGAGGCCGGCGAGCCCGGGCGCCACCATCTTGGGGCCACCGCTGAAGCCGGCGAAGAAGTGCGGCTCGACGAACCCGGTGGTGATCCGGACGTCGGCCTCGGTCCAGGTGCGGTTCAGCCAGACCGGTACGCCGTCGCCCATGGTGCCGCGCCAGGTCAGCTCGGTGTCGTCGCGGGAGTCGTGGTTGACGACCTCCAGCAGCTCGACGAGGTCGTCGCCCAGCATCTCGCGGAGCTCGGCGTCGGTGTTGCCGCGGTGCGTGCCGGTGGCGACCAGCACCACCACGTCCTCGGTGCGCGTGATCCCCTCGAGCTCCTCGAGCAGGGCGGTGAGCATCTCGCGGCGCGGCTGCGGGCGGGTGGCGTCACAGATCGAGACCGCCACGCGCTGGCCGGGGCGTACGACGTCACGCAGCGCGGGGCCGGCGACCGGCTCGCGCAGCGCCCTTCGCAGCTCGGCCGTGACGTCGGCCGCGGCCGGCCGGTGCGTGGGGCTGACGACGGTCGTGCGGTCGGCGGGCAGGTCCACCGCGAGGTGCCCGCGACCGAAGGCGAGCGGAACGCTGAGGGATGACGTCATGGGATCAGGTATACGTCAACGGCTCGAAGTGCGCTTCGGACACGGATGTCTTCTTCCAGCTCACCCAGCCCCGGCAGAGGATCCACGCGGGCACCATGACGAGGACCAGGTAGAGGTCGACCGAGGCGTCTCGCGGGGCCTCGGCGACGGTGATGTTGAGATAGCCGATGACCGTGATGACCACCTTCTGGAAGAGGACGATCTCGAACATGCCGGGTGTGCTCCGGGGACGGGCGGCGAGCAGGGCGAAGATCGCGGCGAAGACGAGGTAGGCCAGGGTGCGCCACCACTGCATGAAGAAGGTGTCGGGGTCGGCCGCCCGGGCGATACCGATGCCGTCGGCGAACGCGACGAGCGTCGAGGCCGACAGCAGGGCGAACAGAATGCGTCCGATGCGGTCCCGGACGGAGGTGACGGGGTCGATCATGGTGGGCTCCTCGGATTGTTGTGAACACTGTTCTTGATGTGGAACACCGTACTCAACTCTCCCGTCGTTGTCCAGAACACTGTTCACTAGTCAGTGCAGTGTTCTCGGACGTGGCAGGATGACGGCATGGGAGCTCCCGCGAGTGCGCGTGCCACGGCCCGGGCTGTGCTGACCCGGGAGATCCTCGATGCGGCTCGCCACCAGCTCGCCACCGTCGGGGCGGAGCGGCTCTCACTCCGGGCGGTGGCCCACGAGCTGGAGATGGTGCCCTCGGGCCTCTACCGCTACTTCTCGAGCCGCGAGGCGCTCCTGACGGCACTGATCATCGAGGCCTTCGAAACGGTGGGCGACCAGGCTGAGCGCGCCCGGCGCGAGGCTCCGGAGGGTGACCACCGCGGTCAGTGGCACGCCGTGTGCACCGCGGTGCGCACGTGGGCCGTGGCGCACCCCCAGGAGTTCGCCCTGGTCTACGGCTCCCCGGTCCCCGACTACGAGGCGCCGGCCGACACCGTCTCCCCGTCCGCCCGGGTCTACACGCTCCTGCTGGGCATCGTGGCCGACAGCACCCGCGCGGGAACGCTCGTAGAACGGGTGGGCGAGCCGCCGCTGGCGGCCGGCCTGGCCGAGGACGCTCAGGCGCTGCTGTCCACCCTGCACGTCTCCGACATCACCCCAGGGGTCCTGCTCCGTGCCATCACCGCGTGGACCCAGGTCCTGGGGGCGATCAGCCAGGAGCTCTTCGGCCACCTCGACGTCGCGTTCCGCGACAACGCCCAGCTCTTCGAGCACACGACCGAGCTGATGGCCGATGTCGTCGGGCTGCCCAGGACCACCTGACCCGGCTTCGCGGCGATCGGTGGCGGGTCTACGGTCGAGGAAACTGGAGGTGCACCAATGATCGTCACGTTATCGGCGTCGTACGCCGCCGGCGGCAGCGAGCTGGGCCCACGGGTGGCCGAGCGTCTGGGCTTCACGTTCGTGGACCGCGCGATCCCCGTCGCCGTGGCCGACGAGCTCGGGGTCTCGGTCGAGGACGCGGAGGCCGTGGAGCAGGGCACGCCCAGCCGACTCTGGGAGTCCTTCGCCGCCATGTCCCCGCTGGGCGGGCTCAGCTTCCCGCCCTCGCTCGGACACCCCGCCACGGACCGCGAGCTGATCGAGGCGACGGAGGCCCAGCTCCGCAAGGTGGCCGACGAGGGTGACGCGGTGATCCTCGGGCACGCCGCGGCGGTCGTGCTGGCCAACCGTCCCGACGCCCTGCACGTGCGCCTCGACGGAGCCCCGGAGGCCCGGGTCCGCGCCGCCATGGAGCAGCACGGCATCGACGAGACCGAGGCCGCCGCGCAACGCAAGCGGAACGACAAGATCCGCAGCGGCTACGTCCGGCACTTCTACGACGCCGACTCCGCCAGCCCCGGCCTCTACCACCTGGTCCTGGACACGACTCGGCTCGGCTGGGCGCAGGCCGAGGAGCTGGTCGTCGCGGCGGCGCAGGGAGCCACGCCCCGGGAGTGAGCGCCACACGCGCCTCAGGTCCACCACGCGCCGAAGGGCGTCGTCGATGAAGGGCCGCCACAACAGCCCGCCGTCGGACGTGGTGCGCTCGGAGGGATTCGAACCCCCAACCTTCTGATCCGTAGTCAGATGCTCTATCCGTTGAGCTACGAGCGCCGGTTGAACTCCACGGACTCTAGCGCGGGCACTCGGTGGAACCGAAATCTGTTCCCTGGGCCGTGGGTCGATCCGGGCGGCCTTCGTGACCCTGATCACGTCGAGTGGCGGTTGATCGATCCAAGACCAGCAAATCCTGGATCCGGCGAACGCGGGCGCCGTACCGACTAGGGATGCCGGTCGGGATCGGCGTACTTTTGCCCCGTCCGCGACTGCAAGGGTGCAGCTGCTGACACCAACCGATCACCCCGCCGGCTCACCACGACCGGCGGACCGGACGAGGGCATCCGCCCCGGCCCGCGACGTTCGAGAGGGACGCATGACTGCCGAGACCACTGAGCACGAGACCAACGGGCACCAGCCCACGAGCCACGACGGCATCCGCGCGTGGGTCGCCGAGATCGCCGAGCTGACCAGGCCGGCGGGCATCCACTGGTGCACCGGCTCGGACGAGGAGTGGGTCGAGCTCACCGACGCCCTGGTCGCCAGCGGCACCTTCACCCGGCTGGACGAGAAGAAGAAGCCGAACTCCTTCCACGCCGCCTCCGACCCCACGGACGTGGCGCGCGTCGAGGACCGCACCTACATCTGCTCGGTCGAGGAGAAGGACTGCGGGCCCACCAACAACTGGATGGACCCGAACGAGATGAAGGCCGTCATGCGCAAGCTGTACGACGGCTGTATGGCCGGGCGCACGATGTACGTCATCCCGTTCGTGATGGGCCACCTCGAGGCCGAGCACCCGATGTTCGGCGTGGAGATCACCGACTCGGCCTACGTCGCGGCCAGCATGCGCGTGATGGCCCGGATGGGCAGCCACGTGCTGCGCCGCATCGAGGAGCTCGACGACGCCGGGGAGAACCCCGAGTGGGTGCCGGCGCTGCACTCGGTCGGGATGCCGCTGGCCGAGGGCCAGGCCGACGTCAAGTGGCCGTGCAGCGACACCAAGTACATCGTCCAGTTCCCCGAGGAGCGGATGATCTGGTCCTTCGGCTCCGGCTACGGCGGGAACGCCCTGCTGGGCAAGAAGTGCTACGCCCTGCGCATCGCCAGCGTGATGGCGCGCGACGAGGGCTGGCTGGCCGAGCACATGCTGATCCTCAAGCTGACCAGCCCCGAGAAGGTCACCAAGTACGTCGCCGCCGCGTTCCCGAGCGCCTGCGGCAAGACCAACCTGGCCATGCTCGCCCCGACCATCCCGGGCTGGGACGTCGAGGCGATCGGCGACGACATCGCCTGGATGCGCATCGGCGAGGACGGCCGGCTGTGGGCGGTCAACCCGGAGTACGGCTTCTTCGGCGTCGCCCCCGGCACCAACGAGCACACCAACCCCAACGCGATGCGGACCATCAACATCGGCAACTCGGTGTTCACCAACGTCGCGCTCACCGACGACGGTGACATCTGGTGGGAGGGCCTGGAGAACCCGCCGGCGCACGCCACCTCATGGAAGGGCGAGCCCTGGACACCCGACTCCGAGGAGCTCTCCAGCCACCCGAACTCGCGCTACTGCACCCCGATCAAGCAGTGCCCGATCCTCGCCGACGAGTACGACGACCCGCGGGGTGTGCCGATCGACGCGATCTTGTTCGGTGGTCGCCGCAAGACCACCGTCCCGCTCGTGACCGAGGCCCGCGACTGGGTGCACGGCACGTTCATGGGTGCCACGCTGTCCAGCGAGACCACGGCCGCGGCCGTCGGCCAGGTCGGCGTGGTCCGTCGCGACCCGATGGCCATGCTGCCCTTCATCGGCTACAACGCCGGCGACTACTTCAACCACTGGATCACCGTCGGCAAGGACAACGACGCGGCCAAGCTGCCGAAGATCTTCTACGTCAACTGGTTCCGTCGCGACGACGAGGGTGGGTTCCTGTGGCCCGGGTTCGGCGAGAACAGCCGGGTGCTCAAGTGGGTCATCGAGCGCATCGACGGCCAGGCCGCCGCCGTGGAGACCCCCATCGGGCACGTCCCGGCGCCGGGCTCGCTCGACGTCGACGGGCTCGAGATGAGCGACGCGGCGCTGGAGCAGGCCCTCGCCGTCGACGTCGAGGAGTGGCGGGCCGAGATCCCCGGCATCACCGAGTGGTTCGAGAAGTTCGGTGACCAGCTGCCGGCGGTGCTGTGGACCGAGCTGGACGGACTCAAGGCGCGCCTCGGCGTCTGACCCGGTCCGGATAGCCTGCGTCCAGCGCACGGATGGAGGTGTCGGTGAGTCCTGACTTCACTGCGGGGCAGCGTCAGCTGCTCGAAGGTGCGGCGACACAGCTCTACGAGGCCGTGCTCGCCGACGGGAAGCTGACGAGCGCCGACCCACGGATCGAGGCGGGGGCACCCGACCGGGCCGCGTTCGACCTGCTCCTGGACCTGGGTCTGCTGGCCCTCGACCCGGAGGCCGGCGCCTATCTCCCGGTCGACCCCACGGCCGTGCAGAGCCGCGTGGTGGCGCCGATGGGGCTGCGCGCCACCGAGCTGATGCAGGAGTCGAGCCGCTGGTCGGAGACGCTGGCCGGGCTCAGCCAGACCTTCCGGCGTTCGTCACAGGCGCGCCACCCGATCACCGAGATCCGCGGGATCGCCAACATCAACCGGTTCCTCTCGGCGGGTCTCGAGGACGCCCAGGAGGAGCTGCTCACGGCCCAGCCCACGCGCGGGCGCTCGCCCAACTCGCTGAGCGACGCCAACGAGCGCGACGTCCGGGCGGTGACGCGGGGGGTGCAGATGCGCACCCTCTACCAGCACTCGGCGCGGCGCAGCCTGGCGATCAAGGACTACGTCGAACGGCTCTCGCCGTTCGGCGCCCAGGTCCGCACGCTCGAGGAGTTCTTCAACCGGATGATCATCATCGACCGCCGGGTCGCGATCGTGCCCGGTGTCGAGGGCAACAACCTGGCCATCGCCATCCACGAGCCGTCACTGGTGGCCTACCTGGCCGACATCTTCGAGCGGTACTGGGAGCGGGCACGACCCTACGAGGACCACCAGCGCACCACCCAGCGTCACGTCGCGCAGGACGTGCGGGACATGACCACGCGGATGCTGGTGGAGGGCCACAGCGACCCGGCCAGCGCCAAGCGGATGGGCATCAGCACCCGGACGTACGCCGGCTACATCGCCGCGCTCAAGGACGAGCACGGCGCGCAGACGCGCTTCCAGCTCGGATACGCCATGGGACAGCAGGCCGAGGAGCCGGAAACCGGCGGGGAGTGAGCCTCGGCGCGGATCAGCGCCGGACCGCGATCACCAGCCGGTGTCGTGGCTGTGGTTGGCCGTGTGGGTCGCGTGGATCGACGTCGTGCCACCCAGGCCGACCGACGCGGCGTGGTCGGCCGGAGCCGCCTGCGCGGCGCCCATGGCCGCGACGACGAGACCGAACGAAGCAATGGACGT
Organism: uncultured Actinomycetota bacterium; assembly: GCA_963843875.1. Classification (GTDB taxonomy): domain Bacteria; phylum Actinomycetota; class Actinomycetes; order Propionibacteriales; family Nocardioidaceae; genus Marmoricola. The sequence continues at coordinate 333,806 of CAWJMC010000006.1, read as the reverse complement.
CGCGACGACACGAGTCAGCTTGTGAGAACTCTGCATGGTGATCTTCACTCCTCATCACTCCCGAGACGTTGCCCGGCGAGTAGGTGAATTGTCCCCGAGCCCGGCTCCCGGCACACCCGGGCGGGGATGCGCACTTGTGCAATGCACAAGCCGGAAGCACGACCGAGGAGCCGGACCGTCCCGTGCGGAACGCCCGACTCCTCGGTATGGCGGAGGTGGCGGGATTTGAACCCGCGAGAGGGCACAACCCTCAACCCGCTTAGCAGGCGGGCGCCATAGACCGGACTAGGCGACACCTCCACCGCGAGCGTAGGCGATCGGTTCGGCGAGCGGCGAATCGGGCTCAGCCCATCCTGGATCAGGGCCGCCGACCCCGGCTGCGCACCTGCTGGCCGTCCAGACGCTCCCGCAGCGCCCGGACCAGGTCGTCCGCGTCGCCGACCAGGGCGTCCACCGGGATGGTCGTCGCTCCACCGTCGCGCAGGCGCAGCACCAGGCAGCGCGCGCCCTCCACCTCCGTGGTCGCCATGTCGGCGACGTCGCTCCACCTCGCCTGCCGCACACCCGCCCCACGCACCAGGCGCACCTGGTAGCCCGCCGGGTCGACCCGCAGCAGCCAGCTGCGCCGGTTCAGCACGTAGCCGAGACCGACCACCGCGAGCAGCATCACGATGACCAGGACCGACATCACGTCCAGCGGCAGGCGGAGCAACGACACGAGCACGGTGACCACGCAGACCAGCACCCCCACGAGCACCAGGGCCAACCCCATCAGCCGGGCCCGGATCTGCGGCGCGAGGGCGTACTCGACCGGGTCGGCCGGGTCGGCCGGGTCGGCTGGGCGCTGGGCCACGGGTGGACTCCTCGGGCGGACGGCAGGACGGCTGACGGGCTGGAGCAGAGGGGGCGGGATTCGAACCCGCGGCTGACATCACTGCCAGCGACCGCTTTCAAGGCGGTTCCGATCGGCCGCTCCGGCACCCCTCCCGCGTCGACCGAGGTCGACGCGTCGAGTGTAGAGGGAGCGGCGCGGGGCCCGGAGGTGCAGTAGGGCTGGCCCCCCGAGGATCCGGGGGTGCACCCGCAGCACTGGTGGTGATGGCACCAGCGACGCCGGGCGCATCCGCGACGAGCGTGGTCACCATGGACCGCCGAACCGTCTCAGCCACGACCGCCCAAGCCGCTCGACTCGCCCAGCGAAGACCCCGAACGGTGATCGCCGCCTGGCTGCTCCTCGTCGTCGTCTGCGTCCTCGCCGGGGCCATCAGCGGCACCCGCACGCTGAGCGACACCGAGTCCGAGGTCGGCGAGGCCGCCCAGGCCGACCGGCTGATCGACGCCTCAGGCCTGCGCGCACCCGCCACCGAGAACGTTCTGGTCTCCTCGCCCGACCGGGAGCTCACCGCCGCGACGACCACCGACCTCGCGTCGCGCATCGAGTCGCTGGGCGTGGTCTCGCGGGCCACAGGTCACGCCGGTAGCCCCGTGCCGACGACCGACGGCGGCCGCACCGCCCTGGTCCAGGTGATGCTCGCCGGACATCCGGACTCGGCCAGCGAGCACGTCCGGCCGGTCCTGGCCACGGTCGCCTCGGTCGAGGCCGCCCATCCGGGCACCACGCTGCGCGAGGTCGGGCCGGGCAGCGAGGAGAACGCGGTCAACTCGCTGATCGGCTCGCGCCTGCACCGCGCCGAGCTGATCTCGCTGCCGATCACGCTGATCATCCTGCTGCTCGCCTTCGGAGCGCTCGTGGCGGCCTCGGTGCCCCTCGTCCTGGGCCTCACCTCCGTGGCCGCCGCGCTCGGCGCGGTCGGTGTGATCTCGTGGGTCGTCCCGGACAGCCAGTCGACCTCGGCCATCGTGGTCCTCATCGGGCTGGCCGTCGGCGTGGACTACTCGCTGTTCTACGTCCGCCGCGAGCGGGAGGAACGTCGACGCCACGGACCGGTCGGGGCCAGACGGTCCGAGTCCGCACTGGTCGCCGCCGCAGCGTCCGTGGGTCGAGCCATCGTCGTCTCGGGCTGCACGGTCGTGGTCGCGCTCGCTGGTCTGCTGATCACCGGCTCAGGCCGACTTCGTGTCCATGGGGCTGGCCACCATCATCGTGGTCCTCATCGCCGTGGTCGGGTCCTTGACCGTGCTGCCGGCCGTGCTCGCCCTGCTGGGCGACCGCGTCGACGCCGGCCGGCTCCCGTTGCGAGCCAGCAACGGCTCGGGCCCGCGACGGTGGGCCCGCGTAGCAGCGGTGGTCAGCTCGAGCCCGAAGGCAGCCCTCGTCGCCGCCGTCTGTGTCCTCGCAGCCCTGGCGGTCCCGCTCGGCGGCATGCACACCGCCGACAACGGCATCGACGACCTTCCCCCGGACCTGCCGGTCGTGCAAGCGGCCGTCGCGGTCGAGCGCGCCTTCCCGGGCGCCCCGGACGACGCTCGGATCGTGGTCGCCGGGCACGGACTGGACGCCGCCCGTCCCGGGCTCCGTGCCCTCGGGGAGCGTGCGCGAGCCGTCACCGGCGGCACCGGCGAGGTCGTGGTCCGGGTGGCACCCGACGCCACGACGGCGAGCATCACCGTCCCCCTGCCTGACCACGGCGACGCCGACGCGACGGTACGGCGGTTGCGGGCCGACGTCGCTCCCCGAGCAACCGGCATCGCCGGGGTCAGCGAACCCGCCCTGATCACCGGGGACGCTGCCTCCGGACTCGACTACTCCGACCGAATGGCCACGGCCACACCGGTGGTGATCGGTGCCGTGCTGTTCCTGGGGTTCCTCCTGCTCACCCTGACCTTCCGGGCACCGCTGCTGGCCGCCGGGGTGATGGCGCTGAACCTGCTCTCGATCGGTGCGGCGTACGGCGTCCTCACGATCGTCTTCCAGCACACCTGGGCCCAGCACCTGATCGGCTTCCGCACGACCGGGCACATCGTCGCCTGGATCCCGCTGTTCATGTTCGTGATCCTCTTCGGGCTCTCGATGGACTACACCATCCTGGTTCTCGAGCGGATCCGTGAACGGCGGGAGGCCGGTCGCACCCCGGCACAGGCTGCTGCCGAAGGTGTCACCGCCACGGCCGGCACGATCACCAGCGCCGCCGTCGTGATGGTTGCTGTCTTCGCGATCTTCGCGACCCTGGGGGTGATCGTCTTCCAGCAGCTGGGCGTCGGACTGGCGGCGGCGGTGCTGCTCGACGCCACCGTCGTACGTGGCATCGCGCTCCCCGCCCTCGTCGTCGCCCTCGGAGAGCGCGGTTGGCGGGTGTCGCCCCAGGAGGACGCCCGCACGAGCCACGGCGGGTGGAAAGATGTCGGCGTGGAGAGCGGGGCGGGCATTCGATGAACGAGCCGGAGGCGGCGTCGGCGCCGAGCTCACGCGTCCCCTTCATCGTCGCGCTCGCCGCGATGACCGGCTTCGTCAGCACCCTGGTCTGGGCCGTCACCGGCGGTGGCTACAACTGGTCGACCTGGGTGTGGCTGGGCCTGCTCCTCGCCCTTGCGCCGCTGTGGTGGATCGCGCGCTGGCGCTCCAGCACCCGCGGGGAGGTGCGACTGCTGCGGGTGCACGGTGCCGTCAGCCTGACCGCTGGCCTCACCTGCCTTGTCGTGTGGCTGAGCACCGGCAGCCAGCGGTCATGGGTGTTCTGGCCGCTGCTGGGCCTGGTGGTGCTCTGGGGTCTGCACGCGCTGGTGCTCCGCCGCGACGACCTGCCCTTCAGCCGGGCCGCCCGCCTCAACGACCGGGTGGAGACCCTGAGCCGGACCCGACGCGAGGCGCTGGACGCCCAGGCGTCCGAGCTGCGCCGGATCGAGCGCGACCTCCACGACGGGGCCCAGGCCCGACTCGTGGCCCTCTCGATGCAGCTCGGTCGGGCCGAGTCGCGGCTGGAGGACCGCCCTGACGTCGCCACCCTGGTCCGGGAGGCACGACTGGAGGCGGGCACGGCGATCGCCGAGCTGCGCGACCTCGCCCGAGGGATAGCTCCCCCGGTCCTGGCCGATCGTGGGCTGGCGGCCGCGGTGCGCTCGCTCGCCGAACGTACGCCGGTGCCCGTCGACGTCACGGCCGTCGCCCTCGAGCTCCGGGTGGCACCGGCGGTCGAGAACGCGCTGTACTTCGTGGTCGCCGAGGCCCTGACCAACGTGGCCAAGCACGCGCCCGACGCCGCGGCCCGGGTGCGGGTGGGCCAGGACCGGATCCCCGACCCGGGCCGGGTGTTCGTCGAGATCGACGACGACGGACCCGGCGGCGCCGACGTCGACGGACGCGGGCTGCAGGGTCTTCGCTCCCGGGTCGAGGCGCTCGACGGGACCCTGATGCTGAGCTCGCCACCGGGCGGACCCACCCGACTGAGCGTGGAGGTGCCGTGCGCGTCGTGATCGCGGAGGACCACACCCTGCTGCGGGAGGGTCTCGTCGCCCTGCTTCGCGAGGCCGGCACCGAGGTTGTCGCGACGACCGACAACGGGCCCGACCTGGTGCGGCTGGTCGACACGCACGAGCCGGACCTCGCGGTGGTCGACGTACGCCTGCCGCCGACCTACACCGACGACGGCATCCGGGCGGCGATCGAGGCCCGGACCAGGCACGACCGCCTCGGGACGTTGATCCTGTCGCAGTACATCGAACCGATCTACACCGCCGAGCTGCTCGACGCCCCGGGCGGCGGGGTCGGCTACCTGCTCAAGGAGCGGGTCGGTGACGTGGCCGACTTCCTGGATGCCGCGAGGCGCGTCGCCGCCGGCGGGACGGCTCTGGACCGCGAGGTGGTCAGCACGCTCGTGCGGAGCCGCGCGGCCCGGGTGGACGCCCTGAGGACGCTGACCGGTCGTGAACGCGAGACCCTCGAGCGGATGGCCGAGGGGCGCACCAACGCCGGCATCGCCCGGGTCATGTTCGTCACCGTCGGCGCGGTCGAGAAGAACATCTCCGCCATCTTCGCCAAGCTCGCGCTGCCCGACTCCGACGACGACCACCGGCGGGTGCTCGCGGTGCTGGCCTACCTCCGTCACCCCGGCTGACGCCGCGGCTCCGATCAGCGCAGGCTTCGGGTCCGGTACGGCTCCGGGCGCAGCGCGTGGGCCTCCTCGTCGCGTCGCGCCCGCGAGCCACGGGAGCCGGAGACGAACAGGTCGACCCGGATCACCAGGTAGCCGATCAGCAGCCCGAGGACCAGGCTGTAGGCGCTGCCGACGACGGCGCGGCCCGGACCGACGCCCGGGTCGACGAGCGCACAGGCGGTCGAGACGGTGGCCGCGACCCCGAAGACGCACACCCACCAGCCCTGTCGGCGCCGGGCCCGCACGAACACGCCCCAGAGCAGGGCCGGATAGCCCACCAGGGTCTCGATCGGGTGCGGCACGGCGTACAGGTGCGTGCGCAGCCCCGAGCGCACGTCCTCGATGGCGTCGACCACGCCCGAGTTGGCCCATCGGGTGACCGCCTCGCCGTAGGCGATGAGCGCGACCAGCAGCACCGTGCCGGCGACCAGCAGCACCGCACCGCGGCGGCCCAGCCCGTGCAGACCGGCACCGAGCCCGCTGACCAGTCCGAGGATGCCCACGAGCGCGGCCCCCACCGCCAGGTAGCGGAACCGGTCGGCGTCGACCTGGGGCGCGTAGCCCGCGACCGCGAGCGCGCCGACCACCGACAGTGCGGTGACGATCGCGACCTCGCGGACCGCACGGGGCACGTCGATGGCGGGGGTGGTGACCAGCACCGCGAGCAGGCCGGTCAGCACGGCCGTCGCGAAGGCCATCCCGGCGGTGAGCAGGTCGCGGTCGACCGCGACCGCGACCGCCCCCATCGCCAGGGCGACGGTGAGGGCGACGAAGGGGCGACCGCCGGTCCGGTGCGCCAGCGCGGCCGCCACGGCCCCGGTGACGAGCGCCGCCGCCGCCGGGGCGACGTACTCCGGCAGCCCGGAACCGATCCGGTCGAAGACCAGCAGGATGGTGGCCATCGTCATCGTCGCGAACCACAGGGCACGCGGCACGGGTCCGTGGGCGACGGCGATGCCGCCGCGGGAGGTCGGACCGGTCCGGGGAGCGACACCCTGCTCCGGGCGCGGACGCTCCACGCTGCGAGCGCTCACAACCGGCGGTTCCCGAGCGACGGGTTGCCCGCCCGGGCCCGGGCGACGTCACCGAGATCGAGGCTCGTGGTGAGCACGGTCTCGTCTTCGCCGGCCTCCACCAGCCGGTCGCCGTACGGCGAGTAGACCGAGGAGAAGCCGGTGTAGCGCGGACCGGACTGGGCGGCCCCGACGACGAAGCACAGGTTCTCGATCGCGCGGGCGCGCAGCAGCGAGGTCCAGTGCAGCCGCTTGCGCTCGCCGGCCACCCACGCCGCCGGCACCGCGATCACCTCGGCGCCGGCGTCGACCAGGGCCCGGCCCAGCTCGGGGAAGCGGAGGTCGTAGCAGGTCATCAGACCCACGGGCACGCCCCGGACGTCGACGACCACCGGCGTCACCTCACCCGCGCTCAGCACGTCGGACTCCCGGTAGCCGAAGGAGTCGTAGAGGTGGATCTTGCGGTACGTCGTGAGGGTGCCGCGGTCCGCGAGCACGAGGGTGTTCCAGGGGCGCGAACCGTTCTCGGACGCCTCGAACATCCCGGCCAGGATGGCGACGTCGTGGGCGTCGGAGACCTCGCGGAGCCGGGTGACGAAGGGACCGTCGAGCGGCTCGGCGTGCGCCGAGAGGTCGGTGCCGGGCTTGCCGAAGTCGCGGGCGAAGGCCTCGGGGAAGACCACCAGGTCGGCCGCGCCGGCGAGCTGCCCGGCTTCGTCGAGACGTCTCCGGTTGACGCCCGGGTCGAGGGAGGACTCGGTCTGCACCACCGCGACGCGCAGGGGCGCTGGTGCGCGGCGCTCATCCGCCCCGGACTCCGACATGCACCTACCATGCCAGCACCGACCGCGATCGGCGTACTCCACCGTCGCCCGAGCGCGTGACTAGGCTCCGAGCGTGGAGACATCGACCGGATCCGCTCGCTGGAGCGCGGTCGTGCTCAGCGGCGGTGCCGGAGAGCGGCTCGGAGGCACCGACAAGGCGGGACTCCTGCTCGATCCCGACGCCCGGACGGACACCCTGCTCGGGCGCGCGGTCGCTGCGGTCACCGCCGCCGAGGAGATCGTCGTCGTGGGCGACCCGGCGACCACCTCCCACCCGGTCCGGTTCACCCGTGAGGAGCCACCGGGCTCGGGCCCGGCCGCGGCGCTGCTCCAGGGTCTGGACTGCTTCGCCCGACGACCCCGGATCGTGCTGGCGCTGGCGGTGGACATGCCGCTGGTCGGCGCCGGGACCGTCGCACGGCTGCTCGAGGCCCTGGCCGACCACGGGGACACGGTCGACGGGGCGCTCCTCGAGGACCATCGCCGCCAGCCGCTGTGCGCGGTGTACCGGACCGAGGCGCTGCTCGCCGCGGCGCCCGGACCGGGTGCGCGAGCCGGCCTGTCGATGCACGCCCTGATCACGCCGCTGCGCCTGGTCGGCGTGCCCGCCCACGGCGACGAGGCCGCCGACGTCGACACCTGGGACGACCTGCGCCGGATCCGGGCGGCCCACCTCGGGCCCGACGGCCCCTCCTAGGGTGGGTCCCATGCGTGCTGTGACTGCCCCTGACCCCGGAGGGCCGCAGGCCCTCGTCCTGACCGACCTGCCCGACCCCGAGCCGGGCCCCGGCGAGGTGGTCCTCGACGTGGTCGCCTCGGCCGTCAACCGGGCCGACGTGATGCAGCGCCAGGGGAACTACCCACCGCCACCGGGCGCCAGCGACGTCCTCGGCCTGGAGTGCTCCGGCACCGTGAGCGCCGTCGGTGACGGCGTCGAGGGCTGGTCGGTCGGGGACCCGGCGTGCGCGCTCCTCGCGAGTGGCGGGTACGCCGAGAAGGTCGCCGTCCCGGTGGGCCAGCTGATGCCGGTGCCGGCCGGGGTGGACCTGGTCACCGCGGCCTCGCTGCCCGAGGTCGCCTGCACGGTCTGGTCCAACGTCTTCATGGTGGCCGGGCTCCAGGCCGACGAGACCTTCTTGGTGCACGGCGGCGGCGGTGGCATCGGAGCGATGGCCATCCAGGTGGCGCACGCCCTGGGCGCCCGCGTGCTGGCGACGGCCGGCTCAGCGGCGAAGGTCGAGCGCTGCCGCGAGCTCGGCGCCGACGTGGCCGTCAACTACCGCGAGGAGGACTTCGTCGCGGCGGCCAGGGCCGAGGGCGGGGTCGACGTGATCCTGGACAACATGGGGGCGGCGTACCTGTCCCGCAACGTCGACGCCCTGGCCACCGAGGGCCGGCTGGTCGTGATCGGGCTGCAGGGCGGCGCCAAGGGCGAGCTCGACCTCGGGAAGCTGCTCGGCAAGCGGGGCGCGGTCATCGCGACCTCGCTGCGCGGGCGACCGGCGGCGGCCAAGGCCGGCATCGTGGCCTCGACGGCCGAGCACGTCTGGCCGCTGGTCGCTGACGGCTCCGTGCGCCCGGTCGTGCACGAGCAGATCCCGCTGGAGGAGGTCGCCCGGGCCCACCAGCTGATGGAGGACAGCGGGCACACCGGCAAGATCGTGCTCACCGTCCGACCCGACCCGACCGCTGGGTAGGGTCGCGGCCATGAGCGAGCCGACCAGCGAGCAGTCCCCCGACGACAACCCCCGGGTGGTGGTGATCGGCCCCGACGGGCACGCGATCGCCGCGGACTCCGGAGATGGCGAGGACGGCCACGGCCTCACCGACCTGGTCGAGCAGCCGGCGAAGGTGATGCGGATCGGCTCGATGATCCGCCAGCTCCTCGAGGAGGTGAAGTCGGCTCCTCTCGACGAGGCCGGCCGGACCCGCCTCGCCGGGGTCATCCACACCTCGATGGACGAGCTCAAGGACGGCCTCGCGCCGGAGCTCGACGAGGAGCTGACCCGCCTGGTGCAGCCGTTCGACTCCGGCACGCCGAGCGAGTCGGAGCTGCGGATCGCCCAGGCCCAGCTGGTCGGCTGGCTGGAAGGGCTGTTCCACGGCATCCAGACCGCGATCTACGCCCAGCAGATGGCGGCACGGGCCCAGCTCGAGCAGATGCGGCGCGGGCTGCCGCCGGGCAGCAGCGGCGCGGGTGGCCCGGTCCCCGGAGACGACGGGTCGACCGGGCAGGGCGGGATGTACCTGTAACTCTGGGTTACACCTTGAGTTAGGGTTCTCGGGTGACGAATCCTTCCTTCGAGCTCGACCAGGACCACCTCGACCTCCGCGACTGGCTGCACACCTTCGCCACGGACGTGATCCGTCCGGCTGCGTCGCAGTGGGACGAGAAGGAGGAGTTCCCCTGGGAGGTCCTCGAGCAGGCCGCGTCGGTCGGCATCTACTCGCTCGACTTCTTCGCCGCCCAGAGCTTCGACGAGAGCGGCCTGGGCATCCCGATCACCATGGAGGAGCTGTTCTGGGGTGACGCCGGGATCGGGTTGTCGATCTGCGGCACGACGCTCGCAGCGGCGGCGGTCTCCTCGAACGGCACGCCCGAGCAGCTCGGCGAGTGGGTGCCGCAGATGTTCGGCGCGCCCGGTGACCTCAAGCTCGCCGCCTTCTGCTCCTCCGAGCCGGACGCCGGCAGCGACGTCGGCGCCATGCGCACCCGGGCGACGTACGACGAGAAGACCGACGAGTGGGTCCTCAACGGCACCAAGACCTGGGCGACGAACGGGGGCCTGGCCGACGTCCACGTCGTCACCGCGGTCGTCGACCCCGAGCTGCGCACCCGCGGCCAGGCGAGCTTCGTGGTGCCCCCGGGCACCACGGGGCTGAGCCAGGGCCAGAAGTTCGCCAAGCACGGCATCCGCGCCTCGCACACCGCCGAGGTCGTGCTCGACGCGGTGCGCGTGCCCGGCTCGTGCCTGCTCGGCGGCAAGGAGAAGCTCGACGCCCGTCTGGCCCGTGCCCGTGAGGGCGCCCGCCCGGGCGGCACTACGGAGCGCAACAACGCCTCGATGGCCACCTTCGAGCGCACCCGCCCCGCCGTCGGAGCCCAGGCGATCGGCATCGCCCGGGCGGCCTACGAGGTGGCGCTGGACTACGCCAGGACCCGTGAGCAGTTCGGCAAGGCGATCATCGAGAACCAGGCCATCGCCTTCGCCCTGGCCGACATGCGCACCGCGATCGACGCCAGCCGGCTGCTGGTCTGGCGGGCCTCCTGGATGGCCAGCCAGGGCAAGTCGTTCGACGCGGCCGAAGGCTCGATGTCCAAGCTCTTCGCCGGCGAGACGGCCGTCAAGGTGACGGGCCAGGCGATGCAGATCCTCGGCGGCAACGGCTTCACCCGCGAGTACCCGGTCGAGCGCTGGGCGCGCGACGCGAAGATCTACACCATCTTCGAGGGCACCTCCGAGATCCAGCGCCTGGTGATCGCGCGCACCATCTCGGGGGCGCCGATCCGCTGACCGGATCCGGCTCCTCGGATCAGAGGCTGATCCGCGAGCCGTGCCGCAGCCACCAGCGAGCTCCGGCGCGGACCTCCTCGGAGCGGGACGGCGTCCTCGGCCCACTCGCTTGAGCACCGGGCTACCAGACATCCCGGCGGCGTACAGCCCGCGCTGGGCGAGGTCCCAGCTCCTGCGAGACGACCTTCTCCAGCAGGGCCGGATCGAGGTCGGTGCCCCAGTTGCCGAGGGAGGCCAGGCCGGCGTTGCGCCGCGCCTCGGATCGTCGGACATCGCCCAGCGCTCCGCGGTCGCCATCCCCTGGCTGCTGCCGACCTGCATCAGCAGCCGAGCCGCTCCGCGCCTCACCTCGTCCAGGGGTGGTTCTCCCCGAGCTCGGTGACCACGTGGACGGCGAGGTCCTTGTAGGGCAGCGAGATCAGGAAGTACTTCGCGATGTAGCGCTTGATCCACACCGGGTCGAACATCGCCTCGAAGAGGACCCGCTCGAGCACCTCGTCCTCGCGGGACGGCAGCTCCCGCTTGATCGTCTGCGCGGCGGCCTGGGCGGCGACGTACGTCGGGTTGTCCCGGCTGAGCGCACCGGACCCCTCGAGCGGCGACAGCGGCCGGTCCAGGCCGTCGTCGGCGAGCCGGGTCAGGGACGCCGGCAGGTTGCGCAGGACGCCGGACATCAGGCTGGTGCCGGTGGGCGTCCATGCAGACGGCGTTGTAGCCGGCGACCAGGGCCGGGACGCAGCCGAGCAGGTCGCGCTGCTCGATCCCGCCGATCGCGACCATGATCACCAACGCGCGACACGCGCCCTCGAACACCGGACGGCGGGTGTCGACCAGCAGCCGGCACATGTCGGAGAACAGCTGAGCGGACGGCAGCTCGGCCGCGATCTCGAGCAGCTCCACGGCGATCTGGGAGTCGCGGGCCAGCGCGAAGCCGAGAGCGGAGCGCAGCGTCACGGTCCGGTAGGGCCCGACCCGCAGCCGGGACAGCGCCTCGTAACGGGTGGTGAAGGCCGTCTCGACCGAGCGCGCGAGCTCACTGGTCAAGCCGGTCGATCACCGGCTCGGCCGTGAAGCCGGGCAGGGCCAGCGGACCGTCCTTGTTCAGCGCGTCCGCGAAGTGCAGCCAGTCGATGCCCCGGGGGTCGCCGTGCATGGCCGGCCAGACGAGCGAGCTGAGCTCGTCGAGGTCCACAGGAACCCGGGGCACGGCGTAGCCGGCCGCTGATCGGTTGGCGGAACACCCGCCGGCTCATCTCGATCACCCCACGCATCGCGCCGGGAGGGCGGCCCAGGAAACGCTCGTACGCCTCGATCGCGCCGGCGTCGACGTCGTCGTTCGCCTTCTCCCACTTCGTGACCTGGGCCGGGTTCACCCCGACCTCCCTGGCGAAGGCGTTGCCCGCCATCCCGGCCGTGGAGGCCGAGTTCAGCCGGCAGGAGCGCAGCAGCCAGCCCACCCGCAGACGGACGTCGATGGCCGGCGAGTCCAGCGGCGAGCGATCGACGATGACGTCGGGAGAGCGCGCCATCCATCACCTCCCGAGGACCGAGCGACCGTACGACCGCGCGCGAACGACTCTGTGGGTCGAGCGCATGCACCGACCTCGCCGGAAACTACCGAGCCCGGAGGCCCGATCCGACAATGTTGCGGTTGTCACCTGATACTGGCAAGAACTGGCAAGCGGTCGCCGCGGGTCCGCAGACGCCAAGACCCGCCAGGTCGGAACCTGACGGGTCTGGTGCGATCCGGTGGCGCCGAGCGCCGGACGGACTACTTCTTGAAGGCGTCCTTGACCTTCTCGACGCCCTGCTTGAGGTCGGACTTGGCCTGGTCACCCTTGCCCTGGGCCTCCAGCTCCTCGTCACCGGTGGCGCTGCCCACGGCCTCCTTGGCCTTGCCGCCGAGGCTGTCCTTCTTGTTGTCCATCTTGTCGTCTAGTCCCATGCTCTCCAGACAAGCACGCACCTGCGCGGCAGCACGCACCCGCAGGGGTGGATCTGCTGTGGCCCCCAGCACGCCCCGGTCCTCCCCGCACGGGGACGGACTGTTCCGGCCTGCCTGCAGATGATTGTTACGTCTTGTTGCGAATCCTTGGCTTTATCGCTCGCGGCGACGTACGTTCCGTGGGTGACCACCACCGAAGCGCCCCCCGCGCGCCAACGACTCTCCCGATCGGGCCGGGCGTCCCTGTACCGCTGCCTCGCCTTCGTCGCCCTGCTGCACATCGTGGGCTGGGGTCTGCTGGTGCTTCGTGGTCGCCCCCCAGAACTTCGAGGTCAGCAACAAGGTGCTCGGCGTCGGGCTCGGCCTCACCGCCTACACCCTCGGCATGCGGCACGCCTTCGACGCCGACCACATCGCCTGCATCGACAACACCACCCGCAAGCTGCTGGCCGACGGCAAGGAGCCGGTCTCCACCGGCTTCTGGTTCAGCCTCGGGCACTCCTCGGTCGTCTTCGTGATGGTCTGCGGCATCGCGCTCGGGCGTCCGGGCGCTGGCCAGCGGGATCTCCAGCGACAACTCGAGCCTGTCGAACATCACCGGGATCTGGGGCACGTCGGTCTCCGGGCGTCTTCCTGCTGCTGATCGGGATCATCAACCTGGTCTCCCTGGTCGCGATCATCAACGTGTTCCGCGAGATGCGCCAGGGCCGCTACGACGAGGCGGAGCTGGAGAGGCAGCTCGACTCGCGTGGCTTCATGAACAAGATCCTGGGCCGGGTCACCAAGCTGGTCACCAAGCCGTGGCACCTCTACCCGACCGGCTTCCTGTTCGGTCTCGGCTTCGACACCGTCACCGAGATCGGGCTGCTGGTGATCGCCGGCGGCGCCGTCGCGGCCAACCTGCCGTTCTGGGCGGTGCTGACCCTGCCGATCCTGTTCACCGCCGGGATGAGCCTGCTCGACACCCTCGACGGGGCGTTCATGAACGTCGCCTACGGCTGGGCCTTCGCCCGACCGGTGCGCAAGGTCTACTACAACATCACCGTCACCGCGCTCTCCGTCGCCGTGGCGCTGATCATCGGCGGCATCGAGCTGATCGGGCTGCTGGCCGAGAAGACCGGGATCACCTCCGGCCCGCTCGCGGCGCTGGGCAACCTCGACCTCGAGTACGTCGGCTACGGCATCGTCGCGCTGTTCGTGATCACGTGGGCCGGATCGCTGGCGATCTGGAAGTTCGGGCGCATCGAGGAGCGCTGGTCGGCCAACCTGACAGTAGCTGACCTGTCCGGGACCGACCTACTCGACGTCCTCCGGCAGCACCGCGGCCCGGCCCGGCCTCCAGCCGGGCCACGGGCACCCGGAACGGCGAGCACGACACGTAGTCCAGCCCGGCGCGGTGGAAGAAGTGGATCGACTCGGGATCTCCGCCGTGCTCCCCGCAGACGCCGATCTTCAGCTCGGGCTTGGTCGACCGGCCGCCGGCGACCCCTGCCTCGACCAGCTGGCCGACCCCGTCGGCGTCCAGGGTCTCGAACGGCGAGATGGTGAGCACCCCCTTGTCGAGGTACGTCGCGAAGAAGGCCCCCTCGACGTCGTCGCGCGAGAACCCCCAGGTGGTCTGGGTCAGGTCGTTGGTGCCGAAGGAGAAGAAGTCGGCCTCCTCCGCTATCCGGGCCGCGGTGAGCGCGGCGCGTGGCAGCTCGATCATGCAGCCGATCGCGAAGTCCAGCTTCTCCCCCGACTCCTCGGCGACCTCGCCCAGCACGACCGCGGCCTCGTCGCGCACCAGCTGGAGCTCACGCTGCGAGCCGATCAACGGCACCATGATCTCGGGCAGCGGCTGCTTGCCCTCCTTGCGGAGCTCGACGGCCGCCTCGGCGATGGCGCGGATCTGGAGCGCGAAGAGCCCGGGCAGCTGCAGCCCGAGCCGGACCCCGCGCAGGCCGAGCATCGGGTTGGACTCGTGCATCCGCCGGACGGCGGCGAGGATCTTCACGTCGTGGGCATCGGGCTCGCCCCGCTCCTCGGCCAGCGCCACCTTGACCGAGAGGTCGGACAGGTCGGGGAGGAACTCGTGCAGCGGCGGGTCGATCAGCCGGATCGTGGCGGGCAGGCCGTCCATCGCCTCGAGCAGCTCACGGAAGTCCTGGCGCTGCAACGGCAGCAGGGCGTCGAGCGCCTCGCGGCGCTCCTCGGCCGAGTCGGCCAGCACCACCCGCTCGATCTGCACGCGGCGCTCACCGAGGAACTGGTGCTCGGTCCGGCACAGCCCGATGCCCTCGGCGCCGTGCAGCCGGGCCCGTGCGGCGTCCTCGCCGGTGTCGGCGTTGGCCCGCACCCGCAGCCGGCGTACGTCGTCGGCGTGGCTCAGCAGCCGGTCGACGGCGTCGACCAGCTCGATGATCTCCGTGTCGCCGTCGGCGGCCGCGTGCGCGGCCTCGCGCCCCTGGGAGATGTAGGTCATCACCGGGGAGTCGACCACCGCCACGTCCCCGAGGAACACCTCGCCGCTGGCGCCGTCGATCGCGATCACGTCGCCACGCTCGAGCACCGTGTCACCCACGTGCACCTCGTGGTCGCCCACCTTGATCTCCTCGGCGCCGACCACCGCACACATGCCCATCCCTCGGGCGACCACGGCGGCGTGCGAGGTCTTGCCGCCACGCGTCGTGAGCACGCCGACGGAGTCGACCATGCCGGGCAGGTCCTCGGGGCTGGTCTCGCGACGGACCAGGATCACCCGGTTGCCCTTCGCCTTCTCCTCCGCGGCCTGGGCGTTGTCGAAGACGATCGCGCCGACCGCCGCACCCGGGGACGCGCCGAGGCCCTTGCCGAGCAGCTGACGCTCGGAGGAGGAGTCGAACTGGGGGAACAGCAGCTGGCTGAGCTGGGTGCCGTTGACCCGCTCGAGCGCCTCGTCGGTGGTGATCAGACCCTCGTCGTCGAGCTGGCAGGCGATCCGGAACGCCGCGGCCGCCGTGCGCTTGCCGACCCGGGTCTGCAGCATCCACAGCTTGCCCTGCTCGATGGTGAACTCGATGTCGCACAGGTCGCGGTAGTGCGTCTCCAGGCGGCGCATGATCGTGCGCAGCTCCTGGTAGGACTTCGCGTCGAGCCGTTCGAGGTCGGCCAGGGCCAGGGTGTTGCGGATGCCCGCCACGACGTCCTCGCCCTGGGCGTTGCTGAGGTAGTCGCCGTACACCCCCGAGTGGCCGCTGGACGGGTCGCGCGTGAAGCAGACCCCGGTGCCGGAGGTGTCACCCATGTTGCCGAACACCATGCTCACGATGTTCACCGCGGTGCCGAGCGTGTGCGGGATCCGCTCACGACGTCGGTACAGCCGAGCCCGCTCGGTGTTCCAGGATCCGAAGACCGCACCGATCGCCAGGTCGAGCTGGGCCCGAGGCTTCTGCGGGAAGTCCTCGCCGGTGTGCTCCTTGACGACGGCCTTGTAGGCCGCCACCACCGCACGGAGGTCGTCGGCGTCGAGCTCGACGTCGGTGGCGACGCCCTTCTCGTCCTTGCGGGACGCCAGGGCGTCGGAGAACGGCTCACCCGGGATGTCGAGCACGGTGCGCCCGAACATCTGGATCAACCGTCGGTAGGAGTCCCAGGCGAACCGGTCGTCACCGGACTGCTTGGCCAGGCCCTCGACGGTCTCATCGTTCAGCCCGACGTTGAGGACGGTCTCCATCATCCCCGGCATCGAGAACTTGGCGCCGGAGCGGACGCTGACCAGCAGCGGGTCGGTGGAGTCGCCGAAGGCGCGCCCGACCTGCTCCTCGACCTCACGCATGGCGATGGTGACCTCGACCTTGAGCGACTTGGGCACCTTGCCGTCGCGCAGGTAGGCCCGGCACGCGTCGGTCGAGATCGTGAAGCCGGGGGGAACGGGCAGCCCGAGGTTCGTCATCTCCGCCAGGTTGGCGCCCTTGCCGCCCAACAGCTCCTTCTGGTCCCTGTTTCCCTCGCTGAACCGGTAGACGAACTTGGTCTTGGCCATCTCAGGGACGCTCCTGTCGCGGACGTGGGTGAAGCCATGCAACCACCTCCGGGCCCCTCGTGTCTCTGCCGTGACGACCGTGGATGTGATGCAGCCGACGCCGAGATCACCTAACCGTCCGGTAACGGGACCAATCCGGTCAGGACGACTTGAAACGCCGGACCACCATCACCAAACCGGACATCCGGCCCCGGCGAACGACTTCACGTGCAGGGAGTCATCCCCACTCCCGCCCACCAGATCCACCCACCAAGAAATGAGCTGTTCATCATGATCACCACCCGCAAGCGCATCCTCGCCGCCACCGCTGTGGCCGGTATGGCCTTCTCGCTCGCCGCCTGCGGCGGCACCGACAGCTCCTCGACCGCCGCGTCGTCGAGCTCGTCCTCCTCCAGCGCCAGCCAGGGCGCCCCGAAGGCCCTCGCCTCCATCGACGCGCTCTCCGGCAAGACCACCGCGATCAAGCTCGACTCGGGCTTCACCGACGCGCTCACCGCCCTCAAGCTGACCCCCGGGGTCGTCGGCGACGCCAAGCTGACCAACGGCTCGCTGGTCTTCCCGATCACCGGCGGCAACGTGACCTACTTCAAGCCCGGCACGGTCTCGCCGTACGTCATCGGCCAGATCCAGCACGAGGGCTCGGGCCTCTCGCTCAAGGCGGGTGGCACCACGGTCAAGCTGACCAACTTCAACGTCGACCCGGGCGCCTCGCGCGTCTACGGTGACGTCACGGTCAACGGCAAGGTCGCCGCGACCAGCGCCTACCTCTTCACCCTCGACGGGCGGACCCTGAAGCCGCTCAAGACCGAGGGCAGCGACGCGATCCTCACCGGCACCAAGGTGGAGATCTCCCCCGTCGCGGCTCCCCTGCTGAACCAGACCTTCAAGACCAAGGCCGTCAAGGCCGGACTGCTGGTCGGTATCGCCACCATCACGGTGAACACGGCCCCGGCGGACAGCTGAGCCCCAGCGCCGACAGGCGCGGTCGAGCCCCCCTTCAGGGGAGTGTGAAACGGGCCCGGTCCCTCCTCGCGGAGGGGCCGGGCCCGCGCGCATCCGTCCCCTTGACCGCGGCCACCCGCCAGGGTGGAGCGGCACTGCCTACTCTGGAGTGGTGACCAAGATCCTGCTCACCGGCGCGACGGGCTTCGTCGGCAGTCGTCTGGGTCCGGCGCTGGTCGAGGCCGGGCACGACGTGACCGCGATGACCAGGCACCCCGACACCTACGACGGCGCCGGCACGGCGGTCTACGGCGACGTCTTCGACGAGGACTCGCTGGACCAGGCCCTGACGGGCGCCGAGGTCGCCTACTACTTCGTGCACTCCCTCGGGGACGCGGACTTCGTGGAGAAGGACGCCGACGCGGCACGAGCCTTCGCCGCCGCCGCCGCGGCCAACGGGACGCGCCAGATCATCTACCTCGGCGGCCTCGGTGACGAGTCGAAGGGGACGCTCTCGGACCACCTGCGCTCCCGCCGTCAGGTCGAGGAGCTGCTCGGCTCGACCGGGGTGCCGGTCACCACGCTGCGGGCCGCGATCGTCGTCGGCAAGGGCGGCATCTCCTGGGAGATGACGCGCCAGCTGGTCAAGACCCTGCCGGTGATGGTGGTGCCCAAGTGGGTCGGCACCCGCACGCAGCCGATCGGGGTCGACGACGTGGTCGGCTACCTGGTCGGCGTGGCCGGCAACGAGGCCGCCATCGGTCGGGTCTTCGAGATCGGTGGACCTGACGTGCTGACCTACGGCGAGATGTTGCAGCAGGCCGCACTCGTGATGACCGGGCGCGAGCTGGTCGTCGTCACCGTTCCGGTGCTCACCCCCGGGCTGTCGTCACGCTGGCTGGCGCTGGTGACCGACGTCGACGTCACGACCGGTCGCAACCTGATCGACTCGATGGGCAACGAGGTCGTGGTCACCGACGACTCGATCCGCGACGTGGTGCCGCAGGAGCTCACGGCGTACCAGGAGATGGTGCGCCGGGCCCTGGAGGACGACCGGCAGACCGGGGCCTGAGATGGCCTCGTTCTTCGCCCGCCTGGTCCAGCCGTCGCTGTCGCGGCAGGTGCCGCGGGACCACCGCCAGGACCCGCGCGACTTCCGCCGTCGCCAGCTGGTGACGGTGCTGTTCGTGCTGCTCGGCGGCGGCGTTCTCTCGTTCTCCCTGCGGATCCAGCCCGGCTCCTCGACCTTCTACGTCTCCACCTTCCTGCTCGCCGTCGTGTGGGCGGTGGGGGCCTTCGCCTCCGGCCCCCTGCACCTGGGCCGGATCGACACCGGCCGGCCCGGGAGCGCGGACCACCCGCTGACCCGCCCGGTCCTGCAACCCATCCTGCTCGGCGTCGGGCTCGCGGTGGTGTTCGTCGTCGGTGGCCTGGCGGTGCACCAGATCGGCCCGCTGGACCGGGCGGTGGTCAAGGTGCTCGACTACGCCGACCAGGGCACCCAGCCGCTGCTCCTGCTGCTCGTGACCGTGGTCAACGGGGTCGCCGAGGAGCTGTTCTTCCGGGGTGCCGTCTACGCCGCCATCCCGCACAACCCCGTGGTCTGGACGACCCTGATCTACGTGGTCGCGACGCTGGCCACGGGCAACGTGATGCTCGGGTTCGCCGCGATCGTGGTCGGCACGGTGGTGGCCCTGCAGCGACGGGCGTCCGGGGGGATCCTGGCCCCGATCCTGACCCACGTGATCTGGTCGGTGACGATGCTCTACGCCCTGCCGGCGATCTTCTTCTGAGCCGTGGCGCTCGTCCGGGTGGCAACACCCTCCCCAGGGGTGGCTGCCTGCGGGCTACGGTTCCGGTCATGTCGGACCGACCCCTCCGCCTCGCTCTGATCAACGACTACGCCCTGGTCGTCCAGGGTCTGGCCAAGATGCTCGAGCCCTACTCGGCGCGGATCACGGTCGTCGAGCTGACCGCGGGCGCCCCCCGTGACCAGCCGGTCGGGAGCGGCGAGCCGGTCGACGTCGCTCTCTACGACTCCTTCTCCCAGACCAACGGCGGGCGCGGCTCCTTCGCCCAGGTGCTCGAGACGACCCGGGCGCGTCGCGTGGTCGTCTACTCCTGGAACCTCCAGCGTCGCCTGGTCTACGAGGCCATCGCCCAGGGGGCTTCGGGCTACCTCGCCAAGAGCCTGGGCGCCGACGACCTCGTCGAGGCTCTGGAGCGGGTCTCCGCCGGCGAGACGGTGGTCTCGCCCGAGGAGACCAGCACCGAGCCGACCGACGGGGACTGGCCCGGTCGCGAGCAGGGCCTGACCATGCGCGAGTCGGAGATCATCGCCCTGATCACCCAGGGCCTGAGCAACCAGGACATCGCGGACCGGGCGTTCCTGAGCATCAACTCGGTGAAGTCCTACATCCGCTCGAGCTACCGCAAGATGGGCGTGGACAGCCGCAGCCGCGCGGTGCTGTGGGGCATCGAGCACGGCTTCCGTCCCGACCAGGTCCGGATCCGGCCGGCGGACCACCCGGACGAGCCGTAGCAGGCTCAGTCCTCGTCGCCGTCCTCGTCGCCGGGGTGCGGACGCTTCAGGCGCCAGGGCTCGAGCTTGTGGTAGCCCTTGACCGACGTACGCCGCACCCGGCGCAGCCGGAGCCGCTGCTCGTCGGGATCGGCCTCGCGCAACGCGTCGGCGCAGGCCGGAGTCGAGCAGCACGGTGCCCGGCCGGGCCAGGGTCGTCAGTCGGGAGGCGACGTTGACGGTGGGCCCGTAGACGTCCCCGAGCCGGCTGACCACGTCGCCGAAGGCGACCCCCGCGCGCACCTCGGGGAACGCCTCGTCGTGCTCGTGCCGCTCGACGAGCTCCAGGGCGATGGCCGCGGCCTCCACCGGGTCGTCCGCGACGAGCAGCACCTCGTCACCGATCGTCTTGATCAGCCGGCCGCCGTGGTCGGTGGTGGTGGAGGTGGCGACGTCCTCGAAGTGCTCGACGAGGGCCACCAGCTCGCCCTGGTCGAGGTGCTTGCTCTGCGCGGTGTAGCCGACGATGTCGACGAACCCGACGGCCTGCACCGCCGTGGCGTCGATCGCGGAGGGCCGCACGAGCAGCCGGGCCGACGCACCGAGCAGGTGCCGGCGCCAGATGTAGGCCTGCAGCGAGTCGACGAGCGGGAATGACGTCGAGGGCGAGCTCCGCCATCCTCTGCTCCGGGTCCTGGGCTGCCTGCGGCCACCGAGGCGAGCAGGGTGGTCTGCCACTCCGCGAGCCGGGCGAAGCTGCGGCCCCAGGTGCGCACCATCGCCGTCCGCGAGGCCTCGTCCAGCACCCCCTGCTCGATCAGCTGCGACGTCTGGCGCAGGGCGGTCAGGTCGGCCTCGGTGAAGACCACCGCGTCGTCGTCGGCGTGCGGGAAGCCCAGGGAGTGCCACAACGCGGCCGCCTCCGTCGAGTCGGCATGCCCGACCTGCTCGGCGACCTCGACGCGCGTGTACGCCGCCGGGCCGCCCAGCAGCAGCTCCTCGAGCGTCGCGAGCAGCGTCCTCGGGCGGGCGCACCGCCTAGTCGCTCTCGCGTCGCGGCGTCGCCGGAGCCGACGCGTCCGCGGCGACGTCGAGCGCCTCCTTGAAGGTCGGGATCGACGGCGTACAGCTCCTCGACCGCCTCGCGGGTGAAGTGCACGACCCGGGCCGGGGTCAGCGAGACGACCGAGGCGTTGCGCAGCTTGTGCCGCACGATCGCCGGTCTCGCCGACCACGTCACCGGGGCCGAGCCGGGCGATCTCCTCGCGTGCCCTTGCGGACCGAGAGGTCGCCCTCGAGCACGATGTAGGCCTTGTCGGCCGGGGTCCGCTCGGAGATCAGCGACCAGTTGGCGGGGACGTTCACCTCGGTGCCGGCCTTGAGGATCCGTGCGCAGCTCGGCGTCGGTCAGCCGGTCGAAGATCGGCAGCTTCGCCAGCGGCGAGTCGGAGGTCATGGGCAGCCTTTCGGGGCGAGGTCGCGCCGCACGCGGGCACGATCCGTGGGTTTCCCTTCCCCCGAGGATTGTCCCGTCCGAGGCGCGCCCGTGTCCACGAAACCCGAGTTGTCCTGCGTCACGCCGCGGCGCTGATCCCGGCCCGATCCGACACAGCCCGACTCGGTCGGACTCAGCCCGGCTCAGTCCGACCAGGGACCGCCGGTCAGTCGCTGCCAGCTCTCCCGGGCCGCGCCGGTCTCGCTCTCGTGCCCGTGCTGGGACAAGGTGGGGATCGCCTCGGCGAGCAGCGACCGGGCCTCGTCGACCCGCTCACCCTCGGCGAGCACCAGCGCCGCCTGGTGCTGGAGCAGTCCGCGCAGCCGGTCCTCCTCGATGGCCGGGGCGAAGCCCGGGCTCAGCCTCGGGTCGGGGTCGGGGGCGCTCCGGGCCTCGGGGATCACCGAACCCAGGGTCGAGAGCGCCTCCGTGGTCCGCCCGGCCGCGGCCTGCACCCCGGCCAGCTGTCGCAACGAGGAGACCATCCGGTGCACGTCGCCGATGTAGCGCGAGCTGCGGGCCGCCGCGACCAGGTGCTCGGCCGCCTCGACGGTGACACCCGACTGCCCGAGGGTGGCCCCGGCGGCCTCGTGCGCCGCCGCGGCGTCCGCCAGCCGGCCCTGCTCGTCGAAGCCGGTGGCCGCGATCTCGAAGTACGGCGCTGCGAGGTCGGCCCGACCGGCCGCCAGCAGCGCCCGGGCCAGGGTCCACGACGTGACGGCGTACAGCGCCTCGTGCTCGCGCGCCAGGGCGATCGCCGCCGGCTCCAGCACCTCGACCGCCTCGTGCACGTTGCCGGTCTCCAGCAGGCCCAGGCCGAGCACCCGGTGCGCGAGGGCGCGGCCGAGCACGTCGCCGTCGTCGAGGCGCAGCATCAGCTCGTGGGCCTCGTCGATCAGGGCCTCCCAGTCACCGGCCTGGAGCAGCACGTCGCACAGCTCCGAGCGCAGTCCGAGCGGGTCGCTGACGCCGACCTCCGCCGGAATCGGCGACGGCCCGGCGGTAGCCGGCGATCGCGTCCTCGAGCCGACCGCGCCGCCAGTCCAGCTTGGCCCGGGTCGCGGTCACCGCCACGGCCACGGCGGGCAGGGCGTGCTCGAGGGCCAGCCGGTGCGCCCGGTCGAGCAGCTCCTCGGACCGCTCCGGGTCGGCCCAGATGGCGGCGTACCCGGCGGCCTGCAGCGCGGTGACCTGCCAGCGCGGCTGGCCGGCCCGGCGCGAACAGGTCGGCCGCGCGCAGGGCGTAGTCCATCCCCCGACGGGCATCGGGGTTGCGGCTCAGCGTCATCAGCGCGGCGGCCGCCTCGCGCAGCTCGCCGATCGCGGCCAGCTCCTCGACGATCTTCTCCGCCCGCGACCAGGCGCTGGGTGTCGCCGGCGAGCGCGGCCCGGTGCAGCACCTCGACCTCGACGCGCTGCATCGGCCGGCTGGCTGCCCGACAGGCGTGCGGACTCGGCGGCGCTGGCGAGCAGCTCGCGGGCGAACGCCGCCGTCGGCCATGCGCCCGCTCCGAGGTCAGCGCCCGACGGTCGAGGTAGGAGACGGAGAAGTGCTCCAACGGGTCGTCGACCGGCAGCATCTCGGCGCGGTGCGCCGCCCAGCC
This sequence comes from uncultured Actinomycetota bacterium, assembly GCA_963843875.1. Lineage (GTDB taxonomy): Bacteria > Actinomycetota > Actinomycetes > Propionibacteriales > Nocardioidaceae > Marmoricola. The sequence goes on along the minus strand of CAWJMC010000006.1, from coordinate 310,893 downwards.
GTTGACCAGCTCGACCACCCGGGAGGCGGCGAACTCGTCGCTGGCCCCGAGCAGCTCGGCGGCGTAGCCCAGCGCGCTGTCGGGCAGCGGCGCGCGCGGCTCACGGCGGCGCGGGCGGGCCTGCGTCATGGCGACGTCGAGCAGGTCGACCGCCCGCGCCTCGGTCGAGGCGGGTCGGTGTACGGCGTGAGCCGGGTCAGCGCCGCCAGCCGCGCCGAGACCCGGCCGGGTGCCGTTGCGCGCGTCGAAGGCCGCGGCCAGCTGGCGTCCGACGCCCTCGAAGTTGGCGATCGCGGTGTCCAGCGGCAGCCCGGCGACCACCGAGGGCGCCATCCGGTGACCCCGACCGGCCCGCAGCACCCGACCGACCACGGCGGAGCCGCGCATCCGGTCGTCGTCGTCGAGCCGCGTCGCCGGCGTGGCCCGCCGAGCAGCGGCGACCATGCTCTGGACCAGGCGTACGGCGCGCCCCGGCGCGGTTGGCCCGCACCAGGTACATCACGTGGGCGGCCATCGCGGAGACCCGGCGGGGTCGTCGGCGACCAGCAGCCAGCCCGGCGCGGTGGTAGGCCTCGGCCGCGTCGACCCGGCCGAGCTTCATCGCCCAGTCGGCGGCCTCGCCGAAGATCCGGTGCGGCTCGAGGTCGCAGCCGCGGCGGCCCTCCAGCAGGTCGCGCGGCCCGCTCGAGCGCAGCCCTCGTGGTCACCGGCCTCGGCCAGGAACCGCGCATCGTCGGCGACGTCGCAGACCTCGCAGTCGGACAGGTCGTCGCGCGGGCTCTCGCCGCCAGATCCGCAGCCACTGCTCGAGCACCGCCGGCTCGTCGACGTCGCGGGCCAGCAGGGCGCGGTACTTGGCGAAGAGGTTCGGCGAGACCTCCTCGGCGCGGTAGCGGCGCTCGATGTCGGCGTAGATCCGCTGCACGACCAGCAGCGGGATGCCGGCTGGAGCGACGGGTGCGGTTCATCGCGAACCGGCACTCCCACAGGATCTCGAAGCGCTGGCGCTCGCTGAGCCGGAGGGACTGGTCCGGGACCGGGTCCGCCCGGGCCGCCACGTCGTCGGCTCAGCGCGCCGAGCAGCCAGGCGATGTGCGGCAGCTCGCGCTCGCCCGGGCGAGCGGCGTCGTACGCCGCGACGAGGTTGATCCGGGCCTGCACGACCAGGGCGTCGCTCGCCCGAGCTCCTCGGCCTGCGCCAGCGCCCGCTCGGAGGTCGAGACCTGCTCGTCGCCGGGAGGCAGCGCGTCGGCGACGCGCAGTGCCTGCTCGACGTCGGCGACGCTCGGCATCGGTGACGGCTCCTGACGGGTCGGGGTCGGGCGGATCGGGAGAGGGACGTCAGCCCCGCGGGCAAGGACCCAGCCTACGACCGTCGCGCGCACGGCGACACCACCGATCCGCGATCCGCGAACCGGCTCCCGGGCCCGCGCCTCAGGTGAGGGCCGCGCCGCCCAGCAGCCGGGTCGGAGTGATCCGCAGCGCCACCCGGGTCGAGCTGGGGCGGGGCTGGCGGTAGCGGTCCGCGTAGCGCTGCACCGCACGGGCGACCGACCCCGCGTCCGCGCAGACCTCGACCGTCCCCTCGAGCGTCGACCAGCGGCGGCCGTCGACCTGGCTGGCCGCCACCCGCGGGTCGGCGCGCACGTGGCGCACCTTGGCGGAGCCGCCACCGGTGATCACCCACGCACAGCCGCGCTCGGGGTCGAGCGCGACCCCGACCGGTACGACGTGCGGGGTGCCGTCGGCGCGCAGGGTGGTCAGCGTGCACAGGTGCCGCTCGCTCCAGAACGCCGCCAGCGCCTCGGGCAGCGCGGCGAGGTCGATCGGGGCGTCCAGTCGCAGGCCCACCGGGTCACCCCCCTGAACGTTTCGCCGACCCTCGGCGTCCCGGTAGCGTCTCACCCATGGCTCATGACATCCGACGCACGGTCAAGACGACGTGGGCGCCCGAGTACGTCTACAGCCTACCTGCTGGACTTCACCAGCGCCGAGGAGTGGGACGCCGGCACGGTGACCTGCACGCTGCTCTCGGGCGACGGCGGGGTGGGCACGACGTACCGCAACGTCTCGGAGTTCCGCGGCAACGAGACCACGCTGGAGTACGTCACCGAGAGCGCCGACGAGTCGGCCGGCACGCACCGCTTCGTGATCGTGGGCAGGAACAAGACCGTCACCAGCCGCGACACGATCACCATCGACCCGGCCGAGGGTGGCGGTTCGAGCGTCGACTACCGCGCCGAGATGACCTTCCACGGCCTCGCCGCGCTCGCCTCGCCGTTCCTCGGCAAGGCGTTGCAGAAGCTCGGCGACGACACCGCCGAGCAGCTCAAGGAGACCCTCGACGCCAAGGCGGCCTCGGCATGACGGCTCCCGCGTGACGGCTCTGGTCTGGCTGCGGCGCGACCTGCGCCGGGCCGACCTGCCGACGCTGGGCGCGGCCCAGGAGGCGGCGGGCGAGGCGGACGTGCACGTCGTGTTCGTGATCGACCCGGCCCTGTGGGGGCGCACCGGAGCCGTGCGCACGGCGTGGCTGGCGGCCAGCGTGCGCGCCGCGGTGGCGGCGTACGACGGACGGCTCTCGGTGCGCCTCGGTGACCCGCGCACGCTGGTCCCGCACCTCGCCCGTGAGCTCGGAGCGGGCTCGGTGCACGTCTCCGCGGAGACCACGCCGTACGGCCGGGCGCGCGACGAGGCGGTGGCCGCCGGGTTGGCGGACCTGGGGATCGACTGGGTCGAGACCGGGTCGCCGTACGCCGTCACCCCGGGCCGGGTGACCAAGGACGACGGCACGCCCTACCAGGTGTTCACGCCGTTCTCCCGCGCCTGGCGTGCGCACGGCTGGCGGGGCCCGGCCGAGGAGCCGAAGGACCTCCGCCTCGCTCCGGCCGACGACGACCAGCGGGTCGCGGCGATGCTGGACAAGGCGCTGCGGGAGAGCCCGGTGGAGCTGCCCGAGGCCGGGGAGGACGCCGCTCGCGCCCGGTGGCGCGACTTCCTCGACGCCTCGGTCGACGACTACGACGACGAGCGCGACAAGCCGGCGGCGGCGGGAACCTCGCGGCTCTCGCCGTACCTCAAGGTCGGCGCCGTGCACCCCCGCACCCTGCTGGCCGACCTGGGGCCGAAGCGGAGCTCGGGTGCGGGCACCTTCGCCACCGAGCTGGCCTGGCGCGACTTCTACGCCGACGTGCTGTGGCACCATCCCGAGTCGGCCTGGCACGACCTCAAGCCGCAGCTCGGCTCGCTGTCCTACGACGAGTCCCCGGACGGTCTCGACGCCTGGCGGGGGGGCCGCACCGGCTACCCCGTCGTCGACGCCGGGATGCGCCAGCTGCGCGAGACCGGCTGGATGCACAACCGGGTCCGGATGATCACGGCCAGCTTCCTGGCCAAGGACCTGCACGTGTGGTGGCCGGCCGGCGCGCAGCACTTCCTCGACCACCTCCTCGACGGTGACATCGCCTCGAACAACCACGGCTGGCAGTGGACGGCCGGCACCGGCACCGACGCCTCGCCGTACTTCCGGGTCTTCAACCCGACCACCCAGGGCAAGAAGTTCGACCCCGACGGCGCCTACGTCCGCCGCTGGGTCCCCGAGCTGGCCCACCTCGACGGCAAGGCCGCCCACGAGCCCTGGGAGCACGACGACGGCTACGCCCACGACTACCCCCGGCGGATCGTCGACCACGCCGAGGAGCGCGCCGTCTCCCTCGACCGCTACCAGAAGGCCACCCGATGAAGACAGTCCGGTGAACCCGGTCCACCTGCTCGACTCCGCGATCGACCGAGGCCTCGACCGGACCCTGGTCGGCTTCTCCCAGATCGGGCTCAGCGTCCGCAAGCGGCTCCCCGGCTGGCCCGCGGACCCGGAGCCGGACGCGCTGCTCGGCCGGGACGTCGCCGTCACCGGGGCGACCTCCGGGCTCGGCCTGGCCACCGCCCTCGACGTGGCCCGTCTCGGCGCCCGGGTGCGACTGGTGGTGCGCACCCCGGCGAAGGCCAAGCCGGTGGTGGCGCGAATCCAGGCCGAGGTGCCCGACGCCGTCGTGACGGTGCACCGCTGCGATGTCGGCGACCTCGACGACGTGCGCCGCTTCGCCGCCGAGCTGGGCCAGGAGCTGGGCGAGCAGCAGCTGTACGGGCTCGTGCACAACGCCGGGGTGATGCCGCCCGAGCGCTCGGAGTCCGCCCAGGGCCACGAGCTGACGATGGCCGTGCACGTGCTGGGACCGGTCCTGATGACCGACCTGCTCCGGCCGCACCTCAGCCTCGGGGCGCGGGTGGTGTTCGTGACCTCGGGCGGGATGTACGCCCAGCGGCTGCGCAGCGACGACCCGGAGTACCTCAGCGGCGAGTACTCCCCCACCACGGCGTACGCCCGGAGCAAGCGGGCCCAGGTCGAGCTGCTGGCGCACCTGAACGACCGCTGGGAGGGCGCGGGGATCCGGGCCTGGGCGATGCACCCTGGCTGGGCCGACACCCCTGGCGTGGTCGAGTCGCTACCCACCTTCCACAAGCTGCTCGGGCCGGTGCTGCGCGAGCCCTCGGGAGGGGCCGACACGACCAGCTGGCTGCTGGCCACCGAGCCGGCGCCCCGATCCGGCGGGCTCTGGCACGACCGGCGTCGCCGTCCCGAGTACGTCGCCCCGAGGACCAGCCCGGGCAGCGGCGACGTCGACGGCATCTGGCGCTGGGTCCGCGGCGCCACGGATCTGGAGGAATGATGGGTTTCGTCAAGCAGCTCGCCCGCACCGTGCCGGCCGTGGTCGCCGGTGGCGCGATCGGTGGCCTCGGCACCAGGCCGACGTCGCGGTGGTACCGCAAGCTGGACCGCCCCGACTGGGAGCCGCCGCCCGAGGTCTTCGCCCCGGTCTGGACCACGCTCTACGCGCTGATCGCCGGCTCCAGCGCCAGGGCGATGGCCGCCATGGACGAGGACCAGCGTCGCTCGATGCAGCGCGCGCTGTGGCTGAACATGGGCCTGAACGCCGGCTGGTGCTGGCTCTTCTTCACCGCCGAGCGGCCCCGGCTGGCGCTGGCCGAGATCGCGCTGCTGGAGGTCTCGACGCTGGGCCTGGTCAAGAAGGCCGGTGCCGTCGACAAGGTGGCGGCCGCCGGGCTGGCGCCGTACGCCGCGTGGAACGGGTTCGCCGCGGCGCTGAACGCGAGCATCGTGGCGCGCAACGGCTGATCCTGCTGCGCCCGGGTCACGATCGCGGCAAACCGACCAGCGGCGTCGGTGCGACGGGTTATCCTCGGCCGCCGATCCGTTCGATCTCCTGAGGTGATCCATGTCGTCAGCCGCCCGTGGCCGTCTCGTCCTGCTCCTCACCACCGCGCTGGCGGTCGCCCTGGCGGTGCTGACACCGGCCCTGCCGGCCAGCGCCGACGACTCGGGCAGCACGACCGTCTACGTCCCGACGCAGGCCTGTGCCGCCCCCGCCCCCGGGCACGCCACGTGCTTCGCGATGCGGCTGGTCGCCAAGCGGGTCGCCCGCGACAGCGCTGCGGCCAGGTCGGCGCCCGACCGGAGCCACGCCGGCAGGGGCCCGGCCGGCGGCTTCACCCCCGGCCAGGTCGCGACGGCGTACGCCGTGGACCGCGACACCGCGGCCAGCGAGCAGGTGATCGCCCTCGTGGACGCCTACCACTCGCCCGACGTGGTCAAGAACCTCAACACCTTCGACGCGCGCTACCACCTGCCGAAGGAGAAGAAGAGCACCTTCCGCGTGGTCGACCAGCGCGGTGGCAGCACCCTGCCCAGGACCACCAACAAGGGGTGGGCCGGGGAGACCGACCTCGACGTCCAGGCGGTGCGAGGTCTGTGCCGGACCTGCAAGATCCTGCTCGTCGAGGCCACGACCGACGGCACCGGACGCCTCGGCAACGCCGTCGACGGTGCGGCGTCGTACCGCTGGCGCAAGGGCGACGGGTCGACCCTCCCGGTCGCGGTGGTCAGCAACAGCTACGGCGGCGCGGAGAACAGCAGCGGCCTGGACCTCGCGACCACCGCGCGCCACTACGACCACCCGGGGGTGGCGATCCTGGCCGCGAGCGGGGACGCCGGCTGGTTCGGCTGGGACTACTCGCGGACCGACCACCCCGAGTACGCCGACCGGTCCAGCGAGGTCCCCGCGTCCCTGCCGACCGTGGTCGGGGTGGGTGGCACCACCCTCCAGGTCACCGCGACGGGAGCACGCGACGTCGAGGCCGTCTGGAACCGGGACGGCAACGAGGGCGGCGGCCACTACCTCGGAGCGACCGGATCCGGGTGCAGCGAGATCTACGACGCCCGACCGTGGCAGGCGGGGGCGGCCGGCTACGACACCCTGGGCTGCACCCCGGGCAAGCGGTCGGAGGTCGACGTCGCCGCGCTCGCCGACCCGCTCACCGGCTACGACGTCTTCACCGCCGCTCACTGGTCGACCTACGGCGGCACGTCCCTCGCCACACCCCTGATGGCCGCCCTGTGGGGGCTGGCCGGCGGTCCCCGGGGCGTCGACTACCCGGCGCGCACCCTCTACACCAGCCTCGCCACCGGCACCGGGCTGTACGACGTCACCCTCGGCGGCAACGGACTGTGCGGGCGTGACACCGCGAGCCAGTGCCAGCGCGTGGTGGGTGGCAACCCGAACCGGCTCGGCTACGGCCCCCGCGACTGCCAGTTCGCCTGGACCGGGCACGACGCGGGTGCCGCCGCCTCCCAGTGCAACGCCCGCGCCGGGATCGACGGCCCCTCGGGGGTCGGCGTGCCGACCGGGCTCGGAGCCCTCAGCTGAGCCCGGCGAGGCGCTCGAGCGCCTCGCCGGTCATCCGGTAGGTCGTCCACTCGTCCTGCGGGAGCGCGCCGAGGGAGTTGTAGAACGCGATGCTCGGGGCGTTCCAGTTGAGCACGCACCACTCCAGGCGCGGATAGCCGCGCTCGGCGCAGACCCCGGCGAGGGCGGCGAGCAACGCCCGGCCCGCCCCGTTGCCGCGGTGGTCCGGGTCGACGTACAGGTCCTCGAGCCAGATCCCGTTGACTCCGGTCCAGGTGGAGAACGTCCGGAACCAGACGGCGATGCCGATCACCTCGGACTCCCCTTCTGCGCCCCCCTCTGCGCCCCCTGCCCCCCTTCCGCGTCCACTACCGGGACCTCGACGACATGGGCGAAGGCGGTCGGCGCCCCGTCGTCGGGGAAGAGCGCCCGGGCGAAGTCGGCTTCCGTCGCCACCGCCTGCTCGGGTGCCTTCTCGTAGGCCGCCAGGTCGCGCACCAGCGCCACGACCCGGGGCACGTCGGCGAGGGTGGCCGGTCGCACGGCGCTCGTCATGCCCGCTTCCTGCCGTCGCGCAGGGCGGTCATCGCCTTGTCGACCCGGCGGGCCCGGGTCTCCTCGTTCCTCGTCGCAGCGACCGGCTCGGCGAAGCCCCGCTGGGCGCTGTAGCTCAGGGTCTTCCAGAACGCCTCCGCCGCCGGGTCGCCGGCGAGCGCGGCAGCAAGCGCCCCGGGCACCTCGACCTCCCGAGGGGCCTCGTCGAGCACGACCCCGACCGCGAGCACCTGCCCGGCGACGACACCGGCGGCCTCCCGGTTGGCCGCGCTCACGCCGAGCAGCATCCGACCTCCCATCGAGGCGATCGAGCTGCGCCAGGTGTGCCCGGCGACGCTCACCACCACCTTGGGCCGACGCCCGGATCCGAGCGCCTCGACGACCTCCTCGGGCACGACGAACCCGGTCGTGCTGCCGCCGTGGGACTCCAGCTCTGCGGTGAACTCCATGCCCCGAACCTAGGCCCCCGGGTAATTATCCGCCCGATACCGTCGGATATGTCTGACAAGCCGGACCTGCGCGGTTGACGACACCGCCCTCCCGTGTTCCTCTCGAAGCACGTGGGCCCTTGCGGCCAGGAACCGGGTCCGGGGGGATCCATGGGGTGGGTGTGTGAGATGAAGACCTGGTTGACCGTTTTCTGCGCAGGGGCACTGTGCGTGCTCCTCGGCTCCATCGTGGCACTGCCGGCCTACGCCGCCCAGGCCCCCGACGAACGCCGGGCCGGAGGATCGGCCCAGGTGGTCCTGATCCAGGCCGCTCCCGGGATGACGACCTCGATCTCGGTCGACGGACGCACGGTGAGCCGGGCGGCCGGCTCCGGCACGGTGCTGCACGCCGTCCGCCTGACGCCGGGCACCCACACGGTCCGGTTCACGCCGAAGTCGGACGCTGCCGCGGTGACCTCGACGATGAAGGTCCGCGCGGGCAGCTCGCACGACGTCGTGCTGCACTTCCCGGCCTCGCCCGGCGGCAAGCCCGTCCTCACCTCCTACGCGACGCCACGCGCGCCCATCGGTCCCGGCAAGGCCCGGCTGCTGCTGGCCCACACCGCGACGGTCGCTCCGGCGGACGTCGAGTTCGACCACAAGACGGTGTTCCGCAACATCGCCAACGGCGAGTTCGCCGAGGCGGACGTGCCGGAGGGCGAGCACCGGGTCGCTCTGCTGCCGACGGGCCTGACCAGCCCGACGCTGCTGGGCCCGCTCGAGGTGCGTCTCCCGCCCAAGACCGTGACCATGGTCTACGCCGTGGGGACACCGAAGAACGGCTCGATGAACGTGATCACCCACGTCGTCGGTCTCGACGCTGACGGCTCCGTCGTCCCGACGACGATCCGCACCGGGTCCGCGGGACTCGCGGCCCGGGTGCTGGTGCATCCGTTCGCCGCCGGCTCCCCGTCGAGATGATTCGACGCGGCCCAGGGCACCGCCAGACCCGCCGGGCCCGGCACTGGGGCGGCGCCGGACTGATCGCCGCGCTGCTGCTCGTGCTGGTCGCGGTCGGGGTGAACCTGCTGCGCCCCGCGCCGGCGGCCCGCGCGCAGCAGGCGGTCACCGCCGGCGAGCGCGACTCCGCCCAGAAGACCGCACCGGACGCCGGTCCGGTGACCCAGGCCCGCCCCGCAGCGTCGGTGGTCGAACCAGAGGTGCCGGTGTCGGCGCGCCTGCCCAGCGGTGCCGTCGTCCCCGTGCGCGGGGTGTCCACCCGCACCGACGGGGTGCTCGACGTGCCGCACGACATCCGCACCGCCGGGTGGTGGCAGGGCGGCGCCCGGATCGGCGACCCCTTCGGGTCGACCCTGATCGCCGCGCACGTCGACTCGACCACCCAGGGTCTCGGCCCGTACGTCGAGCTGCTCTCGTCGCACCCCGGCCAACGGGTCGTGGTGCGCTCCCGCACGCTGCGGCAGACCTTCGTCGTGCGGTCCCTGCGCCTGGTCCCCCAGGGCAGCCTGGTCAAGCAGTCCGACATCTACGCCGCGAGCGGCCCCCGCCGGCTGACGCTGGTCACGTGCGCCCCGCCGTACGTGAAGGCGCGGGGGGGCTACCAGAACCTCGCCGTCGTGGTCGCCGACCCGGTGGGCCCGCCACGGTCGGGGGCAGGCCGATGACCCAGCGACGCGCCCCGCTCGCCCGGAGCGGGCCGCGCGCCGCCCCCCGCAGCCAGCCCATGCCCCGCCCCCGCAACAAGCCGGTCCCACAACCACGGAGCCAACCCATGCCACGACCCCGCTCCGGCCCGGTGCCCAGGCTGCGGAGCCAGCCGATCTCGCCGGCGGGCGCTCGTGCCGGCAGCCGGGTGCCGCTGAGGTCCGACCCGGCGTGGGAGAACCCGGCCAAGCCGTCCGCCCCGGGTCCACGGATCCCGAACCAGCGGCCCGCGGCGTTGCCGCCACAGCCGCCCGAGCCGCCACAGCCGGCCGACCCGTCCGAGCTCTACGCGAGCGCCTATGCACAGGCCTACACCTCTGCCGCGTCCGGGCCCACCTACGACGAGGCCTACCAGCTGGCGCTGCAGGACCACCACGCCCGGCACGACGGAGCCCCGGCCCAGACCGAGCCGCCCGCCCGCCGCAGCCGGGTACCGGCCGTGCTGGTCGCGCTCGGTGCCCTCGCCATCCTGGTGGCGGCACTGGTGCTACCGGGGCTGCTCGGCCCCGGTGGTGGCGGTGAGGCGAGCGCGCCGACCGCGCGCGAACAGGCCTCCGCGGGCGTGGGAGCCCCCAGTGGCACCGCCGGCGTCGAGGGGTCCACGGCCCGCGCCCAGGTGCTGCCCGACGGTGACATCCGCGTCGAGCAGCGGATCATCAGCCGGTCGGGGCTCGGTGCGGTGACGCTGTCCACCCCGACCGTTCCCGGCCTCGATCCCGGGACGTTGTCCGCGCGTGAGATCTCCGTCGAGGCCGACTCGGCCCCCGTGACGGGCCCGAGCACGCTGAACGGCACTCCCGCACGCTTCCGCCTCGGCGACGCCCACCAGGTGCAGCTCTCGTACCTGTTGTCCGGGGCGGTGCAGCGCGACGGCTCCACGGGCAGTCGTGCGCTGGCCCGCGTCGTCGGGCTGCACGTGGACTACGGGTCCGGGGCGCTGCCGCGGACCGAGGTCGTGCAGGGGGCCACGGTGCTCTCCCTCGCGTGCAGCCCGACGGGCGGCCGGGCCGCTCCAGCTCCCTGCGGCAGCCCCGGCGACGACGGTTGGACGGTGCGGCTCGACCCGGACCAGTCGAACGACCAGGTGATGGCGCAGCTCGACCTGGGCTGAGGCCCGAAGGCGGGCCCGGGCCGGACCCGGGCTCAGCCGGGCAGCTGGCCGTAGCCGTGGTCGGGTCGCAGCCGGACCACGACTCGTCCCTCACTGACCATCGCCGCGCGGTACTCGTCCCAGTCGTCGTGCTCACCGGAGAGGGCGCGATACATCTCGACCAGCTCCTCGACCGTCGCGTCGTGCGGAGCGCCGGCCACCGGGGTCAGCTCGACCGGACCCTCGACGACCACCCAGGTCCAGAAGTCGTCGGAGGTCACGTGCAGTGCCGCCCAAGGCTGACGCACGAGGTTCTTGTACTTGGCCCGGGTCTCGGTGATCGAGACCCGCACGATGGCGTCCTCACCGACGTGGTGCATCACGTTGGACAGCTGCGGGTGCCCGTCCCTGCGCTGGGTGACCAGCACGGACTTGCTGCGGGTGGCGACGTACGCCGTGGCCTGGTCGAGTTCCATACCGGCCACGGTAGTGCGCCTCCCGATCCACGGGGTCTTCTCGCTGGTCGAGGAAGGACGAAGTCGCCCTGCGCTGGTTGAGGAAGGACGAGTCGCCCTGCGCTGGTTGAGGAAGGACGAAGTCGCCCTGCGCTGGTTGAGGAAGGACGAAGTCCTGTCTCGAAACCTCCGCAGCCGACGCACCTCGCCGGTCTCGAGACGGCGCTGGCGCGCCTCCTCAACCACCGGGGTTACGCCGTCGCGCCTCCTCCACCACCGGGGGGGTCACGCCGGCACGCCTGCTGACCACCGGGAACGTGACAGCGACCGTGCCGACCGACGAGGACGTCGAGACCCCGTGACGTTCCCTCCTCGCCATTCTTGCCAGGTCCGGCTCGGGCGCCACGACTCAGGCGGAGAGCGCCTTCGCGATGTCGCCGGCGATCTTCTCGGGCTTCGTCGTCGAGCCGTAGCGCTTGAGCACCCGGCCGTCCTTGCCGACCAGGAACTTGGTGAAGTTCCACTTGATCTTGTCGCCGAGCATCCCGGACTTCTCCGTGCGCAGCCACTTGTACAGCGGGTGCGCGTCGTCGCCGTTGACGTCGACCTTGCTCATCATCGGGAAGGTGACACCGTAGTTCTTCTGGCAGAACTCACCGATCTCGGCGTTGCTGCCCGGGTCCTGCTCGCGGAACTGGTTGCACGGGAAGCCGAGCACGACCAGGCCCTGGTCCGCGTAGTCCTGGTAGAGCTTCTCCAGGCCCTCGAACTGCGGGGTGAAGCCGCACTGGGAGGCGGTGTTGACGACGAGGGCGACCTTGCCGGCGTACTCGCTCAGCGGCTGCTCCTGGCCGTCGAGGGTCTCGGCGGTGAAGTCGGTCAGGGTGGTCATGGCTCTCCTCGGGCAACGGGGTGGTGACGTGGCGGGGCCGGCGTCCCGACCAGTATTTCGCACCCGCACACACCGGCGGATTGGCCGAGCCCGGTGTCGCGACGGGTAGCAGGGTCGAGTGGCAGGATCGTCGGGTGTCTCGCTCCCCCCGTTCGGTGCCCGTGCTGCTCTCGGCCCTCCTGCTCGTGCTGGGCCCGATCCTCGGCGGGTGCAGCCTGTTCGCAGGTCCCGGGCCCGAGGACGCCGCCAGCGAGCTCGCCGCCGCACTGAGCAAGCGCGACGTCGGCGACCTGTCGCTGGCCGGTACGACGGGTCACGCGGCCCAGGTCACGCTGAGCAAGGTGCTCGCCGACATGGACGACGTGCCCGCCGAGGTGCGCGCCGTCGACGTCTCGACCGACGGGGACACCGCCACCGCGGAGCTCGTGTGGACCTGGCGGGTGGCCGGGCGACCCTGGGTCACGCGCTCCCCGTTGGACCTGCGCAAGAGCGGCGACGACTGGCGTGCCGTGTGGGACGTCCGACTGATCCATCCGCTGCTGCGCCAGGGGTCGACCCTGCGGGGCACCGACCTGCTGCCGACCCGGGGCGACGTCATCGGGGCCGACGGGCGGCACCTGGTCACCAACCGCTCGGTCACCTACTACGGCTTCGACAAGACCGACGTCCCCGAGCAGCAGGCTCCCGCCCTGGCCCGGCGCCTCGCGCTGCTCGTCGGCATCGACCCGGACGCCTTCGCGGCACGGGTGCGCAAGGCCGGCCCGAAGGCCTACGTCCCGGCGATCACCCTGCGCAACGGGGGCGCCGACTCCCCGACCACGAACATCGAGGGCCAGGTCGTCGCGATCGACGGCGCTCGGATGACCCCGGGCAAGCTGCCGCTCGGTCCGACCAGCGGTTTCGCCGCCCCGCTGCTCGGCCGGGTCGGTCAGCCGACCGCGGAGATGGTGGCCAAGGCCAAGAAGCAGGGCGTCACGCTGAAGGCGACCGACCAGGTCGGCATCGGCGGGCTCGAGCAGCGCTACGACGACCGGTTGCGCGGCCAGGACGGTGCGAAGGTCTCCCTGGTCGACGCGGACGGCAAGGGCAGCGTGATCCACCGGACCGAGCCACGCTCCGGGCGCGACCTGGTCACCACCCTCGACCAGACCGCCCAGACGCGCGCCGAGACCGCCCTCGCCGGCACCACGACGCCGGCCGCCCTGGTCGCCGTACGCCCCTCGACGGGGGAGATCGTCGCGGCGGCCAACGGGCCGAGGACCGGCTCTCTGAATGCTGCGACGTACGGCCGCTACGCGCCCGGCTCGACGTTCAAGATCGTCAGCAGCCTGGCCCTGCTGCGGGCCGGGGTCACCCCGGACACCACGGTCGACTGCCCGACCTCGGTCACCGTCGACGGCAAGCGCTTCGAGAACTACGACGGCTACCCGGCCTCGGCGGAGGGCCGGGTCAGCTTCCGCACCGCCATCGCCAACTCCTGCAACACCGCGGTGATCGGTCTGCGCGACAAGGTCAGCCGCAGCTCGCTGGGCGCGGCCGCCGCCTCGCTGGGCCTGGGGGTCGACCACGACACCGGCTTCCCCGCGTTCTTCGGCCAGGCACCGGTGGCGACCACCGAGACCGAGGCCGCCGCCGACCTGATCGGGCAGGGCAAGGTGCTCGCCTCGCCGATGGCGATGGCCGCCGTCGTCGCGTCCGTGGCCTCAGGCAGGACGGTCGTGCCCTACCTGCTCGACGGCGAGCACCCCGGCGCCTCCCCCGACCAGCCGCTCACCAAGTCCGAGGCGACCGGCCTGCGCACCTTGATGCGGGCCGTGGTCACCGAGGGCTCCGGTCGGCTGCTGGGCGACCTGCCCGGGGCCCCGGCGTACGCCAAGACCGGCACCGCGGAGTACGGCGAGGTCCAGAAGTCGACGGGGGCGCCCAGGACCCACGCCTGGATGGTCGCCGCGCACGGCGACCTGGCGGTCGCGGTGTTCGTCAACGACGGCTCGTCCGGCTCCGGCACCGCCGGCCCGATCCTCAAGCGCTTCCTCGACGGCTTCGGCTGAGCCCGACCGCGTCACGAACCTCCGCGGATCTTCTCCAGCCGGGCTCGCAGCAGGTCGGCGCGGTGCGCGTTGCCCTTGAGCTCCACGTACGCGGTGCCGAACTGCATCAGCAGCGCGTCGTCGAGGCGGCGTACGGCGCCAGGCGGGTACTTGTAGGACATCGCCGTGGCGATCTCCGCCCCGTCGACGCGGCCCAGCACGTGCTCGAGCTCCTCGAGGGAGGCGACCCCGACCTCCAGCAGCAGGCTCGCGATCCACGTGTAGTGATCGGTGCGCGACCAGCCCGCCTCGGGGAACCGCCCGGCCAGGAAGGCGGCAAGGTCCTGGGCGCTGATCCGAGGGTCCTGGTCGGCCCCGTCACCCTCGGTGGCCGGTTGGGCACCCATCCCGGCCTGCAGCCGGTCGCGGATGGTGGAGAACTCCCGGTCGGCCAGCTCCAGCAGGCCCGCCGCCAGGGTGAACCGTCGGTCCAGGTCGGAGGCCTGGTCGGCGGGCACCGAGCCCTTGTAGCGGATGTCGTGCTCGAACTCCGCCCAGGCGTGCTGGAGCACGGTGCGCAGCTGCACGCTGGCCACGAGGTCGTGCATCGCGACGTACTCGTCGGCGTCGTTGTCGGCGTCGTCGAGCGCGACCAGCAGGTGCCGGCTGGCGTAGCCGAAGCGGCCCTCGCTGGCCGTCTCCTGGCCGAGGTCGCGGTCGTCGAGCACGTGCATCGTGTCGGCCAGCAGCTCGGCCACGGCGGCGACGTCGGAGTACAGGTAGGTGATCACCCGGACCCCGATCTGGTCGGTGATCTGGTGCAGGGGATCGTCGTAGAGCACCCGTCCGCGCTCCGTGCGCACCGCCTTGGCCGCGAAGGACTGCACGCTCTTGGTGCGCCCGGTGACGCTGAGGTAGTTGATCCCGGCCTCGTCGAGGATCGCGGTGATCAGCTCGACGTACGCCGCTCCCGCGGTGCGCAGCGCTGCGTGCTTGCCGGCGTACTCCTCGACGGCGTGGCGACGGACGTCGTCGAAGGGCACGTCATGACTCATGGGGTCACTGTGTCAGTCGGGGCCGCTACGGCGCACCGCTCCAGTCCCCGGCGCTCCCGCCGCCGGCTCGCCCGGGCTGTCGCAGCTGCTCCCCGGCCTCGCCGCCGAGCCGCCCGCCGTACGGACGTCCGTGGTCGGCGAACTCCTCACGGTAGAAGACCAGGTGGTGCTCACCCAGGTCGAGCCGGGCGCCGGTGCGCAGGAGCTTGCCGTCCGCAGGCTCGCCGTGCACCGACGCCGACCCGGCGAGGACGTGTACGACGTACTCGTCCTCGCTGTCGTGCCGGACGATCGCGTGACGGGGTTCGAGACCGCTCAGGACGATGTCGCACGCCGGGTCGGACCCGATGCTCGTCACGTCCTGCAGCCAGAACAGCGGTTGCCGTTCCCCGTCCCACGTGTCCTGCCGTGAGAGCACCAGGCGGGCTCCGCCACCGCGCTCCGGGTCATGGGTGGTGCCGACGGCGCGCCGGCTGCGGCCCGCTGTCGGCACCGGCGGCCACGGGGTCGTCGGCGGCGACATCGCCGCCGACGGGAGCACCGGGGTCGCTCCACGCAGCCGGGCCCGGGCCGCGGTCACCGCGCCGCGCCAGCTGCCGAGCCGGATCCGGCGGCTGCCGGTCAACCGGCGCTGCCACCAGGACGACCGGACCGCGCCCATCGAGACCAGGTGGGTCGGCCCACTCACCACGTCCACCACCAGGCCGCGCGCCGCCATCAGCTCGGCCAGCGAGCCGATCACGGCGGTGTCTCGACGACCGGCGAAGACGGCCGGGTCGTCGACCTCCATCCGCAACCCGGGGCCGTCCCCGGTGAGGTGGGCGTGCGCGACGTCCTCGCCGTCGACCGCGAGGTCGAGGTGCAGGTCGGCAGTGATGTGAGTGGGCATCGGGTCAGCTGGTCGCGGAGGCCGAGGCTGTCGCGCCCTGGATGCCGGCGCCGGCATCCTCCTTGTCGCTGGTCGTGATGGTCAGGGTGCCGTTGAGCTTCCACGTCGCGCGCGGAGCGTCGGTGCCGGTGTCGCGCGGCACCTCGACGGCCATGTCGGTGAAGGCGTAGTGGATCGCGGCCTCACGGCCGGTGAGGAAGGTCCACATCCTCGCGCCGAGATCGGTCCAGTTGACGACGTCCTCGTTCGTGCCGCTGAGAGACTGGGTAGACGACATTTCATCCTCCTGAAGGGGTTACTTCAACACCCTGTTGAAGATTAGGGTCACATCATGAACACAACGAACACCGAAGCGCAAGGGCCGAGTGGTCCGCGCAACGGTGGACTCTCGATCGGCGAGCTGGCCGAACGGACGGGCCTGAGCACCGCCACGATCCGGATGTGGGAGTCCCGGCACGGCTTCCCGCGACCCGAGCGGCTGCAGAGCGGGCACCGCCGGTACGCCGAGACCGACGTGACCGCACTGGCCCACGCCGTACGCCGCCGCGACGCCGGGGTCCGCGTCGACGCGGCCATCGCGGAGGCCCGAGCCGGGCTACGACCCGCGAGCCCGTCCGTCTTCGCCGAGCTGAAGCGACGCCACCCCGGGCTCGGCGTGCAGCGGCTGCGCAAGCCGACGCTGCTGGCGCTGTCCTGGGCGATCGAGGACGAGTTCTGCGTCCGCGCGCACCGTGCCCACGTGTTCGGCGCCTTCCAGCACGAACGACGCTACCTGGCCTCGGAGCAGCGCTGGGCCGAGCTGGCCCGAGCAGCGGGATCGGCCTTCGTGTTCGCCGACTTCCCCTCGGGCACCGCGAGCCGGACGGGCCCGGTCCGGGTGCACCTGGGTGCCGACGCACCGATGCGACGGGAGTGGGCGGTGGTCTGCGACAGCGCCGACCTCCCGGTCGCGCTCACCGCCTGGGAGCTGCCGGGCCAGGACGACGTGCCCGAGCGGGACCGGATCTTCGAGGCCTGCTGGACCGCCGAGCCGGGGGCGGTGCGCGATGCCTCCCGAGTGTGCGCGCACATCGCGCACGAGGCCGGCGCACCCGGCGCTGCTCCGCTCGCCCGCGAGCTCGACCAGGAGCCGGTGCGAGGCGCCACGGACCTCGCTGCGCTGACCACGTTGTTCAACCGCGTGCTCGGCTACGTGGACCGGAGCGCTCTGGCCTCGAGACCCCCGCCAGCCTAGGGTGAGAAACACCCCAACGGAGAGGTTCCCCATGAGCGACCTGCACGTCGTAGCCACCATCCCGGTCAAGCCGGAGTTCGCCGACGAGCTGAGGCCCGTCATCGCCACGCTCGCCGAGGCGACCCGCGGCGAGGAGGGCTGCATCGCCTACGACGCCTACGAGTCGCAGTCCAGCTCCGGGGGTCTTCGTCACCGTGGAGACCTGGCGCGCCCAGGACGACCTCGACGCGCACATGAGGACCGACGCACATCGCGACCGCACTCGGCGCGCTCGAGGGCAAGGCTGCCGGCGACATCGCCATCCACCCGCTGTCCGCGGTCTGAGCCGAGTCGATGGCCGAGCGGATCCGCGTCCACGGCCCCGAGGACTGGGTCGCCGCGGACCCGACGTCCGGCATGGCCCGCGACCGCGCCTTCGAGGTGCCCGGCCTGTGGGCCGGCCGGGTGGTCACCGAGCCGGGGGCGTTCTCGGGCTGGCACCACCACTCCAGCAACGAGTCGGCCCTCTACGTCGTCTCCGGCGTGCTCCGGTTGGAGTGCGAGGGCGTCGAGGGATACCTCGACGCCGAGGCGGGCTGCTTCGTGCACGTCCCGGCCCACGCGATCCACCGCGAGTCCAACCCCACCGACCGGCCCTCGGTCGCGCTCATCGCCCGCGCCGGGACCGGCATACCCACCGTCAACGTGGACCGGGCACCGGCGCCGCACTCCAGCTGACTACGAGGCCGGGCACCTCGGGTAGAGCGACCGCGTCGGGTAGAGCGTCGGCGAGCTGTAGGCCGACTGGTCGGTGAAGCGGCACCCGTACGTCGGGGATGCGACCTTGCCCGGGTCCAGGATCGCGTCGCCCGCCGCCCGGGCGATCCGGTACTCGCGCTGCGAGTGGCCGGAACCCTTCGGCAGCTTGTGCACCCACCGGACCAGGTCGTTCCAGGCCCGGCCGGCCTCCTTCGGGGTGAACTCGCAGTGCCCGGCCTCGCGGACCGCCCGCTGGGCGAGGAACATCGACTGGCCGTTGCGGGCCACGTCGCGGGCGTAGATCTCCTCCATCGAGAACGGCACGTAGTAGTCGCCCAGCCCGTGCAGGGTCAGCACCGGCACGCCCGGGGTTCCGTTGATCTTGGGGATCTGGGTGAGCCGGTTCGTCTGGCGCGAGTAGGCGTCGCGCGGCGCCACCCGCTGCACGGTGGCGTTGACGTCCGTGGGGCTGTTCGGGGAGTAGTCGGTGTCGAGGTTCTGGGCCACCCGCGCGGCGTTCTGGGCCAGCGAACCGCCGGTGTCCGGGGTGTTCAGCGTGAACGGGAAGTCCTTCCAGTACGCGAAGGCCGCATCGGCACCGGGCCGCGGACCTCCGGTCAGGTTGGTGGCGATCGAGCGGAACTGCTTGCCGGCCGCGTTGGTGGTGTCCGGGCCCCCAGGCTTCAGCCCGACCAGACCGAGCGCCTGCTCGATCTGCGGGACGTCGGTCTGCAGGTAGTCCGCCGGTGCCGGGTAGACCTTGTGGTTGGCCAGGTCCTGGGCAACCAGGTTGTAGGACAGGAAGTAGTCGAAGAGCTCCTGGTCACCGAGCACCCCGCACATCGGCAGCGCGCCGGAGTAGAAGCCCGGGTACTGCTCGAGGGAACGTCCGATCACGTGGCCGCCCATCGAGACCCCGGCGACGTAGGTCCGCTTCGGCTCCTGGCCCAGCTTTCGGGCGGCGAAGCGCGCCAGGGCGTGGGTCGTGGTGACCCCGGTCGCCACGTCGTAGTCGTTGCGGGCGTAGCTCGACGCAGCCCAGGCGTAGCCCTGGTTCACGAACCGCTGGCGCAGGCCGTAGGCGGGTGCGTCGACGGTGAGCGTCGTGCCGGTCCCCCGGTAGCCGTGGGCCCACATCACGAGCTGGCCGTTCCAGTGCGGCGGGATCTCGATGTCGTACGCCGCGTGGTTGCGGACCCCCTGCAGCACCCGGGTCGACCTCCCGTCGACCGTGAGCGGGGCGAGCCTCGGGTTGGTGATGGTGTAGCCCGGGAACGGCTGGGAGCCAGGAACCGACCCGCTGTCGCTGGCGCGCGCCAGGGCCGGCGCCGTCGTACCGAGGGCTGCGACGAGGGCCAGCAGGAGGGCCGCTCGGGCCCAGGGACGAGACGACAAGGGAAGACCTCCGACCAGAGCGTCCCACCCACCTGGTGTGACGGGAGCCACACTGGCCCCGCTGACGTGCTACGTCAAGACGCCGGAGGGGTGGATCAAGAGGTGGACGTCGGGACCTTCCTCCCCGGCGGCCTCACGCAGCCAGTCGGGGCGGAAGCGGTGCACGTCTCGCCACCCGGTGGCGAGGTAGAGCGACAGCGCCGCCGGGTGCACCGGCAGCACCTCGAGGCACGGGCGAAGGCCCGCGTCGAGCATGGCGGTGACGACCTCGCCCAGCAGTCGACGCCCGAGTCCGTGCCCGCGGGCGTGCGTCGCGACGAAGAGCGCGCTGACCCACGCAAGCTCCTGCGACCGGCACGCGTGGGCCTGCGCGGCGACGTCGTTGAGCAGGTCCGCCCGGGCGGACCCGTGGGCCACCCCCATCCGGCACACCTGCCCGACCGGTCGTCCGTCCAGCTCGGCCGTCCACGCCTGGCCGGCGTCGTGAGCGTGCAGGAACTCCTCGACCGGGAACGGGAGCGGATCCCGGAAGGGGTACCGCGTCTCGTCCTGCTGGCGCAGCAGCTCGGCGACGAGCACGGGGATGTCGTCCGGCTCGCGCGGGCGGACCAGTGCTCGGGTGTCGCTCACGAGCCGATCCTCCTCGAGCCGGTGCGCTCGACGAGGCACGGGTCTGCTCGCCGCCCGCCGACGCACCTCACGACCCCGTCCACCGCGCGGTCGAGGTGCCCGACTCGGGCTCCGCGCTCGAAGACCGGCTGGCGCACCTCGGCTGGGACATCCGGGTCTCGGCGACCGTGGGGCCGTTCTACTGGGGCACTGGCGCTCGCTCGGCCTGAGCTCCGGGCTCTCGTTGTTCCCCGACCCTCAGGTCGACGCGAGGGCGCGCGCCGCAGTGAACACCGAACCCAGCCGAGCCAGGTCGTCCGGCGTCGCCCTCGGACCGGGCATCGGCACGTGCAGCTGGTGGACACCTCGGGCGGCCAGGGTGCCGGCGACGACCGGCACGGCGGCCGAGGCGTCCTTGCCGACCGCGACGAGCACGCGGATCTCGGGAAGCAGCTCGAGCAGCTGCTGGAGGAAGTGGTTGACGTCGTCGTCGCTGCCCGCCTGTTTCTCCTCCGAGTACCAGGGCACGGCGTTCCAGTGCAGGGCCCACTCGCGGGGCAGCCCGCTCTCGGCATGGGCCTGCCACAGGTTCGCCGCGGTCGGACCGGTGTTGTCGACCGAGAGCAGGCCGGTCTGGCCCGAGGTGGCCTTCCCGGGCGAGCGGAGCAGGAAGACCACCCGGGCCCCGACCCCGCCGCTGTCGGGATCGACGTAGGGCACGTCGAGCTCCATCTGCTCGCGGATGTCGTCGACGAACTGGGTGACCGGGGCGATGTGCGGCTCGTGCAGGCGCTCGAACTTCGCGGCCAGGACGGCCGGGTCCTGGTGTGAGTTGGGGGCCTGGGAGAAGTGTGTCGAGATGGCACGAAAACTATCAGCACCGCCGCCTGCTCCTTCACCGGATCCAGGCTCGCCGCCGACTCCTGAGAGGTGTCCTGGACGGCGCCGACCCGGATGCTCGACCGGGTCAGCCACCATGTACGACGAAATGGAGACTCACTGGCGGGCATCAGTCGGCGGGTGCAACCGTCAGGCTCGGCCCTCGAGAGTCGGCCTGCTGCCGAAGCGGGTGGCCGGCTCCGAACGTGCTCAGAGGCGATGGTGCAGTCGTGCAGCAGACCCTCTCGACGAAGCATGAGGCGCCCGACCCGAGCAACCGGGACGGGCGCCTCACGCTGACGGTTGGGAGAAGGTCGATCCGGACCAGGTGTCAGGCCGTGCAAGGTCCGCGACATCGTCCCCGTGGATCTCAGGTGTAGGTACAGGCGCGCACCGAGTAGATGGGATACAGATCGACGTTCGGCGCGCGGTAGCCCGGGCCAGTGGAGTACTTCACGCCCGTGCCGTACCCCGTGTAGTACCGGGCTCGCCCGTCGTTGCCCTGCTGGGCGACCTGGTGGTTCACGATCGAGACGTGGTGGCCGTACTGGTAGATGTTGTGGGCGACTCGGCAGTCGGAGAACTTGTTGTCCGGGACATTGGCGCCGCGATCGCCCACGTAGTTGGCGTGCCGGTACAAGCACACGCTGTACTTGGGACAGCCGTGCCAGTTCGTCGCTGCTTGCGCCGACCCGGTGCCGGCGGCGACCAGCAGCGTCGAGAACAGTGCGAGGAGCCCGACGACGAGGCCCAGACCCAGGCCGGGTGTCCGTGTCGGTCTACCCGACCCTCGCACCTTCCTCCTCACCCGCACCTCGGCCGCTTCGCGCTTCGCCGGCTTCCATGTGATTCGTTCGTGTGCTGTGGCCATCGCGTTGCCCTTCGTGGTGTGAGATGTTCCGACCTCGCAGAATCTAGAAACAGCGAGCGGGCGGTGGACAGGAAGAATCACCGGCAACCTTCGCGGACCCGCCTCGACGCTGCGACGTTGGGCGACGGGTCGGGGACCTGCTCGGCGACGCCCCTCTGGCTCGAGCGGCCGGCTGCAACCGTGAGTGGTCGCGCGCGACGTCTGCGAGTCGCAGCGTCAGACTCCCCGGTCCACCCGTCTCGGCGTGGGGTCACCTTCGAGGGATCAGTCCCAGTCCCAGCGGATCCCGTGCGCCCCGATCCCCGGCCTCTCCACGGTGATTCCGGCGGTGTGAAACGCGCTCAGCTGGACGTCGGCGACGGCGTGCTCAGCGCCGCCGAGGGTCGGCTCCCTCACGTGCCGCGGGCGGATCGGTTCCACAGACGCGTCGAACTGGAGCTGCAAGGACAGGAACCCCCCGGGTGCCCGGAGCCCCACGAGAACCTCGACCTCGGTCGAGGCCGGCGTACCCTCAGAGCGCCGCGCCGCGCCGAAGTCCATGGTGTACCCGAATGAGTACTTCTCGCCGCGCTCCAGGGTCCGGTCGAACGCCAGGTCGACCGCGATCACGTGCTGTCCGGCAAGGACGTGCAGGCCGCGCAACCGACAGTTGAACAGCCCGGTCGGCGCCATCGCGCTCGGCTCGGCGATCGTCGGGTCGAGGCTGCTCATCCACAAGTAGCCATCGACCCCGTCGCCCACGGGTTCGACGGTCCGCCAGATCTCGACCCGTGCCAAAGAGCGGTCGGCGCCGATGCTGGCGTGCTCGACGGTCGAGACGTCGCGAATGCGGTCGCGCTGCCGCGCCATCCGGGCGGGTAGCGACCGGCCCAGACCGACGTCCTCGAACATCTTCTCGATCGGCCGTGGAGCCTTGGCCTCGGCCCGCCAGGAATCAACGAACAGCTCGACTCCCGCTGGATCGAGTCGCAGAGCCCGACCGATCCGGCACAGGGTCTCCCGGTGCGGCTGGCGAGCGAGTCCCGCCTCCAGCGTGCGGATAGTGCGATCGCTGATCCCGCTTGCCTCGGCCAACCCCTCCTGCGTCAGGTTGGCCGCCGTTCGTAGGTCACGCATCCACAGGGCTGCGGGGGCCGGCATGGCGGCCAGCGTAGCGCCGGCGGGTGCACGGTCTGTGCGCTGGACTCTGCCGGATCGACGAGCAGAAGGCCGCGCCGGTTGCTCGTCGTGCACCGCGCGGTACGGCGAGGTGCACGGCGGGCAGGCGACGTCACCCGTTCACCGGTAGACCTACGGGTCGGGCCTCTGGATGGGTCTGGCGTGTGAAGACGCGATTCCGTGTCCCGCGCCAGTCGTCGTCAACTGGACCCGCTGTCGAGATGCAGTGGAGATTGGCGATCTTCACGCTGGCTACTGTGCCGAAACACCGATGGCACTGAAGGGTCGCCAGAGTAGTGCGCGGGGGGAGCGCCGGGCGTCCCGTACGCCTCCCCTGTCCCGGTGATAGGCCCGGACGGGTCATGCGGCGACGCAGCCCCTGCGCGAGGGCCTGCCAACCGTCCTGACCTGCTGGGTGTCGGTTGTGGTGCCCAGCGGCGCACGCATTCGGCGAAGTGACCACGCAGCCCGCCCCCGGGGTGCAGGCGACTCACCCCGCGCACTTCACGTTTCCTGACCTCAGCATGAGGTAGTGTTTTGTGAAGCGGGTGGACGCCCCGGGCGCCGATGACAGGAGAACCAGACCATGATGGTGAGACCGATCGAGCACCAGGACGCCGCCGCGACGAGCCGGCTGGCCGGCCTCGACCTCCGGGCTGGCCAGATTGCCAAGGCCGGCCTGCGCGCCGAGGCCGAGGCGAAGCTGTGTACTGACCTCGACCCCACGAACATGGAGGGGATGACTCGGTGGGCGAAGTTCGTCCGGTTCTTGCGCGAGGAGTTGCTGATCGCCGGCTGGGACTACGACAACTCGATGAACTTCTGCCGCACTATCCACCCGTCAGAGGCCTTCGCGATCGTCGTCAGCTCCGGTGACGCGAATACCGGCGTACCCGGGGCGAACCCGTCGACGAAGTACCGCAAGGGCGAGACTGCCGTGCGAGCGGTCGAGTACAACGGTCAGGCATCCCTCGACCTTGGGGATGGCTTCGACGTTGACGAGCCGACCGACGACAACCCCGACTTGCCGGTCTGGTACCTGCTCTACCGGGTGACGCCGGACGCGATCTTCCTCGAGCTGTCGTTCCCCAAGTCGATCGAGGTCGGCCTCATCAACGAGTGGACCGAGCGCATCATCCTCGACCCCATCGACCGCCAGGCGCCCCCGTCGATCGAGGACACCCCCGACTCGCCGCAGGTCGGCGACGACTCGTCGTACTCGGTGGTCGTAGAACGACGCTGAGCACCACTTCGAGCAGCTGCTCGCTGCTCACCCCCACCGTGAAAGCACGGTCCCTCCGCACAATTTCCCCCTACTGTCGAAGGGCCTAGGACGCCATGTTCAACCCGAACCGTCTCGCCCACGCACGCAAGCGCCGCGGATGGACGCTGACCGCCCTCGCGGCCAAGACGGAGTTGAGCCGCGAGATCCTGTCGAGATACGAGAACGGCGGCCAGGCCCCCACCGACGCCACCGTGGTCCTGCTCGCGAAGACGCTTGACGTCGACGAGAGCTTCCTGACCGGCACCGACCTCGAGGAGATCCCGGTCGATGCGGTTAGCTTCCGCGCCCTCAGCAAGATGACCAACCGGACCCGTGACCAGGGGCTGGCCTCCGGGCGGATTGCCTTGCTCATCGACGAGTGGATCAGCCGCCGCTTTAACCTGCCTCAGGCCGACCTGCCGACACTCACCGGCCGCGACCCAGAGGTAGCCGCCCAGGAACTGCGTGCCCGGTGGGGGCTCGGCGAACAGCCGATCCGCAATGTCGTGCACCTCCTCGAGGCTCAGGGTGTGCGCGTTTACTCGCTGACTGACGACAACACCAACCTGGACGCCTACAGCCTGATGTGGCACAAGCGGCCATACGTCTTTCTCAGCACGATCAAGTCTGGGGAGCGGAGCCGGTTCGACGCCGCCCATGAGCTCGGACACCTAATCCTGCACGCCGAGTCGACGTCCCCGCACGGGCCTGAGGCCGAACAGCAGGCCAACCGGTTCGCCGCTGCGTTCCTTATGCCACGAGCCGGGGTGATCGCCCAGGGTCTGCGCAACGCGGGGCTCGAACGGATCCTGGTCGCCAAACAGCGGTGGAACGTGGCTGCGGTGGCCATGGCGCACCGCGCCAACGAGCTAGGTCTGATGTCGGAGTGGGCGTACCGCTCGCTGTGCGTGGACCTGTCACGGCGTGGCTACCGCAGAGGCGAGCCAGAGGAATCGAACGGGAGTCGTCCAACTGCTTACGGAAGTCTTGAATCAGCTACGCGCAGACGGCGTCAGCGTCGCCATGATCGCCGCCGAGCTGGGGCTCGCGGCTGCCGAGGTGAAGGCCCACATGTTCGGACTGACGCCTACCGTCGTGAGGGAGAGGGAATGTCCTCCAGTCCACGGAGAAGGCGCGGCTTCACCTCGTTGAGTGAACTCACTGCACTGAGTGGGACTCGGAGCTCCCAACCTGCGAGCTACCTTCCGATCGGGCTAGCCGCAATGAGTGCGCGCTGACCGCAAGCGCATCGGCACACGGAATGGTCCGCCTCGCCCAACTTGTTGCGTCCATTGTCTCGACGCACAACTCGCCCCGTGGCCCCTCGGGTGACATGCCGAACCGGGACTGTGGTGTCCGACCCGAGGCGCCCCAGAGGCGCCCTCTCTCAGCGTTGCGCTTACGACGAGAACTGAACGTCTGAGCTCTCTTTGCTTTGGGCACACTTCACCGCCTGCACCAGTGCGCGATAGTTCTCCCCGACGTGGTCGGCGATCGCCGTGGCACGGCGGCGCGACTGCTTGGCCTGCTCCCTGGGCATGAAGTGCTTGAACGGCACGAACGGCTCGAGCACCGCTATCAGCAGGGCGGTGCGCTCATCTGGGACCGCCCCCTCGGATAGGGCGCCGCGCAGCCGGTCGACCAATTCCTCCCGCCGCGCTGCTGGGGTGAGCACGACACGGCGCGACGAGAAAATCCCCGAGTCGCTTGTACGACTCCTCGACCAGTACGCCCTCGTCCGTCAACGTCTCGGTCACCGACAGCTCGCCCGGCAAGTAGCTCGCCTGCCTTGTTACTTTCTGCGGACGTCCTCGGTTGAACAACCGGAGGGCGGCGTCGAGCTCGCGGTCGCCCAGCCCGTGCGGATCGACGACGGTCACCGTTGTCTTTGGCGTCAGACCCCGAGACCCTGATCCGCCCCTCCAGTCGCAACTCCAGCAGCAGCGCTGCTCTGATGGCCCAGTCGGCGGCTGGCGACGCCCGTCCGGAGGCCGGATCGATAGCGACGATGAAGACCTCATGGGCCAACGAGCGCGTTGCCCGCTTTGGCACCGAGTCGTAGCTGGTCTGCTGAAACTCGGTGGGCTCCTTCAGCACCCCCCGTGCCATGAGTCTGACGATTACGCGCTCGATCATGCTGGACCCTCGAGCTGCTTCCTGCCGAGCAGATCGCCCGGGCTTCTGCTGCTGGGGTGACTCATCCACGGGTTTCTCCTACAAGCGTCTAGATGAGGTGCGAATCGCCCATCGTGCCGCCCGGCGAGATCTGAGCGCCTCGACAAGCCGATCGGCACGCGGAGCGTGTCACAAGCCGATCGGCTTCTGGTCACGCTGTGACGATCCCGCACCGGCACGCCCCGCGAGCCATCCCGCACTGGCTTGTAGTGACCAAACACCCCGAGCTCCACGTCGGCTAGCGTCTCGGGTGTGACGTTGAATCATGTGAGACGAGGGAACGGTAGTCCGCTGTTGCTGGTGCACGGACTGGGCGCCGGATGGCGATCCTGGTCCCCAATCCTCGACGAACTGGCCGAGAGTCGTGAAGTCATCGCCGTCGACTTACCGGGGTTCGGCGAGACGCCGCCGTTGACGGGCGAGGTCTCGATCGCCACCTTGACTGACTCCGTCGCGGACTTCATCCGCGAACAGGGCCTGGGCGGAGTCTCGACCGTCGGCCAGTCAATGGGCGGCCGAATGGTGCTCGAGCTCGCGCGGCGGGGAGTCGGCGGCGACACCGTGGCGTTGGACCCGGGCGGCTTCTGGAGCGACCGCGAGCTCGTCGTCTTCGGCGCCACGCTGCGGCCGTCGATCGCTCTGGTCAGAGCTCTGCGAGGCATGCTGCCCACGCTGCTTGGCAGCTCTGTGGGAAGGACTGTGCTGCTGGCGCAGTTGTCGGCGCGACCCTGGGCGCTCTCGGCCGAGACCGTCTTGCCGGACGTGCGCGGGTTGGCCGATTCCCCGGCGACCGGCGCTGCCCTGGACGCCCTGACCAACGGGCCCAAGCAACAGGGAGCCCCGGCAGGCACCGTTCCCGGGCGGGTCACGATCGGTTGGGGTCGTCGTGACCTGGTGACCGTGCCGAGACAGGCCGCACGCGCCACGGAACTGTTCCCCGACGCGGTGCTGCACTGGTTCGAGCGATGCGGTCACTTTCCACAATGGGACGCACCGCACGAGGCGACCCGACTGATTCTCGACAGCACCGAGTGACGTCTGTTGCTCGGCGCAGGCGGTCGAACCCGTCGCCATAGGCGGATCGGCTTGCGGACGCGCCAGGAAGTGCGCGGTCTTGGACCATCGGTCAGGAGAGGCTTCCGCGCTGCGCCACCCACTGGCGAGCGAATGTGATCACCTCGCCAGCAATGTCGAAGTCGGCGTCATAGTGCACGAGCGTCAGTTGATGCTCACCGGCGAGTACTGAGGTGAGCAGGTCGGCGATCCCGACGGCGCGGTGCCGGCCCGTCTCGGCGAGGATGCGCTGAGCCTCGAAGGCGGCTTGCCAGTGCCGGTCCTCGGTAGCCAGGTACTCGTAGGCGTATCGGCGGTCGACACGAATCTGCTCGTATTCGGCCGCGGTGCGTGCGCTGTAGAGCGCTTCTGCGTCCAAGGGGGCACATGTGGCTACCACGCCGGCCTCGATCAGCGGTGACAACCGCGCAGCCACCACAGAGTGCCGCATCCGAGCGGCGGCGCTGGTATCGACGAGGTAGCGGGCGATCAGCGCCACACTGCGTCCCGGGCCTCCGATTCTGCGAGCGGCTCAAGCCCGCCGTCGAGCAGCCAGTCGATCTGGCGCGCTCGCGCGGCTGCGTGGGCGGCCTGCTTCAACGCGGTACGCACCGTGTCCGACACGCCGGTGGTGCGAAGTTCGCGCTGTGCATCGGCGAGCAGTTCGTCGTCCAGCTCGATCAATCGCTTCGTCATCGTCGACCTCCATATACGCTTATGATGATCAGTATATAGAAGCGTCAGGCATCTGTCCCGCACTCGCTTACAGACAGCCGTGCGATCGCGACCCTTACGAGCGATCGTCCCAGTCGGGGATCCTCTTGTGCGACCGCTGCAAGACTCGCTTTAGCCGGCGTAGAACTTTCGAGGCGCCCCTGACCGGCCATGGCGAAGGCGATGTCGCAAGCGACGTAGCGGTCCGGAGGGGAGAAGTCGGCCATCGGCGTCGCGCTGTTTGCCCCAGTCGCCGCCGGCCTCAACCGCCGAAGCAACAAGCTCGGCAGCGACCGCGGGGTCCTCGGCCATGAAATCGGTATCGACCACGAGGCCACCGCGGCTGTCGGCGGGGCGGAAGCCGGCGATGTCGAGGTGAGGTAGCGCGAGGACGGTGTGCACATGCGCCGCGCCTGCGTCGGCGCCGGCGTGGGTGGCAGCTCGGATCACAGCCAGAACTAGGCTGCCGGGGGCATGGTCGGTGAACCAGGCGTCGGCGAGGTGAACGTCTGACCCTCGTCGACACACGACCGCCACGGCGAGGGTATCGCTGCTCCCGCTGTCATGGGCGTGGATGACCGCAACTAGCTCGCCCTTCGAATGCGCGACCTCGACAGCCTCCCAGGCCTCAGCGCTCGCGTCGGCGACGAGGGTCCCAGACAGCCACTCGATGTCGGAGGGCTTATCGACGTAGACCTCGAACCGTGGGTCGTTGGGCCAGGCCGGCAGTGCTAACTCGATGTAGCCATCGCGACGACTCCGCGTGGCCCCATAGATGTACCAGTTCTCGACATCCTCCATGAGCCACAGGTGCACAGACTCGAGCCAGTCCTCGAGGCTGGTGGCGGAGTGATCCCAGTCAAGGCGCCGATCCGTCTTGGTCAGAGGCACCCGGACCCCGAACAGCTGTGGATGCTGTCCGAGCTCAAGTAGCAGCAACGCCTCGTCGCCTTCTCGGCGGAGCGCGCGAAGCTGCCCGCTACGCAATGCGCTGTCGAACGACCTCTCGAGAGCCGCGAACACGTCGTCAGGGGTGCTACCCATGCGCTCAAGATAGATGTTCCCCGTACGCGAGGGGAGCGTAAAAGGATCCCTCACCAGGTCGCTCCGCGGGCCCACCTTCACCGCGGAAGGCCCTCTGACAGAAGCGCCTCCGTGAGCGGTCGCCTGCATGCGGCCCACAACCTGATAAAATCATTAGATGGTTACGGATGCTCCTCCAGAGGACTGGGATCCCTCCGCAACGGCGCCTGAGGGGCTGGAACGCATTCGACGCTTCGCGAACTCGTTGGACCTGTACCGGGGGCGGGACGACCTCGACGGAGTGGCCACGGCGCGCCAGATGCTGCACGACCTGCCCGACACCGGCCGGGAGGTCCGAGTCGACGCGGCCGTGCTGCCCGAGGCACGGCTGGCACGGGCGGGCCTGCGGTGGTCGATCGGCTGCGCCACCCTCTGGACGTTTGACGACGCCGAACCGCAGACGGGACCGCCGGACTGGACCCCGAGCCCCCAGCTCCTGCTCGACACCGGCGGGCTTCAGCCGTCAGGACGAGGTGTCCACGCGCTGCTCTCGGCCATGGCGCTCGACCTGCTGGTCGCTCAACGCACGCGGACGCTGGCCCGGCTCAAGCCGTGCGCCAACCCGGCCTGCCAGTGGGTGTTCTGGGACGCCTCGCGTCCAGGATCGGGACGGTGGTGCTCGATGCGGCTGTGCGGAGGCCAGAGCAAGTCTCGGCGCTTTCGAGCCCGACGCGCTGATAGGGAGGGCCAGTGAGCGGCCCGGGAGGCATCGGTGGGCACAGATCCCGGGACCACTGCGCGCGAACTCGCCCTCGCCACGTCGCACAAGGTCCTCGGGGCACTTGCTGTTCTGGGGTCATGCTTCGCCATCCAAGGCTCGGCGGCGTTGGCTTCCCCGCTCTTCGCCGAGATCGGCGCCCCCGGCGTCGCCGCGTGGCGTCAGCTGGTCGGCGGACTGACGCTGCTGGTCGTGTTCCGACCCAGGATGCGGCGGCGTACAGCCGCCACGTGGATTCTGGTCGGCGGACTCGGGGCGACCATGGCCAGCATGAACGTCCTCTACTACGCAGCTGTCGACCGCCTGCCGCTGGGTGTGGCCGCCTCTCTGCTCTACCTCGGGCCGTTCGTGCTGTCGGTCGCGGCGATACGGGACCGCCGCCAGCTCATCTGGCCGGTGCTGGCCCTCGCCGGCGTACTGGTGGTCACACGACCCGACCAGACCTCACCCGGAACCATCGTCGGCGTCCTTGTCGGAGCTCTCGCAGCCGCGGCGCTCGCGAGCTACACGCTCCTGTCGCGCTGCCTCGGTTCTCGCGCCGGATACGGCGAGCTGGCCCTGGCGGTCGCCTTCTCGGGCGTGCTGCTCAGTCCGATCGCTCTCAGCCACCCACCGAGCAGCTCGAGCGGCGCCTGGTTCACCCTGATCACCATCGGGGTCGTCGGAGTCGGAGTCGCTTTCCTGCTCGACTACGCGGCACTGCGGCTCGCTGGCGTCGTCCTGGTCGCGACGCTGTTCGCACTCGACCCTGCGATCGGCGCGCTCCTGGGCGGACTCGTGCTGGGAGACCACCTCGGAGCCACGACTTTTGCCGGCATCGGGCTGGTCGTCGTGGCCGGGATCGGGCTGACTCGCTCCACGAGACGTGCGCAACCGCGTCACTCCCATCCCGCCGGATGATGTTCGCGTCGGGCAAGAAGCTCTCCTCACTATCGCCAGGGAGCAGCTCTCACACCCGGTAGGGGAACCGCTTCAGGTCCTCTGTCCCGAGCTTGGGTTGATCGGCGCCGGTTGTCCCGCTGGGGTGTCGGATCCGGGACAGCCGACGCCTCGGCGAAGTCAGCGGCGTGATCGTGCCTGTGACAGGTCAGCCTTGGCCGCGACTCGTTGGCGTTCGATCGCGCGGTAGACGGTGGAGCGTCCGACGCCGAAGAGCTCGGCCACCTCGAGGGTGCTGTACTCGCCGCTGTGTACCAGAGACACCAGGTGCGCCTCCTGCTTGCGGCTCAACTTGGGCTGCTTACCCTTCAGCCGACCCTTCGCCTTCGCGACCTTCATTCCCTCTACCGTGCGGAGCCGGATCAGGTCGGACTCGAACTCCGCGACCATGGCCAGGACGTTGAACAGCAAGCGGCCGACGGCGTCGGTCGGGTCGTAGACCGACCCGCCCAGGCTCAGGCTGATCTGCCGGGCGGTGAGCTCGTCGGCGATCGCCCGCGCATCGGGCAACGAGCGAGCCAGGCGGTCGAGTTTCGTCACCACCAACGTGTCGCCCGCGCGGCAGGCGGCGAGGGCCTCGCGCAGTCCCGGTCGCTCGCGGTTCGTACCGGTCAGGCCGTGGTCGACGTAGATCCGCTGCGCGTCTACCCCGAGCGCGATCAGCCCATCGCGTTGGGCGGTGAGGTCTTGTTGATCGGTGGAGCATCGGGCGTACCCGACAAGCAGTGCGCTCATGGCGCACCTCCCAATGGAGTGGACCCGGCCACGCCGCCGGATGCGGACGGCTCGGGCGTCGGACCAAAGCCCGACCCGACCAGCGACGGCCTTCCCTGCCCGGTGCGCAAGTGCCGGGATCTCGACAACTACTTCCACCGACATGTTTTCGTTATACGATATTGAGCATGGTCAGCGACGAGCAGATCCAGCAGTGGGCGGACGAGGCCGAAGCCGGCTACGACGTCCAGGACCTGAAGCGCCGCGGACGCGGCCGCCCCGGCCGTGGCGCCGAACCCATGCAGGTGGTCGCCGTACGACTCACCGCTGAAGAGCTCGCTGCGGTCGACGCAATCGCTGAGCGCGACCACATCTCGCGTTCCGAGGCAATCCGCAAGGCGCTGGCCGGCTTCGCCGCGTGAAGGTCCACCCCAGCGCGCTCAAACACGGGCTGCTCCAAGAAGACGCTGCCCAATCAGCCGACTGGCCGCTCTGGGTAGAGCCGATCGAAGACATTGACTGGCCGCGTCGCGAGCTGCGCCTCGGATTCGACACCCAGGCCCGCCTGCTCGAGACCGTCGTCCTCATCTTCGAGAGCGGCGATGAGATGGTCATCCACGCCATGCCAGCCCGCAAGCAGTACTGGGACCTTCTGTCCTGAGCGCAACAACTGGTCTCGCCAGAAGCGGATCGGTATGCGGCGACGGTCAGCCGGAGTGCCACCAGCGAGGAAGGAAGGACGCCGTCGCTGCTGGGATTGGGAGTGCGCCGGCGCCATGGCCCCCATTCGCGGACGTTGCTCCTACCGAGGTTCCGTCTGGGAGATCGAAGGCCTGGTCGACGTCTCGTCGTACGGGGCCGTTGCGGGCACCCGCCGCCGCGGGACTCGGGGTGGTTTGAGGGAAACTCGACAACGGGTGCGGTTCGAACCGCGTCATGCGGAGAGGAGTTCGCGTACTTCGTCTGCCGCTTCAGCGATGCACGCGTTGAGGTCACTGGTGGGGTTCTCGCCCCATTGCCGGCTCGCGCGATCGAAGGCTGCCATGGCGACCTGTGCCGCGAGGCGGGCCGTCGGCGGTGTCGTGCCTCGCTGGATCAGTGCACTGACGAGGGTGTCGGTGAGCGCGGCGATTTTGGCCAGAGCCCGCTCCTGAAGCGCCGGCGTCACGTTGATGATGCGCGCACGCATCTCGGCGACCGGACGATTGGCGACCAGCAGCGGCACCGTGGCCGTCAGTGCCTCGATGGCGACCCGGAATGCGGCCAAGCCGGGGTCGGCGGCGTCCGCCGCGTGGAGAAGAATCTCGGTGAGCTCTGACTGACCGTCGAAGAGGACCTCACGCTTGTCGGGGAAGTGCCGAAAGTAGGTGCGCTCGGTGACGCCGGCGCGTAGGGCGATCTGGGCGGTCGTGGTCTCGTCGTAGCCATGCTCACGGTAGAGCTCCAACGCCGCATCACGCAGCCGCGCCCGCGCTTTGCTTCCATCCCGTGGCACGCCGTCAGCCTAGCGTTTGGCAGTTACCTGTCATCAGGTCGTAGTGTCGGTCACTGTCGCAACGTCTTATGAAGGAGAGCCGATGAGCATCGTCCCCGCCACTGCCGTGGTGTTCCGCGAGTACGGCGAACCGCTTGATGTGCTGGTCCAAGAGCAAGTCGAGGTGGCCGATCCCCCAGCCGGTCGGGTGCGCGTACACGTCGTCGCTGTCGGGCTCAATCCAGCCGACCAGGAGCTGTGCCGCGGCTTCATGGCCACCGACCTGCCCCGAGGCATCGGCTACGACGTCGCCGGCACCATCGACGCCGTCGGCGACGACGTCACCGACGTCGCCCCCGGTGATCTGGTCTTCGGCACCGCGGACTCTAGCCCAGCCCAGCGCAGGCCTTGCCGACGTCGCCCTCCTGGACACCTGGTATCTCGTTCCCGACGGGATGGAACCCCTCGAGGCCGTCGTCCTACCGATGGCCGTGCAGACCGCGACCTGGTCGCTCGACGCCTTGGGCGTTGCGGCCGGAAGCACGCTCCTCGTCAATGGCGCCGGCGCCACCGTGGGATATGCCGCTGCCCAGATCGCCTTGGATCGTGGCGCCCGGGTGATCGCCACCTCCGGGCCGTCCTTCGCCGCCGACCTCGAAGGTTTCGGGGCACAGGTGACCACCTACGGCGACGGCACCGCCGAGCGAGTGCGCGCGCTCGCCGGCGGGCCCGTCGATCTCGTCCTGGACGCCGCACCACCCCAGTCCGGCACCATCGCCGAGCTCATCGCTGCCACCACCGCATCAGAACACGTCATGACAATCAGCAACCACGACGAAGCGAGAGGCGCTGGGGCGCGCGTCAACCTCGATCACCTCGCCCACGCAGCCCCCGCCGCGAGCTTCCTGCCTGCGTACGCCGCCCGCGCCGCCACCGGCCGGTTCCGCATCCCCATCGCCGCCAGCTACCCACTGACCCAGTGGCGCGATGGCGTCGAGCTCCTCATCTCCGGTCACCCGCACGGCAAGGTCATCGTCGTCCCATAACCCGATCGGCACACGGGGCGTGCCAGGGCGTTGAGCGGGATGGCAACCTCTACTGAGACGTCGTCGTCAGGCACGAAGTCAACGCGCAACGGTTCACTCGCCGTCCAGTCCATCTTTGCTTGAACTACGTGCTCACCAGCGTCCAACTTGTGAACCTGCTTCTCTCCGCGCCTCAAGCGGGCGACCACTTCGCCGTCCACTTGCACGCTCATGCGTCTGAAAATCGCGGCGCTGTCCCGTGCGCGCTGGATCGTGAGCGTCGCCATGCCCTTGGGTCCCCTCGCGTCGTCGCTGGTTGAGATAACGCTAGGGCATGGCCGAGACGCCCAGATCTGACGCATCCACCCTCCACATTGACCGCAGGCGGTGGTCGCGCGGGACGCGCTCCGGTCAGGATCGGCTGCTGGAACGCCCCGGACGAATGTGTGTATATTGTGTGGTGTGACTCGACTGAATGTCTACCTTCCAGACGAGCTCGCGGCAGCGGCCAAGAACGCGGGCTTGAATCTCTCTGCGGTGACGCAGGAGGCCGTGAGGCGAACTCTCGCTGAGAGCTCGACCGACACCTGGCTTGCCACGGTGACCACCACTGCCTCGACTGACCGAGTGCCCCACGACCGCGCCCTCGACGCGCTCGACGCCGCGCGGGAGGAGCCCCCCACGCGCCATGGCTGAGGTAGTCGTCGACGCCTCCGCCATGGTGGATCTCTTGCTCGACAACGACTTGGGTGGCGCCGTTCGTCAGCGGCTCGCGGGTCAAGCGCTGCACGCACCGGCGCACCTCGACGCCGAGGTGCTCTCTGCGTTGGGACGACTGCACCGTGCTGGCGACCTCGAAGCCGAAGACGTCGAGTCAAAGCTCCGCGCCCTCATCGCCGCTCCGATCCAACGTCACGATGTGAGTGACCTTCTCATCGGCACCTGGTCGCGGCGGCATCAGTTGCGCCTGGTCGAAGCCTTGTATGTCCAGCTGGCCGTCTTGCGCGATCTCCCACTGGTCACCACCGACCGCCGACTCCGCGCCGCACCCTCCGTAGACGTCGTCGGCACCTGACCTCGCTCACCAGCGCCCCGCCCTGAACCCGAGTTGGTACGCCGGCCAGGGATGCGCACGCGGAGCGTGCCGGTGACCGATCGCGTCTGGGGCATCCTCAAGCACGGTGTTGGGGCATGACGATGTAGTTCTGCGTTACGTAGCTCAACACCGCCGCGGTGCCCGCCGGAGCGGCCGTCCGGGCGGGGCGGAGTAACTCGACAAGCACTCACCGCAAGGTCAGAGTGCTGCGCATGAGCGATTACTCCTCGAACGAAGCGGGCCCGTCAGAGTCCGGCCTCACTGACGAGGGGTTCGCGCCCAAATGGGCCGACGACGACCGCCCGCACATCCCACGCGTGGCCCCCGAGCGTGAGGCGCTTGCGGCATACCTCGACTACTACCGGGCGACAGTGGAGATGAAGTGCGAAGGCCTGACCCGGGAGCAGGTCCGTACCCGGTCGATGCCCCCATCAACGATGTCCCCGCACGGCCTGGTCCGACACCTCGCCGGTGTCGAACGCTGGTGGTTCCAGCAGAACTTCGAACGTCGAGACGTTCCGTTCCTCTTCATCTCCGCACACGAACCCAACCTCGACTTCGACCCACCGGTGGACGCCGACTTCGCCGCCGACCTAGAGGCTTGGCGTGCGGAGTGCGCTGTCTCTCGCGACATCCTCGCCTCTCACGACCTCGACGACACTGCGCGGCCGTTGGATTGGTACGAGGACATCGACCTGCGCTGGCTGGTGCTGCGGATGATTGCCGAGTACGCCCAGCACTGCGGACACATCGACATGCTCCGCGAGGGCCTCGACGGGAGAATCGGCGCATGAATGCGCCGGTGCCCTCGGCGAATTTCCCCCATCCACGGGTCAGTCACCACAAGACGATCCCGCCTCGGAAACGGTGCACGAGCCCAAACTAGAGCGGACGCACCTGGGATTCGGGTGTCACTTCTGCGCTTGGTCGGCGAGCTCTTTGAGGAACGTGGGCATCCGCCCGGCACCGAAGTCCCAGTAACGCGCCCATGTAGGCGTCAACGCGATGCGAGCCATCTGCGGGTACATGTTGCGGACGTTCTCCTCGAACTCAGCCGCGCCGTCTACGTCCATGGACTTGCGTGCGGCGAGCAGATACTCCTCGACGATGCCCTCGACGATGTCGATCTCCACGGTGCCGCGGATCGAGACGGCGCGAGCCTCTTCCGGGGTGCCGCCGGCGTCGATCGTCAGCGCGACCTCCGGGCGATCCTTCAGTGCCGACACCTTGGGCGAGGTCGTTGCAGAAGAGATCACGATCTCCTCACCGGTCCAGTACATGCCGGTGGCGATGACACGCGGGGTGCCGTCCTTGGCGGTGTAGGCCAGATGCGCGAAGGAACTCGATTCCAAGAGGTCGCGCGCCGCGCAAAGTTCGTTGTGCAAGTCACGTTCGTCCATT
Source organism: uncultured Actinomycetota bacterium (assembly GCA_963843875.1). Classification (GTDB taxonomy): domain Bacteria; phylum Actinomycetota; class Actinomycetes; order Propionibacteriales; family Nocardioidaceae; genus Marmoricola. Next base: position 274,473 of record CAWJMC010000006.1, on the reverse strand, counting down.
GTCTCGTCCTCCAGTGTCTCGGTGTCCGAGCGGCTCATGCCGCTCGAGATGACCTCCGGGGCAGGCAAGCACCGCGGTACGATCTCGTGCGAAACGACCGTGATGGATCCATACAATCATCGCTGTCGTCGACGAGGCACGAGAATTAGTGGGTGAGCGCAGAGCCGTCGCTCGGCGTCGACGTCCGCTATCCGATCCGCATCCGGTGATCGACCGGGGGCCGAAGCAGTCCCGCCGACTGGCGGGTCGCCACGACGAAGTCGCGCTGAAGTTGTCGTGACGCTCCAATCAAGGCAGTGATATCGTTGGAGCGATATCGGAGGTGGTCGTTATGGAACAGATCCTGATCCGCAACCTTCCCGCCGGGACCAAGGCCGCGCTTCGCGCACGTGCCAAGCAGCGTCACCGGTCGGTCGAGGCGGAGGCGCGCGATGTGCTCACTAGGGCTCTGGAGTGCGAGCCCGCCACCATCGTTGACCTCCTGGGCACCGACGAAGGTGACGACATCGAGTTCGAACCCGAGCGCCTGGGCCTGACGGCTCGCTCAGCGCAACTGTGAGGTACCTCTTGGACACCAACGTGGTGTCCGCTCTCCGGGTCCGGGGCCGCAACCGACCCGTCGAGGTTTGGGCAGTGTCGGTTCCCGTAGGTGACCAGTTCGTCTCAGCATTCACCATCGCTGAGATCGAGCGTGGAGTGATTGCCAAAGAGCGATCCGACGCCGACCAAGGAGCCGTCCTACGTCGCTGGCTCGACGAGAACGTCCTGCCCACCTTCGCCGACCGGGTGCTGCCGTTCGACCTGTCGGCGGCCCGGATCCTCGCGGCCTATCGGGTTCCCGAGCACGCACCGTTCGACGACGCCCTCATTGCCGCCGTCGCGGAGTCTGCAGGGATGACCATCGCGACGCGGAACACCAAACACTTCGAACCCCTCGGCGTCCCTTGCCTCAATCCTTGGGACACGACCGCGCCCAGAGACTGAGCCATTCCCGACACGCTGGGCCTCGATGTTGGCCACGAGCGGGCTACACGCCCATGGGGTCGCTTGCCCGGCCCTGCGCCAGCAGGCGAGCTGGACGCTGGCTGGTGTCGTCGGACGTTGTCCGATGCCCGGGCCGGCCGCAGCCCGTGGCCGGCCGGGCCGACTATTGGAGGTGCGTGATGAACGCGCTGCTTGTCGGGCATGCCCGATGCTCCACCGATCGTCTATCGGTTGCCTAGCAGCTACCAGAGCGGGCGGACCTCCTGCGGCCAACCACACGCCTCAGCGATTCGGCCCGCCCACATCCGCGCAGTGGCGTCGTCGGGCACGTCCACGATGGTCAGGCCCCCCACTCGCTGCTCGTCCGGCGCGTAGGGGCCTTCGCTCACGACGAGTCCGCCGGCGGTCGCGTCGGCGTGCGCTGCCCGGGCGTCGTCCTCGCTCAGCCCGCCGGCCGTCACGAACGACCCGGCCGCCTTGATGTCCTCCACGACAGCCTTAGCCAGCGGCCCGCGGGTCTCGAACCACTCGGCCGGGTGATCGCCTACCCACTGCTGATTGAAGAAGATGACGTACTGGGACATGCGAGGCTCCTTGCCGGTCGGTCTGTGTTTCAGACTGACCGGTTTCGCCACCGGTTCTCATCGGCCGCGTGATGAAGTGCCCGGGCCGTGCCCGGCCGCGATCAACGCGAAAACCCGCCCCCACCCCCGCCTATCGGCACGTGCCTCAGTGCGCAGCCTCGTTTCGGTGAGGCCAGACTTCGCCTTCGGGTCGCGGCATCGAGGGTCTGAGAGTTCCGCGCGACGATCCCGCTGTGACGCGCTCTGCGTGCGGATCGCGGACAAGACACCCTAGGGCTCGGGCTGATGGGTGGCATCGTGGAACGGTGAGAGACCACCAACAAGCAGCGATTCACCGCGCACGAGCGATTCTTCGTCGATGACGTCCGCCAATGGGTGCGCTCGCGTTTCAGCGTTGCCCTGCCCGCCGAACGCACCGCAGTCTGCGGAGTGTCGGCAAGCGGGGAACTCTCCCTCGCCATGGGTCTTCGGCATCCAGACATCTACGGTGCGGTCTTCTCCGCCTCGCCAGGCGCCGGCTACCTGCCACCCGCCGTGATGCCGAGCTCGCTGCCGCGCGCCTACCTCGCGGCCGGCACACTCGAACCGTTCTTCCTTGAGAACGCGACGCGGTGGGCAGGTGCTTTGGGTGATGCCGGCGCGGACGTCGTAATCACAGAGCGGATTGGCAAGCACGGCGACCCGTTTTGGGCAGGCGAGTTCCCACTCATGGTTGCCTGGGCGTTCGGACCCTGGAACGGCGTCCTCGATGGCGATGAGGAACACGCGCCAACAACTCCATGGCCGCCGGACATTCGTGACGACCAACGGTCAAGGACACCGACCGACAGACCGTAAGCGGATCGCGTTACGGGATCGACCTCGGGTCGCTCAAGACCTGCTGGCAGCAGGACGGTCGGCGGGGGTGTGGTCCTCCGACCATTCATCTCACCGAGCTCAAAGCCTGCTGGACCACGGTACGGGCGTCATCGGCTACGTAGACCGCAAAGTCGCCGGCGTAGGCGTACCCGCTCCAAGCAGGACTCTCGGTGCTGGCGGTTCGTCTCAGTCCAGGCCCATGTGCGGGGTCGAAGGTTGCGGATGGGTAGAAGGCGACTCCACCGCCCGTCGTACAGCGCGCCGAGGGACCCCAGTGCTCGAACGTGAACTCGCAGTCGTCGGTGTCGATCCGTTGCCAGGCGTCCGGGATGTCGACTCGGACCCCCTGGTACTCGATCGTCTGCCATCCCTTCCGCGCTGACGACCCAGTGATCACCTTCGCGTGCGACTGGCGTGTCGCAGCGTGCCAGAGGAAGCCGCCCGCCAGGAGGCCCACGCAGGCCACCACGAGAACCATGAGACGAGCAGCACGTGGGGTCGGCTTCAGAGACATCACTGGCATTCTGACGAGATTGCAAGCTGAACGGGCACTACAGCTCCATCGACGACCCGCATGTTGCCGGTCGCGCGCCGGTGGGCACGGCCGGTTGCCGATCCGCCAGCGAAGCGGCGAGCCAGGGGCGTGGTGCTATCTGAAGCCAGTGAGACGGGATGGCTCGTTCGCCCAGCGTCAATGTCAAGATGAACCCCGGCGGTCTGTTGTACGACGGAAGGAGTGAGCCGTGCCCGATGGACCGGAGATTGTCGGCATCTGCGGCTCGGCCCGGTTCACCGACGAGGTGCGCGCAGCGAACCGGGATCTGACTCTCGCAGGCGTCATCGTCGTTGCGCCAGGCGAAGCCGATGAACCGGTAACCGATGAGCAGAAGACGGCGTCGGATGTCCTCCACCTGCGCAAGATCGACCTGGCCGACCGGATTCTGGTCGTCAATCCCGACGGGTACATCGGTGAGTCCACGACCAGAGAGATTGCCCACGCCCGCGCCACAGGCACGCCGGTGACGTTCACCCATCTCGGTTAGGGACGTCGCCTTGCCCCAGCCAGCCGAGGGCAGTGAGCGATCCTCCAGCGGACGCTGAGACGGACGTCCCATCTCAGGGGTGCAGTAGTTGGTTCTGGAGTAGGGCGGCGAGCCACTGCGCGTAGTCCTCGTCGGACCAACCGCACCCTTGGGTGGCACCCAGGTAGAGCTCGACTCCAGTCACTATCCAGGCGCGGTCGAGGGCGCATTCTTCGCTGAGCTGCGGATGCAGGGCGTGGAGCTGCGCCAGCGAGGAGATCACCGCGCGGAGACCATCTCGACGATGCCGGTCGCCTTCGTCTCGTAGTTCGATGATCGCGGGGTCCCCGCTCGCGCCGTGGGCGGCCTGGATGGCTACCTTGCTGGAGGAGAACAGCGTGGTCGTCCATTGGGCGAAGGCGACCAGTTTGCGGTGCGGGTTCGTCTCCTCGGCAATACGTCGTGCCCAGCCGGCGCCGTCCGCGTCGTTCTCCATCTGCATCAGCAGGGCCCGCACGATAGCGCCCTTGGAGCCGAACGTCGCGTACACCGTCGGCGCCGCCACCCCGGCTCGTTGCGCGATGCGGGCCACGGTGGTGTCCGCGAAGCCGTGTTCGGCGAACAGCTCGCGTGCCGCCGTGGCGATGCGTCGCTGAGTGTCCGCGGCGCGCTCCTCACGAACCCGGGAACGGTAGGGCCGCCTCTTGCTCGGCCCGCCGGCGCCGTCAGAAGCACTCACCGCTGCTCCCTCTCCACAGATTCGATATGGTCCACTATATCTAATGCTAGGCTACGCAGGTTGCTATGTCAGATCTGCGTCGACACGAAATGGGGCAACGCTGATGCCAGGTCAACGGATCGGATCGCTGATCGCCGCGACGTTCGGGCTGATCTACGTGCTGGTCAACGCCGGGCCGCTGTCCGCGCCGTGGACGCTGACGCTGCGCGTGCTGGCCGCGGTCGCGTTCGTTGCGGTGCTCGTCGCGACCTTCCATGCCGGCGTCCCGTCCCGGGACGGCGGTGGGCAGCAGCGGCGGCTGTTTGGTCGCGGGTACTGGTTCGTGGTGGCCGCCGAGTTCGTTGCGCTGTACCTCGGGGTACGTGTGCTCAGCGGCCCGCTCGACACCCCCCAGGCCGGGGTGGCCTGGGTCTCGCTGGTGGTCGGCGTGCACTTCTTTGCCCTCGCCGTTGTCTTCGGCCAGCGATTCTTTCATTCACTCGGCGGTGTGATCACCGCCTGCGGTGTCATCGGGCTCGTCCTTGCCACCACCGGAGGAAGCGAAGCCACCATCTCCTTGGTCGCTGGCGTGCTGCCGGGCGCCGTTCTCCTCGGCTTCGGCTGGTGGGGCGCACACCGCACCCAGTCCACCCATGAACAGCTGGGGTCCATGACCTCCTGACCATGGCGGACTGCGGGACGTCGCATCAGCCGACCCAGCGGTGGATCCCGCATCGAAGAGCGCGCGGATAGCGTGTCGGCCATGCCTGATCTGCTGATCCGAGGGGTGCGACCAGACGAACACGAAGAGATATCCGCACTGGCACTCCGCTCCAAGAGTCACTGGGGATACTCCGCTGAGTTCCTCGAAGCCTGCCGGGAAGAACTGACCTACGACGCCGTCACTTGCGGCTCAGGCTCGATGTGGGCGGCGACGATGGACACCACGACCGTCGGCTTCAGCCTCCTCCGAGGCCAGCCGCCCACGGGCGAGCTCGCCGCGCTCTTCGTCGATCCGGACGCAATCGGCACCGGATGCGGCCGACGGCTACTCATGCACACCCTTCGCGCTGCGCAGACCCGTGGGTTCACGCGGCTGGGCTTCGACGCCGATCCCGGGGCGGAACAGTTCTACCTGCACTTCGGTGCGAGGCGGGTTGGCAACTCGCCCAGCGGCTCCATCGCCGGGCGGACGCTGCCGCATCTCGAGTTCGTTCTGAACGCCGGCGAGCAGACTGTCGAATCTGTCCAGTAGACCAAATGCTGGTCCGGTTGCCGATCCCCGGATGGGCTAGGTGTTGTCGATTCGGTGAGCCGTCCGGTCGCACGGCGGGAGCCATTCGTCGCCAGGCTTCCACTCCCACGAGATCTCTTGGATACACCCATCTTCGCTGAATCGGTAGGTTGCGCGCTCGTGCTCGCCGGACAGCGTCCCGTTCATCGATGCCACCTCGCGACGGTGAGCACGGTCTCGACGAGTCGCTCGGTGTCCAGGTCCGGGTTGAGCGGTGCGTTGAGCTGCATCCACAGATAAGCCGGGGCGAGGATCAGCTCGACCAGCCGTGTGCCGTCGATCTCAGTCACGTCCGCGGCGTCGAGCATGGCCTGGAACTGGCAGATCCGGGGTTCGACGAAGGGAGCCACGTCGGCCCGCTCTCGCGCTTGTGCGGCGGCCGCGATCATCGCCTGCAAGACGATGCTGGTCCCGGACCGCTGCAGACTCGCCAATAGTCGGCGCACGTAGTCGGTGAGGTCGTGACGCAGGTCTCCGGTCGCCGGTACCGGGATGCGGTCGGTGATCTGGTCGATGGCGAGGTCGAGGACGATCGATTCCACAGTGCGCCACCTGCGGTAGAGGGTGGTGGGGTGCACTCCTGACCGGGTGGCGATGCCTGCCATTGTGACCTCCGCGCTCGGGTCGGTCAGCAACTCGCGGGTCGCTCGATGGACCGCTTCTCTCGTGCGGGCGGTGCGTCCTCCCGGTCGCACCTGACCTGACTTTTGCACCCTCATCCTCCCCAACACTACTGCAATTTTAGTAGCGTTAGAGTGGAACCTCACCTGCCGCAGCGCGGCCCCCCGACACTCGTCCAGCAGGGAAAACCATGAACACCTCCCAGGGCAACGTCGTGTCCTACCTGCTTTACGCAGCCGTGTACATCGTCGCGTTGCGTCGCCTCGCCCCGCTCGGAGCACTTCGGTCCCGGTCCGTTGCGGCGCTGCTGATGTGGCTGGTCGTCGCCGTCCCCTCGATAGTGGGACTGGCCGTTGCGCCGATGTATTCGGCGTTGTCGCGTCAACCGGACGCGATCCGGCACGGGCAGTTGTGGCGGCTGGTGACCTCGATAGTCGTCCAGGACGGCGGGGTCGTGGGCACCGTCTACAACCTGGTGACCCTCGCTCTCGTCGCGGCCGTTGCGATGAAGGTGTGGCGATGGTGGGCTGCCGTGGTGGTGTTCCTTGTCGGCGGAATCGGCTTCGACCTCGCAGCCACCTTCCTCTGGCACGATCCAGGCGCCGGGAACTCGGCGGCTACCTTCTTCCTGCTCACCGCCACCCTGGCAGCGTGGCAACACAAGGGTCATGACCGACATATGCTGAGCGCGATCGGAGCCCTGGCAGTCATCGGGGTGGTGCTCACGGTCATTGACGACGCGCATGGAACAGCCGTGCTCGGCGGGCTCGTCGTCGGCGCGGCCATCGCGGCGCCCTACCGGGGTGATCCGCCCAGCCACGGCGTCCTGCTGTGAGATCAACCCCCGAACCCCCTGTTCGGGCACGACGCGCCCAGACCGTCGTCATCTGGCATCCGCTGAAAGACCAGCACGCAGGGGGTGATCTGTCCGCTCAGCCCGCGCAGCCCCGTCCGGCGTGGCGACGACCAGGCCGGCGACTCGTGCCGCGTCGGTAAGCCGGTGGTCGTAGGAGATGAACGTTGTCAGTTCGGTTCCGAGCAACAGCGCCGATGCGAGGTGTAGCGCATCGAGGGACCGCAGCAGCGGATCGCCGAAGTCGCAGGCGACATCCTGCACCGTGCGGTCAAGGGGAACCAGATCGAGTTCGTCGACCACTGCGCGAGCCTCCGCCACGACCAGGTCGCCAACTCGCCTGGCCGCTCGAAGGACCTCTACTCGGCCCAGTTCGCTGGAGACCACGGGCTCCTCGGTGTGCCCGACTAGCCACTCGACCAACGCTGTGCTCTCCTCCTCCTGCCTGACCAACTTCATCAGTGCCGAGGAGTCCAGATAGATCACAGTCGCTCTTCGCGCTCGATGTCGAGCAGCTCCTCATTGCTCGGCTCGCCGGCAGCGACGGCCACAGGGCGCGCTGAGCGAAGACGACCCGTCCGTGTGCTCGCCGGGACGAGCCTCCCGGCCGCCACCAACCGATCGCGTGCGTTCCGAGAGTCGCTCGGCGGCGACAGCAGGGCCACCAACTTGCCCCGTTCTGTCACCTCCACCGTCTCGCCACCCTTGACCAACGCCAGGTAGCGGGACGCGTTCTGACGTAGCTCCTTGACCCCGATGCGCTCCATTCCCCAAAGGTAGCACTCTATGTGCTACCAGCGCCGTCGCTGAAGGATCCCGCACCGGCACGGCGATGCCTCGACATCGTTCAGTCGGCGAGTCCTAGGAAGACCAGGAGGGCGCGGTCGACTCGCACGAGATCGGCGTCGGAGAGTTGCCCGACATGCTCACCTACGTTTGGCCGGGGCATCGTCGTGGCCTTGTCGACCATGATCTGACTCGGCTGCTGGATTCCTGTCGCATCCGTCGCCGCCACCGAGATCCGCAGGAGTGCTGCTTCGACTTCGCTTGTCGTCAGCGGACACACAGTGACCGACGCGGTGGCGTCGAACCGATCCTCCTGCACGATGACCACAGGCCGGAGTCCTTGCGCGCGCATCCGCTGACGGTGCTCGCGTACGCGCTCTTGGGTGGTTGCCATGCCTCAATGTGACATGTAACGCGACTGCGTGGGCGCCGGTCGCTCCCGGTTGGCCACGATCCGCGACCGGAAACAGGTTCCGCCAGCGAGTGGTCTTCGATGTGATTGCGTGCGCGAAACGAGACTCCACCGGTGATCTGGGAATGGGGCGTCCGTGAGGATCGGATCCGTGAAGCGGCCCGAACGTGTTGCTGTCATTGGTGTGGGCATCCTGGGAGCCAGCGTGGGATGGAACTTGTCGCGGCGTGGGCGGAGGTGGTCTTCATCGATGCCGGCCAGCCGGGCGAAGGGGTCACCAACTGGTCCTTCTCGTGGGCCAACGCCAGCAACAAGACCGTGCGCGGCCGTACTACGACCTGAACGTCGCGGCGATGGGCGCCCATCGCGAGCTCGCCGAGTCCCTCGGGCCACAGACCCCCGACGAGGGGTGGCCGCACGGCGGGCAGCTGGTCGCACGCCCGGTGGGCCGAGCCGTCGAGTCGGGCGCCGAACACCGGTTCGGCACCGAGGTCTACGAGGTCGGCATCGGCGCCGGCGGGAGTGTCGAGACGGTGACGCTGTCGGACGGGAGCCGTGCCTGGCTACTACGAAGCGGTCACCCACAGCGGTATCACCGTCGGGCCGGTGATCGGCCGACTGCTCGCCGAGGAGATCCTCACCGGCACGAGGGACGAGCTGCTCGCCGACTTCGCCTGGGCGACGTCGGCGGTCATCACCGCGAGGTCGACCCGGCGGTGAGGTCGTCCAGCACAGCGGTGGCATCGCCGTGGATCCAACGCACCCGCTCGGCGCCCAGCTTTCCCCGGGCGACGTCCAGCGATGCGCGTGCGGGGTCCACCCCCACGACGTCGAGGCCACGCCGGGCGAGCATCAGCGCGAACGTACCGGTGCCGCAACCCACATCCAGCACGCACCGCGCTCCCAGCTCGGTGATCGCTGCGTACGCGTCCAGGTCGCTGCGGTCAGCCTCCAGCGCGTCGCACACGGCGGCCAGGCGAGGATGCTCGAAGAGGTCGTCGGCCACTCGGTCACGCTGAGCGGCCCGGATCGGCTCCGCAGCCAAGTTCATCGGCGAATCCCGACGAGCTCCGAGTGGCGGCTACCTGTTGCTGAGTCTCCCGCCCGGGCCGCCACCCCTCTACTGCGACCGACGCACGCCTCGCACGCGAGGCGTCACCAACGAGTTAGGCACGCCTTGGTTGTATTGACGTAGGAATTTCTGAGCTGTCGTGCATCTCGACAACAGCGGGCGATCCTCATTGGGTCATGTCCACGAAGCGGCTGTAGTGGCCCTGGAAGAGCACGGTGACGTCGCGGGTCGGTCCGTTCCGGTGCTTGGCCACGATGATGTCGGCCTCGCCGGGGCGGGTGGACTCCTTCTCGTAGGCGTCCTCGCGGTGCAGCAGGATCACGATGTCGGCGTCCTGCTCCAGCGAGCCGGACTCACGCAGGTCCGACATCATCGGCTTCTTGTCCGCGCGGCCCTCGGGGCCACGGTTGAGCTGGGACAGCGCGACGACGGGGACGTCGAGCTCCTTGGCGAGCAGCTTGATCTGGCGGGAGAACTCCGAGACCTCGACCTGGCGGGACTCGACCTTCTTGCCCGAGGTCATCAGCTGGAGGTAGTCGACGACGATCAGCTTGAGGTCGTGGCGCTCCTTGAGCCGGCGGGCCTTGGCGCGGATCTCCATCATCGTCATGTTGGGGCTGTCGTCGATGAACATCGGCGCCGAGGAGACCTGGCCCATCTTGGTGCCGAGCTTGTTCCAGTCGTCGTCGGCCATGCCGCCGTTGCGGATGTGACCGAGCGAGACCTTCGCCTCCGCGGAGAGCAGCCGCATGGTGATCTCGCTGCGCGACATCTCCAGGCTGAAGAAGACCGAGGTCAGGTTGTTCGCGATCGAGGCGGAGCGGCAGAAGTCCAGGGCCAGCGTCGACTTGCCCATGCCGGGTCGGGCCGCGACGATCACCATCTGCCCGCCCTGGAAGCCGTTCACGAGCTGGTCGAGGTCGGCGAACCCGGTCGGCACCCCGCGCAGACTGCCGTCGTGCGCCGAGATCGCCTCGATCTCGTTGAGGGTGTCCTCCATCAGGTCGCTGAGCGGTGCGTAGTCCTCCGAGGTGCGCTTCTCGGTGACGGCGTACACCTCCTGCTGGGCCCGGTCGACGGTCTCGTCGACGTCACCCTCGCCGGCGTAGCCCATCTGCGCGATCCGGGTGCCGGCGTCGACCAGCCGCCGCAGGATCGACTTCTCCCGGACGATGTCGGCGTAGAAGGAGGCGTTGGCCGCGATCGGGACGTTGGCGCTCAGGGTGTGCAGGTACGGCGCCCCGCCGACCTTGGTGAGCTCGCCCTTCTGGGTCAGCCGGGCCGCGACCGTGACCGGGTCGACCGGATGGCTCTCGAGGTAGAGGTCGATCACCGCGTCGAAGATCGACTCGTGGGCCGGGCGGTAGAAGTCGGTGCCCTTGATCCGCTCGATCACGTCGGCGATCGCGTCCTTGGACAGCATCACCGAGCCCAGCACACTCATCTCGGCGTCCGGGTCCTGCGGGGGCATCCGGCCGCCGTAGGACTCCTGGCTCCCGCCGTAGACCGGCGGCGGGTCGGCCATCGGCGGACCGCCCCAGTCGTCGCCGCCGCGCTGCTCCACGAGCTGACTCACGCACTCACCCACCTTCGAAGACCGACGTTAGGACCGGTCTCCGACAGTTCCGCGGCACCGTGCCCGATCCGCACGGGACCGGGCGAGGTTATGGGCGATCGGGGAGACGCGCCAACTCGGCACGTTCCACAGGCTCGGCCTGATGCATGTGGACAACCGCGCACATCCTGTGGAAAACGCCGAGACGCCTGTGCACAGGTTGTTGACGAAGGTGTGGAGAACTGTCGTCCGATTTGTCCTTGCACTCCCTCTGACCTGCATTTTCATTGATCAACAGGGACTTCTCACAAAGATTTTTCAGCACCTTCCGTTCACCGTTTCGCCATCTGGGATGCCGCCGGTCTGTGGCCGGAACGCTTGCGCGATACGCCCAAGATGCGCGGGTGAGCTCCTCGACGCGCGCCGCCCTCCGGCGTCCGCCGGGAGGTGCTGCGACTGGCCGTGCCGGCCTTCTTCGCCCTGGTCAGCGAACCGCTCTTCCTGCTCGCCGACACGGCCATCGTGGGCCACCTCGGCACCCCCCAGCTGGCCGGGCTCGGGATCGCCGCCACGGTGCTCACCACGGTGGTCAGCCTGTGCGTCTTCCTGGCCTACGGCACCACCGGCTCCGTGGCCCGGCTGATCGGCGCCGGGGAGCGAGGAGGCAGCGCTGGCCCAGGGCGTCGACGGGATCTGGCTGGCCGTCCTGATCGGGGTGCCGGTCACCGCGGTGCTGGTGCCGGGTGCCCGGGCGGTGGTGGGCCTGTTCGGGGCCGGGCGCCGCCGGTCGAGGACCTCGCCGTGCAGTACCTGCACCTGGCGCTGCTGGGGGTCACCGCCGATGCTCGTCGTGCTGGCCGCGACCGGGGTGCTGCGCGGGCTCCAGGACACCCGAACGCCCGCTCGTGGTGGCCGTGAGCGCCAACCTGCTCAACGTCGTGCTCAACCTCGCCCTGGTCTACGGCGTGGCGGGCCTCGTCCCGGCCCTGGGCATCAGGGGCTCGGCCCTCGGTACGGTCGTCGCCCAGCTGGCGGGCGGGTCCGCGCTCGTGGTCGTCGTGCGGCCGCGCGGCCCGTCGGACGTCGGCCCGGGTGCACCCGCACCTGGCCGGGGTGCGCCGGGCCGCGCGCGCCGGCGTACCGCTGCTGCTGCGCACGCTCACCCTGCGCGCGGCCCTGGTGCTGATGACCTACGCCGCCGCCCGGCTCGGCGGCGTCCCGGCGCAGTCGACGACGGCGCCGAGCTGGCCACCATGCAGCTGGCGCTGACCCTGTGGGGCTTCCTGGCCTTCGTCCTCGACGCGGTCGCGATCGCGGCCCAGGCCATCACCGGGCGGCACCTCGGGGCCGGCGACGCCGCCGCGGCGCGCGTCGGTGACCACCCTGCTGACCCGGTGGGGACTGGTCGAGCGGCGTCGTCACCGGGGTGCTGCTCGCGGCCGCGTCCCCGGTGCTGGGCGCGCTGTTCACCGAGGACCCCGCGGTCCGCTCGGCCCTGGTGCCGTGCCTGCTGGTCGCCGCGCTCGCCCAGCCGGTCGCCGGCGTGGTGTTCGTGCTCGACGGGGTGCTGATCGGGGCCGGCGACGGGCGCTACCTGGCGGTGTCCGGACTGCTGGTGCTGGTCGTCTTCGTGCCGGGCATCGCCCTCGCCACGGCGTTCGGGGGGACGCTGGCCTGGCTCTGGGCGGTCTTCGGGGCCGCCTTCATGGGCGGGCGCGCGGTCGCGCTGATCCATCGCGCCCGCGGCGAGCGGTGGCTGCGGCTCGGGGCGTGATCAGAACCCGCCGATGCCGCCACCGTTGCGGAGCTTGTTGGCCGCCGCCTCGTTGCGACCCCGGTCGCTGCCGCTCGTCCACCGCCCGCCCCGGTCGGAGGTCGAGCCCTTCGACCGCCCGCTGCTCCACCAGGCCAGCGCGAACAGCACGACGACGACGACCGCGGCGACGATCCAGAACAGCATGACGACCACTCCTCGACCGGCACGCTCACGGTGGGCTCGGGACTGTACGCCGGCGCCGCGCGCCCATCGGTGCCTAGGCTTGGGCCGGTGACGCCGCTGCAGAAGATCGCCATGGGCATGGTGGTCGTGCTGGTCCCGGCGAACTTCCCGCGCGACCCGCGACCCCTGACTGGCGCTTCTACGACGCGCTGGCCGACCCGCTGGGCTGGGTGCTGGTCATCGCCGGCGTCTGGGCGCTCCCGCGCACCCTCGACGTCGACCTGGCCCGGTGGCTGGCCGTGCTCGCCCTCGTGGTCAGCGTGCCGCTGTGGTTCCCGCAGGATCTCGCACCACCTGCTGCCGCACCAGGGTGCCGGGGCGGAGCCGTCCGACCTGGAGGTCACGCCGTACCAGTGGTTCGCGAGCCTGCCGCACATCGGCTTCTGCCTGGCGCTGGTGCGCAGCATCGGCCGGGACGCGCTGGCGCAGTCCCCACGCGACCGGTTCGTGGCCGGCCGGTTCGGGGTGCTCACCTGGGGTTTCGTCGCCGCGGCCGTGCTGCCGGCCGTCGCGTTCGGCGGCCGGGTCGCCGGTCTCCAGGCACCGAGCCTGCTGCTGCTGGCGCTGGTCGACCTCGTGTTCGTCTACTACCTGTTCCGGGTGCACCGCCGGATGCTCGGCGGCCGGGCCCGTGCGGGTCGGGCCCGGTGAGCGCCGACGAAGGCCGCCCCGGACGAACCGGAGCGGCCTGCGTAGGTGGTGCTGTCGGCTCCTCAGCCGGAGACCACGTTGAGGTTGACGGTCGCCTCGACCTCGTCGTGCACCTTGACGGTCACGGTGTGGTGCCGAGCGCCTTGATCGGGTTGGCCACCACGATCGTGCGCTTGTCGACCGAGTCGCCGGTGACGCCCGGCGTTGATCGCCTCGGCGATCTCGGCGACGGTGACGGCACCGAACAACCGGCCCGCCGTCACCGGCACGCACGGCCACGTTGAACGTGTCGGCCTCGAGCTTGGCCTTGACCTGCACGGCGTGGTCGCTGTCGCGCACCGCGCGGGCGTCGCGCGACTTGCGGATCGACTCGATGGTCTTCTCGCCGCCACGGGTCCAGCGGATGCCGAGGCCGCGGGGGATGAGGTAGTTGCGGCCGTAGCCGTCCTTGACCTCGACCACGTCGCCGGCGCCACCGAGACCCGGAGACCTCCTGGGTCAGGATGAGCTTCATCTCTGCCTCTCCTCTCAGCGTCCGGTGGACGTGTAGGGCAGCAGGGCCACCTCGCGGGCGTTCTTGACCGCGATGGCGACGTCGCGCTGGTGCTGCACGCAGTTGCCGGTCACCCGGCGCGCACGGATCTTGCCGCGGTCGGAGATGAACTTGCGCAGCAGGTTGGTGTCCTTGTAGTCGACGGCGGTCGACTTCTCCTTGCAGAACTGGCAAACCTTCTTCTTCGGCTTGCGGATGACTGCCTTGGCCATTGTGGTGCTCCCTTTCTCGAAGAGCCCGGCCGGTTCACGCCGGAATGGTGGCTGGGTGGTGCTGGGTCGTGCTGGTGGTGCCGGTGCTGGATCGACGGACGCCCTAGAAGGGCGGCTCCTCGTTGCTGCCGGCCCACGGGTCGTTGCCGCCCGGAGCCGGACGTGCCGCCGGACGGGGCGCAGCCCGGCCGGCCGGACGGGCCCGCCGAGCGCGGCCGGGGTCGCCCAGGGGTCGTTGCCGCCGCCTGGTTCGCCTGGTTGCCGCCCTGGTTGCCGCCGCCGGCTGACCGCCACCGGAGTAGCCGCCGCCGCCACCGCTGCGGGTGGCCCGGGCCACCTTGGCGGTCGCGAACTTCAGGCTCGGGCCGACCTCCTCGACCTCGATCTCGAACACGGTGCGCTTCTCGCCCTCACGGGTCTCGTAGGACCGGGCCTTGAGCCGGCCCTGGACGACCACGCGCATGCCGCGCTGCAGCGACTCGGCGACGTTCTCCGCCGCCTGGCGCCAGACCGCGCAGGACAGGAACAGCCCCTCGCCGTCCTCCCAGTCGTTGGTCTGGCGGTTGAAGGTGCGCGGGGTGGAGGCGATCGCGGAAGTTGGCCACCGCCGCACCGGATGGGGTGAAGCGCAGCTCGGGGTCGTCGACGAGGTTGCCGACGACGGTGATGAGGGTCTCGCCTGCCATGGGATTCTCCCTGTTCGCTGGCTACGTGGGCTCAGTGGGCGTCCGGTCGAAGGACCTTGGTGCGCAGCACCGACTCGTTCAGCGTGAGCTGACGGTCGAGCTCCTTGATCGTCGCGGGCTCGGCCTGCAGAGCGATGACGGCGTAGATGCCCTCGGCGTTCTTGTCGATCTCGTAGGCGAGGCGGCGGCGGCCCCAGATGTCGACGTTGTCGACCGATCCACCGTCCTTGCGCACGACGTTGAGGTAGGTCTCGAGCGACGGGGCGACCGTGCGCTCCTCGAGATCGGGATCGAGGATGACCATCAGTTCGTAGGCACGCATCAGCGGCCCACCTCCTTCGGACTGTGCGGCCACGGACGTTCCGTGGCAGGAGGAGCAGCTCCCCTGGTCGGGAGCGACACAGCAGAGTAGCAATCGAGGACGCCCTCCCGAGAAATCCTGGACCGGCGGCACCGAGCGCCACCAGGCCGGGTCACCGGCCTGTGGAGGGCGTCGGCGAGCGCACCTACTGTGGACGCATGAGCGAGCGCTCCGAGCGAGCTGGCATCGGTGCCCACGTCGAGCAGACCGACCCGGTTGCCGAGGCGGTCGCCCGCGGGACCGGGCTGGTGCAGTTCTTCCTCGGCGACCCGCAGGGATACCAGGGCCCCGAGATCTCCTACCCCGGCGGCGCCGCCGCGCTCCGGTCGGCGGCGCAGGACGCCGGGGTCGACCTGTACGTGCACGCGCCGTACATCGTCAACGTCGCGACGTTGAACAACCGGATCCGGATCCCCAGCCGCAAGCTGCTCCAGCAGCACATGGACGCCGCCGCCGAGATCGGGGCGAAGGGGCTGATCGTGCACGGGGGCCACGTCGACAAGAGCAACGGCGACCCCGCCGGGCTGAAGAAGGGCTTCGACAACTGGCGCAAGGCCGTCGAGGCGACCGACCTCAAGATCCCGCTGCTGATCGAGAACACCGCCGGCGGCGACAACGCGATGGCGCGCCACCTCGACCGGATCGCCGGGGTGTGGGACGCCGTGCAGCACGCCGAGGGCGCCGACCAGGTCGGCTTCTGCCTCGACACCTGCCACGCCTGGGCCGGCGGCATCGACCTGCCCACGGCCGTGGAGAAGATCCGCGGGATCACCGGCCGGATCGACCTGGTGCACGCCAACGACAGTCGCGACACCTTCGACTCGGGCGCCGACCGGCACGCCAACTTCGGCTCCGGGCACCTGCCGCCCGACGAGTTCGCCGGCGTGGTCCGCGACGCCGGGGCGCCGGTGATCTGCGAGACCCCCGGCGGGCCGAGCGAGCACCGGGCCGATTTCGCCTGGCTGCGCTCGCACTGGTGAACGCAGGCCGGAGATCCGGTCTAGACCTGCCTGGCCTGGTCTGGTCCGGTCCCACACCCACGGCGGAGTGTCGTTCGGCCAGAAACAGGGGGTGCCCCCTGCACTCTGGGCGATATGTCTCCCGCTTTGCGCGTTATCGACCATATTGCGGCTCAGCCCGCACCTTCGTTCACGCCATTCATGGAAATCAATTCTTTTCTTGATCTGCTTGACGTTGTTCCGCCCCCGACGAACACTTCGGAATGCGGGGGGCAGAGCTCGTTTCCACCGCGCCGGGCAGTCCGGTCGAGGACTGGCTCGCTCGGGCGCTCGGGGTGCAGGCGAGCGAGCGCGGAATTCGAGACCGCGCAGATGCGAGGGCGTTCCATGAGTGTGATCCGACCGGAACGGACGAATCGGCAACGTCGGCCGGTCTTGGTCGTGCCCCGTCAACGAGTCGGTGGACGACCGATCGGCGCGCCAGCACCTCCCACCAGCACCCGGCCCGATCCGCAGACCGCTGTCCCCGTGCGCTCACGGTTCGTCGCCGCGTGGTCAATCCACCTGGGCCTGGTCGGGCTCACCGCGCTGACAACCGGTCTCGCGGCGGGACTCGCGGGCTCGGTGGCCCTGACAGCGGCAGGGCTGCTGGCGCTCTCGCGGGCTCGTGACGCCGGTGATCCTGTCCGCCCGAGGCACCCCTCGCCCTCCCGTGTCCTCGCACTGGTCACGTTGCCGGTCGCCATCGTCGCCACCGGTGCGGAGCTCGGGCTGCTACCCCGGGTGGGTGCGCTCGGGGTGCTGGTCACGGTCGCGGTCGGCCTGCTCGCCGACGCCGTCGTCACCGCGGCGCGGCGTCGCGCGGCCGGGCCGGTCCGGCTGCTGGTGATCGGCTCCCCCGAGTCGATCTCCGGGGCCATCGACCGCTGGACCGGTTGCTGCGAGGCCCTCGTCGCCGGCGGGCTGATCCTCGACGAGCAGCCTGGCCTCGCGGAGTTCGACGCCTTCGGTGAGAACCGTCGCGCCTCCGACGGAATCCCGCTCGGTCGCATCTCGAAGCCGGAGGACGTACCTGCCTGGAGTGAGCGTTGGGCCGCTGAGACGATCGTGGTGCTGTCCGACGCCGGCCTGGGTGACCAGGGGCTGCGGCACTTGGGCTGGCTGCTGGAGCATTCGGGTTGCACGCTCGCGGTCTCGGGTGTCATCGACTCGGTGGCACCACACCGGGTGGGCGTCCGGCGCTTGGGCGGCACAACCCTGCTCGAGGCCGGGTCCAGCGTGCCGCCGGTCCTCGAACGCGCGGCCAAGTGGGGAGTCGACAGGGTCGTGGGTGTGGCACTGCTCGCCCTCGTCGCTCCACTGCTCCTGCTCTGCTGCCTGCTGATCCGGATCGACTCCAAGGGGCCGGGGCTCTTCCGCCAGATCCGGGTCGGTCGGGACGCACGCCCGTTCCGGATGATCAAGCTGCGCACGATGACCACGGACGCCGAGTCGATGCTCGCCACGATCACCATGCACGACGACGGCAACGGTGTGCTGTTCAAGTCACGCCACGACCCGCGCGTGACCCGGCTGGGGCGGTGGTTGCGGCGTACCTCCTTCGATGAGCTGCCGCAGCTGATCAATGTCGCCCGCGGCGAGATGTCGCTGGTCGGTCCCCGACCCGCCCTTCCCTCCGAGGTCGAGGACTACGACGACGCGACCCACCGGCGTTACGCCGTGCGGCCGGGGATGACCGGGTTGTGGCAGGTCAGCGGACGTTCCGACCTCTCGTGGCAGGAATCGAAGGAGCTCGATCTCTACTACGTCGACAACTACCGCGCGTCCGGCGACCTCGCGATCGGCTTGCGTACGATCGGCGCCGTCGTGAGTTCCAAGGGCGCCTACTAGACGTTGAACCCGAACAGCTGATCGATCTGCTGACAGGTGGGCCTGAAGGATCACCAGCTCATTGAGCGCCTTGTCATGCTGGACCGTGTGCCCCCTCCCCTGAGCCGACGTTCCCTGCTCGCGGCCACCGCCTCGGCGAGCCTTCTCGCCGGCTGCGGCAGAACCACCTCGTCACCTCCGTCGGCGGATGCATCCGACGACGAGCCGTCCGGGGCGCAGCGGATGTACTACGGCTCCGACCGGGACAACCAGTTCGGCGATCTCTACCTCCCGACGCAGCCCCCGGTCGGCGTGGCGGTGCTGGTGCACGGCGGGTTCTGGCTGGACCAGTACGGCCTGGACCTGATGGTGCCGATGGCGCAGGTGCTCCTCGCCGACGGCTGGGCCGTGTGGAACCTGGAGTACCGCCGCCTCGGCAACGGCGGCGGATGGCCCGCGACCTTCGAGGACGCCGCCGTCGGGATCGACCACCTCACCGAGCTGGCCCCGAAGTACGAGGGGGTCGATCTCGACAAGGTGGTCGTCCTCGGCCACTCGGCCGGCGGGCACCTCGCCGCGTGGGCCGCGTCCCGCAGCGCGGAGACCCCCGGCGGAGCGCCGAAGGTGACGATCCGCGGTGTCGTGTCGCTCGCCGGTGCCCTCGACCTGCTCGACGGCGAGAAGCAGGGCCTCGGCGGTGGCACGATCGACCAGCTGCTCGGCGGCACGCCCGCCCAGGTCCCCGACCACTACCGGCTCGGGGATCCGGCCCAGCTCGTCCCGGCCAGCTGCCCGGTCGCGGTCGTGCGCGGCTCGAAGGACACCACCGTGCCGCGCAGCCAGGCCACCGACTACCTCGCGGCGGCCAAGGCAGCGCACGCCCAGGTCAGCTTCACCGAGCTCGGTGGCGACCACTTCACGATCATCGACCCGACGGCCGCTTCCTGGCCCGCGATCAGCAAGATCCTGCGCCGACAGGCCGGCTGAGCCCGCCCCGGTCCTCCCCCACTACGCTCGAGGAATGCACCTCGACGTCCGCACCATCGACGCCGTGACCCACCTCGACGCCGTACGCCGGCAGGAGAGCGCGAGCTTCCTGCAGACCCCGGCGTGGGCCGCGGTGAAGCCCGAGTGGCGCGCGGAGTCCGTGGGCTGGTTCCGCGGCGAGTCCGCCGGGACCCCGGTCGGGGTCGGTCTCGTGCTCTACCGCCAGCTCCCCCGGGTCAAGCGCTACCTGGCCTACCTCCCGGAGGGTCCGGTGATCGACTGGACCGACGCCCGCCTCCAGGACTGGCTCGCCCCCCTGACCCGGCACCTCAAGAGCCAGGGCGCCTTCGGCGTCCGGATCGGCCCGCCGGTGATCACCCGCCGCTGGAGCGCCGCGCAGGTCAAGGACGGCATCGCCGACGACCAGGTCGGCTCCCTGATCGACCTCGCGCCCACCGAGCGCAGCGCCGACGGTGCCCGGGTGGTCTCCCAGCTGCGCGAGCTGGGCTGGCGCCCGCAGTCGGTCGCCGGCGGGTTCGCGGCCGGGCAGCCGCAGTTCAACTTCCAGGTCCCGCTGCGCACCCCCGACGGTGCCGCCCGCACCGAGGAGGAGGTGCTCAAGGCCATGAACCAGCTCTGGCGGCGCAACATCAAGAAGGCCGACAAGGCCGGCGTCGAGGTCAGTCTCGGCGGGCCCGACGCCGTCGGTGCCTTCCACACGCTGTACGCCGAGACCGCCTCACGCGACCACTTCACCCCGCGTCCCGCGTCGTACTTCACCACCATGATGACCGCGCTCGGTGCCGAGGAGCCGGACCGGATCCGGATCTACCTCGCCCACCACGAGGGTGACCTGGTCGCGGCGACGATCTGGATCCGGGTCGGCGCCCACGCGTGGTACTCCTACGGCGCCTCGTCCACCCACAAGCGCGAGGTGCGCGGCTCCAACGCGATCCAGTGGCGGATGATCCGCGACGCGATGGCCCAGGGGGCGGACGTCTACGACCTCCGCGGGATCACCGACACCCTGGCCGCCGACGACCCGCACCAGGGCCTGATCCAGTTCAAGGTCGGCACCGGCGGCGAGGCCGTCGAGTACGTCGGTGAGTGGGACCTGCCCCTCAACCGTGCGCTCTACACCGCCTTCGACCTCTACATGAAGCGGAGATGAGCCGTGCCCCTGAGCCTGTACGTCGACGGTGAGCGCTGGCGCAGCCACCTGCGCGCGACGGTCGAGGCCGAGCCCGCCCTGGTCCCGGTGACCAAGGGCAACGGCTACGGCTTCGGCCTGCCCCGGCTGGCCCGCAGGGCGCAGTGGCTCGGGGTCGACACCATCGCGCTCGGGCAGTACGACGAGATCCCGGCCGTCGAGAGCCGGTTCGACGGCTCGCTGCTGGTGCTCACGCCGTACCGTGACTTCCACGCGACCCGGTCCGGCGCTCCGCTCAGCGGTGCCCTCGGGCGCCGGGTGATCCACACGATCGGCCGCGCCGAGGACCTGCGCGACCTGCTGCGTCGCACCGACCTGCCCCGGTCGGGTCCCCGGGTGGTGCTCGAGCTGCTCACCTCGATGCGCCGGCACGGCTTCACCGCCGCGGAGCTGCGGGACGCCGTCGCCACGGCGTCCGGCTCGGTGCAGGTGGAGGGCGTCGCGATGCACCTGCCGCTCAACACCGGTGACCACCTCGGCGAGGTGGAGCGGCGGATGACCGACGTGGTGGCCGCCGACCTGGAGAGCAACGTCGTGTGGGTCTCGCACCTCACCGCCGACGAGCTCTCCCGGCTCCGGGCGGCGTGGCCGGACTACGCGTTCCGGCCCCGGGTCGGCACCGACCTGTGGCTCGGCGACCGTGGCGCCCTGCGGGTGCGCGCCACCGTCCTCGACTCCCACCCGGTGCAGCGCGGCGAGCGCTACGGCTACCGGGAGCGCACCGCTCAGCGCCGGGGCACGATCCTGGTCCTCAGCGGTGGCACGGCCCACGGCATCGGCCTGGAGGCGCCCACCGGCGACAGCTCCCTGCGCGCGAAGGCCGGATCGCTCGCCCGCGGCGGGCTGGACGCGGCCGGTCAGGTGCGCTCGCCGTTCACCGTCGCCGGCAAGGCCCGGCTCTTCGCCGAGCCGCCGCACATGCAGGCCTCGATGCTCTTCCTACCGGGCGGCGTCACGCCGCCGGAGATCGGCGAGGAGGTCGACGTCCGGGTCCGCTTCACGGCGACGACCTTCGACCGGGTCGTGCTCGACTAGCTCGCCGGGGCCGCGGACCGGGTCGTGCCGGGCCCACCAGATGTCGCGGACCACGAGCGCGACGAGATAGAGCTCGCCGAGCACCCGGACCAGGATCGCCGCCTGGTAGAGCGGGTCCGCCCCACCCGTGGTGCCGGAGGCCGAGTAGCCGCCCAGGTGCAGCCAGACCGCGCCGAAGTAGAACAGCTCGCACGCCTGCCACACGATCAGGTCGCGCCAGCGGGGTCGCGCCAGCACCGCGAGCGGCAGCAGCCAGAGCACGTACTGCGGTGAGTAGACCTTGTTGAGGATGAGGAACCCGGCCACGATCAGGAAGCCGAGCTGGGCGACCCGCGGGGTGCGCTCCGACTTCAGCCCGAGCACGAGCACGCCGACGCAGACGGCGACGAAGCCCACCGCGCTGACGACGTTGATCACCTCCGGCGAGGCGGAGTAGCCGCGGTTCGCCGCGAACAGCCACAACGAGCCGAGGTCCGGGCCTCGATCGGAGTTGAAGGTCCAGAACACCTTCCACCGGGCCGGTCCGGTGAGCAGCGCCGGCAGGTTCACCAGCACCCAGGTGACCAGGCCCGCGACCACCGCCCGTCCCAGCACCGACCACTGCCGACGACGGACGCAGACGACCAGCAGCGCCCCGAAGAGGAACAGCGGGTACAGCTTGGTCGCCGCCCCCAGCCCGAGGAACACCCCGGTCAGGACCGGTCTGCCCCGGGCCCAGGCCCAGAACGCCCCGGCGACGCACGCCACCGCCAGCAGGTCCCAGTTGATCAGACCGGTGAACAGCAGCGCCGGCGACGCGGCGAACGCCATCGCGTCCCAGGGTCTGCGCCGGTGCGCGCCGGCCAGCCAGTACGTCGCCAGCATCGCCACCCCGAGCAGCGCGATGGTGTTGATCAGGAAGAACTGGTTGATCTCGACGTCCATGCCCGGCAGGCCGAACAGCTGGTCCGGGGTGGCCTCGGCCCGCTGCACCTCGGGCGGGCCCGCGCTGATCACGTGGGTCATCTCCGCCGTGGCCCACGCGAAGTAGGCGATCCCCACCGGGTACTCCATCGCCGGGTAGCGCCCGCCGGTGTCGGAGTAGGGCCAGGTCTGCTCGGCGAAGCCGCGCCCGGTGTAGAGGTAGGGCAGGTCGGAGTAGCACATCTTGGCGTAGCGGGCGGTGTTGTTCGTCCAGCCGGTCTCGATGCACGGCGACTTCTGCACCAGGGCCAGGCCGCAGACCACGGCCGCCACGGCCAGGATCACCCGGACCGGGGTCCAGTAGGAGTGCGGCCGGGAGTGCTCCCCCACCGGACCGCCGATGCGCTCGGTCCAGGCCCGGGCCAGCGGGTCGGTGCGACTCGGCGCGACCGGATCACGACCGGGGGGGCGTTCAGCCACCGGCGTTGTTCCTGGGTGGCTTGGGAGTCTTCGTGGGCTTCGGCGTCCTGGTGGGTCGGGGTCGGATCGACCGGGCCGACCGCTTGACGGGTCCGCGGTCGGTGTCGGCACTCGGCTGGGCGCTCGGCGTCGAGCTCGGCTGCGGGGCCGGCCTGGACTTCCTCGGTCGCTTCGGCGGGGCCTGGGTCGGGGCCGGCGCCGTGTACGTGGGGGCGACGTACGGCGCGTGGCCGCTGCTCGGCGGGGTCCCGTCGACGTAGACGGGTGGCGGGAAGTCGACCACCGGGGCGCCCTTCAGCTCCGCGCCCATGATCGCGGCCCAGGTCCGCGCTGGGTAGGCCGCGCCGAAGTACGACGGCAGATAGCCGTCCAGCGCGTCGTTGCCGTCACCGCGGACGTACATCACGGCGGTGGCGATCTGCGGGGTGAAGCCGACGAACCACGCGCTGGAGACATCGCCCTTGTCGTTGGTCGCGGTGCCGGTCTTGCCGGCCGCCGGCCGGTCGATCGACTGCACCGTCGTCCCGGTGCCGTACTTCACGACGTCCTGCAGGGCGTAGGAGACGTCGGCGGCGATGTCCGGGTCGAGCGCCCGCTTGGTCTGGTGCTTGTTCTGGTAGGCGACCTCGCCGTTGGCGCGGGTGACCTTCTCCACGACGTACCACGGGTGCGCCTTGCCCCCGTCGGCGATCGCGGCGTAAGCGTTGGCCATGTCGATGGCGCCGACGCGCTCGCTGCCGAGCGAGACGCCGGAGTTCGCCTGGATCTGGTCCTGGGCGACCGGGATGCCGAGCGACTTGGCCATGGCCACGATCTTCTTCGGACCCTGGTCCATCGAGGCGGTGAGGTCGATGAAGGCGGTGTTCACCGACTCCTCGGTCGCCTTGATCAAGTTGATCGCGGAGCCGTAGTCGTTGCCCGAGCCGGAACCCTCGTTCTGCACGGTGCTGCCGTCGGGGAAGGTGTACGGCGAGTTGCCGTCGAAGGTGTCCTTGAGGCTGAAACCGTCCTTGATCCCGGCCGCGAGCGCGAAGGGCTTGAACGACGAGCCTGGCTGAGCGCCCTTGAGGGCCCAGTTGAAGGAGCTCTTCAGGTAGTCCTGGCCACCGTAGATCCCGCGCAGCCCGCCGGTCTTGACGTCGAGCGAGACCGCACCGACGTGCAGCTGCTTGAGACCCGGCGGCTTCTGGGAGAGCACCCCGGAGCGGGTCGCCTTCATCGCCGAGCGGGAGAAGGTCGAGGTGACCCGGAGGCCGCCGCCGTTGATCTCGGCGTCACTGAAGCCGAGCCGGCGCAGCTCGTCGTGGATCATCTCGAGCATGAAGCCACGCTGGGCCCCGTACTTCTGGGTCTTGCGCTCCTTCGGCAGCGTCGGCAGCTTCGCCTCGTAGGTGTCGCCCTTGTCAGCGGTGAGCGTGCCCATGTCGACCATCCCGGACAGCACGTAGCGGTAGCGCTCCGTCACCGCCCGCTTGGCCGCCGCCCCGTTGGCCGGGTCGAGGTTCTCCGGGGAGTTCAGCACCGCGGCCAGGAAGGCGCCCTCGGGCACGGTGAGCGACTTGGCGTCCTTGCGGAAGTAGGTCTCCGCTGCGGCCTGGATGCCGTAGGCGCCGCGCCCGAAGTAGATGGTGTTCAGGTAGCCGGCGAGGATCTGTCGCTTGGTCTGCTGGCGCTGCAGCTTCAAGGAGACGAAGGCCTCCTTGAACTTGCGCTTGAAGGTCCGCTCACTGGTCAGGTAGAGGATCTTGACGTACTGCTGGGTGATCGTCGACGCGCCCTGGGTGGACTTCCCGCTGGCGTTGGAGAAGGCCGCACGCAAGATGCCCTTCGGGTCGATGCCCCGGTTGCTCCAGAAGGTCCGGTCCTCCGCGGCGACGGCTGCGTCGCGGACGTTCTTGGGGATCTCGGCGTACGGGATCGACTCCCGGTTCTGGTCGACGAACGAGCCGAGCTCGGTCTTGCCACCGTCGTAGAAGACCTTCGTGGTCTGGGTCTGGAAAGCCTTGTTGGCGCTCGGCACGGTGGTCAGGTTGTAGCCGGCGATCAGGCCGAGGGCGATCACCAGCACCAGCACCAGGCCGGTGACGAAGGCGAGCCGGACGAGACGCCGCAGGGTCCAGGGGCGCTTGGTGGGACTCTTGCCCCGCCCCGTGCCCGGGGTGACCCGGGTACCGGTCCGGGCCTTGCCGGGACGCCGTTGCGAACCGCCGCTCGGGCGGCGGGGCGGGTTCTGGTTGCCGCTCACGACTGGTCTGTTCTCCCACGTCGATCCTCAGTCGGCCGGTCGCAGGAGCGCTCCGGCCGAGATGGCCTCGATCGAGGGTACGTGGTCGACCTGAGTGTGCGCGCGCCCCCGCGAGGCGCAGCGTGATGCGTCACACGCGGTGCCAGGCTCGGTCCGGGCGAGTTGTCGAACCGATCGATATATCATTACGATAGGTTCTAGCGATATCCACGCTGGATACACCAGCCCGATACAGCAGGGCGATACAACGCCGACCGGTTCGATCGACGCAGGGGAGGGAGCAGACGTGGCACGACGTGGCGACTCCCTCGAGATGGCCGTGCTCGGCCTGCTGCACGAGTCCCCCTTGCACGGCTACGAGCTGCGCAAGCGGCTGAACCTGCTGCTCGGCTGGAGCCGGCTGCTGTCCTACGGCTCGCTCTACCCCGCGCTGAAGAAGATGCTCCGCGCCGGCTGGATCAGTGACGAGTTCGAGCCCACCGCGATCGCGCGCCGCCAGCGGATCACCTACACGATCACCGACGCCGGTCGGGAGCACTTCGCGACCGAGATGACCGAGTCCGGCCCCGCCTCGTGGGAGGACGACAACTTCGACGTCCGCTTCGTCTTCTTCGCCCAGTCCGACCACGACGTGCGCCTGCGGATCCTCGAGGGGCGCCGATCGCGGCTGCAGGAGCGCCTGGACCGGGTCCGGGTGACACGTGCGGGAGCCGACCGGTACGCCGCCGAGCTGCACCGGCACCGGATCGAGTCGGTCGAGCGCGAGCTGACCTGGCTGACCGACCTGATCGACTCCGAGCGCCAGGCCCAGGACCGCAAGGGACCCGAGCAGGCCCCGCCGTCGACCGACCCGGCGGTCAACCCAGAGACCAACACCAACAACTGACAAACGCACGATCGATAACCAGAGAAGGAGAACAACCATGGGCTCGGTACGCGTAGCCATCGTGGGCACAGGCAACTGCGCCAGCTCGCTGGTGCAGGGAGTCGAGTACTACAAGGACGCCGATCCGTCCGGCTCGGTGCCCGGGCTGATGCACGTCACGTTCGGCGAGTACCACGTCAACGACGTGGAGTTCGTCGCGGCGTTCGACGTCGACGACAAGAAGGTCGGCAAGGACCTCTCGGAGGCGATCAACGCCTCGGAGAACAACACCATCAAGATCGCCGACGTCCCCACCCTCGGCATCGAGGTGCAGCGCGGCCCGACCCTCGACGGCCTGGGCAAGTACTACCGCGCCACCATCGACGAGTCCGGCGCCGAGCCGGTCGACGTCGTCGCGGCCCTCAAGGAGTCCGGCGCCGACGTGCTCGTCTCCTACCTCCCGGTGGGCTCCGAGCAGGCCGACAAGTTCTACGCCCAGTGCGCGATCGATGCCGGCGTCGCCTTCGTCAACGCCCTGCCGGTGTTCATCGCCTCCGATCCCGAGTGGGCCCAGAAGTTCACCGACGCCGGGATCCCGATCGTCGGCGACGACATCAAGTCCCAGGTGGGCGCGACCATCACGCACCGCGTGATGGCCAAGCTGTTCGAGGACCGCGGGGTCACCCTCGACCGGACCTACCAGCTCAACGTCGGTGGCAACATGGACTTCAAGAACATGCTCGAGCGCGAGCGCCTGGAGTCCAAGAAGGTCTCCAAGACCCAGGCCGTCACCTCGAACCTCAAGGGTGAGCTGGCCGACAAGGTCTCCGACCGCAACGTGCACATCGGCCCGTCCGACTACGTGCAGTGGCTCGACGACCGCAAGTGGGCCTACGTCCGCCTCGAGGGTCGGGCGTTCGGTGACGTGCCGCTGAACCTCGAGTACAAGCTGGAGGTCTGGGACTCCCCCAACTCCGCCGGCATCATCATCGACGCGATCCGCGCGGCCAAGATCGCCAAGGACCGCGGCATCGGCGGACCGCTGATCTCGGCCTCGTCGTACCTGATGAAGTCGCCGCCGGTGCAGCGCCCCGACGACGAGGGCCGGGCCTCGGTCGAGGCCTTCATCAGGGGCGACGTGGAGCGCTGAACCACCGCGCACCGACAAGTTGTTGAGAAACCCACCTCCCGTTTCGTAGGCACGGGGGGTGGGTTTCTTCTACCCTTCGCCCCATGAGCGATTCCGCCCCACCGCCCCCACCGCCCGAGAACCCCGGCGGCAACCCGCCGCCGTACGGCTCGGCGCCGCCGCCCCCACCGGCCAACCCCTACGGCTCGCCCGCGGGCGGGTACGGCGGGGCCATGGCCGGACCCCGGCCCGGTGAGGTGCTGGAGCGGTTCCTGGCGCGACTGATCGACTTCATCATCGTCGGCATCGTCGGCTTCATCATCACCTTGGTCCTGCAGGCGGCCATCGGAGGTTTCGCCGGTTCAGCGATCTCCGCCGTGATCTCCGCCGTGATCTACCTCGGCTACTTCTCATTCATGGAGAGCAGCAACGGCCAGACGGTCGGCAAGATGGCGCTGAAGCTGCACGTCGTCGGCCCGGACGGCACCAGCAAGCCGACCATGGAAGAGGCGGTCAAGCGCAACATCTGGACCGGCCTGGGCATCCTCGGGATCATTCCGATCCTCGGCTCGATCGTCGGTGGCCTGCTCGAGCTCGTCGCGATGATCATGATCGCCGTCGGCATCAGCGGCGACCCGAACCGCCGCCAGGCCTGGCACGACAAGTTCGCCAACAACACGATGGTGATCAAGAACGGCTGAGCGATCAGCACGAACGCCCCGGTCTTCACGACCGGGGCGTTCGTGCGTCAGGGCCGCCCCGTCCCGGATCACTGAGCTCACGGAAGGCGACCGCGCGCGCCAGCGCCTCCCGCTCCGCCTCGTCCGACCACGCCTCGAGCGCCGTCGCCTCCGCGTCGCCCGCCGCCACCAGGTCCACCACGCAGACGGCCTCGGCCCACAGGGCCGGGCGCCAGGCCGGGGCGATGTCGATCACCACCGGGATCCCGGCGGCGTCGAGCAGCACGTTGCCCGCGAGGTCGGCGTGCACCAGCTGGTCCGGACCGAGGGCGGTCCTGGGCGGGGCCTCGAAGACCGCCCGCTCGGCGACGGCCCACCGGTCGGTACGCCGCGAGAGGGCCCCGGGTCGCTCCGGGCAGGCCAGGGCCAGCTCGGCGTGCAGCAGCCGGCCGGTGGCGACCAGCACAGCCAGGTCGCGGCAGCGCGTCGTGCCGGGCTCCCAGCGGCTCGCCGCCCAGCCCTCGACCACCCACGAGCCGTCCCGGGCCGGGACCGGCATCGCGATCCGCAGCACCCGTCGCGCACGCTCGTCGAGACGGACGGCGAGCCGGGCCAGCACCGGGTTGAGCCACTCACAGACCACGGGATCGCGGTCGGGTGAGAGGACGAGGTCGCCGGCGTGGACCGAGCCGCCCTGCCCGCCGGGCAGCGCCTCGACGTCGTCGGGCACGGCAAACAGGTCCAGGACCCGAGGCGGAGGACCGTCGCGCATGCGCCGGAGCCTACGGCGGGCCTACGGTGGCGGGGTGAGCGACCTGCACTGCCCGGCGACCGTGCTGGTCGCCCGGCACGGTCACGCGTCGTACGTCGAGACGTGGTTCTCCGACGAGGGCGGCTGGCTGAGCGCGACCGGACGCGCCCAGGCCGCCGGCCTGGCCGAGCGCGTCCGGCAGCGGAAGGTGGCCCGGATCTTCGCCAGCGACACCTCGCGGGCGGCGCAGACGGCCGAGATCGTGGCCGCCCGGATCGGTCTGAGCGGCCCGAACGCCGTCGTGGCGCACAAGGCGCTGCGCGAGGTGTTCGTCGGCGACCTGCTCGGCACGCCGTTCGACGTCGCGCGGCTGCACGAGGTCACCGAGCGCTGGTACGCCGGCGACCTGACGGCGCGCTGGCCCGGCGGGGAGTCCGGGGTCGACGTCGTCCGGCGCTACACCGAGGAGCTGGAGTCGATCGCCGACGAGCACCGTGGCGAGACCGTGCTGGTCGTGGCACACCAGACGGCCGCCTCGATCGCGGTCCCGGCGCTGTGCGGAGTACCGCTCGGGGTGGGGCGCACCCAGCAGCTCGCGTGCGGGGAGTACGCCGAGCTCGACGGTGACGCCGACGGGTGGCGGATGGTGCTGCCGTGACCGAGCCCGTCGGGCGCGCGCACCACGTCATCTTCGACACCGCGGACCCGGCGCGCCTGGCGGACTTCTACTCCGCGCTCCTGGGCCTGCCGGTGACCTACACCAGCGCCGACTTCGTGGTCGTGTCGGCCTCGGCGCGCACCTCCGGCTACGCCTTCGCCCGCGCCGCCGACCACCGGGCACCGCGGTGGGGTGACCCGGCGCGGCCGCAGCAGGTGCACCTGGACGTGATGGTCGACGACGTCGAGGTCGCCGCCGGACGGGTCCGGGCTCTCGGCGCGACCAGCCTCGACCGGGAGCGGTCGGTCTGGGCCGATCCGTCGGGGCACCCGTTCTGCCTGGTCCCGCGCCCGGGCTGGGCCCCACCGGTCGGCGGCTGAGCCGGGTCCGGGCTCGGGCGGCTACCCGACCCGCACGACCTGGGCCGCCACCTGCTCGAGGACCCGCTCCTGCCCGGCGTACGGCGGTTGCGGGCGTGGCCAGTGCGTGACCACGTCGGTGAAGCCGAGCTCACCGGCCCGCCCCACCATCTCGGCGAACAGCTCGACGCTCTCCAGGGAGTAGCGCGGCGAGGAGTCGAGGTTGAGGTAGCGCGGGAAGGCGCCGGGGTCGCGGCCCGCCGCGACCAGCGCCTGCTCCAGCGTGTCGCGAGCCGCGCCCAGTGCCGTGAACCAGACGTCGAGGTCGTCGACCTTGGGCCCGGTGGTGACCCAGCCGTCGCCGACCCGGGCGGCGTAGCGCAGGGAGCGAGGACCGTTGGCGGCGAGCAGCAGAGGCACGGACCGCAGGGCCGGCAGGGTGCGGGCATCCCCGGCGGAGAACCAGCGC
Organism: uncultured Actinomycetota bacterium; assembly: GCA_963843875.1. Classification (GTDB taxonomy): domain Bacteria; phylum Actinomycetota; class Actinomycetes; order Propionibacteriales; family Nocardioidaceae; genus Marmoricola. The sequence continues at coordinate 244,653 of CAWJMC010000006.1, read as the reverse complement.
CCCTCGGCGGTGACGTGGTCCTCGGTGCGCAGCCGGACCGTGAGGTCGACGAACTCCTGGAGCCGGTCGACGCGCTCCTTCACGCTGAGGTCCGCACCGCCGGGGCCCGCTCCACCGAGAATGGCGGAGTCGAGGTCGCCACCCGTGCCGATCCCGAGCAGGAACCGGCCACCGGAGATGTCGTCGAGCGCCTGGACGTCGCGGTGCAGCGTCACCGGGTGCCGGAAGTTGGGTGAGGACACGAAGGTGCCCAGACCGATCGAGCCGGTCACCATGGCCGCCGCCGTGAGCGTCGGCGTCGTACCGAACCACGGTGAGTCCGGCAGTCCGCCCCAGACCAGGTGGTCGTAGGTCCAGGCGTGGTCGAAGCCCAGCTGCTCGGCGGCGCGCCACCTCGGACCAGACTCGGCCCAGGACAGCTCGGGCAGGATCGTGATTCCGAAGCGCATGCGGCTGACTCTAGAGCGGGCTCAGCCCTGGCTGGCGAGCACCAGCGGCAGGACGTCGCTCGCGCCGGCGGCCCGCAGCGCCCGGGCGGCCAGGGTGAGCGTCCAGCCGGTGCCGACCCGGTCATCGACCAGCAGCACCGGCCCGGTGGGCACGCCCGACCCCTGGTCGGCCTCCAGGGTGTAGCGACGCTGCACCGCCGCGACCCGCTGGGCGGAGTTCATCGCACCGCGACCCGGCTCGACCGAGCCGTCGGTGATCGCCCACCGGGCGACCACCGGCTGCTTGAGGAACCGGGACAGCCCCTCGGCGAGGTCGGCGACCAGCACCGGTCGGGTCGCAGACTCGACGACCACGATCCCCTCGACGTGCGGACGCCAGTCGCGCAGCACCTCGATCACTGCGCGCACCAGTGCCTCGGGCACCGGGCCGTCCGGGTGGTCGTCGCGGAACAGCTCGCGGAGGGCCTGGCCGTGCCCGAGATCGGTCATCCGGGCCACGGAGCGCCCCTCGCCCGCGGCGTCCGCGATCTTGCCCTTGAGCTCGATGCCGAGGTTGGCCAGCGCGGTCGGCCACATCTTGCGCGGCTCGACCGGCACGCCGGGCCGGGCCAACCGGCTCGCCGCCTCCTCCAGGGCACCCTCGGACACCTCGGCCGAGACCGCGAGACCACCACAGTTGTCGCAGCGCCCGCAGTCGACCGCCTCCGGGTCGTCGAGCTGCTCGCGCAGGAACCGCATCCGGCACTCGCCGGTGTCGAGATAGGCGAGCATCGCCTGCTGCTCGCGCTCGCGCGCCTCACTGACGCGGGTGTAGCGCTCCTCGTCGTAGGACCACGCCCGACCGGTGGCCTCCCAACCGCCGCGGACCCGGCGGACGGCTCCGTCGACGTCGAGCACCTTGAGCATCGTCTCGAGCCGGTTGCGGGTCAGCTCGACGTAGGTCTCCAGCGCCGCCGTGCTCAGCGGCCGGCCGGCCCCGGCCAGCACCTCGAGGGTCCGGCGCACCTGCTCCTCGCGCGGGAAGGTCAGCGAGGCGAAGTAGGCCCAGATGTCGCGGTCCTCGATCGCCGGCAGCAGCACCACGGTCGCCTCATCCGTGCCGCGCCCGGCCCGCCCGACCTGCTGGTAGTAGGCGACCGGGGACGCCGGCGCTCCCATGTTGACCACGAAGCCGAGGCTCGCGTCGAACCCCATGCCGAGCGCGCTGGTCGCGACCAGGGCCTTGACCCGGCCCTCGACCAGATCCTGCTCGAGCGCCTGACGCTCGGTGGTGTCGGTCTGCCCGGAGTACGCCGCCACCTCGTGGCCCCGCGATCGCAGGTAGTCGGCGATCTGCTGCGTCGCGGCGACGGTCAGGCAGTACACGATGCCCGAGCCGGACTGCTCGGCCAGGTGGTCGGCCAGCCACGCGAGCCGCTGGTCGGCCGTCTTCAGGCGCACGACCCCCAAGCGCAGCGACTCACGGTCGAGCGAACCCCGCAGGACCAGGACGTCGCGGCCCAGCTGCTCGGCGACGTCCGTGGTGACCCGGGCGTTGGCGGTGGCCGTGGTGGCCAGCACCGGGATCCCGTCGGGGAGCTCGTCGAGCAGGGTGCGGATCCGGCGGTAGTCCGGGCGGAAGTCGTGGCCCCAGTCGGAGATGCAGTGCGCCTCGTCGACCACCAGCAGGCCGCAGGTCGCCGCCAGCCGTGGCAGCACCTCGTCGCGGAAGCCGGGGTTGTTCAGCCGCTCCGGGCTGACCAGCAGCACGTCGACCTCGCCGGCGTTGACGGCAGCGTTGATCGGGGTCCAGTCCTCGATGTTGGTCGAGTTGATGGTGACGGCGCGGATCCCGGCCCGCTCGGCGGCGGCGATCTGGTTGCGCATCAGGGCCAGCAAGGGGCTCACGATCACGGTCGGACCACCGCCCGCCTCGCGCAGCAGCAGCGTGGCGATGAAGTAGACCGCCGACTTGCCCCAGCCGGTGCGCTGCACGACCAGGGACCGCCGGTGCTGCACCGCCAGTGCCTCGATCGCCGCCCACTGGTCCTCACGCAGGACGGCGTCGTCGCGCCCGACCAGCGCCCGCAGGTGCTCCTCGGCGCGGGCGCGCGTCGCGGGCAGATCGCTCGTCGGGGGCGTGGTCATGACGGCAGGTCTACCAGCAGCAGGCGACATCGCGACCCGTCGATCCACAGGCCGCTTCTCACCGAGGTGTCGAGACGGCGCTGGCGCGCCTCCTCAACCGACGGATCTGTCGGCCCACCACTCGCGCAGGGCGGCGGTGACCTCCTCGGGTGGCATCGGTCCACGGTCCATGCGCAGCTCGAGCAGGTGCTGGTAGGCCTGCCCGACCTCTCGACCGGGGCCGATCCCGAGGATCTCCATGATCTGGTTGCCGTCGAGGTCCGGACGGAGCGAGGCCAGCTCCTCCTCCTCGCCGAGCCGCTCGATGCGAGCCTCGAGTTCGTCGTAGCTGCGGCGCAGCCGGTCGGCCTTGCGCTGGTTGCGGGTGGTGCAGTCGGCCCGGGTGAGCACGTGCAGCCACGGCAGCAGCGGACCGGCGTCTCGCACGTAGCGGCGCACGGCCGAGTCGGTCCAGCCGCCGTCACCGTAGCCGTGGAAGCGCAGGTGCAGCTCGACCAGCCGGGAGACCTGGTCGGTCTGGTCGTTGGAGAACTTCAGCGCCCTCATCCGCTTGCGGGTGAGCTTGGCGCCGACGACGTCGTGGTGGTGGAAGGTCACCGACCCGTCACCCACGAACCGCCGGGTACGAGGCTTGCCGACGTCGTGCATCAGCGCCGCGAAGCGGGCCACGAAGTCGGGGCCGGTGGTCGCCAGCCGGTCCTCGAGGTCGATGCTCTGCTCCAGCACGGTCAGGGTGTGCTCGTAGACGTCCTTGTGCCGATGGTGCTCGTCGCGCTCCAGCGCCAGCGCCGGCAGCTCCGGGAGGACGTAGGCCGCGAGCCCGGTCTCGACCAGCACCCGCAGGCCGGCCCGCGGGTCGGCCGAGCAGACCAGCTTGATCAGCTCGTCGCGGACCCGCTCGGCGGAGACGATCTCGATCCGCTCGGCCATGTCGCGGATGGCCGCGAGCACCTCGGGCGCGACGCTGAACCCGAGCTGACCCGCGAACCGGGCCGCTCGCATCATCCGCAGCGGATCGTCGGAGAAGGAGTCCTCGGGGCGACCCGGGGTGCGCAGGACGCGGTGCGCGAGGTCGACGACCCCGCCGTACGGATCCTCGAGCCGACCCACCCCCCCGTCACCGTCGAGCACCACCGCCATGGCGTTGACGGTGAAGTCGCGACGCACCAGGTCCTCCTCCAGCGAGTCGCCGTAGGCCACCTGCGGCTTGCGCGAGCCCGGGTCGTAGGCCTCCGAGCGGTACGTCGTGACCTCGACGGTCCACTCGCCCTTGCGGCTGCCGATGGTGCCGAAGGCACGGCCCATGTCCCAGATCGCGTCCGCCCAACCGCCGAGCAGCCGCTCCGTGACCTCCGGGCGGGCCGAGGTGGTGAAGTCCAGGTCGTTCTGGAGCCGACCGAGCATCGCGTCGCGGACCGGACCACCGACCAGGGCCACCTGCTCACCGGCGGCCGCGAACCGCACGCCCAGCTCGGTGACGACCGGGCCGATCCGGGCCAGCTCCCGCAGGGCACGGGCCTGCACGGCGACCATGTCGAGGTGCTCCCCACCGACGGGGTCGCCGGCTTCGGGGCCGGGGGCAGGGCGGGACTCGTCAGGCACGGGCCACGAGCCTAACCGCACCCGGTCCGCCACGTCGCCCGGCTCTCGACGACACCGCCGCTACAGTCGACCGGGTGCATGCCCTGCCCGGACGTCCTCGGCGTACGTCGAGACGACACCCGGCAGCGGTTCCGCTGGTCGTGCTCATCGTCGTGCTGCTGGTCGCCCTGGGCGGCCTCGCTCCCGGGGCGGCACCGGCGAGCGCGTCCGGATCAGCCGGGTCCGCCACCAACGCCGCCACCAAGGCCGCCGCCAGGGCCGCCACCGAACCTTTGCAGGTCGTGCTGAGCTCGCTGTCGCCCAGCGTCGTGCCCAAGTCGGGGCCGCTGCTCGTGCGCGGCACCGTGCGCAACGTCAGCAAGCAGGAGTGGCGCACCGTCAACATGAGCGCCCTCACCTCGACCAGCCCGATGACCACGCCGCAGGAGCTGGCCCGGGCAGCGAGCACCCCGGCGGACACGTTCGTCGGCAACCGGTTCTCCAGCCCGCACTCCTTCGTCGCGGTCGGTGACCTCGGGCCAGGGGACTCGGCCGGCTTCGCCCTGCGGATCCCGCGCTCGGAGCTGCCGATCCCGGACCAGGCCGGGGTCTACTGGTTCGGCGTCCACGCCCTCGCCACCAACGACGACGGCCGCACGGTGGCCGGACGGACCCGGACCTTCTTGCCGGTCGTCACGGACCCGGCCGGCGCGGCGAGCGTCTCCCTCGTGCTGCCGTTCCGCCAGGAGGTGCACCGCAACCTCGACCTCACCGTGGCCGACGAGGACTCGTGGCGCTCGCTGCTGTCCGGCAGCGGGCGACTCGGGCGGCTGCTGGCGTTCTCCGAGTCCTCCGGCACGGCGCCGCTCACGCTCCTGCTCGACCCGTCCGTCCTGACGGCGGTACAGTCGCTGGGCGCCGGCAACCCGGCGCGAGCCGGTACCGACGCCGCCCCGACCCCGTCCGCCTCCGCGGACCCGACGCCGGCGCCCGACGACGGCCCCGCCAGGAACGCCCGGGCCTGGTTGGCCGGGGTCCGGACGCAGGCCACGCGCAACCGCGTGCTCGGCCTCGGGTACGGCGACCCCGACACCGCCGCCCTGGCCGCGCACGACCCGAGCCTGCTCGACGACGCCGCCGCGCAGGCCGCGGCCTCGTTCTCCCGGCTCGGCATCGACGCGCTCCCCGCTGCGGCGCCGGCCGACGGCGTGCTGCCACTGAGCGCAGTGGACGGCCTCGACCCGAGCACCGTCGCGCTGCTCTCCGACACGGCCCGGACCTCCGGCACCGACGGGCGGCTGCGCACCCCGGCCGGGCAGAGCGTCGTGCTCGCCGACTCCGGCAGCGCCAGTGGCGGTCCGGCTCCGGGCCCGAGGACCTCGGCCCTCGCCGTACGCCAGCGGATCGTCGCCGAGGCCGCGCTGCGGGCGCAGTCGGGGGTGACCGCACCGCTCGTGGTCTCGCTGCCGGCGAACTGGGACCCGGGCAGCGGCTGGCGTGCCGCCGACTTCTTCGGCGGCCTCGACCGGCCCTGGCTGGACCTGATGCCGCTCGACACCTCCGCCGGCGGTCCGGAGGTCAAGAACCTCAGCTACCCCGCCGCCGCCGGACGCGCCCAGCTCGGCAGCGACCAGCTGGCGGCGATCGGGTCGCTGACCAAGTCCTCGAACCTGTACGCCGACGTCCTGCGCCGCCCGGGAGATGTCGTGGAGCAGCTCCGGCGCCTGATCCTGACCAACGCGTCCTACCACCTGCGCGGGGATCCGGGTGCGCCGGCCAGGACCAGGGAGCTGAGCAACGGCCTCGACCAGCAGCTGCAGGGGATCCAGGTCGTCGGGAACGACTTCGTGACGCTCTCGGGCGGGTCGGGATCGATCGTGGTCACCCTGGTCAACGACCTGGACCGCTCCGCCCGGGTCGGTCTGGCCGTGCACACCGCACCCGACCTGAAGATCACCACACCCGGTGCGATCACCTTGCGCCCGGGCGAGCGCAGGACCGTGCCGCTGCCCGCGAACCCGAAGAAAACGGGGTCCGCGCGGTGGTGGTCACCCCGGTCACCGCCCAGGGGGACGCGGTCGGCAAACCGCTGCGGTTCAGCGTGCGCACCAGCCAGGTCAGCCTGCTGGTGTGGGGCGTGATGGCGGCGGCCGGCCTGCTGCTCGTGGTGATGATCGTGCGCCGTGCGCGCCGGGGCTCCGCCGCGGCCACCGCGCTGCGACCGGGGCCGACCCCGACACGGGCCATGAGCCTGCCTTGCCCGCCGACCCGGTCATCGACCGACAGCGACCGAGCAGCACCGACGCCGGCTCCGAAGGGGTCCTCGGCTCGAGTGCGGTGATGGCGGCCGGCACGGTCGTGTCGCGGTTGAGCGGGTTCGTGCGCGGCGCGCTGCTGGGGGCGGCGCTCGGGCTCGGCCTGCACGCCGACGTGTTCAACATCGCCAACACGGTGCCGAACATGCTCTACATCCTGCTCGCCGGCGGTGTCTTCAACGCCGTCCTGGTGCCGCAGCTGGTGCGGGCGATGCAGAACGACCCGGACGGCGGGGAGGCCTACACCAACCGGGTGATCACGCTGGCGGCGCTGTTCCTGGCCGTCGTCACGGTGGTCCTGGTGATCGGTGCCCCCCTGCTGATGCGGATCTTCCTCTCGGGCGCCTACGACCAGCCGGGCCTCGCCGCCCAGCGGGAGTCGGTGATCGCCTTCGCCCGCTTCTGCCTGCCCCAGGTCTTCTTCTACGGGATGTTCGTGCTGGTCGGGCAGATCCTGAACTCCCGGCGCAGCTTCGGGCCGATGATGTGGGCCCCGATCGCCAACAACGTGATCTCGGTGGCCGTCCTCGGCGCCTACCTGATCGTCTTCGGCCACGCCGTCGACCTCGGCGCGCACCCGGACCTGGCGGCCACCACCGCAGCCACCGACACCTCGATCGGCCCGTTCTCCGGCGGCCAGGAGGCGCTCCTGGGCCTCGGCTCGACCCTCGGCATCGCCCTCCAGCTGCTGATCCTGCTGCCGTACCTGAAGAAGGCCGGCTTCAGCTACCGCCCACGCTTCGACTTCCGCGGGTCGGGGCTCGGCCACACCCTGCGCCTCGGGGTGTGGACGGTGCTGTTCGTGATCGTCAACCAGGTCGCCTACACGGTGGTCGTCCGGATCGCCTCCAGCGGCACCGCCGCGGCCGCCACCTCCGGCGCCGGGGCGAGCACCGGCTACACGATCTACTCCAACGCCTTCCTGGTCACGATGGTCCCGCACGCCATCATCACGGTCTCGCTGGCCACCGCCATGCTGCCGCGACTCTCCGCGGCCGCTGCCGTGGCGGACCTGCGCCGGCTCGGGACCGGGGTCGCCTCGATGATGCGCACGGCGTACGCCGTCGTCGTGCCGGTCGCGCTGCTGATCCCGGTGGTGGCGCTCGACGTGGCCAACGTGACCTACGGCTACGGCGCCGCCCGCAACAGCTTCTCGCTGTTCGCCCCGACCCTGTCGCTGTTCGCGATCGGGCTGTTCTTCTTCACCAGCCACTACCTCGTGCTGCGCGGCTTCTACGCGGTGGAGAAGACCCGGCTGGTGTTCTACATCCAGTGCCTCGTGGCAGTGGTCAACATCGCTCTGGCGATCGGCCTGACCCGGGGGATCGACCCCGAGCAGACCGCGCCGCGGCTGGTGCTCGCCTACTCCGGCGCCTACGCCGTGGGGGCCGGGCTCTCGTTCGTCCTGCTGGGTCGCCTGGTCGGCGGCCTCCAGGAGCGGGTCCTCGTGCGCTTCCTCGGCCGGCTGCTCGTCTGCGGCCTCGGGGCCGCGAGCCTGGCCTACGCCGGTCGCACCGGGGTGCACCTCGTGCTCGGCGACACCGGCAAGGTCCCCGCGGTCGTCTCGCTGCTCGTCTCCGGGGTCCTGGACGTGCCGGCCTTCGTGCTCCTCGCCCGGCTGTTCCGGATCACCGAGGTCACCGAGGTGGTCTCGCTGCTGCAGGCGCGGCTGGGGCGTCGGAGCCGATGACCCCACTAGGATCGGCGGCGCAGCGCCTGACACCAGCCCAGGGAGGGGACGTGACCGCCTCGATCATGCCGGGCACGGTCGTCGGCGGGCGCTACCAGCTCGCCGACCTGCTCGACGAGGTGGGCGGTGCCCGCAGCTGGCGAGCGGTCGACCAGGTCCTCGAGCGCAACGTGATGGCGTTCGTGGTGCCGGCCGACGATCCCCGGGTGCCGGGGCTGCTCGAGGCGGCGCGGCGCTCCGCGACGGTGACCGACCCGCACCTGCTGCGGGTGCTCGACGCCGACACGGCCGCCGGGTTCGCGTGGGTGATCAGCGAGTGGGGCGCGGGTCAGTCCCTCGACGTGATGATCGCCCACCAGGTGCTCACGGCGGACCGTGCCGCCTGGCTGGTCCGGGAGGTCGCCGCAGCGATCGCGGTCGCTCACCGCCACGGCCTGGCGCACGGCCGGCTGGCACCGGAGAACGTGATGGTCACCGAGTCCGGGACCGTCCGGCTGATCGGCTTCGCCATCGACGCCAGCATCCAGCGCACCCTGCTGCGCAGCGGTCACTACGCCGAGTGCGACCCGATGCAGGCCGACCTCGTGGACCTCGCCGGGCTGCTCTACGCCGGGCTGGTCGGGCGGTGGCCGGGAGCGTCCGGCTCACTCGTGCAACCGGCTCCACGCGACGCCCGCGGGCCCCTGCGACCGCGCCAGGTCCGCGCCGGGGTACCCAAGCCGCTCGACGCCATCTGCGGGCGGGTCCTGGGCCGCAGCCACCCGGACCGCACGGCGCACCAGCTCTCCGCCGTCCTCACCGAGTACATCGGCGAGCTGGCCACGGCGGACCCCACCGTGCTGCCCGCGGTGCTGCCCGAGCTGGACGCCTCACTCGACGACCTCGCCGCCGTCACGGGGCACACCGACCCCGAGGCGAAGGTCCTCTCGGCCCCTGGCGCCGGCGAGCGGGCCGACGAGGGCCCGGTCGTGCCGGCGGAGCCGGCCGACACCACGCCACCGCTGGTCGAGGAGGCGTGGGCCGACGTGACGTGGGCCGACACCGACAACGACACCGACGACGACAACGACACCGAGACCACGCAGGCCGTGCCGGAGCCGGTCGTCGCCGGGGACGAGACCCAGCGTGCCGCTCCGGTGCTGGAGGATCGCGCCGGGAGCGACCCCGACTGGCACCGCCCGCGCACCGAGTCGGGTCCTCCGCCTCCCCCGCTCACGCCGCTGCCCGAGCGCCCGCTCTTCGCCCCCGAGGGCACCCGGCGCACCCCGCGGGGAGAGGTGCGCCCCTCGGCGACCTCCGGGTGGGGCACCGAGGTCGCCGCCGCCCGGTTCGCCGACGACGGGGAGCCACCCGAGGGGGCCCCCGCCGAGGACCCGCTCGACGACGACGCCGAGGACGACGGCTGGGACGTGCTGCCCGCCCAGCGACGTCCCAGCTGGCCGCTCGGCACGGACGACGCCGACGGCGTGCCCGACGACTGGGAGGAGCGCACCCGCCGGCCCTGGCTGCGCCTGCCGCTGGTGGTGGCCGTGCTCGCGGTGATCGTGGTCCTCGTCGTGGGCGGGCTGACCCTGGGCGGCAAGACCGATCTCGGCGGCGGCCGCAACGACAGCGCCGGGGCGACCAGCACGCCCACCCGAGCGCCGACCTCGGGCCAGCGCCTCAAGATCGTCGGGGCCAAGGACCTCGACCCCTTCGGCGTCCCGCCACAGGAGAACCCGGACCAGGTGTCGAACGCCGTCGACAACGACCCGGACACCGCCTGGCAGACCGTCACCTACCGCCGGCGCCCGGATCTCGGCGGCCTCAAGCCCGGGGTGGGGATGGTGGTCGACCTCGGCTCGATCCAGCGCATCGACTCGGTCGACCTGCGCCTGGTCGGCTCCCCGACGGCCCTCACCGTGTTCGCGGCGCCGACCGCGTCCGGGCCACCCTCCGGCATCGAGGGCCTGCAGCGGGTGGCACGGCGAACCGGGGCCGGGCCCTCGCTCACGCTCGACCTCGCCCAGCCGGTGCGCACCCGGTACGTCGTGGTCTGGCTGACCTCGCTGCCCAAGGTGGACGGTGGCTACCGCGGTGGCATCGCCGAGATAGCGGTGCGGTCCTGATTCCCCGGACCGGTGGCGGGACCGACGGAATGTGCCCCCTCGGGGCGGTGTTGGAGCAGTGTCGCCCGCAGCCGGGCCACCCGGCGTACCCGGGCTAGGATCGCCGCCAGCACACCCCAGCACCCACAGGAGTCGCAGTGTCCTCGCAGAGCCCCCGCAACGTGATCGTGGTCGGTTCGGGCCCGGCCGGCTACACCGCGGCGGTCTACGCCGCGCGGGCGAACCTCGAGCCCCTCGTCTTCGAGGGCAGCGTCACCGCCGGCGGTGCCTTGATGAACACCACCGAGGTGGAGAACTTCCCCGGCTTCCGGGACGGGATCATGGGTCCCGCCCTGATGGAGGAGATGCGCGCCCAGGCCGAGCGCTTCGGCGCCGAGCTGGTCGCCGACGACGTGGTCGGGCTCGACCTCTCCGGGCCGGTCAAGACGGTGGTCACCGCGGAGGGGACGTTCACCGCTCGCGCGGTGATCCTGGCGATGGGCTCGGGCTACCGCAAGCTCGGTGTGGAGGGCGAGGAGCGCCTGTCCGGGCACGGCGTGAGCTGGTGCGCGACCTGCGACGGCTTCTTCTTCCGCGAGCAGCACATCGCGGTCGTCGGCGGTGGTGACTCGGCGATCGAGGAGGCCACCTTCCTGTCCCGCTTCGGCACCAAGGTCACCCTGATCCACCGCCGTGAGGAGCTGCGGGCGTCCGCGATCATGGCCGAGCGTGCCTTCGCCGACCCCAAGATCGACTTCGCCTGGAACTCCGAGGTGGCCTCGCTCGAGGGCGACGACAAGCTGAGCGGCGTGGTCCTGCGAGACACCACGAACGGTGAGCTGCGCACCCTGGACGCGACCGGGCTTTTCATCGCGATCGGCCACGACCCCCGCTCGGAGCTGCTGCCCGGACAGGTGGACCTCGACGACGAGGGCTACGTGCTCGTGGACCCGGCCTCGACGGCGACCAACCTCGAAGGGGTCTTCGCCTGCGGCGACCTTGTCGACCACCACTACCGTCAGGCGATCACCGCCGCCGGATCGGGCTGTGCGGCCGCCCTGGACGCCGAGCGCTGGCTGGCGGCGAAGGACCACGAGGCCTCCACGGCCGGGTCGGCCAGCAGGACCCGGGCCGAGGTCACGCAGGGTGTCGGCGTCGCCTGACCCGGGACCCACCGCAACGCTTCGCCAGGAACAACCGGCCGGGGCGTGACGTTGGAGCGGTGTCGGACGGTAGTTGGTCCGACACACTCCAGACAGCGACCGTTCAACCCTCTGAGGAGAAACCATGTCTGACCTTCCCGCCGTGACCGACGACAGCTTCGACGCCGACGTCCTCAAGTCCGACAAGCCCGTGCTCGTGGACTTCTGGGCCGAGTGGTGCGGACCGTGCCGCCAGGTGGCACCGATCCTCGACGAGCTCAGCAACGAGCACGGCGACAAGGTCGCGTTCGTGAAGATGAACGTCGACGAGAACCCGGTGACCCCGGCCTCCTACCGCGTCACGGGCATCCCGAACATGGCCGTGTTCCACCACGGTGAGGTCGTCAAGCAGATCGTGGGTGCCCGCCCCAAGGCCGCGATCCTCAAGGAGCTCGCCGACTTCATCGGCTGATCACTCCAGGCGGTCGCGCCGCGTGCGCGCCGTCGGCGGCGCCGGCGCTCGGGCCGGTTGCCGCACCGGCGCCAGCAGCCGGTCGAACGCCGACTCGAGCTCCGCACGCCAGGTGAGCACGGACCGCAGGTCCATGCGCATCCGCGGTGTGCGCGGGTGTGCCCGGTGGGTGCGGAAGCCGACCGAGAGCAGGAAGTCGGTGGGCACCAGACAGGCCTCCGGCCGCGCGGCGGAGGTGCCGAAGGCCTCGACGGCGCGGATCCCGCCCCTCTTGATCAGGTCCTTGGCCAGTGCCTGCACCAGGATCCGGCCCAGTCCGGAGCCGGTGTGCCCCGGTGCGACGCGGGCCGCCAGCATCAGCACGGCGTCGGGCGACACCGGCGCGGTCGCGAACTGCTCGCCGCCCGGAGCGTGCAGCGCCGGGGCGTAGAGCACGTGCCCCACCGGACGCTCCTCGACGTACACGATCCGTCCGCACGATCCCCACTCGCGCAGCACCGTGCTCACCCAGGTGCCGAGCTCGTCGCGCTCGTGGCCGCACGCGCGCCCGGCGGCGACCGGGTCGAGCTGCCACAGCACGCAGTCGGTGCAGGGAGCGATCAGGTCGTCGACGTTGTCGGGGGTGAGCCGGGCGACGCGACGCGACATGGTCCCAGTATGACTACCGCAGGGTGGCCAGGTGCTCGGCGATGCGCCCGATCGCGTCACGGAGCACGGTGACCTCCGGCAGTGCCACGAGCCGGAAGTGGTCCGGCTCGAACCAGTTGAACCCGGTGCCGTGGGTGACCAGGATCTTCTTGGCCCGCAGCAGGTCGATCACGAAGGCCTGGTCGTCGGCGATCGGATAGACCTCGGGATCGAGCCGCGGGAAGCAGTACAACGATCCCCGGGGCTCGACACAGCTGACCCCCGGGATCTCGTTGAGCAGCTGCGAGGCGGTCTTGCACTGCTCGTAGAAGCGCCCCCCGGGCGCGATGTACTCGTTGACCGACTGGTAGCCACCGAGCGCGGTCTGGATCGCGTGCTGCGCCGGCACGTTGGCGCACATCCGCATGTTGGCCAGCAGGGTGATCCCCTCGAGGAAGTCGCTCGCCAGGTGCTTGGGCCCCGAGACCATCACCCAGCCGGCCCGGTAGCCGCAGACCCGGTAGGCCTTGGAGAGCCCGCTGAAGGTCAGGCAGAGGACGTCGCTGCCGGCGTACGCCGCAGTGTGGTGGTGCACGGCGTCGTCGAAGATGATCTTCTCGTAGATCTCGTCGGAGAAGATCACCAGCTCGTGGCGCCGGGCGATGTCCACCAGGCCCTTGACGGTCTGCTCGGTGTACACCGCACCCGTGGGGTTGTTGGGGTTGATGATCACCAGGGCCTTGGTCTGCGCGGTGATCCGGGACTCGATGTCGACCAGGTCCGGGTCCCAGCCGTTGTCCTCGTCGCACCGGTAGTGCACCGGCGTGCCCCCGGAGAGGATCACGGAGGCCGTCCACAGCGGGTAGTCGGGGGCGGGGACCAGGATCTCGTTGCCGTCGTCGAGGAAGGCCTGCATCGTCATCGCGATCAGCTCGGAGACCCCGTTGCCGATGTAGACGTCGTCCACGAGCGTGTCCTGCAGGCCCTTGGACTGGTAGTACTGCGCGACCGCGGTGCGGGCCGAGTAGATCCCCCGCGAGTCGGAGTAGCCCTGCGCTTCGGGCAGGTTGTGCGTCATGTCCGCGACGATCGCCTCGGGCGCGCGGAAGCCGAAGGGAGCCGGGTTGCCGATGTTGAGCTTGAGCACCTCGTGACCCTCCGCCTCGAGGCGCTGGGCCTCCAGCAGGATCGGGCCCCGGACGTCGTAGCGGACGTGCTGCAGCTTGCGGCTCTGGACGATCGGGCGCATGGGGCCATGGTGACAGGGCGCGCGGGGCGGTGCTCGAGCGGGATCGTGTCAGGATGATCTGTCGCAACCGCCGCAGATGAGGACACCAGCTTGCTCGACATCACCTATCCGCCGATCATCGTGTCGGCCAAAGTGCTGTTCCGGATGCTCGGGCTGCGCTTCCAGCTCTCCGGCACCGAGCACGTCCCCCGCACCGGCGGAGCGCTGCTCGCGGTCAACCACGTCGGGTACGTCGACTTCGTGCTCGCCGGCTACGCCGCGCAGCCGTCGAACCGGCTGGTGCGGTTCATGGCCAAGCGCGAGGTGTTCGACCACCCGGTGGGCGGCCCGGTGATGCGTTCCCTGCACCACATCTCGGTCGACCGTGGTGACGGCGTCGGATCCTTCCGGGAGGCCGTGCGCTACCTCCGGGCCGGGGAGGTCGTCGGAATCTTCCCGGAGGCGACGATCTCGCGCTCGTTCGAGGTCAAGGAGATCAAGAGCGGAGCCGTACGGATCGCCGCCGAGGCCGGCGTACCGCTGATCCCGGTGATCCTGTGGGGCACGCAGCGTCTGATGACCAAGGGCCACGAGCGCTCGGTGAGCGGGAGGAAGACGATCGCGATCCGGGTGGGTGAGCCGATGCACCCGACGGGTGACGACCCGGGCGCCGAGTCCGTCGAGCTGCACGAGCGGATGCAGAGGCTGCTGGACGAGACCATCGCCGGCTACCCCGCCGACGAGCAGCCACCGGGCTCGTGGTGGTTGCCGGCGCGTCTCGGTGGCGCGGCACCGACCCCGCAGGAGGCCGAGCAGCTGGACCGCGAGGAGAAGCGGGAGCGGGCGCGGGTCCGGGCGGCCAAGCGGCAGAAGTAGCTCCAACCATCAATGGCTTTATCGACAAATCGCTAAGAGCTACTCGGGCGGATCGATGATCTCCATGATCCGCCGCAGGTCGGCCAGGCTCGCGAAGTCGATGGCGACCCGTCCTCGGCTCTTGCCCAGCTGGACCCGCACCCGGGTGTCGAGCCGATCGCTGAGCCGGTCCGCGATCTCCGCCAGACCGGGGGCCGTCGGCCGGGTGCGCGCGGTCCGGCTCCCACCCTGCCTGCCGTCGTCGCCGACGGCCACGATCTCCTCCAGACCGCGCACCGAGATTCCCTCCGAGACCACCCGCGAGGCGAGCCGGTCCTGGATCTCGGCGTCGGAGACCGCGAGCAGTGCCCGGGCGTGACCCGCCGAGAGCACCCCCGCGCCCAACCGACGCTGCACGGCCGGGGAGAGGCGCAGCAGCCGGAGGGTGTTGGAGATCTGTGGCCGGCTGCGCCCGATGCGCTGGGCCAGCTCGTCGTGGGTGCAGGAGAAGTCGTCGAGCAGCTGCTGGTAGGCCGCGGCCTCCTCCAGCGGGTTCAGCTGCGAACGGTGCAGATTCTCCAGCAGGGCGTCGCGGAGCATGTCGTCGTCATCGGTCTCGCGCACGATGGCGGGGATCGTCTCGAGGCCGGCGGCCCGGGTGGCGCGCCACCGACGCTCGCCCATGATCAGCTCATAGCTCCCCGGCGATCCGGCCGCTCGGACCACCACCGGCTGCAGCAGGCCGACCTCCTGCACCGAGTGCACCAGCTCGGCCATCTCGTCCTCGTCGAAGACCTGGCGGGGCTGGCGGGGGTTGGGCACGATCGAGGTGACCGGGAGCTCGGCGAAGTGCGCTCCCGCCACCGGGGCGGGCGTGACCACGGCGTCAGGGGAGTCGGCGTTGGGCGCGTCGTGCGGCGACGCCGTCGAGGCCTCGTCCTGGGTCGGGATCAGGGCGCCGAGACCGCGCCCGAGACCGCGGCGCGGCGGAGTCTTGGGGCTCACTCGCCGACCCGCTGACCGGTCGTCGGGAACAGCGGTCGCTTGCCCTGCAGGGCCAGCTCGCGCGCGGCCTCCAGGTAGCTCAGGGCGCCGGGGGACCCGGGATCGTAGGCCAGCACGCTCTGACCGTACGACGGCGCCTCCGAGACCCGCACCGAGCGCGGGATCGCGGTGCGCAGGACCCTCGAGCCGAAGTGCCCGCGGACCTCCTCGGCCACGCCCGCAGCGAGCTTGGTCCGACCGTCGTACATGGTGATCAGGAAGTTGCTCACCGCCAGGGTCGGATTGAGGTGGGCCTTGACCATGTCGACCGTCTCGAGCAGCTGTCCGAGCCCTTCCAGGGCGTAGTACTCGGCCTGGATCGGGATCAGCATCTCGGCCCCGGCCACCAGCGCGTTCAGCGTGAGCAGACCCAAGGAGGGCGGGCAGTCGACGAGCACGAAGTCGAAGCGGTCCTCGCTGTCCACCGAGCCGATCCCGGGATGGGCCAGGAGGGCCCTGCGCAGGCGGTTCTCCCGGGCCACCACGCTGACCAGCTCGATCTCGGCGCCGGCCAGGTCGATGGTCGCCGGGACGCAGAACAGATTCTCGATCTCCCGGGCCGGCTGGATGGTCTCGGCCAACGGGGTGGCGTCGACCAGCACCTCGTAGGAGGAGGGTGTTCCGCGGCCGTGGTCGATCGAGAGCGCGGTGGAGGCGTTGCCCTGCGGATCCAGGTCGACCATCAGCACGCGTTGGCCGAGCCGGGCCAGGGCCGAGGCCAGGTTCACCGTGGTCGTGGTCTTGCCGACGCCACCCTTCTGGTTCGCGACGATCAACACGCGAGTGTGCGCGGGGCGTGCCATCGGCTCGGTGCTGGGCCCACCCTCGCGCGCCTTGATCTGGTGGGCCACCGCCCGCGCCAGGGGAGTGGTCGCATCGTCGAAGGGAGACGTCTTCCCCTCGTCCACGTCGGCGGCCGTGCGCACTTTCAGCCCGTTCGGCGTCGGCGATGTTTCACGTGAAACCCGCTCCGGTACTGCCATCAGCTTCACCACTCCTCGCCATCCACCACCGACAACATCACCCTTTGCGCACCACTACCGCACGCGTCGGTGTGCCGAGCCAGTCTGCCCCGTACTCCTCGACAGAGATACTCCGAGCCCCCAGACGGTGCAGCACGGGCCCGTCCCGCTCGACCTCGGCCTCGGCGGAGCGACCCTTGAGGGCCACCATCAGTCCGCCCGGACCGACCAGCGGCAGGCACCAACCGCCCAGGCGCCCCAGCGGAGCGACCGCGCGAGAAGCCACCACGTCGAAGGTCGCGGAGCCGTGCAGCTGCTCCGCACGTCCTCGCACCACCTCGATCCCGTCCAGCTCCAGCTCCTCGACGGCCTCCTGCAGGAAGCTCACCCGTCGGGCCAGCGGCTCGACCAGAGTGATCCGCAGGTCCGGTCGCACCATGGCCCACACGATGCCCGGCAGGCCGGCGCCACTGCCGATGTCGGCCACCGACGCGTGCTCGGGCAGCCCCTCGGTCGCCACCGCGCAGTTGGCCAGGTGTCGCTCCCACAACCGCTCCGTCTCCCGCGGTCCGATCAGGCCGCGCTCGACGCCGGGGCCCGCGAGCAGGTCGCGGAAGGCGAACGCCTGATCGAGACAATGCGCAAACACCCCCGCCACGAACGCTGACGGGGGTGTTTCACGTGAAACGTGGTCGCTCAACCGGATGCGCCGGCAGCCGGGAGCACTACGACGTGCCGCCGGGGCTCCACGCCCTCGGACGCCGAGCCGAGGCCGGCGTCGGCGACGACGTCGTGGACCACCTTGCGCTCGAACGGGCTCATCGCGTCGAGCGCCTCGCGCTCTCCGGACTCGCGTACTCGCGCCACCACGACCCGGGCCAGCTCCTCGAGCTCCTTACGGCGATCCGCCCGATGTCCACTCACGTCGAGCATCAGCCGGGACCGGTCGCCCGTCTCGCGGTAGACGGCCAGCCGGGTCAGCTCCTGCAGCGCCTCCAGCACCTCCCCGTCCTGACCGACCAGCTGTGGCAGGTCGGCCCCCACGATGCTCACGGTCGCCCGGTCACCCTCGACGTCCATGTCGATGTCGCCGTCCAGGTCGGCGATCTCCAGCAGCTCCTCGAGGTAGTCCGCGGCGATGTCGCCCTCGTGCTCGAGGTGCCCACCACCGCTCGCTGCCGGTGCCTGCACGTCTTCGGTCGAGGTCTCGCTCATGCCACGTCTCCCTTGGGTCGCGGCTTCGCGCCGCCCGGTTTCGGCTTGTTCGTGCCCTTGCGCTGGTTGCGCGACTGATTCTTCGGTTGCTGCCGCTGGACCGGCTTCGGCGCCGGCTTGGGCCCGTCCGGTTCCGGGCGGGCGACGCCACCCGTCGCCTCACCGGGATCGTCGCCCTCGTCATGGTGACCCAGGAACGGCAGTCCCTTGCGCTTGGCCTTCTCGGCGTCGCGCCGCTCCTTGGCCCTGGCCGCCTCGGTGTTCGGGGCCGGGTTGTTGCGGATCACGTAGAACTGCTGGCACATCGTCCACAGGTTGGACGTCGTCCAGTAGAAGAGGACCGCGATCGGGAAGGCGATACCACCCACGGCGAACACCAGCGGCAACACGTAGAGCAGCATCTTCTGCTGGTTGGCGTAGGGCCCCGACATCGCGTCCGCGGGCATGTTCTTGCTCATCAGCTGACGCTGGGTGAGGAACGTCGTCAGCGTCATCGCCACGACCAGCACTCCCGCCGCGACCTTGATCCCGATCTCTCCCGACGAGCTGGTGAAGCTCTGCTTCAGCAACCCCCCGAAGAACGGCGCGTCCGCGAAGCTCTGCGCCAGCTTCGCGGACAGCACCCCGTGCCCCTGGCCCTCCTTGGCCGCGTGGTCGACGAGACGGAAGAGGGCGAAGAAGATCGGCATCTGGATCAGCAGCGGCAGGCACGAGGCGAACGGGTTCGTGCCCGTCTCCTTGTACAGCGCCATCGTCTCCGCGGCCAGCTTCTCGCGGTCGTGGCCGTACTTCTTCTGCAGCGCCTTCACCTGCGGCTGCACCAGCTGCATGTTGCGGCTCGACTTGATCTGCTTGACGAACAACGGGATCAGCGCCGCTCGGATCAACAGCGTGAGCGTCACGACGGAGAGCACCCAGGCGATCCCGGTGCTGCCGCCGAAGACGGCGCCCCACACCGAGTGCGCACCGACCAGCACCACCGACACCAGGTAGTACAGCGGCGTCATGATGAAGCTGCCGATGGAACCGAAGAACGCGAACACTCAGACTCCTTGCGCGGTACGCCGCTGCGGGCATACGTCGGGAACGGGGTCGTAACCACCAGCGGACCACGGGTGGCACCGGCCGAGACGGCGCAGCGCCAGCCAGCTGCCTCGAGCACTTCCGTGCTGCTCCACCGCTGCCAGGGCGTAGGCGGAGCACGATGGGTAGTAGCGACAGACCTGGCCGTACAGCGGTGAGATCACGAGTCGGTAGCCGCGCAGCACCATGACCAGAAGCCACTTCATCGCGCACCCACCTCCTCGGTCGTGGTCCCGACGCCCGGGGGCCGGCGTGTCGCGCCCGCCCGTTGGAGACAACGATCCAGGGAGCCCACAAGTTCGTCGTGGCTCGCCGCGGCCAGGGCCGGCTGGGCCCGGACCACGACCTGCTCGCCCGGATCCAGCTCGTCGAGGCGGGCCAGCACGGCGTGCCGCAGCCGGCGCTTCACCCGTGAGCGCACCACCGAGCCACCCACGGCTCGCGAGACCACGAAGCCGACCCGGGCCGCGTCCACCTCCTGCGTCGAGCGCCGGTGCACGACCAGCAGCCGGTCACCGGCGCGCGAGCCATGGCGCGCCGTGGCGACGAAGTCGGCCGAGCGCAGCAGGCGGTGCTGTCGGGGGAGCACGACCGGAGCCGGGCTCAGACGGCCAGGCGGTTGCGACCCTTGCGGCGACGCGAGGAGATCACCGCACGTCCGGCCCGGGTGCGCATCCGCAGCCGGAAACCGTGCACCTTGTGCCGACGGCGGTTGTTCGGCTGGAACGTACGCTTGCTCACGGGTTTCTCCACTCGATCTCGTTGACGCTCAGGGGTGTCGGGGAGTCGCGCGCATGCGGCAGCGGTCGACCCGGACTCCGACCGCACAACGGTACGTGGCGCTGGGAACGGCGGTCAAACTCCACCCATCTGGACGTGACCGCCGGAAAATCCCTCAACCTGACACATCCTTCCAGCGGGTCGGTCACGACACGCCGTAGCGGAGCACGGTGCTGTGCAGAACCGGTTGATCTGGAGTCGATCGGGTTGTTAGGTTTCGCGACACCGACAGACCGATCGATCCCCTGCCTCTCCCGGCCGCTGACCGGACTCGGTGCACAGGCTGTGGACAACCGTGTGGACAGTTGACTGGTCCAGCTCGACGAGGGTGCTGCCACGGACCACTTCGGCAACACAAGTTCCTCAACACGACGGGAGGGCCGGCTCGGGTGTCAACCGACCAGCCCACGGATCTGCACCAGGTCTGGGCCACCATCATCGACAACACGGCGCCCGCCCAACGGGTCTGGCTGAGCAGCAGCCGCCCGGTGATGCACGCGGAGAACACCTTCGTGCTCGCCGTGCCCAACGAGTTCACCCAGAACCAGTTCGCCAGCAAGCTGCGGACCCGGGTCGAGGAACAGCTCGCGCACGCCCTCGGGCACTCGACCAGGCTCGTCGTCACCGTCGACGAGCAGCTGGCCGCCCCCGACCCCGTCCAGACTCCCGACCTGGCCCAGGCCCAGGAGGCGCTCGAGCCCGAGCGACCTGCGGCGGTGCCGCCCGACCCGGCTCCGGTGGCGACGGAGCACGCCGGGCGCAACGAACCCGCCGCCGCGATCCGACCGTGGGACCGTCCAGGTGATTTGTCGACAAGTCGATCAAACGCTATGTCTTCTGGGCAACCGCGGTCGTCCGTCGGCAGCACCCATGCCCTCAACCCGCGCTACAAGTTCGAGACCTTCGTCATCGGAGCCAGCAACCGGTTCGCCCACGCGGCGGCGGTCGCCGCGGCCGAGGCCCCCGGCAAGGCCTACAACCCGCTCCTGGTCTACGGCGACTCCGGACTCGGCAAGACCCACCTGCTGCACGCGATCGGGCACTACGTCCGCAGCCTCTACACCGGCGCCCGGATCCGTTACGTCTCCAGCGAGGAGTTCACCAACGAGTTCATCAACGCGATCCGCGACGACCGGGCGGCGGCGTTCCAGAAGACCTACCGCGAGGTGGACGTCCTGCTGATCGACGACATCCAGTTCCTCGAGGGCAAGATCCAGACGCAGGAGGAGTTCTTCCACACCTTCAACGCGCTGCACAACGCCAACAAGCAGATCGTGATCACCTCCGACCGCCCACCCAAGCGCCTCGAACAGCTCGAGGACCGGCTGCGGAACCGCTTCGAGTGGGGACTCCTGACCGACGTCCAGCCCCCCGACCTCGAGACCCGGATCGCGATCCTGCGCAAGAAGGCGGCCGCCGACCGCCTGGTCGCGCCGGCCGATGTGCTCGAGTTCATCGCCTCGCGCATCCAGACCAACATCCGCGAGCTCGAGGGAGCCCTGATCCGGGTCACCGCGTTCGCCAGCATCAACCGCCAGGAGGTCGACCTCACCCTGGCCGAGATCGTCTTGAAGGACCTGATCCCCGAGGGCGGCGACCCGGAGGTGACGGCCGGGCTGATCATCGCCCAGACCTCGTCCTACTTCGACTTCACGATCGACGAGCTGTGCGGACCCAGCCGCACCCGCGCCCTCGTGACCGCACGCCAGATCGCGATGTACCTGTGCCGCGAGCTCACGCAGCTCTCCCTGCCGAAGATCGGCCAGCAGTTCGGGGGCCGCGACCACACGACGGTGATGAACGCCAACAAGCGGATCCGCAACGACCTCGCGGAACGCCGCAACGTCTTCCACCAGGTGACCGAGCTGACCACCCTGATCAAGAGCCAGGCTCGCCAGTCCTGAGCTGAACCACACGCGTGGAAGATGTGGAGGCTGCTGTGCCCGACGGCCCTCTGCTGGTGACGCACCTGTGCGCAGCCCACGCCCACGTCCGCACCACCCCCGGCACCGCACAGCCACCCCCGGCCGCTCCACAGCTCTCCGCACAGGGGTTGTTGACGACGAATCGCACGATGACCTGCACCAACCCGACTTGTCCACAGGATCCACAGCACCTATGACGACGACCAACCACTCCATACATCTCGAGACGACCAACTTCTCTGCTGCCGGCCCCTGGGGAAAACCCGCAGCTCCGCAGCTGGTACGCCGGGCCTGACGCCGGGCTCGCAACGTGGCAGGATCGCACCTGCACCGGCACCACACCTCGTCCACCCAGGAGAGCCACTCGTGAAGTTCCGCGTCGAACGCGACGTCCTCGCAGACGCCGTCGCCTGGGCCGCCCGCGCCCTTCCGGTGCGTCCGAGTGCCCCGGTCCTCGCCGGGCTCCTGATCGAGGCAGGAGCGCTGGACGCGGGATCCGAGGGGTTGCAGCTCTCGACCTTCGACTACGAGACCTCCGCCCGGGCCACGCTGAACGCCGAGATCAGCGACGAGGGCAAGGCCCTCGTCTCCGGCCGGCTCCTCGCCGACATCTGCCGCAGCCTGCCGAACAAGACCGTCGAGGTCACCGTCGAGGGGTCGAAGGCCACCGTCACCTGCGGGTCGGCCCGGTTCACGCTGCCGACGATGCCGGTCGAGGACTACCCCTCGCTGCCGACGATGCCCGAGGCCCGGGGGACCGTGCCCAGCGGCCTGTTCGCCAACGCGGTCAACCAGGCGGTCACGGCCGCCGGGCGCGACGACATGCTGCCGGTCCTGACCGGCGTCCGGATCGAGATGGAGGGCGAGTCGATCGCGATGCTCGCCACCGACCGTTTCCGGCTCTCCAGCCGCGAGCTCACCTGGTCACCCGGTGCGCCCGACATCAGCTCGGCCGCACTCGTCCCGGCGAAGGTCCTGGCCGACACGGCCAAGTCGCTGACCGGTGGCACCGAGATCACCATCGCGCTGGCCTCGAGCGGGTCCGGCGAGGGCATCATCGGCTTCGAGGGCTCCTCCGGCGGCGGGGTCCGGCGTACGACGACGCGGTTGCTGGACGGCGAGTTCCCCAAGGTCCGCTCGCTGTTCCCCGCCGAGCACCTGACCAGCGCGCGGGTCGACCGGGCCGTGCTCGTCGATGCCGTCAAGCGGGTCTCGCTGGTGGCCGAGCGCAACACGGCCGTACAGCTCAGCTTCGGCGACGCCGCCCTGACCCTCGACGCCGGGAGCGGCGACGAGGCGATGGCCTCGGAGTCGATCGAGGCCGTCATCTCCGGTGCGGACATCACCACCGGCTTCAACCCGCAGTTCCTGCTCGACGGCCTCACCGCGATCGAGGCGCCGTTCGTGGAGCTGGCCTTCACCACCTCGGCCAAGCCCGTCGTGATCTCCGGCACCGACGGTGCCGACGGCGCGGTCGACGACGACTTCCGCTACCTGCTGATGCCACGACGACTGCTGTCCTGATCCGAGGACCCGGCACCACGCCTGACCTGCCCCGACCGCCGCCCGACCTGGAGGAGAGCACATGGACATCGCAATGATCGGTCTCGGCAAGATGGGCGGCAACATGCTGACCCGCCTGCGCAACGGCGGGCACCACGTCGTCGGCTACGACCGCAACCCCGACGTCAGTGACGTCAAGGACCTCGCCGAGCTGGTCGAGCAGCTCTCCAGCCCCCGGGTGGTGTGGGTGATGGTCCCGGCCGGGGACCCCACCCACGAGACGATCGAGGCCCTCGGTGACCTGCTCGCGGACGGTGACCTCGTCGTCGACGGCGGGAACTCGCGCTGGACCGACGACATGGAGCACGCAGCGTCGCTGAAGAAGAAGGGCATCGGCTTCGTCGACTGTGGCGTCTCCGGCGGTGTGTGGGGCCTGGACAACGGTTACGCCCTGATGTGTGGTGGCCCCGACGACGAGGTGGCCAAGGTGCAGCCGGCCTTCGACACGCTCAAGCCCGAGGGTGACTCCGGCTTCGTGCACGCCGGCCGTCAGGCCGGCGCCGGGCACTTCGCCAAGATGGTCCACAACGGCATCGAGTACGCCATGATGCAGGCCTACGCCGAGGGCTGGGAGCTGCTCGAGAAGGTCGACTTCGTGGAGGACGTCCCCGCCATCTTCGACTCCTGGCGCGCCGGCACCGTGATCCGCTCCTGGCTGCTCGACCTGCTGGTCGCGGCTCTCGACGAGGACACCCACCTGGACCAGCTCCAGGGCTACGCCGACGACTCGGGCGAGGGCCGCTGGACCGTGGAGGCGGCGATCGAGCACGCGGTGCCCATGAACGCGATCGCCGCGGCGCTGTTCGCCCGGTTCGCCTCCCGCCAGGACGACAGCCCGGCGATGAAGGCGATCGCGGCGATGCGCAACCAGTTCGGTGGCCACGCCGTGCACACCGAGGCGCCTCCCGGCGGCGATGCCAACCCGGGCGCCAACCCCGGCTGATGCACGTGGCGCACCTGACCCTGCACGACTTCAGGTCCTACACGGACCTCGACGTCGAGCTCGGTCCAGGCGCGACCGCCTTCGTCGGGCGCAACGGACAGGGCAAGACCAACCTCGTCGAGGCGATCGACTACCTCTCGCGCCTCGGTTCGCACCGGGTCGCCGGGGACGCGCCGCTCGTACGTGCCGGCGCGAACCAGGCCGTCGTGCGTGCCGCGGTCGTTCGTGACGAGCGTACGGCCGTGCTGGAGGTGGAGATCAACCCCGGCAGGTCGAACCGGGCACGGATCAACCGCTCACCGCTGCCTCGCGCCCGCGAGCTGCTGGGCCTGGTGCGCACCGTGGTCTTCTCACCCGAGGACCTCACCCTGGTCAAGGGTGATCCGTCGGACCGTCGGCACTTCGCCGACGACCTGCTGGTCCAGCTGCACCCGCGCCACGCCGGGGTCCGTGCCGACTACGAGCGGGTGCTGCGCCAGCGCAACTCGCTGCTCAAGACCGCCGGCGGCGCGCGACGCGGTTCCGGCTCCGGCGCCCTGGAGACGCTCGCCGTCTGGGACGACAACCTGGCCCGCCTCGGGGCCGAGATCGTCGCGGCGCGGCTCCAGCTCGTGCACGACCTGAGCCCCCTGGTCGGCACGTCGTACGCAGCGGTGGCCCGGGGCGCCACCCACGACGACGCCACGCTGGCCTACAGGTGCTCCTTCCTGGAGGGCAGCCCCGGCCCCACCGCCGTCGAGGATCTCGTGGCAGCACTCCTCGCCGCCATCGCCGCGCGCCGCAACGACGAGCTGGACCGGGGGATCAGCCTGGTCGGACCGCACCGCGACGACCTCGTGCTGGGTCTGGGCGAGCTGCCGGTCAAGGGCTACGCCAGCCACGGGGAGTCCTGGTCGTTCGCGCTGGCCCTGCGGCTCGCGTCGTACGACTTGCTGCGAGACGTCGGCCCGGGCGCGTCCACCGACCCGATCCTGATCCTCGACGACGTCTTCGCCGAGCTCGACAGCACCCGCCGCGACCACCTGGCCGACCTGGTCGCGTCCGCGGAGCAGGTGCTGGTGACGGCGGCGGTCGCGGCCGACGTGCCCGAGGCGCTGCGGGGAGCACGGTTCACCGTGGCCGGCCAGGTGGTGACCCGGGATGGCTGACCCCGAGCACCAGGACGAGGGGCTCGACCTGGCCCGTTCGGTGGCCCGCGGGCTCGCGGGTCGCACCGGCCGGCGACGCAGCGACCGCAACCGTGCGCGCGTGGTGCCGACCGACCCCCAGCGCAGCGGGGGGTCCGGCTACAGCGGCGCCCACCCCGACGACCGGGACCCGCAGAGCCTCGACTCGAGCATCGAGCGCCTGGTCGGTCAGGCCGGTTGGGAGACGGACCTGCGGGTGCACGGGGTCTTCGCGCGCTGGGGCGCGATCGTGGGGCGTGAGGTCGCCGAGCACTGTGTCCCCGAGTCGTACGCCGAGGGCCGGTTGGTCGTGCGCACCGACTCGACGGCCTGGGCGACCCAGTTGAGCCTGCTGGCCGGCAGCCTGGTCAAGCGGCTGAACGAGGAGCTGGGCGACGAGACCGTCCGGGTCATCGACGTGCTCGCGCCTCGTGGACCGAGCTGGCGCAAGGGTC
The DNA here is from genome assembly GCA_963843875.1 of uncultured Actinomycetota bacterium. Classification (GTDB taxonomy): domain Bacteria; phylum Actinomycetota; class Actinomycetes; order Propionibacteriales; family Nocardioidaceae; genus Marmoricola. The sequence continues at coordinate 218,944 of CAWJMC010000006.1, read as the reverse complement.
GGCTGCGGGTCAAGGGCCGCGGTCCGCGCGACACCTACGGCTGAGCTCGTGCTGGAGCCTTCCCGAGGCCTCATGGCCGTACCGGGGCCCAGCACGACCCCTGTTCGTCGCTGCAAACCGCCGTTTCGTGGGCTCTGTGGGCCTTCTTCGACCAAGAACCCCCCGATCCTGTGGACAACATGCGTGATCTGAGGCCCGTGAGCGCTAAACTGAGGCAGGGCCGCGTACGTGAGACGAGCGGTCCGTTCCCGTGCGTGCGGGAGCTCGGACGAGAGAGAGATTCCCCAGACGTGCCCGACGAGACCGAACCCGAGATCCTGCCGACCGACGACCTCACCGCGAGCCATCTGCGCGAGGCTGCGCGCGACCCCGAGCGGGACTCCGACGTGGTGGGCGACGGCGGGGGGCACGCCGTCGAGGAGGGTCGTTACGACGCGAGCGCGATCCAGGTGCTCGAGGGTCTCGAGGCCGTGCGCAAGCGTCCCGGCATGTACATCGGCTCGACCGGTGCTCGCGGTCTGCACCACCTGATCTGGGAGATCGTCGACAACGCCGTCGACGAGGCACTCGCCGGCCACTGCGACCTGATCGTGGTCACGCTCACCGACGACGGGGCGATCCGGGTCGAGGACAACGGGCGTGGCATCCCGACCGACACCGCGCCGGGCCAGGAGATGCCGGCCGTCACGATGGCGTTGACGATGCTGCACGCCGGCGGCAAGTTCGGCGGGGGCGGCTACAAGGTCTCGGGCGGCCTGCACGGCGTCGGTGTCTCGGTCGTCAACGCGTTGGCCAGCCACCTGGTCGTCGAGGTGCGCAACCGGGGTCACGAGTGGCGCCAGAGCTTCTCGGTCGGCGTGCCCGACGGCGACCTCGAGCAGGTGCGCCAGATGACGCCCGGGGAGCGGACCGGCACCACGGTGACCTACTGGGCCTCGGAGGAGATCTTCGAGTCGACCGAGTACTCCTTCGACACCATCACCAGCCGGTTCCGCGAGTACGCCTTCTTGAACAAGGGCCTGGAGATCGTGGTCCGCGACGAGCGTCCGCGTGCCGAGGAGACGGCCCAGGAGATCCAGGACATGGCCGGCGACCCGGTGCAGACCGAGGGAGCCCTCGAGAGCGCCGATGCCCCCGACGCGGTCCGGGCCGAGGGCGGGGCCCTGGAGCGCCGGTTCAAGTACGACCGTGGCCTGGTCGACTTCGTCGAGCACCTCAACCGCTCCAAGACGACGGCCAACCCCTCGATCATCAGCTTCGAGGCCTCGACGCCGGCCAGTGCCGCGGACCAGATGACCCTCGAGCTCGCCCTGCAGTGGAACACGTCGTACTCCGAGTCGGTGCACACCTTCGCCAACACCATCAACACCCACGAGGGCGGCACCCACGAGGAGGGCTTCCGCTCCGCGCTCACCTCGCTGGTCAACAACTGGGGTGAGGACTGGGGGCTGATGAAGAAGCCCGAGGACCGGGTCAAGGGCGACGACATCCGCGAGGGCCTGACCGCGATCATCTCGATCAAGCTCGGTGAGCCGCAGTTCGAGGGCCAGACCAAGACCAAGCTCGGCAACACCGAGGCCAAGGGCTTCGTGCAGCGCATCGTCAACGACCAGCTCGGGCACTGGCTGCAGACCAACCCGGCCGAGGGCAAGGACATCGTGCGCAAGGCCCAGGCCGCGGCCCAGGCCCGCCAGGCCGCCCGCAAGGCGCGCGACCTGGCCCGCTCGCGCAAGGGCCTGCTCGGCGGTGGCGGCCTGCCCGGCAAGCTCAGCGACTGCCAGTCGACCAACCCCGAGGAGTGCGAGGTCTTCATCGTCGAGGGCGACTCGGCCGGTGGCTCAGCCCGGCAGGGCCGGGACTCGCGGACCCAGGCGATCCTGCCGATCCGGGGCAAGATCCTCAACGTCGAGAAGGCCCGCCTGGACAAGGTGCTCGCCAACACCGAGGTGCAGTCGATCATCTCGGCCCTCGGCACCGGCGTGCACGAGGAGTTCGACGAGGACAAGCTGCGCTACCACAAGGTGGTGCTGATGGCCGACGCCGACGTCGACGGCCACCACATCAACACCCTCCTGCTGACGCTGCTGTTCCGGTTCATGAGGCCGCTGATCGAGGGCGGCTACGTCTACATGGCCCAGCCGCCGCTCTACCGGATCCGGTGGAACAAGCCGGCCGAGCACGAGTTCGTCTACTCCGACGCCGAGCGCGAGCTGCTCACGGCCGACGGCCTGGCGAACAACAAGAAGCTGCCGAAGGAGAACCCGGTCCAGCGCTACAAGGGCCTGGGGGAGATGAACGCCGAGGAGCTGTGGGAGACCACCATGAACCCCGACCAGCGGTTGATGCTCCAGGTCACGTTGGAGGACGCCGCCCAGGCCGACGAGGTGTTCTCGGTGCTGATGGGCGAGGACGTCGAGCAGCGCCGCAGCTTCATCCAGCGCAACGCCAAAGACGTCAGGTTCCTCGACATCTGATGAGCGTCGCGATCCGCACGCCCCGGCGGCGTTGTCCTCGGTCGACGGCCCGCTTCGCTCAGGGGCCGCCTTCCCTCGTCCGCCTTGCCAGCCTGCACGTCTCACGACGCTCATGGCACCTGAACACGAAGAGAGATGACGCATGACGGAGATGACCGACAACCTCGGCGACGGGGGCGGTGGCGGACGGATCGAGCCGATCGAGCTGCAGACCTCGATGCAGCGCGCCTACATCGACTACGCGATGGCGGTGATCGTCGGGCGGGCGCTGCCCGACGTGCGCGACGGGCTCAAGCCGGTGCACCGCCGGGTGCTCTACGCGATGTACGACGGTGGCTACCGCCCCGACCGCGGGTTCTCGAAGTGCTCGCGCGTGGTCGGCGACGTGATGGGGCAGTACCACCCGCACGGCGACTCCGCGATCTACGACACCCTGGTCCGGCTCGCGCAGCCGTGGGTGATGCGGGCCCCGCTGGTCCAGGGCCAGGGCAACTTCGGCTCGCCGGGCAACGACGCCGCGGCCGCGATGCGGTACACCGAGTGCAAGATGGCTCCGCTCGCGCTGGAGATGGTGCGTGACATCGGCGAGGACACCGTCGACTTCCAGCCCAACTACGACGGTCGCTCGCAGGAGCCGACCATCCTGCCCTCGCGCTACCCCAACCTGCTGGTCAACGGCTCGGCCGGGATCGCGGTCGGGATGGCCACCAACATCCCGCCGCACAACCTGCGCGAGGTCGCCGACGGTGCCCGCTGGTCCCTGGAGCACCCCGACGCGACCCGCGAGGAGCTCCAGGACGCCCTGGTCGAGCGGATCAAGGGCCCGGACTTCCCCAACGGAGCGCTGATCGTGGGCCGTGAGGGGATCGAGCAGGCCTACCGCACCGGTCGCGGCTCGGTCACCCAGCGGGCCGTGATCGAGATCGACGAGGACAACAAGGGGCGCACCTGCCTCTCGATCACCGAGCTGCCCTACATGGTCAACCCGGACAACCTGGCGCTGAAGATCGCCGAGCTCGCCGACTCCGGCAAGGTGCAGGGCATCGCCGACGTGCGCGACGACTCCTCGGGCCGCACCGGGCAGCGCCTGGTCGTCGTGCTACGCCGTGACGCCGTGGCCCGGGTGGTGCTGAACAACCTGCTCAAGCACACCGAGCTGCAGTCGAACTTCTCGGCCAACATGCTGGCCCTGGTCGACGGCGTGCCGCGCACGCTGAGCATCGATGCGTTCATCTCGAACTGGGTCGAGCACCAGATCGAGGTCATCCAGCGCCGGACGGCCTACCGGCTGGCCGAGGCCGAGCGCCGCGCACACATCCTGCGCGGCCTGGTCAAGGCACTGGACATGCTCGACGAGGTGATCGCGCTGATCCGCAGCTCACCGGACGTCGCGGACGCCCGCCAGGGTCTGATCGAGCTGCTCGACGTGGACGAGCTCCAGGCCAACGCGATCCTCGACATGCAGCTGCGGGCCCTGGCGGCGCTGCAACGACAGAAGACCATCGACGAGCTGGCCGAGCTCGAGGTCAAGATCGCCGACCTCGAGGACATCCTGGCCAACGTCTCGCGGCAGCGCCGGATCATCTCCGAGGAGCTCACGGAGATCGTCGACAAGTACGGCGACGACCGGCGTACCCAGATCATCGCCGCCGACGGCGACCTGTCCATGGAGGACCTGATCCCCGACGAGGAGCTGGTCGTCACGATCACCCGCGGCGGCTACGCCAAGCGCACCCGGGCCGACGCCTACCGCTCGCAGAAGCGCGGCGGCAAGGGCGTGCGCGGGGCGACCCTGCGTGGCGACGACGTGGTCGAGCACTTCCTGGCCACCTCGAACCACCACTGGCTGCTGTTCTTCACCACGGCCGGCCGGGTCTACCGGACCAAGGCCTACAACCTGCCCGAGGCCTCGCGTGACGCCAAGGGCGGACACGTGGCGGGGCTGCTGTCGTTCCAGCCCGACGAGGACATCGCCCAGGTGCTGGCGATCCGCGACTACGAGCAGGCGCCGTACCTCGTGCTGGCCTGCAGGTCCGGGCTGGTCAAGAAGACCCGGCTGGGCGACTACAACTCCCCACGCCAGGCCGGTGTCATCGCGATCAACTTCCGCGCCGACGACGACGAGCTGATCGGGGCCGAGCTGGCCGACGGTGGCGACGACATCCTGCTGGTCTCCCGCAAGGGTCAGGCGATCCGGTTCCGGGCCGACGACACCCAGCTGCGCCCGATGGGCCGGGCCACCTCGGGTGTGCAGGGGATGAAGTTCCGCGACGGGGACTCGCTGCTGTCGATGTCGGTGATCCGCGCGGCCCAGGTGGCGGCGGAGCACGCCGCCGGGCTCGACGACGGCGCGGAGGCGGCCGAGGACGCCGCGGACGCGCCCGGGGCGCTGGACGAGGTCGACCCGGCGGAGGTGGTGCCGCAGTACGTCTTCACGATGACCGACGGCGGCTTCGCCAAGCGCACCCGGATCAGTGACTACCGCCTGCAGTCGCGCGGGGGGATCGGGATCAAGGCGATGCGCCTGGACAACGAGGAGCGCGGCCAGCTGGTCGGGGCCTTCATCGTCGTCGAGGGAGACGAGATCCTCTCGGTGACCGGCAACGGCCAGGTCGTGCGCAGCCCGGTCGACGAGACCTTCCGGGTGCTGGGCCGCTCCACCATGGGGGTCAAGTTCGTCACCCCCAAGAAGGGTGACACGGTCGCGGTCGTGGCCCGTAGCGTCGAGCGCGCGGTCGAGAATGCGGCCGATCAGGCCGAGGATGCAACAATCGAGACCAGCGACGATCAATCTGGTGACACACCCGACGTACCCGAGGAGCCCCGATGACCGAGAGCGACCAGGGCACCGCCCGGCGCGGATTCGGTGGTGCCAGCGCACGCAGGTCCGGCGGCACGTCCACCAACGGCTCGTCGCCGGCCCAGAGCAAGTCCGGTGCCAGCTCCCGCACGGCCGAGCGCAGCTCGAACCGGTCGCCCTCGACCGGTCCGAAGAGCGCGACGGGCCGTACGCCCGCCACTCGGGCGGGGCGCGAGGAGCGGCCGGCGTCGGGCAAGCCCGCCGCGAGCACCGCGCCGGTCGCGAAGAAGGGCTCCGGCCGCAAGCCCCGCCGAGCCCAGCTCCGGCTCAGCCAGGTCGACGCGTGGTCGGTGATGAAGACGGCGTTCCTGCTCTCCATCGCCCTCGGCATCGTGACCGTGGTCGCGGTCGGCATCGTGTGGAGCGTGCTGGGAGCCGCCGGCGTCTTCGACTCGCTGAACAGCACCGTGCAGACGGTGATGGGCAACAGCTTCCAGGTCCAGGACTACATCGGCACCGGCCGGGTGCTCGGGTTCACGATGCTGGTCGCCGTCGTGGACGTGGTCCTGCTGACCGCGATCGCGACCCTGACCGCCTTCTTGTACAACCTGGCGGCGACCCTGCTCGGCGGCGTCGAGCTGACCCTCACCGAGGACGGCTGATTACGCTTTGGAGGCGGCGCCCCTGCTGCGGTAGCGTCTCCACTCGGTCGCGGCATACTCCAGCGACCCATCCCGGGCCTATAGCTCAGACGGTTAGAGCGCTTCCCTGATAAGGAAGAGGTCAGAGGTTCAAGTCCTCTTAGGCCCACCCCTCCCCACCGACGAAGCACCGCAACGACGATCCGCAACGACGGAGGACGACGTGAAGAAGCTGCTCCTCGTGGCACTGGCCGTGGCGGCCGGTGCGTTCGCGAAGAAGAAGATGGATGCCGCCAGCTCCGAGCAGGCGCTGTGGCACGAGGCGACGGACCCGGTGAAGAAGGCCTGACGCCGCGAGCGCACGGGGCCATGGCGCAATTGGTAGCGCACCTGCTTTGCAAGCAGGGGGTTAGGGGTTCGAGTCCCCTTGGCTCCACCACCGGACCTGGGTGTCGAGGATCGCTGCGTAGGCTGGAGCAGTGATCCGTCTGCTCGCCCCGCGCTACTGGGGCGGACACATCGCGATGCTGCTCGCGGTCGCGGTGGCCATCGGCCTCGGGCGTGTGGCAGCTCGACGCGTGGCAGTCGCGGCGCGAGGCGGCGAAGGTCGACCTGAGCTCGTCCCCGGCGCGGCCCCTGGCCGACGTGATGGGCGGCGACAGCGCCTTCCCGGCCAAGCAGGTGGGTCGCCCGGTGCAGTTCTCCGGGCAGCTGGCTGGGCTCCTCGACGGTCTACGTCTCCGGACGCGTGCACGACGGGCGCACCGGGTACTGGGTGGTCACCCCGGTGAAGGTCGACGGCACCGACTCGGCGATCCCCGTCGTGCGCGGGTGGTCGCCGCGACCGTCCGCACCGGCGCCGACGGGCACTGCGACCCTCGACGCCTGGCTCCAGCCGGGGATGGGTGACGGCCTGCCCGATGCCGACCCCAGCGACGACGTGCTGCCCGAGCTGCGGATCGCCTCGCTGGTCCAGCGCGTCGACACCGACCTCTACAGCGCCTACGCGATCGCCGAGAAGCCCGACTCGGGCCTGGTCGGCGTCCACCCCGCACAGGCGCCCGAGGTCGGCCAGACCACGGCCCTGCGCAACTTCCTCTACGCGATCGAGTGGTGGGTCTTCGGCCTGTTCGCCCTCGTGGTCTGGTTCCGCTGGTGCCGAGACAGCCTGCACCCCCAGCCCGACGAACCGGTCCGAGTCAGCCCGGTAGGTTCGGGAGTGTGAAAGCGCTCTTCACCGTCTACCGGGTGCTCGCCACCGTGGTCGGTCTCTCGATCATCACCCTGATCATCATCGGTGTCCCTCTGGAGCACACCTGGAACGTCTTCCCGGAGCTGTGGCCGGGCGAGCTCTACCAGGGGGCGCCGCTGCAGCAGCTCGGCTTCCACATCAACGTGATCCTGGGCACCGCCCACGGCTTCATCTACCTGGGCTTCCTGCTGGTCGCCCTGGCCCTCGCCCAGCGGGCGAAGTGGCCGATCGCCTTCACCGTCGTGACGCTGCTGTGCGGCACGATCCCGTTCCTGTCGTTCTGGGCGGAGTTCCGCGCCGTGCGCCGGGTGCGCGCCGAGTTCCCCGACCAGGTCTGACCCACCACGCGACGAACCGCCCGGTCCGACGCGTGGTCGGAGCCGGGCGGCTCGGGGTGGGGCTTGGCTGCTGCGATCAGGTGCCGGGCTGGTCGTCGTCGCGGACGCCGACCTCCTCGACCGGGTTGTCCGGCGTGGTCACCTCGTGCGTGCCGGTCTCGGCCGCAGCGTCGGCGGCGGCCTCGTCGGGGCTGGCGCCCGCGGGGTCCGCTGCCCCTGCGTTGGGGGCAGCCGGGGTCGGCACACCACCCGGGGCCGGGGGCTTGTTGGCCGCAGCCGGGGCCGGGGGCTTGTTCGCGACGTCCGGCTTGGGGGCCGGGCTCGGCGGTGCCGGGGGGGCGTACGACGACTGCCAGGCGTTGGCCTCGTCCTTGCCGCGGAGCTTGGCGAAGGCGAAGGCGCCGAGACCGATCACGCCACCGACGAGCAGCACCTTCTTCAGCTTCCCGCCCTTCTTGGGGGCCTCGACCTCGCCACGCAGCGCAGCGGCGGTCGCGAGGCCGCGACGCCGGCCCTCCTTGCGGGCCTCCTCGACGTACGGCTTGGCCTTGTCGCGGGCGTCGGAGATCGCTCCGTTGACCGCAGGCAGCACGTCGGAGGTGAACCTCTCGCGAGCCTCCTCGACGTAGGGCGTGGCCTTGTCGCGGGCGTCGGAGAGCGCAGGGCCGGCCTTCTTGCGGGCCTCCTCGACGTACGGCGCGATCGAGTCCCGCGCGTCGGCCAGCGCGGGGCCGGCCTTCTTGCGAGCGTCGTCGACGTACGGCGCGATCGAGTCGCGCGCGCTCTCCACGTGCGGCGAGAGTCGGCTCGACAAGTCGCCCGTGATGTCCTCGACCTGCTTGCGCAGACCCTTGTTGCGCTTCTTGCCGACCATGTCGTCCTCTCGTCGCACGTCGCGCCCACGCGGCGCCACTGCACTCCATCCTGCCCGTCGGGTGCCGGGGGCGAAACCCCGGGGCGCGGGTGTCGCTCGATTCCGTGTTGTCTTGGCGGCTCTGGCAGGATCGAGCACAGGCCCCGACCGGGCCCGAGACTCCTCAGAAGGGTGTTCCATGTCCGACCTCAAGGCCACGCTCAAGACCAACCGTGGCGACATCGTCATCGACCTGTTCGAGAACCACGCTCCCAAGACCGTGGACAACTTCGTCGGACTGGCGGAGGGCACCAAGGACTTCCAGGACGACGCGGGCCGCTCCGGGGTGAAGTACTACGACGGGCTCGGCTTCCACCGGGTGATCGACGGCTTCATGATCCAGGGTGGTTGCCCGATCGGGAACGGCACCGGCGGTCCCGGCTACACCTTCGCCGACGAGTTCCACCCGGAGCTGGTCTTCGACAAGCCCTACCTGCTCGCGATGGCCAACGCCGGCCCCGGCACCAACGGCTCGCAGTTCTTCATCACCCTGGGCCCGACGCCGCACCTGAACCGCAAGCACACCATCTTCGGTGAGGTCACCGACCAGGCCGGTCGCGACGTCGTCGACGCGATCGGGAACACCGCCACCGACCGCGGCGACCGGCCCACCGAGCCGGTCGTGATCGAGTCCGTCAGCATCACCAAGGAGTGAGCCACAGCTGAGCACCCCTCCCCAGCCCCCGGGCCCGTCCACGCCGGGAGCCGGTCCGGACTCTCCCCCCGTGTGCTACCGGCACCCGGACAAGGAGACCTGGATCAGCTGCCAGCGGTGCGGGCGACCGATCTGTCCCGACTGCATGCGTGATGCCGCGGTGGGCTTCCAGTGCCCGGACTGCGTCAAGGCCGGGGCCAAGCAGACCCGTCAGGGCACGGCGACGTACGGCGGGGCCCGGGTGCTCGTGGCCGGGCGCACGACGATGGCGCTGATCGCGGTCAACGTGGTCGTGTTCGTCGCCATCTACGCGACCGGTGGCTACGGCAGCTCGCTCTACGACGCGCTCGCGCTGCTGCCGCAGAGCGCGTTCGACCGGTCGAGCGGGGCCGTGGTCACCGGGGTCTCCGGGGGCGCCTACTGGCAGCTGCTGACCTCGCAGTTCGCCCACGCCGCGCTGTTCCACATCGGGGCGAACATGCTCGCGCTGTACTTTCTCGGTCCCCCGATCGAGCAGACCCTGGGCCGGGCCCGCTTCCTCGCGGTCTACCTCGGCTCGGGGCTGGTCGGCAGTGCCGCGGTGATGCTGTTCTCCTCCCCCAACGCCCAGACCGTGGGCGCCTCCGGGGCCATCTACGGGTTGTTCGGCGCCTTCGTGGTGGTGGTGCACAAGGTCGGTGGGGACCTGCGCCAGATCGGGGTCTGGATCGTGATCAACCTGGTGATCACCTTCTCCATCCCCGGCATCTCCTGGCAGGGCCACATCGGCGGCATCGTCGGTGGCCTGGTGATCTCGGCCGCGATCGTGTACGCCCCGATCCGGCGACGCTCACTGCTCCAGTGGTGCGCCGTCGCAGTGGTGGTCGTGGCTGCGCTGGTCGCGTCCGTGCTCCGGGCCCTGGCCCTGGCCTGAGAACATGGCGACGAGTTATCCCCAATGGTGGAAAACCCTGTGGGTAACTACACGGGTGTAATCCCGGCTGCTACTCCCACTTGGTGGCGAAGGCGAACCCGACGGCCATGAAGGCGACCCCGACGAAAAGGTTCTTCTGGCCCAGGTCACCCATCAGCGGGATGCTGTTCTGGGTCCCGGCGAAGTAGAAGACGACCACCCAGACCAGACCGATCAGGAACGCGCCGAGCATCCCGACCACCACGCCGCGCCCGCGACCGAGCGGGGTGAGCTTGTTGGCGGCGACGACGAAGCCGAGGAAGAACAGCGCGAAGCCGATCAGGAAGTTCCAGTCGCCGAGCTTGGTCATCGCCGGGATCGGGTTGCTCGGCCTCTTCAGGCCCAGACCGCTCTGGTAGTGCGCCGGGTCGTAGCCGACCTTGGTGTAGACGGCCAGCCAGGCGATGCCGACGACGACCAGCACGATCGCCAGGGCACAGCGCGGGATGGAGGTCTCGTACCCGCTGATCCCGGCCAGCTTGGTCTCGCGGGCCTTGGACTTCGACACTGCGGTGCTCCTCGGTGGTGCGGTGGTGGGGTGTTGATGCTCTCGGTAGCGTAGTCGTCACACCCACACCGCCCTGGAGCACGCCTCGATGAGCCGCACCCCGTCCGGTCCGCACGACGACGGCCGTCTGGAGGAGGACCCGCGCCGTGGGAGGGCGCGTCGCTGGCGGACGCTGGCCGTGCTGAGCTTCGGACTCGCCGGGGTGCTCTTCGTGACCAGTGCCGTCGACTCGCGGGGCGGCACCCTGCGCTCCTCCAGCGTCACCGACCTGATCACGCTGGTGCGTGACCAGCGCAGCGACACCGACACTCTGGCTCGCCGCACGGCGCAGCTCAACACCCAGGTGAGCGCCCTGTCGCGCTCGGTCGACGACAGCCAGGTCAAGAGCCTGCAGACCCGGATCGACCGGGACCGCGGTCCGGCCGGCCTGGAGCCCGTCGAGGGTCAGGGACTCACCGTGACCCTGCAGGACGCCCCCCAGGACGTGGTCGACCAGGCGATCACCGACGGCAAGCCACCGACCGAGGCGCTGCTGGTGCACCAGCAGGACATCCAGGCGGTGGTCAACGCGCTCTGGCTGGGCGGTGCGAAGGCGATGACGGTCATGGACCAGCGGATCGTCTTCACGACCGGCATCCGGTGCGCCGGGCCGACGGTGATCCTGCACGGCGTGCCGTACTCCCCGCCGTACGTGATCAAGGCGGTGGGTGACCCGGTCGAGCTGGCCGAGGCGCTCGACAACTCCGACTACATCGACGCCTACCGCACGGTCGCCGCGCGGTACGGCCTCGGGTTCGAGGCCGCAGCCTCCGGCGACCTCGACCTGCCCGGCTACCAGGGCACCCTGGCGATGCGCTTCGCGAAGCCACTGACCACGACCGGGGCGAGCACGCCGCGCCAGTGAGCCGCCGGCTCACCCGCCCTCAGCCGCCCTCAGCCGCCAGGTGTCGGCGTCGGTGTCGGTGTCGGCGACTGCGTCGGTGTCGGCGACTGCGTGGGTGTCGGCGTGGGGCTCGGGCTCGGTGGCTCGTAGGTCGAGACCACGATCGTCACCGGCGAGCCCTGGTCGATCGTCGTCCCGGGGTCGGGGCTCTGTTGGAGGACCTGGCCCTTGGTCGCCTTGGTCGTCGAGTCGTTGACCACGCTGACCTTGAACCCGGCCTTGTCGATCAGCTGCTTCGCCTTGTCCTCGGTCTTGCCGACCACGTTGGGCACCGACACGGGCCCGTTGGAGACCGACAAGGTGACCGTGGAGCCGTCCCCGACCGACTGGCCGGCATCGGGGCTCATCGCCGTCACCTGGTCCTTGGGCTCGTCGGAGGCGACGTTCTTGAACTTCACCTTGAGCCCGAGCTGGACCAGCCGGTCGCGAGCGTCCTGCTTGCCCACCCCGGTGACGTCCGGCAGGTCGACGGCGGGCTTGCCGCTGGAGATCTTCAGGTCGACCGAGGTGCCCTGGTCGACGTTGATCCCGGCCTCGGGGTTGGAGGAGATCACGTCACCCTCGGTGACGTCCTCGCTGGCCTGCATCTCGACGTCGCCCACCTTGAGCATCACCGCCTGCAGCGAGGCGCGGGCCCCGCTCTCGTCCATCCCGACCAACGACGGCACCGTCGAGGTCGGCGGTGCCTGGTCGCCGCGCACGAGCCGCGGTCCGACGATCGCGGCCGCAACCAGGATGGCGAGCAGCAGGAGCCCGAGCAGGACCATCGGCCAGCGCTTGCGCCGAGGCTCGGACCTGGGCTCGTCGGGCGGGCCCTCCACGGTGGTGACGGTGGTGGGCGCGACCGGCACGGGCGCCGGCGCGACGGGCTCCGGCGTGTACGACGGTGCCTGCACCGGCTGGCCCGCGAGGTAGCGGTCGATGTCGGCCTTCATCGCGGCGGCACTCTGGTAGCGCTGGGAGAGCGGCTTGGCGAGCGCCTTCATCACGATCGCGTCGATCTCCGCCGGCAGCTCGTCGTCGAGCGTCGAGGGGGGCGAGGCCTCCTCCCGCACGTGCTGGTAGGCCACGGCGACCGGGCTCTCCCCGATGAAGGGCGGGCGTCCGGTGAGCAGCTCGTAGAGCAGGCAGCCCGTGGAGTAGACGTCGCTGCGCGAGTCGACGGCCTCGCCCCGTGCCTGCTCGGGGGAGAGGTACTGCGCCGTACCGACGACGGCCGCCGTCTGGGTCATCGTGTTGCTCGCATCAGACATCGCCCGGGCGATGCCGAAGTCCATCACCTTCACGTCGCCGGCCGGCGTGAGCATGACGTTGCCCGGCTTGATGTCGCGGTGGATGATGCCCGCACGGTGGCTGTAGTCGAGCGCAGCGAGGATGCCGGAGGTGATCTCCAGCGCCCGCTCCGGGAGGATCTTGCGGCCCTCGCGCACGATGTCGCGCAGGGTCCGGCCGGCGACGTACTCCATCACGATGTAGGGCTGGGCGACGTCCGTGCCGTCGGTGGACATCTCCTCGCCGGTGTCGTAGACGGACACGATCGAGGGGTGGTTCAGCGACGCGGCGGACTGGGCCTCCCGCCGGAACCGGGCCTGGAAGGTCGGGTCGCTGGCCAGGTCGGTCCGCAGCCGCTTGACCGCGACCGTGCGTCCGAGGCGGACGTCGGTGCCCTTGCGCACCTCGGCCATGCCGCCGCGTCCGAGCATCTCGCTCAGCTCGTAGCGGCTTCCGACGCGGGGGGTCTCGGTCACGACCGGCGTCCCGCCTGGTCGCGGCCCACCGGGCCACCGCTGATCAGGCCCGAGGGAGCGGCACTCTGGCTGGGCGTGGCGGTGGGTGTCGGAGTCGGGGTCGGGGTCGGGGTGGGCGCGGCAGTGGGCGTCGGCGCCGGCTCCGTGCTGGGCGGCGCCTTGGGCTGGTCACCCCACACGGTGAGCGTGATCGTGGCACCCTCGCGGACGCTGCCCGACGGGGAGATCGCCGCGACGGTGCCCTGGTCCTCACCACCCGGGTTGTCCCGGGTGTTGGTGGTGATGTCGTTGAAGCCGTCGTCGCCGAGCTTGTTGCGGGCGTCGCCCTCGCTCAGCCCGACATAGTCGTCGGCGTTGATCTGCACCGCCGCCTGTGACGAGGAGTCACCGGTGGGTTCGTCGGCCGGTGCGTCGTCGCCGTTCGAGCTGTGCAGGGCGAGGTAGAGCACCACGACCACCAGCAGGACGGCCGGGATCGCGAGGAGCAGCCAGTTGCGGCTCTGCGGCTCCTTCGTCGCCGGCTCCTCCTCTTCCTCGTCCTGCCACGGGTCGTCGTACGCCGCGGGCACGGGGGCGACGCGCGTCGGTGCGCGGCCCGTCCCGCGGCCCGTCCCGCGGCACTGTCGGCAGCACGGCGGTGGCGTCGGCCGGGGCGGGTGGCGGCACCATCGACGCCGGGTCGGCGAGCGCTCGCGCGAAGGCGTCCCCGTCGGCGAACCGCTCAGCCGGATCCTTGGCGAGGGCGCGCTGGGTGACGGCGACGAGGTCGGGGGGCAGGTCACCGGGCAGGTCGGGGACCGGCTGGCGCACGTGCGCGAGGGCGGTCGCCACGGCGGTGTCGGCGGAGAAGGGCCGGCGACCCGCGAGCAGCTCGAAGAGCACCACTCCGAGGGAGTAGACGTCGCTGGCCGGGGTGGCCTGCTTGCCCTCGGCCTGTTCCGGGGACAGGTAGTGCGGAGTGCCCATCACCTCACCGGTGCTGGTGAGCGACACGGCGTCGGCCGCCCGGGCGATGCCGAAGTCGGTCACCTTCACCTGGCCGTCCGGGGTGATCAGGATGTTGCCCGGCTTCACGTCCCGGTGCACCATGCCGGCCCGGTGCGCGGCCGCGAGGGCGCCCGCGGTCTGGGCGACCAGGTCACGGGCACTGTCGGTCGGCATCGCTCGCCCGGGTTGCAGCAGGTCGGACAGCGGCCGCCCACGGACCAGCTCCATCACCAGGTAGGGCCGCGGCGGGTCACCGGCGCTCTCCCCGAAGTCGAAGACGGTGGCGATGTGCGGGTGGTGCAGCGAGGCGGCGTTGCGCGCCTCCGTGGCGAAGCGCTGGCGGAACCGCGGCGTCGTCGGCGAGCTCGGGCTTGAGCACCTTGACCGCGACCTCACGGCCGAGGACGGTGTCCTCGGCCCGCCAGCACCTCCCCCATGCCGCCGGTGGCGATGCGCTCTTTCCACTCGTACCTGCTCATTTGTTGATCACTGCTTCCATGACGTCGCGGGCGATCGGAGCCGCGAGGCCGTTGCCGGAGATCTGGTCGCGTGCGACGCCCGCGTCCTGGACCAGCACCGCGACGGCAACCTTCGGGTTGTCGGCGGGCGCGAAGGACACGAACCAGGCGTACGGCGGTCGGCTGGGCGCGCTCTGGGCGGTGCCGGTCTTGCCGGCGACCTTGACGCCCGGGATCTGGGCGCCGATGCCGGTGCCCCGGTCGACCACCGAGACCATCATGCCGGTCAGCTCCTTGGCGCTGGCCGGGCTGATCGCGTCGCCGTCGAGCGTCTTCTGGCTGGTCTTGTCGAGCACGGCGAGGTCGGGCGACTGCACCTCGTCGACGAGGTAGGGGCGCATCACGGCGCCCGAGTTGGCGACGCCGGCGACGACCATCGCCATCTGCAGCGGGGTGGCCTGCACCTCGTACTGCCCGATCGCCGAGTAGGCGACGAACGGCTTGGCGAGGTCGCCGCCGCTGGAGAACTTGCTGATCGCCTGCTTGGTGAGGTCGTCGTCGAGCTCGTCGAAGTACTGCTGGCCGAAGCCGTAGTCACCGGCCTGCTGCTCCAGCTTGTTCTGGCCCAGCTGTAGGCCCGAGCCAGCCGAAGGCGACGTTGCAGGACACGTCGAGGGCCTGGGTCAGGGTGATCTTCGTCGCCCCCGCAGGAGACGCCGTTCTCGTTCTGCAGGTCCTTGCTGGTCTGGGGCAGGTCGAGGGTGTTGCCCCCGGGCACCATCGAGCTCGGGGTGTAGTCGGCCTTGTCCAGGGCGGCGGACCCGGTGACCACCTTGAACGTCGAGCCGGGTGGCAACGGGTCCTCGATCGCGCGGTTCTGCAACGGGCTGTCCTTGCCCTGCTTGAGCAACCGGGTCTTGGCCTTCGCCGCGGCCGCGAAGTTGTGGGTGGCCAGGGTGTTGGGGTCGTAGCTGGGGCTGGAGACCATCGCCAGGATCCGGCCCGATGGAGGGCTCCAGCGCGACCACGGCGCCCTTGACGCTGCCGTCTGCCCGAGCTTGCGCAGCCCGTCGTACGCCGCCTTCTGGGCCTTGGGGTCGAGGGTCGAGGCTGACGTTGCCACCGCGGGGGTCCTCGTTGCCGAACAGGTCGATCACCCGGCCGACGAAGAGCCGGCTGTCGCTGCCGGAGAGGATCGAGTCCTCGCTGGACTCGATCCCGCCGAGGCCGTAGTCGCGGGTGAAGTAGCCGGTGATCTGGGCGTACAGCGGGCCCTGCGGGATAGGTCCGCAGGAACTTGTAGGAGTCCTTGGACTTCTTGCTCTCCGCGATCGCCTTGCCGTCGACCAGGATCGCCCCCCGCTCGCGGGAGAACTGCAGGTCTCGCACGCGCCGGTTGTCGGGGTGGTCGGCGAGGGAGCTCAGCGAGCCGGCCTGGCCGTACTGCAGGAACGTCGCGTTGGCGACCAGGGCCAGGAACAGGACCAGGCAGAACACGCTCAGGTTGCGGATGGGCTTGTTCATCTCAGACTCACCACCTGGGTCTTGTCGGCGTCGTCGTCGTTCGCCAGCATCTCGGGCGGTGGTCGGCGGGCCTGGTCGGAGATCCGCAGCAGCAGCGCGATGATCACCCAGTTGGCGATCAGCGAGGACCCGCCGGCGGACAGGAAGGGCGTGGTCAGGCCGGTCAGCGGGATCAGCCGCGTGACGCCGCCGATGACGACGAACACCTGGAGCGCGAACACCACGCCGAGACCCGTGGCCATCAGCTTGCCGAATCCGTCGCGGCAGAGCAGGGCGGTGCGCAGCGAGCGCTCGACGATCAGCCCGTACATCAGCACGATCGCCATCACCCCGGTCAGGCCCAGCTCCTCACCGAACGACGGAAGGATGAAGTCCGACCACGACAGCGGGGTCAGGTAGGGGCTGCCCTGGCCGAGACCGCGTCCCGACGAGACCGCCCCAGGCCATCCCGTACATGCCCTGGACCAGCTGGAAGGAGCCGTTGTCGAGGTTGCCGAACGGGTTGAGCCAGCCCTCGACCCGGGTCTGGACGTGGCTCACGACCGTGTAGCCGAGGAAGGCCCCGGCGAACAGCATCGTGCCGCCCACGACCAGCCAACCGGGTCGCTCGGTGGCGACGTAGAGCATCACCAGGAACAGCCCGAAGAAGAGCAGCGAGGAGCCGAGGTCGTTCTGGAAGACCAGCACGCCCAGGCTGACCAGCCACATCGCCAGGACCGGGCCCGAGGTCGCGGCCGCGGGGGAAGTCGACGAACAGCACCCGGCGACCGGCCAGCGCCAGCGCGTCGCGGTGCTGGACCAGGTAGCCGGCGAAGGCGATCACCAGCAGCACCTTGGCGACCTCGCCGGGCTGGAAGCTGAAGCCGAACAGCCGGATCCAGATCCGGGCGCCGTTGATGGTGCGGCCCAGGCCCGGCACCAGCGGCATCAGCAGCAGCACGATGGCGGCCAGCCCGCTGGTGTAGGTGAAGGCCTGCAGCCGGCGGTGGTCACGCAGGAAGACCAGCACGCCGATGAACAGCACCACGCCGAGCGTGGTCCAGATCAGCTGGCTGGCCGAGGTCGGCGTAGCCCTGGGGGGCGGCGTGCTGGATCCGGTAGATCATCGCCAGTCCGAGCCCGTTGAGGGCGGCGATGACCGGCAGCAGCACCGGGTCGGCGTACGGCGCGGTGAAGCGGATCGCGACGTGGCACGCGGCGATCAGCACCACCAGCCAGATCCCGTAGCCGAGGATGTCGGTCGGCACCCGGCCCTCGAGCCGATGCCGACCGCGGCGTAGGCCCCGATCCCGACGACCAGCGCGAGGACGAGCAGGAACAGCTCCGCACCCCGCCGCTGCCGGTGCACGAACCCCATGAAGGTGCTCTCGGTGCTCGTTGTCTGGCTCATCGCCTCATCACCCTCCGTCCGTGCAGTCGTTGTCGCTCGTGGAGCCGGTCCCGGACGACGCGGTCCCGGTCGGGCCGGGCGCTGGGGCTGGTGCTGGGTCCTGCGCTGGGGCCGGCCTTCGGGGTGGCCGTCCTGGCGGCCGCCTGTCTTTGCGGAACGCTTGGCCGACGGCTTGCGCGTGGGGCTGGCGGTGGCGGTCGGGGTGGGGGTGAGCGCCTGCAGCCGAGCCACGCGCTCGCAGGCGGCCGCCTGGTCCAGCCGGCCGCACCAGTGCCCGGGCGGCCTTCAGGTTGCGGGTGGTCATGCCGCCGCTGACCTGGCTCTTGTTGTAGTCGGGCAGGTCGGACAGGGAGGTCTCGCTGACCTGGTAGACCCGGTGCAGCTCGAGTGTGGGCACGTCGGCCTCGACGCCCTTGTAGATGGCGACCTTGCCGCTGGCCGGGGCGACGTAGTACTGCCGCTGGCTCCAGGTGTAGGCCGCGGACGAGCCGACCCAGACCAGCACGGCGACCACGAGCAGCACCGCGAGGCGGCGCAGCCAGATGAAGCGGCGCGGCGCACGCGGGGCGTAGCGCACGGCCTCCGGATCGACGTCGGTCTGGACGGCCCCCGGGATCTCGGCCGGCACCGCCTCGAGGTCGCCGGTGTCGTGGCGCCGGGAACGGCGACGCCCCGACGGCCGACGGCGCTCGCCGGCCGCCCCGACGACGATGGGCCCGACCAGCATCGGCCTGGGTCTCGTCGGGGTCGGCGACGTCGAGGTCGACCACGTCGGCGACGACGACGGTCACGTTGTCGGTGCTGCCCGCCTCGAGGGAGTCCCGGACGAGGTCGACCGCGGAGTTCTCGACGGTGCCCTCGAGCAGCAGCCGGGCCAGGTCCTCGTCGGTGAGCACGCCGCTGGCGCCGTCGGAGCACAGCATGATCCGGTCCCCGGCCTGCACGTCGACCAGGAACAGGTCGGGCTCGGTCTCGCTGGACCCCGTCGACGGCGCGCAGGATCAGGTGCCGGTGCGGATGCACGCGCGACTCGGCCTCGGTGATCCGGCCCTCGTCGATCAGGCTCTGCACGAACGTGTGGTCCTTGGTGAGCTGGGTGAGCTGGCCACCCCGCATCAGGTATCCCCGGCTGTCGCCGACGTGGCCGACCCCCAGCCGGGTGCCGTCGAAGATCGCGGCCGTGACCGTGGTGCTGGTGCCGTCGAGCTCGGGGTGCTGCTCGACCAGGCCGGAGATCCGTCGGTGGGCCGCGTCGATCGCCTCGGCGAGCGCGCTCGAGCAGGTCGTCGCCGGGGGGTACGTCGAGCTCGCGCAGCTCCTCGACGGCCGCGCTGCTGGCCACGTCGCCTCGCGCGGACCCGCCGACGCCGTCGGCCACCGCGAGCAAGTACGGGCCGGCGTACCCGGAGTCCTGGTTGTCCTTGCGGACCCGGCCGACGTCGGAGACGGCGGTGTAGCGCAGCCGGGTCCGCCCGGCGGCCGGCGCGATCTCGCCGGCCCCGTCCGGGTGCCCGTCCGGGTGCCCGTCCGGTCGCTCGTCTGGCCCGGCGCCGGGCTCGTGTGCTGCTCACGGGCTACTTCCGCAGTTCCAGGATCGTCTTGCCGATCCGGACCTGGCTGCCGAGGGTGAGCGTGGTCGGCTGCACGATCCGGGTGCTGCCGACGTAGGTGCCGTTGGTCGAGCCGAGGTCCTCGACGTACCACTGGTCCTCGTTGCTGGCGATCCGGGCGTGCCGGGTCGAGACGTAGTCGTCGTCGAGGCGGATCGCGGCGTCGTTGCCGCGCCCGATGAGCAGCGGCGCCTGAGCGAGCGGGATCACCTCGCCGCGGTTGCTGCCCTCCAGGATCGCGACGTTGGCCGGCGCTCCCCGGCGCGGCCGCTGCGGCTTGCGCTGGGCCCGGGCCTGGCGCTTGCTGGGCCCGCGTTCGGCGGCCTGTCGGGCCGCGCGGGCCCCGAACATGTCGGAGCGGATCACGGAGACGGCCGAGAGCACGAAGATCCACAGCACCGCGAGGTAGGCGAAGCGGATCAGCAGCAGGGTCAGCTCAGACACCGGCTGCTCCGTGTCGGGTCAGGTGCACGGTCAACGTGGTGTTGCCGATCCGGATCTCGGCGCCGTCGGCGAGCACGGCGTGCTCGGTCTTGCGCCCGTTGACGCTGATCCCGTTGGTCGATCCCAGGTCCTGCACGCTGACCCGCACGGTGTCACCGTGGTCGGCCACCTGGATCTCGGCGTGGCGGCGCGAGACGCCCGGGTCGGTGATCCTCAGGTCGGCCTCGTTGCCACGCCCGATCACGATGCCCGGCGGCAGCAACGGGTGCAGCCTGTCGTTCACCTCGAGCGTCGCGGTGGCCCGCCCGACCATGGTCTCGCTCGGGTCGCCCGCGCTCGAGCTGACCGTGCTGATCGCCTGGCTGCGCACCCGGAACCGGCCGGTCGTCAGGTCCTCGGAGGACTCCATCTCGATCATCACCGGCCCGGTGAAGACGTAGGACTGCTGCGCCGCGTGGTCGCGCAGCATCCCGGTCAGCTCCTGGTTGAGTGCGGGGCCGAGGGAGGAGAGTCGGTCGAGGTCGACCTCGGAGAGCTCGACGTGGAACTTGTTCGGCACCAGGCGGCGGTCCCGGCTGAGGATCTGGGCGGAGTTGTCGGCCTCGCGGTTGAGCGCCGCGGAGATCTCGACGGGCTCGACGGCGCTGCGGAAGGTGCGCGCGAAGACCCCGGAGATCATCTGCTCGAGGCGGTCCTCGAAGCGGCGTAGGCCACTCATCTCGCACCTCCTCGTCGTCACGGCAACCACACCTGCGATGGTCGTCGAGCCTGGTCCTCCTCAGGGCACGACGGAGGTCGGAGCACACGAGCCTGCCACGACCACCCCGATCGTAGCCAACTGATCCCGCTCGGCCCGGGACCTCGGTTTGGGCGGTGGGCCGCGCGTGCGCTAGCCTCGGCACGCTTCTGGCGCGAGTGGCGGAATAGGCAGACGCGCACGGTTCAGGTCCGTGTGCCCGAAAGGGCGTGGGGGTTCAACTCCCCCCTCGCGCACCACGAGGACACGGCCTGCGGCCCAGGGACTCCTCCCTCGGGTCGCAGGCCGTTCCTCGCTCGTCGTCCGGTGCGGGCCCAGCCACCGAAGTGGCCGGCACGGGCCAGGTCCGGGGCGGCCCTGTGGTGGGCGTCGGACCCGCCGGTGTACGGGTCCTCGCCGGATCCGGAACGTTGCAGAGTTGTGCAGGCGATCCGCCGACGCTCGGGTCCGGTGGGACGTTGTTGTGCAATCGCGGCAGTTTGCTGGACCACGAATTCCGAAGCCCACTAGGCTGTCAAGCGTTCAGATGCTCGGTTGGACTCCGGTAAAACAACGCAAAGAGTTGTCATAGGCAGCGATTGCGGGGTATTCGTGATTCGAACGGCTCCGGAGGTCGCCGAGCAGCGCACGGGCCCGTCCCGGGCGTGTGCGGTGACCGACCGGGGGGTGGTCACCGCACCCCGGGCGGGTGCTCAAGGGCTCATCCGGGTAGGTCGAAGACCAGCGGGGTGCTTGTCGCCGTCGCCACGACCATCCCGGCTGCGTCGGTGACGACACCCTCGCTGAACGGCATCGAGAACAGGGCTGCGATCGGTGCGGGTGGCAGGGTGCCGTCCCGGATCGCGCCGGGGTGCTCGAGCCCGGACAGCGTCCGCCCGACCCGGGCCGAGGCCACCGGGTCGTGCCAGGTCACCGTGCGGGAGCTGGGCTCGCCCCAGGGCGGGTCGGAGGCGGTGGGACCGGTGCTCAACGGTTCTCCTGGTAGTGCTGGGTGAGGTGCAGCTCGCGTGCGGGGTCGTCGGGCTCGACGGCGTGGCGCAGACCCCAGTCGCGCAGCGCGTCGAGGACGGGCAGCAGGTCGCGGCCGGACGACGTCAGGTGGTACTCGTCGCGCGGCGGGTGCTCGCTGTAGGGCCGGCGTACGACGACGCCGGCGTCGACCAGCGCTCGCAGCCGGGCCGAGACCCGGTCGCGGGGACCGCCGGTGCCGGTGACGATCTCGAGAAGCGGTGCCGGCCGAGAGCGATCTCGCGGACGACGAGCAGCGCCCAGCGCTCGCCGATCACCTCGAGCCCGGCGGCGATCGGGCACGGCCGACCGGGCAGATCGGCGAGCACGACGGTTGCGCGGCTTGTCCTCACAGGCTTACGGTCCGACGAGTGAGTACGGAAGTCAAACCAACCAGACCCGGTGTGTCGCCCCGCACCCTGCCGCTGGTCGCGATCGGCACGGCCCTGGTGCTGGCCACCTACGTCACGCCGATCGCGTCCACCCCGGCCACGGTCGCGGGCCTGGGCGCCGGCAGTGGGGGCCAGGCCTGGATCCTGAGCTCGATGAGCCTCGGCCTCGCCGCGGCCCTGCTCCCGACCGGAGCACTGGGCGACGCGCACGGGCGTCGCCTCGTCTATCTCACCGGCCTCGTGCTGCTCGGCCTGGGGTCCCTGGGGTGCGGCCTGTCCGGCGACACGGGCCCGTTCGTGGCCGCCCGGATCGTGGAGGGGATGGGCGGTTCAGCCGTGCTCGCGTGCGGCCTCGCTGTGCTCGCCCACGCCTACCCCGACCCGGCCGGCCGCTCGCACGCGAGCGGGGTGTGGGGCGCGAGCGTCGGCATCGGGATCAGTGTCGGTGTGGTGCTGGCGGCTGCTCTCGGCAACCTCGGCAGCGGCTGGCGCGAGACCTACTTCGTGACCGGTGTCGTGGCGCTGGTGCTCCTCGTGCCGAGCCGGACCGGACTGCCCGAGTCGGCCGCCGAGCACTCCAGGCGCCTCGATCCGGGTGGGTTGCTGGTGGTCGTCGCGGCGATGACGCTGCTGGTCACCGGGCTGACCGAGGCCCGGTCGGGGATCTCCGCCACCGTGGTCGTGCTGCTCGTCTCGGCGGTCGCGCTGGTCGCCCTGTTCGGCGTCGTCGAGCTGCGGGTCCGCCAGCCGATGATCGAGCCCCGCCTCGCCGGCACACCCGGGTTCCTCGCCGCCAACGTGGCCGCACTGGCCGTGGGGCTGGGCATCATCGCGATGTCCTCGACCGTGCCGACGTACGTCCAGGTGGCGCTGGGCAGGTCGCTGTGGATCTCGATCGTGCCCGCCCTGGTCTGGTCGGTGACCGGGGTGTTCACCTCCCTGCTGCTGCGACGCCTGCGGGTCACCTGGTCCGGTCAGCACCAGGTCGCGGCCGCGCTGGTCGTGGTGGCGCTCGGTGAGCTGCTGGCCCTGGGTGTGGGTCCGGGCTCCACGGTGTGGCGTCTGGTCCCGGGGTTCCTCGTCGCGGGTCTGGCCTCCGGCGTCCTGAACGCCGTGATGAGCCGCGAGGCGGTGACCAACGTGCCGCCCGACCGGGCGGCGATGGCCAGCGGGTCGAACAACACCGCCCGCTACCTCGGTGCGGCCTGCGGGATCACCGTCTTCTCGTTGACCACCGTGCACGCGGGCTGGGACACGGCCGTGCTCTACGCCGCCGCCGTGTCCCTGGTCGGCGCGGCGGTGTGCGCCTGGGACGGCGGTAGAAAAAAGCAGTCTTGACTGTTTGTTAGTACGGCGGCACGATGGGTCCGTGACCACCCCGGCGACGACCCCGGCGACCCGCGTGCCCCAGGCAGAGCGCTCGCGGGCCATGCGCCAGCGGCTGCTCGACGCGAGTGTCGAGTGCCTCGTCGAGCGCGGTTTCGCCGGGACGTCGACCACCGTGGTCTCCGAGCGGGCCGAGGTCAGCCGGGGGGCCCAGCTGCACCACTTCCCGACCAAGAACGCCCTGGTGCTGGCCGCGGTCCAGCACCTCTCCGAGCAGCGCGCGCACGAGCTCACCCGCCTGGCCGCGCACCTGCCGCGGGGCCCGCGGCGTACTCGGGCGGTGCTGGAGATGCTCGGCGACCACTTCGCGGGACCGGTGTTCACGGCTGCCCTCGAGCTCTGGGTCGCCGCCCGCACCGACGAGCAGCTGCGGGCGGGCGTGGCCGACTTCGAGCGCCGGCTCGGTCGGGACACCCACCGGCTCACCGTGGAGCTGCTCGGGGCCGACGAGAGCCGACCCGGCGTGCGCGAGCTGGTGCAGGCCACCCTCGACCTGTGCCGCGGCCTCGGCCTGGCCAACACCCTGAGTGACGACCACGTGCGTCGTGCGCGGATCCTTCGCGAGTGGGCCGACGTGCTCGACGCGAGGATGGGGACCCCATGAAGAGCGTGCTGGAGCAGGTCCTGGCCGACCTCGTCGCCGAGGGCGACCGGGTCGAGGCCCTGGTGGCGTCGCTCGACGAGAACGCCTGGCGGACCCGCACCCCGGCCGTGGGGTGGACCGTCGCCCACCAGGTCGGACACCTCGCGTGGACCGACGACGCGGCCCTGCTGTCCGCCACCGACCCCGACGGCTGGGCGGGCCTGCTGGAGCGGGGGGCGAGCGACCCGGGCACCTTCGTCGACGAGGCGGCCGAGGAGCTGGCGTCGATGGCACCGGCAGAGCTCCTCGACCGCTGGCGCGAGGGACGGACGAGGCTCGCCACCGTCCTGCGTGAGCATCCGGCCGGGGAGAGGCTGGCGTGGTTCGGCCCGCCGATGAGCCCCACCTCGATGGCGACCGCGCGACTGATGGAGACCTGGGCGCACGGGCTCGACGTGGCCGACGCCCTGGGGGCCACCTACCAGCCGGACGAGCGGCTCCGGCACATCGCCCACCTCGGGGTGCGCACCCGCGACTTCGCCTTCGTCACCCACGGTGAGCAGCCGCCGGGCGAGGAGTTCGCGATCACCCTGGTCACCCCGGACGACGAGGTCTGGAACTGGGGGCCGCCCGACGCGGCGCAGGGCGTGACCGGACCCGCGTACGACTTCTGCCTGCTGGTGACCCAGCGCCGGAACCGGTCCGACCTCGCGCTCGAGGCGGTCGGACCCGACGCCGACCACTGGCTCGACATCGCCCAGGCCTTCGCCGGTCCGCCCGGCAACGGAAGGCCACCGACGTGACCACAGCGCCGACCCGGATCGCGAACTGCTCCGGCTTCTACGGTGACCGGCTCAGCGCCATGCGGGAGATGCTCGACGGCACCAACGCCGGCGGGCCGGTCGACTACCTCACCGGCGACTACCTCGCCGAGCTGACCATGCTGATCCTGGGGCGCGCGCAGCTCAAGGACGCCTCGCTCGGCTACGCCAAGACGTTCGTGACCCAGCTCGAGGACTGCCTCGGCGACGCCCTCGAGCGGGGGGTGCGGATCGTCTCCAACGCCGGCGGGATGAATCCCGCAGGGCTCGCCGAGCGCCTGCGCGAGGTCGCTTCCGGGCTCGGGCTCGACCCGGTCGTCGCCCACGTCGAGGGCGACAACCTCACCGCCCGGGCGGCGGAGCTCGGGCTCGGCGACGTGCTCACCGCCAACGCCTACCTGGGTGGCTTCGGCATCGCGCACGCGCTGCGCGGCGGAGCCGACGTGGTCGTCACCGGACGGGTCACCGACGCCTCCGTCGTGGTCGGGGCCGGCATCGCCGAGCACGGCTGGACGCCGACGTCGTACGACGAGCTGGCCGGGGCGGTCGTCGCCGGGCACGTCATCGAGTGCGGGCCGCAGGCGTGCGGCGGCAACTTCTCCGGCTTCCTGGAGCTGGGCCTCGACGCCACACCGCTCGGCTTCCCGGTCGCCGAGCTCGCGGCCGACGGCTCGTCGGTGATCACCAAGCACGACGGCACCGGCGGTGTGGTCAGCGTGGACACCGTGACCGCACAGCTGATGTATGAGATCCAGACCGCGACCTACCTCAACCCCGACGTCGGCGTCGACCTGTCCTCGATCACCCTGGCCCAGCAGGGCGCCGACCGGGTCCTGGTCTCCGGGGTGCGCGGGTCCGCACCGCCCCCGACGCTGAAGGTGTCCACGAACGTGCTCGGCGGCTACCGCAACCGGATGGAGTTCGTGCTCACCGGCCTCGACGTCGAGGCGAAGGCGGACTGGATCCGCGAGCAGGTCGAGGCCCGGCTGGCCGCGCAGCGCCCCGAGGTCGTCGACTGGGCGCTCGGCCGGCTGCCCGATCCGCTGGGTGAGACCGAGGAGGCGGCCTCGTGCCTGCTCCGGGTCACCGTGAAGGACCCCTCGCCCGACGTGGTCGGCCGGGCCTTCAGCTCGGCCGCGGTGGAGTTCGCGCTCACCTCCTACCCGGGCTTCAACCTGACCTCACCCCCCGGCAGCGGCTCGGCGTACGGGATCTACCGCCCGGCGTACGTCGAACGGTCCGTCGTGGAACAGGTGGTGGTGACGGGGGACGGGAAGAGGACGGTGATCGAGGATCCGTGGGTCGGATCCGCGGAGCCGGTGGCGACGGGTGCCCTCGACGCCGCTGCCGTCCCCGACCGCACCACCCAGCCCACCCCAGCGGTCGGGAACGGCAGCGGCGACGACGGCACGGTTGCGACCGGCTTGCGGCGGGCGGCCTTCGGCACGTTCGTGCACGCCAGGAGCGGGGACAAGGGCGGGGACGCGAACGTCGGCCTGTGGGTGAAGCAGGGTGAGAAGCGGGACGAGCGGGTGGCGTGGCTGCTGGGTCTCGTGACCCCCGGGCGGATCCGCGAGCTGCTGCCGGAGACCCGGGAGCTGGGGGTCGAGGTCTATCCGCTGCCCAACCTGGGTGGCGTGAACGTGCTGGTCAGGGGGCTGCTCGGGGAAGGCGTGGCGGAGACGTCGCGCTTCGACCCGCAGGCCAAGGCGCTCGGGGAGTGGCTCCGCTCGCGACCCGTCGAGATACCGGAGGTTCTCCTGTGAGCGGATTCTGGAGCGAGGAGCAGCAGGCGCTGCGGGCGGCCACGGCTGCTTTCGTCGAGCGCGAGGTGGTCCCGCACCTGCAGGACTGGGAGGACGCGGGGGAGATCCCGCGCTCGCTGCACCAGGCGGCGGCGAAGGCCGGGCTGCTCGGGGTCTCGTTCCCCGAGCCGGTGGGTGGTCAGGGCGGCACGCTGCTCGACTCGGTGGCGATGCAGGAGGCGTTCTTCGAGGCCGGCGGCTCGTCCGGGCTCGCGGCCGGGCTGTTCACCGCAGGGATCGCGCTGCCGCACATCGTGGCGGCCGGCGACCCGCGCCAGATCGAGGAGTACGTCGCACCCGTCCTGGCGGGCGACAAGATCGGCTCGCTGGCGATCACCGAGCCGGGCGGTGGCTCCGACGTCGCCGGGATCACGACCCGGGCGGTCCGCGACGGCGACTCCTACGTCGTCAACGGGGCCAAGACCTTCATCACCTCCGGCGTCCGCGCCGACTTCGTGACGACGGCGGTGCGCACGGGCGGCTCCAACGGATCTGGGGGAGGCCACGCCGGGGTGTCGCTGCTGGTGATCGAGAAGGGCTCGCCCGGCTTCGTGGTCGACCGCGACCTGCGCAAGATGGGCTGGCACTGCTCGGACACCGCCGAGCTCTCCTTCACCGACGTCCGGGTGCCGCTCGCCAACCTGGTCGGGGAGGAGAACGCCGGCTTCTACGCCAGATCGCCGAGCAGTTCGTGGTCGAGCGGATCGGGCTGGCGGTGCACGCCTACGCGATCGCGGCCCGCTCGCTCGCCCTCGCCGCGGCGTACACCAAGGAGCGGGAGACGTTCGGCAAGCCGCTCGCCGCCCGCCAGGTGGTGCGGCACAAGCTGGTCGAGATGCACCGCCAGGTCGAGGTGGCGCGGACCTACGCACGAGAGGTCGCTCGAGCGACACGTTGCTGGTGAGAGCGTGATCGCCGAGGCGTGCCTGGCCAAGCAGACCGCGTGCGACACCGCGACGTACGTCTGCCACGAGGCGGTGCAGCTGTTCGGCGGTGCCGGCTACCTGCACGGCACCGAGGTCGAGCGGCACTACCGCGACGCCCGGATCCTGCCGATCGGGGGCGGTGCGACCGAGGTGCTCACCGACCTCGCGGCCAGGCTGTTGGGCTACGCCTCATGAGCAACCGCGACGCGATGCTGGACAAGCTCGCCGACCTCGAGGCCGAGCACGCCAAGGCGGTGGCCGGCGGCGGGGAGAAGTACGTCGCGCGGCACCACGGGCGCGGCAAGCTGCTGCCCCGCGAGCGGATCGAGCTGCTCCTCGACGAGGGCTCGGCGTTCCTCGAGCTGTCACCGCTGGCCGGCTGGGGCTCCGACTTCGCCGTCGGCGCCTCCCTGGTCACCGGGATCGGCGTGGTCGAGGGCGTCGAGTGCATGATCACCGCCAACGACCCGACGGTGAAGGGCGGCGCCAGCAACCCCTGGACGGTCAAGAAGTCGTTCCGGGCGGCGCAGATCGCCTCGGAGAACCACCTGCCGAGCATCTCGCTCGTCGAGTCCGGCGGGGCCGACCTGCCGACCCAGAAGGACATCTTCATCCCCGGCGGGAAGACCTTCCGCGACATCACCCGCTCCTCCGCCGCCAAGCGGCCGACGATCTCGCTGGTGTTCGGCAGCTCCACGGCGGGCGGTGCCTACATCCCCGGGATGAGCGACTACACGGTGCTGGTCAAGGAGCAGGCCAAGGTGTTCCTCGGCGGCCCGCCGCTGGTGAGGATGGCCACCGGCGAGGAGTCCGACGACGAGTCGCTGGGCGGCGCGGAGATGCACGCGCGCACGTCGGGGCTCGCCGACTACCTCGCCGCCGACGAGCGCGACGCGATCCGCATCGGGCGCCGGATCGTGGCGCGCCTGAACCACCGCAAGGCGGGCGAGCCGGCACCGGCGTACACCGAACCGGACGCCGACGTGGACGGGCTGCTGGACCTCATCCCGGGCGACCTGAAGGAGCCGTTCGACCCGCGCGAGGTGATCGCCCGGATCGCCGACGGGGTCTCGCCCGACGAACGGCGCGGCGTTCGACGAGTTCAAGCCGCTCTACGGCGCCTCGCTGGTCACGGGCTGGGCCCGGGTCCACGGGCACCCGGTCGGGATCCTGGCCAACGCCCAGGGGGTGCTGTTCAGCGAGGAGGCGCAGAAGGCGACGCAGTTCATCCAGCTCGCCAACCAGGTCGACACCCCGCTGCTGTTCCTGCACAACACCACCGGCTACATGGTGGGGGCGGCCTACGAGCAGGGCGGGATCATCAAGCACGGCGCCCAGATGATCAACGCGGTCAGCAACTCCACGGTGCCGCACCTCAGCGTGATCATGGGGGCGTCGTACGGCGCGGGCAACTACGGGATGAACGGGCGCGCCTTCGACCCGCGCTTCCTGTTCACCTGGCCCAGCGCCAAGTCGGCGGTGATGGGACCGGCCCAGCTGGCCGGGGTGATGGAGATCGTCGCCCGGCAGTCGGCGGAGTCCAAGGGCAAGGTGTTCGACGCCGACGGCTTCGTCGCGGTCAAGGAGATGGTCGAGGGCCAGATCGAGGAGCAGTCGTTGCCCTACTTCTTGTCCGGCATGGTCTACGACGACGGCGTGATCGACCCGCGCGACACCCGCACCGTGCTCGGCATCTGCCTGTCCGTGATCGAGAACGCGCCCGTGGTCGGCACCGACCGCTACGGCGTCTTCAGGATGTGAGCGTGATGATCACCAGACTCCTGGTCGCCAACCGGGGCGAGATCGCCCGCCGGGTCTTCGCCACCTGCCGCCGGCTCGGGATCGAGACCGTCGCGGTGCACTCCGACGCCGACGCGGGGCTGCGGTTCGTCGCGGAGGCCGACGTCGCCGTACGCCTGGCCGGCAACGCACCGGCCGACACCTACCTCCGGGCCGACCTGGTGCTGGAGGCGGCCCGGCGTGCCGGTGCCGACGCGGTGCACCCGGGCTACGGCTTCCTCTCCGAGAACGCCGACTTCGCGCGCGCGGTGCTCGAGGCGGGCCTGGCCTGGGTCGGCCCGGACCCGGCGTCGATCGAGCAGATGGGCTCCAAGATCCGCGCCAAGGAGCTGATGGCGGCCGCGGGCGTCCCGGTGCTGGCGAACCTCACGGCACAGACCGCCTCGCCGGCCGACCTCCCGCTGCTGGTCAAGGCCTCGGCGGGCGGTGGCGGGCGAGGGATGCGGATCGTGCGCTCCCTGGACGACCTCGCGGGCGAGATCGAAGCGGCGGCGGCCGAGGCGCGCTCGGCCTTCGGTGACGGCACCGTCTTCGTCGAGCCGTACGTCGAGCGCGGCCGGCACGTCGAGGTGCAGGTGATGGGTCACGCGGGCGGGGTGCTGGTGATCGGCGAGCGGGACTGCTCGATCCAGCGCCGGCACCAGAAGGTGGTCGAGGAGTCGCCCGCGCCGAGCCTGCCCGAGAAGACCCGACGGGCGCTGCACGACGCGGCCGGCAACGCCGCCGCAGCGATCGACTACCGCGGGGCCGGGACGGTCGAGTTCCTCTACGACCCCGACCAGGACCGGTTCTACTTCCTCGAGATGAACACCCGGCTCCAGGTCGAGCACCCCGTGACCGAGCTCGTGCACGGCGTCGACCTGGTCGAGATGCAGCTGGCGGTGGCCGAGGGCCGGGCGCCGGAGCGGATCGGGGAGACCTACGGCCACGCGATCGAGGTGCGCCTCTACGCCGAGGACCCGGTGGCCGACTACCAGCCGCAGAGCGGGGTCCTCACCCGGTTCGAGGTGCCGGGGGTCACGGTCGAGTTCGACCTGCTGAACCGCCCCGGCGTACGCCTCGACGCGGGGTTCACGGGTGGTGACGAGGTCTCGACGCACTACGACGCGATGCTGGCCAAGCTGATCGCCTGGGCCCCCGAGCGCGACCAGGCCGCCCGCCGGCTCGCCGACACGCTGGCCAAGGCCCGCATCCACGGGGTGCGCACCAACCGCGACCTGCTGGTGCGGGTGCTGCGCGACGGGGACGTTCCTGGCCGGCGAGGTCAGCACCGCGTTCCTGGAGCGCGCGGGCTTCGTGACCGCGCCGGTCGGACGACGACCCCGGGTCTGCCGTGGCGGCCGCCCTGGCCCTGGCCGAGCGGGCGGCACGCGCCCGCACGGTGCAGCAGCGGCATCCCGGTCGCGTGGCGCAACGTCGCCTCGCAGCCCCAGGTGACGGCGTTCGCGGGCGAGGTCGAGGTCGCGTGGTACGGCGGTCGTGACGGTTACGACGTCGACGGCTACGACGTGGTCGCGGTCTCCCCGACCAGGGTCACCCTCGAGGCCGACGGCGCCCGGACGTCGTACGAGGTGGCGGTCACGACGACCACGCCGGATGACGTCGTGGACGTCGACGGTCCGCACGGCCACGTCCGGCTGGTGCGGGTGCCGCGGTTCACCGACCCGGCCGCCGCCGTCGCCTCCGGCTCGCTGCTCGCGCCGATGCCCGGCACGGTGGCCAGCGTGGCGGTGGAGGTCGGCGACGCGGTCACCGCCGGGTCACCCGTGCTGGTCCTCGAGGCGATGAAGATGCAGCACACCGTGAGTGCGCCGACCGACGGCGTGCTCACCCGGCTCGACGTACGACCCGGCGCGCAGGTCGCGGCCGGTGAGGTCCTGGCCGTCGTGGAACCCGAGGAAGAGGAGCAGGGATGAGCACGTTCACCGAGTCCGAGGAGCGTCGGGAGCTGCGCCGCCAGGTGGCGAGGCTGGCCTCGAAGTACGGGCGCGAGTACTTCACCGAGAAGGCTCGGTCGGGGGAGAAGACCACCGACCTGTGGTTGGAGATCGCAAAGAACGGCTACCTCGGGATCAACATCCCCGAGGAGTACGGCGGCGGTGGCGGCGGGATCGGCGACATCGCCGCGGTCTGCGAGGAGCTCGCCGCGCAGGGCTGCCCGCTGCTGCTGATGGTGGTCAGCCCGGCGATCTGCGGCACGGTGATCACCCGCTACGGCACCGAGGCCCAGAAGCAGAAGTGGCTGCCCGGCCTGTGCGACGGCACCGGCACGATGGCCTTCGCGATCACCGAGCCGGACGCCGGCACGAACACCCACAACATCACCACGACGGCGCGCCGCGACGGTGACGAGTGGGTGCTCAGCGGTCGCAAGGTCTGGATCTCCGGGGTCGACGAGGCCGAGAATCGTGCTCGTCGTGGCGCGCACGGAGGACGCGAGGACCGGCAAGCTCAAGCCGTGCCTCTTCGTGGTGCCGACCGACGCCGACGGCCTCGAGGCCAACCCGATCGCGATGGAGATCGTCAGCCCGGAGAACCAGTTCCAGGTGTTCATCGACGACGTCCGGCTGCCGGCCGACGCCCTGGTCGGCGACGAGAACGGCGGCCTCGTGCAGCTGTTCGCGGGGCTCAACCCGGAGCGGATCATGGCCGCCTCCTTCTCCATCGGCCTCGGCGCGGTACGCGCTGGACAAGGCCACGGCGTACGCGAAGGAGCGGGTGGTCTTCAACACCCCGATCGGGGCGCACCAGGCGATCGCGCACCCGCTGGCGAAGTCGCACATCGAGATCGAGATGGCCCGGCTGATGACCCAGAAGGCCGCGTCGCTGTACGACGCCGGCGACGAGGGGGCCGCGGGAGAGGCCGCCAACATGGCCAAGTACGCCGCCGCCGAGGCCGCCTGCGACGTCGTCGACCGCGCCGTGCAGACCCACGGCGGCAACGGCGCGAGCCAGGAGTACGGCATGGCCGGCCTGCTCGTCGCCACCCGCGTCGGTCGGATCGCCCCCGTCTCCGCCGAGATGATCCTGAACTACGTGGCCATGCACTCCCTGGGACTTCCCAAGAGCTATTGAGGTTGAGTTGGGCCTCCCACCGGTGCGAGTCGGGCCTGGCGCCGGTGAGACACCGGGGGGAGGCCCAACCCAGCCCGGTGCGGGGCCCAACTCAACGAAGGGATTGGTATGACCGAGCTGGTGCACTACGAGGTGGCGGACGGGGTCGGCACGATCACCCTGGACTCACCGTCCAACCGCAACGCGCTGTCGCAGCAGCTCGTGGGCGAGCTGTTCGCGCACCTCGACACGGCGGCCGGGGACGAGACCAGGGTGGTGGTGATCCGCAGCGCCGACCGGGTGTTCTGCTCGGGCGCCGACCTCGCCGAGGCGTCCGGGCAGGGGATGGCGGACGCGGCGCCACGGATGGTCGAGATGCAGCGCCGGATCGTGGCCCACCCCAAGCCGGTCGTCACCCGGCTGGCCGGGCCGGTGCGGGCCGGCGGGCTGGGGATCGTGGCGGCCAGCGACGTCGTGGTGTGCAGCGACGACGTGACCTTCGCCTTCACCGAGTCCCGCCTGGCGCTCGCGCCCGCGATCATCTCGCTCACCGTGCTGCCACGACTGACCAGTCGTGCGGCGGCCGACACCTTCCTGACCGGGCGCACCTTCTCGGCGCTCGAGGCGGCCGAGATGGGGCTGGTCACCCGCAGCGTCGCGCCGGACGAGCTCGACCCCGCGATCACCGCGATCTGTGCGGAGCTCAAGCAGGCCCACCCCCAGGGTCTGGCGGAGACCAAGGCCCTGCTCGCCGCACCGCTGCTGGCCCGCATCGACGCCGGCGCGGAGGAGATGGCGATGCTCTCGGCGCGGCTGTTCGGCTCCGATGCCGCTCGCGAGGCGATGACGGCGTTCCTGTCCCGCAAGAAGTAGGCGCTACGGCGGGGCAACCGGGGCGGCTCGCTACCGCGTAGAGCCAGGTATGACCACGACGAGCGCCGATCGGGGGGAGATGACGGGGGTGGCCCACGAGTTCGACACCTTCGTGGAGACCCGTTCCGACCGCCTGCTGCGCACGGCGTACCTGCTCACCCACGACCACGGGCTCGCCGAGGACCTGGTCCAGACCGCACTGACCAAGGCCTGGTTCTCCTGGGAACGTATCCAGGGCGACCCGGGGCCCTACGTGCACCGGATCCTGGTCAACACCTTCGCCAGCTCGTGGCGCCGCAGGTGGCGCGGTGAGACACCGACGAGCGAGCTGCCCGAGGCGTCGAGCACGACCGATGACCGCTGCGAGCCCGAAGACCTGTGGCGGGCCGTGGGCCGGTTGCCGCGCCGGCAGCGCGCCGTGGTGGTGCTGCGCTTCTACGAGGACCTCTCCGTGGCGGACGCCGCCGAGGTCCTCGGCTGCTCGGCCGGCACGGTCAAGTCCCAGCTGAGCAAGGCGGTGGCGAAGCTCCGGCTCGACCCCGCCGTCGTCGAGGAGGAGGCAGGCGCATGATGAGCTCCGACATCAGGGCCGTGCTGGCCGCACGCGCGGCGACGTACGGCGAAGGGACCGGTGCGGAGCACCGCCTCACGCAGCTGCACGAGCGGATCCACCGCGCCAGCCGACGTCGTACGACGCTGGCGGCGTCGGCGACCGCCCTCGTCGTGGTGGGGGTGCTCGTCCTCGGGCTGACGCTGAGCAACGCGCTGACCGGTGACCGGAGCGACGCGCCGGCCAGTCTGGTCGGACACGACGTGCCGGCCACGACGCTCTCGCTCGGCTACACCTTCCGCTACACCGACTCAGCGACGGGCGGCGACGGCCGGCTCGACCTGCACCTGGGCAGGTCCGACCAGCCCCGTCTGGTGCGTTGGGCCTCGGAGTCGGACACGGGTGAGCTGACGGTGCGCCACACCGGTGGCGACGCCCCCTGGGTCGGCCCGGCGGGAGACTTCAAGGACTTCGTGCTGATCCCTCAGGGGGCTGGGAGCGACGTCCGCCTCAGCCAGAGCGGCACCCACGACCCTGGTGCGGTCGCCCTGGCCGTCTACACCCTGGATCGAGCGGCTCCTGGCGTGACCCGGGACGGCATCACCTACCGGGCTGATCCCGCTGGGTCGCACCTGATCGGTGCCGGCATCGGACGGCTGGGTCAGGCGCAGCTCGAATTCCGCAGCACTCCGCCGACCACGTCCCGTGTCGTGGTCGAGGGCTTCTGCGTCGGGCCGGAGGACCAGAGCGTGCAGGTCCTCATCGGGGGCAAGCCCACCGTCACGCTGCAGTGCTCCGACACCCAGGACTACGACGCTGCCATCGACTCCTCCTTCGGCACCTACTCCGCCACCGCGCTGCGAACGACGAAGCGGGTGCAGGTGCGGCTCACCGACGAGAAGGGCCGGGCGTCCGTGCGGGCCGGTCGAAGCGTCCGCATCGGTGCCGCCCTGTACGCCGTCGGGTCGGCGACGCCGGCACGGGTGGTCGACGTCGAAGGTCACCGGTGGGAGCGGGTCGACACCCGGTCCTCTTCCGTGGGCGCGCACTCCCTGCGACTGCGGGTGTCGGGCGCGCGGCACTCGCTGCTGCTGTGGAGCACGCCCGGCACGAAGGCGGGCAGCACGGTCACCCTCGACGTCGGAGCGGGACCGAAGACGATCGGCAACGGTGGTGGCAACGGCGGAACGCTCTCCGGCAACCACCAGCTGCAGGGCAGCGGCACCATCGCGGCGCAGGTCCGTGGGGACCCGCGCGGGAGGATCCGCCTGACCAGCTATCGACTGGCCGAGTGACCCGGGGGCACCTCGTCCAACCACGCCCCCAGCCGCTCCAGCGCACCGCTGATCTCAGCGGACGAGCCCGCGAACGACATCCGCACGAACTCGTTGCCCCGCGCGGTGTCGAAGTCGACCCCGGGCGCCGTCGCGACGCCGGTCTCGGCCAGCAGCCGCCGGCACCAGGCGTAGGAGTCCGTGGTCAGGTGCGAGACGTCGGCGTAGACGTAGAACGCGCCGTCGGCCGGGGCCAGCTTGTCGATGCCCGAGGCGGGGCAGCCCGTCGAGGAGCAGGGCGCGGTTGGCGGCGTACCGCGCGACGTGGCCGTCGAGCTCGGCGTACGACTCGGGGGTGAAGGCGGCCAGCGCGGCGCGCTGCGAGAGCGCCGGCGGGCAGATCGTGAAGTTGCCGGTGAGCACCTCGACCGGGCGGCGCAGGTCCGCGGGCGCCAGCATCCAGCCGATCCGCCAGCCGGTCATCGAGAAGTACTTCGAGAACGACCCGAACACCACGCCCGTGCGCGACGTCGCCCAAGCGCTGGTCCGCGCGCGCCTCCGCGTACTCGATCCCGTGGTAGATCTCGTCGCAGATCAGGCGTACGCCGTGCTCCTCGCACCACGTGGCCAGCGCAGCGAGCTCGTCGGGCAGCAGCATCGTGCCGGTCGGGTTGGCCGGGGAGGCGACGACCAGGCCGTGCACGGGCCCGGGCACGGCTTCGAGCTGCTCGACGGTGGGCTGGAACCGGGTCCCGGGCCCGCAGTCGATCTCCACCACCTCGATGCCGAGCGCGGTGAGCACGTTGCGGTAGCAGGCGTAGCCGGGCCGGGCCATCACCACCCGGTCGCCCGCCTCGAACGAGGCCAGGAACGCCAGCAGGAACCCGCCTGACGAGCCGGTCGTCACGACCACGTCGTCGGCGCTGCACCTGATCCCCGAGACCCGCTCGTGGTGCGTCGCGATCGCCGCCCGCAGCTCGCGGGATGCCGACCGCCTCGGTGTAGCCGAGCGGCCCCGAGTCGAGCAGCCGCTTCGCCTCCTCGAGCACCGGCCGCGGCGCCCCGGTCGAGGGCTGGCCCGGCCACCAGGTTGAGCAGGTCGCCGTGCTCGGCCTGGCGCGCGTTGGCCGCCGCGAGCAGGTCCATCACGTGGAACGGGGCTACGTCGGCGCGCTGCGCGACCTGGAGCCGGTCTGCACGGCCCCACGCTAGGTCACGGCGCCGGGGACCTCTACACTGGGCAACCGCCCGCCACGAGCGCCGAGGTGCCGCCCGTGACACTCGACGTGGAGCAGCTGGACCAGTTCCTGCTGGTCGGGGCGGGCGTGCTGCTGCTGGCGATCCTCGCCGTCCGGCTCTCCGTCGGGGCGGGGCTGCCCAGCCTGCTGGTCTACCTCGCGATCGGCGTCGCGCTCGGCGAGGCCGGGCTCGGCCTGCGCTTCGACGACGCCGAGCTGGCCCACGCGCTCGGCTTCGCGGCCCTGGTGGTGATCCTGGCCGAGGGCGGCCTGACCACCCCGTGGTCGAAGATCCGCCCGGTGATCCGGCTGGGGCTGTCGCTGGCCACGATCGGCGTCGCGGTGAGCGTGCTGCTGATGGCGGCCTTCGCGCACTACGTGCTCGGGTCTGTCCTGGCCGATCGCGGTGCTGCTCGGCGCGGTGACGTCCCCGACCGACGCCGCGGCGGTGTTCTCGGTGCTGCGCCGGGTGCCGCTGCCGAGCCGGCTGGTGGGCTCGCTGGAGGCCGAGTCGGGGCTCAACGACGCCCCGACCGTCGTGCTGGTCACCGTGATCAGCGCCGGCTCCGCACCACTCGGTCCTCGGCTACGTGGCGATCATCGCCGGCGAGCTGGCGGGCGGGGTGCTGATCGGGCTGCTGCTCGGGTTCGCCGGGGTGGCGCTGATGCGCCGGGTGGCCCTGCCGGCGTCCGGCCTCTACCCGCTCGCCATCCTGGCCGTCGCGGTCCTGGCGTACGCCGGCGCCGCCAGCGTGCACACCTCCGGCTTCGCGGCGGTGTACGTCGCCGCCCTGGTCCTCGGCAACGGCGACCTGCCGCACCGCGCGGCCACCCGCTCGTTCTCCGAGGGGCTGGCCTGGCTGGCCCAGATCGGGCTGTTCGTGATGCTCGGCCTGCTCGCCTCGCCGGGCCGGATCGACCTGCGCACGGTGCTGCTGGCGGTGGTGGCCGGCTTCGTGCTGACCTTCGTGGTCCGACCGGTCTCGGTGCTGATCAGCTCGGTCGTCCAGCCGATGCCCCTGGCGCGAGCTGGGCTTCATCAGCTGGGCCGGGCTGCGCGGCGCCGTGCCGATCGTGCTGACCACGATCCCGCTCTCCGCAGGGGGTCCGGAACTCCTCGCGGCTCTTCGACCTGGTCTTCGTGCTCGCGGTCTTCTACACCCTGGTCACCGGCCCGACGCCTGCCGTTCGTCGCCCGCGTGCTCCGGGTCGCGCGACGCAGCGAACCGCGCGACCTCGACGTCGAGGCCGCCCCTCTGGAGCGGATCGCCGCCGACCTGCTGCAGATCACCATCTCCCCGCGGTCGCGGCTGCACGGCGTGGAGGTAGGAGAGCTCCGCCTGCCCACGGGCGCCTCGGTCGCGCTGCTGGTGCGCGACGGGCGCACCCTCACGCCGGAGGCGCGGACCGTGCTGCGCCGCGGCGACGACGTCCTCGTGGTCACGCCGCGCAAGCAGCGAGAGGCCACCGAGCGCCGACTGCGCAGCATCTCGCTGGGCGGCCGGCTGGCGCAGTGGCTGGGCGACGACCGCCGGACTGATCAGTCGAGCATCCGCTCCAGCCCGGCGACGATCGCGATCGAGGTCCGCTCACCATCGTCCAGCACCTCCTCGAACCCGCCGGCCCCGCCGTAGTACGGGTCCGGCACGTCGCCGCCGCCCGACCGGGTCGAAGTCGCGGAACAGCCGCACCCGGTCCGGGACTCCGGCGCGCGGGCGAGGTCGGCGAGCCCGACCAGGTTGTCGCCGTCCATGGCCAGCAGCAGGTCGCGCTCGCAGCCAGCCGGCGTCGAGCTGCTGGGCGCGGTGCCCGCCGGGTCGAAGTCGGCGGCGAGCAGGGTCGCGGCCGCGCGCCGGTCCATCGGCTCGCCGACGTGCCAGCCGCCGGTGCCGCAGCTGTCCACGACGACGCGGCCGGCCAGGCCGGCCCGGTCGAGGAGCTCGTTGAGCACCACGTCGGCCATCGGCGAGCGGCAGATGTTGCCCAGGCACACCAGCCCGATCCGGTACGGCGCACCGGCCGCGGCGGGATCGGCGACCCGGCGGGAGATCACGGGCTCATCGACGCTCGTCGACCGCGAGGACGCCGGAGAGCCCCCAGGACACGATGGAGATCACGATCGAGCCGAGCACCGCGGTACCGAAGCCCTCGACGTGGAAGGCGATGCCGACCGCGTCGGCGATGCTGCTGGTCACGAGCAGCACGACCGCGTTGATCACCAGCAGCAGCAGGCCCAGCGTGAGGATGATGAACGGCAGCGCGAGCAGCTTCACGACCGGCTTCACGAAGGAGTTGATCACCCCGAAGATCGCGCCGACCACGATCAGCGCCAGGATCCGCTGGGTCAGGTCGGACCCGTCGAGGGTGATCCCGCCGAACAGCGCGGTGGCGGCGCCGAGCGCGAGCACGTTGACCACGATCCAGACCAGGAAGCGCATGGAACGAGCCTAGTAGCCCGTCGCTCCACCAGTGGTGTCGATCATGCCGGGTCCGGCTCCAGCTCCTTGAGCATCGAGTCGCACCCGTCGGCGACGTGCCGCACGATCTCGGACACGGCGGCCTCGATGTCGCCCGCCTCGAGCAGGTCGACCAGGGCGCGGTGCGAGGCGACCTGCTCGTGGGCGTCCTGCTTGGTGCGGTTGACGGTGGCCAGGGTCAGCCGGATCTCCGCGCTCAGCGACTCCTGGGTGGCGACCAGCCGCTCGGAGCCGGTGAGGGCGACCAGCGCCCGGTGGAAGGCGAGGTGCGCCTCGTTGAGCGCGGAGTTGGTCGGGGTGGCGTAGGCCAGCTCGGCGTACGTCGTCAGCCGGACGCGTACCTCTGCGCGCCGCCCCTCGGGGGCCTCGGCCCAGGCCCGGACCCCGGCGGCCTCCAGCAC
Organism: uncultured Actinomycetota bacterium; assembly: GCA_963843875.1. Taxonomy (GTDB): domain Bacteria; phylum Actinomycetota; class Actinomycetes; order Propionibacteriales; family Nocardioidaceae; genus Marmoricola. The sequence goes on along the minus strand of CAWJMC010000006.1, from coordinate 179,962 downwards.
GGTCCGGGCCACCGTGACGTCACGGATCGCCTCGACCGAGGGGGCGCGGACCGCGGTGCCCTTGTTCGGCACGCGCACGGCGATCCCTTCGGCGACCAGCATCGACAGCGCCTCGCGCACGGTGCTGCGCGCCACCCCGAGCGTCTCCGCGAGCGCGATCTCGCGCAGGGGGGTCCCGGGCGCGACCTCACCCTCGAAGATCGCCCGTCGCAGCTCGGTGAGCACCCGGTCGACCGTGGTCTCCCGCTCCACGCTGAGTCCCGCGAAGGGGGCGGCGGCGCGCGAGGGGCTCACCCGCGGATTGTCCGACAGGTTGGCTGGAAAAGCAGCGACCGACGCACTAGACTGAGATTGTCGGACAATCCGGCAATTGAGTGGGTCGAGTGTGCCGGAGGTGTCGAGCGTGGGAACGCAGCTGCAGTGGGGACAGAAGTACCTGATGGTCGAGCCCGACCACTTCCGGATCGACTACGCGATCAACCCGTTCATGCACCTCGACGACCAGCCCGACGCCGACGCCGCGCGCGCCGAGTCGCGGGCGATCCGGCGCGCCGTCGAGGACGCCGGCGGCACCGTCGAGCGGCTGGCCCAGCGAGCGGACTCCCCGGACATGGTCTACGCGATGAATCTCGGCCTCGCACTGGAGTCCGGTGACGAGGGGGGCCGGGTCGTGCTCTCCCACATGCGCTACGCCCAGCGCCGGCAGGAGACCGGCACCGCCGCCGAGTGGTTCGCCGCGCACGACTTCGTCTCGTCGTACGTCGGTCGCGACGGCGTCGGCGCCCACCTCGAGGCCGGCGACGCCTTCGCCTGGCGCGGTGAGCTGGTGGTCGGCTTCGGTCCGCGCACCGAGGAGCTGGCGCTCAAGCACCTCGCCACCGACCTCGACGTCGCGGTGCGCGGCGTGCGCATCACGCACCCGGCCATGTACCACCTCGACCTGGCCTTCTGCCCGCTCGACGACGAGCGCGCGATGGTCTGCCCCGACGCCCTCGACCCGGCCTCGGCCGAGGCGCTGCTCGCGCTGGTCCCGGAGCCGCTGGTGCTCAGCGAGCAGGAGGCGCTGAGCACGTTCTGCGCCAACTCGGTCGTCGTGGGCCGCACCGTGATCATGCCGGCCTGCCCCGACCGGGTCCGGGCGCAGCTCGAGGACTGGGGCTTCGACGTGGTGATCGTCGCGACGCCCGAGTTCGTCAAGGCGGGCGGTTCGATCCGCTGCCTGACCAACCCGCTCGACGTCCGGCTCGGTCGCGACCTGGTGCGGGTCGGCGGCGGTCGGGTCACCCTGCCCCCTGCGTGAACCCGGTTCACCGCAGGTTCTTCCCCCCGTCGTCCGGATCCGTCAGCATGGGCTCATGTCGATGCGTCCTGGGCGACCTGGCTCCCTGACCCGTGTTCGTCGTGCCGTGCTCGGGACGGCGCTGGCCGCCGGCCTGGTGGCGGCGCCCGGCCTCACCGCGCCCGGCTCGGCGGAGCCGGCCGCCGCCGGGTTCTCGCTGCCGAGCGGCTGTCCACCCTCGGCGTACCCGATCGCCTACTCCGACCGGCTGGACAAGCAGGTCGTCGACGGCGCGACGATCGGCGGCCTGTCCGACCTGGCCTACGACCGGCAGCGCCGGGCGTACGCCTCCACCGTCGACAACCACGACACCGACCCCTCGCGGGTCTGGTTCTACCGCAACCTGCTCTTCCCGCACGTCGTCGGATCCCTGGTGCTCAAGACCCCGGACGGCACGCCGTACACCGGGGCCACGGCCGACAACGAGGGCCTGGCGTTCCTGCCCGACGGCGACCTGCTGGTCAGCTCGGAGACCGAGCCGTCGATCCGGGTCTTCGGGCGCGACGGGGTGCAGCGGGCGAGCCTGCCCGTGCCGGCCCGCTTCGCCGTCGCCCCGGCCGGGGAGGCCACGGCCAACGCCACCTTGGAGGGTCTCTCGATCAGTCCCGACGGGCGCACGATCGTGGCCTCGATGGAGGGCACTCTCTCCGGCGACCAGCCGGCCGACGGCGGCCCTGCCAACGACCGGCGTTTCCTGGTCTACACCGAGACCCACGGGCGATGGACGCTGAAGAAGCAGGTCGGCTACGCCGTGGACGAGGGCTTCCGGATCGCCGAGGTGCAGCAGTACGCCGCCGGCAAGCTGCTGGTCCTCGAGGCGGCCTACGCGCCGGCGACGGGCAACGCCGTCCGCCTCTACGCCGCCACCGGTCTCGACCGGGCCCCCGACGTGAGCCGGGTGGCCGACCTGTCGACGAGGCCGGCCGAGGTCCTGCGCAAGACCGCGGTCGCCGACGTGACGAAGTGCCCCTCGCTCGGCGCGCCGAGCAAGCAGGTCCAGACCAACCCCCTGCTGGACAACTACGAGGGGATGACGACCCAGCGGGTCCTCGGCCCGCTCTACCGGGTGACCCTGGTCAGCGACGACAACTTCAACCCCACCCAGATCACCCGGCTGCTGACCCTGGTCGCCCGGCTGCCCTGAGCAGTGGGCGCGGACAGTCCGCTCGGGCGGGACCGCTATCAGGATTGACATTGCGTCAACTTGTCGGTCGAATACTGCACCGTGGGAACCCACCGGCGCAGTGATGGAACCATGAGCTCGACATGACGAACCCAGCGACCGCAGTCGAGCGCTCCGGGTCCGGGACGAATCGCAGCCTGGAACGGGCGGCGCTTCGACTCCTGACCGACGGTGGGCTCTTGGCCGGATTCACCCTGCAGCAGGTCGGAGACGAGGCTGGAGTCACGAAGAGTCTCGTCTACCACTACTTCAGGGATCGCCAGGCGCTGCTTCGCTCAGCGCTGCGGCATGGAGCTGCGGAGATTCAGCAGACTCTGGGCGCGATGCCGTACGCGACATACGACAAGCGGGCGCTCGGGCTGATGAAGGCCGTACTGCAGCACCCCGATGCGGTTCAGCTGACGGCACTGCTAGTAGTGGACGGGGATGCTCGCCTGCGCACAATGCCCATCCTCGAGCACACGTTCAGCAACTTTGCCCGGACAAGGAGGAGGGCACACTTCCACCCGACACCGACGTCGAGGGACTGCTCGGTGTTCAGAACTGCCTAGTGTACGGCTACATCCTCTTCCGCGACGGTTTCGCCCGACAGCTGAATGTCGATCGCGAGGCTCTCGACCGGCGCATGCGTCGCCTGGTCTCCGCGGTCGGGCGTCGGGCACGTGAGGCGGACTGGTCGGCGCCCGCACCCCGCATGCCGGATCCGCCGCCGATGCAGACCCCCCTGCTGGACACGACGACCCCTGGCCTGCTGCAGGCATCGGTGCTGGACCTGCTTGCCGAGCGGGGGATCCTGGCGGGGGTGAACCTGCGGCAGGTGGCGGAGCGTGCCGGCGTGCACCGTGCCCTCGTCTATCACTACTTCGGATCGCGACGAGAGTTGCTGCTGGCGGCGCTGCGTCAGCGGCGACCGCCGGCGGGCGGACCAACCAGCCCGGGGGAGCTCGTCGGCGCGAACACCTTCGCCGCGGTCGTGCGCGATCCCAGCGCGATCCCGTTGATGCTCCTTCTCGCGCTGGACGGGGAGAGCTCGTATGAGCCCCTGGGCCGCCTCGACGGTCGCCGCCGTAAGCCCTCGACGCGCGACGTCGCCGGGGCGTGCCTAGCCCTTGGCCACGCGCTCTACCGGACTCCGTTTGCTCATGAGATCGGGATCGGAATCGACGAGTGGGATCGCCGAGTGTTCTCGGCGTGGTCGCGGATCGCACCCTGAACCAGCTCCCTGAAGGACACGAGAACTGACGCATCCTGACTTCTTGACATATCGTCAGGGAGTCTTGACACATCGTCAATTTGTGGTCAGGATCACAACGGTGGACGTGCCAACCGGAGGAGGACTTGTGAGGTCACGCAGAGCGACGAACTGGATCGCGGCCTTGATCGCCGTGGTGAGCATCGGCGGACTTGCCGCTTGTGGCAGTGGCGCATCGGGTGGATCCGGAGGAAAGACAGCCATCCGGATCGGATACTTCCCGGACATCTCCCCGATCTCCCTGATGATGAAGAAGAAGACGCTCGAGAAGGCTGGCTACGACGTCACCTACACCGAGTTCCTCAAAGGTGTGCCCCAGGAGGCCGCGGCAATGGTCGGCGGATCGGTGGACATTGTCTGGGCGAACGCTTCGGCAGCGGTCGCCGCCTTCTCGAAGGCCCCGGACCTGGCCTACCTGGTGGGGCAGTCGATCACCAACGACAATCAGGTGGTGGTCCCCAAGGGTTCCAGCGTCAGCTCGGTGCGTGAGTTGGAGAACCAGACGATCACGACCAGTGGGCTGCAGACCTCTCCCCAGCTGGTGCTCGACCTCGCGATGAGTACCGCTGGAGGTGACGTCAGCAAGGTGAAGTCGATCCAAGCGCCTGGCGCCCAGGCGGTCACCACGATGCAGCAAGGTGCGGTCGCCGCTGCGGCGACCTATCTCCCGTTCGGTGCCCAAATGGTGCTCGACGGAGGCAAGGTCCTCGTCACCGCGGACCGGGCCCTCGGTTCGCCGTTCCCGGGCGGCGGGTTCGTTGCCACCAAGAAGTTCGCGGACGCCCACCCGCAGGCGGTGGTCGACGTGTTGAAGGCAGCGGACAGCGCGAGCGCGACCTTGAAGCAGAGGACCAACGACGACTTCGAGACGCTCGCTGACTTCTCGAAGACCTCGCCTGAGGCGATCTCCTACTCCTTCGAGAACAAGCTCGTCGAATTTGCGCCACTGACCCCGGACATGGCGGCGCTGACGAAGGTCGCACAAGCCGAGATGAAGTTCGGCTTCGTCGACAAGAGCGTCGACCTCGTCGCGTTCTTGAAGACCTTCGTCAACACCACCTTTGCCGAGAAGGCCACGTCCTAGCCGGAGGCTGAACGTACCACAACCGCACTGGACGCGCCCCCTGCGTCTGAGCGACCATCCAGACCGCCCCGGGTCCGCACACGTTGCGGCTGGGCGATCGGGCTGGTCGGACCCGTGCTCTTTCTGCTCGTCTGGTCGGCGCTGGCTGTGCTGCTGCGAAACCACAGCTTGCCGACACGCCCTAGCCGTGGCGGTGCTGGTCAGCTTCGGTCGTGCTGGCAGCAGGGCCTCGGCAGCAACATCGTGGCCAGCGTCGAGGTGGCTGCCGGCGGTTGGGCCCTCGGAGTTGCCATTGCCGTGGTCATCGGCGTGCTGATCGGTCGGGTCCGATGGCTCCGGGAGATCGTGAACCCGGTGATCGAGGTCTTGAGGCCGGTCTCGGCCTTGGCCTGGGTCCCCTTGGCCGTCGTCTGGTTCGGCATCGGCTACAGCAGCAAGCTGTTCATCGTCGCCCTGGCTACCTTCTTCGTGGCGGTCGTCCACGTGATCCAGGGCGCCGAAGCCGGCGACGCCAAGCACTTCAAGGTCGCTCGGATGCTCTCGCTGAGCCGTCGCGACACATATCGCTACGTGATCATCCCCGGTGCGGTTCCCGAGATCATGCTGGGGCTGCGTCAAGGCCTCGGGGTCGCCTGGGGTGGCGTCATCATCGCGGAGCTAGTCGCAGGCGACAAAGGAGTCGGTGCCATGGAGCTGCTGGCTCAGCAGGGTTTCGACTTCGACCTCGTCGGGTCGGGATGGTTGTCTTCGCGGTCCTGGGGTTAACTGCCGTCCTGCTGTTCGGCCGCCTGGAACGCCTGGTGTTCCCATGGTTGGCGGACCAGAGGCGCGGGGCGATGACCGCTCCGCTTTCCGCCGCCGCGGCAGCGGGGTCCCGACCGTCGGTGCGTGGTGGGCTCCAAGCCGCACGGGCTGCCTTCGGGTCGCTCTCTTCCTTGGCTGCTGGTGGCTCGCAGTCGGGGTGCTGCACACGAGCACCGTGGTGCTTCCGACTCCTGACACCGTGGCTAACACGCTGGAAGTCTCCTGACAGAAAGCAGCTTCCTCCTGGATATCGCAACCTCCTTGGTGGAATTCGCAATCGGCTACTCCCTCGCGGTGGCAAGCGCGCTCGCCGTGTCCGTGCTCTTGTCTCCTTCCCGCTCCTCCATCGTGCTTTCTGGCCGAGATCGAGCTGCTCAGGTTCGTGATCCCGTTCTCCTGGATCCCGCTGACGGTGCTGTGGTTCTCGGTCTCGCAGACCGGCAAGGTCTTCATCGTGTGGTACGCCGTGTTCTTCACGGTCGTTATCGCCGCTACCCCAGCACTCGCCGAGTGATCCCCTCTTGATCAAGACGGGTCGGATGTTGCACCTCCCGCCATGGCGCCAGCTGGTCCAGATCCGGCTGCGGGCGGCGCTGCCCCGACTTGTGCTGGGCCCGGTGGGGTCGGCATCGGCTGGATCTCGGTGATTGCCGCTGAGTATCTGGTATCCGCCAATGGCCTCGGGGTCTTCATCACCAACGCCCAACAGACGCTCGACACCGCGTCCGTCATGGCCGGCATGGTCGTGATCGGCCTCGTCGGTGCCCTGATGAGTGCCGCTGCCCGTCTCTTGTCCACCCGACTGTCCCAATACCCAGGAGCCCGCCGATGACCGCTGCCTTGAACACCTCGTCGAACACCGGCGCCGCAGAAGTCGTCGTGGAGCACGTTCATCAGCAGTTCGGCCACTCGGAGCGGGCCGCGATTGCGCTGGACGACGTCAGTGTCACCGCCCCCGCCGGTCGGATCACGGCGCTGGTGGGACCGTCGGGTTGTGGCAAGAGCACGTTGCTCGACATCGTCGCAGGTCTGGAATCCCCGGTTGCCGGCACGGTACGGCACGGCGAGCGCAAGGTGGAGCGGGCTCAGAGCAACGTATCGATGGCCTTCCAACAACCGGCGTTGCTCCCGTGGCTCTCGGTCCGCGACAACATTGCACTGGGACTGCGCAGCCGTGGGGCCAGCAGTCGAAGGCCTACGACAAGATCGCTGGCCTGCTCGAGGTGATGGGTCTTGACGGGTTCGAGACTGCATACCGCACGAGCTGTCAGGGGGAATGGCCCAGCGTGGGCATCGCTCGGCCTCGGCGGTCGACCCGAGCGTGCTGCTGATGGACGAGCCGTTCGCCTCGGTGGATGCCTATACCCGGGTCCGGCTCCAGGACGAACTCTTGCAGGTGATGAAACGCCAACCGACCACGGTGCTGTTCGTCACCCATGATGTGGGCGAGGCCGTCTACCTCGGGGACCGGGTCGTGGTGATGAGCCCACGGCCGGGTCGGGTGATCCGCTCCTTCGACCTTGAGCGGCCGCCCGAGACAGGTCCAGCGCGTATCACGCTCAGACGGTCGCGGAGATCCTCGATCTCCTCTTCCAGCGCAGCTGAGCTCTCCGCCCGTGCGTCCATCCTGACTCCTGAAGGAACCCCCATGCCTCTCGCCCACGACTCCGACCAGTCGATCTTTGCCGATTCGATCGAGCGCTTCCTGTCGGGACTGCCCGCCGAAGAGACCGTCGAGACTTTGCTCGCTGGGGACAGTCCACCCGCTCCGGACGCCGTGGCCCGGGTGTGGGCCAAATTCCAGGCCGCACTGGAACCCATCGGCCTGCCGTTGCCGGACGACCTCGGTGGGACCGGAGCGAGCTGGCGCGAGGTTGGGCTCGTGCTCGAGGCCACGGGGCGACACCTGGCGCCCATGCCCTACGCGTCAGTGATGACGGCCGTCAGGCTGCTGGAGGCCACCGGTGAGCCGGACGGCAGATCGCTGCTGACCAAGGCGGCCGCTGGGCGACGACTGCTCATGGTTGTGCCCGCATCGTCGTTTCCGGGCGGAGCTGTCGGGGACGATGTCGATTTCGACGGCACAGTGCTGACCGGCTGCGTGCATGCCGTGCTGGACGCACCCACGGCCGAGGTACTCCTCTGCCCGGTGATGTGGCACGGCGCGATCCGACTGGCGGTCGCCGACGCCACGCACGCCCGCGTCGAAGGACTCCCTGCGATGGATCTGACACGCGCTCTCGCTGACTTGCACTTCGAGCAGACGCCGGCGAGGTTGCTCGAGACCGGAGACGTCGGGGAAGCAGTGCGGGACGCGCTGGGCTTCGCGGCCACCGGAGTGGCCCTGGAGGCCATCGGGGGCGGACCGATGTCTGGCCCAGACGGTCGACTACGTTCAGATCCGTCAGCAGTTCGGGCAACCGGTGGGCGGCTACCAAGCCGTTAAACACATTCTTGCCGACGTCGTGCGACAGATCGAACCGGCCCGGGCTGGCGCCTACGCGGCCCTCGAGTGCATCGCGGCCGGTGACCCCGACCTTCCCCGGGCGGCAGCCGTCGCCAAGCTAAGCGCCGTCGAGGCCTATGCCGCATCCGCTGGAGCTGCGATCCAGCTCCACGGAGCCATCGGGTTCACCTGGGAGTATGGCCTGCACCTGCACCTCAAACGGGCTGTCACGAGCCGTGCCCTCTACGGCACCGCGGTCCAGCACCGCCGGCTGCTGGCCCAGTACCTGCTTCAAGAGGCCGCCGCTACCGAGAAGCCGATGACAGGAGATGCCGCATGACCACCGTCGTCGATCCCCTAGGCGACCTGCAGCCGGTTCGGGCGGAGGCGCGGGCGTGGCTCGCAACTCACGCGAGCGATGCCCCCCGCTCCCGAGGGTCCCATGACCCCATGGGTTATCACATCGATGAGGCAACCCGACGCTGGACCGGGCAGCTCCGAGAAGCCCGTTGGCTCTGCCTGTCCTGGCCGACGCGCTACGGCGGACGGAACCTGAGCCCGTCGGAGGTGATTGCGGTCAATGAGGAGTTCGCCCGTGCCGGTGTCACCCGACCCCGTCTCGGGATGGGTGAGAACTTGGTGGCCCCGGCCATCCTCGCTCACGGCACGGAGGAGCAGCAAGAGCGGTTCCTGCCGCGAATCATCTCCGGAGACGATGTCTACTGCCAGGGGTTCTCCGAACCGGAGGCAGGCTCTGACTTGGCCAGCCTCCGCACGCGGGGAGTGGTGGACGGTGACAACGTCGTCGTCGATGGCGACAAGATCTGGCAGTCCGGGGCGCACCAGGCCACCATGATCTTCACCCTGTGTCGCACCGACCCCGATGCTCCCCGCCACCATGGCCTGTCATACGTGCTGATCCCGATGGCGGATAACGGTGTCCAGATCGAGCAGATCAGGATGATGACCGGCGACCACGGTTTCAACCAGGTCCGCCTCGCCGGGGCCCGAGCACCGATGATCAACGTCATCGGTGGCCTGAACAACGGCTGGGGGGTCGCGATGACCACGCTTGGTGCCGAACGGGCCGGAGAGGCGACGACCCAGCACATGGGCTATCGCCAGGAGCTCATCGCGCTCGTCGACGCGCTGGGTCTGCGCGAGCAGGATGTCGACCAGCTTCCCGCCAGTCTGGTGGACGCTTACATCCACGTGGAGCTGATGCGCGCCGGCGGGCAACGGATCGCCGACTCGCTGCGCGCCGGCCGCCCGGCCGAGGCGTTGCTCGCTGTCGACAAGGTGAACTGGTCGGAGTACCACTCCTGGTTCGGCGAGATGGCCGTCGAAGAGCTCGGCCTGGATGGACTGTTGCTGGCCGAAGGGACGGGCTACCCACTGACCATGTTCCAACGCGTCCTGCTCGAGAGCCGCGGCCGACGGATTGCGCGCGGCACGAATCAGATCCAGCGCAACATCATCGCCGAGCGCGTGTTGGGTTTGCCGCGATGAGTGGTGAGGTGCAGATTCTGCGAGGTTCGGACCTCGCCGAAGTCGTGCTGAACCGTCCGGATCGCCGCAACGCCCTGAACCGCACGTCCATGCTCACCTTGCGCGAGGCGTTCGCAGACTTGGCCGCCGATCCCGAGGTCGCGGCGGTGCTGCTGCGCGGCGCCGATGGCTTCTTCTGTTCGGGTCTCGACCTGGTGGAGATCGACACGGCGGATCCCCCGACGCATCTGTGGGTGGCGGTCCACACCGCGCTCGCAGCGCTCGAGGTTCCGGTGGTGGTCGCCCTCACCGGAGGCGCGATCAATGCCGGCGCGGCCCTCGCGCTTTCGGGCGACCTGTTGATTGTCGGGCAAGGAGCATATGTCCAGATCAAAGAGGCTGAGATGGGGATGACCCCGCCGGTCAACGCGGCCTGGCTGGGACTGCGGTACCCGGCTTCGGTGGGACTACAGCTGGCGCTGTCGTGCCAGCGATTCAGCGGTGAGCGGTTGCAGCAGCTCGGTGTGGCACTTGACGTCGTGGAGGACGAGGCGGTGGTCGAGCATGCGCGCGGCTGGCAACCCGGATCGCGGGTATCCCCGAGGCGCTGCCGCGCGGACCAAGACTGCTCTGCGCGACGCCCGCGGCGAACCTTCGCGGCCGTTCTCGGCGGTCGTCGACCAAGTCCTCTCATCCCGGGACAGCTCGTGACGGGCACTCCCCCGCTGCGGGGTTTTCGAGTGGCTGACTTTGGCAGTTCATCGCCGGCCCCGCCGTCGGGCAGATCCTCGCGGAAATGGGCGCGAGCGTCGTCAAGGTGGAGCCGCTGGGCGGTGAGGTCTCGCGCGAAGCCGGCAGCTACGGGCGAGCCATGGTCCGCACACACAACCGGGACAAGCTCGGGCTCGCCTTGGACCTTCGCAACCCCGTCGGGCTACGAGTCGCCGAGCGTCTCGTCGCCGATTCGACGTGGTGATCCAGAACATGCGGCCAGGGACCATGCAGCGTCTTCGGTTGGGACCCGAACGCGTCAGCGAGCTCAATCCCCGCACGGTCTATCTTTCGGTCACCGCCTTCGGACGTGACGCACCCCCTTCTCGCGCGGGCCTCGACATCGCTGCGCAGGCTGAGAGCGGAATCATGTCGATCACTGGGGAAGCCGACGGCGATCCGCAGCGTGTCGGGTTCACCGTCGTCGATGCCGCGACCGCCTACGCGGCGACGAACGCGGTTCTGGCCGCACTGCTGCGACGAGAACGTACGGGGGTCGGGGCCCTCATCGACACCTCTTTGCTGGAGGTCGCCGTGCACATGCAGGGCCCGAACTGGATCGACATCTGTTCGAGACCCACCAGGAGCCGATGCGCAAGGGCAACGGTCAACCCACTGCAGCCCCCGCCGCCGAACTCGTTTCGGTCAGGCAATGGTCAGATCGTCTTTCCGCCTACACTCCGGCACACTGGAGACGGCTGTGCACCACCATCGGACGGCCTGACCTCGCCGAGGACCAGCGTTCGCGACCAACGAGCTCGCCTGGCTCATCGCGAAGACATGCGGGCGGTCATCTCCGAAGCGCTCGGCCGGCTCTCGCTGACCGAGGCCGTCGATCTGCTCGCCGGTCACGGCATTGTTGCCCGAGCGGTTCGCTCCTATCAGCAGGTCGTCGAGAGCGAAGACGTTCAACGACTGGACATGTTTCCGCTCACCGAACCCGGGGCGAGCGGACGCTACCGGCACGTCGTCGCTCCCTACGCCTTCCGCGACCTGCCTCGTTCGGCTTCACGTCCAGCCCCGGGCGCCGGCCGACGCTCCCGGCAGGTGCTGGCCGAGCTGGGCTACCCAGAGCGAGAGATCGACGCCCTGGTCGAGACCGGCGTGGTCGGTGACGGGCGACACGCTGGCGGGTCCGGTACGGCCCCCCACTGTTCGTCGAAGGAGTGACACCATGTCGGATCTAATCGGATTGTCCAGCGCGATGATCGACACGGGAGTGGCTCAGAGCCCGCCCAACAGGGTCACTCAGGAGCTCTCCGAGCTGGACGACAAGATCGCGTTGGTCGAGTCCTTCTCCCACGTCGTCTCCTTCCGTACGGAGGACGGGATCGTCTGTTTCGACAGCAGTGGTGCGTCAACGGGACGCGCCGTGGTCGAGGCGATCAGGACGTGGAGCCAGGACGAGATCCACACGATCGTCTTCACCCATGGCCACGTCGACCATGTCGGAGGCAGTGGCGCCTTCGTCGCGGACGCTGAGTCCCGGGGTGACCGTCGACCTCGAGTCGTCGCCCACGAGAACGTGGGTGCCCGGTTCGACCGGTACCGCCGAACTGATGGCTACAACCAGATCATCAACGAACGGCAGTTCGGCTGGCTCCGGAAGTCACCGCTGCGCTCCGATGGCCGCTCTGGCGCGGGTCGGGGATTCCTGCCGCTCGACGTCGTCACGCCTGACACCGCCTATCGCGACCAGCTCGAGCTCAATGTCGGTGGTCTCGACATCACGTTGCACCACGCCAGAGGGGAGACCGACGACCACACCTGGGCATGGATTCCGGCCCGACGGGTGATCTGCGCAGGGGATTTCTTCATCTGGAACTTCCCCAATGCGGGGAATCCGCAGAAGGTACAGCGTTACCCCGACGAATGGGCCTCAGCTCTGCGCCACATGGCAGCTCAGGAAGCGGAACTGTTCGTTCCGGCCCACGGACTCCCGATCGCCGGTACGGAGCGGATCAAGCGTGTCTTGACCGAGGTGGCCGGCGTGCTGGACAGCCTGGTCGAGCAGACCGTGGGGTTGATGAACCAGGGGGCGACGTTGGACACCGTTCTTCCAGACCGTCAGACTCCCGGACGAGACGCTCGAGCGCCCGTACCTGCGGCCCCTCTACGACGAACCCGAGTTCGTCGTCCGCAACATCTGGCGTCAGTTCGGTGGTTGGTACGACGGCAACCCTGCTCGGCTCAAGCCCCCGACCGATATCAGTCTTGCTCTCGAGGTCGCGGCCCTCGCCGGGGGAGCGACCCTCCTTGCCACACGTGCCCTCGCCGCAGCGCTCGACGGCGACCTGCGCCTGGCCAGCCAGCTGGTGGAGTGGGCCGTGTGCGCCGCGCCCGAATGACCTGGACGTTCGAGAAGCGAGGGCAAACGTCTACCAGCAGCGTCGCGAACACGAGTCGTCGCTGATGGCCAAGGGCATCTTCGCCTCCGCAGCCGCGGAGTCCCGGGTCCAGCCGTGAGGTAGCTGGTGGTCAGGTCAGCCTCTACCCTCGCGGGGTGAGCACCGCGCCCCGGCCCCGTCCCGCGATCAGCAACCTCCCGGCGTACGTCGCCGGCAAGCCGCCGCCCGTCCGCGAGGGCATGACGACCTACAAGCTCTCGTCGAACGAGAACCCGTACCCGCCGCTGCCCGGCATCGAGGCCGCCGCGGTGGAGGCGCTGAGGAGCGTCAACCGCTACCCCGACATGGGCTGCACCGCGATGTACGCCGCCCTGTCCGACTCGCTCGGGGTGGCTCCCGAGTCGCTGGCCGCCGGGACCGGCTCCGTGGCCGTGCTCTACCACCTGCTCCAGGCCTACTGCGAGAGCGGCGACGAGGTGATGTACGCCTGGCGCTCCTTCGAGGCCTACCCGATCGCGGTGGCGGTGACGGGGGCCCGGTCGGTGCGCGTGCCGGTCACCGACGACGGTCGCCACGACCTGGGCGCGATGACCGCGGCGATCACCGAGCGCACCAAGGTGATCGTGGTCTGCACCCCGAACAACCCGACCGGGCCCGCGCTGGGCCACGCCGAGGTGGCGGCGTTCGTGGAGAGCGTGCCGGCGCACGTGCTGGTGGTGATCGACGAGGCCTACCGCGAGTTCGTCCGGCTCAGCGAGCCCGTCGACGCGCTGGCGCTGCAGCGTGAGCACCCCAACGTCGTCGTGATGCGCACCTTCGCCAAGGCCTACGGCCTGGCCGGTCTCCGGGCCGGCTACGCCGTGGCCGACCCGGTCGTCGCGGCCGCGGTCCGGGCCTGCTCCCTGCCCTTCGGGGTCTCCTCGGTCGCGCAGGCCACCGTGATCGCCGCGCTGGCCCACGAGACCGAGCTGGCCGAGCGGGTGGACGCGATCGTCGCCGAGCGCACCCGGGTGACGCAGGCGCTGGCCGACCAGGGCTGGTCGGTCCCCGACGCGCAGGGGAACTTCGTCTGGCTCGCGCTCGGCGAGCGGACCGCCGACTTCGTCGCCGACGCCGAGGAGGCGGGCATCGTGGTCCGTCCGTTCGCCGGCGAGGGCGTCCGGGTCACCATCGGTGAGCCCGCGGCCAACGAGGTGCTCCTGGCGGTCTCGGCCCGGTCGGGCTCGGCCACCGGTCGGGATCCGAGGTGACAGGCTAGGCCCATGTCCATCAAGGTCGCGCTGGAGCACCGTACGACGTACACCTTCGCCGAACCGGTCGTGGTGAGTCCGCACGTGGTGCGCCTGCGACCGGCGCCGACGAGCCGGACCCCGATCGAGGCGTACTCGCTGGACGTGCGGCCGGCGAACCACTTCGTGAACTGGCAGCAGGACCCGTTCGGCAACTGGCTGGCCCGGCTGGTCTTCCCGGACAAGGTCAAGGAGCTCGACATCTCGGTCGGCCTGGTCGCCGACCTGGTCACCGTGAACCCCTTCGACTTCTTCGTCGAGCAGTCGGCCGAGCGCTACCCCTTCGCCTACGACGACCGGCTGGCGAGCGACCTGGCGCCGTACCTGCGCGAGGTGAGTGACTCGGCCTCGGTGACCCCCTTCCGCGAGGGTCTGGCCACGGTGCCCGACGACGGCCTGGCGACCGTCAACTTCCTGGTCTCGCTGAACAAGGCCGTCTACGACGCGGTCAGCTACGAGGTCCGGCTCGAGACCGGCGTGCAGACGCCCGACCGCACGCTGGAGCGCGGGATCGGCTCGTGCCGCGACTCGGCGTGGCTGCTGGTCGCGCTTCTGCGTCAGTACGGTCTCGCCGCCCGCTTCGTGTCCGGCTACCTGGTCCAGCTGGCCACCGACCCCTACCTGGCCGAGGCGATGCCCGGGGCGCCCGGCCCGACCGAGGACTTCACCGACCTGCACGCCTGGGCCGAGGCCTACGTCCCGGGGGCGGGCTGGGTCGGGATGGACGCCACCTCCGGACTGTTCGCGGGCGAGGGGCACATCCCGCTCTGCGCCACCCCGGAGCCGGCCGGCGCCGCACCCATCGAGGGCGCGACCGCCCGCACCGAGGTCACCTTGACCTTCCACAACGAGGTCAGCCGGGTGCAGGAGGAGCCGCGGGTCACCGCGCCCTTCACCGAGCAGGCGTGGGCCCGGATCGACGCCCTCGGGGAGCAGGTCGACGAGCGGCTCCGGTCGGGTGACGTCCGGCTGACGATGGGCGGCGAGCCGACCTTCGTCGCCGCCGCGCCGGACCCGAAGGACGCCGCGCAGTGGAACGTCGCCGCGGACGGGGCGCAGAAGCGTGAGCTCGCGGGTCGGCTCGCCGAGCGGCTGCGCGAGGTGTACGCCGTCGGCGGCGCGGTGCACCGGGGCCAGGGCAAGTGGTACCCGGGCGAGGCCCTGCCGCGCTGGCAGATCATGCTGCAGTGGCGCCCCGACGGTGTCCCGCTGTGGCACGACGCGACCCTGTTCGACGACCCCTGGGCGTCGGGGAAGCACGGGCCCGGAGCCGCGGAGGCGCTGGCCGGTGAGGTCACCCGGATCCTCGGCCTGCCTGCGGAGCAGGCGCGCCCGGCCTACGAGGACCCGCTGACCTCGCTGGCCGCGGAGATCCGCCGCCCGGAGGGCGCGCCCCCCGGCCCGGAGCCGACCGCCGACGAGGTCGCCGGGCTGGACGCGGCGCTCACCACGCCGACCGGCTGGGTGCTGCCGCTGGTGCTGGGCGAGGAGTGGAGCAGCCCGGACTGGTCGCTGCGCCGCGGTCGCCTGGTGCTCGGCCCGGGCACCTCGGCGGTGGGTCTGCGACTGCCGCTGGACTCGGTGAGCTGGACCAGCCCCGACGCCCCCGACCAGCCGTCGTACCTCGAGGCCGGCCCCGCCGTGGTGCCGGGCATCCCGTCGGTGGGTGTCGTCTCCCCGGACGAGCAGCCGACGACGGCGCTCGCGGTGGAGGAGCGCGGCGGTCACGTCTTCGTCTTCCTGCCGCCGACCCAGCGCTTCGAGGACTACGTCGACGTGCTGCACGTCGTCGAGACCGCGGCCGCGGCGCTGGGCCAGCCGGTCGTGCTCGAGGGCTACACCGCCCCGCCCGACCCACGCCTGACCACGCTGTCGGTCACCCCTGACCCGGGCGTGGTCGAGGTCAACCTGCAGCCCACGGCGAGCTGGGCGGAGCAGCGCGAGGTGACCCACACGCTCTACGCCGCGGCCCGCCAGGTGGGGCTGACCACGGAGAAGTTCGACAACGACGGTGCCCACACCGGCACCGGCGGCGGCAACCACATCACGCTCGGTGGCAGCGCGCCGATCGACTCCCCGATGCTGCGACGTCCCGACCTGCTGGCCAGCATGGTCGCCTACTGGCAGCGCCACCCCGCGCTGTCCTACCTGTTCTCCGGGCGCTTCATCGGACCGACCAGCCAAGCCCCGCGCTTCGACGAGGGCCGGCCGGAGGCGACCTACGAGATGGAGATCGCCTTCGCCGAGATCGCCCGGCTGACGGCGGCGGCACCCGACGGCGAACCGCGCCCGTGGCTGGTCGACCGCGCGCTGCGGCACCTGCTCACCGACCTGACCGGCAACACCCATCGCGCCGAGTTCTGCATCGACAAGATGTACAGCCCGGACTCCTCGCGCGGGCGGCTCGGGCTGCTGGAGCTGCGCGGCTTCGAGATGCCGCCGCACCCGCAGATGGGGCTGCTGCAGGCGCTGCTGGTGCGCTCGCTGGTCGCGATCTTCTGGGAGCGCCCGTACGTCGCCCCGCTGCGCCGCTGGGGCACGGCGCTGCACGAGGACTTCCTGCTGCCCGAGGGCGCGATCCGCGACATCCGGGAGGTGGTCGCCGAGGTCCGCTCGCACGGGATCGACTTCGAGGAGAGCTGGCTGGACGCCTTCGCCGAGTTCCGGTTCCCGCGGATCGGCGTCGCCACGATCAGCCCCGGCGCCGGGACGGGCACTGCGGTCGAGCTCGAGCTGCGCACCGCGATCGAGCCCTGGCACGTCCTCGGTGAGGAGGCCACCGGCAGCGGCACGGCGCGCTACGTCGACTCCTCGGTCGAGCGGCTGCAGGTGCGGGTCCGCGGGATCGACCCCGATCGGCACCTGGTCACGTGCCAGGGCGTGCCGGTGCCGCTGACCCCGACGGGGGTCGCGGGGGAGTTCTACGCCGGGGTCCGCTTCCGGGCCTGGTCGCCGTGGTCGGCGCTGCACCCCAGCATCGCGCCGCACGCGCCGCTGCACCTCGACCTCGTCGACGTCGACGCGCAGGTCTCGCTGGGCGGGGCGACGTACCACGTGGTGCATCCGGGCGGACGCAGCTTCGAGAGCCCGCCGGTCAACGCCGCCGCGGCGGAGGCCCGCCGGGCGGCCCGCTTCGAGCCGCGCGGCCACACGGCCGGTGCGCTCGACGTGGACGCCATCCGCGAGCGTGGGCGGCGGGCGGCCAGCCCCGACTACCCGCACACCCTGGACCTGCGTCGATCCGTGCCATGAGCGTGCCATGACCGTCCTGGGGGACTACTCCGCGCGGGTCAGCCAGCCGGAGCTCACCGCCTCCGTGCGCTACGACGAGACAGTGACGCCGGACGGGGCGCTGCGCCCGGGCTGGAAGTCGCTGGCCGAGGTGGCGGTGCGGCTGACCGAGTCCGACCTGCGGCGCGTCGACGACGACATCGAGCGGATGCTCGCCGACGACGGGGTGACCTACTCCCGCGCGGGTGGGTCGGCGCCCGAGGCCTGGCGGCTCGACCCGCTGCCCCTGGTCGTCGAGTCCGCCGAGTGGACGGCGCTGGAGGTGGGACTGACCCAGCGTGCGGAGCTGCTCAACGCGCTGCTGGTCGACCTGTACGGCGAGCAGCGCTCGCTCGCCGCCGGCGTGCTGCCACCTGCGGCGGTGTTCGCCCACCCGGGCTTCGTGCGGGTGGCCGCGCGCGGGTCGAGCACCGACACCACGCCGTTGCTGCTCTGCGCCACGGACCTGGGCCGCGGGTCGGACGGCGCCTGGCTCGCGCTCGGTGACCGGGCCCAGGCGCCGTCGGGGATCGGCTACGCGATGGAGAACCGCCGGGTGATCTCCCGGGTGCTGCCCGACCTCTACCAGGAGGCCCGCCTGTACCGGACCGGGACGTTCCTCGGGGCGATGCGCTCGGCGCTGATCCAGTCGGCGTACGGCGACGACCAGCACGCACGGGTCGTGGTGCTCTCGCCGGGCTCGTCCTCGGAGACCGCCTACGACCAGTCCGCGGTCGCCTCCAGCCTGGGGTTCCCGCTGGTCGAGGGCTCGGACCTGGTGATGCGGGGCGGGCGGATCTGGCTCCGGGCGCCCGGGCGCCTGGAGCCCGTCGACGTGATCCTGCGCCGCGTCGACGCCGCCTGGAGCGACTCCCTCGAGCTGCGCGGCGACTCCCGGCTGGGCGTGGCCGGGCTCTGCGAGGCGGTCCGCCGCGGCACCGTGCGGGTGGTCAACGGGCTCGGCTCGGGAGTCCTGGAGAACCCGGCACTGCTGCCCTACCTCGGCGAGCTGTGCCACCTCCTGCTCGGGGAGGAGCTGCGGATCGCGAACCAGCCGACCTGGTGGGGCGGCGACCCGGTCGGGCGCGAGGTGCTGCTGGACCGGCTGGGTGAGGCCTCCCTGCTCGTGCGCACCCTCGACGGCGGGTCGCCGCTGAGCGAGCCGGACGAGAGCGTGCGGGCGATGGTCGAGCGGGCGCCGTACCGCTTCGTGGGCCAGGAGCGACCGCACCTCTCGGTGGCCCCGAGCCTGGACCGGTCCGGGTCCCGGCGCCGGGTCACTGCCTCGGCGGTGACGCTGCGCACCTTCACGCTGCGCCACGGCACGGGCCGTGCCGGTGCCTACCGACCGATGCTCGGAGGGTTGGCGGAGGTGCTGGACGAGTCCGGCACGGTCACCTCCAGCAAGGACGTCTGGGTGCTGAGGTCCCGCACCGACGACGTGGAGGCCGGTCCGGCCGAGCCGTTCACGACACCGGCGCCGCCCTCGCCGGCGATGATCCTGCCGCGGGTGCTGGACGACATGTTCTGGCTCGGGCGCTACACCGAGCGGGCCGAGGCGATGCTGCGCGTGGTGCTCGCCGCGCACGGCCTCGCCGAGGAGGTGCGCGCCGAGTCCACGTCGGCCGGTGCGGTGTCGTTGCAGGTGCTGATGGGGGTGGTCGGCCGACTGGGTGGAGCGCCGTACGCCGCGCACGAGCTGGACTCCGACTTCCGCTCGATCCTGCTCGACCCGCGCCGCGAGGGCAGCGTCGCCCAGGCGGTCGTCGCGATGCGCGACTCGGCGCAGTCGGTGCGGGACCAGCTCTCGGGCGACATCTGGCGGGCCTTCGGCGCCTTCGACCGGGCCGTCACCCACCTGGTCGAGTCGCCGTACAGCAACACGGTCGCCGAGGCGGCCGGGCGGATGCTGAGCGCGATGCTCGCGGTCGAGGGCGTCACCGCCAACATGATGCGCGACCCCGGCTGGCAGATGATCGGCGCCGGTCGGGCGCTCGAGCGCGCACTTCAGCTGTGCCACCTGCTGCAGGCCACGACCACCGACCGGCGCGGGCTCGACGTGGACCACCGGGTGCACGACGCGGTGCTGCTCAGCGCGGAGAGCGCGGTCACGCACCGGCGCCGCTACCGGGGCCACGTCCGACCCGGCAACGTCCTCGACCTGCTGCTGCTCGACACGGCGAACCCGCGCTCGCTGGCCTTCACCCTCGACCGGGCCGCCGAGCACCTCGCGGCGCTGCCGCACTCGACCGGCTCCTCGCGCCCCGAACGCCTGCTGGCCGACCTGCGCGCGGTGCTCGCGGAGACCGACATCGCCACGCTGGTCGCGATCGGCGGGGTGGATCGGCCGAACCTGACCGCCTTCCTCGACCACGCCCTCGAGTCGCTCGCGCGCGTGGCGGACGCGATCGCCGAGCTGCACTTCAACGTCGGGCCCGCCCCGCGTCCGTTCGCCCAGCTCGCGGGGGTCGGGGCTGATGCGCTGGCGGGTCTCGCACCGCACGACCTACTCCTACGACGACCTGGTCTCCGACAGCCTCGGCATCGCCTACCTGACCCCGCGGACGATGTCGTGGCAGCGGGTCAGCGACGCGACGCTGACCATCTCGCCGACCCCCGGTGACGTCTCGACCGATCTCGACCACTACGCCAACACCGCGACGTACTTCCAGGTCCTGGAGCCGCACGAGACCCTCTCGATCCTGGCCACCTCGAGCGTCGAGGTGGAAGCCCAGCAGCACGACGACGCGGTGCTGGCGCAGCCGTGGGAGGACTGCCGACCGGCAGTCCGGGGCGACGTGCGCGAGGCCTGGCGCGCGGTCGACCTGGCTCTGCCCTCGGCGATGGCCGAGCAGACCGAGGCCGCCCGGGAGTACGGCGCCGCCTCGCTCACCCCCGGCCGTCCGGTGGGGGAGGCGGTGAGTGACCTGATGCACCGCATCCACGCCGACTTCGCCTACGAGCAGGGCGCCACCACGGTGACCAGCACGATCGAGGAGGTCCTCGAGAAGCGGGCGGGGGTGTGCCAGGACTTCGCCCACCTGATGCTGGCCTGCCTGCGCAGCCACGACCTGGCGGTGCGCTACGTCAGCGGCTACCTGGCCACGCGGCCGGCACCGGGTCGGGACCGGGTGGTCGGGGCGGACGCCAGTCACGCCTGGGCTGCGGTCTGGCTGCCGACGAGCTCCCCCGGCGGCGACTGGCTCGCCCTCGACCCGACCAACGACCAGTGGGCGAGCGAGCGCTACGTCACCGTCGCGTGGGGCCGCGACTACGGCGACGTGCCCCCGGTGAAGGGCGTGATCTTCACCGAGGCGAAGAAGTCGACCATGACCGTCGAGGTGGACGTGGCCCCGGAATCGAACCCGGAATCGAACCCGGAATCGAACCCGGAATCGAACCCGGAGCCGGACCGATGAGGATCACCGGGATCACCCTGGAGCGGCTCCGCCTGCCGCTCGACCCACCCTTCCGGGCCGCGTGGGACCCGGTGCCCCGCACGCACTTCGACGCCACGGTGGTCCGCGTCGAGACCGACGAGGGGCTGGTGGGGGTCGGCTCGGGCGACACGATGGACGGGTTCGAGGCGTTCGAGGACCTGTTCGTGGGCACCGATCCGCTGCAGATGATGCGCCACGTGCGCGCGATCGAGTCGATCAACTTCCACGCCGGACGCTTCTGGCCGCTGGAGGCGGCCCTGTGGGACCTGGTCGGACAGGTGCATGGAGTCCCGGTCGCGGTGCTGTTCGGCAGCGTGGCCACGCGGGTGCCGGCGTACGCCTCGACGGGTGAGCTGAAGGACCCCGGAGCCCGGGCGGAGTCGGCGCTCGCCATCCGCGCCCAGGGCTTCCGGGCGATGAAGATCCGGATCGACCCGGCGCACGTCGAGGTCGGCGTCGAGTCGGTCCGTCGCGTGCGGGAGGCGGTGGGCGAGGACTTCGACGTGATGGTCGACCTGAACCAGTCGTGGCGGATGGCCGGCGACGTGCGCCCCGCCCTGGACGTCACGACGGCCGGACGGCTGGTGGCCCGCCTCGAGGAGCACGGCGTGCTCTGGGTGGAGGAACCGCTGCCCTACACCGACCTGACCGGCCTGGCCGAGCTGCGGCGCACGTCGCGGACCCGGATCGCCGGTGGCGAGATGCTGCCACGCTTCGACGACGCGTTGCGCTTCCTCGAGCACGACCTGCTCGACGTCTACCAGATGGACGTCGTGCTCTCCCTCGGCATGCACCGCAGCCGGACGATCGCCGAGCTGGCCCAGCAGCGCAACCGCCAGTTCACCCCGCACACCTGGACCAACGGGATCGGGCTGCTGGCCAACCTGCAGGTGGCCGCGGGCGTCGGCGCCGCGCCGTACCTGGAGTTCCCCTACGACCCGGACGGCTGGACCGCCGAGCGCCGCGACTTCATGCTCGCCGAGCCGCTGTGGATCGACGCCGACGGCTGCCTCGCCGTCCCCGACCGCCCCGGCCTGGGCGTGCAGCTCGACGAGGACGCCGTCCGCCGCTCGGTTCGTTAGGTCGCCGATCACGTCGCGTGCACCCGTCGGTGGTGGAAGGCGCAGAGCGGTATCGCGTCGGCCAGGTCGGTGGATCCGCCGTGACTCCAGGGCTTTCGGTGGTGGATCTCGCACCAGGCGAAGGGTCGTCGACAGTCCTCGGCGGCGCAGTGGGTGTGTCGGACCGAGAGCGCGATGCGTTGGGTGTCGGAGTACAGCCGTTGGGTGCGGCCGAGGTCGAGCGGGAGGGACTTCCCGCCGAGGACGGCGGGCAGGATCCCGGCCGTGCAGGCGAGCCGTCGGGCTTGGCCGGCGGAGATCTGGTCGTCGGTGTCGAGTCGGGCGGTCTTGAGGTGTCCGCGCAGGGTGTCGAGGTCGAGGTGGACCACGACGGTGGCGGCGGTCTTGGCGTGCAGGTGGTCGGTGGGGAGCCGCTCGAGCAGCGCGGCGAAGGCCTGGCCACGGCGGGTCGACCAGTCGGTCCTCTGATCGGTGGCCGGGTCGCTGCCTGCTGCTGCACCGGGAGTGTGGTTGCGTCGGGGTGCGGTCATGGCTTCGAGGATCTTGCGCAGGAACGCGAACTGAAGAGCCGGGACGGTGAAGTGTCCGGTCACGGTGGCGTCGTCGTTGTCGTGGAACGTGAACGTCGACTTCGCGAAGGCGGTGTCTTCCTCGGTGGTGACCTGCTCGTTCTCGGCCGCGTCGACGACCTTCTCGTCGGGCTCGATCGAGGCCAGTGCGCGTCGGGCGGCCCGGCGGAGCTGCGCGGGGTCGAACCGGGCGGCCATCGTCACGAGGTCGGCTTCGACCCGGGCGCGCTGTTGGGCGGTGACGCGGGCCGGGAGCTGGGCCAGGGCGTGGGTGATCACGCCCGCGTGCTCGGCCGAGAGCGCACCCTCGGCCAGCGCGTCACCGGTGGCGGGGGCGGTGCCGAGGTCGTCGGCCAGCCGGGCCTGACGGGCGGCCGCCGGTCCGGACTGGCGGGTCTGCCGGGCCAACCAGGCGGCTTTGTCGGGGAACCCGTCTCGTCGAGCGGCCGCGGCGGTCTCCCCACGGGCGACGAGTCGCAGCTTCAGGGCATCGAACCGACGTCCGATCCGCTCCAGGTCACCGACCAGACCCGCGCACTCGGATGGTGCGAGGTCGTCGTCGACGCCGGCGAACATCCGGTCCAGGGTCGCGTTGACCTCGCCCACGCCTGCGGCGAGCGGACCGGGGTCCGGTGCGAGGTCGAGTGCTGCGGTCATGACCCCACTGTAGTCGAACATGTGTTCGAGTGTCAAGAGGCTGGAAGGACTTCTCGGCATGTGATGTCTCAGGACATCGGTGACAGGTCTGAATCAGGAGATCGGTGACCCGTTTCGGCTGGTCTCGGCGTCGCGGGCCGCTGGGGCCGGCCGTTGCCGACGTATTTGACTCCTGGTGCGGGTCGGGTGTGTACGATGAGGACGTCGCCGTCGAGGTCAGTGACGATGATCTTGTCGCCGATCTCGGTCGCCGTCGAGGACGACCAAGACCTGCTGGTAGCCGTGTTGGCCACCGACCTTGTAGTGGACCGAGTCGAGCATGAAGGTGCCGTTGTTGCTCAGCCTTTTCGGCGTGGTGTCGGCGGGCAGGTCTGCGACCAGGTCCGGGGGCGGCGGTGCTGGCCTGAGCCGGGGATCGGGCCGGGCGTAGGCGGGCCGGTGGAGTCGTGGGCGTGGGGCGTCGGTCTTGGGGGTCGCGGCCCACGCGGCGGCCGGGGTGGCCCGACCGGGGAGTCCCTGGTGGGGGCGCTGGGTGTTGTAGAGGTGGTCGAAGGCATCGACCTGGGCCTGGAGCCGGCCCACGTGCCCGCGCCGAGACGGGTTCAGCGCCAAGCCGTTGTCGGAGAGCAGTCGTTGCGGAACTCCGTGCGCGGCGACGGCCCTGTCGAAGACTGCGATCGCTGCCTGTGCGGTCTCGCTCCCGACGACGTGGGAGGCGAGGGCGTAACGGGAGTGGTCGTCGATGAGCTGGAAGATCACGCACCGGCGCCCACCGGTCAGGACGTACTCGGTGGCGTCGAGCTGCCAGCACGCGTTCGGCGCCGGGTAGCCGAACCGGCGCCACGCCGAGCGTGGCTTCTTCCTCGGCTCCAGGCGAGCCACCCCAGCCTGACGGAAGACCCGCGCCAGCGCCGCCGTGGACGGCACCTGCGGCAGGCCCATCGTGCGCATCTTGTCGTGCACGCTGATCGGGCCGTGGTCCAACCCCGAGGCCTCCAGAGCCGCCCGTACCTGCACGGCCTGGGCCTTGACCTCCTCGCTCAGCCTCGACGGGCTCGAGGCAGGGCGGCGCGTTCGCGGCTCGAGCACCGCCGCCGCTCCCTCAGTCCGCGCGCGCTTGCGCAGCTCGTAGAACGACTTGCGGGAGATGTCGTGCTCGACACACAACGTCGAGACCGCTCCTCGAGGGGCGTCCTCAGGCCACTGCGAGATCGCGAGACGGACACGGGGATCGATGGGTTCATTGACAGCCACCGCCCGAGCCTGCGTGCCGAAGTGTCACCACAAAGACCACCAGAAGTGACACCGATGTCCTGAGGCATGACAAAGGACTTGTCGGCATCCCGCGGGACAGGAGGTCACAGGGTGGCGAAGGTCGCCACCACGAGCCGGGCGCAAGATGAGCGATCTCGGGCGTCTGCTGGGACGTGCGATGTCCACCCCTGATCTTCTTCGCGTGAGGCCCGGTTCTCAGCTCAGCGCAGTGACGCCCAGGGCTCCGAGCCGGCCACGTCCTCGGCGGCGTACCCGGAGTCACCCACGCTCGGGGTCAGCACCACGGAGAGGTGGGCCGGCTCCGCGTCGGGCGCCACGAACGACCCGTGCACGATGCCCTGGGGGATGTGCACGCTCTCGCCGACGGTGAGCACCCGCTTCTCCTGCTCGACCCACTGCTCGATGGTGCCGGACAGGACGGTGATCACCTCCTCCTGATCGGGGTGGCGGTGGAAGGCGTGGCCCTGCCCGGGCGCGATCGTCACGTCCAGCACGGTGAGGGTGCAGCCCGGGGCGGTGGTCGGCGTGACCACCCAACCCAGCTCGCCCCAGTCCAGTGCGTCGCGGACGATGTCGGTGCTGCTGACGAAGGATCCGGTCACGGTTGCTCCTCGGGTCGGGCGAAGGTGATGGCGGCGAACTTCTCGGTCTGGGCCTTGAGCGCCTGCTCCACCGGCAGCCGCTCCATGCTCGAGGCACCGTAGAAACCCTGGACGCCGGTGCAGGCGCGCAGCACGTGCTGGGCGTCGTCGGGCGAGGAGATCGGTCCGCCGTGCACGAGCGCGATCACGTCCTGGCGCACCTCGCGGGCCGCGGCGACCCAGGCGTCGATCTCGGGCACGCAGTCGTCGAGGGTGCGCGCGGTCTGCGCCCCGATACCGCCGCCCGTGGTCAGTCCCAGGTGGCACACGATGATGTCGGCGCCGGCCTGCGTCATGGCCCGGGCGTCGTCGGCGGAGAAGACGTACGGCGTCGTGAGCAGGTCCGCCTCGTGCGCGGCGCGGATCACCTCGACCTCCTTCTCGAAGCCCATCCCGGTCTCCTCCAGGTTGGCCCGGAAGGTGCCGTCGATCAGACCGACGGTGGGGAAGTTCTGCACCCCGGCGAAGCCGAGGTCGCGCAGTCGCGCCAGGAAGCGGTCGGTGTCCATGAACGGGTCGGTGCCGTTGACCCCAGCGAGCACCGGGGTGTCCTTGACCACCGAGAGCACCTCGTCGGCCATCTCGACGACGACGTCGTTGGCGTTGCCGTAGGCGAGCAGGCCGGCCAGCGAGCCGTGTCCGGCCATCCGG
The DNA here is from genome assembly GCA_963843875.1 of uncultured Actinomycetota bacterium. Taxonomy (GTDB): domain Bacteria; phylum Actinomycetota; class Actinomycetes; order Propionibacteriales; family Nocardioidaceae; genus Marmoricola. The sequence goes on along the minus strand of CAWJMC010000006.1, from coordinate 154,373 downwards.
TAGCGACCGGAGTTGTAGATCACGATCAGGTCGATCCCGCCGGCCTCCTCCCACTTGGCGGAGATCCCGGTGCCGGCACCACCGCCGATCAGGGGTACGCCGGCCGCGACCTTGGCGCGGAAGCGCTCCAGCAGCTCGGCGCGGGTGAACCGGCGACGCGTGCTCATACCAGCTCCCGGTACGCCGCCACCAGGGCGTCGGCCATCTCGGGGTCGTTGACGTGGTGCGGCACCCGGACCAGCCGGTGCTCGTCGCTGACGACGAACTCGCGCTCGACGGCGTCGAACAGCGCGGCGTCCGCCACCGGGTCGTGGAAGGCCTGCCCCGGGGCGTCGAGCATCGACACCCCGCCCTCGGGCAGGAGGAACCGGACCGGACCGGCCATCGCGTTGAGCTTGACCGCGAGCCAGGCGCCGATCGCGGCGTTCTCCTCGGCTGTCGTGCGCATCAGGGTCACCTGGGCGTTGTGCTCGAGGAACAGCCGGTCGGCGTACTGCTCGGGCACGGTGTCCCGGGCCCCGAAGTTGACCATGTCCAGCGCCCCGCACGAGCCGACGTACGGCACCGGGTGGGCGGCGTACACGTCGAGCCGGGCCTCGCCGGCGCTCATCACCCCACCCACCAGGTGATCGGCCACCTCGGTCGTGGTCAGGTCGATCACCGCGCCGACCATTCCCGACGAGACCAGCTTCTCCAGCGACTGCCCACCGGTGCCGGTGGCGTGGAAGACCAGCGGCTCCACCGCGTCGCCGAGCCGCTCCACGACCAGGGTCACGGCCGGGGTGGTGACACCGAACATCGACAACCCCACCGCGGGGCGGTCGTCGTCGGACGCCGCCACCGGGTGCGCGACCATCCCGGCGATCGCGTGGGCCGCGTTGCCGAGCACGGTGCGGGTGATCCGGTTCAGCCCGGCGACGTCGGCGACGGAGTACATCATCGCGATGTCGGCCGGTCCGACGTACGCCGAGACGTCACCGCTCGCGACCGTCGAGACCATCATCTTGGGGACGCCGACCGGCAGGGCTCGCATCGCCGGGGTGATCAGGGCGGTGCCACCGGAGCCACCGATGCCGATCACACCGCCCAGCCGGTCGACCTGGGTCAGGTAGCTCTCGAGGGCGACACCCATCGCGGTCACGGCCTTGCCCCGGTCCTCACCGAACACCGCCGCGGCGCCGTCGGGGTGGTAGGCCGCGACCTCCTCGGGCGTGACGTCGCCCGGGCCGGGTTCACCGGAGGTGCCGACGTCGACCAGGACGGCACAGACCCCGGCGTCCACCACCCGGTCGCGGACGTAGCCGAGCTCGGCGCCCTTCGTGTCGGCGGTGCCGACGACGTACACGGCGCCGGCCTGGCTGGGGGTGTGGGCTGGCTCACTCATCATCAGCGACCCTAGCGAGGTGTGACCGGTGTGCTCACCCGTTGGGGTCTCTGTCAGGCTCGCGCCCGTGAAGGCCTTCCGCTGTCGCGTGTGCGACAACCAGCTCCACTTCGAGAACTCCGCCTGCGACTCCTGCGGGACGGCGCTCGCCTTCTCCCGCGACGAGCGAGCCATCGTGCCGCTCAACGCCGAGGGCACCTACGCCGACCCCGACGGGATGGTCTGGCACGTCTGCGCCAACCAGAAGATCTCCGGCTGCACCTGGCTGGCCCGGATCCAGGGCGGCCTGTGCTTCTCGTGCGAGCTCACCCGCACCCGGCCCAACGACGCCGACGCGGTCGGGATGCTGGAGTTCCGCCAGGCCGAGGAGGCCAAGCGGCACCTGGTGATCGAGCTCGACATGCTGGGCTTCCCGATCCGGAGCAAGGAGGAGGACCCCGAGCAGGGGCTGGCCTTCGACCTGCTCTCCAGCGTGAAGGAGAACGTCGTGATCGGCCACCAGAACGGGCTGATCACCATCGACCTCGCCGAGTCCGACGACTCCTACCGGGAGAAGGTCCGGGCCAAGCTGGCCGAGCCCTACCGCACCATGCTCGGGCACTTCCGCCACGAGGTCGGCCACTACTACGAGTGGCAGCTGGTGGTCGGTGACCTGATCGAGCAGGCCCAGGCGCTCTTCGGCGACGAGTCGAAGGACTACCAGGCCGAGATCGATCGGCACTACTCCGAGGGCCCGCCGGCGGGCTGGGAGGACGACTACATCTCCACCTACGCCACGATGCACCCCTTCGAGGACTTCGCCGAGACCTGGGCGCACTTCCTGCACATCTCCGACACCCTGGACACGGCCTCCGAGTTCGGGCTCACCTCGGTGGCGCCGAGTGCGTTCTCCTCGTTCCGCGACCTGGTCAACGGGGTCTGGGTGCCGCTGACCACCGCGCTCAACCAGATCAACCGGTCGATGGGCAAGGACGACCTGTACCCGTTCGTCATTCCCGCCGCGCGTCCTGGACAAGCTCGACTTCGTGGCCTCGCTGCCCCCGCCACCGAGGCGGTCGCCGCCGGCTGATCAGCCGACCAGGCCGGCGCGCACCTTGGCCTCCAGCACCAGCAGCACGTCACGCTTGACGATGGCGGCGAAGTCGTCGTCGGAGGCGGCCTTGGTGAGCACCGCGCGTGCTCATCCGCTCCAGGTCGAGCCAGTTGGTGTCCAGCACCATCGTGCCGCCGGCGGCGAGGAACCTCGTGGCCCGCACGCCGGGGGGCGTCGAGGCGAGGCTGGCCGAGCCGAAGCTGTCGGAGATGATCACGCCGTCGAAGCCGAGGTCCCTGCGCACCATCGTGCCCAGCACGTACGGCGAGAAGCAGGCCCGGTTGTCGGGGTCGATGGCCGGGTAGTTGGCCGAGGACACCATCAGGAACGGCACGCCGGCGCGCACGGCCGGGCGGTACGCCGCCAGGTACGGGTCGTCGCGGGTGGTCGGGTCGGTGGCCGAGGGGTCGGAGTCGGTGTTGCCGGTGGCCCGGCCGAGGCCGGGGAAGTGCTTGAGGGTGCTGGGCAGCGACGGCGTCGTTCATCCCGCGCACGAAGGCCGCGGTGCTGCGCCCGACGGACCTCGGGTTGTCGCCGTACTGGCGGTAGAAGCTGCCGATCGGTGCGTTCGAGGTGCCGACGTCGGCCGGCACCACGTCGCCGACCGGCGCGAGGTCGAGGTTGACGCCGGCCTGGAGCAGCTGCTCGCCCCAGGTCTTGGCGTCCGCGCGCAGCTCGGGCGGCGGCTGCTGGCCCTGGCGCACGGCGCTGGGCATCTCGTCGAAGCCCGCGCCCGGTCAGCCCCTGGGCGCCGCCGCCCTCCTGGTCGGCGGCGATGAAGGGGCGTACGCCGCCGTGCGTGGTGAGCGTGCGCAGCCGGTCGTCGACGACCGACTGGGCCTGCACCCCGAGGTCGTTGCGTCCGCGCAGGAACACGTTGCCGCCCGCCGCACTGCGCAGCCGGTCGACCTGCACCTCGGTCGGGGCGTCGGAGGTCACCCCGATCACGAACAGCTGGCCCACCCGCTGCTCGGGGGTGAGCCGGTCGTAGGCAGCGGTGGCGGCGGCGACGGTTGCCGAGACGGTCGGTGCGGCGGTGGGAGGACCCGAGGCCGAGGGGGACGTCGGCGCGGGCGTGGCTGACGGGTCACCCTCGCCGGTCGCTCCCGCGACGACGTAGGCGCCGATGCCCACGACCAGGCCGATGAGCACCGGGACGACGAGCAGCCACACCCGGTTGCGGCGTCCGGTGCTCATGCGCTCACCAGCCCGCGCCCGACCTTGACGGCGAGCACCCGGAGCACGGCCCGGCGTACCACCCGGGCGAACGCCGGATCGGTGCCGCTGCGGTCGAGGACGGCGTCCGCCATCGGGCGCAGGTCGCGGGCGTCGGTGTCGAGCACCATCGTGCCCCCGGCGGCGAGGAAGCGCAGCGCCCTGGCCGCGGGCGCGGCGCGGGCCAGCGCGGGCGTCGAGAAGCTGTCGGAGATCGCGACGCCCTCGAAGCCCAGGTCCTGGCGCAGCATGCGTGCGCAGCACGACGGGCGAGTAGCAGGCCAGGTGGCGTGCGTCGACGTGCGGGTAGCGCGCCGAGGAGACCATCACGAAGTCCGCCCCCGCTCCCACGCCGGCCCGGAACGGGCGCAGGCTCCTCGCGTTCCTCCCGGTCGGAGCGGTGACGCCGGTGCTGCTGTCGGTGTTGCCGCTGGCCCGCCCGAGCCCGGGGAAGTGCTTGAGCGACGTGGCGACCCGCGCGTCGTCCATCCCCCGCACGAACGCCTCGACCTTCCGCGCCGTCGGCGCGGGACGGTGACCGAGCTCGCGCAGGTAGCGCCCGATCGGCTGGTTGGCCCGTCCGACGGCCTTCGGCACCACGTCGGCGACCGGAGCGAGGTCCAGGTTCACCCCGGCGGTGGCCAGCTCCCCGGCCCAGGCCCGGGCCCGGGAACGCAGGACCGCGGGCCGCCACCGGCCCTGCTCGCCGGCGGCCGGGATCGTCGAGAAGCCGCGGCCCCCGAGGGTCTGCACCGCGCCGCCCTCCTGGTCGACCGCGACCATCGGGTGCACGCCGCGCCAGGAGGCCCGGGTGCGCAGGCCCCGGGTGAGCTGCGCCGTACGCGTGCGGCCGGCGTCGTTGCGCCCGCTCAGGAAGACGTTGCCCAGGCGGAGGTCGGCGATCTCGTGCCGCTCGTACGCGGTGGCCCCGCGGGCGTCGACGCCGACCATGAACAGCTGCCCGACGCGCTGGCGCGGACCCATCCGCTGGTACGCCGCCTCCACCCGGGTGGGCGCCGGGCGGACCCGCGGGGCGGGTGTCGAGGCGTCGTCGGGTGGTTGCAGGGCCGGCACGAGGAGGCTCAGTGCACCGAGAGCCAGGATCACCACGACCCCGACCAGTGCACGCCTCACTCCGGGAAGGGTGTCATGCCACCATGAGCAGCGTGTGCCGCCGCCTGCTGATCGTCCTCTCCGCCGCTGTCCTCGCGCTCACCGGGTGCGGCGGTGGGAGCGGCGCCGCGAGCACGCCGAAGGCGGACCCGTCGCCCTACACGGGCTCGACGTCGTTGGCCGACTGGACGACCTACCACCACGACGCCGGGCGCAGCGGGGTCGTCGACGCCGGACCGAGCGGTGATCTCCAGGTGGGGTGGACCTCGGCCCTGAAGGGCGACGTCTACGGCGAGCCGCTGGTCGTCGGTGACCTGCTGGTGGTGGCGACGGAGGAGGACCAGCTCTACGGACTGGACGCCCGCACCGGCCACGTCCGGTGGCACACCGCGCTCGGCACCGCTCAGCCGCAGAGTGGCCTGCCGTGCGGCAACATCGACCCGCTGGGCGTCACCGGCACCCCGGCGTACGACGCCAGCACGGGCAGCGTGTTCGTCGCCGCCGAGACCGAGGGTGGCCACCACACCCTGTGGGCCCTCGACCCCACCGACGGCAGCAAGCGCTGGCACCGGACCCTCGACACCCAGCCCGACCGCAACATCAAGGCCGAGCAGGAGCGCGGCGCCCTGCTGATCAGCCACGGCCGGGTGATCACGGTGTTCGGTGGGCTGGCCGGCGACTGCGACGACTACGTCGGCTACGCGGCCTCGGTGCCCACCGACGACAAGGGCGCCACCACCAGCTACGCGGTGCCGACGAAGCGTGAGGCCGGGATGTGGGCGACGCCGGGAGCGGTCGCCGGGCCGGACGGCTCGGTCCTCGTGGCCAGCGGCAACGGTGCCGAGGTCGGTGGCACCTGGGACGGCAGCGACTCGGTGATCCAGCTCGACCCGACCACGATGAAGCGACGCTCCGTGTTCGCCCCGAGCACCTGGCCCGAGGACAACCGCCAGGACCTCGACCTCGGCTCGATGTCGCCGGCCGTGGTGCGTGAGCAGGACCGGGTCGTGATCGCCGGCAAGCGCGGGGAGGTGTACCTGCTCGAGACGCCGCTCGGCGGGGTCGGCTCGGAGCTGGCCTCGACCGACGGCTGCCACGCCTACGGCGGCTCGGCCGTCGTCGGCAGCACCGTGCTGATGCCGTGCCTGAAGGAAGGTGCCGTCCGGGCCCTGTCCGTCGGCAAGTCGCGATCTCGTGGGCCTGGAGCGCGAAGGACGTGTACGGCGCCCCCGTCGTCGCCGGGGACCGCGTCTACGTCGCCGACCGTGACTCCGGTGACCTGGTGGTGCTCTCGCTCAGGACCGGCGAGCAGCTGTGGCACGGAGCGGCTGGTCCGCTCCCGCACTTCCCGTCCCAGGTGGTCTCCGGTGACTGGGTCTTCGTGCCGACCCTCGACGGGGTCACGGCCTTCCGGGGGAAGTAGGTCAGACACGCGACCTAGCCATTTCCGGCTCGGGCACCGGGCGGTCGTCGAGCTCGCGCCAGCGGGGCTGCAGCGCCGGCAGCGTCGTGGTGACGGAAGTACGCCGCCCCGAACGCCACCAGCGCGGGTGACAGGCCGATCCCCGCGATCAGGAAGCCGCTCAGCAGGCCGCCGAGCGGGATCAGCGACCAGCTCATCGCGATGTTCATCGCGCTGACCCGACCCATCAGCTCCTTGGGGATGCGCTCGAACATCACCGCCCCGAGGATCGGGTTGATGAAGCCCGCGCTGAACCCACCGACCACCGAGACCGCCGCGATCACGGGCAGAGGGAGCCCGAGGGCGAGGGCGACGTACCGGGGCGCGCCGGCGAGGAGGAAGGCGACGAGGTAGGTCCAGAACCGGGGCAGGCGATGGGCCAGTGAGGCGGCCAGCAGTGAGCCGAGCAGAGCGGCGGCACCGAAGACGGCGACCGAGCAGACCGATGGCCGCGACGCCGTTGCCCGACGTCCGGGCCCACACCGGCAGCAGCACCGCGGAGTAGCCCTGGTCGAGCAGGTTGGTCAGCGCGACCATCACGCCGATGCCGATCAGGATCGGGTCGCGGCGCATGAAGTCCCAGCCGGAGCGCAGCTCGTCCCGGTAGCCCTCGTCCGGGGTCAGCCGCTCGGGTGGTGGCGGCAGGGCGCGGGTGCTGACCAGCAGGAGCAGACCGGAGACCAGGAACGACCCGGCGTCCACGACCAGCGCGTCGGCCCCGCCGACCAGCGCGACCAGGCCGCCGGCCACGGCCGCACCGACGAGCGACGCCGTCCGCTCCACGGCGCCCTCGAGCCCGGTCACCCGCTCGGTCGGCATCGTCACGACCTCGAGCAGGGCGGGCATCATCGCGTGCTTGGCCGCCTCGCCGGGCCCGCGCAGGGCCCCGGCCAGTGCGACCATCACCAGCAGCACCGGCAGGCCGAGCATCCCCAGCACGTGCAGCGCGGGGATCAGCGCCGACGACGACCACGCTGGCCAGGTCGCAGGAGATCGCGACCCGACGGGCGCCGAGCCGGTCGATCAGACGGACCGGACAGCGCCTGCAGCGTGACCAGCGGCGCCATCTCGGCGAAGGCGACCAGCCCGGTCAGCGTCGCCGAGCCGGTCGTGGTCAGCACGAACCACGGGATCGCGATCATCGTGATCCGGGTGCCGGTGATCGAGATGGCCTGGGCGGCGAGGTAGCCCCACAGGCGGCGTGCGCTCGCGCCGGTCACGGGGCGTCCATCGCTCCCGGGGTGAGGAAGGCGTTGATGTTCACCGTGAACGGCAGTGCGTCGGGGTCGTCGTCGTCCTCCTCCCACCCCTCGACCACGGCGTGCAGCGCCTCGACCAGGGCCTGTGCGCGAGCCGGGGTGAGGTGCGGGGCCCAGTCGCTGAGGTCGCCGGAGTCCTGCCAGGCCTGGGGCAGCGAGCGGGTCTCGGCCAGCGAGCGCTGCAGCTTCTCGGCGTACACCACCGCGACCGACTGCAGGTAGGCGTCGTGGGTGTCCTGCTCCTCCGGGGTCTCCCCGCCGCCGTTGCGCCCGACGAACGTCGACTCGTGCGCCGCGCGCCACCAGCGGTCGCGGGCGTTGCCGCGCTCGGTGTCCTCGACGACGAAACCGTGCTTCTCCAGCTGCCGCAGGTGGTACGACGTCGCCCCGCTGTTCAGTCCGAGCCGCGCCGCGAGCGTGGTCGCGGTGGCCGAACCCTCGCTGCGCAGCAGGCCGAGCATCCGCAGCCGTCCGGGGTGGCTGAGCGCCTTGAGGCCCTCGGGGCCAGGGGTGACGAAGGTGCGGTTCATGGCCTCGACCCTAGATCCCAAAGAGATGTTTGCAAAGAGTTCTTTGGAAAATCTCGCGGCCTCAGAGGGGTGAGCCGGTGAGAGGCGGTCCTGCGTAGCCTCGACCCATGGCCCCGGACACCACCTCACGAACCAGCTCGGACACCAAGGACATCGGAGCCGACAGCTCCTTCGAGCGCGACATGGACTACGTGCCCGACCGGATCACCCGTGACGGCCGGCGACGGCTGGCCGGTCGAGCCGGGGCGCTACCGGCTGGTCGCCGCGGCGGCCTGCCCGTGGGCCAACCGGGCGATCATCGTGCGCGAGCTGCTCGGGCTGCAGGACGTGATCTCGCTGGGCCTGGCCGGCCCGACCCACGACGAGCGGTCGTGGACCTTCGACCTCGATCCGGGTGGCGTCGACCCGGTCCTCGGCTACGAGCGGCTGCAGCAGGCCTACCTCGCGCGCTTCCCCGACTACCCCAAGGGGATCACGGTGCCGGCGATGGTCGACGTAGCCGACCAAGGAGCTGGTCACCAACGACTTCCCGTGGATCACCCACGACCTGTTCTTCGAGTGGCGCGAGCACCACCGTCCCGACGCACCGGACCTGTGGCCCGAGGCCGTGCGCGAGGAGATGGAGGAGGTGATGCAGCGGGTCTTCACCGAGGTCAACAACGGGGTCTACCGGTGCGGCTTCGCCGGCTCCCAGGACGCCTACGAGGCCGCCTTCGACCGGCTCTTCGCCACGCTGGACTGGCTCGAGGAGCGGCTGGCCGACCGCCGCTACCTGATGGGTGCGGCGATCACCGAGGCCGACGTCCGGCTGTTCACGACACTGGCCCGGTTCGACGCGGTCTACCACGGCCACTTCAAGTGCAACCGCAACAAGCTCACCGAGATGCCGCACCTGTGGGGCTACGCGCGCGACCTGTTCCAGACCCCCGGCTTCGGCGACACGGTCGACTTCGAGCAGATCAAGGCGCACTACTACCTCGTGCACACCAACCTGAACCCCAGCGGGATCGTGCCCAAGGGCCCCGACCCGGCCGTCTGGGCGACCCCGCACGGGCGCGGGTCGCTCTGATGCGGTTGGACGGCGCCCGGGTGCTGGTAGCGGGAGCGACCGGGGTGATCGGGCGAGGCCTGGTCACGGCCCTGCTCGGCGAAGGGGCTCGCGTGGTCGCGGCCGGCCGCGACGCGGATCGGCTGGCGGCGCTGGGCGAGGAGACCGGTACGTCCCCGCAGGCGTTCGACGTGGTGGACGAGCAGTCCGTGCGCGACACGGTCGACGCCGCCGCCGACGATCTCGGTGGGCTCGACGCCCTGGTCGTCACGGTCGGCGTGGCCGGCTTCGGCGACGCCGTGGGCGCCGACCCGGCGGTCGTCGAGGAGCTGTTCGCGGTCAACGCGCTCGGTCCGATGAACCTGGTCCGGGCGGCCTCGCGGCACCTGTCCGAGGGCGGCACGGTCGTGGTGCTCTCGGCGATCCTGGCCGACGCGCCCACGGCGGGGATGGCCGACTACTCGGCGGCCAAGAGCGCGCTCGCCGCCTGGTTGGGCGTCGTACGCCGGGAGCGGCGCAAGGCGTTCTCGGTGATCGACGTCCGCCCGCCGCACCTCGACACCGGGCTCGACTCCCGGGCCCTGGCCGGCGAGGCCCCCAAGCTGCCCGAGCCCTATCCCGCCGCGGAAGTGGTCTCCAGCGTGCTCGCCGCGATGCGCGACGACGCTCGCGAGGTGGTGTGGGACCCGAAGGAGAAGTCGCTCGTCGTGAGGTGACCGCTCCGGTTCCGACCACACCTGCACGCCGTACTCCTCCCTGAGGTGCCACTCCAGCAGTCCGGCATCGGGGTGGCGTCCGGCCCACGCCCGAACAGCGCGGCGTACCACTGTTGCGCGGTCTCCAGGTCGCTGCCGGAAGAGCTGGCGGCGCTTGACATGTCGAACAAGTGTTCGATAGAATCGGCCCTGTGACGGCGCAGGATTTCGAGCAGCTGACGGGGATGGATGTCCTCGAGGAGCTCGACGTGCTGGGCCGGATCGAGCACGAGATCGCGGTGGACCGGTTGCTGACGGTGGCGCGGTTCTTGTGTGAGCACCGGGCGGAGACCGTCGATGCTGTGCGGTCGAGGTTGCCGGGTCGGCAGCGGGCGGTGCGCCTGGGTGGGGCCGGTACGCCGCGGGTGGCGGAGTTCGCGCCGGCGCTGGCGGCGGGTCGGCTCGGGCTCTCGGCGTGGTCGGGGGCACGGTTGTGTGCTGATGTGCTGGACCTGGAGTTCCGGCTGCCGCTGTTGTGGGCCTCGTTGGGCCGGTACGAGGCCAAGGCGGGTCTCGCGCGTCACGTCGCGAGACGTACCCGCGAGCTGAGCCTCGAGCAGGCGGGACTGGTCGATGCGCGGGTGGTGGGGTCGGCCGACGGCAGGTTGGCGTGGGGGCGGTTCACGAACCTGGTCGACGCGGCGGTGATCGAGGCGGACGTCGAGGCGGCCCGCCGGCGTGAGGAGGAGGCCCGGCTCGAGCAGTTCGCGAAGGCGTCCCGCTCGAGCGAGCACGGGATGCGTGGGTTCTACGTGCGGGCGCCGTTCCCGGTGATCGTCCGGATCGATGCCACGGTGGCGTTCCTGGCCGACGCACTCGCCGCGCAGGGCCACCCGGGCAGCCTGGACGAGCGGCGGGTGCTCGCTGTGCTGCTGATGGCGAACCCGGCCCAGGCTCTGGCGCTGATGCGCATGTACCGCCAGCAGGCATCGTCGAAGGCGACGAAGGAGTCGCCGAAGAGCTCGAGCGACGGAACAGACGCGGCTGGCGGGGGTGTCGAGCCGTCCGAGACGCTCGCTGCGCTCGCTCCTCAGGAACCAGCAGGACTTCGTCCTTCCTCAACCAGCGAAAGTGTGGGCCCGGCGTCCGACGACGTGCCGGAGCCCGAGGAGCCCCCGGAGCCAGATGAGCCCCGGGACGTCGCGGAGCCCCAGGCGCTGGCCGGGACCCGGGACCGCGTGCGGTTCAGCGACGTCCTCGACCAGGCCCGGCTACTGCCGCACGTGCAGCTCTACGTCCACCTCTCGGAGACACCGACCGGGGTGGCGCGAGTGGAGGGCGAGTCGCCGATCAGTGCGGGGTGGGTGCGGCGCTGGTTCGGCTCGCACTGCTCCTTCACCATCAAACCCGTCCTGGTGCCCGCAGCCCAGCGTCCCGTGGATGCGTGGGAGGTCCCGACCCGGCACCGCGAGGCGGTGCACGTCATGAGCCCGGCCGACGTGTTCCCCTGGGCGGCCAACACCACCCGCCACGTCCAGATCGACCACACCGTCGCCTACGACCCGACCGGACCACCGGGCCAGTCCGGCATCGGCAACTACGGACCCACTGACCGTCTTCCACCACCGGCTCAAGACCCACGGCGGGTGGCAGGTCGCCCAACCCTTCCCCGGCATCTACCTCTGGCGCGACCCCTCCGGTGCGACCTACCTCGTCGACCCCACCGGAAGCAGACGACTCACGGCTCGCGCCGGTCGCTGAGCCGGTCGAGGAGTCGCGCGCCCCAGGCCAGGGCCAGGGCCAGGGCGGCCATCCCGACGGCCAGGACGACGCAGGTGAGGCCCACGCGGGGATAACCCCCGGAGCGGGTCGGGTCCAGGAACGGGTACGGGTACCAGTCGGCTGCCAGCGGACCGCGGACCAACGTGTAGCCGAGGTAGGCGACCGGGACGACGAGCCACCACAGCGCGACCCAGGGGGAGGCACCCGGCCGGTTGCGTCGCACGACGAGCCAGTCGACGAGCAGCACCACGGGCACGATCCGGTGCAGGACGTCGTTGATCCACGGGGCCGTGACGCCGAGGGAGAGCCCGGAGAGCAGGACGGCGTAGATCAGGCCCGTCACGACCATGCTGAAGCTCGCCGCTCCCCGGACGGTGTCGAACCAGGGCCTGCGGGGCAGCACGAGCGCGCCGGCCAGGAGCACCAGCGCAGCGGCGATGTTGGACAGGTTCGTGAAGTACGAGAAGTAGTTGCTGACGTGGAAGTCCGTGCCCTCCGTGCGGGCGTGGACGAGGTTGACCGCGATGGCGGTGAGCCCGGTCAGTGCGATCAGGAGCCGCACCAGCCGGACGGACGTGCGCGTCGGGGCGAGCACGCTCAGCCGGGATCGGTGATCCGCAGAGCCACCCGCACCCGGCCGCGTCCGACGATCTTCTCGATCCCCATCACGACCGTGAACTGCAGGCCGTACTTGCGCCGGATCGGGTCGGTCGACGACGCGATCCGGGAAGGCTCGGTGATCACCTCGGCGCGCGCCTCGACGGACGGCGCCCCCTCGGCCACGGTGCCGCTGCGGTTGCACGGGCGCAGCGTGACGTGGGCGTCGTTGCGCAGCCGCTTCACCTTGCCGCTGCCGGCGACGGTCGTGACGACCAGCGCGTCGCCGTCCCCGCTCTCGTCCCTGGCCACCCAGACCGGCGTGGCGACACCCTCCCCGCTGCGGCGGTACGTCGTGAGGGAGACGAACGACTCCCCGGCCAGGCTGCTGACACTCATCCGCACAGGATGGCAGGCCGGCTGCCGGCGCGGCGTCGGGGCTACGGATTCCTGTCTTTGAGCCGCTTCGTGCTGGGGATCTGGTCGTTGACAGAAGATTTCTGGTGCGGATTCCTTCCCACCGACCGTCACACGGTTCTAACCTGCACCATCACGTAGCGGAAACGTCGATCGGTGAGGGTGACGACATGACGGCGCAGGCAGCAGCACCTTCGAGCACCGAACGAGAGAGCAAGGGCCTCAAGGGGGGCGCCCTCGGCCTGCTCGGCAGCATCGTGATCGGGGTGGCCTCGACCGCCCCGGCGTACTCCTTGGCCGCGACGCTGGGCTACGTCGTGATCACCACCAACGGCGGCGGGATCATCGGGGTGAAGGCGCCGCTGATCATGGTGCTGGCCTTCATCCCGATGTACCTCACGGCGGTCGCCTACTCCGAGCTGAACAAGGCCGAGCCCGATTGCGGGACCACCTTCACCTGGGCGGCGCGCGCCTTCGGGCCCAAGTCCGGCTGGATGGGCGGCTGGGCGATCATCATCGCCGACGTCATCGTGATGGCGAACCTCGCCCAGATCGCCGGCGCCTACTCCTACACGCTCGTGGGCCTCGACACCCTGGCTGCGAGCACCTTGTGGAGCACGGTCGCGGGGATCGTCTGGATCGCGATCATGACCTACATCTGCTACCGCGGGATCGAGGTCTCCGCGCGGATGCAGTACGGCCTGCTCGGCATCGAGGTGGTCACCCTGGTCGCGTTCGCGGTCTTCGCCATCGTCAAGGTGTACTCCGGTGGCGCGCCGGCGGGTCTGAAGCCCTCGTTGGACTGGATCTCCCCGAGCGGGCTGACCGGGTCGGGCCTGGTCACCGCGACCCTGATCGCGGTCTTCATCTACTGGGGCTGGGACACCGCCGTGGCCACCAACGAGGAGGCCGACGACCCGGCGACCACGCCCGGACGGGCCGCGGTCATCTCCACCGTGCTGCTGCTGGTCACCTACGCGCTGGTCTCGGTGGCCGTGATCGCCTTCGCCGGTGTCGGCACCTCCGGGATCGGGCTGGGCAACGAGGACAACGCCTCGGACGTCTTCGCCGCGATGGGCGACGCCGTCTTCGGCGGCGGTGCGGTCGGCTCGATCATGACCACCCTGCTGGCCATCACCATCCTGACCTCGGCGGCGGCCTCGACCCAGACCACGATCCTGCCGACGGCGCGGGCCAGCCTGTCGATGGCGGTCTTCAAGGCCGCGCCGGCCCGCTTCGCCAGGATCCACCCGAAGTACCTGACGCCGACCGACTCCACGGTGTGGATGGGTGTCGTCTCGATCGTCTTCTACGTCGGGCTGACCCTGATCAGCGAGAACATCCTCGCCGACACCATCGAGGCCGTCGGGCTGATGATCGCCTTCTACTACGGCCTCACCGGCTTCGCCTGCGCCTGGTTCTACCGCAAGACGATGTGGGCCAAGCCGCGCGACATCGTCATGCAGGGCGTCTTCCCGCTGCTCGGTGGGATCATCCTGCTCGCGGCCTTCATCTGGGCGGCGAAGCTCTACACCGCTCCCGACTGGGGCTCGGGCGGCACCCACATCGGCAACGTCGGCGGAGTGTTCCTGCTGGGCATCGGTTCGCTGCTGCTCGGCGTGGTGCTGATGTACGTCTGGGCCGCGGTGGCTCCGGAGTACTTCCGCGGCGAGACGCTCTCGAAGCGCGACGCGACCGACCTGATCCTCGTCGGAGGCGGCAACAAGCCGGTCGGCGTGCGCCTCCCGGACAGCCGGGAGACGACCGTGATCGCGCCGGACCTGTCCAACCTGCCGCCCGGGCAGGAGGCGGTCGACCCGAAGACCGGGGAGCGCTTCGGGCGGGACACGGTGGACGAGGAGTAGGCCGCGCCCAGGTGCACGGCTAGGCCTTGAGCACCTTCTCCAGCAGCGTGAGCGAGTCCTGCAGGTTGCTCTCGTTGAAGGCGGGCAGCCCGACGGCCCGCACCGTGCGGTCGCTGGCGTCGCCCCAGTCGTAGGTCAGGGTGAGCAGGGTCTTCTGGTCGCGCTTGCCCTTGACCGAGAGGTCGTAGCGCCAGAACCAGCCGCCCGGCTCGCCGTCCTTGTCGGCCACGGCCCAGGCGATCTTGCGGTTGGGCTTGAACTTCGTCACGTGGTTGTCGGTCTGGTACTCGACCGGCCCGTCCGCGGTCATCCGGCACATGTTCATCCGGAAGACCTGGCCGACCTTGGTGATCGGATCACCGGTCTCGTCGGAGACGACCATCTTCGAGGCGTCGAACTCCCGGTGCCGGTACGGCGAGGCCAAGAGGTCGAACACCCGGCCCACCGGCACGTTGAGCGTGTTGGTCACGTGGAGACTGGTCTCGGACACCCGAGAAGTAAAGCAGCCGGCCCGGATCTGCCGGATCGGCAGACGGCGGAGTGAGCAGCATGGATACTGCTGCGGCTGGTGGTGCCCGCCCGGGGGAACCACTTCCTCGGGAGGGTGTGACGATGCGTCGACGTGCGGGTGCGGGTGCGGGGCTGGTGGTGGTGCTGGTCCTGGCCGGGGGCCTCGCTGCCCCTTCAGCGAGTGCAGCGAGCACCGATCAGCTAGGCCCGCACGACGCCGTGCGCCCGGTGGCCGCTCCGGCAGGCGGCTCCCTGATCGGCAGCGTGCGCCGCGACGGTGAGCGTCTGGTGGCGGTTCAGCGTGTCGACGGGGTGTCGCACGTCGTCCAGGACGACCTGAGCGGTGCGGCCGGCTGGGTGCCGGTGCCCGGGCAGGACGGAGCGGGACTTCCCACGACTCCCGTGGTGGAGAGTGCAGCCGGGGGAGTCACCGTGGTCAAGTGGGGCTCGGACCTCCTGGGCGAGGGTGACGGCACCCACGTCGTCACCACGTCGTCCGGCTCCTGGCAGCTGAAGAACTACGGCTCCGCCCAGGTCGACCAGGAGGGTGCGTATGTCCTGATCGACGGCTCCGGCGGCGGTGTCTTCGAGGCCGACAGCGGGACGAAGGTCGTGGACGTGCCTGCGGACGTGACCAGTGCCAGCATCGACGCCGGGTTGCTGTGGACGGTCGACGGCGACGGTGCGCTCACCCGACGCGACCTCGTCAGGGGCGGGGACCCGGTCGTCGAGACGCATTTCCCGTCGTGCTTCTCGCAGAGCTACGGCGGCCTGCTCGTGCGCGGGCGCTGGGCGGCCGTCTCCTGCAGCAAGGGCTCGGGGAGGTTCGTCACCTCCGTGCTGGACCTGCGGCGCGTGTTCGACAGCCTGAGCTTCGACGACGACAACTACTCACCGTTCGTCCTGGCCGACGGCGCCGTGGCCCGCGGCCACCTCACGACCGCCGCCGTGAGCGAGACCGGTGCCGTGGGGCCGGTCCGGTCCGTGCGCATCCGTTCGGGCTCCATGCTGGCCAACGATGCCGGCGCCGGCTTCGTCTACCGCGACCTGGCCGGTGGCATCGGGGTGCTCGACCTCGCTCTCGCGGGCGACGCGGAGGCCGACAAGACGCCTCCCACCGCCTCGATGGGCGCCGTGCCGGCCTACGCCTCCGCGAGCTCGGCGGTGACGCTCACCTGGACCGGTGGCGACCCGAGCAGCTCGGCGAGCCCGGGGTCCGGCATCAACCGCTACGAGGTCAACACGAGCACGGACGAGGAGGTGCGCGCCGGGTTGGGTGCCACCCGCGGGTACTACTTCGCAGAGACCTCGGCCCGGGCTTCCTTCCTGGGCACTCCCCGCGCGTGCTACCGGGTCCGCGCCGTCGACCGACGGGGCAACGTCGGGGCATGGTCCGACCCGGCGTGCATCCAGGTGGACAGCTCGCCGCCGATCGTGAACCAGCCGTCGTACCCGATCACCTCCCACCCGAACCACGCCAGCAGGCTGGTCAGCGTCGACTATCACTTCAAGGCCCAGGACAGCGGCAGTGGGATCGCGTCGTACGAGACCCGCTTCCGGCGCTCCACGCAGGCCTCGAGCAACTACACCGACTGGGGGCCGGCCAAGGCGTCGACCACCGCCACGCGGACGGTGACCATCCACGCGGGCGACCGGATCTGCTTCCAGGGTCGCGCGGTCGACCGGGCCGGGCTGACCAGCGGCTGGGTGGGGCAGAGCTGCACCGCCGCGCCGTACGACGACACCCTTCTGCACCTGCGCGGCAAAGCCTCGGTCTTCCGCTCCTCCGCGGCGCAGGGAGGCACGGCGCGCAACCTGGCCGGGAGCTCCTCGCTCAGCGTGGTCTCGGGCTCGACGGCGAACTGCGTGACGGTGCGGGCCATCGGCACGCCGGCCACTCGCGCCGGATCGCTCCGGGTCTACGTCGCCGGGCACTACCGCGGCCGGATCTCGCCGATCTACGACACCCACACGTGGGCGAACTTCTCCTCCGATGACCTCCGCTCGATCTGCGGGAAGGGGACCGTCGAGCTGCGGCACGAGGCCGGTACGCCGACCGTCACCGTGGACTCGGTCGGACTGGTGCGCACGTCGGACCGCGGCTACGAGCTCGGCGCCCGTTAGAGCGGTCGGCGGAGGTGCGGCTCCGCACCGGACGAGCCTCCCCGCCGTCGGTGCCGCGCCGTTCAGCCGGGTTCAGGCCCGCTCGACCTCGCTGCGCAGCTTGAGGACCAGCGTCTCGTCGTCCTGCTCGATCTCGTACGCCGGGTCGTCGGCGCTGCCGTCACGGGTGATCGTGCTGCCTTTGATGGTGCGGGTCACCTTCTCCCGATGCACGGCGCTGACCTTGCCGGTGGCGGTGCCGTTGCCCCACGACCAGGAGACCTGGGTGCCGACGCGGATGCTCATGGCTGCCCCCCGGGCGCGGCCCGGTGGGATCGCCCCGGCGTGCCGGGTGCGGCGGAGGAATGTCTCATGGGCAGGACGTGCCCCTCAGCGGGACCGGCAAACCTCCCGGGCCCGCGAAAGCACCGCAGGAGCACGGATTCGCCCCGCCGGGGCGGGGCGGGTAGCGTGCGTGAGAGGTGCTGTGTGGTCCCGATCACACACCACTGCGACCTGTGTCCCGACCGGCGCGCCACCCCTGCGCAGCGCGACGCAGATCGTTCGAGACCGGAACCGCGGCGACCCCGCACGATCCGCAAAGAGCAGAAGGAGCGCCTGATGAGTGAAGACTTCCGAGCCCCCATCGACGAGACCGGCACCGAACTGGTCCAGCTGTTGACGCCCGAGGGCGAGCGGGTGCACGACCAGCGCTTCGACCGGGACTTCTCCGCCGACGAGCTGCGCGGCTTCTACCGCGACATGGTGCTCACCCGGCGCATCGACACCGAGTCCACCGCCCTCCAGCGTCACGGCGAGCTCGGCATCTGGGCCCAGCTGCTCGGCCAGGAGGCCGCCCAGATCGGTTCGGGCCGGGCGCTGCGCCCGCAGGACTACGTCTTCCCGACCTACCGCGAGCACGGCGTCGCCTGGTGCCGCGGGCTCGACCCGCTCAAGCTGCTCGGACTGTTCCGCGGGGTCGACCAGAGCGACTGGGACCCGGCCGAGCACAACTTCGCCAGCTACACCATCGTGATCGGCGCCCAGTGCCTGCACGCGACCGGCTACGCGATGGGGGTGCAGCGCGACGGTGCCGTCGGCACCGGCGACCCCGATCGCGACACGGCTGTCGTGGCCTACTTCGGTGACGGCGCCAGCAGCCAGGGCGACGTCAACGAGGCCTTCATCTTCGCCGCCTCCTACAACGCCCCGGTCGTGTTCTTCTGCCAGAACAACCAGTGGGCGATCTCGGAGCCGATCGAGCGGCAGTCGCGGATCCCGCTCTACCAGCGCGCGCTCGGCTTCGGCTTCCCCGGCGTGCGTGTCGACGGCAACGACGTGCTGGCGACGTACGCCGTGACCCAGGCGGCCCTGCAGCGCGCCCGCGAGGGCAGCGGTCCGACGTTCGTGGAGGCCTACACCTACCGGATGGGTGCGCACACCACGACCGACGACCCGACCCGCTACCGGCTCTCCGAACGACGTGGAGAACTGGAAGCTCAAGGACCCGATCGCCCGGGTCGAGGTCTACCTCAGACGCAACGGACTGGGCCCGGACGACTTCTTCGCCGGCGTCAAGGCCGAGGCCGACGAGCTCGGTGCGCGGCTGCGCGGCGGGATCAAGGACCTCGCCGACCCGGACATCCGTCTCGGTGTTCGAGCACGCCTACGCCGAGATGCCGCCCGAGCTGGCCGAGCAGCGCGACGGCTACGCGGCGTACCTGGACAGCTTCGAGGAGGCCCACTGATGAGCAAGGTGACGCTCGCGAAGGCCCTCAACTCCGGGCTGCGCAAGGCGATGGAGGACGACCCCAAGGTCTTGCTGATGGGCGAGGACGTCGGCAAGCTCGGCGGGGTCTTCCGGATCACCGACGGGCTGCAGAAGGACTTCGGCGAGGACCGGGTGATCGACTCCCCGCTGGCCGAGTCCGGCATCATCGGCACCGCGGTCGGGCTCGCGATGCGCGGCTACCGGCCGGTGTGCGAGATCCAGTTCGACGGCTTCGTCTACCCCGGTTACGACCAGATCGTCAGCCAGGTCGCCAAGATCCACTTCCGCACCCGGGGCCGCGTGCCGATGCCGATCGTGATCCGGATCCCGTTCGGCGGCGGGATCGGGGCGGTCGAGCACCACTCCGAGTCGCCCGAGGCGCAGTTCGCGCACACGCCCGGTCTCAAGGTCGTCGCCTGCTCCAACCCGGTCGACGGCTACTGGATGATCCAGCAGGCGATCGCGGCCGACGACCCGGTGATCTTCCTCGAGCCCAAGCGGCAGTACCACGCCGACAAGGCCGAGCTCGACGAGTCCGCCACCCCAGAGCCGCTGTTCGGCTCCCGGGTGGTCCGTGCGGGCGAGGACGTGACGCTGCTCGGCTACGGGCCGATGGTCAAGACCTGCCTGAAGGCCGCCGAGGCCTACTGCGGGCGAGGGGCGCTCCATCGAGGTGATCGACCTGCGCACCCTCTCCCCGCTCGACATGGGCCCGGTCGTCGAGTCCGTACGTCGCACCGGACGTTGCGTGATCACCCACGAGGCGCACGTCAACCTCGGGATGGGCTCGGAGATCGCGGCCCGGATCACCGAGCAGTGCTTCTACTCCCTCGAGGCGCCGGTGCTGCGCGTCGGCGGCTTCGACACGCCGTACCCGCCGAGCCGGATCGAGGAGGCCTGGTTGCCCGACCTCGACCGCGTCCTCGACGCCGTCGACCGCACCTTCGACTACTGACCACCCAGGACCGAGGAGCCACCCGCGTGCCCGAGTTCAAGCTGCCCGACGTCGGCGAGGGCCTCACCGAGGCCGAGATCGTCTCCTGGCGCGTCGCCGTCGGTGACACCATCGAGATCAACGACGTGATCGTCGAGATCGAGACCGCGAAGTCCCTGGTCGAGCTGCCCTCGCCGTACGCCGGCGTGGTCGGCGCGCTGCTGGTCGATGAGGGCGAGACCGTCGAGGTCGGCACCCCGATCATCCGGGTCGGGGAGGACGCCTCCTCCGCCCCGGAGCCGGACTCGGGGTCTGATCCTGCGCCCGATCCTGCGGCCCGCACCCGAGCTCGACCTGTCCAACCCGGCCGCGAGCGGCGGTGGCGAGGGCGAGAGCCTGGTCGGGCGGAACAAGGCCGACCGTCCCGCACTGCGCCGGGCGCGGCGTGGATCGGCCTCGCCGGCCTCGGATGCCGGAACGGCGACCCAGATGCAGGTCCAGGGCGCGTTCTCGCCCGGTGGCGCCCAGGTCGATGAGATGGCCGACGAGGTCGCTCCCGCCGACGAGCCGGCGGTCCCGGCGGTCCCGGCCCGCTCGGCGGAGGGGGAGACCCCGACCGCGGAGGCACTCGTGCCGGACAGCGCTCGCACCGACGCCCGCGTCCTGGCCAAGCCGCCGGTGCGCAAGCTGGCCAAGGACCTGGGCGTCGACCTGGCCTCGGTGCGGGCCACCGGCCCGAACGGCTCGGTCGCCCGGAAGGACGTCGAGGACCACGCCGGTCGAGCAGGGAGCGCCGGCGAGCGCGTCGAGCCCCGCGGCGAGACCCCTGCGGCGTCGTCGACAGCCCGCGAGACCCGCGAGCCGATCAAGGGCGTGCGCAAGATGATGGGCCAGGCGATGGTCGACTCGGCCTTCACGGCCCCGCACGTCACCGAGTGGGTCACCGTCGACGTCACCCCGACGACCGAGCTCGTCGCACGGCTGCGCCAGCGCCGGGAGTTCCGCGACCTCAAGGTCTCCCCGCTGCTGGTGCTGGCCCGGGCGCTGTGCCTGGCGGTCCGGCGTACCCCGATCGTGAACTCATACTGGGACGGCGCCGCCGGTGAGGTGGTGCTCAAGAGCTACGTCAACCTCGGTATCGCCGCTGCGACCCCGCGGGGACTGGTCGTTCCCAACGTCAAGGACGCCGGGTCGCTCTCGCTGGTCGACCTCGCCGAGGCGCTGAACCAGCTCACCGCGATCGCCCGCGAGGGCCGGACCCAGCCGGCCGAGATGGCCGACGGCACGATCACGATCACCAACGTCGGCCCGTTCGGCGTCGACTCGGGCACCCCGATCATCAACCCGGGGGAGTCGGCCATCTTGTGCTTCGGCGCGGTGAAGCGGCAGCCCTGGGTGGTCACCGACCCCACCGGGGCCGAGTCGCTCGAGATCCGCGACGTCTGCACCCTGGCGCTGTCCTTCGACCACCGCCACGTCGACGGCGAGTCCGGTTCGCGCTTCCTCGCCGACGTCGCGGGGATCATGAGCGACCCCGCGACCGCCCTGCTGTTCTGAGTCGGGCTCCGGCCCGGATAGCCTGCTGGACGTGGCGTTGACCTTGTCCCGGCGGATCCACGCCGATCCCGCGCGGGAGCGGGTGTGGACCGAGGCGACGGTGGTCACCGTCGTGCGCACGGTGCTCTGCGTCGGCCTGGCCGGGGCGGCGGCGTACCGCGGGCACCTCTGGCTGCTGGTGACCGCACTGGTCGTGCACTGGGTCGGCGACTCGATCGACGGCTGGTGGGCGCGGGTACGCGACTGCGAGACCCGCACCGGGGCGGCGCTGGACATCCTGTCCGACCGGTTCGACCTGGCCGCCTTCTACCTCGGGCTGGCCTGGCTGATCCCGCACCTGATGCCGGCGATCCTGGTCTACCTCGCGGAGTTCCTGGTCGTCGACTGCTTCATCTCGCTGGCCTTCCTGTTCTGGCCGATCACCAGCCCGAACTACTTCTACGTGGTGGACGCGAAGATCTGGCGCTACAACTGGTCCAAGCCGGCCAAGGCGGTCAACTCGGCGTTGTTCGGCGTCCTGCTGCTGCTCACCCGGGACCTGTGGTGGGGCGTGTGGCTGGGCGGGGCGATCGCGGTGGCGCTGCTGGCCTACAAGTGCGTGGCGATGGCGCAGGTGATGCGCCTGGGGCTCCCCATGCCGACGGGCGGCCTGCCCAACGTCGAGGCGGCCGGCGAGCCGGGACCGACATGAAGATCGTCCTGACCACCCTCCTGGTCGGGTTCGGGTCGGCGCTGCTGCCCTTCATCAACATCGAGGCCTACCTCGGTGCCGTCGGCGTCGCCAAGGTGGGCGGCGGGATCGCGGTGGTCTCGCTGGCGGCCGCCGTGGGCCAGACCACCGGCAAGGTGGTGCTCTACTACGCCGCCGACTGGGCGATGGGCCTGCCGTGGATGCGCAAGAAGATGTCGGGGCCCAAATGGGAGGCGGCCTACGAGCGCTGGAAGACCCGGATCGAGGAGCACCCCGCCCAGACCGTGCTGCTGCTGCTGGCCTCCTCCGGACTGGGTGTCCCGCCGCTCCTGGTGATCGCGGTGCTGGCCGGGCACCTCAAGGTGAACATCGCGATCTTCACCAGCACGTGCCTGATCGGGCGCTGGGCCCGGTTCGCGGTGGTGCTGGGGCTGGCCGACGTCGTGGTCGGCTGGTTCTGATGCGGGTCCGCACGATCTCGCCCGCCGACAGCGCGGACCTGCGGCGTCGGGTGCTGCGCGGAGGGCGCGACGTACCCCTGCCCGGGGACGAGGCACCCGCCTTCCACGTCGGTGCGTACGACGCGGCGGTGCTGCTGGGGACCGGCAACATCCGGGCGGACCCACCCGGCTGGTGGCGGGTCCGCGGGATGGCCACCGAGCCCGGCCGGCGCGGGACCGGCGTCGGCGCGGCGGTGCTCGGGGCGCTGCTCGCCCACGCCCGCGGGCACGGCGGAGGCGCGGTGTGGCTCAACGCCCGCACGCCCGCCCGGGCGTTCTACGAGCGGCACGGCTTCACCGTGCAGGGTGAGGTGTGGGACGAGCCCGACATCGGTCCGCACGTGCGGATGATCCTGGACCTGTGACCGGTCTGCCTAGGGTGGGACCATGCGTCGCTCCTGGCTCCTTGCTCCCGCGCTGCTCGTCGGCGCGCTCGCTCTCGCCGGGTGCGGCGGCACGGACTCCGCCGACTCCGCCGACTCCTCCGTGCGGGGCGGCTCCGCCTCCCCGGCCGCGGCCCCGGGTCCGCACAACGCGGCGGACGTGGGCTTCGCCCAGCAGATGGTGCCGCGCCACGAGCAGGCGCTGGAGATGGTCGGGCTGACCTCGGGTCACGACCTCGATCCCGTGGTCCGTTCGCTGGCCGGGGCCATCGAGAAGTCCGAGAGCAAGGAGGTCGCCACCCTGAAGGGCTGGCTCGGTGGCTGGGGCGAGACGCTGCCGACCCTGGGCGAGGCGACGAAGGGGATGCTGTCCACCGATCAGGTGGACAAGCTGCGCACCACCGACGACGACCAGACCTTCCAGGCGATCTGGCTCGCCCTGATGGTCCAGCAGCACCAAGGCGCGATCCCGACGGCCCAGGCCGAGATCACCGACGGCAGCAACCCGGAGGCCGTGGCCCTGGCCCGCGAGATCGTGCGGAACCAGGAGAAGGAGCTCTCCACGATGGACGGGCTGACCGGCCCCTAGCGGTACGGCGTCGCTCCGGCGCCGGCCCACCGGATCAGCGCGGGTTGCGGGGGTCCCTGCGGTCCTCGACGACGGTACGGCGCTCGCGGGCCTGGTTGTTCAGGTAGAGCGAGAGCCCGATGGCGAGGACGGCGACGACCACGAAGATCCAGCCGAGGGTCTGCTGGCTCTGCTCGTTGATGATGTTGTCGAAGCCCTGCGGGAAGTTGATGATCTGCAGGGCGAGGATCAGTCCGATCAGCAGCAGGGCGATGCCGAGGCCGAGACTCATGGTGGCTCCTTGCGGGGTCTGGGCACACCCGTGGTCCGGGGCGTGTGCCGACCAGCCTAGACGGGTCCGCGCACGCGGGCAGCATCTTCGGTGCAGCGGGGTAGCGTCGAGGGGTGCCTGCCTACCACCGCTACGTCGCGCTCGGCGACTCCCAGACCGAGGGGCTCAACGATCTCGACGGTGCGGGTACGCCGGTGGGCTGGGCCGACCGGCTGGCCCGAGAGATGGCCGCCACGACCAGCCCGGACCTGCGTTACGCCAACCTCGCGGTCAGCGGCTGCCGGGCCCACCACGTGCTCTCGAACCAGCTCCCCGCGGCGCTCGAGCTGGAGCCCGACCTGGCCACGGTCGTGGTCGGGATGAACGACGTGCTGCGCCACGACTACGACCTGGACAAGGTGGTCGGCGAGGTCGCGCAGTGCTTCGCGGCGCTCACGGACGCGGGCGCACGGGTGCTCACCATGACCTTCCCGGACATCGCGCGGATGCTTCCGGTGATGGCCTGGCTGCGCCCGCGACAGATGCGCCTGCGCACCCGCCTGCTCGGGGCGGCCGAGCGGCACGGCGTCGAGGTGCTCGACCTGTTCGGTCTCGAGATGTGTGGTGAGGCCTCGATGTGGAGCCACGACCGGATCCACGGCAGCCCCACCGGTCACGCGCGGATCGCGGCCGGGATGGCCCACCTGCTCGACCTGCCGGGCAGCGATCCCGCGTGGTCCGAGCCGCAGGCCCGACCGCCCGGTCTGCTCGAGGCCGTCCGCCGGGACGCGTGGTGGCTGGGCTCCTTCATGGGCCCGTTCCTGCTGCGCCAGCTGCGCGGCAAGGGCACCGGGGCCGACGGGCTGCCGAAGCGGGCGGGGCTGCTCCGGGTCGAACAGGGGCTCTTGACGCGACCCGTCACGCGTGATGGATTAGGGCTCCGTGCGTGACGCACGTCACACGATCCCCGGGGTGGCCCAGATGGACCAGCACGACGCGCTTCGTCTCGACGACCAGCTCTGCTTCGCGCTGTACGCCGCCACCAACGCGATCACCCGCAGCTACCGCCCGCTGCTCGGTGAGATCGGGCTGACCTACCCGCAGTACCTGGTGATGCTCGCGCTCTGGCAGGACGGCCCGGCCCCGGTGGGGCGGATCGCGCGCCGCCTCGAGCTGGACTCCCACGCCGTCAGCCCGCTCGTCGACCGGCTGGAGGCTGCCGGTCTCGTCGCACGCCGACCGGGCGCCGACCGGCGCCAGGTCCTGGTCGGGGCGACCGAGGCCGGACGTGACCTCGAGACGGTGGCCGCCCGGGTCCAGGCCCGGGTGGCCTGCGACACCGGGCTCGCTCCCCTGGAGCTGGCCGACCTGCGCCGCCGGTTGCGCGACCTCGCCGCCCAGCTGGCCCCGGATCTCCGACCCTCCCCGCAGCCGGCGGCGAGGGCGAGTGCACCCGAAGGAGAAGCATCATGACCCAGGCAGCAGCACGGGCCGTCCCCGACACCAGGCAGCTCGCTCCCGAGGCCGACCCGGCGACCGCCCCCGAGGTGCAGGGCCAGGAGGCCACCCTCTACGAGCGCCTCGGTGGTCGTCTACGGCATCGCCGGCGCCGTCGACGTCCTGGTCGACCGGCTCTTCGCGAACGTCAACGTCAACGCCAACGACAAGGTCCACGAGCACCATGGGAACCCCGCCAACGCCGCCGGCTACAAGTTCCTCGTGGCCGCCTGGTCGATCGAGGCCGCGGGCGGCCCGAAGTGCTACATCGGCCACGACATGGACGAGGCCCACGAGCACCTCTCCATCGACCAGGACGGCTTCGACGCGGTGTGGACCGAGATCGACGCGACCCTGAACTACCTCGGGGTGCCCGAGCAGGAGCGCACCGAGTTCATGGCCATCATCGAGAGCTACCGCGCCAAGGTCGTCCAGGCCTGAGCCCGCGACCTCAGAAGCTCGCCTCGTCGAGGTCCATCAGCGAGCCGTCGGTGGCCTCGACGATGGCGCGCTCGGCGGTGAGCCGGGGCAGGTTGGTGCGCGCGAAGAACTGCGCGGCCGCGACCTTGCCCTCGTAGAACGCCTTGTCGCTCGCCGACACCTCACCGGACAGCTTCGCCAGCGCCACCTCGGCACCGCGCAGCAGCAGCCACGAGCAGACGACGTCCCCGAGCGCCATCAGCAGGCGGCTGGTGTTCAGCCCGACCTGGTAGACGTTGCGGATGTCGCCACCCTCGACCGACTCGTCGGCGCTCATCAGCGTGTTGATCAGGTGCCCGACGATCGCCTGGCCGTCCTCGAGACCGGTCGCGAGCAGCTCGCGCTCGATCTTCAGCCGTCCGTTGCCGGCCCCGGAGTCGACGAACGCGGAGATCTCGCCGGCGACGTGACCCAGCGCCTGGCCCTGGTCCTTGACGATCTTGCGGAAGAAGAAGTCCTGGCCCTGGATCGCGGTGGTGCCCTCGTAGAGGGTGTCGATCTTGGCGTCGCGGACGTACTGCTCGATCGGGTAGTCGGCGAGGAAGCCCGATCCGCCGAACGTCTGCAGCGACTCGGTGCCCAGCAGCACCCAGGACCGCTCCGAGCCGTAGCCCTTGACGATCGGCAGCAGCAGGTCGTTGACCCGCATCGCGAGCTCGTCGCGCTGCCCGGCGTGCTCGGCGATGGCGACCCGGTCCTGCCAGGAGGCGGTGTAGAGGACCAGCGAGCGCATCGCCTCGGCGAACGACTTCTGCGTCATCAGCGAGCGGCGTACGTCGGGGTGGTGGGTGATCGTCACCCGCGGGGCGCTCTTGTCGCCGGAGCTGGCCAGGTCGGCGCCCTGGACCCGGGACTTGGCGAACTCCAGCGCGTTCAGGTAGCCGGTCGAGAGCGTCGCGATGGCCTTGGTGCCGACCATCATCCGGGCGTTCTCGATCACCTGGAACATCTGCGCGATGCCGTCGTGCACCTCGCCGAGCAGGTAGCCGACGGCCGGCTCGCCGCCGCCGACGCCGGGGTCGCCGAAGGTCAGCTCGCAGGTGTTGGAGACCTTGATCCCCAGCTTGTGCTCGACGTTGGTGACGTAGGCGCCGTTGCGCGCGCCCAGCTCACCGGTCTCGAGGTCGAAGTGGTGCTTGGCCACGATGAACAGGCTGAGCCCCTTGGTGCCGGGACCGCCCGCGCCCTCGACGCCCGACGGGCGTGCGAGCACGAGGTGGATGACGTTGTCCGAGAGGTCCGACTCGGCGGAGGTGATGAACCGCTTGACGCCCTCGATGTGCCAGGTGCCGTCGTCCTGGAGGATCGCCTTCGTGCGGCCCGCCCCGACGTCGGAGCCGGCGTCCGGCTCGGTGAGCACCATCGTGGTGATCCACTGCCGGTCGACGATCAGCCGGGCGATCTGCTGGTCGCGCTGGTTGCCGTTGCGGTGCACGATGCCCGGCGAAGTTGGGGCCCGCGCCGTACATCCACAGGGCGGGGTTGGCGCCGAGCACCATCTCGCCCATCGCCCAGTTGATGCTGGAGGGCGCCGGTGTGCCGCCGAGCTCGGCCAGCGTGCCCAGACGCCAGTACTCGGCGTCCAGCCAGGCCCGGTAGCTCTTCTTGAACGACGCCGGCACCGGCGCGGTGTGCGTCTCGGGGTCGAAGACCGGCGGGTGCTGCGTCGGCGTCGGCGAACGACTCGGACAGCTCGTTGCGGGCCATCCGGTCGACCTCGCCGAGGATCGAGCGCACGGTGTCGGTGTCGACGTCCTCGAACGCCCCCCGGCCGAGGATCTCGTCGCGCCCGAGCACCTCGAAGAGGTTGAACTCGATGTCGCGGAGATTGGACTTGTAGTGGCTCATGATGGGCACCCTCACGTGGTCTACCTGTCGGTAACTTGAGTGTAGATACTCACGGGTAACCGCGCAAAGGCTTCGACCACCCCGAGCTCAGTCGGTCATCGCCTTCAACCGTCGCCCGATCGCCTGATCGGTCTCGCGCCGGGCGTCCCGCTCGGCGAGGGCGTGGCGCTTGTCCCAGGTCTTCTTGCCCTTGGCCAGGGCGATCTCCACCTTGGCGCGACCATCCTTGAAGTAGAGGCTGAGCGGCACGATGGTCAGCCCGCTCTCGCGCACCCGGCGCTCCAGCTTGTCGATCTGGGCGCGGTGCAGGAGCAGCTTGCGCTTGCGCCTGGCCGCATGGTTGGTCCACGAGCCCTGGGCGTACGACGGGATGGTCACCTGGTGCAGCCAGGCCTCCCCGCCGTCGATCTCGACGAACCCGTCGACCAGCGAGGCGCGCCCGGCGCGCAGTGACTTCACCTCGGTGCCGACCAGCACCAGACCCGCCTCGATGCTGCTCTCGAGGTGGTAGTCGTGCCGGGCCCGTCGGTTGCGGGCGACCACCGGCTCGGGCTGCTCGGGACGCATGGCTGCATCCTGCCGCGACTCGACGGTGTTGACACATGTACTTGGACGAGTACATTTTTACTCGTGCAGGCAAACACGGTCGGTCGCTCGGTCACGAACCAAGCGCGTCGCCACCAGATCGTCGACGCGACGGTCGCGCTCGTGGCCGATCAGGGCTACCGCGCCTGCACGTTCCAGGGGATCGCCCAGCGGGCCGGGCTGTCCTCGACCCGCACGATCTCCTACCACTTCGCGGACAAGGACGACCTCATCGCGGCAACGCTGGCATCGCTGTTCACCACCATCGGGGACTTCGTCGCCAAGCAGACCGTGGACCATCCGGACGCCCGGGCTGCGCTCGCCGGCTACATCCGCGCCGCCGTCGCGCTCAACGACACCCACCGTGACGAGATGCGGGCGTTGCTGCGGATCTTCCTCGACCACCGGCCCGCGGGGGGCTCTCGGCCCTACACCGACAGCGAGGAGACCTCGGCCCTCGGCCGTGTCGAGGCGATCCTCCTCGAGGGACAGCAGGCCGGACTGTTCTGCGACTTCGACCCCAGGGCAACCCGGCCTAGCGCTCGGGCCATGCCAGCCGGCGCTCCGGCTGCGGGTCGTCCACCACCTACCGTCGCCCCGGTCCGCCGAACCGGCGCGTGCTGCGCGCCTCGCCGTACGCCGGCCACCCGGGGTCGCCGTCGCGGATGAAGCCGACCCAGGCGGCGTGCATGTCGTCGGCGATCGCCTGGGGGCCTCGGGACCGGTCATCCACTGCGTCTCGGGCACGTCGAGGGTGTCGAAGGCGAAGCCGATCTCGAGGGCGTGGGTGGAGCGCAGCACACCGTCGAGCACCGGCGTCTCCCAGCCGAACTGGTAGACGAAGGTGTCGCGGCCCTGGGCCAGCCGGGTCTCGGCCATCCGCAGGGCCGGCACCCGGAAGAACCAGTCGGTCATCCCGGCGACCAGCACGTCGAACGGGCCCCTCGACCCCCGGGCTCGCGGCCAGCGTCTCGTAGGCACCCTCCGCCCCGCCGAGCCGGCCGAGCAGCATCCGCGCCGTCGGCTCGTCGACCACCGCGGCCATCGGGTGCAGGAACAGGGTGTGCTCGGTGTCGTTGCTGCCGATCAGCAGGTCGACGTCCGCACCCGCCACGTCGCCGCCGGCGGCGGCGATCACGTCGTACGGGCGACCGGTCAGGCTCTCGCCGTCGACGACGGGCTCGAAGGGCATCCCGTTGGCGGCGATCTCGCGCCACCCGCCGGGGTCGGCGCCGATCTCGGCACCGAGGGCCAGCTGGGCCAGGACCAGCTCGTCGACGGGTACGCCGCCCAGCCCGGCCGCGGTCGCGTCGACCCCGAGCCGCTGGGCCAGCGCGATCGTGACCAGTCCGGCCGTCTCCGGGCTGAGCACGTGGTGCCCGGCCCCGCTCTCGGCGATCACCCGGCGGAACAGCCCCCGCGCGGCGGGCATCGCGCGTGAGGGTGGTGACGCTCATCGCACCGGCGGACTCGCCGGCGATGGTGACGTTGCCCGGGTCGCCGCCGAAGGCCGCGATGTTGTCGCGCACCCAGACCAGCGCGGCGACCTGGTCGAGCAGGCCGCGGTTGTCCGGAGCGTCGGGCAGGTGCGCGAAGCCGTCCACGCCGAGCCGGTAGTTGATCGTCACCGCCACGACGCCGTCGCGGGCGAACGCGTCACCGGCGTACGTCGGCACCGCGCCGCTGCCGTTGACGAACGCACCGCCGTGGATCCAGACCAGCACCGGCAGCCCGCCGGCGGCCGGGTCGGGGGTCCAGACGTTGAGGTTGAGGCAGTCCTCGCCGGCGATGGCCGGCTCGGCGAGCAGGTCACGGACCTCCTGGCGAAACGGCCCCTTCGGCACCGTCGCGCCGTACGCCGAGCAGTCCCGCTCCTCGGCCCAGGGCCCGTGCGGCGCTGGTGCGGCGAAGCGGAGCTCGCCGAACGGCGGGGCGGCGTACGGGATGCCGCGGAAGACCGCGGCGCCTCGTTCGACGACCCCGCGTACCGGCCCGCTCGCGGTCTCGACGAGCGTGGTCGGGGGTGGCGTTCGGCGTCAGATGGTGGTCACAAGGGCATGTAACCATCCCCGCGATGGCCGAGGGCCCGTGCTACTTCTCCAGGAAGGCCAGCAGGGCCTGGTTGAACTCGCTCGGCGTGGCTGACGTTGCAGCCGTGCGGCCCGCCCTCGATCACGACCAGCTCGCTGCCCTCGACGCCTCGTGGGTCCGCTTGCCGGAGCCCTCGAAGGGCACGACGCCGTCGCTGTCGCCGTGGATCACCAGGGTCGGGACGGTGATCGTTGGCCAGGTCGTCGCGGAAGTCGGTCGTGCCGAAGGCCTCCATGCAGCCGACGGCCGCCTCCTGGTCGGACAGCTTGCACAGCGTGATCGCCTCCTGCACCTGCTCGTCGGTGACCTTGAGCTCGTCGCCGGCCGAGAAGAACTGCGTGACGAAGTCGTCGAAGAAGGCGTCGCGGTCGTCCTTGAGCCCGCTCTCCATCTCACCGGCGGCGTCCTCGGTGAGCGGACCGTCGGGGTTCTCGTCGCTCTGCATCAGGAACGGCGGGACGGCCGAGGCGAAGACCACGCTGTGGATCCGGTCGAACCCGTGCCGGGTGCCGTAGCGGGCGACCTCGCCGCCCCCCATCGAGAAGCCGACCAGGGTGACGTCGTTCAGGTCCAGCTCCTCGAGCACGTTGGCCAGGTCGTCGGTGAGCTTGTCGTAGTCGTAGCCGTCACCCGGGTCGGACTCACCGAAGCCGCGGCGGTCGTAGGCGACGACGCGGTAGCCGGCCTCCTTGAGCGGTCCGACCTGCTGCGACCAGGACTTGTTCGACAGCGGCCAACCGTGGATCAGGACGACGGGGCGACCGTCGCCGCCGCTCTCGGCGACGTGGATGTTGGGGGTCTCGGTGTCTGCCATGCAAGTGCTCCTCTCGAGGGTCGAGTTTCGATCTGTGTGCTCAGGCGGTGGGGACGACGACCTCGGCGCGGGGGCGTGATGTCGGGGTGGACGATGTCGGGGCGGAACCCGTGCTGGATGGCCCAGATCACCGCTTGGGTGCGGCTCTCGACGCAGGCCATCTTGCGGTAGGCGAGCCGGATGTAGGACTTCACCGAGTTGATCGAGAGGTAGAGCCGGTCCGAGATCTCCTGGTTGGACAGCCCGTGCGAGATCAGCAGCACGATGTCGGACTCGCGGGTGGTCAGCCCGTGCTCCTTGCCGGGCCAGTCCTCGGCCTCGACGTGGTTGGCGCTGACCAGCGAGAGCCGCAGGACCTCGGCGTTCATGCCGGCACCGCCCGCTGCGAGTGGAGGCGGGGGAGCGAAGTGTTCATGGGACCGCACCGTTCAGGCAGGCCACGAGGTCGTCGTGGACCGGTGGCCTGCCGGGGTCTACAGCAGGCGACCGGTGTTGTCTCGCGGCGCCGAGGTCTACAGCATGCGAGTGACCACTGCCGTGGTCGGTCTCGATATTACCGGCTGACCGGCCTGGGGAGATTCCCTCCCCAGGGGTGATTCCTCGAGGCCCGCTGGCGGGATCAGAGCCCGGACACGCCCTTGCCGTTGACCAGGTCGATCGCCAGGTCGTAGACCTTGCGGTTGGTGTCCTGGGAGGTGCGCCGGAGCACCTCGAAGGCCTGGTGGACGTCCAGGGAGTAGCGCTCCATCAAGATCCCGGTGGCCTGGCCGATCATCGCGCGCCGCACGAGCCCGAACTGCATCGCCTCGAGGTCCGTCGCCGCGCCGAGCGCGACCGCCGCGTGGGCGGCGATCCCCAGCACCTCGTCGCACGCCGCCTCGTCGAAGGCCCGCTCCGCGGTGGAGAACAGCTGGAGGGTGCCCAGCGCGTGGTTCTCGTGGGTGAACAGCAGGACGCAGAGCAGGCTGCGGACCCCGAGCTCGTCGGCGACCCGGTGGCCCCACCGCGGCCAGTGCTCGTCGCGTGCGAGATCACCCGTCACGACCAGGGGCGAGTCCCAGGCCGGGTCGACGCACGGGCCCTCGCCGAGCTCGGACTGCAGCGCGTCGCCCCGCGCGGCCACGCTGTCGGTGCCGGCACCGGAGGTTGCCAAGGTCTCGATCCCGCCGTCACGGTGGGCCAGGCTGATCGCCACGTCGTCGCAGCCCTTGACCATCTCGGCGGTCGCCCCGACGACCTGCTGCATCGTGCCCACCGAGGAGCGGGCCGAGCGCAGCGTGCGCGCGAGCTCCGCCATCCGGCTGCCGTACTCGTTGCTCATGACTGTGATGACCTGTTCCCCCCGAGACGGCTGCGGTCGCGAAAGTCTAGAGCCTGCTCCTGCGCCGGCGACGGGCCCTTCGCCCCCGACTAGGGTGCACGAACGTGGGTCATTCTCATTCGCACGCCGGCCGCGACGTCGAGGTGCCGGTCAGCCCGATGGCGCGGACCCTGCTGATCGGCTTCCTCGGAGCGGCCCTGGTGGCCACGGTGCTCGGTCTCTTCCAGCTCTGGCCCGACCACCAGCCGAAGGTCACCGATCCTTCCAGCGCCTTCGCAGCCCCGGGCGTCACCTACCCGTCGGCGACGGTGGAACAGGTGCAGCCGCTCTGCCCGCAGGACGGCACGGGCCAGAGTCAAAGACCCACCTGTGGCCAGGTGCGGGTGCGCGTCGGCTCCGGCCCGAGCAAGGGTCGGACGGTGCTGGTCATGGTCTCGCCCCAGGTCACCGACTCGGGGCTGCGCCGCGGGGACACGATGGAGCTGTTGCAGACGCCCGCTCGCAACGGGCAGCCCTCGACGTTCTCCTTCTTCAGCGTCGACCGGGACCTGCCTATCGGGATCCTCGCTGGGTTGTTCGTGCTGGTGGTGGCGGCCGTCGCCCGGCTGCGCGGGCTCCTGGCGCTGGTCGGACTCGGGGTCGGCGGACTGGTGCTGGCGAAGTTCATGCTGCCCGCCCTGCTCGACGGCAGGTCCGGACTCGGGGTGGCGGTGGTCGGGTCGGCGGCGATCATGTTCGTGGTGCTCTACCTCGCCCACGGACTCTCCGTGCGCACGAGCGCGGCGCTGGCCGGCACCCTGCTGGGCGTCGGCGTGACCGCGGTCGATCGGCCTGCTCACCATCGACGTCACCCGACTGAGCGGGGCTCCGGACGAGACCGCGTCGCTGCTCGGCGGCGCCGTGCAGGACCTGAACTTCCAGGGCCTGCTCACCTGTGCGGTGATCGTGGCCGGGCTCGGCGTGCTCAACGACGTCACGATCACCCAGGCCAGCGCGTCTGGGAGCTGCGCGGGGCCGCGCCCGAACCTGAGCCGGACCGAGCTCTTCGCCCGGGCGATGCGGATCGGGCGCGACCACATCGCCTCGACGATCTACACGATCGTGTTCGCCTACGCGGGCGCCGCGCTCTCGGTGCTGCTGCTGCTCTACTTCTACCAGCGCCCGGTCCTCTCGCTGGTCTCCACCGAGGAGATCGCCGAGGAGATCGTGCGGACGCTGGCCGTCGGGCATCGGGCTGGTGCTGGCCGTCCCGATCACGACCGCGATCGCGACCTTCGCCGTGGGCGGCACGATCCAGCAGCCGCCCGGTCCGCTCGGTCTCGTGACCGGCCCCGGTGCAGAATCGTTGCCATGCGCGTTCCCGGCAGGCTCCGGCGGCTTGCGTGCTGGGGCTCGTCCGTCGTCCTCGTCGCGGGATGCGGGGGCGGGGGGCCGGACGTGTTCGACTCGGCTGGTCCGGCCGCCGACCAGCGGCTCGATCCGCCGCAGTACGTCGCGGCCGTGCCCGGCGGAGTGCTGGTGCGGCGTGGGGACCACACGCGCCGGGTCCCCCAGGCCTTCGACTCGGTCTGGCTCGACGACGGACGCCTGATCTACAACTACGGGCTCGAAGGTCGCCGCGGCGACAACTTCACCCGCACCCGACTGCTGGACCCGGCGACGGGGCGTCGCTCGGGGATCTTCCTGGGCGGTCCCGAGGGTGTGATCGAGCAACGCTCGCCCGACCTGCGCCACAGCACGAAGCTGCGGGTCCCGACCTCCTATCCGAGCTCGGCACACGGAGTCCCGCGACGTCGGCGACCCGAACGCCGTGCTGCACGGGGTCACCTTCCTCGCGTGGTCCTCCTACGATCAGGAGGACGAGGAGAGCGCCGACTACGGGTTCTTCCGGGTGCAGGGCGACCGGGTGACCAGGTCGCGGTGCAGTACGTGCACCGCCCGGTCTCACCGGCCGACCCGCGGGAGATCGGCACCTTCCGCTACACCGACGGACACGGGGGCGAGGTGCCGGGAGCACCCGGGTGCTGACCTGGTGGCAGGGCCACGACGACCGCATCGAGGCCCGGTTGACCGGCTCCTCGGTCGCCCACGCCCGCCTCTCCTGGGTGCACGACGGCCGCGCCACCCGCGTGCCGGGCGACCTCAGCGCGGACCACGGGTTCGCCCAGCCCTCGATCCCCGGCGGGCTGCTCCGGCCCACGAGTTCTTGACACGAGTGAGTCCAGCGGTCTGGGACACTTGAGCCATGCGCGTCTCCGCCAAGTCCGACTACGCCCTGCGGGCGCTGATCGAGATCGCGGGCCACGACGACGACCGACCGGTCAGCGCCGAGGAGCTCGGCAAGGCCCAGGAGATCCCGCACGGCTTCCTGCAGGCGATCCTGGCCGACCTGCGTCGCGCCGGCGTGGTGGTCAGCCAGCGCGGTCAGTCGGGTGGCTGGCGGATGGCACGCGACCCCGAGCAGGTCAGCGTGGCCGACGTGATCCGCGCGGTCGACGGTCCGCTGGTCAGCGTCTACGGGCTGCGGCCCGAGCAGGTGACCTACACCGGCTCCGCCGAGGTGCTCCAGCACGTGTGGATCGCGGCCCGCAGCAGCCTGCGCGACGTCTTCGAGCAGGTCACCATCGCCGCCCTGGCCCGGCGCGAGCTCCCCGAGGACGTCGTCCGCCGCACCCGCGACGACGACGCCTGGCAGTCGCACTGAGCCGGGCCGGACCGAATACCCGGGCTCAGGCGGCGCCCTGCTGGATGAGCTCGCGCAGCCGGCGCTTGTGCTTGCGCCGCTTCCGGTCGAGCCGGGCGATCTCCTCGACCAGGTCCTCGTTGGCCTGGCGCAGCCGGGCCAGCTCGACCAGGGCGTCGGCGAGGGCGGGTCAGGACGCCTCGTCGTCGACGGCCGACTCCTCGGGGCGCAGGCCGTGCTCGTGATCGTGCCCTGCAGTCGACCCCCGGTCCGACGTGGTCGTCCAGTCGTCGCGGTGGTCCGGTCCAGCGGCTCGAACGCCGCCGCCGCGGCAGCAGGTCGCGGCTCAGGCCGTCGCGCAGCGCCGTACGCCGCCCCGGGCGTCGAGCTGGTCGTCGAGGGCCACCGCGACCTCGCGCAGCAGCCCGAGCTGGGCCGGGCCGAGCTGGTCGGAGCCGACGTCGCGGGCAGGTCCACCGCGGCGCCGACCAGGTCCATCAGGTGCTGCCAGATCGCCGCCGGATCGGACTCGGCGATCACGTGCACGTGGTCCGGCAGAACGGCGCGGGTCCAGCGGCGCGCGATGTCGGGCAGGTCGTGCCCGGCCCGGTAGGCCACGGCCTGCGGGTGCTCGCTCGCCGGGGTCGAGCACCCGCCCGGCGTACGTCGCGGGGCGGGTGGTGGCGCCGGTCTCCAGCGCGGCCTGCGCACCGGCGTACACCTGGCTGGTCGAGGTCGCGCACGACCAGCACGAGGTGGATCTCGGCGCCACGGAGCCCGTCGAGCGCGAGCAGCACCTGCGTCGCGGGTCGCTGAGGCCAGCGCGGGCGTGGAGAGCACCGAGGTGCCCTTGTGCCGCCAGATCCGGCGCACCAGCCCGGCGCACTGGCCCTCGACCTCGGCGCGGCCGCAGCCCGTGGGCCTGCGTGGTCGCGGCGCAGCTCGACGGCGGCCAGCTCCCAGGTGCCGGTCGCCCCGGGGACCAGGACCCCGGCCGCGGCCAGCTCGTCCCGGCGTACGTCGAGGGCACGGGCGAGGAAGTCCGTGCCCGAGGTCGTCGGGGCCGATGTGCCAGTAGACCTTGCGTCGGGCCATGGCCCGACCTTGACGCGCGCGCATCGACCGAGCGGGTGAACGCCGGGTGGACGTCGGCGTGAGGGCTCTCAGCCCGTCGGGCAGAACGCCTCGCCCGGGCCGAGCTCGGGGTGGATCGGGCCCTCGCGGTCCTGCAGCGACCCGGCGTGGCCCCCGCGTACCACCGAGACCAGCTCGGCCAGGATCGACAGCGCGATCTCGGGCGGGCCGTCGGCGGCGATGTCGAGCCCGGCGGGACGGTGGACCGGCGACTGGGCGTCCTCGGTGACGCCGTGCTCGACCAGCCACGCCCGGCGGGCCTCCTGGGTGCGTCGCGAGCCCATCGCCCCGACGTAGGCGAGGTCGGGGCGGGCCAGCGCCGCCTGCAGGGCGCCGCCGGCCACCTCGACGTCGTGGCTGGTCACGATCACGGCGCGGGCGCCGGCCGATCGCGGCCAGTGCCGGCGCCGAGCGTCGGCGGAGGCGGTGGTCTGCCACCCGAGCAGCTCGGCCATCGGCACCAGGGCGTCGACAGACGGGTCCGTCACCGACGATCACGACCGTGTCCATGTCAGCGAGCGTACGCCGCCAGGGCCGGCTCGGCGGGCACGTGCGGGTAGGTCAGCACCTGCTGGCCGGCCGTCGCGACGACCTCGGCGAAGTTCGCCGGGAAGGTCGACCGGGTCGATGCCGGGGAAGACCGCCCGGCGCGCAGACCGCGCGGCTGATCCGCGACGGCGCCGGGCCGGCCCGGAGTGGTCGAGGGCGTCGATGGCCAGGGCGTAGCCGACCGGGTCGCAGGTGCCCATCGAGAGGTGCTCGGAGACGTGCACCGGGCAGATCGACTGCACCAGCGACGTTGGACTTCGCGCCCGGCGCCGGTGGTGCAGCGCGCTGCTCGCGGCGGGGCCGAGGTTGGGCACCACGACCTCGTCGGTCGCGGTGTAGACCTGCGTGTAGGAGATGCCGGCGTAGGTCTCGGCGCCCTGGTTCAGCGCGGCCAGGAACCTCGAGCCGGTCTGCTGCTGCCAGAACGCCGGGGCGCACCCGCCGACGGCGCACACGGCGTACGCGTCGAGGGTGCCGTGGTTGGACGGCGTCCAGGCCGACCAGGTCGTCGACCATGGCCCGGGTGTCGGGCCAGTACTTCAGCGCCCAGCGCGGCACCATGCCGCCCTGGCTGTAGCCGACCACCGAGATCTTCCTGCCGGCCCGCGGCGTGCATGGTGCGGATCGCGTGAGGCGACGTACTCGCCGGCGACCTGGATGTCGCTCATCGCGTGGTGGGGCAGGGTCACCGCGCACCAGGCGCCGGCGCTGCGGCGGAGAACACCTTCTCGTAGCCCCAGCGGTACTGACCTCGGGCGTCTGCGTGGTGCCGGGCACCAGCAGCACCGGGCTGCCGCTCGAGCCCGCGCAGGTCGCCGTCGCAGGTGAGGGAGGCGGCGAGGTCCTGGCGGCCGGGACGCTGTACGCCGGGCCCGAGGCGGGCTGCTGCCGTGCGCGGGCGGCGCGAGACCGGCCGCGAGGACGGCGGTCGACGGCGATCAGGGAGGCGAGGGCGAGACGGATGCGCACAGGTGCTCCTGCCGAGAGAGGACGTGATCCGGTGCACACCTGTTACCCGGAGGTAACCCCGCCGCAAACGCGCGACGTCAGGCGATCCGCTGGACCACCCAGTCGACCAGTGGCACCAGGGCGCGCCAGTCGCTTGCGGACCTCCTCCAGCAGGTCCGCGGAGTGGATCACCGGCTCGAAGCCGTAGGAGCGACCCAGGTGCAGCGACTTGTGCCGCAGCAGCTCGATCCGCGGGTGCTCGGCGTCGTACCCGCGCGGCGAGGTCTTCAGCCGCTCGCCACCGATCTCGAAGCCGCGCCGGCGCAGCCGGGCGATCAGCCTTCTCCAGCTCCGAGCCGGTGCCGTCGGCCTCGATGGCGTCGCGGATCCGGGCCAGGTCGGGCGACTCGGCGTGGTAGAAACCGCCGCCCACGCGCACGCCCGGGCGCGCTGATCTCGACGTACATCCCGGTGCCGGGCGCGACCTGCACGTAGGCACCCTGGTGGGTCTTGTACGGCGTCTTGTCCTTGGCGAACCGCACGTCGCGGTAGGGCCGGAACAGCTTCGCCGCCCCGAACTCCTTCTCCAGCGCGGCGGTGAGCGCCAGCATCGGCGCCCGGACCGAGTCGAGGTAGGTCGTGCTTGTGCGCCTCCCAGAAGGACTTGGTGTTGTCCATCTCGAGGTCGTCGTAGAAGTCCAGGGCCGCGACGGGAAAGCCCGTGAACGACCCCGGACCGGACGTGCTGCGCGACTGGGGGGCCGGCGTCTTCTCAGGCATGGAGCGGATGACGAGATTCGAACTCGCGACATCGACCTTGGGAAGGTCGCGCTCTACCAGCTGAGCTACATCCGCAGGCGCCGGTGGGGGCGCAGGAGCGATCCTAGCCGAGACGGTCAGGTGCGCTCGACCGTCGAGGGGTGGCTCGTCGGCGGCCGACAGCGAGAGCACGACCTCCTGGATCGAGTCGATCCCCCGGATCTGGTCCTCCACCTTCTCCAGCCGCTCGGCGAGCTCGTCCTCCGGGGCGTCGCCGACGCAGGTCGACCGCGGCGACCATGTAGAGCCGCTCGGGGCCGACGTACTCCAGGTGGAGGTAGCTGACCGAGTCGACCTCGTCGATCTCCTTGCAGGTGCGCCAGCGCACGGTTCCAGCGCGGCCCGCTGATCCCGACGCCGATCAGGAACTCCCGGTTGCGGGTGACCAGGAAGATCGCCGCGACGGCCAGGATGCAGACCGATCACGATCGAGCCCGAGCGCGTCCCAGACCGGGTTGCCGGTCAGCTGGTCGAGCCCGATCCCGCCGGCCGCCAGCAGCAGCCCGAGCAGGGCGGTGGAGTCCTCCACGAACACCGCGCGCAGGGTCGGGTCGGAGGTCTGGTTGATGAAGCGCAGCGGGTGCAGGTCCCAGGCGCGGGCCTTCGAGCGGGTGCTGCGCACGGCCTGGGCGAACGACGTGCCCTCCAGCACGAAGGCGACCGCCGAGGACGACGTAGTTGACCGTGTAGTCGCCGATCGGCTCGTCGGAGCCGAGGCTGTTGATCCCGTGCAGCACCGACACCGCTGCGCCCGCGCTGAGCAGCCCGAAGGCGGCGAACATCGACCAGACGTAGACCTCCTTGCCGTAGCCGAGCGGGTGGGCCTTGTCGGCCTCCTTGCGCCCCACGCTGCTCGGCGATGATCAGGAAGATCTCGTTGCCGGTGTCGGCCCAGGAGTGCGCCGCCTCGGCCAGCATCGAGGCCGAGCCGGTGAGCACCGCGGCCACCGACTTGGCCACGGCGACGAGCAGGTTCGCGGCGAAGGCGATCACGACGGTCAGCACGGCGCAACGCTAGGCCTCGGCGCGCGGTACGCCGTAGCGGGTGCGCCTTGGGTAGGTTGAGCGCCGTGCTGCTCTCCGACCGCGACATCCTCGCCGAGATCGACGCCGGCCGGGTGAAGATCGAGCCCTTCGACGCTGCGATGGTGCAGCCGGCGAGCATCGACGTACGCCTCGACCGGTTCTTCCGGGTCTTCGAGAACCACAAGCTACCCGCACATCGACCCCGGCCGCCGAGCAGGCCGACCTGACCCGGGAGGTCGAGCCGGACGGCGACGAGCCGTTCATCCTGCACCCGGGCGAGTTCGTGCTCGGCTCGACGTACGAGGTGGTGACGCCTGCCCGACGACGTCGCCGCCCGGGTCGAGGGCAAGTCCTCGCTCGGCCGGCTCGGGCCTGCTCACGCACGCCACCGCCGGCTTCGTCGACCCCGGCTTCTCCGGTCACGTCACCCTCGAGCTGGCCAACGTCGCCACGCTGCCGATCAAGCTCTACCCGGGCATGAAGATCGGCCAGTTCTGCTTCTTCCAGATGTCGTCGTCCTCCGAGCACCCCTACGGCGCCGCGAAGTACGGCTCGCGCTACCAGGGCCAGCGCGGGCCCACCCCGAGCCGGTCCTCGGCCAACTTCCACCGCACCCGGATCGGCTGACCCACCGGCTGCCGCGCCTCTCACCGGGCGCAGGTTCACCACGGGTACGTCGTGGGGAGCGGCGGCGCCTGCGGTTCGCTCAGAGGTCGAAGAGCGAGCCACCCTCGGCGATCTCCACGTCCGCCTTGGGGGTGTGCGCCTCTCCTGATGACACGGGCTTCGGCTTCTCCTCGGTCTCCGGATCCTCGTCCGGGGCCTGCTCCGCAGCGTCGTTCTCGGCCGTGACCTCGGTGGACGCCTCGGCCTCGTCGTCGCGCTCGGCGTCCGACTCCGGCTCCGGGCTCGGTGAGCTGTCCGGCGCCGACGCGGAGTCCGGGTCGGCCTCGGGTGCCTTGGCGCCCGCCTTGATGTCCTTGAGCGAGCGGATCGGGGACTCCTCGCCGCCCTCGTTCGCTACGTCGGCCTCCTGCGGCTCCGGCTTCGCCTCGGCTGCCTCGGGCTCGGGCTCGGGCTCGGCCGCTGGCTTCGGGCTCGACGACGCCGGAGCGGCGATGTCGAACAGGGTGCCGCTCGGGCGGGCCCTGCGCGCCGGCTCGGGGTCCGCCTTCGCGGTCGGCTCGTCGGGCGTCACCGAGTCGTCGGCGTCGTCCTCGGCGCGGTCGGTGTCGGCGTCGGTGGTGGAGTCCGCGGCTGCGTCCTCGACCTCGTCGGGCTCGGCTTCGGGCTCGGCCTGCGCCGCCGGTTCGTGCGCGACCGGTGCCTGCTCCTCGGTGGCCTCGATGTCGAACAGCGAGCCGCCTGGGGATCTCCGTGGCGGGGGTCGAGAGGGTGCCGGACGGCTGCTGCCCTCCCGTCTCGCGGGCGTCACCGAGTCGTCGGCGTCGTCCTCGGCGCGGTCGGTGTCGGCGTCGGTGGTCGAGTCCGCGGCTGCGTCCTCGACCTCGTCGGGCTCGGCTTCGGGCTCGGCCTGCGCCACCGGTTCGTGCGCGACCGGTGCCTGCTCCTCAGTGGCCTCGATGTCGAACAGTGAGCCGCCCTGGGGGATCTCCGTGGCCGGCGTGGAGGCGGTGCCGGAGGCGTTGGTCGCCGGAGCGGCCTCGGACTTCACCGAGTCGCCGGCGTCGTCCTCCGGCGCATCGTGCGCCACGCTCTTGGACTCGGGCTCGTCGGTCTCCTCGATGTCGAACAGGGAGCCGCCACCGCTCAAGCCCGTCTCCGCCGGCGCGTCCGAGGACTCGGCCTCCGGAGCGGCCTCGGGCTCCTCGACGTCGAACAGGGAGCTCCCGGATGCAGCGGACTTCCCGGCCGGCTTCTCGTCGGACTTCGTCTCGGGCTTGGTGTCGGCACCGGCGTCCGCGGCTTCCTCGACCTCGCTCGCCCCGTCGTCGGAGTCGTCGCCGACGTCGAACAGCGAGCTGCCACCCGATGCCTTGGCCGCCGGGCCGGCGTCCTCCGTCTGTGTCACCGTGTCCTCGGTCTGGGTGACGTCACCGGCCTCCGGCTCGTCCTTGGTGTCCTCGGCCGTGGGGTCGGCGGCGTCGGCCGGGGCCGACCCGGCACCCGCCTTCGCGGCGACCTTCTCGGGGTCTTCTCGGGGTCTTCTCCGGGGCCTTCTTGCGGAGCCTCGCCCTTGATCGAGGCGAGCAGCATCTGGGCGACGTCGAGGACCTCGACCTCCTCGCGGGCCTCACCCTTGCTCTGGGCGTTGGTCAGGCCGTCGGAGAGCATCACGCGGCAGAACGGGCAGCCGACGGCGATCTGGTCGGCGCCGGTCTCGACGGCCTCCTTGGTGCGGGTCTCGTTGATCCGCGAGCCGATCTTCTCCTCCATCCACATCCGGGCGCCACCGGCGCCGCAGCAGAAGGACCGCTCGGAGTTGCGCGGCATCTCGATGAAGTTCGCGTCCGGGATCACCTCGAGCAGCTCGCGCGGGGGTGCGTAGACCTGGTTGTGCCGCCCGATGTAGCAGGGGTCGTGGTAGGTCACCGAGCGGGTGCCGCCCTGGGCGGCGACCGGGGTCAGCCTCTTCTCGCGCACCAGCCGGTTGAGCAGCTGGGTGTGGTGCACGACCTCGAGCTCGATGCCGAGGTCCTTGTACTCGTTCTTCAAGGTGTTGAAGCAGTGCGCGCAGGTGGAGACCACCTTCTTGACCTTGTACTCCTTGAAGGTCTCGATGTTCTCCTGCGGCCAGGCCCTGGAACAGGAACTCGTTGCCGGCCCGTCGAGCGGAGTCACCGGTGCAGGTCTCCCCGTTGCCGAGCACCCCGAAGCTGACGCCGGCCATGTCGAGCAGCTCGGCGACGGCCCGGGTGGTCTTCTTGGCGCGGTCCTCGTAGGCGCCGGCGCAGCCGACCCAGAACAGCCAGTCGACCTCGTCGAGCGACTCGATGTCCTCACCGACGACCTTGACGTCGAAGGGCAGGTCCTTGGCCCAGTCCAGGCGGGCGCTGGCGGACATGTTCCAGGGGTTGCCCTTGCTCTCCATGCCCTTGAACAGGCCGTTGAGCTCGGCGGGGAAGTTCGACTCGACGAGCACCTGGTAGCGACGCATGTCGACGATGTGGTCGACGTGCTCGATGTCGACCGGGCACTGCTGCACGCAGGCACCGCAGGTCACGCACGACCACAGCACGTCGGGGTCGATCACGCCGCTGCCGTCCTCGGGCATGTAGAACCACTCGTCGCCGGTGTCGCCGACCAGCGGGCGCTCGACCTCCTTGGTCAGCAGCGGCGTCGCCCTCGAGCAGGCCGCACGCTTGTCCTCGTCGGCCAGCAGGTACGGCGCCTTGGCCATCTGCGAGTCGCGCAGGGCCATGATCATCAGCTTGGGCGAGAGCGGCTTCTCGGTGTTCCACGCCGGGCACTGGTCCTGGCAGCGGCCGCACTCGGTGCAGGTCGCGAAGTCGAGGATGCCCTTCCAGGAGAAGTCCTCGGCTGGCGCCGACGCCGAGCTTGGCGTCCTCGTCGAGGTCCTCCAGGTCCTCGAGGGTGAGCGCCTTGCCGTCGGACATCATCGGCTTGGCCGCGCCCGAGCGCGACGCGGGGAGCGGCCGAACATCACGTTCAGCGGGGCCAGGAAGATGTGCAGGTGCTTGGAGTTGAGCACGAAGATCAAGAACGCCGAGCATCACGCCGATGTGCAGCAGCAGGCCGATGCCCTCGATCGCCTTGAGCGGCCCGGTGGGGATGCCGTCGAGCAGCTTGCCGACGCCGATGGAGACGAAGGCGCCGTTCTTGTACGGGAAGGTGTGCAGCCCGGCGGACGCACCGCGGAACAGGAACAGCGTCCAGATCACGTTGAAGATCATGAACAGCGTGAACCACGCACCGGGCCGAGGTGCGAGCCGAAGAAGCGGGACTTGCGCCCGAGGTCCTTCGGGGCGTTCTTCACCCGGATCCAGACGAAGTCCCCAGGCCGCGAACAAGGCACATCACGGCGATGAAGTCCTGCAGCGAAGCCGAGCACGGCCCAGTGCCCGACGAACGGGATGGCCCAGCTCAGCGCGATCTCGTCGCCGTCCGCGTTCTCGCCGAGCGAGCCGCCGTGGAGCAGCAGCTTGAGCAGGGAGCCGTAGGCCTCGAGGTACACCGTGGCCAGGATGAAGAAGGCCCAGAATCACGAAGAAGTGCGCCGCTCCGGGCACCGACCACTTGAGCAGCTTCTTCTGCCCGAGCACCTCGACGGCCTGCCGCTTGAGCGCGGCGCCGG
Organism: uncultured Actinomycetota bacterium; assembly: GCA_963843875.1. Lineage (GTDB taxonomy): Bacteria > Actinomycetota > Actinomycetes > Propionibacteriales > Nocardioidaceae > Marmoricola. The sequence continues at coordinate 110,554 of CAWJMC010000006.1, read as the reverse complement.
TGCGCTTGGTGACGCCCTCGATCCGGTCGGGCGCGGGTTGACCGCTGGAGATGACGCGGTAGAGGAACGAGACCCGTCGGCTGCCAGCGGCAGCGCCACGACGTTCATCAGCAGTCCGATGATGAGCACAGCCAGCACGAGTCACTCCCAAGCTCCGGCACGGGACCGGGGTTGTGTCCGGGTCGGCGCCCGAGTGTCCGAGTGGCGGCGGGCCGACGTCGAGCGAAGGCTACCAACGCGCAACCGGTCGGTAACCTCCGATGTGGCGATCCCATCCGTAGGGCGGGCCCGCCCCGAACGCGTGAGCATGGCGATCGGGGCGGATCTCTCGGCGTGGATGATGCAGAAGTGCGCGCCGTTCACCGTGCACTACGGCCGGGGGATGGCCCGCTGCGGCGCCGACCTCCCCGCGCCGTCCCGGATCCGGGTGCCGACCCGGCACGGCCGGGTGCGCGTGCCTCGTGCACCGACCGCCGGGCGAGCCGGTCGGGACCTACGTGCACCTCCACGGCGGTGCCTTCGTGATGCGCCACCCGAAGATGGACGACTTCTTCCACCGGGTGGTCGCCGCCGAGGTCGGAGCCACCGTGATCGCCGTCGACTACGACGTCGCGCCCCAGGTGAGGTATCCCGTCGCCCAGGAGCAGGCGCACGACGTGCTCGCCCATGTGAGCAGCCACGAGTCAACCGAGTGGGGCGGCCCGGTAGCCGTCGGGGGCTTCTCCGCCGGCGGCAACCTGGCCGCGTCGGCGGCGCTGCAGGCCCGCGACCTGGGCTCCTGCGCCCCGGCGCTGCAGCTGCTCGGGGTGCCGTCGCTCGACGTCGCCGAGGACGGGCACGACAAGCACGCCGCCCAGGATGCCCATTGGCCCGATCCCGATGCTGACGCCGGGCCTGCTCTCGATGGTGCGTACGACCTACTTCAAGGACGCCTCGCGCCGGACCGAGCCCTACGCCTCGCCGCTGCTGGCGGACTCGCTGGCCGGCGTCGCCCCGGCGTTCGTCGTGACCGCGGAGCGCGACCTGCTCCGCGCCGAGGGGGACGCGTACGCCGCCCGGCTGCGTGAGGCAGGTGCACTCGTCGACCACCTCGTGGTGCGCGGCGCCGACCACTACTTCATGACGACACCGGCGCAGGCCGCTCCGATCCTCGACCGACTGGTCGAGGTGCTCCGGCGCGCATTGACTGCTCCTGCAGCTCGGGGGGCCTGACTCCGCAGAATTCTTTGCGACTTCCGTCAGCACTCCACTTCCGGTCGTGCACAATGCGGCCAGGGTCCGCACGCGCCCGAATACCAGGGGTTTGAGCATTCTTAAGAATTCTCAGGCGATGAACCCTTGGCTTTTGTCCGTTTTGGGCGCTTAATGGCATGGTGACGAATCCGGGCATGGACTCAGCTGGCGCAGGGGCGCCGCAGTCTGCGTGTCGCGCCGCCCCCGGATCCCGCTGGCTGGTCAGGCTGGCGATCCTCCTCGGAGGTGTCGCGGCCGGCGTCGTGCTGTGCAGCACCTCCGCCTCGGCCGACGGCGCCAGACCTGCGCCGCGCCAGCACCAGCCGGCGTCCCTCTCGCAGGTGGTCAAGCACGTGGGCGACAGGGCCCGGGCCGTGGTCGGGTCGGTGACCGACCGGGCCGTCCCGGTCAAGCCCCGGGCGGCCCCGAAGCCCCAAGCGGCCCCGAAGCCCCAGGCGGCCCCGAAGCCCCAGGCGGCCCCGAAGCCCCAGGCGGCCCCGAAGCCCCAGGCGGCCCCGCGGGCGCAGGCGGCCCCGCGGCGCCCGGCGGCAGCCAAGCAGGCCGCCCCGAGGCCGACCGCTCCGAAGCCCCAGGCCTCCGCGCCGAGGGTGCAGGTGGCCCCGACCGCACGTGTCGGACACCGCGTGGCCCGCGCGACGAAGCCGGTGACCGCGACCGTTTCTCGTGTCCTCGACACGAGCGCACCGAAGCTCGCGGCACCCTTGGCACCCTTGGCGCCCGTGGCCAAGCCCGTCCACCGGGTCACCGCAGTCGTGGCCCGGGCGGTGGTGAAGCCGGTGATCGACACCGTTCGACCGCTGGTCGACGAGGTGGGCACGACGCTCCGGCCGACGCTCCGGCCGGTGCTCCGGGCGACCCTGAGGACGCTGTCTCCGATCACCCGACCCGTGAGCCGGGCCCTCGCTCCCTTGACCCGTACGGCGTCTCCCCTGCAGCCCGTGCTCGACCCGGCAACCGGTGCAAACCTGGCGCCGGCGCTGACCAGCACCAGCACGCCGGCAACCACGGCGACGCACAGGAACCCCGGCTCCCACGCAGCTCTCGGGGCCGGGTCGAGCTCCGCACCGGATGCCGACGCTCGGGGAGCCGCTCCGGCTGGAGCCCGGGCGTCGACCCAAGAGCGACCGGTTGCCGCAGTGGCCCCGGGCGAGACGGGCTCGCGGCAGTCACCGCAGGGCTCCGAGCGGCCGATGGCTCCGGCCAACGCTCCGGCGACCCCAGACCGGGCTCCCACCTCCAACGGTGGATCCGGCGTCGGTTCCGGATCACCGGCCGACCTGGACGCCATCGCCTGGCGAGACTCGGAGCGCTCGTTGCGCGTCGTCGCCTCAGACGTTTCGGTGCCGCGCAGTCGCGCGGGCCTGGTCCAGCTCTTCCCGGCCTGAGATCTCCCTGCAGATTGCGACCGCCCCGTCCACCGAGGACGGCAGCGGGGCAGGGTCCGCCAATTCTGGCGCGCCCTGACAAGCATCCACACTTGCAAGGGAGAAAATTCAAGATGAACAGGAAATTCGGGTCACGCTTCTTCGTGACCGCAGCATTCGTGGGAGGTTTCTGGCTTGTTGGCCAGGCAGCCGCCCAGGCAGACGGCGCCCATTCGTCGCCGCCACAGGACGTGGTGCACGCGACCACCCATGCGCTGACAGGTGGGCACACCAAGTCGTTGTCCAAGACGACTTCGGGTGACACCGGGTCGGCCAGCTCGGCCAGCCACGACAAGGCCACCGGGACCGGTGGACGCGGCGGCAGCTCGGGGAACGCCGGCAAGGCGCACTCCTCCAACGCCGCGGCCGGTGCCAACGGCGGCAGCTCGGGCAACTCCGGGCGCACCGGTGCCAGCTCGACCACGAAGAGGTCGGGCAGCTCGGGTGACACCGGCAACGGTGGCAACGGTGGGTCGGTGGGCAACTCCTCGACCACCACCGGTGGTAGCACCGGGGCCGGCGGCAACGCCGGTGCCGGGTCGGCGTCGACGGACTCCGACAGCCACTCCTCGACCGGTGCCTCCACGGCCGGCTCGACGACCCGTTCAGGCGTGGCGGCACCTCCACCGCGACCGGGAACGTCCAGGGGAACAAGCACGGACGCCACCACGGGTCGACGTGGGCCGACGGTGGCAGCACCGGGGCTGGTTCGTCGACCAGGTCGGGTGAGACCGGCAAGGCGTCCGCGAGCAGCCACGATCCCGCGATCGGGACCGGTGGCAACGGTGGGAGCTCGGGGGACGCCGGCAACGCCGACTCCTCGAACACCGCCACCGGCGCCAACGGCGCCAGCTCGGGGAGCTCGGGCAGCACCGGTGGGAACTCCTCGAGGAACTACTGCCTCGCGGTGCTGGCGAGGGTGAACTGCCAGGCCCGGTCCGGGTCGGGCAGCTCGGGTGACACCGGCAACGGTGGCAACGGTGGGTCGGTGGGCAACTCCTCGACCACCACCGGTGGTAGCACCGGGGCCGGCGGCAACGCCGGTGCCGGGTCGGCGTCGACGGACTCCGACAGCCACTCCTCGACCGGTGCCTCCACGGCCGGCTCGACGACCCGTTCGGGCATGGTGGCACCTCCACCGCGACCGGGAACGTCCAGGGGAACAAGCACGGACGCCACCACGGGTCGACGTGGGCCGACGGTGGCAGCACCGGGGCTGGTTCGTCGACCAGGTCGGGTGAGACCGGCAAGGCGTCCGCGAGCAGCCACGATCCCGCGATCGGGACCGGTGGCAACGGTGGGAGCTCGGGGGACGCCGGCAACGCCGACTCCTCGAACACCGCCACCGGCGCCAACGGCGCCAGCTCGGGGAGCTCGGGCAGCACCGGTGGGAACTCCTCGAGGAACTACTGCCTCGCGGTGCTGGCGAGGGTGAACTGCCAGGCCCGGTCCGGGTCGGGCAGCTCGGGTGACACCGGCAACGGTGGCAACGGTGGGTCGGTGGGCAACTCCTCGACCACCACCGGTGGTAGCACCGGGGCCGGCGGCAACGCCGGTGCCGGGTCGGCGTCGACGGACTCCGACAGCCACTCCTCGACCGGTGCTTCCACGGCCGGCTCGACGACCCGTTCAGGCATGGCGGCACCTCCACCGCGACCGGGAACGTCCAGGGGAACAAGCACGGACGCCACCACGGGTCGACGTGGGCCGACGGTGGCAGCACCGGGGCTGGTTCGTCGACCAGGTCGGGTGAGACCGGCAAGGCGTCCGCGAGCAGCCACGATCCCGCGATCGGGACCGGTGGCAACGGTGGGAGCTCGGGGGACGCCGGCAACGCCGACTCCTCGAACACCGCCACCGGCGCCAACGGCGCCAGCTCGGGGAGCTCGGGCAGCACCGGTGGGAACTCCTCGAGGAACTACTGCCTCGCGGTGCTGGCGAGGGTGAACTGCCAGGCCCGGTCCGGGTCGGGCAGCTCGGGTGACACCGGCAACGGTGGCAACGGTGGGTCGGTGGGCAACTCCTCGACCACCACCGGTGGTAGCACCGGGGCCGGCGGCAACGCCGGTGCCGGGTCGGCGTCGACGGACTCCGACAGCCACTCCTCGACCGGTGCCTCCACGGCCGGCTCGACGACCCGTTCGGGTCAATGGTGGCCACCGCCACCGCGACCGGGAACGTCCAGGGGAACAAGCACGGACGCCACCACGGGTCGACGTGGGCCGACGGTGGCAGCACCGGGGCTGGTTCGTCGACCAGGTCGGGTGAGACCGGCAAGGCGTCCGCGAGCAGCCACGATCCCGCGATCGGGACCGGTGGCAACGGTGGGAGCTCGGGGGACGCCGGCAACGCCGACTCCTCGAACACCGCCACCGGCGCCAACGGCGCCAGCTCCGGGAACACCGGTCGCACCGGCCTTAACACGGTGCGGCACCACGCCGGCGGCTCGTTCCACGTCGGCCTGTTCCAGCGGTGCTGGAGCTTCTCGGGTCACCAGGTCCGCTCCGGGTCGGGCAGCTCGGGTGACACCGGCAACGGTGGCAACGGTGGGTCGGTGGGCAACTCCTCGACCACCACCGGTGGTAGCACCGGGGCCGGCGGCAACGCCGGTGCCGGGTCGGCGTCGACGGACTCCGACAGCCACTCCTCGACCGGTGCCTCCACGGCCGGCTCGACGACTCGTTCAGGTCGTGGCGGCCACGCCACCGTGACCGGCAACGTCCGGGGTCACCGCCACGCCGGCTCGACGTGGGCCAACGGTGGCAGCACCGGGGCTGGTTCGTCGACCAGGTCGGGTGAGACCGGCAAGGCGTCCGCGAACAGCCACGATCCCGCGATCGGGACCGGTGGCAACGGTGGGAGCTCGGGGGACGCCGGCAACGCCGACTCCTCGAACACCGCCACCGGCGCCAACGGCGCCAGCTCCGGGAACACCGGTCGCACCGGCGCCAACACGGTGCAGCACCACGCCGGCTCGTTCGTGCACTGCTGGGGCAACAGCTCATCGCACCAGCCGGCCCGCTCCGGGTCGGGGCGCTCGGGTGACACCGGCAACGGTGGCAACGGTGGGTCGGTGGGCAACTCCTCGACCACCACCGGTGGTAGCACCGGGGCCGGCGGCAACGCCGGTGCCGGGTCGGCGTCGACGGACTCCGACAGCCACTCCTCGACCGGTGCCTCCACGGCCGGCTCCTCGACCCGTTCGGGGAGCGCAGGGGGATCGCTGGTCTCGGCTCTGGTCTGATCGTGCACTGATCGGAGCAGCAGCAACCAGGGTCCGGGCCCGGCCGATGAGGCCGGGTCCGGACCGTGTCCTGGGCCGGACCAGGGTTGCGGATCCGGGCTGTCCCGCGCTCAGCCGTGCTGGCGTCGTCCACCCAGACGGCGGCTCAGGGTGAGCGCCGTGACGAGGGTGGCCTCGACCAGGGAGGCGAGGTCCGGTTCGGCACCGGACGACCAGGTCACGGCGACCCCCGCCACCGGCAGGTCGTTGTGGTCGAGGACGGCTGCGGCGACCGAGGCGAAGCCGGGTGTGACCTCGCCGTCCTCGAAGGCGTACCCGCGTTGCCGGGTCTCGGAGAGAAGCGCGCGAAGGGCGCTCAGTGACGTCGGTCCGGTGCCGTTGCGGTCGACGAACGCGGAGCGGTCCGGGTGCAGCACACGAACCTGGGCAGCTGGCAGCCGGGACAGGATGGCGCGCCCGCTGGCGGTGAGGTGCGCCGGCAGGCGTACGCCGACGTCGGTGACCAGCGGCGGCCGACCGGGCGCGCGCTCCTCCACGACGTACAGCACGTCGCGCCCGTGCAGCACCGCGAGGTGGGCCGACTGCCCGGTACGGTCGGCCAGCGCCGCCAGCGGGCGGCGAGCGATCCGCTGCAACGGAGCCTGGCGCGCGTAGCCGCTGCCGACCTCGAAGGCGGCCACCCCGAGCCCGTAGCGGTGCTCGTCCTCGAGGTGGACCACGAAGCCCTCCTCGACCATCGCGGCCAACAGGTGGTAGGCCGAGCTGCGGGCGAGCCCGACCTCGCGCATGATCGCGTCGAGCGGCACCGGCTCGGGCTGGCCGGCCAGGAACCTCAGCACACGCAGCGTCTTGGTCGCCGCCGGCACCTGTCCCATGTCAGGCAGCGTAGGAGGCACGGGGCAACGCCTACTCGAGGGCGCCCTCGTCGCGCACCGGCACCAGCGCCAGCGCGAGCAGCGGGAAGACCGCGGCGGCGGCGAAGGCGGCCGAGTAGCCCCACTGGGTCACCGCGAGCCCGGCCACGGGAGGCACGGCCGAGGCGGCCAGGAACTGCGCCGTGTTCTGGATCCCCAGCGCCCGCCCCGACCAGAACGGGCCGGCCCGTTCGGCGACGGCGGTGAAGGACAGCCCGTTGTCGGCGACGGTGACGCCGGTCGCGGCGATCATCACCAGCACCGAGGCCCCCCAGCCCAGACCGGCGGTGAGCCCGAGCAGCAACATCACCGAGGTCGCCCCGACGCTGACCCACAGCAGCACCCGCATCCGGGAGCCGACCATGTCGGAGAGCTGGCCGACGGCGATCCGGCCGAAGGCGCCCACGATCTGCGCCGCCGCGACCAGGGCACCGGCCGCCCCGGGCGCCCAGCCACGGTCCTGCACCAGCCAGACCAGGGCGAAGGTCCAGACCAGGAACTGTGGCACCACCAGCAGCACGGACACCCCGTGGATCCGGGCCAGGTAGCGGTCGGCGCGATAGGGGTTGGGCGCGGCCACGACGGTCCGCTCGGGACGCGGTGGGTCGATCACCACGAGCGCCACCAGGACTACGGCGACCGCAGCCAGGGCCGCTGGCAGCCACAGGGCGGTGGAGACGCCGTACCGGTCGGCCAGCACCGCGATCCCGATCGCGCCGATCCCGACGCCCAGCGGCTGGGCCATCTGCCGGATCCCCATCGCCAGTCCTCGTCGCTCGGGCGGGAACCAGCCGACCACCACCCGTCCGCTGGCGGCGTTGCTGCTCGCCGAGAACGCGCCGGCCACCAGCAGGGCCAGCGCCACGGCCACGACCTCGCCCCGGAGCAGGGCCGCCACGGAGGTGGCCACCGCTCCGCCCGTCAGTCCCGCCAGCAGCGCGAACCGCTCTCCGCGCCGGTCGACGACGACTCCCCACAGCACCAGGGTCAGCATCACCCCGACGGTCGGCGCGGCAGCGACCAGGCCGGCCTCGGCGAGCGTGAAGCCCAGCTTGGTGTGCAGCGTCGGGATCAGGAACGCCGGGCCGTGCGCGATGACGGCCGAGGCGGCCTGGGCGAAGGTGCTCACGCCGAGCATGGACCAGCGTCGGCGGGTCCCGACGGGGCGTTCCTCGACCAGGGTGGACACCCCCTCAGGCTAGGAGAATGCGTCCACCATGTGGGAATCAAATCTCACTTCATGAGAACTCAGGCGCGGTGACTCCCCGACTCCGGGGCCTGAGGTGCTTCGGGCTGCGCCGCGGGGCCGGCCTGGGACCCCAGGGGGTCCTCGGGGACGCCGCGGTCGTAGTCCGGGTCGACCGGGGGTTCGTCCGGTGTCGCCAGCACCGACCGGGGACCCGGGGGCGGGCGTGGTGGCGTGCGCGGACCGACCTGTCTCCCGGGGGGCGGCGGGGGCGGGATCGTCTGGTCGGCGAGCGTCTCCCGCGCGGGGCTCACCGGCGCCGACCCAGGGCTCCTCGACGTCATCCTGGGGCTGCGTCGCGTCGCCCTGCGGCCCGTCGGTGTCGTGCCGGGGGCTCTCGACGCGTTGCTCCACGCGGTCCTGCTTGTCCGGCTCCGCTCCTCGCCGGGCTCCGGCTGCTCCGGGCTGCTCCGGGTTCGCGGTCGCTGCGGTCCTCGCCGGGGCCTCGGGCGTCGTGGGCGTGTAGCCACGGGCCTTGTGGTTGACGTCCGGGTCGATCCGGTCCGCCTCGCGGACGGTGTCCTCCAGCTCGGCCTTCTCCATCTCCGCGGCACGCCTGGACTCGCCGGCCCGGGCCTCGGCCCGCTCGGCGGCCGTGCGCCTGTCCTTGGCCACGGCCTCGTGCTCGCGGGCGACCGCCTCGCGCTCGTGGACAGCCGGCGCGCGTCCGGCGGCGGCCTCGCGCAGGGACCCCGCCCGGTCGCGGCGGGTCGCCGCCCGGCCCTTGCGAGTGAGCGCGAAGGCGAGCGCGGCGACGAGAAGGACGACGACGACCACGACGACGATGATCACGATGGTGGTGCTGCTCATGGGTGCTCTTTCACTCGACAGGGACGGGGCTCTGCTGCTCAGAGCCTTTCAGGGTCAACTATTCGACACTGGTGGTCCGGGACCCGTCTCGTCAACTGAGGGGAGGGGCCCGGTGTCCGAGGCCGTCCGGCGTGCCTGGTTCAGAGCGGCGAACCACTGCCCCGCCCCTCAGGCCCGCCCGCTGCGGGCCGGGACGAAGACGGCCGCCACGAGCCCCACCCCGACCGCCGCGGCGCCGGTCAGCAGGGCCGGGCCGATGGCGCCGGCGTACCCGGTCGGGACCAGCTGCCCGCCGTTGCCGGTGAACACCGCCGTGAGTCCGGCCACGCCCAGCGCCACGCCGAACTCGCGGATCGTGGAGTTGGCCGAGCTCGCGATGGCGAAGTCGGCGTCGGGCAGCCCGTCCAGGGTCGCGGTGGCGTTGGCCGGGAAGACGATGCCCATCCCGATGCCGGCCAGCGCCAGTGCCGGCACGAAGTGGCCGTACGACGCCCCCGACTCGGCCAGTGCGGCGAGCCACACCAGTGATCCGGCCTGGAGCGCCAGCCCGGTCACCAGGAGCGGGCGAAGCCCCAGGCGCGGTGCCAGGGCGCCGGCGAGGGGAGCGACCAGCATCGGCGCCGCGGTCCACGGCAGCGTGCGCAGCCCGGCCTGGAAGGGGGTGAAGCCCTGGACGATCTGCAGGTACTGCGCGAGCAGGAAGACCGCACCGAACATGCCCAGGGTGAAGAACAGCCCGACCACGTTGGCGGCCGAGAAGCTCCGGCTCGTGAACAGCCGCAGCGGCAGCACGGCGTCGGTGCGGCGCCGGGCGTGCACGACGTACGCCGGCAGCAGGAGCACCGCGGCGGTCAGCGGCGCCAGCACCCCGATCGAGGACCAACCGTCGTCATTGCCGTGCACGATGCCCCAGATGCCGCCGAAGACGGCGCCGCCGATCAGCAGCGTGCCGAGGACGTCGACACGGGAGAAGACCCCCCGGGACTCGGCGACGGCGAACAGCATCAGCGGTACGGCGACGACGGCGACCGGCACGTTCAGCCAGAAGATCGCCTGCCAGCTGATGCCCTCGACGACGGCCCCGCCGATCACCGGGCCGAGCGCGACCCCGAGCCCGGAGACCCCGCCCCAGATCCCGATCGCCATCGGTCGCAGCCGGGCCGGGACGGCCGCCGCGAGCAGGGTGAGCGAGAGCGGCATGATCGCGGCCGCGCCGAAGCCCTGCACCGCGCGGGCCGCGATCAGGGCCTCGGAGGACGTGCTCAGGGCCGAGGCGATCGAGGCGAGGGTGAAGACGGTGACACCGGCGAGCATCATCCGGCGCCGCCCGATCCGGTCGCCGAGGGCGGCCGCCGGGAGCATGAACGTGGCGAAGGCCAGCGTGTAGGCGTTCAGGAACCACGACAGCTGCCCGACGCTGGCGCCGAGGTCGCCGCGGATCACCGGGAGGGCACTGGTCATCACCAGGTTGTCCAGGGTGGCCATGAACATGGGCAGCGAGGTCGCGACCAGCGCCACCCAGAGCGGGATCCGGCGGTGGCGGCGGTCGGTGCGCGAGGGGGGAGGGTTCGGCACGTCGTCGACGACGAGGGCGACCGGCTCGGTGGTGGTCATCGGAGCTCCTGGGGTGAGGGACGAGCTAAGAAGGCATTGAATGATTACTTACGAATAGACGATAAGTAATCAAGTGATACGTTGTCAAGCATGTCGACGAAACCCACTGCTGCTCGGGCCACCCGGATGAGCGCCGTCGACCGCCGCGAGCTGGTCCTCGACGCCGCGGTGCGGGCGTTCGCCCGGACCGGGTACGCCGGCACCAGCACCGACGCGGTCGCCAAGGAGGCCGACGTCTCCCAGCCCTACGTGGTGCGGATCTTCGGCTCCAAGCTCGAGCTGTTCCTCGAGGTCTTCGACCGTGCGATGGAGCGGATCGGGATCGCCTTCGCCGAGGAGCTCGCCCGGGCGCCGTTCGACCCGGAGAACGAGGAGGACTGGATGCGTCTGGGGGCGACCTACACCGAGCTCCTGGTCGACCGGGACCTGCTGATGGTGATGATGCACGGCATGGTCGCCGGCGACGAGCCACGGATCGGGGCGCTCTCGCGCGACTGCATGGCCGCGGTGTTCGAGACGCTCAAGCAGACCGGCGCCACCGACGAGCGGGTCACCGAGTTCATCGCGCCAGGGGATGCTGCTCAACGTGATGCTGGCGATGCGCGCGCCGGAGCACCTCGCACGAGAACCCGGCGCTGGCGCCGCTCACCACCTGCGCGTTCGGGGACGCGCTGGACGAGCTGACCGCGTAGACCACCGGTCCGTGTGGCGTCCAGGAACGCGTCGTCGTCGGATCACGCGGCGGGCGCCTTCGTCACCTCGACCGTGACCGCTCGCCGTCACCGGGCGTGGCAACGTGCCCCATGAGCATCTACGCGCTGAACCTCTTCGACCTCGCCGACAACGACGGCTACCTGCAGTACTCCCGGCGCTCGGTCGCCTCGGTGCAGAAGTACGGCGGCACCGTCGTCGCGCTGGGCAAGCTCGACGAGCGCGCGCCGGTCACCGTCGGCGACGCCGCTCCTCGCCAGGCGATGGTGCTGGTCGAGTGGCCCTCGCGCGAGGCTTTCCAGGGCTTCCTCGACGACCCGGAGCACGCGGACCTGCACCCGCTGCGCGAGGGCGGCACGGAGAACTACCTGTGGTGGTCCTACGAGAAGCTCGACGACCTCCGCCCGCTGTTGAAGTGCGCCCGTGCCCGTGGACCCCAGGTGTGCTTTCGAGACACGACTTCGTCGTTCCTCGACCAGCGGGTCGGCGGGTCAGTACTGGTGGAACCAGATCGCCATCCGCACCGAGGTGCCGGGGCAGGTGAGGTCCTGGTCGCGGCGCGCCTCGAGCCACTGCGAGAGGACGGCGGTGCCACCCTGGAACGTCCAGCCGGTGCCGCAGCGGCGTCGGGCCTCGGCGCGCGAGGTACGTCCGGCCGCCCGCCACTCGGGGAGGCCGAGCCGCAGGTCACCGACCACCCGCAGCCACAGCGCCCGGGTCGAGTAGGCGCCGACGGGGTAGCCGCGATCGCGGTAGCCCCGCAACGCGCCCACCACGACGGCCGCGTTGGCGCTCCGGTCGGAGGACCACTCGAACTGCGGCACCGGCTCGACGTCGAGCCACACGATCGGCGTCTTCATCCCCACCCGCCTCATGCTCGCGACGTTGAAGAGCGCCTGCTGGTAGCCGGCGTTGCGCAGCCTTCCTGCCAGGGTGGCGTCGTCGTACGGCCCGGAGCCGCCGACCCGGTCCAGCGTCGCGCGACCGGGGTAGCTGAGCACCGAGTACGCCGCCGCCTGCAGGTGGCGGCGCTGGACGAAGCCCAGCTGGTCGGCGAGGCACGGGTTGGGGGTGAGGCCGGGGCCGTTGGTGAGGCCGAGCACGACGTACCGCGCGGTGGCCAGCGCGTACGGCGCACCCCGGCCCCGTTTCTGCGGGATGCCGGTGCCGCGGGGGCACTGCGGCCAGGACATGTCGGCGCCGAGGATCTCGGTGTCGGGGTCGAGGCTGCGCAGCTCGGCGGGCACCGAGATCTGCGGTGGGGTCGGTCCCGGCGCGGGTCGGGACCGCGCGCGCGGACGCGGTCGCCGACGCCCGGGGTGTCGGGTCGGCGCTGCTTCCCGCGCTCGTGCCGCAGCCGGTCGCGACCAGCGCCAGCACCACGAGCCCCAGGGTGCGCGAGCGAAGGCGGGGACGTCCCATCCGCTGGTCTCCCTCTCTCGCGCCGGGTGCCGTCATCGTGGCACGCGGGCGGTGGGTGCGAGTCTCGTCCACGAGACAGCGGGGCGGTGCCGGGTCTGTCGGCCCCGGACGATCGTGACCAGCATGGAGTCATGACGAGCGACAGCGTGGTCATCGGCACCGGGCCGCTCACCTTCGACGAGGTGGTGGCGGTGGCTCGGCACGGTGCCCGGGTCGCCCTCGGTGACGATGCGCTGGCCGCGATCGACGTCGCTCGTGCGAGCGTCGAGGAGCTGGCCGCCGGCGAGACCCCGGTCTACGGCATCTCGACCGGCTTCGGAGCACTGGCGACCCGGCACATCCCGACCGACATGCGGGCCCAGCTGCAGCGCTCGCTGGTCCGCTCGCACGCGGCGGGCTCCGGGCCCGAGGTCGAGCGCGAGGTGGTCCGCGGGCTGATGCTGCTGCGGCTCTCGACGCTCGCCACCGGGCACACCGGCGTACGCCGGGAGACGGCGCAGCTGCTCGCCGACCTGCTCAGCCACGAGATCACCCCGGTGGTGCACGAGTACGGCTCGCTCGGCTGCTCCGGCGACCTCGCCCCGCTCTCGCACTGCGCGCTCGCGCTGATCGGTGAGGGCATGGTGCGCGACGCCGCCGGGGCGCTGGTGCCCGCGGCGCAGGCGCTCGCCGCAGCCGGGCTCGCGCCGGTGGAGCTGGCCGCCAAGGAGGGACTGGCCCTGATCAACGGCACCGACGGGATGCTGGGGATGCTGGTGCTGGCGCTCACCGACCTGGGTCGGCTGCTGCGTACCGCCGACGTCGCCGCCGCCATGAGCGTGGAGGGTCAGCTCGGCACCGACCGGGTCTTCGCCGCCGCGCTGCAGGCGCTGCGCCCGCACCCCGGCCAGGCCGCGTCCGCGGCCAACCTGGTCGCCATCCTCGCCGGCTCCGGGGTCGTGGCCAGCCACCGCGGCCCGGACTGCAACCGGGTGCAGGACGCCTACTCGCTGCGCTGCTCCCCGCAGGTGCACGGCGCCGCTCGCGACACCCTCGACCACGCCGCGCTGGTCGCCGGCCGCGAGCTGGCCTCGGCCGTCGACAATCCCGTCGTGCTCGGCGACGCCGTCGAGTCCAACGGCAACTTCCACGGTGCCCCGGTCGCCTACGTCCTCGACTTCGCCGCCATCGTGGCCGCCGACGTCGCCTCGATCAGCGAGCGGCGCACCGACCGGTTCCTGGACAAGACCCGCAGCCACGGACTGCCGCCGTTCCTGGCCGACGACCCGGGCGTCGACTCCGGGCTGATGATCGCGCAGTACACCCAGGCCGCGGTCGTCTCCGAGCTCAAGCGCCTCGCCGCCCCGGCCAGCGTCGACTCGATCCCCTCGTCGGCGATGCAGGAGGACCACGTCTCGATGGGCTGGTCCGCGGCCCGCAAGCTGCGCCGCGCCGTCGACGGGCTGACCCGGGTGGTCGCCATCGAGGTGCTCACCGCGGCTCGCGCGCTCGACCTGCGCCGGCCCGCTGGAACCCTCGCCGGCCACCGGGGCCGTCGTCCGCCTGCTGAGGGAGCACGGTGTCGAGGGCCCCGGCCCGGACCGGCACCTCTCGCCCGAGATCGAGCGCGCCGTCGAGCTGGTCGGCTCGGGCGCCGTCGTGCAAGCTGTCGAAGAAGTGATCGGAGAGCTCCCATGACCGAAGTGGCCAAGGACCAGGGTCTCGAGACGGGACTTCGTCCCTCCTCGACCAACGCGCGGCTGCCGATCCACGCCGCCCACGGCACCGAGCTGAGCGCGAGGTCGTGGCAGACCGAGGCCCCGCTGCGGATGCTGATGAACAACCTCGACCCGGAGAACGCCGAGCGCCCCGAGGACCTCGTGGTCTACGGCGGCACGGGCAAGGCAGCCCGCAGCTGGGAGGCGTACGACGCCCTGGTCCGCACCCTGCGCACCCTCGAGGACGACGAGACGATGCTGGTGCAGTCCGGCAAGCCGGTCGGTGTGATGCGCACCCACGAGTGGGCGCCGCGGGTGCTGATCGCGAACTCCAACCTGGTCGGCGACTGGGCCAACTGGGAGGAGTTCCGGCGCCTCGAGGACCTCGGTCTGACGATGTACGGCCAGATGACCGCCGGCTCCTGGATCTACATCGGCACCCAGGGCATCCTGCAGGGCACCTTCGAGACCTTCGCGGCCGTGGCCGACAAACGCTTCGGTGGGACCCTCGCCGGCACCATCACGCTCACCGCCGGCCTCGGCGGGATGGGCGGCGCCCAGCCGCTCGCGGTGACCATGAACGACGGCGTCGCGATCTGCGTCGACGTCGACCAGGCCCGGATCACGCGCCGGATCGAGCACCGCTACCTCGACGTCCAGGCCGACGACCTGGAGGACGCCGTACGCCGGGCGGTCGCCGCGCGCGACGCCCGCGAGCCGCTCTCGATCGGGCTGCTCGGCAACGCGGCCGAGGTGTTCCCGAGGCTCCTGGAGATCGACGCACCGATCGACATCGTCACCGACCAGACCTCCGCCCACGACCCGTTGTCCTACCTGCCGGTCGGGGTGTCGGTCGAGGACTGGCACGACGACGCGGCCCGCGACCCGGGCGGCTTCACCAAGGACGCCCAGGCCTCGATGGCCGCGCACGTGCGGGCGATGGTGGAGTTCCAGGACAAGGGCGCCGAGGTCTTCGACTACGGCAACTCGATCCGCGACGAGGCCCGCAAGGGCGGCTACGACCGGGCGTTCGAGTTCCCCGGCTTCGTGCCGGCGTACATCCGCCCGTTGTTCTGCGAGGGCAGGGGCCCGTTCCGCTGGGCGGCACTGTCCGGCGACCCGGCGGACATCGCGGCGACCGACCGCGCGATCCTCGAGCTCTTCCCCGACAACGAGCGGCTGCACAAGTGGATCACCATGGCCGGTGAACGGGTCTCCTTCCAGGGCCTGCCGGCGCGGATCTGCTGGCTCGGGTACGGCGAGCGGCACCTGGCCGGGCTGAAGTTCAACGAGATGGTCGCCTCCGGTGAGCTCAAGGCACCGATCGTGATCGGGCGTGACCACCTGGACTGCGGCTCGGTCGCCTCGCCGTACCGCGAGACCGAGGCGATGCTCGACGGCTCCGACGCGATCGCCGACTGGGCCATCCTGAACGCACTGGTCAACACCGCCTCAGGTGCGAGCTGGGTGTCGTTCCACCACGGTGGCGGTGTCGGCATGGGCCGCTCGCTGCACGCCGGGCAGGTGTGTGTCGCCGACGGCACCGACCTGGCCGCGCAGAAGCTCGAGCGGGTGCTCACCAACGACCCGGGCATGGGCGTGATCCGCCACGTCGACGCCGGCTACGACCGGGCCGCCGAGGTGGCGACCGAGCGCGGTGTGCGGATCCCGGTCGGTGAGGGCTGATTCGAGAGACGCTGCATCGCCCTACGCTGGGGCCATGACCGACTGGGGACAGCTCTACCGCGACCACGTCGACGCGGTCACGGCGATGGCCGGCGACCTCACCGAGGAGGAGCTGGGGACCGCGGTGCCGGCCTCCCCGGACTGGACCGTGCGCGACGTGCTGGGCCACACCGCCGGGGTCGCCGCCGACGCGGTCGAGGGGCGGATGGACGGCGCGCCCGGGCGGCGCTGGACCGCTCGTCAGGTCGACGAGCGGGCCGACCGCGACGTCGCCGCCCTGGTCGAGGAGATGCGCGCCAACACCGAGGCCGTCGTCGCGATGCTCGCCGGCTCCGGCCCGCCGGCCCTCGCCTGGGACATCGCCGTCCACCACGCCGACCTGCACGAGGCCCTCGGCCGGGGCCGCCCGCCCGAGCCGATGTGGTCGCCGGTCGCCGAGGCCGTGGTGCAGGTGCAGGCTCCCGACCTGGACGGTCAGGTGCCGGCGTACGAGCTGTTCCGCGGGTTGTTCTCGCGCCGCTCCCGAGCCCAGATGCGGGACTGGGGCACCGGCCTCGACGACGACGCCATCGACGCGCTGTGTCTCTTCGGTCCCCGCGAGGACGACCAGCCGGTCCTCTGACCCGCTCGGTCTAGTCGACCTGGGCGATCAGCATCCGCGAGCCGGCCGGAGCGATCTGCTGGTAGTCGGCCGCGGTGGCCTTGCCCTCGTCGGTCGCGAGAGCGGCCTGCAGGGAGTCCATGTCGGTGAAGCGGAGCTCGGCCATCCGGTGGTAGGTCTGCTCACCACCGTCGGCGGCCGCGACGAACGCCGCGCCCTCCCAGCTCTCCAGCCCGGGAATCTTGTCGACCAGGGGGCCGTGCTCGCCGAGGTAGTGCTCGTCGAAGCCGGCCTTGTCGTCGGGCTGGGTGTAGAGGACCACGAGTTTGACTGTCATGCCCCGAACCTAACGCCCCCCGGGCTGCTGCGCCTTGCGGCGCTTGCGCTTGCGGACGGCGATCGGGCCGACCAGGCGCGGGCCGGCCAGCTTGTTCTCCAGCTTGCGCGCCTCGGCCTTCAGTGGCTGGGCGACGTACTCGCCCAGGATCACCCCGGAGCTCAGGGCGATCGCGATCCCCGCGGCCGTGACCATCGCCAGCAGGCCGGGACTGCTCGCGCCGCTGCTGCCGAGCAGGGTCAGGCCACGGAAGATCGACAGTCCGGGCAGCAGCGGCACGATGCCGGTGGTGACGACGACCAGGGCGGGCACCCGGGTCCGCGCCGCGACCGAGAACGCGACCAGGCCGATCAGCAGTGCAGCCACGCCCGACGCCCAGGCGATGCCGAAGCCGCGGTCGTAGACGAGGACGAACCCCGCGACCGCCACCGCAGCGACCACGGCGATGGGCGCCAGCGAGCGGACCGGGGCGTACGCCGCGAAGGCGTACGACGCCGCGGTGATCGCGCTGCCGATCATCACCACCGGCAGCGGCGCGAGGATGTAGAGACCCGGGTCGATCTGACCCAGGTCGACCCCGAGGACGTCGGCCACCTGGAGGCCACCGCTGACCCCGGCGACGACCCC
Organism: uncultured Actinomycetota bacterium; assembly: GCA_963843875.1. Taxonomy (GTDB): domain Bacteria; phylum Actinomycetota; class Actinomycetes; order Propionibacteriales; family Nocardioidaceae; genus Marmoricola. The sequence continues at coordinate 92,967 of CAWJMC010000006.1, read as the reverse complement.
GGCCGTGGCCAGGAACGCCTCCAGGATCCTGGCCCCGGCCGTGAGCGGGAAGCCGGTCAGCGCGTCCTGGATCGCGCCGAGGAAGTTCACCCCGGCCAGCAGCAGGATGATCGCGGCGGTGATCACCTGGCTGGGGGAGATCGCCGCGCCCGTCGCGGTCACGCCCACCGCGATCAGCGTGGCCAGCAGCCCGCCGGCGACCTGCTGGTAGAAGGCCGGCAGCCGGCGTCGGCTCATCTGGCGTCTGGAGCAGGTCGATGCCGATCGCTGCGGCGACGGCGACGATCACCACCAGCCAGTTCCCGCCGAGGACCAGCGCCGTCCCGGCACCCATCCCGCCGTACCCCAGGGTGACCGACCAGCGCGGTCGGCGGTGTCCGCTGGAGACGATCTGGTTCAGCTGGGAGGACGCCTCGTCGCGGTCGATCCGGCCCTCGACCAGGTCCCGCACGAGGTGGTCCACCTCGGTCAGGTCGCCGTAGTCGATGTCACGGTAGCGGACCTGGCGGATCTGCAGCAGCGCCGGCTCGGAGACGACCGGCTGGTGGCTCATCGCGAGCTCGGTGAACATCACGTCGGCGGTGTAGCTGCGCAGCCCGCACGCCCAGGCGACGTTGCTCATCTGGGCGCTGACGTCGGCCGCCCCCGCACCCGAGGAGAGCAGCACCTCGCCGACCCGCAGCGCGAGGTCGCATGGTCTGGTAGGCATCGATCTGGTCGTTCTTCTCGGACATCGCCGAGCCAGTGTGGACCTCCGCGGGACGCGCGCGCCAACCCGGTTCGCGTGATCTCGCCGACAGCGCTCACGTTGACGATGAGGCGTTGGCCGGGAGAGGTTGTCCGCAACAACCTTGCCGCCGTCCGCACCGTCGCTCTCGAGGAGGCCCCGTCTCGTGGCTGCCCTGATCCCGTCCGAACCGCGCCGCCGTTGGAAGCTCGACGACATCGTGTCACCGACCCGCCGATCATCCGCAAGGCGATCGGCGCCGCGGCCATCGGCAACATCACCGAGTGGTTCGACTTCGGCGTCTACGCCTACTTCGAGCCGACCATCAAGGCGGTGTTCTTCGCCGACCTCGGCGACACGGCGGGCACGATCGCCACCTTCGGGCTGTTCGCGGTCGCGTTCCTGGTACGGCCCTTCGGCGGGATGTTCTTCGGCCCGCTGGCCGACCGGATCGGGCGCAACAAGGTGCTCGCCACCACGATGATCCTGATGGCGCTGGGCACCTTCGCGATCGGCTGCATCCCCAGCCAGAGCTCGATCGGGATCCTGGCCCCGATCCTGCTGCTGGTGGCCCGGCTGGTGCAGGGCTTCTCGACCGGCGGTGAGTACGGCAACGCGATGACCTTCATCGCGGAGTACGCCCCCGACAAGCGCCGCGGCTTCCTGGGCAGCTGGCTCGAGTTCGGCACGTTCACCGGCTACCTGATGGGCGCCCTGTCGGTCACCGTCGTCAGCGCCCTGCTCACCGACGACCAGCTGCTGTCGTGGGGCTGGCGGCTGCCGTTCTTCATCGCCCTGCCGCTGGGCATCGTCGGGGTCTACCTGCGCACGCCGGCTCGCCGATACGCCGGCGTTCGCCGCGATGGAGAAGGAGTCCGAGGAGCGGGAGAAGGCCAACAAGACCGGCGACGAGGCCAAGCAGCTGCTCCAGCTGTGGCCCTTCGTGCTGGTCTGCATGGGTCTGGTGATCGTCTGGAACGTCACCAACTACATGCTCACCTCCTACATGCCGACCTACGTCACCGACACCGTGCCCGAAGGCGACCGGCGGCGGCATCTCCTCCACCACCTCGCAGTGGCTGCAGATCGCCGTGATCGTGGTCGCGCTGCTGACCATCCCGATGCTCGGGCTGCTCTCGGACCGGGTCGGTCGCAAGCCGATCATCTGGGCCGGGGTCGTCGGGCTGATCGTGCTGGCCTTCCCGATGGTGCTGCTGGTGCGGGCCAACAACGCGTTCGCGGTGTTCCTCGGCCTGCTGCTGATGGGCCTGGTCCTGATCTGCTTCAGCGCCACCATGCCCTCGACCCTGCCGTCGCTGTTCCCGACCAAGCTCCGCGGGGCCGGTCTGTCGGTGGCCTTCAACGTGGCGGTCTCGCTCTTCGCCGGCACCACGTCGGTGGTGGTCGGCGCCCTGGTCGGGGCGACCGGCGACCTGAACTGGCCGGCGTACTACCTGATCATCGCGGGGGTCGTCGGCGCTGTGTCGCTGTTCTTCCTGGCCGAGCCGAACGGTAGGCGGATGTGGGGCTCGGCCCCGGCCGCGATCGACGACGAGGAGGCGCGTGAGCTGGTCGACGCCCAGCGACCCGGCTAGTCGTGTGGCCCGGACGGACCACTAGCGGCGGGCCCGCCGCTCGGTCCAGGCGCTGACCTCGGCCTCGACGTCGCGCAGCTTCGGTGATCACCGGGGGACCACCCTGCAGCTGGCGGCGCGCCTCGACGATGCGGCGGTTGAAGTCCTCGAGCAGCTCGCGCACGACCTTCTCGGCGCTCTCCCTGTCCAGCGTCGCGTCGAGCTCGGCGTCCTCCTTGCGCAGCGCGAGCGCCGGCGGGAGGACGCCGGTGATCTGCTCGCGCTCGATCAGCTTCTTGACCCACCAGTCCGGGTCGTCGTCGTTCAGACCCTCGATCGGCTTGCCGGCCCCGGGCAGGTCGTCGAAGTCGCCGCGGGCCATCGCCACGCGCACCTGCTGGTCGACCCAGGAGGTCTGGTGCGTCGATCCGGGTGCGAGCGGCGCTGCTCCCGGTGCGCTTGTCGCGGGCCTTCTCGACGGTGTACTCGGGCCCGTCGTGTGAGCCGTCGCCCGGCTGCTCCTGCCTCTGGGACATCGTCATCACCTCGCCCCAGATTTTACCGGCGGTGGGTGAGCCACCCTTTCGGGCCTACCCTTCCCCGGGTGAGCTGGACAAGCCGACGGCGTCGACCCCGACGACCTGGCGACCACGGTCCGGGTGCTGCGGCCAGCTGCACGACCTGCCGGCCGACCACCCCGACATCGGGCACGGTCAAGCACGCGGCCTCGCACATGTACAAGGCGCTCAAGGCTCGAGCGGCGCACCCGCAAGCGGGAGGCGGAGCTGGCCGCCGACCGGGCGGTGACCGAGGCCACCGCGACCGGCTCGCCGATGCGGATCGACGACGAGACCCAGGGCATCCCGCTGGTCTCGCAGCGCGCCGGGCGCCTTCGCCGGCGAGCTGCTCAACCCGCGCGGCTGCTACATCTGCAAGACCGACTACACGCTGGTCGACGCCTTCTACCACTACCTCTGCCCGCGCTGCGCCGCGATGTCGCACGCCAAGCGCGACCAGCGCACCGACCTCACCGGGCGTCGGGCCCTGCTCACCGGCGGGCGGGCCAAGATCGGGATGTACATCGCGCTCCGGCTGCTGCGCGACGGCGCGCACACCACGATCACGACCCGCTTCCCGCACGACGCCGTACGCCGGTTCTCGGCGCTCGAGGACAGCAGCCGACTGGATCCACCGGCTCAAGATCGTCGGCATCGACCTGCGCGACCCCACCCAGGTCGTCGCGCTGGCCGACGAGGTGGCCGCGGCCGGGCCGCTCGACGTGCTGATCAACAACGCCGCCCAGACCGTACGCCGCTCCCCCGGCGCCTACAGCCGGCTGGTCGAGCTCGAGTCAGGCGCCGCTGCCGGTCGACCGCGCGCTGCCGGAGCTGAGGTCGTGCCTTCGACCGGATCAGCGAGGCGCACCCGGCCGCGATCGCCGGGCACGCTGCGTCGCGACGCCGTGCCCCACCACGACGGGGAGAGCGCCCGACGCACGCGCTGGCCGCGCACACCGCGGCCCGGATGACCGCCCTCGCGCTGACCGCCGGCCACGCCAGCCTCGAGGCGCACCTGGCCGGTACGGCGGTCGACGCGGGCGGGCTGCTGCCCGACGAGGCGCGGAGCAACTCCTGGACCCAGACCGTCGACGAGGTCGACCCGCTGGAGCTGCTCGAGGTGCAGCTGTGCAACGCGACCGCGCCGTTCCTGCTGGTCTCGCGGCTGCGGGCCGGCGATGCGCGCCGCGGCGGCGGCGCTCGGGCCGGGCCCACGTCGTCAACGTCTCGGCGATGGAGGGCCAGTTCGCCCGCGCCTACAAGGGCCCCGGCCACCCGCACACCAACATGGCCAAGGCGGCGCTGAACATGCTCACCCGCACCAGCGCCGCGCGAGATGTTCGAGACCGACGCGATCTTGATGAACGCCGTCGACACCGGCTGGATCACCGACGAGCGCCCGCACCACGAGAAGCTCCGGATCGCCGCCGAGGGCTGGCACGCGCCGCTCGACCTGGTCGACGGCGCGGCGCGGGTCTACGACCCGGTCGTGCGCGGCGAGGCGGGCGAGGACCTGTTCGGGCACTTCCTCAAGGACTTCGAGCCGAGCCCCTGGTGAACGGCGCGCGGTTCGGCAGGTGCCGGCCCACCGCGCGCGGTGCACGCCCCAGGCGCCCCCGACCGGCCTACCATCGCGAGATGCGTGTCACCAGGATCGCCGTGAACCTGCCGTCGGCCGACCCGTCCGCCGCCCGCGCCTTCTACACCGACTTCCTCGGCCTCGAGGTCGGCTTCGACCTCGGCTGGGTGGTCAACCTGCACCCACCCGGCAACAACACCGCGGGCGTCCAGCTGGTGACGCAGGACGCGACCGCCCCCGTCGACTCGCAGCTCTCGATCGGGGTGGACGACGTCGACGGGGCGTACGCCGAGGCGCAGCGCCGCGGCTACGAGATCGTGCACCCACTCACCCAGGAGGAGTGGGGACCGCGCCGCTTCTTCGTGCGCACGCCGGACGGTGCCGTCGCCAACGTGGTCGGTCACTCCTAGCGATCGGCGAACGCCCGCTCCGGCACGGCGAGCAGGCTCACCGCGGCGAGCAGCGCCGACGCCGCGCAGACGCCCCAGACCACCAGGTAGCCCGAGAGTGGGGCGTGCACGCTGCCCTCGGTGTCGATCGAGCCGGTGGCCGAGAGGGCGATCGCGAAGATGCTCGAGGCGATCGCGCCGCCGATCGTCTTGGTCGTGTTGGTCATTCCGGTGACGAAGCCGGTGCGCTGGGGCGGTGCCGCGGCGGCCGCCGCCGGGGCAGCGCCGCGACCAGCGCGCCCGAGCCGAGCCCGGCGACCGCCATGTTCGACCAGCGCCTGGCCGGTGGAGTCGTGCAGCGGGATCCACAGCGCGTAGCCGAGCGCGACCAGCACGCAGGCCAGCAGCAGGGCGTTGCGCGGCCCGAGCAGCCGGGAGGCGGCCGGCAGGGAGAGCGCGCCGACGACCAGCGAGACCACGTAGAGCCCGATCAGGGTCGAGACGAACCCTGCGCTCGCCCCGAGCCCGTAGCCCACCGACCGGTCGGTCTGGGCGTAGGTCGAGAGCGGGATCTGGGCGCCGAGCACCGACATCCCGAACAGGAAGGCGGTCAGCTGCACCGGCCACTGCCCCGGCGTCACCAGCAATCGCACGTCGACCAGTGGCTCGGGATGGGCCAGCTCGGCCCGCACGAACGGCACGAAGGCCAGCACGCCGAGCACGATCAGGCCCCACGCCAGTGCGCTGCCGGGTCCGTCGAGACGGATCGTGACCAGCCCGCCCATCAGCACCAGCAGGGCCACGGTGACCAGGGCGAAGCCGCGCCAGTCGATCCGCCCGGTCGCGGCGGGCTCGGTGTCGCTCACGCCGTACCAGACCGCGACGAAGCTCAGCGTCACCGCGACCGCGGGGATCATCAGCACCACGGTCATCGAGGTCGCCTCGACCAACGCGCCGCTGGTCAGCGCGCCGACGATCACCGCGAGCTCGAGCGCGGCCACGAGGTACGACGCCGCGCGCCGGGTCAGCCCCGCCTGCTGGCCGCTGCGTCGCCGTACGCCGGTGCACGATGCTGATCTCGAGCGGCAGCCAGACCACGTAGAAGCCCTGGATCGCCCAGGCGAGCAGGAAGAGCGTGAAGCCGGGCGCGAAGGCCACCGCCCACGAGGCGAGCGCGGTGACCGCGGTCGAGAGCAGCAGCACCTTGCGGTGACCGACCAGGTCGCCGAGCCGGGCCAGCACCGGGCACGACCAGGGCCGACACGATCAGCTGGGCCGCCTCGAACCAGTTCACGCTGGCGTCGCGGATCGAGAGGTGGCCGGCGATCTGCGGGAAGATCGGCGTGTAGTAGCCCTGCAGGATGCCGCTGGCCAGCTCGACGCAGACCAGGAAGCCGACGACGGTGCCCAGGCCGGGCATCCGCGACTGGTTCTGTCGTGGTCGGTCATCGTGGGATCGCCTCGATCAGGCGCCGGTACCACGCCACCGCGTCGACCAGGTCCGCGACGCCGAGGTGCTCGTCGTAGGAGTGGATCGCCCGGCGCTGGGCCCTGCTCATCCGCAACGGCGCGAACCGGTAGACGCGCGGGCAGATCCGGGTGAAGAAGCGCGAGTCGGTCGCCGCCATCATCACGTACGGCGTGGTCACCGCCTCCGGGAAGACCGCGCCGACCACGCCCTCGATCAGCGCGAACGCCTCGTCGTCGTGGGGTGAGAGCGGGCTGGCCTCGCCGTGCTCGAGCACGTTGACCTGCACCCGTTCGTCGTGGACGGCCCGCGTGACGTGCGCCAGGACGTCGGCGACGGTGTCGCCCGGCATCACCCGCACGTCGACCCCGGCCCGGGCGGTGGAGGCGATCACGTTGTGCGCCGGCGAGCCGGACAGCGTGGTCACCGCGAACGTGGTCCGTGCCATCGCGGCAGGCTCGGCGCCGGCGAGCACGAGGGCGCGGGCCAGCGCCGGTCGCGCCCGCGCCGCTCGGGTCAGCAGCGGGCGCAGCGGCGCCGGGGCGTCCGGCGCGAGCCGGACCAGCAGGTCGATGGTGGCGTCGGGGATCCGGGGCGGCATCGGGCTCCGGTCCAGGCGCACGACCGCCCGTGCGAGCCGGGCGGTGGCGTCCATCCGCGCCGGCGTCGAGGCGTGCCCGCCGCGGCCGTCGACGCGGAGCTCGAGGTGGTGCTGCCCTTCTCGCTGATCCCGACGACGGCGAGGGGCCGGTGATGCCGGGGAGCGCGTCGTACGCCACGGCACCGCCCTCGTCGAGCACGAACCAGGGAGTCACGCCGCGCCGCTCGAGCTCGGCCACCGTCGCCCGGGCCGTCTCGCCGGTGACCTCCTCGGTGCTGCCGAAGCAGAGCCAGACGTCCTGCGCCGGCGTGAAGCCCTGCTCCAGCAGCCGCTCCACCGCCTCGGCGATCGCGACCAGGCAGCCCTTGTCGTCGAGCGTGCCGCGGCCCCAGACCTGGCCGTCGACGACGTCGCCGCCGAAGGCCGGGTGCTGCCACGGTGCGTCCCCGTCGACCGGGACGACGTCGAGGTGGGCCATCAGCACCACCGGCCGCTCCGCTTCGGTACCCGCCCAGCGGAACAGCAGGGCGTGACCGCCGACCTCGACCTGCTCCAGGCGTTCGTGCAGCAGCGGGAACAGCCGGGCCAGCTCGTGCTCGAACGTCACGAACGGTGCGTCGTCGCGCTGCGCCGGGTCGACGTGCGAGACGGTCGGGATCCGCACCAGCGCCTGGAGCTTCTGCTCGACCGCGATCATGGTCGGCACCGTAGCGCTCAGCGACCGCCGGACCCGGGATCGGCGGTAGTCTCGAGAGCCATCCGGCCGGTCCGGTCCCGAGGGGAGTCCGCTGATGTACGTGGCTCTGGTGCTCGCCGCGCTGGTCCTCGTAGTCCTCCTCGCGCTGCGTCTGAGTCGATCGCCCCGCCGGGAGCGCCGGCCGAGGTACCAGCCGGCTCCGCCGACCGGGCGGCGCCGACCGGGGTCGATGCACCCGAGCGCGTCCGAGATCGCCGTGTCGCGCCAGGAGCACGGTCGGCGGCTGCCCGGCCCCCGTTGGTGAGCCCCGTCGGTGAGTCCGGTCGGGGGATAGTCCCTGACGAAACCGTCGGGAACGCCCTTGATTCCGGTGGGAAACGTCAGGGACTACCGGCCGTCGGGCAGCCACGAGGCAGGATGCGCCCATGGACTCCGAGCCGAGCGCACCCGAGCCGCCGGTGCCCACGGCCACGGCGATCGAGGGCGTACGCGCGATCGCACCGGTGCTGCTCGGGGTGGTCCCGTTCGGGCTCGTCGCCGGGCTGACCGCGGTACAGGCCGGGCAGGGAGTGGTCGGCGCGGTCGTGTTCTCGGTCGTCGTCTTCGCCGGCGCGGCGCAGCTGGCCTCGCTCAACCTGCTCGGAGGCGGTGCGTCGCTGGCGGTGGTGGTCGGCACGACCCTCGTGATCAACGCCCGGTTCGTCCTCTACTCCGCCTCCCTGGCCCCGCAGTTCAGCGAGGTCTCCCGCGGGCGGCGGCTGCTCGCGGCGTACCTGCTCACCGACCAGGCCTACGCGGTCAGCCTGGCGCGCTTCCGGGACCCGCTCGACGGCCGCGGCCGCTGGCGCTTCTACCTCGGGGCCGCGACCGTGATGTGGCTGGTCTGGCAGGTCTCCACCCTGCTCGGGGCGTACGTCGGGGGTGCGGTGCCGAGCCAGGTGCCGCTGCGGTTCGCGGTGCCGCTGGCGTTCCTCGCGCTGCTCGTCCCTAACATCACCGACCGGCCCAGCCTCGCCGCCGCCCTGGCCTCCGCGGTGGTGGCCGTCGCCGCCGCCCCGTTGGGCACCGCGACGTTCCCGGTCGCCGCCGTGAGCGGGATCCTCGTCGGCAGCGCTCTTGCGTTGCGTCCTGGCCGCCCGGGGGTGCAGTGAGCGGCACCGGGCTGGTCGCCGCAGTCCTGATGGGAGTCGGCACGCTCGCCCTGCGCGCAAGCGTGCTCGTGGTGGCCGAACGCCTCGGCGAGGTGCCGCCCCGGGTGCGCGAGGTCCTGCGGATGATCCCGCCCGCGGCGCTCGCCGCGCTGGTCGCACCGGCCGTGATGCGCCCGCACGGGACCTTCGACCTGGTCTCGCCGGAGTCGGTCGCCGGCCTGCTGGCGCTCCTCGTCGCGTGGCGCACGAAGAGCCTGCTCGCGACCATCGTGGTGGGCCTGGTCGGGGTGGTGCTGCTCGGACTGGTGCCCTGACCTGAGCCCTGACCTGAGCCCGGATCCACCGCTCTCCGCCTGTTGCGCGCCACCAGCCAGGCACGCTGGCTGCGTTGCCGACGCTCGCCAGACACCCGGTATGCCCACGCGCCGGCGCCTGGCCAGCGCACCCGTCTGGTGACGCTCACGACGGCGGCCATCGGTGAATCCGGGCTGAGTCCGCCGGGCCCCCATGGACCTGCAGAACCTTCCCTCCTCGACCAGCCGGACACCGATCCGCGGATTCGGCACGCCGCTGTGGTCCCGCTCAGCTCCAGCGGCCGCGGTGCACCACCTCCTCCGGTGTCCGGCGGGCCCGCCGCGCGGGTGACCCCGCGGCGCCGCCGGCCGCGGGGTGGCCGATCGCGATCGCCCCGATCGGGCGGTGGCTGTCCGGCACGCCGAACGCCTCGCGGAAGGCGTCGGTCCGCTCGCCGGGGATCCCGAAGAAGCAGGCGCCCAGCCCTTGGTCGACCACCGTCTGCAGGATCAGCAGCGCCGCCATCCCGGTGTCGACGTCCCAGTAGGGCACCGGCCAGCGCGCCTCGTCACGGTCTGTGCCCGTCCTCACCCAGCCCTTGTCGGGCTCGGCGTACCGGTCGAGGTAGGCGGCCTTCGAGGAGAGCGGCACGACCAGCACCGGTGCGGTGCGCATGCCGCGCAGCCAGCCGCTGGTGGCCTCGGAGACGGCGGTGCTGGCCCAGAACGCCTCTCGCTCGGCGGGGGTCGTCAGCACCAGGAACGCCCAGCCCTGGGTGAACCCGGCGCTCGGGGCGCGCACCGCGTTGGCGAGCATCAGGTCCACCACCGCAGGCTCGACCGGGCGGTCCGGGTCGAAGCGGCGGACCATGTGCCGGCGGCGGACCACCTCGGAGAACTCCACCGGCCGATCCTCTCAGCCGCGACGCAAGTCTCGGATCCGAGAGCTGCTGGTCGCGGGCAGCGTTGACCGCGGCGGTGCGCACCGCTGGACTGGGGCCATGGCGGCGGTGGACTTCGAGACGATGTGGGAGACGCTCGCCCCGCTCGGTCGCTCGAGCACGAGCGGGGGCTACCACCGCCAGCCGTTCGCCGCGGCCGAGCGCGAGTGCCACGCCTGGTTCGTCGAGGAGTGCGCCCGCCGCGACCTGCGGGTGGAGTCCGACGGCAACGGCAACACCATCGGCTGGTGGGATGTTGAGGGCCCGACCGGGATAGTCCCTGACGAAACCGTCGGTAAAGCCCCGGATTCCGGTGGGAAACGTCAGGGACTATCCGTCCTGACCGGCTCCCACCTCGACTCGGTCCTCGACGGCGGAGCCTACGACGGGCCGCTGGGGGTGCTCAGCGCGCTGGCGGCGGTGGACCTGCTGCGCGAGCGGGGGATCACGCCGACCAGGCCGATCGGGGTCGGCGCCTTCGTCGAGGAGGAGGGCAGCCGGTTCGGGCATCGCCTGCCTCGGCACCCGGTTGGCCACGGGCGCGATCACGGCGGCCGCGGCGCGCGAGCTGCGCGACCGCGACGGCGTACCCGTCGAGGAGGCCATGGCGGCCGCCGGTCTCACGCCCGACCTCGGCCCGGCGGCTGGCTCGACGGCGTCGGCACCTTCGTCGAGCTGCACGTGGAGCAGGGCCGCGACCTGGTCGAGCGGCGAGGCCGCGGTCGGTGTGGCCAGCGCGATCTGGCCGCACGGCCGCTACCGGTTCGACTTCCTCGGAGCCGCCAACCACGCCGGCACGACGCGGATGGAGGACCGGCACGGACCCGATGCTGACCTACGCGATGACGGTGCTGGCGGCGAACAAGCAGGCCCGGCTGGTCGGGCAGCGCGCGACCTTCGGGCGGATCGAGGTCGCTCCCAACGCGACCAACGCGATCGCCTCGCGGGTCACCGCCTGGTTCGACGCGCGCGGCGAGTCCGACGAGGCCCTGGCCGCGCTGGTCGCAGGAGATCACCCGGCAGGGGACGCAGCGCGCCGACCGGGACGGCACGTCGCTCGCGGTCACGGCCGAGTCGGCCAGCGGTGCGGTCGGCTTCGACCCGGCCCTGCGTCGGACGCCTGGCCCGGTCGGTCGGGGGCGCGCCGGTGATCCCGACCATGGCCGGGCACGACGCCGGCATCCTGGCCGCCGCCGGGATCCCGACGGCGATGCTGTTCGTACGCAACCCGACCGGGATCAGCCACGCTCCCGCCGAGTTCGCGCCGATGTCCGACTGCCTGACCGGGGTCGAGGCGCTGGCCGACGCGCTGACGGAGCTGGCCCGGTGAGCGCGACGGCGTACCTCCTGCGGCACGCCTACGTCGACGGGGCGGTCCGCGGCGACGTACGGGTGGAGATCGAGGACGGCCGGTTCACCCGGACCGAGGCGGGCGCCGACCCGCGCGGTGCCGAGGTGCTCGACGGACTCACGCTGCCCGGCCTCGCCAACTGCCACAGCCACGCCTTCCACCGCGCCCTGCGCGGGCACACCCAGCACCACGACGCGTCCGGGCGTGGCTCGTTCTGGACCTGGCGCGAGCAGATGTACGCCGTGGCGGCGCGCCTCGACCCGGACAGCTACTACGCGCTGGCCCGGGCGACGTACCGCGAGATGGTGGCCGGCGGGATCACCACCGTGGGCGAGTTCCACTACCTGCACCACCAGCCCGACGGCACGCCGTACGCCGACCCCGCCGCGATGGGGCACGCGCTGATCGCGGCGGCCCGGGACGCCGGGATCCGGATCGCGCTGCTCGACACCTGCTACGTCGCGGGCGGGTTCGGGGAGGCGGTCAGCGGTGCGCAGGTCCGCTACAGCGACGGTCACGCCGAGGCCTGGGCGGAGCGGGTGTCGGCCCTGAGCGTCGCCGGCGACGACGTGGTGGTCGGGGCCGCCATCCACTCCGTGCGCGCGGTGCCCCGCGAGCAGCTGTCGACGGTGGCCAGGTGGGCAGCCGAGCACGAGGCGCCCCTGCACGTGCACCTCTCGGAGCAGGTCGCGGAGAACGACGCCTGCCTCGCGGCCCACGGCGTCACCCCGACCGCGCTCCTGGCCGAGGCCGGCGCACTCGGCCCGCGCACCAGTGCCGTGCACGCCACGCACCTGAGCGCCGGAGACGTCGAGCAGCTCGGCGCGAGCACCACCCGGGCCTGCCTCTGCCCCACCACCGAGCGCGACCTCGGCGACGGGACCGGGCCGGCCCGGTCCCTGCACGAGGCGGGCTCGCCCCTGACGCTCGGCTCGGACAGCCACGCGATGATCGACCTGTTCGAGGAGATGCGGGCCGTCGAGCTCGACGAGCGGCTGGCGACGCAGCAGCGGGGGCACTGGACGGCGCCCGAGCTGCTGGACGCGGCGACCGGCAACGGCCACGAGAGCCTGGGCTTCCCGGACGCCGGCCGGATCGCCGTCGGGCAGCGCGCCGACCTGGTCACGGTGCGCCTCGACTCGGTGCGCACGGCCGGCACGGGTGCCACCCCCGAGGCCGCGGTCTTCGCCGCCGCGGCCCCCGACGTACGCCGGGTGGTCGCCGGGGGTCGGGTGGTGTTCACCGCCGACGACCGCACCGACGACCGCACCGACGACCGCGACGCGACGACCGGGCCGCGATCGGCGCCGAGCTGGGCGTCGCGATCGACGCCGTCAGGAGGACCGATGAGCAGCCACCTCGTCACCGGGATCGGGGAGCTGGCCACGGCCGGCGACGACGGGACCCGGGCGGTCCAGGTCCGGGCCGGCGCCGCCCTGGTCGTCGAGGCGGGCCGGATCGCCTGGGTCGGTGACGCCGCCGAGGCCCCCGCCGCCGACACCGCGCAGGACGTCGGCGGGCGCGCCGTGATCCCCGGCTTCGTCGACTCCCACTCCCACCTGCTCTTCGCCGGGGACCGTTCGGCGGAGTTCGCCGCCCGGATGTCTGGCCAGGCGTACGCCGCCGGCGGGATCCGCACCACGGTCGCCGCCACGCGCGGCGCCACCGACGAGCAGCTCGAGGCAAACCTCGTCCGCCACGTGGGCGAGATGCGCCGCCAGGGCACGACCACGGTGGAGATCAAGAGCGGCTACGGCCTCAGCGTCCTCGACGAGGCGCGGGGCCTGGCGGTCGCCTCGCGGTACACCCGCGAGACCACCTTCCTCGGCGCGCACGTCGTGCCCGAGGAGTACGCCGACGACCCGGCCGGCTACGTCGACCTGGTCACCGGCGCGATGCTGGACGCGGCGGCACCCTACGCGCGCTGGATCGACGTGTTCTGCGAGAGCGGTGCGTTCGACGCCGACCAGGCCCGCGCCGTCCTCGCGGCGGGGGCGGCGCACGGTCTGGCCGGCCGGCTGCACGCCAACCAGCTGACCCAGGGCGACGGTGTCCGGCTGGCCTGCGAGCTGGGCCTGCACGCCGTCGACCACTGCACCTACCTCGCCGACGCCGACGTCGACGCCCTGGCCGCGTCGGGCACGGTCGCGACCCTGCTGCCGGGCGTCGAGTTCAGCACCCGCCAGCCCTACCCGGACGCGCGGCGGCTGCTGGACGCCGGGGTGACGGTGGCGCTGGCCAGCGACTGCAACCCCGGCTCCTGCTACACCTCCTCGGTGCCGCTGTGCATCGCGCTGGCCGTCCGGGAGATGGCGATGACCCCGGCCCAGGCGCTGTGGTCGGCCACCGCGGGCGGCGCCCGCGCCCTCGGCCGTGACGACGTCGGAGCCCTGCGGGTCGGGACGCGGGCCCACCTCGCGGTGCTCGACGCGCCGTCGTACGTGCACCTGGCCTACCGGCCCGGGGTGCCGCTGGTGGCCGACGTCATTGTCTGAGTAATTGGTGACGGTCGTCACCTCGGGTCAATTGGGCTCCCTTTCCTGAGAATTCTCAGGAATCTTTGGCCATGCCCTGGTCCGGACCTCGCGATTTACTCTTCAGTAACTTGAGGAGGCGGTGGAGTGACGACCGTCTCAATTCGACCGGTGTGAATTCTGCGCACACCGCCGCTCCGCACTCACCGCAGTCCTGACCTGCGCGGAAGTGCTCGTGGGTGTCCTTGAGATGCCCGCAGGTGCAGCGAATATTGTCGGAATTGTTCACTTTTAGTGCCTTTTCTTCTGACGCCGAAGTTAAAACCATGTGAATCGGCGGAATTGATTCGCGATTTCCCCATCCGGCGGGCACGCTGCTTCCGAAACGCCCAATGTCCGACAACGTGGTGGCTTCGGGCCCCTCGCGACGAACCTCCACCTCGAACCGGCCCCAGGGCCGACCCCGACCAAGCACCGGCCCGCCCGGTCACCAGCTCGACATCAACCTTTGGGGGATGATGTGTTGCCCACTGCCCACCGACCCGCCGAACCCAGCATCACCATCGTGGTGCCTGCGCGCAACGAGGCGCGCAACCTCGAGATCGTGTTGCCGCAGCTTCCCGCGGTCCACGAGGTGATCGTCGTCGACGGTCACTCCAGCGACGACACCCGTGCGGTCGTGGCCCGCACCTTGCCGCAGGCCCGCTTCGTCCAGCAGACCCGCAAGGGCAAGGGCAACGCCCTGGCGTGCGGTTTCGAGAGCGCGACCGGCGACGTGATCGTGATGTTCGACGCCGACGGGTCCGCCGACGCCCAGGAGATCGAGGCCTACGTCAGGGCCCTGTGCACCGGGGCGGACTTCGCCAAGGGCAGCCGCGTGCTGGCCGCCGGCGGCAGCGAGGACATCACCTGGTTGCGCGGTGCCGGCAACCGGGTCCTGACCACGCTGACGAACCTGATGTTCCGCACCCGCTACACCGACCTCTGCTACGGCTACAACGCCTTCTGGCGCGACGTCCTGCCGGCCCTCGCCCTGCCCTCCTCGCGGTCCGGGGACCCGCAGTGGGGTGACGGGTTCGAGATCGAGACCCTGATCAACTGCCGGGTCGCCGCCCGGGGGATGCAGATCCACGAGGTGCCCAGCATCGAGCTCGAGCGGATCCACGGCGAGAGCAACCTGAACACCTGGCGCGACGGGACGCGGGTGCTGCGCACCATCCTCACCGAGCGGTTCAGCCGCGGCCGGGCCCGCGGGTGGGTCCCCTCGGCGGACGTGATCAACGCTCATCCCGCCCGCTCCGACGAGGTCGTGGTGCCGCATCAGCGGCACCGCGACTCCGACGGCGTGCACGATCTGGTGGCATCCGAGCGGGCCCGGGCGGTGTCCGAGTGAGCCGGCGTACGCGCGCCTCCCGACTCGGGGTCGTCGGGGTCCTGTTCGGACTGCTGGCCGTCGTCCTGCTCCCGGCCACGGCCCATGCGGACGGGGCCGACGCGAAGCAGGGCGACACCCCTCCCGGCAAGGCCTGGATCAGGGCCGGCCACTTCGTGTCCGGCATGGGCGCGGTCTCGATCCGGCTCTCGCCGCAGAGCGGCAGTGCCATGACCCTGGCCCAGAGCGTGGCCTACGGCTCGGTGACGAAGTACCGCCAGGTCACCCCCGGCACCTACACCGTGAGCGTGCGTCCGCAGGGTGCCGCCTCCGACACGCGGCCGATGCTGCGCCGTACCCTCGAGCTCACGGCGGGCAAGGCGGGCACCGTCGCGCTGCTGGGCACGAAGTCGGCCCCGCGGCTGGCCACGCTCACCGACGACCTCACTCCGCCCGCGGCCGGTACCGCTCGGGTCCGCGTCCTCTCGGGCAGCACGGAGGCGTCCGCGCTCTCGATCAGGGCCGTGGGCGGTCCGCGGATCGCCTCGGACGTGGTGCTCGGTCAGACCACCGCCTACGCCACCGTGCCGCAGGGGTCCTGGACCCTGGCGCTGGACGCGAAGGGCAGCGACGTCGAGCAGGCCGCGAAGCTGTCCAGCGGCGGGGTCTACACCGCCGTCGTGCTGGACGGCGACGAGACCTCCGACGGCAAGCTCCGGCTGAAGCTGGTCACCGACGCGCAGGGCGTGGCCCGGACCCCCGAGGGAGGCGCGGCCACCGGACTGGGTGGCACGGCCGGCACCGGTGACTCGCTGCCGTTCGGTACCCCGGCACTGATCGCCCTGGGTGTCGTCGGGGTGGCTCTGGTCGGCGCCGGGTCGGTCGGGGCGCGTCGTGTGTCCCCGGGTTCCGCGGGCCGATGACCCGCCGGTCCGACCGCACGCCGAGACTGCGGGCGCTGCGCGCGGTCCAGGTCCTCGGCGCCCTCGTGATCGTGGCCGCAGTCGTCCTGCTCGGCATCGGGGCGCACTGGTTCGGCGGTGGTGACGACGCCACAGCCGCTACGGCCGTCGCACCGGCGACCAGGACGTCGGTCGCGCCGGCGTCCAGCCCGGCCCCGGTGGACCCCTCGTCCGCCGCCGCCGAGCAGCGCGGCGGCGCCAGGTCGGTGCCGGCCCCGGCCGGCGCGGCCGTCCCGGTCGCCAATGGCCGGCAGCCGGTCCGGATCTCGATCCCGGCCATCGGGGTGGACTCCAAGCTCACCGATCTCGGGATCGCCGCCAACGGCACCATCGAGGTGCCCGGGGTCCCGGCCCGGGCCGGCTGGCTCGACAGCAGTCCTGCTCCGGGTCAGCGGGGTCCGGCCGTGATCGCCGGTCACGTGGACTCCACCAGTGGTCCGGCGGTCTTCTACCGGCTGAGCTCGCTGAAGGCGGGCGACCGGATCAACGTCACCCGTCGAGACGGTCGGGTCGTCCGGTTCACCGTCGACGGTGTGGGCGCCTACCCGAAGCGGAAGTTCCCGACGCGGGCGACGTACGGCCCGGTCCCGGGCCCCGCCCTGCGCCTGATCACCTGCGGCGGCTCCTACGTGAAGTCCGAGGGCGGCTACCTCGACAACGTCGTCGTCTTCGCGACCTGACCCTTCCTGCGACCGGGCGCCGCCCAGCTCCGGGTCGCGCTCCGTGCCGCACCACCGACCCGCCTCCAGCAAAGGAGACCGCCATGACCGCGTCCCCCGCGTCCCCCGCGACTCCCGGCGCACCGCCGCGAGTGGTCTTCACCCACCGCGGCGATCCGCTCGTGCCCTACCTCGGAACGGCCCTGCGCGCGGGTTTCGACGTCGTCGGCGAGGTGGAGGTGGACATCTCGGCGCTGAGCCGGTTGCTGGTGGCTGCCGTCACCGTCCGGGCGGACCGGGCCAGCTGGGGCGAGCGCTACATCAAGAGCGGCCTGGGCATGCTCGCGCGCTCGCGCCGGGTGCGCCAGCGGCTGGTGCACTCGGTCCCGCCGTACGACGTGGTCTTCCAGACCCACGCCCTGTACCGGGTCGACGGCCCCCGCACCGTCCTCTACGTCGACTGCACCCACCGCCAGTCCGTGGAGAGCTGGCCGGCCTGGAACCCGCTGCGCGGGCGGGCTCTGGAACGCTGGCTGGAGCGGGAGCGGGCCCAGTACCACGCGGCGGCCCACGTCTTCGCCTTCTCCCGGGCCACCCGGCGTTCGCTGGTCGACGACTACGGAGTGTCCGCCGACCGGGTCAGCGTCGTCGGAGCGGGGCTCGACTTCGCCACCGTCGTCCCCAGGCAGGAGCCGGATCCCGCGGCCCCGGTGCTGCTCTTCGTCGGTCACGACTTCCGGCGCAAGGGGGGCCACGAGCTCCTCGGTGCCTTCGCCCGGGTGCGTGAGGCGTTCCCGGCCGCGCGCCTGCTCCTGGTCGGCTCGGGTTGCCCCGAGGTCGACCAGCCGGGGGTCGAGGTGCTCGGAGCGGTCTCCGACCGAGGACGGCTCGCGCAGCTGTACGCCGCCGCCAGCGTGTTCTGCCTGCCGGCGCACTTCGAGCCGTTCGGCCTGGTGCTGCTGGAGGCGATGGCGCACGGCCTGCCGTGCGTGGCCACCGACTCGTGCGGCATCCCTGACGTCGTGGTCGACGGGGTCACCGGTTCGGTCGTCGGCGACGGCGACGACCTCGCCACCGACCTGGCGGCGGCCCTGATCGGGCTGCTCGGCTCGCCCGAGACCCTGCGCCGACTCGGGGACGCCGGCCGACGGCGGGTGCAGGAGAAGTTCTTGTGGACCCACGTCGTCGAGCGGATGCGACCCGTGATCGACGAGATCGCCCGTCGCGGCCGCGTCGCTCGACCCGACCCTCACCACGACCAGCTCACCGCCCTCACCACAGGAGATCCACGATGACCGAGCAGCTGGTGTCACCGCGCGCCGTCGAGACCCACCCGCGTCCGTGGGGGGACTTCCGGCAGTTCACCCTCAACGAGCCCTCGACGGTGAAGATCATCTCGGTCGAGCCCGGGCGCCGGCTCTCCAAGCAGCGCCACACCCACCGCAGCGAGCTGTGGGAGGTCCTCGACGGTCCGATGGACATCCTCGTCGACGAGCACCGCTGGACCGCCCTGCCGGGTGAGCAGATCTGGGTCCCGCGCGGCGCGGTGCACCGGATGGGCAACTCCACGACCCGCACGACCCGGATCCTCGAGGTCGCCTTCGGCGACTTCGACGAGTCGGACATCGAGCGGCTGGAGGATGACTACGCCCGATGAGCCTGACCACTGACTCCCTGCACGACCAGACCTCATCGACGGCGGCACCGACCGTCGGGGCCGACGGTGTGAGCGCGCCCGACGGTCCGGGCGACGTTCCTTCCCAGCGTCGCGGCATCCCGAGCGGACTGCGTCGGATCGCGGCGATCAGCGCTTCGCTGGTCGGCACCTACGCCCTGACCAGCGTCCTCGGGGTGCTGTTCTGGCTGCTGGCGGCCCGCGCCTTCCCGCTCTCTGCCGTCGGGATCGGCGGTGCGGCCGTCGCGCTGATGACCGTCCTCGGCGCCCTGGGCACGTGCGGAATGGGCACGTTGCTGATCGACCGGCTGCCCCACACGGAGCTGCCCGACCGGCGGCTGCTGGTGCGCACCTCCCTGGCCCTGGCCGGGGTGGTCGGGACGGTGCTCGCCGCCGTCGTCCCGCTCGTGGCGATCCGGCCTGCTCGGCGTCGACAGCCTGCGGCCCATCGCCGGCTCGGTGCCGACCGCGGCCCTGCTCGCCATCGGCACCGGACTGATGTCGGTGGCCCTGGTCGTCGACCAGGCCGTCCTGGTGATCGGGTCCGGGTCGCTCCAGCTCGAGCGCAACGCGGTCGCCAGCGTGGTCAAGCTGGCGGCCCTCGGCGGGTTCGCCCTGGCTGGTCGGAGCGACGGGACGGACCTCTTCGCCGCCTGGACCCTGGGCACGCTGGTCTCGCTGCCGCTGGTCGTCTGGCGCACCCGCGGTGGTCGGGCCCTGCAGGCCACCCGCACCCTGGTCGCCCCCAGCCGGCTGCGCGGGCTGGGTCGGGCGGCGCTGTCGCACCACGCCCTGAACACCAGCCTCCAGGCCACCTTGCAGATCCTGCCGCTGATCGTCCTGATCGGCGTCTCGAGCGAGCAGAACGGGGTCTTCACCACGGTGCTGCAGGTCACCGGCGCAGTGTTCCTGCTGCCGTTCGCGATCTCGATCGCGCTCTTCGCCTCCGCCGCCGGTCGGGTCGAGGACGTCATCGAGCGGATGCGCTTCACCGTTCCGGTGTCCCTGGCGATCAGCCTGCTGGCCAACCTGCTGCTGTTCCCGCTCGCGCCGTACCTGTTGCAGGTCTTCGGTGCGCAGTACTCGGCCGAGGGAGTCGGCATCCTGCGCGTCCTCGCGCTCGCCGGTCTCGCCTTCGTGGTCAAGGACCACTTCGTCGCGCTGCGGCGGGTCGAGGGCCGCACCGGTTCGGCCACGCGCGTGATGGTCCTGATGACCCTCGCCGAGCTGGCGGCGGCCTACGTCGGGGTCCGCGTCGGGGCCACCCTGGGCCTGTCGGTGGCCTGGGTCGGAGTGCTGATGCTCGAGGCCGTGGTCCTGGCCGTGCCGCTGCTACGCGCGATGCGAGTCCACCGCCCGCACCGGCCCGGGTCCACCCCGGTGCCCGCTCCGGGCCCGGTCCCGGCGACCCCGGTCCCCCTGCTCAGCCGGACCGTGACGGTGCCACAGGCCGGTTCGCGCCGGCCGGTGCCGCCCGTCGCGGCCCAGCGGGAGCACGCACCGCGGCGCGGAGCCGGGCTGGCTCGCTTCGTCGGCGCCGGCCCCGGCGCCCTGGTGATGGCTCTCGGTCTGCTGCCGATGGCACTGGCCGCCTCCGGTGGGCGGAGCGGCGGCGGCAGCGGGTCCGACCAGGCCCTCTGGGTGCTGGGGCTGTCGATGATCTTCCTGCCCGCGGCGCTCGGCGCCTTCTGGCCGGGCCTGCGCGGCACCACGCGGATGACCCTCGCGGTCACCATGGCCGTGCTGCTCCAGGTCAGCCGGGTGGTGCTGTTCCCGACCCGGTTCATGTTCCACGACGAGCTCGTGCACGCGAACGTGCTGCGCGACATCGACCAGACCGGCCGGCTGTTCGGCGCCAACTCGCTGCTGCCGGTGACGTCGTTCTACCCCGGCCTGGAGACGGCCACCGACGCGGTGCAGTCGCTGTCCGGCCTCTCGGCGCACACCAGCGCTGCGGTCGTGCTGGTCGCGGCCCGGCTGGTGATCGCGCTCGCGGTGCTGCTCCTCGTGGCCAAGCTGACCGGCTCGCTGCGGATCGGTGCGGGTGCGCTGGTGATCTACTCCTGCAACCCGCAGATGCTGTTCTTCAACTCCCAGTTCTCCTACCAGACCCTGGCCCTGCCCCTGGCGGTGCTGACGGTCTACCTCGTCGCCAGCCGACGTCGTGGCGCGCGCTTCTCGCTGCTCCCGGCCATGCTTGCGACCGGGGCGGTCGCGATCTCCCACCACGTCACCACCGGCCTGCTGGTGCTCACCTTCGTGATCTGGTGGCTGGTCGAGCTGCTGGTCCGCCGGCGCGGCGCCGACCCGGGCCGGCTCGGCGCGTGCGGCGGGCGTGATGGCGCTGACCAGCCTGGTGAGCTTCGCCGCGACCCTGCTCAACCCGGGCAACCCCCTGGGGACCTACCTGGGGGCGATCGCCACCTCGTCGGCCCGGTCGTTGGACCAGGTCGTGAGCGGAGGCCCGACCCGCAAGGCGTTCCAGAACTCCGCGGGCGTCGTCACCCCGGCCTAGGAGAAGTGGCTGCTGGTCGCCTCGGTCCTGCTGACGCTGGCCGTGCTGCTGCCCGCGCTGTGGCGCTCGCGGCGGCTGGTGCGCATGCGTGAGGGCCTGGTCGCTGGTGCTGGTCCTGGTCGGTCTGCTCTACCCGATCATCCCGGCCAGCCACGTCACCGTCACCACCGCCGAGGTGGGCGACCGCTCCGCGGGGTTCGTCTTCATCGGCGTCGGCTTCCTGGTCGCCTGGTGGGTCTGGCAGCACCGGATGACCTGGTGGAAGGCGGCGCCACTGGCGCTGGGGGCCACGGTCGTCTTCCTCGGCAGCGTGATCCTCGGCGCGGGTTCGGTCGCCAACCAGCTGCCGGGTCCCTTCCGGGTCTCCGACGACGCCCGCAGCGTCGACGCCGACAACATCGCGGCGACGGACTGGATGCGCACCAACCTGCCGGCCCACAGCACGGTCTTCGCCGACCGCGTCGGCGGCCTGCTCGCCTCGGCCTACGGCGACCAGACGGTGATCCGCCACGTCGGGTCGGACGTCGACGCGTCCCGGCTGCTGCTCGACCCGCAGCTCACCTCCGCCGACCGGCGGCTGATCCGCGACAACGGCATCCGCTACCTCGTCTCGGACCGCCGCGACGCCAACGGGCTGCCCAACCAGGGCGTCTACATCGAGAACGGCGAGTTCGGCCAGGCCGGCCGCACCCGCCCGGTGCCGCTGCGGGCGCTGCGCAAGTTCTCCGAGGTGCCCGGCGTCGACGTCGTCTACGACAACGGCTCGATCGTGATCTACGACCTGGAGGCACTCGATGCCCGACGCTGACCCGAAGCCGGCCGACCGCGTCGGCGACCCCACCGAACCGGTGGCTCCCGCGACGCCCGGCCGGACCCGTCTCGACCTGCACCGACCCGACCTCGGGTGGAGGGCGCTGGTCGCGCTGGCGGGGATCGGCACCGCCCTCGCGGGCGCGCCGACGTACGTCGTGGGTGGGCTCAGCGCCGCGGCGCTGGTCCTCGCCCTGGAGCGACTGGCCCGCTCGCGCCGCGAGAACGGTGCGGACTCCGTCCTGGTGCTCGTCGGCGGGGTCGTGGTGGCAGTCGTGCTCGCCGGCCTGCTGATGGGCGCGACACCGATCGGGCTCAGCACCACCAGCTGGGCCGTCGGCCTCGACCTGGTCGCGCTGGGCTGCCTGACGGTCTCGCTCGGGCTGGTCCGTCCGGCCCACCGTCCCCGGTGACGCCTGGCGCGCCGCGGCACGGGCCCTGCCCTGGGCGGTGGCCGTGGTCGCCGTGGCGGCGATCGCGATCGGGATCTCCGTGCGCTCGGTCGGCCCGGCCGAACGGCCCCCGCTGCAGATGTCCTTCGAGCAAGGTCGGCGGCACCCGGGTCCAGGTCGCGGTCAGCGCGGCCGAGCGCACCGGCCCCCTCGAGCTGCGCACCACCGCCCGGGACGGCAACGAGATCAGCTACCCGCTTGTTCACCGTCGGCGCGGGCCAGACCTACCAGGGCGTCGTGGCCGTGCCGCGATCAGGCCGGTTCACGATCTCCCTGAACTACCCCGACCAGACCCAGCCCCTCCGCTCCCTCATCCTCGACAGGTGATCTGATGACTGCCCCCCGTTCTGGCCCCCGTCTCCCGTCGGCCCCCGTTCTGCCAGCTCCCGCCGCCCCCGTGTCCTGCAGGTCGTGCACCGCTTCCTCCCCGAGATGGGCGGCACCGAGATGCACGTCGCCGAGGTGGCCTCGCGGCTCTCCGCCCGCGGGGAGTTCGACGTCACCGTGCTTGCCACGGACCGCAAGGGCGACCTCGAGCGCTCCGCCGTGATCGACGGGTACGACGTGATGCGGCGCCGGGCGTGGCCCCGGGAGAAGGACTACTACGTCTCACCCGGCCTGGCCGGCGCGATCGTGCGTGGCGACTGGGACCTGGTGCACGTGCAGGGCGTGCACACCCTGGCGCCCCCGACGGCGATGCTGGCCGCGCTCGCCTCGCGCACGCCGTACGTGCTGACCTTCCACTGCGGCGGGCCGACCTCGGCGTCCCGGGCCGCCACCCGCTCGAGCCAGTGGCGGGTGCTGGCGCCGTTGCTGCGCCGGGCCGACCAGCTGATCGCGGTCAGCCGCTTCGAGGTGTCGCACTTCGCCGAGACCATCGGCGTCGACCGCTCGAAGTTCCGGGTGATCCGCAACGGCGGTGCACTGCCGCCCAGCCCCGCCGGCGTGCTTCCCCGACCGGGCCGGATCGTGGCCAGCGGCCGGCTCGAGCAGTACAAGGGCCACCAGCACCTGATCGAGGCGATGCCCCACGTGCGCAGGCAGCTGCCCGAGGCCGACCTGGTCATCCTCGGAGCCGGTCGCTACGAGCCGCAGCTGCACCTCGCTCGTGCACGAGCTCGACCTCGACGAGGCCGTGTCCATCCGCCAGCTGCCGCCGGCCGACCGCGGTGCGATGGCGCGCGAGCTCGGGACCGCCAGCGTGATGGCGTCGATGTCGAGCTACGAGGCGCACCCGGTCGGGATCATGGAGGCGCTGACCCTCGGCCTGCCCGTGGTCGGCCTCGACGTCGCCGGCACCGGCGACCTCGTCGAGGACGGTCTGGTCACCGGCATCCCGCAGGGCTCGGGCCCCGAGGACGTCGCCGCCGCCCTGGTGATGGAGCTCAAGGCGACCTCGGGGCGCGGTGGTCCGCACGTGCCCCGCGACCTCGAGCTGCCGACCTGGGAGTCGACGGTCGACGGGCTGACCGGCGTCTACCGCGACGTCCTCGGCCGCGGCCGACGCCTGTGACGGCGCCGCGCCCCGACCAGTGCTCGAGCAGCCGAGGCGACTGGCGCCCCGCTGTCGGTCGTGCACGTCGTGACGGCGCTCGGCACCGGGGGCGCCGAGCGCCAGGTCGAGCTGCTCGTGGCCGGTTCGGAGCACGAGACGCACACGATCGCGCTGTACGACGGCGGCACCGTCGCCGAGAGCATGCGCGCCGCCGGACATCGGGTCGACGTGCTCGGGCATGGCCGGCTGGCGCCGGCTGCTGGCCCCGCTCCTGCTGGCCCGTCGGCTGCGACGCCTGCAGCCCGGACGTGGTCCACGTGCACCTGCTGGCCGCCCAGCTGTGGGGAATCCCCGCGGCGCGGCTCGCCGGCGTACCCGTGGTGGTCTCGAGCGAGCACTCCCTGATGGACGACACCATCGAGGGCCGCCCGCTGTCGCGGCGCCTGCGGCTCGTCTACCGGGTGCTCGAGCGACTGGCCACCCGCACGGTCGCGGTCTCCACCACCACCGCCGACCGGCTGGTGCGCTGGGGCGTCGACCGCCACCGGATCACGGTGTCGGACAACGGCATCGACTTCGCCCGGCTCCGCTTCGACGAGGACGGCCGCCGTCGGGTGCGCACCGAGCTCGGTCTCGTCGACGGCGCCCACGTGATCGGCGCCGTCGGCCGGCTCGACCCGGTCAAACGGATGGACGTCGTGCTGCGAGCCAGCGCTCCCCGGCTGGCTCGTGGCGCGCACCTCGTGGTCGCGGGTGCCGGCCCGCTGCTGCCCGGGCTCGAGTCGCTGGCCGCGCGAGCTCGGCGTCGCCGAGCGGGTGCACTGGCTGGGCGCGCGGGGTGACGTGGCGAGCGTGCTCGAGCGCCTGCGACGTGCTCATCAGCGCGTCCGCGGACGAGACCTTCGGGATGGCGGTCGTCGAGGCGCTGGGCGCCGGGCTGCCCGCGGTCTACGTCGAGTGCCCGGCCCTGGAGGAGCTGCCCGAGCACCCCGCCCACGCCCACCAGGTCGCCACGGCGTACGACGCGATCGAGGCGGCTGTGCTCCTGGCCGCCGGGATCGGCACCGTGCTGGGCGACCCCGCGCCGCCCCCGACGCCCCCGACACCCGCGACCCCCGCGCAGCGCTTCGCGGTGCCGCGCGAGCTCACCGAGCGTTACGGCGCCGACGGCGCCGTCCGCCGCAACGACGCGCTCTACCGGGCCCTGCGCAGCGAGGGGACGGTCCACGGTGCGTCCTGACTCGCGGCGCACCCACTCGCGACGGGCCCACCGCCTGCTGGCCGGACTCGTCGGGCTCGTGCTGGCCCTGGCGCTGGCCGGTTGCGGCGCCGGCCCGCTCGGGGGCGGCTCGTCGCACTTCGTCGAGCGTGCGGGCAACCGGCTGGTGCTCGACGACCACACCTTCCGGTTCGTCGGCTTCAACCTCTACGACGGCGCCGCCTCCGACATCTACTCGTGCTCGCCGGGCACCCGCCTGGACGACACCGAGCTGGAGAAGATGCTGCGCTACGCCCGCGACGAGGCGGGTGCCACCGTGATCCGGTTCTGGGCCTACCAGACCTACACGGCGGGCGGCACCGACTTCTCCGGGGTGGACCGGCTGATCGCCGCGGCCAAGCAGCTGGGGATGAAGGTGCTGCCGGTCCTCGAGGACGGCCCGGGCTACTGCTCCACCGGTCAGAACGGGGTGATCCTGGACAAGGCGGACGACGGCACGTGGTACACCGAGGGCTACCGGCAGCCCTACGGCACGGCCCGGCTCTCGCTGCGCGACTACGCCAAGGTGATGGCCGAGCACTACCGCGACAACACCACCATCGCCGGCTGGTCGATCCTGAACGAGGCCGAGACCACCCAGCGCGACGCCCGGGGCAGGAGCGTGCTGGTCGATCTCGCCCAGGACGTCTCCGGTGTCATCCACCGCGCCGACCCGAACCACCTGGTCACCCTCGGCACCCAGAGCAACGGCGCACCCGGGGCGAGCGGCAGCGACTTCGAGGACGTCTACGGGCTCAAGGGCATCGACTTCACCGAGGTGCACGACTACGCCTACTGGGGCGACGACGACGCACCGATGCCGGGGGCGACGGCCGACGGCTCCTTGCCGTCCGCGGACTCGCCGCAGTGCCGGGCCCGGGACGCGAAGATCGCCTGCTCCTTCGCCGTCGCACGGGCCCTGGACAAGCCCGTCGTCGTCGGCGAGGCCGGGATCAAGGCGACCGACGAGGCCTCCCGCCGCAAGCGGGCCCAGGAGCTGGGCGCCAAGATGGCGGCGGCGTTCGCCGCCGGCGCCTCCGGCTACCTGGTCTGGCACCTCGACAAGCAGCCGAGCGACCCGACCGACCAGTACGCCGTCGTGCCGGGGCCCGGTGAGCCGCTCTTCGCGGTGATGGGCCGGGTCGCCGCCACGTCGTCCGCGGGACTGAAGCCGTGACGGCGGGGCCGGTCGCCCGATCTGAGGCACCCGCGCGCCGTACCTAGGGCATCTGTCCGATGTGCGGGCCTACCTCAGAGGACGAGTCTCGTGAACAACGACGAGACGAGGAGACCCTCTGATGATGTACGACATCGAGGCCGTGAAGGCCAGCACCGACCAGCGCCGCGCCACGCTGACCCGTTCGTGGGCCCAGCACCGCAGCATCTTCGCCAACCTGCGTGGGGTCCGGCGGACCCAGAGGTGAGCGGGCCCTGGCCGGATGGTCCAGACCAGACGTCCGGTCCGAGCACCTCGTTCGGCGGACGTGTGATCTGGACCATCCGGCCGCGGAAGCACTGACCGGGGCATCTGGCCAGCACAATGAGGACCGTGCCGATCCTGCCCGGAAGCTCAGCCCCCCTCGTCGGGAGGTCCGCCGAGCTCGCTGAGATCAAGGCCGCGCTCGGCGTCGGCGGTCGCCCGACCCAGCACGCCGTGCTGCTGGCCGGCGACGCGGGGGTCGGCAAGACCCGGTTGCTCACCACCCTGCGCGACGCCTGCTTCGAGCAGGGTTGGCAGGTCGTGGCCGGGCACTGCCTCGACTTCGGCGACTCGGAGCTGTCCTACCTGCCGTTCTCCGAGGTGATCGGGCGGCTCGTGGCCGACCACGCCGACCTGGTGGAGACGGTGAGCGCCGAGCATCCCGCCCTGGCCCGGTTGCGGCCGGGGCGCCGGCTGCTGGGCGAGCCCGACGCCGAGGACGCGCGCGAGCACGACGCCACGGACTCCCTGGACCGCGGCGCGCTGTACGCCGGGGTGCACGCCCTGGTCGAGGCCGCGGCCCTCGACCAGCCCCTGCTGCTGGTGATCGAGGACACCCACTGGGCCGACAGCTCCACGCGCGACCTGCTCAGCTTCCTGCTCTCGCGGTCCTTCGAGGCGCACGTCTCGCTGGTCGTCTCCTACCGCAGCGACGACCTGCACCGGCGCCACCCGCTGCGTCGGCAGGCGGCGGGCTGGGCGCGGATCCCGGGGGTCGCCCGGATGCAGCTCGAGCCGCTGGGCGCCGGTGACGTCCGGACGCTGGTCAAGCGCCTGGACGAGGGCGCGCTCACCGGGCCCGAGGTCGAGCGGATCGTCGCCGGGGCCGAGGGCAACGCCTTCTTCGTCGAGGAGCTGGTCGCGGCGGCCGGTCGCGAGGGGCACCTGCCGACCACGCTGCCCGACGACCTGGTCGACCTGCTGCTGGTGCGCCTCGACGTGCTCTCGCCGGCCGGTGAGGAGGTGGTCCGCGCCGCCGCCGTGGCCGGCCGTCGGGTCAGCCACGCCCTGCTGGACGCCGCCGCCGGGCTCCCGCGCGACGTCCTCGACCAGGGACTGCGCGACGCGGTCGAGCACCACGTGCTGGTGCCCGACCGGCAGGACTCCTACGCCTTCCGGCACGCCCTGCTCGCGGAGGCGGTCCACGACGACCTGCTGCCCGGCGAGCGCACCCGCCTGCACGCGGCGTACGCCGACGCGATGCGCGAGGGCCGTGCGCCCGGCACCGCGGCCGAGCTGGCGCGGCACGCGCGCCGCGCGCACGACCCGGCGACCGCGCTCGCGGCCAGCATCCGCGCCGGCGACGAGGCGATGTCGGTGGCCGGCCCGCAGGAGGCAGCGGCTCACTACGAGGCCGCCCTCGACCTCCTCGACGACCCGGGACTGCCGGCGGACCCGCCACCGGACGTCGCCGCGCTCGGCCAGCGTGCGGTCGAGGCACTGATCGCCTCCGGCAGCCCCCCACGGGCCCTGGCCCTGGCCGAACGGCTCCTCGGCGCCCTGCCCGACGGCGCCGACCCCGAGCAGCGGACCCAGCTCCGCGTCGCGGTCGCGAGCGCGGTGCTGGTGGCCGAGACCCGGCGCGACGCCCACGACTTCACGGCCCCGGCCCTGGCCGAGCTGCCGCAGACCCCGACGGCGCTCCGTGCACGGTTGCTGCACCTGCACGCCCGTGCGCTGCACTTCCGTGGCGAGGTCGACCAGGCCCGCGAGGTCGCCTCCGAGGCCCTCCGGGTGGCCGAGTCGCTGGACCTGCCGCGCCTGGCCAGCGACGTGCTCGGCACGCTGGCCGGGTTCGACCGGGAGGACGGTGCCCCCGAGGACGTCGAGCGGGCGCTGCGCGCGGCGACCGAGGCCGCGGTCGGGACCGGTGCGAGAGCCGCGGAGCTGCGCTCGCGCTGGCTGACCGGGCGCTGGCACTACGACCGCGCCGAGCTGCCCGAGGCGGCCGAGGCGTTCGCCGGGGCCTACGCCCACGCGCGGCGGATCGGGTCGCAGTGGGCGCCGTACGGGTTCGACGCCCGGTTCGCCCTGTTCCAGCTGGCCTACCTCACCGGCGACTGGGACCACGCCACGGCGGTAGGGACCCTGGACGAGGTCGACGGACCGACCCCGCCGTCGATCCCCGCCGCGATCCTGACCTCCGGTCTGCTGGCCGTGCACGCCGGCCGCGGTGAGGTGGGCGCCCTGTTCGACGTACCCGCCCTGCGTGCCCGCTGGGACGACGACGGGATCATCGCGGTGACGGGAGCTCCCGCCGCCATCGAGCTCTACGCCTACGCCGGGGAGCCGGCGACCGCGCTCGCCCACCACGACGACGCCGTGGCGGAGCTCGGGCGGATGTGGCGCCGCCGCTTCCACGGCCGGGTCCGGCTGGCCGCGGTCACCATCGCCGGGCTGAGCCTCGACGTGACCGAGCGCTCGACCGAGCAGCGCGCCCGGACCGCCGCCGACGTCACCCGGGTGCACGACGAGGCGGCCACGGTGCTGCGCGACCTGCGCGAGGTCGGCGCCGGCTGGGGTCCGGAGGGAGTGGCCTGGGCGTCGCGACTCGGCGCCGAGCGCCTGCGGTTCGCCTGGCTGGCCGATGTCGACCCGCCTGCTCCCGAAGCGCTGGTGGCCGCCTGGCGCGCCGACCTGGCGGCCTTCGAGGCGATGCACCACGTCTTCGAGTCGGCCCGCTCGGCCGCGCGGCTGGCCACCGTGCTCCGGGCGACCGGGGAGACCGCTGAGTCCCGGGTCCTCGCCGACCAGGCCCGGGAGACCGCGCAGCGCCTCGGTGCGGTGCCGCTGCTCGAGGAGCTGCGCTCCCTCGGGCGTACGCCGGTCCCGCGCGCGACGCCCGGCCCCCGCGAGTCGCTCACGCCCCGCGAGCGCGAGATCCTCGCCCTGGTGGCGGCCGGTCGCAGCAACGGCGAGATCGGCCGGCAGCTGTTCATCGCCACCAAGACCGTCAGCGTGCACGTCTCCAACATCCTGGCCAAGCTCGGCGCCTCCGGCCGCACCGAGGCCGCGGCCATCGCCCGCCGCGATCGGCTGCTCTGAGGGGCCCCGGAGGGATAGTCCCGGACGAACGGCCCCTGGCACCGGCGTGTCGCGGGGCCGTGTCGCGGGGCCGGACGTTCGGGACTGTCCGTCCCAGGGGTCGGACGAGCCGGCCAGGTTCCACCCCCACGGGCGAGGGGGGCGCTCGTAGGGTGGTCGGACAGCACCGAGGAGCAGCCATGCCGCCCATCCCGAACGCCCTGCTGGACCCCTGCGCGACTCGCGGATGACCTCTGCCCGTACGGCCGCCGACAGCGCTGCGCGCCCCCGCGGCGCCGGCCTGCCGCTGGTGCTCCTGGGCGCGGCCCACCCGGCCCCGGCGCTCGCGGTGACGGTGCTGGCCGGACTGCTGGGTGTTGCCCTCGACCTGTCTCCCGGCCGGGCCGTGCTCGTGGTGCTGGCCGTGCTGACCAGCCAGCTCTCGATCGGCTGGTCCAACGACCTGCTCGACGTGGCCCGCGACCGACGGGTGGGCCGGACGGACAAGCCGCTGGCCACCGGGGCCCTGCCGCCGGCGCTCGCGCGCACGGCGTGCGTCGCCGCCGTGGTCCTGACCGTGCCGCTCGGGTTCACCCTCGGGCCCGCGGCCGGTGGGCTGAACCTGCTCTGCACCGCCGCCGGCTGGGCCTACAACCTCGGCGTGAAGGCGACCGTGTGGTCCGCCGTGCCCTACGTCGTAGCGTTCGGCGCGATCCCCGCGCTGGTCGGGGTGGCCCGACCGGGAGGGTCGCTCCCGCCCGTCTGGATGCCGGTCGCGGGTGCGCTGCTCGGGGTCGGCGCCCACTTCCTCAACGTGCTGCCCGACCTCGGCGACGACGCCGCGACCGGTGTCCGTGGGCTGCCGCACCGGGTCGGTGCGCGCCGGACCCCGGCGGTGGCGACCGTGGTGCTGGTCGCCGCCTCCCTGGTGATCGTGCTCGGGTCGGGGGTGCCGGTAGGGCCGAGCGTGGTCGCGCTGGTCCTGGTCGCCGGGCTCGCGGGCCTCGCACTGCGGGGCTCGGGGCGCGCCCCGTTCCTGGCGGCGGTCACGATCGCGCTGGTCGACGTGGTGCTGCTGGTGAGCGCCGGATGACGCGCGGGGAGGGCCCCGAGCAGTGGGACCTGGTGATCGTCGGGGCCGGTCCCGCGGGCGCCGCGGCCGCGCTCGGTGCGCTGCACGCCGACCCCGGGCTGCGTGTCCTGCTGCTCGACCGCGCCGACTTCCCGCGCGACAAGTGCTGCGGTGACGGGATCGCCCCGCACGTCTTCGACGCCCTGCGCGGGGTCGGGGTCCGTGACGCCGAGGCCGGCTGGACGCCGCTGACCCGCCTCGAGCTGGCCCGCGGCAGCTCCGTGGTCTCCCGGCCGATGGCCCGCCCGGTCTGGGTGATCCCGCGCGAGGTGTTCGACGCCCGGCTGGTCGAGCGGGCCGTGGCCGCCGGCGCGGTGCTGCGCCGGCACCGGGTCGCGAGCGTGCATCGGGTGGGCGAGGAGGTCGTGGTCGACGAGCGGTTCCGAGCACCGGTGGTCGTCGGGGCCGACGGGGCGCACTCGAAGGTCCGGACCTGGCTCACCGGTGCCCCGACCCGGCGCCGGGCGCTCGCGATCCGCGGCTACGTCCCCACCGCAGCCGGCCGCGAGGGCACCCAGGTGATCCGCTACGGCGACCGGCGCCAGCCGGCGTACGCCTGGGCCTTCGACCGCGGCGACGGGCTGTCCAACGTCGGCTACGGCGAGCTGCTGCCCGAGGACGGCGAGAAGGGTCCGTCGCGCCGGCTGCTGCTCGACGAGCTGGAGCGGCTGATCCCGGGCAGCGTGGTCGACGGGACGCGCTGGACGGGCCACCACCTCCCGCTGTCCGGATTCCGCTGGCACCAGCCCGACGGGCCGGTGCTGCTCGTCGGCGACGCCGCCGGGCTGATCAACCCGATGACCGGTGAGGGCATCTACTACGCCGTCGCCACGGGGATCAGCGCCGGACGTACGGCGGCGCGCGCGATCGCGACCGGCGAGACGGCCGCGGCCGGGTCCCGCCACCAGCGCGGCGTGCGCCGGCTCCTCGGCGTCCACCTGCGCCACACCTGGACGGCCTCCCGGCTGGCCGCCGTACCGGCCGTGGTCGAGGCCGGGATCCGGGCGGCCCGCCGCGACGCTCGCAGCTTCGACGACCTGGTCGAGATCGGCCTCGGCGACGGCCGGATCACGCCCCGGCTCGCGGCGGGCCTGCTGCTCGCCGCCGCCACCCCCACGACCACCACCCGATGATGGACCCGACGAAGGAGCAGCCATGCCGATCCTGAGTGCCCGCAGCGCCCTGCCCGAGCACGCCTACGACCAGGGCGAGATCACCGAGGCGTTCGTCGGCGTGATCGGGGGAGCGGGGATGGACGAGCGCCTCCTGCGCCGCTTCCACGCCAACGCCGGGGTCGAGCGGCGCCACCTCGCCCTGCCGCTGGAGGAGTACGCCGCCCTCGACGGCTTCACCGCCTCCAACGACGCCTTCATCACCCACGCCGTCGACCTCGGCTCGCGGGCCCTGGTCGACGCCCTGAAGGCGTCCGGGCTGACCCCGAGCGACGTCGACCTGATCGTCTGCGCGACGGTGACCGGGCTCGCCGTGCCGACCCTGGAGGCCCGGATCGCCGGCCAGGTCGGGCTGCGCCCCGACGTGAAGCGGATGCCGCTGGTCGGGCTGGGCTGTGTCGCCGGGGCGGCCGGGGTGGCGAGGCTGCACGACTACCTCGTCGGCCACCCCGACGACGTCGCGGTGCTGATCAGCGTCGAGCTGTGCTCGCTCACCGTGCAGCGCGACGACGTCTCGGTGCCCAACCTGGTTGCCAGCGGTCTCTTCGGGGACGGCGCGGCGGCCGTGGTCGCCTGCGGGTCGGACCGGCGTAGCGCGGGAGTCGAGGTGCTGGCCACCCGCAGCCGGCTCTACCCCGACTCCGAGCGCACGATGGGCTTCGACGTCACCGGCAACGGCCTCAAGATCGTGCTGGACGCGGAGGTGCCCGCGATCGTGGAGCGCTACCTGCGCGACGACGTCGAGGCGTTCCTGGCCGACGCCGGCCTGGGCCTCGACGACGTGGAGTGGTGGGTGTGCCACCCCGGCGGTCCGAAGGTGATCGATGCCCTGAGGACCAGCCTCGACCTGAGTCACGAGGACGTCCGGCTGACCTGGGAGTCGCTGGCCCGCGTCGGCAACCTGTCGTCGGCCTCGGTGCTGCACGTGCTCGAGGACACGTTGCGCGACCGGCCGCCCCGCCCGGCGTCGTACGGCGTGCTGCTGGCGATGGGGCCGGGCTTCTGCTCCGAGCTGGTGCTGCTGCGTGCGGGGACGCTCGAGTGAGCAGCCTGACGGCGTTCACCGTCCTGGTCGTGCTGGTCGCCCTCGAGCGGCTGGCCGAGCTGGTGGTGAGCAACCGCAACGCCGCCTGGAGCCTGGCCCGCGACGGGCGCGAGACCGGGCAGGGCCACTACCCGGTGATGGTGGTGCTGCACT
This sequence comes from uncultured Actinomycetota bacterium, assembly GCA_963843875.1. GTDB lineage: Bacteria > Actinomycetota > Actinomycetes > Propionibacteriales > Nocardioidaceae > Marmoricola. The sequence continues at coordinate 59,961 of CAWJMC010000006.1, read as the reverse complement.
CCGCGTTGCTGGTCGGGGCGCTGCTCGAGGCGTGGGTACGCCGGCCCGCGGTGCCCGGGGCGCTGGCTTGGGGCATGCTCGCCCTGGTCGTGGCCTCGCAGGCGCTGCGCTGGTGGTGCATCACCACGCTCGGCCCGCGCTGGAACACCCGGGTGATCGTGGTGCCCGGCCTGGCGCCGGTCGTGGCCGGCCCCTACCGGCTGTTCTCGCACCCCAACTACGTCGCCGTCGTCGTCGAGGGGTTCGCGCTGCCGCTGGTGCACGCCGCCTGGCTGACCGCCGTGGTCTTCACGGTGCTCGACGCTGCGCTGCTCACGGTGCGGATCCGGGTCGAGAACACTGCCCTCGAGACGCTGCCGCGGGCTCGGGCGCGGTCTCGCGTGCGTGACCTGCTGGTCGCCGGCGGCGGCCCGATCGGCCTGGCGACCGCGCTGTACGCCGCCCGCGCCGGCCTCGACGTCGTGGTGCGCGAGCCGCGCACCGGGCCCGTCGACAAGGCCTGCGGCGAGGGTCTGATGCCGGGGGCGGTCGCCGACCTGGCCGCGCTCGGCGTACACCCGCACGGGCACCCGATCGCCGGGATCCGCTATCGCGACGCCGCCCACGCCGTCGAGGCGCCGTTCCGGCACGGACCCGGGCGCGGGGTCCGGCGTACGACGTTGCACGCGGCGCTGACCGACGCCGTCGCGGCCGCCGGGGTGACTGGTCGAGGAGCGGGCCGTCGGGTCCGTGGTCGTCAGCAGGACGACCGGGTGCTGGTCGACGGCGAACCGGCGCGGCACCTCGTCGCCGCCGACGGCCTGCACTCACCGGTGCGCCGGCTGCTCGGCCTGGACGGCCGCCCCTCGGCCCGGCGACGCTACGGCCTGCGCTGCCACGTCCCCCTCGCGCCGTGGACGGACTTCGTCGACGTGCACTGGTCGGCGGACGCCGAGGCCTACGTGACCCCGGTGGCCGACGACCTGGTCGGGGTGGCGGTGCTGAGCGCGCAGCCGGCGCCGCTTCGCACGACCTGCTGACCGGCTTCCCCGAGCTGCGCGAGCGGCTGGACGGTGCCGGGACCACCAAGGTCCGCGGCGCCGGCCCGCTGCGGCAGCGCTCGACGCGCCGCGTGGTCGGGCGGGTGCTCCTGGTCGGCGACGCCGCCGGGTACGTCGACGCGCTCACCGGTGAGGGGATCGCCCTGGGCCTCGGCCAGGCCCGGGCGGCCGTCGACGCGATCGCTGGCCGGAGCACCCGGGTCGCTACGAAGACGGCCTGGCGCCGGCTCGGGTGGCGCCACGACCTGCTCACCCACGGACTTCTCTGCGCCACTGCCGTGCCCGCCGTGCGACGCCGTATCGTGCCAGCGGCAGCCACCCTGCCGCGCCTGTTCGGCGCGGCCGTCAACCAGCTCGCGAGGCCCGTGTGAGTACTCCCGCCGTCGAGTCAGCCGAGCACGTCGTCCTGCTCGACGACGCCGGTGCCGCCATCGGCACCGCCGCCAAGGCCGGCGTGCACCACCGCGAGACCCCGCTGCACCTGGCCTTCAGCGTCTACGTCTTCGACGACCGGCGACCGGCTGCTGCTGACCCGACGGGCGCTGCACAAGAAGACCTGGCCGGGGGTCTGGACGAACAGCTGCTGCGGGCACCCGGCGCCGGGGGAGGCGCACGCGGAGGCGGTACGCCGGCGCGTGCGCCAGGAGATCGGCCTCGAGCTGAGCGATCTCCGGCTGCTGCTGCCGGCCTTCCGCTACCGCGCAGTGATGGACGACGAGACGGTGGAGAACGAGATCTGCCCGGTCTACTCGGCTCTCGCCGACAGTGCGGTCCGGCCCGATCCGGGCGAGGTGGCGTCCTGCGACTGGGTCGACTGGGCGGGCTTCCGCGACCAGGTCCTCGGCGGGCACCCGCGCGGTCAGCCCGTGGTGCGTCGAGCAGGTGCGAGCGCTCCCCGCGGACCCGTGGAGCGCCCCCGCCGCTCCCGTCTCGGCGCTGCCGTCGGGCGCCGGGGCATGACGGTCGCGTGCGGGCCTGGTGGGCCTGCATGGTGACGGTGACCGAGGCTCGCTTCGCGCGGATGCGACCGCAGGCCCCGAGCGGGACCGGCAGGGCTCACGGCGTGCCGCGTGACCTGCTGCCACCCGGCCCGCGGGCGGGTGCGCTGGTGCAGAGCATCGGGCTGCTCGGGTTCCGGCACCGGTTCGTGCCGTGGCTGAAGCGGCGCTACGGCGACGTCTTCTCGCTGCGGCTGCTCCCCGGGGGCCGTCAGGTCGTGCTCTTCCACCGCCCGGACGTGCTCAAGGAGATCTTCGCCGGGGACCCGGCGGTTTTCCGGGCCGGCGAGGGCAACGCGATCCTCGGCCCGATCATGGGCGAGCACTCGCTGCTGCTGGTCGACGGTGAGGTGCACAAGCGGGCCCGCAAGCTGCTGATGCCGGCCTTCAACGGGCACGCGTTGCGCGGCTACGCCGAGGTCGTGACCGGCCTGAGCCGCGACCGAGGTGGCTCGCTGGGAGCCCGGGGTCGAGCTCCGCTCCCTGGACGCGGATGAACGCGCTGACCCTCGAGGTGATCCTCCAGGTCGTCTTCGGGGTGAGCGACGAGCGTCGGCTGGCCGAGCTGCGGCCGCTGGTCAGCAAGACCGTGAACGTCGCGCCGTACGTCGTGCTCGGCTGGGGCATCCCGCTGCTGCAGGTCGCGGGCCCTTGCGCGCCGGTCTTCGAGAACCAGGTGGCGCTCGACCGCGCTGGTCTACGCCGAGATCGCCGCGCGCCGCTCGGCGCCCGACCTGGCCTCGCGCACCGACGTGCTCTCCCGGCTGCTCCAGGTCGGCGGGCGCTGACGCGGGAGCGGGCGGGAGGCGGGGCGACTGCTCGCGACGACGAGCTCCGCGACCAGCTGGTCACGCTGCTCCTCGCCGGCCACGAGACCACCGCGACCGCGCTGGCCTGGGCGCTCCACGAGCTCGGCCGCGATCCCGCGCAGCTGGCCCGGGCGCGCGAGGCGGCGCGCGCTGACGACGGCGACCGGGGCGACGACTCACCTCGAGTGCGGGCTCAAGGAGGCCATGCGGCTGCACCCGGTGATCCCGATGGTGGTGCGGCGCCTGATCGGCCCGACCACGATCGGTGGCGTCGACCTGCCCGCCGGGGCCGACGTGGCCGCCTCGATCCTGCTGGCCCACCGGGACCCGCGGAACTTCCCGCTCCCGCTCATCTTCCGGCCCGAGCGCTTCGTCGACGGGCACGTCCCGCCGAACACCTGGCTGCCCTTCGGTGGCGGCGTACGCCGTTGCATCGGTGCCGGCTTCTCGCTGATGGAGGGCGTCGCGGTGCTGCGCGAGGTGCTCAGGCCTACGACGTGCGCGGCCGACGGCGACGACGTGCCCAAGGTCCGTAACATCACCAGCGTCCCGCGCCACGGCGCCCGGATCGTTCTGACGAGCCGGGTCGTAGGTCGAGCCCGTAATCTTGGCCGTGAAGTTCGAGCGCAAGCACGCCGTCGTCCTGCTCGCCGTCGCGGTCTGGAACGTCGTGACCTACGCCCAGTTCACCAAGGCGCTGGCCACGACCACGAGGACCGCCCGACCGGCTACTACGTCGCGCACTCGGTGCTGATCGTGGTCAACGTCGTCATCGCCGTCGTCCTCGGCCGCTGGGGCTGGCAGGCGCTGAAGGCCACCCGCAAGGGCTGAGCCGGGTCACCTGCGGACCAGCTCCGCCGGGAGCCGGCAATTCTTGCGAGAACGGACCCTTCCGGCAGGCAACAGTTCCGTGCAGCCCCTGACGCCGGCTGGGGCGCTCGCCTATCCTTCTCGACGAACGGCGAAGAGGGCACACGACGGGAGCATCGCGACGATGGAGGACGAACAGGCGGCCATCGACGCCGTCCTGAAGTTCGCCGTGCTGGCGCTCGTCGTCGGTGCGGTGCTCGGGCTCGTCACGTTCCTGGGGATCAAGACCCTGGGGGTCGGTGGTGGCGACAGCGGCCGGAGCAGCGACCCGGCGGCCGCGGACACCCCGAGCGCGCTGCCGACGGTGGCGCTCGACGATCCCGGTTCGACGGCGAGCAAGAGCGCGAGCCCGGCACCCAGCAAGACGCCCAGCGCCAAGGCCCCGCCCAAGGGCGGGATGAAGCTCAACGCCAGCCCCGCCCAGGTCGCACCCGGCGAGCGGATCAACCTGACCGGCACCTACCAGGGCCAGGACAACGTGGCGCTCGCGGTGCAGCGCAAGAGCGGCGGCGCCTGGGCCAGTTCGCCGACGTGACCGTCCCGGTGCGCAACGGCACCTTCGCGACCTACGTGATCACCTCGCGCACCGGGACCGCAGATGTTCCGGGTGTTCGACCCGCAGGCGGACAAGGGCTCCAACCCGGTCAAGGTCACCGTCGGCTGAGGTCGGCACCGGGTCCGCGCCGCCGGGCTGATCGCCCACCAGCACCACCTGCACCTGCTCGCTGGTGCCGTCGACGACCAGGTGCCCGCGACCCGCAGGGGTGCCGGTCGACCAGCGCCGAGCGCGGCAGACGTACGCCGAGCAGGTCGGCGTCCGCGGCTGCTGCGCGGCGCGAGCAGCAGGCCGGAGCCGGCTCGGCGCAGCGACGACCGCCGGCCCGCGGTAGAGCGTGGCCAGGTCGGCCGGGTTGCCCGCGGCGACGAGCATCGTCCCGGCGTCCCGGATCCGGACGAGGTGCGCCGGCGAGGGCTCGGGCGCCAGGACCGTCGGGGTCGAGGAGCTCGAGGTCGTCGACCAGCACCAGGGAGTCGCTCCGGGTCTGAGACCGGGGAGCGGTCCGCGCCACGTCCTCGGCTCCGCACCACGCTCAGACCGGCGTACGACGCGAGCGGGCTGGCGCGCGGCGTCACCGCCAGCACCGGCGTCCCCCGGGCCACTGCGGCGGCGGCCAGGGCGAGCAGCGCCGTCGACCGTCCGCTGCGGCGCGGGCCGGCGACCAGGAACCCGGCCCCGTGCGTCGCGCCGGACAGCGTGACGGCCGCCGAGCCGGTCGCCCGCCGACCGCCAGCAGCAGCCCCGGGCTGCGGATCGTCGGCTCGCTCCCGAGATGCGGAGGGCGGCCTGCCTCCCGACGACCGGGGCAGCTCGTCGAGCGTGGAACGGCGCGGAGCCGGCCGGCGGCGCGGGCGGGCTCGACCGGCCGGCGGTGGGGCCGCCGGCAGGTCGAGCACGGCGACCTGGCACTCGACGCCGTCCGGCGCGCGGAAGCCGCGCCCCGGCGGCGGCGCGGCGGGGCACCGCGGGCCCGCGGCACCCCGACCGCGGCGAGGTCGCCCGGGTCGGTGGCTGCGCAGCAGCAGCGTGTCGTCGAGCAGGGTGCACATCCGCCCGATCCGCAGGCTGCGGTCGCCGGTCATCACCACGGTGATCCCCACCCCGCCGGCCTCCTGGAGCAGGTGCTGCCAGGCGCTGCACGAGCCGTCCGCCGTCGAGGTCGTCGTAGACCTGGCAGAAGCCCTCCCACCGGTCGAGCAGGACCAGCACCCAGGGCAGCCGGGCGTCCGGGCAGGCCGCGGCGCTGGGCGCCCACGTCGGCGAAGCCGCCGCCGGCGAGCTGCTCCTGCCGCTCGCGCACCAGGTCGCCAGCCGGTCGAGCAGGCGCTGCATCCGGTGGGTCTGGTCCCGGGTGACCACGACGCCGGCGTGTGGCAGCGCAGCGAGCGGCGAGCAGCCCGCCCGCCGCCGCAGTCGACGGCGTGCACGTGCACGTCGTCCGGCCCGGGCCGCAACGGGCCACGGCGCCCGCGAGCGTGCAGCAGCACCTGGGTGCGCCCGGATCCGGGCGGCGCCGACCACGGCCAGGTGGCGACCGGCGCCGAGGTCGAGCACGGCCGGTGCCGGCCGCTGTCGCTCCGGGCTCGTCGAGCAGCCCGAAGGGGATCCGGGGCGCCGCTTCGCGGCAGGCCTCGACGATCTCGGGGTACGTCGCGACCAGCTCGCTCATCGCGATCCGGTCGGCCAGCGGCGGCAGCCACGGTGACGCGGGCCGTTCGACGACCGGCCGCGCGCGGTGGCCGTCGTCGATCGCCTGCGACCAGCGCGTCGAGATCGGTCGCGCCCGTCGGCCGGCGGCCCGCTCCCCGTGGACCCGTCCCGCCGGCGCGGCGGGAACGCCGCGACCACCACCCCCGCTCCCGCCCCGGGCGCCGGGCGGCGGTGACCCGCGCGGTCTGGAACGGCTCGGCCGCGGCTCGGCCCGCGACGCAGCAGCCCACGCCCGGGGGTCGCGTCGCTGATCCGCGCGGCGTCCGGGCGCTCGACGACGTCGGTGGAGTCCGCCGGGTCCGTGACGCGCAGGGCGATCCGCAGCGAGGTGTTGGCCCGGATGTCGGCGGTCACGACCCCGGACGGCCGCTGCGTCGCCAGCACCGAGGTGCACCCCGAGCGAGCGTCCGCGCCGGGCGATGTCGACGAGACCGGTGACGAAGTCGGGCAGATCGGCGGCCAGGGTCGCGAACTCGTCGACCACGATCACCAGCCGGGGCAGCGCCGGACGCCGGCCCCGCCTCGTCTCGTGCTCGGCCAGGTCGGCGGCGCCGACGGCGGCCAGCAGCGGTCTCGCGACGGCCGCACCTCGGCGGAGAGGCTGGCCAGCGCCCGCGCGGTGAGGGGGGCGTCGAGGTCGGTGACCACGCCGACGGTGTGCGGCAGTGCAGCGCAGCCGCGGAACGCCGCACCACCCTTGTAGTCGACGAGCACGAAGGCCAGCGCGTCGGGCGGGTACGTCGCGGCCAGCGAGGCCACCAGGGTCTGCAGCAGCTCGGACTTGCCGGAGCCGGTCGTGCCCGCGACCAGGGCGTGCGGACCGTCGCGGGTCAGGTCGACGGTGACCGGGCGGCCTTCGGCGCCGACACCGATCACCGCCGCCGTCGCCCGCCGGTCGAGCCAGCGGGCCCGCAGCGACGCGGGGTCCGCCGCCAGGGCGGCGGCGGCGAGCAGGGAGCAGGCTCCGGGGAGCACGTCGGCGCCCCGGGCCGCGTCCCGGACCGGGGCCAGGGCGCGGGCCACGAGCGGTGCCCAGGTCTCGGCGACCAGGTCGGGGCGGACCGGACCGAGGTCGGGCCGCTCGTGCCGGCTGAGCACCAGGTGGCCGGCGACACCCCCACCGGGGGCGAGCACCGCCGCACACGCCCGAGGCAGGTCCTGCGCGCGCTCGGCGAGGCAGAGCACCACCACCCCGACCGAGGGTCCGCGGGTGAGCAGCTCGGTGACGCCGTCCGGTGGGCGCCCGTCCACGACCACGACCACCCAGGCGTGCTCGGGGTCGAGGGAGCCTGACGACGCGCCCGCTCCGACGGTGCGCTGCGCGAGCAGCCGCCGCAGGTCGTCGGCGCCGACCAGGGCGCCGGGCAGCTCAGGCCCGGCCGCGCCGTGCGGCAGCCAGCACAACCAGTCGTGCCGGCCCGAGGCGTTGTCCAGCGCGGCCAGGCGTACGTCGCTGGGCGAGTGCTGGCAGGCGAGCTGCCCGAGGAGCCAGTCCGCGAGCCGGTGGCGGTGCGGCCCGGCCACCCCCAGCACGCCCGCGCCGGTCAGGTCGAGGGTCACGGGCAGGTCGGGCACCAGCCACTGCTCGTCTCCCCGGTCGCCGGGCCGCGCGGGATCGGTGAGTCGCACCGGGGAGAGCTGGTCGGCCGTGCCGAGGCGGACCAGCAGGGCGTCGGGGTCGTCGCGGTGCCGGGCCCACAGGAGCGGGCTGCGGTCGGTCGCGAGCGCGAGCAGGCTCGCCGGATCCGGTGACCGGGCCCGGCGGTCGGTGGTGTCCCAGCGGCAGGCGACGAGTGCGGCGCGGCGCGAGCGCGCGCACTCGCTGGTCCAGGCGAGCACCGCCCGACGGTGCCGCCGCCGGGAGGTACGTCGACTCGTCGCGGCGCTGCCGAGGGCCAGCAGCGGCGACATGGCCAGGAAGATCAGCGTCTGCCAGGCGTGCGTGAGGAGGTAGAGGACGCCGCCGATCGCCAGCGGCACCACGAGCATCAGCCAGGGCCAGGGCTGCTGCTCCGCCTCGGTCGGGGCCGCCGGGAGGGCGAACCGGGTCGGGTGGGTCGGTGGCAGCAACCGGGGCGCCGGGCGGTGCCGCAGGGTGCCGGGCTCCGGGCCGTCCTCGTGGCCGGCCGCCGGCTCCACGTGCCGCTCGTCAGCCAGACCGAGCAGCAGCGGGCCCAGCCGCAGCAGCCGTCCGGGCGGCCAGCGGTTCAGGCCCTCGACCGGTCGACGGTCGATGTGCACCAGTGGCGCGGCCTCGCTGGTGGTGACCGGAGGCCCGGTGTGCGCACCGTCGTCCACGAGCACCGGGTGCTCCGACGCCTCGGAGGGTTCCACGAGGGGGAGGGGGGTGCTCGCGACCTCGACCGTGTCGCCGCGGACCAGCAGGGTCAGCGTCGTCGGCGCCTGCTCGAGCGGCACGTCGCACTCCGGTCCCGGGCCCAGCTGGTACTCGCCCGGGTCGAGCCGGCACACCGTGCCGGCTCCCGGGCCGGACTCGACGCGCACCTCCCGGTGGCCCGGTGCCGGTGCGGGAGCCAGCGGCGTGCCGACGCCGAGCACCGCACCCTGCAGGAGCCGGCCCGCCCGGAGCGGCTGGTCGGGATCGAGCGCGTGCTCGCGCAGGTGCAGCAGCGGGACCGGCCCGTTGGGGGCCAGCGCGCGGGCGAGGTCGCGCACGCACGCGTCGCCGGGGGCATCGACGACGAGGTCGCGCGCCACCCCGTCGTCGACGACCGTGATCAGCAGCCGCATCCGCTTCTCCCCACCCGTCCGTCGCGAGGCACGGTAGTCACCGCCCTGGACCAGCCGCGGACGTTGTCCACAGGCCCGACCGGGCGGCTTTCGCCGATGGGGTGCTGTGGGGTCTGATCGGGGTCCGGCCCCACAGCGGGGGCACGCACGACGCGAGGAGTCTTGGCCATGGCAGGAGAGGTCGGCGGCGACCTGGAGACGATGCGGCAGCTGTTCCGCGGGCTCGACGATCACGCGCAGCGGGCGATCGAGTTCAAGTCGGCGCTCGACGGCTACGTCAGCAGCACGGTCTGGAAGGGGGTGAACGCCGACCGGTTCCGGTCGGCCTGGGAGGACTTCAAGCCGGCCTTCGACCGGCTGCACGCCTCGTTGAGCGAGGGCCGCGACGACGTCCGGGTGCAGCACAACAACCTGGCGGCGGCGACCGGCGAGCCGGTCTCGATCTGATCCGTGTCCAGATGCCGAAGGGCCCCTCCCGAGCTGCTCGGGAGGGGCCCTTCGGCGCGGCTGGCGGCGCTGCTCAGTCGGGGATCATGTCGAACGTGTCCGGGTTGGGGCCGCTACGGCCGTCCTCGCCCTTGTCGAGCGCGCTGATGGCGGCCACGTCGGCGTCGTCCAGCGCGAAGTCGAAGAGGGCGAAGTTCTCCCGCATCCGCTCCTCGTGGGTCGACTTGGGGAAGATGATGTCGCCGCGCTGCAGGTGCCAGCGCAGCACCACCTGGGCCGGGGACTTGGCGACCTTCTCGGCGATCGCCGTGATCGCGGCGTCCTCGAGGACCGCCGCCCTGGGCGATCGGCGACCACGCCTCGACGAGGACCCCGGCGTCGTGGCTCGCGGAGCGGGCCGCGTCGTTGGTGAAGTAGGGGTGCACCTCGATCTGGTTCACCGCGGGCACGGTGCCGGTCTGCTCCGCCAGCCGGGCGAGGTGGTCGGGCTGGAAGTTGCTGACCCCGACCGCGCGGGCGCGACCGTCGGCGGTGAAGCCGGCCAGCGTCTGCCAGGTGGAGACGTAGTCACCGCCGTAGCGGGTGGGCAGCGGCCAGTGGATCAGGAACAGGTCGACGTGGCCGATGTCGAGGTCGGCCAGGGTCTGCTCGAACGCGCGCTCGGCGGCGGCCGGCTCGTGGAAGCCGTTGTTGAGCTTGCTGGTCACGAAGATCTCGTCGCGCGGGATCCCCGAGCCACGGATCGCCTCGCCGACGCCCTTCTCGTTGCCGTACATCTCGGCGGTGTCGATGTGGCGGTAGCCGACCTCGAGGGCCTTGGCGGTGGCTTCGGCGGTGTCCTCCGGCGGGATCTGGAAGACCCCGAAACCCAGCTGCGGGATGGTGATGCCGTTGTTGAGCTTCAGGTCAGGTACGTCGTTGCTCATACTGGCCGCAACGAGCACGGCCGCGAGGTATTCCGACCCGGTGCGCAGAGCACACCTTCGGGTGGGCTCGTGCGGGACCCTGCGTCCCGCAAACCGTCCCAGCCAGAACCCTCCCAGAACCCTCCCAGCCTCAGAAGGCAGTCTTGTTCGGGTCGCGCCAGGTGCGCTCGAACGGCAGCCGCCAGGTCGAGGGCGCGACCAGCTGGTGGATCGCGTTGGGTCCCCAGGAGCCCTTGGCGTACGGACGCACCGGCGGCGGGTTCTCCAGCAGCGGCACCGAGACCTCCCAGAGGCGCTCGATGCCCTGGGCCGAGGTGAACAGCGTGCGGTCGCCGCGGATGGCGTCGTAGATCAGCCGCTCGTAGGCCTCGAGCACCGAGCCCTCCCAACCGGTGTCCTGCATCGAGAACTGCATGGAGAGCTTGTCCAGCTTCATCCCCGGTCCGGGGTGCTTGCCGTAGAAGGACAGCGACATCTTGGCCCGGTCGGCGAGGTCGAAGGTGAGGTGGTCCGGGCCGTGGTCGCCGACCCCGGACCCGGGCGGGAACATCGAGCGCGGCGGCTCCTTGAAGGCGATCGAGATGATCCGCGCTCCCTCGGCCAGCTCCTTGCCGGTCCGCAGGTAGAACGGCACGCCGGCCCACCGCCAGTTGTCGATCTCGCACTTCAGCGCGACGAAGGTCTCGGTCTCGGACTGCGGCGAGACGCCCTCGATGTCGCGGTAGCCGACGTACTGCCCGCGCACGACGTCGGAGGGCTCGATCGGGCGCATCGAGCGGAAGACCTTGTTCTTCTCCTCGCTGATCGCGAAGGGCTCGAGCGCCGTCGGCGGCTCCATCGCCGTGAAGGCCATCACCTGGAACAGGTGCGTGACCACCATGTCGCGGTATGCCCCGGTGCTCTCGTAGAAGTTGGCCCGCTGCGAGAGGCCGAGCGACTCGGGCACGTCGATCTGGACGTGGTCGATGTGGTTGCGGTGCCAGATCGGCTCGAACAGCCCGTTGGCGAAACGGAAGGCGAGGATGTTCTGCGCCGCCTCCTTGCCCAGGAAGTGGTCGATGCGGAAGATCTGCTCCTCGTCGAAGACCTCGTGCAGCTCGGCGTTCAGGGTGCGGGCCGAGTCGAGGTCGACCCCGAAGGGCTTCTCCATGATGATCCGGCTGCGCTCGACCAGCTTCGCCTCCTCGAGCATGTGCACGACCGACAGTGCGGCCTTGGGGGGCACGCTCAGGTAGTGCAGGCGCCGCGACTCCTCGCCGGTGTCCCTCTCGACCTCGTCCACCGTCTCGCGCAGACCGGCCGCGCCGCCGTCGCCCGGCGCCCAGTGCAGCCGCTCGGCGAAGCCGTCCCAGGCCTTGAGGTCCGCCTCGACGCCGAACTCCTCGACCGCCGCGTGGGCGAACTCGACGAAGGAGTCCCGGTCGTGGTCGTCGAGGGAGGTGCCGACGACCTGGATCTCGGGAACCATGCCGACCTCGAAGAGGTGCAGCAGCCCCGGTAGCAGCTTGCGCCGGGCGAGATCCCCGGTGGCACCGAAGAGGACGACGGTCGTAGGAGTGGCCATGGGGGACACCCTGCCCCTTTCTGCCCGTCCTGGCATTACCGGCGGATGAATCCTGGGGCGGGCGGAGGGCGGATCAGGGAATCTTTCGCTGGGACCACCGGTTGCACCGGATGTCGAGAGTTGAGTTGGCTCGACTCAAGTTGTTTGACACACTGGCCGCAGTCAGGGAAACATCCTGCGAGGTCGGGTGAAGCAGCCCCGAACCACCAACCAGAACCCATCCGGCCCGGAACCCCGGGCCCACGCACAGCGGAGGTAGTACGACATGGCTAGAGCGGTCGGAATCGACCTGGGCACGACGAACTCCGTCGTCTCCGTCCTCGAGGGTGGCGAGCCCACCGTCATCGCGAACGCCGAAGGCGCACGGACGACCCCGTCCGTCGTCGCGTTCTCCAAGTCCGGTGAGGTGCTGGTCGGCGACGTCGCCAAGCGCCAGGCCGTGACCAACGTCGACCGCACCATCCGGTCGGTCAAGCGGCACATGGGCACCGACTGGACGGTGCAGATCGACGAGAAGTCCTTCACCCCCCAGCAGATCAGCGCGTTCGTGCTGCAGAAGCTCAAGCGGGACGCCGAGGCGTACCTCGGCGAGACCGTCAGCGACGCGGTGATCACCGTGCCGGCGTACTTCTCCGACTCCCAGCGCCAGGCCACCAAGGAGGCCGGTGAGGTCGCCGGGCTGAACGTCAGCCGGATCGTCAACGAGCCGACCGCGGCCGCCCTGGCCTACGGCCTGGACAAGGGCCAGACCGACCAGACCATCCTGGTCTTCGACCTCGGTGGCGGCACGTTCGACGTGTCCCTGCTCGAGATCGGTGAGGGCGTCGTCGAGGTCAAGGCGACCAGCGGCGACAACGCGCTCGGTGGTGACGACTGGGACCAGCGGATCGTCGACTGGATGGTCAAGAAGTTCAAGGCCCAGTTCAACGTCGACCTGTCCAAGGACAAGATGGCGACCCAGCGGCTGCGCGAGGCGGCGGAGACGGCGAAGATCGAGCTGTCCTCCTCCAGCGAGACCTCGATCCACCTGCCGTACATCACGCACGGCGAGAACGGCCCGCTGCACTTCGAGGAGAAGCTGACGCGCGCGGAGTTCCAGAAGTTCACCGCGGACCTGCTCGACCGCACCAAGGCGCCGTTCAGGTCCGTGATCAAGGACGCCGGAGTCGACGTCAGCGGCATCGACCACGTGGTCCTCGTCGGTGGCTCGACCCGGATGCCCGCCGTGGCCGACGTGGTCCGCGAGCTGACCGGCGGCAAGGAGCCGAACAAGGGGGTCAACCCCGATGAGGTCGTCGCCATCGGCGCCGCCCTCCAGGCCGGCGTGCTCAAGGGCGAGGTCAAGGACGTGCTGCTGCTCGACGTGACCCCGCTGAGCCTCGGCATCGAGACCAAGGGTGGCGTGATGCACGCGCTGATCGAGCGCAACACCACGATCCCGACCAAGAAGTCCGAGGTCTTCTCGACCGCCGACGACAACCAGCCCTCGGTGGAGATCAAGGTCGCCCAGGGTGAGCGCCAGATGTGGTCGCAGAACCAGCCGCTCGGCAACTTCGAGCTGACCGGCCTGCCGCCGGCTCCCCGGGGCATCCCCAAGATCGAGGTCGTCTTCGACATCGACGCCAACGGCATCGTGCACGTCTCCGCCAAGGACCAGGGCACGGGCAAGGAGCAGTCGATGACCATCTCCGGGGGCAGCGCCCTCGGCAAGGACGAGATCGACCGGATGGTCCAGGAGGCCGAGCAGTACGCCGACGAGGACCGCAAGCGCCGCGAGAGCGTGGAGGCCCGCAACCAGGCCGACGGGCTCGTCTACAACACCGAGAAGTTCCTCGCCGACAACGACGAGAAGCTTCCCGAGGAGGTCAAGACCGAGGTGCAGACCGACGTCGACGCGCTGAAGAAGCTGCTCGAGGACGACGACACCGACGCCGACGCCTTCAACACCGCGATCACCAAGCTCGGTGAGTCCAGCCAGAAGATGGGTGCGGCGATGTACGCCGCGGCCGAGGCGGACGGGTCCGCCGCCGGCGAGGAGGCACCCGACGGTGCCGAGGCCGGTGGCGCGGGTGAGTCGGACGACGACGTGGTCGATGCGGAGATCGTCGATGAGGACACCACCTCCGAGGACGACGCCAAGTGACGCAGCAGCAGCCGGACGGAACGCCGGAGGGGGCGCCGCAGGACGCGGCGCCCCACCCGGGGCCGGGCCCGGCGGCCGACGACACCTCGGGCGTCGACGACTTCATGGAGGAGCAGGCTCCGTCGGAGCCCTCCGACACCGCGGCGGTCGACGATCCTGCATCTGATCCTGGGCCCGACGCCGGGTCCGATCCTGGGTCCGATCCTGTACGCCAGCTCGCCGAGCGCACGGCCGACCTGCAGCGCCTGCAGGCCGAGTACCTCAACTACAAGCGACGCGTCGACCGGGACCGCGAGCTGGTGCGCCAGAACGCCACCTTCACGGTGCTCAACTCGCTGCTGCCGGTGCTCGACGACATCGACCGGGCCAAGGAGCACGGAGAGGTCGAGGGTGGCTTCAAGGCCGTCGCCGACTCGCTGGACCGCGTGGTGTCCGGGCTCGGGCTGAGCCGCTTCGGCACCCCGGGCGAGCCGTTCGACCCCAACCGGCACGAGGCACTGGCCCACGGCCACTCGGCCGAGGTCAGCACGACCAGCGTCGAGCACGTGGCGCAGGCCGGCTACCTGATCGGTGAGCGCGTCGTACGCCCCGCGCGGGTGACGGTCCTCGACCCTGAGTAGGCAAGCAACGACGACGAGAGGAGGGGTGACCCCGTGAGCAGTGCCGACTGGGCGACGAAGGACTTCTATGCGGTCCTCGGCGTGAAGAAGGACGCGACGGCCGCGGAGATCAAGAAGGCCTACCGCAGGCTGGCGCGCGACAACCACCCCGACTCCAACCCCGACGACGCCAAGAAGCTCGACCGCTTCAAGCAGGTCGCCGAGGCCTACGACGTGATCGGCGACCCGCCCAAGCGCAAGGAGTACGACGAGGTCCGCGCGGCCCCCGCCGGGGGCTTCCCCGGGGGGTTCCCCGGCGGCTTCGGCGGGGGTGGCGGGGGGCGACCCGGTGCCGGCGACGGCATCGACCTCGGCGACCTCTTCGGGGGGATGTTCGGCGGTGGCGGCGCGGGCGGCGCCCGTCGCACGACGCGGCACGCACCGCGCCGGGGCGGCGACATCGAGGCGGAGACCACGATCGGGTTCGCCGAGTCGGTCGAGGGCACCACGCTCTCGCTGCGGCTGAGCTCCGACGCGCCCTGCTCGAACTGCCAGGGCACCGGCGGCAGGCCGGGCACCCGTCCGCACGTCTGCCCGACCTGCGAGGGCGCGGGCCAGGTGGCCTCCTCGGTCGGTGGTGGCTTCATGATGAACGAGCCCTGCCCCGAGTGCCACGGCCGGCAGCTGGTCTACGACCAGGTCTGCCCGGTCTGCCACGGCTCCGGTCACGGCGTCTCGGACCGCACCATCTCGGCGCGGATCCCGGCCGGGGTCAAGAGCGGTCAGAAGATCCGGCTCAAGGGCAAGGGTGGGGCCGGCGAGCAGGGCGGCACGTCCGGCGACCTGCTGGTCACCGTCCAGGTGCGTCCGCACGCGCTCTTCAAGCGCAAGGGCGACAATCTCACCGTGGACGTCCCGGTGACCTTCGACGAAGCGGTCCTGGGCGCCGAGATCAAGGTGCCGACGCTCACCGGCTCGCCGGTGACCGTGCGGATCCCGCCGGGCACCCCCAACGGGCGGGCCTTCCGGGTCCGGGGCCGTGGCGTCGCCCGGCGCAACGCGACCAAGGGCGACCTGCTGGTCACCGTCCAGGTGGCGGTGCCCGCGACCCCGAGCGAGGCCCAGCGCGAGGCGGCCGAGGCCTACCGCTCGGCCGGGAGCGGCGAGAGCGGTGCCGACCTCCGGGCGGCGCTGTTCCAGGGGAGCGCGGGCTGATGGCCCGCGGCCCGCGGGTTCCGGGCCCGGGCGTGCCGGTCTACGTGATCAGCGTGGCCGCGGAGCTGACCGGGCTGCACCCGCAGACGCTGCGCACCTACGACCGGATCGGCCTGGTCTCCCCGGGTCGCACCGGTGGCGGCGGTCGCCGCTACTCCCTGCGCGACATCGAGCTGCTGCGCGAGGTCGCTGAGCTCACCGCCACCGGGATCGGGCTCGAAGGCGTCAAACGGATCCTCGATCTCGAGCACCAGGTGGCGGCCCTGCGCGCCCGCAACGCCGAGCTGAAGGCCCGCGGTGACCAGCTGGGGGCCGCGCTCGAGACCGCCGTCGACGCCCTGCACGAGCGCCGCCCCAACCTCCCGGTGCTGCGCGCCACCTTCCCGATCAGCCCGTTCGAGGAGCGCCGCTGAGTCGCACCTTCCGGGGACGGGCCAGGCGAGCGACCAGTAGCCTCCACCGCGAGGGCTGACGCGGACGGGGTGGACAGTGCACGTGCAGGTGACGCCGTACGTCGACTGGTTCCTGCGCGACGTCGACTGGCTGCACCTCGCCACCATCCCGGTGTTCACCGGCGTGATCGGCTACCTGATCAACTGGACCGGGCTGATCATGCTGTTCAGCCCGATCCGGTTCCACGGGGTGCGGATCAAGGGCATGCGGGAGCTGGCCAGCGTGCTGCCGCGCAAGCTCCAGGAGGTGCCCGGTCTGCTCCAGGGCGGGATCGGTTGGCAGGGGATCATCCCGGCGCGGGCGGCGAAGATGGGCTCCATCGCCGTGGACAAGGCGATCGCCAAGCTCGGCACGCCGGGGGAGTTCTACCAGCAGCTGGAGCCGGACAAGATCGCCGCGCACATCGTCGAGGTCTTCGAGCCGGAGGTGCCCGAGCTGGTCGACGGCGTGATGCGCCAGGAGCGACCGCGGCTGTGGCGCGACGTGCCGACCCCGCTCAAGGAGAACCTCTACCACCGGGTCCAGGCCCAGCTGCCGTCGATCATCGAGCAGGTGACCACCGAGATCGGCGTGCACATCGACCAGCTGCTCGACCCGAAGATCATGGTGATCGACCACTTCGAGCGGCACCCGCGGCTGGTGGTGCGGATCTTCCGCGACTTCGGCCAGAAGGAGCTCGACCTGATGGTGGCCTTCGGGTTCGTCTTCGGGTTCTCACTCGGCATCCCGGTCGCGCTGGTCGACCACTGGTTCGCCCAGTGGTGGCTGCTTCCGGTGCTCGGGGTGGTGGTCGGCTGGATCACCAACGCCCTGGGCATGTGGCTGATCTTCGAGCCACCGCAGCGACGCCGGATCCTCGGCGTGCCCGTGCAGGGGCTGTTCCCGCGCCGGCAGGCCGAGGCGGCCGAGGTGTACGCCCAGATCATCGCCGAGGACGTGATCACCCTCGAGCACGTCGGCGACTTCCTGCTCAACGGCCCCAGCGGTGACCGCACGCGGCAGCTGCTGGCCGACGCGCTCCGCCCCGCGATCGACCGGGCGGCCGGCCCGCTGCGCGGCGCCGTGCGCGTGGTCGTCGGCAGCCGGGAGTACGACACGATCCGCGAGTCCATGACCCGCGAGGCCGTCGGGCGCACGATCACGCCGTTCCAGGACCAGGCCTTCAGCCGCCAGCAGGGCCAGAAGATCCAGACCCTGATCGCGACCCGCACCAAAGAGCTGCCACCGGCGGACTTCGTGGAGATGATGCGCGCGGCCATCCGGGAGGACGAGTGGATGCTCTACGCCCACGGCGCGATCATGGGCCTGGCCGGCGGCTTCCTGCACCTCGCGATCTTCGGGGTCGCGCGGTGAGGGGCCCGGACGAGCCGGAGGATCACGACGACCAGGACGGGGAGCGGTCCCCGCTGCCGGGCGACCCGCGCGAGTGGGACTCCGAGGATCTCGGTCGGATCGCTCGGGCGGTCCCCGGTGTGGTCCGGCTGGCGGGCGACGCCTGGCTGAACACGACGCGGTGGAGCCTGCTGACCAGCTGGCGGCTGACCCGGCGTCTGTTCACCGCCGCCACCGACCCCGAGGAGGCGGCTGCGCTCGCGCACGAGCTCGGGCTCACCGTCGGGGTGGTGACCGAGCTGGCCCACAAGGTCAACGAGGGCGTGCCGCTGCCCAAGGCGCTGGTCGACCTCGGCCGTCCCGAGGCCAACGCCCCGGCCGACGCCGAGCAGGCCCGCGAGGCCGCCGCCGCCCGACTCCGGCGGCAGGGGGAGGAGCTGCTGATGCGCTCGCGCGATGTCTGGAACACCGACCAGGCGCACCCGGCCTACGAGCGGATCCTCTCCGAGCTCGCCCCCGACGAGGCGCGGGTCCTGGTCTACCTCTACCGGGACGGACCGCAGCCGTCGGTCGACGTCCGCACCGGGGGGCCGGTCGGGATGCTCAGCTCGCGGCTGGTGGCGTCGGGGCTGACCATGGTCGGTGCCCGCGCCGGCCTGCGGTACGCCGACTACGTGCCGTCGTACCTGAACAACCTCTTCCGGCTCGGGCTGGTGTGGTTCCCTCGCGAGAGCCTGCGTGACCCCGGGCCCTACCAGGTGCTCGAGGCCCAGCCCGACGTGATCGCGGCGATGCACTCGGTCAAGCTGGCCAAGGTGGTGCGCCGCAGCATCCACCTGACGCCGTTCGGGGCGGACTTCTGTGCGATGGTGCTGGCTCCCGACGCGGACACCACGGTCCTGCCCCCGCACGTGCCGCCACCGGACTCCGGCGACGCCTCATGATGCGCCCCGAGCAGCCACCGCCCCTCCGGGAGTCCCCGGTGGCCGCGACCACGTGCTAGGCATGGGCCATGGCGAAGAAGAAGGCCTCCGGACTGCTCGTGGCCGGGGTGGACGTGGGTGGCACCAACATCGAGGTCGGCCTGGTCGACGACGACCACGAGGTGCGGGTGCGGGCCAAGGCACCGACGCCGAAGGGCGGTCCCGGTGAGGTGCTCGACACGATCGCCGAGCTGATCGACTCCCTCGACGAGGACCCGGTCGCCGTCGGGGTCGGCATCCCGGGCGTGGTGCACGAGGGCTCCGTGCTGACCGTCCCGAACCTGTCGAACTGGCACGAGACCTTCGACCTGGTGGGGTCGCTGACCGACCGGGTCGAGGTGCCGGTCGCGCTCGGCAACGACGCCAACGTCGGGCTGCTCGGGGAGTGGCTGGACGGCGCCGCGAAGGGGGCCCGCAACGTGCTCGGGCTGTGGATGGGCACCGGGGTCGGTGGCGGGCTGATCCTGGACGGTCACCCGTACACCGGCACCCGCGGGGCCGCCGGCGAGATCGGGCACGTCGTCGTGATGGCGGGCGGTGCGCTGTGCACGTGCGGGCGGCGCGGCTGCGCGGAGGCGTACGCCGGGCGGCGCTCGATGCGCGGCGTGGCGACGTCGATGGTGGACGCGGGCTGGAAGACCCAGCTCTTCGACATCGCGGAGGAGGAGGACAAGACCTCGCTGACCTCCAAGGTCTGGGCCGAGGCGCTCGACGAGGGTGACGAGCTGGCGACGAAGCTGTTCGACACCGCGATCGAGACGCTCGGCGTCGCGGTCGGCTCGACGGTCAACCTGCTCGACCTCGAGGTGGTCGTGGTCGGGGGCGGACTGGCCGAGAAGCTCGGCCAGGACCTCGCGGACCGGGTCGCCGAGGCGGCGGCGCCGTGGATGCTGCAGCCCTCGCCGGACCTGCGCTTCGTGGTCTCCGAGCTCGAGGACGACGCCGGGGTGGTGGGCGCGGCGTCGCTGGGCCGGGCGGCGCTGCTGACCGGCTGAGCACCGAGGCGTCCTCGACGCATTCAGGGATTCCGGCGAGCACCGGCGTCGGTCTGCGCTCGCTGATAACTTGACCGGCATGCGACTCGGAGCCCTGATCGTCCTCGGTGTGCTGACCCTGACGTCGTGCGGGTCCAGCGGCGGTTCGAGCTCGAGCGCGGGCTCGCAGCTGCCGGGAGGCTCGACCGGGAAGAGCGTCCTGGCCGAGCACAACTTCCTCGACAAGTCCGACCGGGTCTACTACCCGGAGTCGGCACCGGACGGCGACGTCCAGGCGGCCATCTGCTCCTACCTCTTCGGCTCGCCCAGCGAGGTCGCCGAGACCGCCGACCTCGACGGCAGGGTGACCCTGGACAAGGACAGCGGCTTCCGCAACGCGGGTGGGGGCGGGATCGGCTTCCAGTGCGGCTACGACGTGTCCGGCAAGGCCGAGTTCGCGCTGGTCCTCTGGACCAAGGACGTCAGCGGCGGCTCCCAGGCGGACAAGCCCCTGGTGGACAAGAAGCTCTACGACGACCTCTACGGGTACGCCGGCTACCTGCCCGACCACTCGGGCAAGCAGGTCGCCAGGACCACCGTCACCGGCTGGCTCACCGCGGCCGGCAAGCGCGTTGCGCGGGGCTGACCGCCGGGTCAGGTCGGCGTGGCCGGTCCGGGAGTGAGTGCCTCGACGCCGGACGGCACAAGCTCTCGTCGGTCCCGTCTGCTCATCGCCCCGGCGCTGCTCCTGGTCGTGGCCCTCGTCGCCGGCGGTGTGGCGTGGTACCGCTCGCAGGGTCAGGTCGAGCGTCGGGCCGACGACGCGGTCGCGTCGGTGCCAGGGGTGCGCCACGTCCGTCGTGACGACGGCGTGCGGGAGGCGGTGCTCACGGCGGGCGCCACGCCGGCCCAGGTGCTGGCCGCTGCCCGGGCGCTGCAGGAGCACGGCCCCGCGTCGTACGACGAGGTCGGGTCCGGCGCCGCGACGATGAGGGCCGGGTTCGGCCTCGACGAGACCGACGCCGAGCTGCTGCTGCGGTCCGGGAAGGTCGGCGGCACCGTCGACCTGCGGGTCGACGGTGCGGGCGGCGAGGTGTCGGCCCTCGTCGACGCCCGGGATCGGGGCCGCAACGCCGAGGTGCTTCGTGACCTGGCCCATCGTCTTGTCGTGGATGGTCGGTGGGCGTCCGGACTGCGGACGATCAACGTGCGCACCCAAGGCGTGCGCG
This sequence comes from uncultured Actinomycetota bacterium, assembly GCA_963843875.1. Classification (GTDB taxonomy): domain Bacteria; phylum Actinomycetota; class Actinomycetes; order Propionibacteriales; family Nocardioidaceae; genus Marmoricola. Next base: position 39,359 of record CAWJMC010000006.1, on the reverse strand, counting down.
GTCTCGTCTTCAGCTTCCTGCAGACCGACCGGGGCTCCGTGTCGGACGCGCTCGGCGTCGTCGACGCGGCGGCTGGCCTCGGGAAGTACCGCCCGACCGTGGAGGGCGCCAAGGGGCGTCGCGTGGTCCTGCGCGCCGACCGGGAGGCGGACGTCGCGAACGTGTGGCGGACCGCGACCCGGGCGGTGTCCGGCACGGGGGTCAGCCGGTTGGAGGTGTACGTCGGTCGCGATGCCGGCCTCACCACGGCGTCGCTCTCCGTGCTGGGATCTCCCGGGGACGACCCGGCGGCCGCCGTGCGTCTGGCCCGTCGGGTGGCCGGGGTCGGAGCGAAGGTCAGCTTCGTGACGGCCGACCTGAGCATCCTGGACATCGACCTGCCCAGGGTGGGCGAGCTCGCCGAGACGGCGGACCTCGCCCGCTCCATCCTGCCCTCCGATGCGTCCGTCGCGCTGCGGTGGACGAGCGACGCCGACGACGAGAAGCTGTCGGCAAGGCCGGCGGTCGCGGCCCGGATGGCGCCACGGGTGAGCGAGCTGGTCGGGCGTGGCTACGGCATCGACTACGCCCAGGCGACCGGGAACCGGCCCGGGACACTGACGTTCGTCCCGCCGGACGACGCCAACCCCTACGACATCGGCCACCTCGGCGCCCGGCTGAAGACGATGCGTTCGCTCGCCTGGGCCGGGACCGTGCGGGTCGAGGTGTCGCTGGGGCAGGTCGACGGCTGCGGTGACGACGTGCGAGTGACCCTGACCAGCACGAGCACCGGTCGGGCGCAGAAGGTCGACCCCGACTCCTGCGCGGCCGCCGGGCGCCTGGTGCGGCGGGCTTGGAGCTCGAGCGCCGGCTGAGCTTCCCGACCGCCCTCTAGAGTTGAGTGGAATGCACTCAACTTTGCCGGTGTTGAGGGTGGTGTCGGGCCGATCGGATCCGGCACGATGACCTGATCACCTGAGGACAGGGGAGCCGAGATGGAAGCCTCGAAGTTCACCACGCGCTGCGTCGGCGCGATCAACGACGCCCAGACCCGCGCCGTCACCACGGGCAACGCCCAGACCGAGCCCGTGCACGTGCTGCTCGCACTGCTCACCCAGGACCAAGGCGTCGCCGGGTCGCTGCTGACCAAGGCGGGTGCCGACCCCGCGACGCTGACCCGCGCAGGAGAGGACGCGCTGGCCCGGCTGCCCAAGGCGTCCGGCCAGACGGTGCAGACCGCCGCCGCGTCCGCCTCGCTGACCAAGGTGCTGGCCAAGGCGATCGAGCTGGCCGCGGGGATGAAGGACGACTTCGCCGCGACCGAGCACCTGCTGCTCGCCCTGGTCGAGGTGGACAGCCCCGCCCGGGTGTTGCTGAGCGACGCCGGCGTCACCGCGAAGGGCCTGCGCGAGGCCGTGACCGAGATGCGTGGCGACCGCCGGGTGACCTCCCAGGACGCCGAGGCGACGTACGAGGCCCTCGAGAAGTACGCCGTGGACCTCACCGCCCGCGCCGAGGAGGGCGGGCTCGACCCGGTGATCGGTCGCGACGCCGAGATCCGACGCCTGGTCCAGGTGCTCTCGCGAAGGACCAAGAACAACCCGGTGCTGATCGGTGAGCCCGGCGTCGGCAAGACCGCCGTCGTCGAGGGCCTGGCCCAGCGGGTCGTGGCCGGCGACGTGCCGGACTCCCTCAAGGGTCGCCGGGTGCTGAGCCTGGACCTGGCCGCGATGGTGGCCGGCGCGAAGTACCGCGGCGAGTTCGAGGAGCGGCTCAAGGCCGTGCTCGACGAGATCAAGTCCTCCGACGGACGCGTGGTCACCTTCATCGACGAGCTGCACACCGTGGTCGGCGCCGGCAAGGGCGGCGACTCCGCGATGGACGCCGGCAACATGCTCAAGCCGATGCTGGCGCGTGGCGAGCTGCGGATGATCGGCGCGACCACGCTCGACGAGTACCGCGAGCACATCGAGAAGGACCCGGCGCTGGAGCGCCGCTTCGCCCAGGTGTTCGTCGGGGAGCCCAGCGTCGAGGACACGGTGGCGATCCTGCGCGGGCTGCAGGAGAAGTACGAGGCCCACCACGGCGTCACCATCACCGACGCCGCCCTGGTCGCGGCAGCGATGCTGTCCGACCGCTACATCACCGGTCGTCAGCTGCCGGACAAGGCGATCGACCTGATCGACGAGGCGTCGTCGCGGTTGCGGATGGAGATCGAGTCCTCCCCGGTCGAGATCGACGAGCTGCGCCGCTCGGTGGACCGGATGAAGATGGAGGAGCTCGCGCTCGAGCGCGAGAGCGACGACGCCTCGAAGGACCGGCTCGGCCGGCTCCGCGCCGACCTGGCCGACCGCGAGGAGGAGCTGCGCGGGCTCGAGGCGCGTTGGGAGGTCGAGAAGGCCTCGCTGGAGGGCTCCGGTGAGCTGCGCAAGCAGATCGACGCGCTGCGCACCCAGGCCGAGCGGCTGCAGCGCGACGGGGACCTCGGTGGGGCCTCGGAGATCCTCTACGGCCGGATCCCGGAGCTCGAGAAGCAGATCGAGGCCGTCGACGCGGCCGAGCAGGTCGACACCGATCGGCTGGTCAACGACAACGTCGGGCCGCAGGAGATCGCCGACGTCGTCGAGGCCTGGACCGGCATCCCGAACGGCCGGCTGCTGGAGGGCGAGACGGCCAAGCTGCTGCGGATGGAGGAGATCATCGGCGAGCGGCTGATCGGCCAGCGGACCGCGGTCGGCGCCGTGAGCGACGCCGTACGCCGCTCACGGGCGGGCATCTCCGACCCCGACCGGCCGACCGGGTCGTTCCTGTTCCTCGGCCCGACCGGCGTGGGCAAGACCGAGCTGGCCAAGTCGCTGGCCGACTTCCTCTTCGACGACGAGCGCGCCGTCGTCCGCATCGACATGAGCGAGTACTCCGAGAAGCACTCGGTGTCGCGGCTGGTCGGGGCACCCCCCGGCTACGTCGGCTACGACGAGGGCGGCCAGCTCACCGAGGCCGTCCGGCGCCGGCCCTACTCGGTGGTGCTGCTGGACGAGGTGGAGAAGGCGCACCCCGAGGTCTTCGACATCCTGCTCCAGGTGCTCGACGACGGCCGGCTCACCGACGGCCAGGGCCGCACCGTCGACTTCCGCAACACGCTGCTGATCCTGACCTCCAACCTGGGCTCGACCTTCCTGGTCGACCCGACCCTGGACGAGGACAAGAAGCGCGAGGCGGTGCTCTCGGTCGTGCGCACCTCCTTCAAGCCGGAGTTCCTCAACCGGCTCGACGAGGTCGTGCTGTTCGACACGCTGAGCCGCGACGACCTGGCCCACATCGTGGACCTGCAGCTGGCGGCCTTCGACGCACGACTGGCGCCGCGACGGATCACCGTGACGGTGACCGAGGCGGCCCGGGCGTGGCTGACCGAGGCCGGCTACGACCCGCTGTACGGCGCCCGCCCGCTGCGTCGTCTGGTGCAGACCGCGATCGGCGACCCGCTCGCTCGGCTGCTGATCTCCGGCGACGTGCTGGACGGCCAGCAGGTGATGGTCGAGCACACCGGGGGTGCGGAGGACCTGACCCTGTCCGTGGCCTGAGCCCAGCCGCGGAGGGATAGTCCCTGACCTTCGGCACCGAAATTGCGCGACAACAGGTGCAGAACGTCAGGGACTATCCGCGTCGGCGTCGGGCTCGGGCTGCTCCGGATCCTCCGGTGGCGGCTCGGGGCCCTCGACCTCGGGCTCGTCGGTCAACGTGTGCACCTGCTCGTCGAGGTAGCGGATCGTGACGGCGGCCACCGAGACCACGGGCACGGACAAGAAGGCACCGATGATCCCGAACAGCGACGAGCCGAGCGTCACGGCCAGCAGGATCACGCCGGCGTGCAGGTTCATGCTCTTGCCCTGCAGGATCGGCTGGAAGACGTTGCCCTCGATCTGCTGGACGGCCAGGATCAGCACGAAGACGATCACCGCTGCGGTGAGGCCGTTGGTGACCAGGGTGACCAGCACCGCCAGGGCGCCGACCGTCACCGCGCCGATGATCGGCACGAAGCCGCCGAAGAAGGTCAGGATGCCCAGCGGTACGGCGAGCGGGACGCCCACGATCACCAGCCCGGTCCCGATCAGCAGCCCGTCGAGGAACCCGACCAGGGCCTGGGTGCGGATGAAGCTGCCCAGGGTGCCCCACGCCCGGGTGCCCAGCTCGGTGAGGTGACCCCCGACCCTGGGCCCGACGACCTGGGCCGTCCAGGGCAGGAAGCGGCGCCCGTCCTTGAGGAAGAAGAAGGTCAGCACGAGCGTGAGCAGCAGGGTGATGGCGAAGCTGGTCACGGCACCCAGCCCGACCAGGACGCCCGAGGCGATGGCAGAACCGCTCGAGCTGAGCCGGTCCTGGATCGCGGAGACCAGGCTCCTGATCTGGTCCTGGCTGACGTCGAGAGGAGTGTCGCTCACCCATCCCTCGACCCGGGACAGCCCGAAGTTGGCGTTGCTGACGATGTCGGAGACCTGGCTGCTGACCGACGGGGCGAGAGCCAGCACCAGCAGCACCAGTACGGCGATCGTGCCGATGAGCGCGGTCACCGCCGAGAGGATCGCGGGGAACCGGAGCCGGCGCTCCAGGACGCGGGCCACCGGCTCGAGCAGGCTGGTCAGGATCATCGCCAGGGCGACGGGCAGCAGGATGCTCCACAGCCGGGAGACCGCGAAGCCGAGGACCAGGGCGCCGACGAAGATCACGATCCAGCGCACGGTCCAGCGGGACAGCCACGTGACTCCGTCGCCGATGACCTGTTCCCGCGAGCGAGGCTCCGGCCCGTGCTCGGCCCCTGGGCGCGCGCTGTCGTCGATCACCCGCCGTAACCTATCTGCGACCACAGCGCCCGGTTGGGCGGCCTGCGAGAATGGCGCGCATGAGCGAGCAGCAGGAGCCGACCCCCGGCCCCACGAGCGGCCGCCCTCGCCAGGTCACCATGGGCGCGTGGGTGGCGGGCGGCTGCAGCGCGGCCATGCTGCTGGTGGTGGGCTCGGTGATCAGCCGGATCCGGTCGGTGGACTTCCGCGACGGGGTGTCCTCGTTCCTCGCCGACCAGCGTGAGACCGGGATCTCGATCAGCCTGGACACCGCGCTCGCGGTGATCCGGATCGGACTGCTGGTCTGCGGGGCCGCCGCGGCCGCGATGGGGGTGTTCGCCTTCTTCGCGGCCCGTCGCGACGGTTCTGCGCGGATCGCGATGAGCGTGCTGGTCGTGCCGCTCCTGGTCACGGGCGTGTTCGTGAATCCGCTCCTGGCCGGATTCACGGTCGCCGCGACGGTGCTGCTGTGGACCTCGCCGGCGCGGGCGTGGTTCGCCGGCCGCTCGCCGGTGCCCGCAGGCGGTGCTGCCGCCCCTCCGGCCTCCGCCCCTCCGGCCTCCCCCTGGGGCCAGGCCCCGCCGCCCCCGCCCGGACCGGTGCCGCCCACGGTCCCGACCACGACGCGGGCGCCCGGGCCGCGCCCCGTCCGGGTGCTGTTCGCGTGCCTGCTGGCCGCGGTGATGTCGGTCCTGATGTTCGGCTTCATGGTGCTGACCGCGTTCGTGGTGGAGTCCTCGACCGGACGCGACGACCTGCGCCAGGTGCTGCGCGACAACCCGTCGTTCTCCGAGAGCACGCTGAGCGTGAGCGGCCTGGCCGTGGGGATCGCGGTGGTCGCGGGCGTGCTGGCCCTGTGGTCGTTGGCTGCCCTGACCTTCGCGGGGTTCGCCATCGCCGGCCAGCGCTGGGCCCGGGTCGCACTGCTGATCTCCGCGGGCATCGCCGGGCTGCTCGCGCTCGGCTGCAGCCTGGTGTTCCCGGGATTCCTGGTGATCACGGCGGCGACCGTGCTCACCGGCGTCCTCCTGGTCAACCCCGACGTCAACGCGTGGTACGCCGGGCGTCCGCGCACCTGCGAGCAGCAGCAGGTGCAGCCTCCGACCAGCCCCTGGTAGGGCCCTGGTTCAGCCGCGGCGCTGCCTGATCTCCTCGATCACGGCCGGCACCACCTCGTGCATGTCGCCCACCACGGCGTACGTCGCCTTGGTCATCATCGGCGCCTCGGCGTCGGTGTTGACGGCGAGGATCACCTTCGAGCTCGCGCAGCCGGCCCAGTGCTGGATGGCACCGGAGATGCCGCACGGCATGTAGATCTCCGGCGAGATCCGGCTGCCGGTCTGGCCGACCTGCTCGTGGTGCGGCCGCCAGCCGAGACTGGTCACCACACGGGAGACTCCGAGCGAACCGCCGAGCAGCTCCGCGAGCTCGGCGACCGGGCCGAAGCCGTCCGGGCCGCCGGCCCCACGACCGGCACCGACCACCACACGGGCGGACTTCAAGGAGTCGGACTGGTCGACCTCCTTGGCGCCCGTCGAGACCACGCGGGCGAGGAGGTCCTTCGCCGCCACGTCCGGGGTCGAGCTCGTGCCAGGTCGCGGGCCCGGCGCCCGGCACCGCCGAGGCCGACCAGGAGTGGCCCGCCACCGTGAAGACCGCCGGCCGGTGGCCCAGGGTCATCTCCTCCAGGGCGGCGCCACCGACGACCTGCCGGGTGACCACGAAGGGCGAGAGCCCGTCGAACGAGGTCACGTTGGCCGCCATCGGCACGTCGAGGCGCGCGGCCAGGTGCGCCAGCACCTCCATCCCGCGGGGGCTTCCTGCGGCGGTGACGACGACCGACCTCGTCGCCTCGCGAGCCGCCTGGAGCGCCGCGGCCCAGCCGGCCCCGGAGAAGGAGCGAACGCCTCGCCCACCGCCTGGTGCACCTCGCTGACGCCGTGGGCGCCCAGCTCGGCCGCGAGCGCGTCGCGGTCAGCGACCTCGCCGACGACCAGCGCCCGGATCGCGATGCCGCCGCCCGTCTCGGACAGCGACCGGGCCAGGGCCAGGGTCTCCAGCGAGATCTCGCTCGCCGCACCCTGCTCGGTCTCGACCAGAACGAGTATCACCTCAGCACCGCCAGTCGCTCGAAGAGGTCGACGACCGCGGCGGCCGCCTGGGGGCCTTCACCGAGCATCTCCACGCTGCTCGGCTCGGGTGGGGGGAGCAGCAGCCGGTTGCGGCTCGCACCGGCCGGCTCGCGGGAGGACGGGCGGGTCTCGATCTCGATCTTCTTCGCCGCCATCCGACCCTTGAGGGAGGGGTAGCGCGGTTCCGGGCCACCCTCGAGCACGGCGACCACAGCGGGCATCGGCACGCTGTAGGTCTCCTGACCCTGGGGCCCGTCGACGTACGCCGAAGCGGCGCCGTCGGCAACCTCGACCAGCGTCGCGCCGGTGACGATCGGTCGGTCGAGGGCGTAGGCCAGCCGGATCGGCACCTGGAAGTCGCCCGAGTCGGCGGCGTCGTTGCCGAGCAGCACCAGGTCGTAGGCCCGGCCGGCGGCCTCGTGGTCGCGGACCACCGCGGCGATCTCGGCGGCCACGTCGCCCGGCCCGAGCGTGGCCGGGTCGGCCTCGACCAGCACCGCGGCCTGGCAGCCCAGCGCCAGCGCACTGCGCAGCTGCTCGCTCGCCTCGGCCGCGCCGATCGTGAGCAGGGTGACCGTGCCGCCGGTGGCGTCGGCGACGCGGATGGCGAGCTCGATGGCCGAGCTCTCGTGGTTGCTGATGGTGAACCCGACGAACCGGGCGTCCACCGACTGCGCGTCGTCGGTGAGCAGCACCTGGCCGGAGGTGTCCGGCACCCGCTTGATGCACACCAGGACGTCACTCATCGCAGGCCTCCGCGGCATTGTCCGGGGTGCTCATCGCAGGCGCTCGTTCGTCGGGTCGTACGCCGGGGTGGCATCGGCGGAGACCACGGTCACCGGGTACAGCTCCTCCATGTAGGAGACCGCGAGCTCGGTGCCGACCGCGGCCTGCTCGACGGGCAGGTAGGCCATCAGCAGATGCCGGCCGAGCGACGGCGCCGAACCGGCCGTGGTGACGTAGGGCCGGTGGCCGTGGGCGTCGGTGAGCACGGAGCCCTCGCGGGTCAGGATCGGCTCCCCACCCAGCATGTAGCGCTTCGTCCCGTCGGCCGAGGTGTGGTCGTCGACCGCCATCGTGCACAGGAGCGCCCCTGGGGCCGCCTCGCGCTGCGCCAGGTAGGTCTGCTTGCCGACGAAGTCCGCGGCCTTGACCCGGGGGCGCTGCATCCCGGCCTCGACGATGGTGCGCTCGGCGTCGAGCTCGGCGCCGTACGCGCGATAGCTCTTCTCGATCCGCCCGGTCGTGCCGTAGACCCCGATCCCGACCGGGCGCGCACCGTGCTCGCCTCCGGCCTCGAGCAGGCTCTCCCACAGCGCGACGGCCTCCGTGGCCGGCACGTAGAGCTCCCAGCCGAGCTCGCCGACGTAGGAGATCCGCGAGGCGAGCACGGTGGTCCCGCCGACGGTGATCTCCCGGCAGGTGAGGAAGCCGAAGCCCTCGTCGGACACGTCGTCCGCACTCAGCGAAGCGACGATGTCGCGCGCCCGGGGGCCCCAGATCCCGATCGTGGACACCTCGTCGGTGACCTCGGCGAGGGTGGCGTCGGGGGCGAGCTGCGCGGTGAAGGTCTTCTTGTCCACCATGCCGTGGGCGCCGCCGGTGACCACTCGGAAGTGGTCCTCGCCCAGCCGCATCACGGTCAGGTCGGAGACGAAGCCGCCCTTGGCGTCGAGCACCGGGGTGTAGACGACCTTGCCGACCGCGACGTCGCACTGCGAGACGCAGGTGCGCTGCACCGAGTCCAGGGCACCGGCGCCGGTGATGTCGAAGATGGAGAAGGCACTCAGGTCGATCACGCCGGCCGACTCGCGCATCCGCAGGTGCTCGGCGTTGACGATCGGGCTCCACCAGCGCGAGTCCCACTCGGCCTCGCGGGGCATCACCGCCTCGCCGTAGGCCTCGAGCAGGTCGGCGTTGGACTCGTACCACTGCGGGCGCTCCCAGCCGGCGGCCTCGAAGAACACCGCTCCGAGCTTCTGCTCCGCGTCGTGCATCGGGGAGAGCCGCTGGTCGCGGTCGGAGGCGTACTGCTCGCCCGGGTGCACGATCCCGTAGGTCTTGATGAACGACTCGGTGGTGCGCAGCCGGGTGTGTTCGCGGCGCATCTGGTGCGGGTGGAAGCGGGCGATGTCGCTGTGGTGGATGTCGATCTCGGAGTGGCCGTCGGTCATCCACTCGGCGACGGCCCGCCCAACGCCCGGACCCTCCTTGATCCAGACCGCGGCCGCGGTCCACAGGCCCTTGACCAGGCTCTCACCGAGGATCGGGTTGCCGTCGCAGGTCAGGGAGAGCAGGCCGTTGATGGCGTAGCGCATCTCCGCCCCGTCGGCGCCGAGCAGCTCCGGCATCAGCTCCAGGGCCTGCTCGAGCTGGGGGTCGAAGTCCTCGTCGGTGAAGGGCATCTCGGTCGGCGAGAGCTTGGCCTGCTCGAGGGTCGGGATGTCCTCGGGCTCGTGCAGGATGGCGCGGTGGGCGTAGGAGCCGACCTCCATGTCGGCGCCGTGCTGGCGCTCGTAGCAGAAGGTGTCCATGTCGCGCACGATCGGGAAGGTGATCTCGCCCTCGGTCTCGGCGAGCTGCGGGCACGGGCCGACCGAGATCATCTGGTGCACGGCCGGGGTGAGCGGGATCGAGATCCCCGCCATGTCGCCGATCTTCGGGCTCCACACGCCGCAGGCGATCACCACGTGGTCGGCGTCGATGTGACCGGTCGTGGTCGTGACCCCGGCGATGGCGCCGTCGACGACGTCGAGGCCGGTCACCTCCACGTTGGGCACGACCCTCAGGGCGCCGGTCGCCATCGCGCGCTCACGCATGATCGTGCCGGCGCGCAGGGAGTCGACCACGCCGACGTCGGGCTGCCAGAAGGCGCCGATGAACTGGTCGGTCTCGATGAAGGGCACCTTCTCCTTGACGAAGTCGGGGTCGACCATCTCGGCCTCGATGCCCCACGCCTTGGCGCTCGACATCCGCCGGCGCAGCTCCTCCATCCGCTCTTCGGTGCGGGCGATCTCGAAGCCCCCGGACCTCGTGAAGACGCCCATCTCCTGGTACTGCACCACCGAGTCCATGGTCAGGTCGGTGATCTCGCGCGAGTGGTCGGTCAGGAAGATGAAGTTCGACGCGTGCCCGGTGGATCCGCCGGGGTTGGGCAGCGGGCCCATGTCGAGCTGGACGATGTCCTCCCAGCCCAGCCGGGCCAGGTGGTGCACCAAGGAGTTGCCGACGATCCCGGCGCCGATGACGACGACCTGGGCCTTGCTGGGGACACTGGCCATGGGCCTACCTACCTCTTCGAGACTGTTGCGTATGAAGCAACAGCAGTGCGCGATGCGGAACAACAGTAGAATCCGCCTGCGAGTGCCGCCGTGTCAAGGGGCTGGCCCGACCTGCCCTGCCCGGCCCGGATCCGCTCAGCGCTCGGGTCGCGCGGGCGACATGCCGTCGAGGAGCACGTCGGCGAGCATCGCGGCGAAGTGCTCCTCGTCGGCGTCCGGACGGGCGTCGAGGTAGCCGAGCATGCTGTCGACCGCACCCTGGTAGGTCACGGCGAGCAGACGCGGGTCGAGGTGCTTGTCGAGGTCGCCCTCGGCCTGTCCGCGGCGGAAGATCGCCTCCTGGGCGGAGTACAGCCCCTCCAGGTCGTGCTGCCCGAGCCGGGGCCGGCCGTCGGGGGCGCGGAGGTTGAGCAGGATCTCGCCGATGGCCCGGCGCTCGGCCCGGTGCGTGCGGCGCAGCCCGACCGCCGCCCGGACCGCCGCCCGGATCACCTCGGGGGCCGGTGCGGTCAGGTCGATCGCGGCTCCGGCCGCGACCCGCAACGTGTCGAGCGTGCGCCGGGCGGTCTTCTCCAGCAGGTCGTCGAGATCGTCGAAGTAGTGCCACAGCAACCCCTTGGACACCTCCGCCCGCTGGGCGATCGCGTCCGCGGTGGTGGCCTGGTAGCCGCGCTCGGCGAGCACCTCGACGGTGGCGGCCATCAGCTGCTCGCGCCGCTGGTCCGGGCTGAGCCGGCGGCGGCGTCCCGTGGCTGTGCTCACCGGGTCAGCGTAGGGCGATGGCCCGTCCGCTCACCGGCGGGCGCGCACGACCGCCAGCACCGTCCCGGCCATCAGGACCGCGATCGCGACCATCTCCACACGCATCCACGACGGGAAGAGGCCCGGCAGGAGCGCCTCCACGACGTTGACCACCAGCAGGACGGCCGCGATCACTCCGACCGCCGTCACTGCCCGACGGCTTCCCAGGCGTGCTGCTCGCAGCCGGAGCGGGAGCAGTACGGCGAACCCGGCGACGATGATCGCGTGCACCCAGGCCGCACTGGTCGCCTGGTCCGAGCCGAGCGCGGACAGGGCGACGAGCGCGACGAGGGTGGCCGCGACGACGACGACGTACGTCGCGATCACCCGGGTCACCGCCCCGAGAGAGGTCGACGAAGGAGTAGTGGGCTTCGACGGATTAGTGACCATGCAGTCAATAATACTGACTGTACAGTCAACAGACAACCTGACCGCACCTCCCGATGCTCGTGGGGCCGGTCCGACCGGCCCCACGGACTCGTGCTCAGCTGCCCAGCCAGGCCTTCACCTTGTCGGGGTTGGCGTCGATCCACTTCTTCGCCGCCGCGTCCGGCGACATGCCGTCCTGGGCGATGTAGGTCGAGACGACGTTCTGGTCGTCGTTGCTCCACTGGAACTTCTTGATCAGGTCCACCGCCGGGGAGCCGGACTTGGCGAACTTCGTCGCGACCAGCTTGTTCAAGGTGTACGCCGGGTAGTCGCAGTCGATCTTCGCCGCCGCGGTGGGCAGCTCGAGGTGTACTTCGGCAGGTCGACGTGCACCAGCTTCATCTCCGAGAAGAACCACTGCGGCTCGTAGAAGTAGGCCAGCAGCGGAGTCTTGTTCTTCTCCGCGGTCTTGAAGCTCTGGATCAGGCCGGCCTCGGAGCCGCCGCACGACCACCTTGTAGTTCAGGTTCAGGTTCTTGACCAGGGCCTCGTCGTTGGTCACGTACGACGGGTCGCCGTCGAGCAGCTGGCCCTTGCCGCCCGACTCGGAGGTCTTGAAGAGCTAGGCGTACTTGTTCAGGTTCTTCCAGCTGGTGATGTCGGGGTACTTCTTGGCCATCCACGGCGGGACGTACCAGCCGATGATCCCCTTGCCGCCCGTGTCGCCGGCCATCTCGACGCTCTTCTGCGTGTCGACGTACTTCTTGACCAGGTCGGGGTGGCCCCAGTTCTCCACGATGGCGTCGATCGAGCCGGAGGACATCCCCTGCCAGCCGACCTCTTCCTTGACCTCCGGGTAGGTGACGTTGCACCCCAGCTTGGTCTTCGCGAGGTAGCCGATCACGTGGGCGTTCGAGACGTAGCCCGTCCACGGGTTGACCGCGATCCGTACGTCGCCACACTTGCTGCCACCGGCGGAGCCGGCGTCCTTGATGTTGCCGCCGCCACAGCCGGCGAGCGCGAGGCCCGCTGCCGCGACGAGAGCGACCAACCGCAGCCGGCGGCCGGTGGTCCTGAGCCCTCGAGCCATGTTCTGGTTCCCTTCCTCTGGTCCACGTCGGTGCGTGGAGACGTCTGTGGTCAGCGGCCCGATCGGGCTGCTGCGTTGCGCGCGATGCGGTCCAGCATGACGCCGATGGCGGTGATCGCGATCCCCGCGGCGAGCCCCTTGCCGAAGAGCTGGTCCTGGGAGAAGCCGGAGACCACGATGTAGCCCAAGCTGCCGCCACCGACGAGGCCGCCGATCACGACCATCGAGAGCACGTAGAGCAGCCCCTGGTTGGTGGCCAGCACCAGGGCCTCGCGGGCCATCGGCAGCTGGACCTTGGTGATCGTCTGCCAGCTGGTGGTCCCGGTCGACTCCACGGCCTCGAGCGTCGCCTGTGGCACGCCCCGAATGCCGTCGGCGACCAGCTTGACCGCGATCGGCGAGGCGTAGGCGATGGCGGCCGCCACCGCAGTGAACCGGCCGACGCCGAACAGGGCCAGGGCGGGCACCAGGTAGACGAAGGGAGGGATGGTCTGGAAAGCGTCCAGGAACGGGCGTACGACGAGGTCGAGGCGATGACTGCGCCCGATGCCGACGCCCAGCACGACGGCGATCAGCATCACCAGAACCGTGGCCTCAAGGGTCATCGCCAGCGTGACCATCGAGTCGTTCCACAGCCCGACGCCCAGGATCACGCGCCTCGCACACGGCCGTGACCAGTGCCGGTCGCCAGCCGCCGAGCAGGTAGGCGAGGACCAGCAGCAGACCGGCCATCAGCCACCACGGCGAGTCGGCGAGCAGGCTCTGGAAGGGGTTGAGCACCACGTCGGTGACGTCGCGCTTGATCGCGAGGGTGACCGTGTCGATCCGGTCGATCAACCAGCCGGAGAAGTCGTTGACCAGCTTGATCAGCGTCGGCCCGTCGATCGGCTTGATGAACGGCCACTGCTCACGGGTCGGGAACCGGGCCAGGCCGAGGTAGGTGCGCGAGAGATAGACCGCGACGGCCACCGGCACCAGAAACAGACCCCGAACGACCCAGCGTCCGGCTGCCGTGAGCCGCGCCCGACGCCGCACCGTGGCCCCGCGTCTCGACGGCCCAACGGGGCAGGCGACCCAGCACCGCTGCCACCGGGCCGCGACGATCGAGGGTGGCCACCGATGAGCGGCCCACGCTCTGGGAGCGCTCGCTGATCGCGGTGGTGGTCCGGTCGAGCATGATCGCCATCAGCACGATGGCGAGGCCGGGCACCGCCGCCTGGCCGATGTTCTGCGACTGCAGGCCCGCCTGCACCGGCTTGCCGAGACCGGGGCCGTTGACCAGCGAGGCGATGGTGGCGATCGAGAGCGCCGCCAGCGTGCACTGGTTGATCCCCGACGACGATGGTGCGTCGGGCGATCGGCAGCTCCACCCGGCGCAGCATCTGGGTGCTGGTCAGCCCCATCGAGCGGGCGGCCTCGACGGTGGCCTCCGGCACCTGGCGGATCCCGAGCTCAGCGATCCGCACCAGCGGTGGCACGGCGTAGATGACGGTGATGATCACCGCGGCCGGAGCGCCGATGCCGAAGAGCAGCGCGAACGGCGCCAGGTAGGCGAAGGCGGGCAGCGTCTGCATCCCGTCGAGCAGCGGGGTGATCGCGGCGGAGACCCGGGCGCGGCGCGCCATCGCGATCCCGATCGGCAGGCCGACCAGCACGCACACGAAGACGGCCACACCGGTGATGATCAGCAGGTCGATGCTGTCGGAGTAGAAGCCGGCGATCCCGAACAGCATCAGCGAGACCGCGACCAGGATCGTGGAGCGGATCCCGGCCAGCGCCCAGGTCACCCACGCCGTGAGCACCACGACGCCGAGCCACCCGATCCGCGGCACCGGCCGTGGGAACGCCGCGATGCTGAACGTCTCCTGGAGGAAGGTGACGACCGCGTTGAACGCCGAACCGATGCCGCCCAGGACACCGCCGAAGAACCAGTTGTCCGGGCCGCTGAGCTGCACCCAGTCACGCACCCGGTTGAGCCAGTCCTGGAAGCCGTTGGTCTCCTGGAAGCCCAGGTCGAGGGTCTGGCGGTCCTTGAAGACGGCGAACAGCACGCCGAAGACGACCAACGCGGCCAGGACCTTGAGTCCGGTGTGCCGCTCGCGGGCGACCTCGACGTACGGCTGCTCCTCCTTGGTGGAGGGTGGTTCCTGCTGCTCGGGGTCCGAGTTGGGCGCCTCGGGCATCAGGGTGGCCATCAGCTCGCTCCGTCCTCGGCGACGACCACGCGCATGATGTCGGCGTCGTCGACCAGACCGACGGTCCGCTCGCCGTCCACGACCCGGCACGGGCCGTGCGACTCCAGCACCGCGCGCGCGGCGTCGCGCACGATCGCATCCTGCGAGAGCACCGGCGCGTCGGCGGGGATCGCGACGTCGCCGGGCGGACGCATCACCCACTTCAGGGTCAGAACGTGCGCCTTGGGCACATCACTGGTGAAGTCGCGCACGTAGTCGTCGGCCGGTGCGCCGACCACCTCGTCCGGCGCCCCGATCTGGACGATCTCGCCGTCGCGCATGATCAGGATCCGGTCGCCGAGCTTGAGCGCCTCGGCCAGGTCGTGGGTCACGAAGACCATCGTCTTGCCGACCTCCTCGTGCAGCCGGATCACCTCGTTCTGCATGTCCCGACGGATCAGCGGGTCGAGCGCGGAGAACGGCTCGTCGAACATCAGCACATCCGGGTCCGCGGCCAGCGCCCGGGCGAGGCCGACCCGCTGCTGCATGCCGCCGGAGAGCTGGTCGGGGAAGTTGTTCTCGTAGCCGGACAGCCCGACCAGGTCGACCATCTCCTGGGCCCGGTTGCGGCGCGCGGTCCGGGCCTCGCCCCGCACCTCGAGCCCGAAGCCGATGTTGTCGATCACCTTGCGGTGCGGCAGCAGTCCGAAGTGCTGGAAGACCATCGAGACCTTGCGTCGACGGGTCTCGAGCAGGTCGGAGTCCGTCATCGCGGTGATCTCCTGGCCGTCGAGGACCACGGTGCCCGCGGTGGGCTCGATCAGCCGGGTCAGCAACCGGATCAGGGTGGACTTGCCCGAGCCCGAGAGCCCCATCACGACGAAGACCTCGCCGGGCGCGACGTCGAACGAGACGTCGCGGATGCCGATCACGTGCCCGGTGCTCTCCTGGAGCTCCTTGCGCGAGAGCTGGGCGTCGGGGGTGCCGATGATCTTGTCGGCGCGTGGGCCGAAGATCTTCCACAACCCCTCGACGTGCAGCGCGGGTGCGGTGGTGGCGGGTGTTCCCGGCTCCGACGCGAGTGCGGTCACGTGCCCTCCTCGGCGTTGCGTGGGTCTCCCGGCGGGTGCAGCGGGCTGCGGTCACGGTGCCGGTAGTAGGGGACCTCCGCCGGCGGCAGCGGGGTGTTGCCCGCGATCAGGTCGGCGGCCTTCTCCGCCGTCATCATGGTCGGGGCGTAGATGTTGCCGTTGGTCACGAACGGGAACACCGAGGCGTCGACGACCCGCAGCCCGTCGAGGCCGTGGACCCGCATCGAGGAGGGGTCGACGACGGCGAAGTCGTCGGCCTCGATGTCACCCATCTTGGCGGTGCACGAGGGGTGCAGCGCGGTCTCGGCGTCGGCGCGGACCCAGTCCAGGATCTGCTCGTCGGTCTCCACGGCCGGTCCCGGCGAGACCTCCCCGCCGTTGTACGCCGCGAACCCCGGCTGGCCGAGGATGTCGCGGGCCACGCGCACCGCCTCGACCCACTCCTTCTTGTCCGTCGGGGTCGAGAGGTAGTTGAACTGCATCGAGGGGTGCACCCGGGGGTTGCTCGATCGGATCCGCACCCAGCCGCGGGTGTCGGCGTACATCGGGCCGATGTGCACCTGGTAGCCGTGCGCTCCCGCCGGGAGCCCGTCGGGCTGCGTGCCGTCGTAGCGGATCGCGACGGGCAGGAAGTGGAACATCAGGTTCGGGTAGTCGACCTGGTCGTTGGACCGGGCGAAGCCGCCGGCCTCGAAGTGGTTGGTGGCGCCGAGCCCGTCGCGGTGGAACAGCCACTGGTAGCCGATCTTCGGGCGCTGGGAGTAGCGCAGCCCCGGCGCGATCGAGACCGGTTGCGTCGAGGCGTGCTGGATGTAGACCTCGAGGTGGTCCTGGAGGTTCTCCCCGACCCCGGGCAGGTGCGCGACGACGTCGATGCCGTGCTGGTCGAGCAGGGTCTTGTCGCCGACACCGGAGAGCTGGAGCAGCTGGGGGGTGTTGATCGCCCCGCCGCACAGGATCACCTCGCCGGCGCTGCGCCGTACGGTGCCGACGCCCGGCCCGGGTGTACTCCACGCCGACCGCCCGCCGGCCCTCGAAGCGGACCTTGGAGACGAAGGACAGGGTCTCGATGGTGAGGTTCTCGCGGTGCCGGGCCGGCCACAGGTAGGCCCGCGAGGCGGACCAGCGCCGACCGCGGTGCACGTTGCGGTCGAAGCGGGCGAAGCCCTCCTGGCGGTAGCCGTTGACGTCGTCGGTCAGCGGGTAGCCGGCCTGCTGCACGGCCTCGAAGAAGGCCCCGAACAGCGGGTTCGTCGCCGGGTCCGCGCTCGAGGACGAGTGGCCCGTCGCCGCCGCGCCAGTCGTCGGCGCCGGAGCGGCCGTCCTCGAGCAGCAGGCGCTCCATCCGCTTGAAGTAGGGCAGGCAGTGCAGGTAGTCCCACTGCGCCATGCCCGGCTCGCCGGCCCAGCGCTCGTAGTCCATCGGGTTGCCGCGCTGGAAGATCATCCCGTTGATGCTGCTGGAGCCGCCGAGCACCTTGCCGCGGGCGTGGAAGACCTTGCGCCCGTTCATGTACGGCTCGGGGTCGGTCTCGTACTTCCAGTCGTAGAGCCGGTTGCCGATCGGGATCGGCAGCGCGGCCGGCATGTGGATGAAGGGGTCCTGGCGGTGATCGGCGCGACCCGCCTCCAGCACCAGCACCGAGGTGGACGGGTCCTCGCTGAGCCGGTTGGCCAGGGCCGAGCCGGCACTGCCCCCGCCGACGATGACGTAGTCGTAGTGCTGGTCGGAACCCAGCTTGTCGCTCATGGCGTCCTCTCCTGGTCCCCGAACCAGTGCTGCGGCTCGGGGGCGATGTTGTGCCACACGTGCTTGGTCTCGCGGTACTCCTCCAGCCCTGCGCGACCGAGCTCGCGCCCGGTGCCGGACTGCTTGTACCCGCCCCACTCGGCCTGGGCGACGTAGGGATGGAAGTCGTTGATCCAGACCGTGCCCATCCGCAGCCCGGCCGCGACCCGCTGGCCCTTGCCCGCGTCCGTGGTCCACACCGCGCCGGCCAAGCCGTAGATGCTGTCGTTGGCGATGCGCACGGCCTGCGCCTCGTCGGTGAAGGTCTCCACGGTGAGCACGGGGCCGAACGACTCCTCCTGGGTCACGCTCATCGAGGCCTCGCAGCCGTCGAGCACGGTGGGCCGGTAGTAGAAGCCGTCGACCAGCGCCGGGTCGTCCGGTCGCTCACCGCCGCAGCGCAGGACGGCTCCCTCGGCCAGGCCGGCCGCGACGTAGGCCTCCACCTTGTCGCGGTGCGCCGCACTGGTCAGCGGTCCGGTCTCGGCCCGGTCGTCGAAGGGTCCGCCGAGGCGGATCTTCCGCGCCCGCTCGACGAGGTCGTCGACGAACCTGTCGTGCAGCGACTCCTCGACGACCAGCCGGGCGCCGGCGGAGCAGACCTGTCCGGAGTGCAGGAAGACCGCGGTGAGCGCCATGTCCAGCGCCGTGTCGTAGTCGGCGTCCGCGAAGACGATGTTGGGGTTCTTCCCCCCGAGCTCGAGGGCGACCTTCTTCACCGTGCCGGCGGCCGCCGCCATCAGCCGCTTGCCCACGGCGAGGCTGCCGGTGAAGGAGACCAGGTCGACCCGGGGGTCCTCGCCGAGCGGGGCGCCGACGTTCGGTCCGTCGCCGAGCACGAGGTTGGCCACCCCGGCCGGGAGTCCGGCCTCGTCGAGCAGGCGCATCAGGTGGATCGAGGTGTGCGGGGTGATCTCGCTGGGCTTGAGCACGAAGGTGTTGCCCGCGGCCAGGCACGGCGCGACCTTCCACGAGGTCTGCAGCAGGGGGTAGTTCCACGGGGTGATCAGTCCGCACACCCCGAGCGGCTCGTGCACGATCCGGCTCACCACCGCCGGGTTGCCCGTGTCGACCACGTGCCCGGCGTCCGCGTCGGCGGTGCGCCCGAAGTGGCGGAACACCGAGATCACGTCGGCGACGTCGTACTCGGCCTCGACCATGCGCTTGCCGGTGTCGAGCGCCTCGGCCCGGGCGACCTCGGCGGTGTCGCGCTCGAGCAGGTCGGCGACCCGCAGCAGCAGGTCACCGCGCTCACGGGCCGAGGTGCCGGGCCACTCGCCCTCGTCGAAGGTGCGCCGGGCGACCGCGATGGCCGCGTCCGTGTCGGCACCGCCGGACTCGTCGACCTCGGCCACCAAGGTGGCGTCGGCCGGGCATCGGATCTCTCGGCGTCCGCCGTCGAGCGCACCGACCCAGCGGCCGTCGATCCAGTTCTCGGGCAAGGCGTCCTCCCGACCATGGGGTGGTGGTCACCCAGGTCGCGAACCCGCGCCTCCCTGAGCGACGAGATGCCTTGGCAGCATGGTCCGGGCCACGGCAGAGCGTCAAGCCGGGACCGGCGTCGACAAGACGGACTCAGCGCTCACCCCAGCCGAGCCGGTGCGAGATCTCGGCGGCCGCCCGGGTGAGCTCGGGCACCACCGTCTCCAGCTTGTCCGGCCCGAGGCGGAACGTCGGCCCGCTGCAGCTCACCGACGCGATCACGTCGTCGTGGGCGTTGCGGACCGGTGCCGCGGCCGCGGTGAGGCCCTCCTCGAGCTCGTCGACGGCGACGGCGTACCCCTGCTCCCGGACGCGGTCCAGCTCCTGCTTCAGCGCCGAGCGCCGGGTCAGCGTCATCCGGGTCAGGGCGGGCAGCTCGTGCAGCACCTGGTCGAGCTGGTCGATGGGCACGCCGGAGAGCAGCACCTTGCCGTTGCTGGTGGCGTGCAGCGGGATGTGCTGGCCGACCCAGTTGTGCGGTTGCAGGGTCGAGGACCCGGCCACCTGGTCGAGGTAGAGCGCGGACGAGCCGGCGAGCACGGCGATGTTGACGGTCTCGCCGGTCGTCGCCGCCAGGGCCTTGCAGATCGAGCGCGACTCCTGCACCACGTCGAGCCGCGCCGTGGTGGCTCCCGCGAGGCGCAGCAGTCCGACGCCGAGGCGGTACTTGCCGCGCTCACCGGTCTGCTCGACGAGCCCCCGCGCCTCCAGGGTGCTGACCAGGCGGAAGGCCGTGCTCTTGTGCACGTCGAGCTCGGCGGCGACCTCGGTCACCCCGACCTCGCCGTGCCGGGCCAGGACCTCCAGGATGCTGATCGCGCGGTCCACGGACTGCACGCCCGAGCCGGACCGCTCCGGGGCCGAGGAGAGGCCGGCCGTGTCGTTGCTCATGACGCAACGCTAGCGGAATGTTGTTGCGTATCGCAGACTACGGTCTCGTCAGACGCAACAGAAGGAGAGTCGTGACCATCAACCCCACACCCGCCGTCGGTCAGGCGATGGGTGACTTCGTGCTCACCCTGGTCTGCCCCGACCGGCCCGGCATCGTGCACGCCGTGTCGGGCTTCCTGCTCGAGCACGGCGGCAACATCATCGAGAGCCAGCAGTACGGCGACACCGTGACCGAGAAGTTCTTCATGCGGATCGACTTCGAGACGTCCGGAGCCCCGGGTGGCCCGACGGCGGCAATCGCACAACTACCGCTCTCCCGGCACCCGACGCGCGGGTCGGTGCCCGGCTCTGGCCTCGGACGTGTTCATGCGTGCGGTCTCATGCTGTACGAGCTGCTGGCGGGCGAGCATCCCTACTGGCGCGACGACCAGGCCGAGTATGCGGCGCTGGTGAAAGCGTATGCGCGCAAAGCCGCCAGCGCTGGTCGGGGACCATGCCATCGCTCCGCAACCAACGCGGAGGTGAGCGCCATGCTTCACCGCTGTCTTTCGCCCGACCCCGCTGCGCGGCCCACCGCCGCTGCCCTGCGCGAAGCCCTGAACGGTCGCGGCGCGACGACAAAGCCGTCGAGCGTCGCGGTACCCCGCCGCGGGCGTAAAAAAAAGGGCCGACGGTGGCGGCCCCGGGCAAGGGCGAGGCGTTGGTGTCAGAAGCCATGGAGCTGAAGAGCTCGGACGGCCGGGCCAATGGAGATTCGTGTCCGGACGGAGCTGGGCAAGGTGCTGGCGCGGCAGTTCGGACCCCGACGGCGAGTTCTGGGACGACCGGCAGTGTGTGCTGGAGCGTCGCGCCGGGGGGCAATGGGTCCTCTCGCCGGTCCCTGGCACCACCAACGAGACGCTCGTGAACGGCAAGGCCATCGCGGCGCCCTACGCGCTTCAGCACGGCGACCTGATTGCCGTAGGGCGGCAAGCGAAGGGCGTCGTGAAGCTGCCGCTCGCCGCACGGAGGCGCTGAATGACGACCTCTCAAGGTTCCGAAGCAGAGCCGCCTCTGGACCCGGAGCACGTGCCAGCGCCCACCGAAGGCGCCGACGCGGCCGACGGTAAGCTTGTCGACTCGCAATCGCCGGAAGCCGAGCTTCCGCCCGCCGCGCCCCCGGTGGTGTACCGCCGTCTCCTGCGACGCCTCCCGTGGTGGAGGTTCGGGAGCTCGACTGGCAGGCAATTCAAAGTGCAGTGAACCCTGAGCCCATTCGCGTCCGCATGCCCGATCTGGTGGCGCGCATGGAGGGTCTGTTAGATAGCCCTGCCGGTCCCGGCATGATGTTCGACGGCGACCGCAAGGACGCTGACGACCGGGCCATCCAGGTGTCATCGAGCCGAGCAGAAAGGAGCCGCTATGGATCATCGGCGACTTGCATGGCGACTCTGCTGGCGCTCGAAGCAGTCGCTTGCTCTGATTCGCTCAACCGCTTCGGGAGACTGGTAGCGCGCCACCGCGAATCATCTTTCTCGGCGACTTCGTGGACGACGAAGGCCTTCGCCCTGGAGGTTTTGCTTCGCGTCTTCGAGCTGATCCTGGAGCGCGCCGCAACGTGTCTGCGTGATCGCTGGCAACCACGACGAGGCGCTCGCGTACGACGGCAACCGGTTCAGCTCCAGCGTCTCGCCCTCGGACTTTGCCGACTTTCTCGAACGCCAACCTGGTGAACGAATCGAACGCTGCGAGCAGGCCAAGGTTGCAGCTGCGCCTGACCGCGCACGCGCCACGTGCCCTCTTTTTTCCTGACGGTCTTCTGGTGGCGCATGGAGGATTTCCGCTGGCAGACTTGCACGCTGCGCTGACCGAGACCGGCAACTGGAACGATCCCGGCGCGCCTGTCGGACTTCGTCTGGCGCGCGGGCGCACCCAAAGGCTCGTCGTAAGATGCCCAACCGCTTTTCGCGCGGCAGCCAGTTCGGCTACGAAGACTTTGCAGACTTCTGCGCCCTGAGCGCACGCACTGGGTCGCCCGGTACCCACATGGCGCGCGGTCACGATCATGTCGAGGAGCGCTACGCCATCTATCCCGCCGACCGCGCGCTGATCCCGGTGCTGACCACGGTGGCGCTGTCACGCCGTCTACCCCGTGAGCAGTTTGGGCCCTACGAACGAGCGCCCACCCTGGCGCGTGTGGTGCTCTGGGTCGCTGCCGCGAGTGCACCAGCTGTTCCCGCCAGCCACGCTCATCAACGAAGTGTTTCCGGCAGCCCGCGTTGGCGAGCGAACCGGCCGAGGCTGCGCAGTCATGAGTGTAGTGCATCGTTGTCCAAACTGCGGAACCACCAGAGCCACGGCCGGTGAGTGTGAAGCGTGTCACGAGGCGCAGGTCCGGCTGTTTTGCACGAACCACACCCCGGGGCTCTGGTTGACCGGCACCTCCTGCCCCTCCTGTGGCGCGCGCCTCGGTGATCTCCCATCGACCGACCTCGAGGCCCCCATCCCTGGCGCCCTCGCGCAGCGCCCGCTGCGCGTCCACCCACAGGCCGGTCCGGTCCCACCTCCTCGCGGCCGGCGGCCTCCACCGGGCGCCCACCGGCCAGTCGCGACCCGTTGCCACCTGGCAGGGACGAGGAGCCAGCGGCGGGCCCTTCCCGGATGCCGCCATGGCAGAAGCTGCTGTTGGCAGCGCTACGCTCGCGTTACATGTCGGCGGGGCCAGGTTTGGGGTCGCCCACGGCCCGCAGTGCGGCGGCGTGGCGGTGGCTGCCTGATGCGCCTGCTAATGGCCGCCGTGCTGCTGTTCATTGCTCTTGCAGGCGCGGTGTTCTTGTTTGGGCGGACCTTACTACAGACGCTGCCTTACTGAGCTCACATTCCGGCCCACAACTTGGGGTAGCGCCGCTTCTATTTTGCCGGGTCGTCGGAGTCCCAGAGTCGTCGGAGCAGCCGCCGTTCATCACGTACGCTGCTCCCCACAGCGGCGCGCGGTACGAGTCTGCCATCAGCTCGAAGAAGCGGCGCTGGAACGCCAGCAGCTGGTCATCACTTCGCGAGGCCAGGAGCGCCTCGACTGCGTGCGGCGAGGCTGAGGCGGCATCGGAACGCGCGGCCTCGATCACGGACCAGAACGGGTCTTGCTCGACGCCCCGCGTTCCGACCGGCGTCGACCCGTCGTCTGCTGGCTGCCTGAGGCCCAGCCAGAGCATCAGCGAGGCGGGCGACAGAGCCAAGCAGCCAGGTCGCCTGTTTGCGTGTCGGGGAGCTGATTGGCGCATGAGCCTAGCGCACCTTGGGCGCCACCCATCGAGCAGAGAAGTCGGGGGTGCAGGTCGAGGATGCACCTGCGCCCCCCGCTCGGCCCGTCACCCAGTCGGGTGGGCAGTGAGCCGGGCCCCGCGCTACAAGCATGGCGATGGCTGTCCAGTGGTACCCCGGTCACATGACGAAGGCGCGGCGCGAGCTGGCCGCGCTGATGCCGTCGCAAGACGTGATGATCGAGGTGCTCGACGCCGGCTGCCGGAGGCGAGCTCGAACCCGCTGCTCACCGAGCTGCGCGGGACAGAAGCCGTGCATCAAGGTGCTCACGCAAGAGCGACCTCGCCGACCCAGAGTGACGCGCGCATGGCTCGAGCACTTCGAGCGCGAGCCGAACGTGAAAGCGTTCGCGTCGACGACCGAGCGGCCGCAAGTGACGCGCAAGCGCATCGCGGAGCTGTGCCGGAACGCTCGCGATGCGACCGCGGCCCCGACAAGCCGGTGCGCGCGTTGATCGCGGGCGTGCCCAACGTCGGCAAGTCGACGCTGATCAACACGCTGATGAATCGCGTCGGTCGCAAAGGTCAGCGACAAGCCCGCCGTCACGAAGGAGCAGCAGGTCGTGTCATCTGCCGACCGGCATGGTGCTCACCGACAGCCCGGGCCTCATGTGGCCGAAGATCGAGGACGAGCGGGGCGCGTTTCGCCTCGCGCTTCGCCGGCTCGATCCCAGACACCGCGATCGACTATCTGACGATCGGCTGTTCGGCGCGGAGCACTGCTCGCGCGCTATCCCGCTTGTGGTCGCGCGCTACAAGCTCGGGCCACGCCCGACAGCCCCAGGCGCTGCTCGACGGAGATCGGCCGGCGGCGTGGCGGGCTGCGGCACGGCGGCATGGTGGACCTGCACAAGGCGGCCGAGCTGCTGGTGCACGAGTTCCGCGCCGGCACGCTGGGCCGCATCACGCTGGAAGCGCCGCCCGCGTCGACCCATGTCGCGAGCTGACTAGTGGTTCACGACGGCGAGTCGTCGGCGTAGCGGCTCCCGCGCCTGCTGCACGCAACCCTCACGGCTCCGCGTTCACCGGCCAGCCTTCTTGCCAGACCAGCTCGGACACACGCAGCGTGGGGATGCCTCCGTTCTTCGCGTCGTATGCGTGGTAGATATTGAAGTACCGATCGCTCCGCTTCAGGATCGCGTTGTGCCCGGGGCCGCGCCAGCGCGAGTCGCCCTGCACCACGGGCGTGCCCCCGCCCGCGCGCATGTCGAGGCCAGTGCGGTCCAGGTACGGACCTGTCACGGAGCGCGACCGTCCGACCACCGTGCGGTAGCTGCTGTCCACACCGCGGCAGCAGAAGTCGAACGAGGCGAACAGGTAGTAGTAGGGCGCGCGATAGACGATGAACGGTGCCTCGATGGCGCTGCCAGGCCGGGCCGCGAGGTCGATCAAGATGTCGTCCGCACGCACGCCGGTAGAGGCCAGCTTGGCAAGCTTCAGTCCGCCCCAGAAGCTGCCGAACGACAGCCACGGCGTGCCCTGCTGGTCGAGCACCACGTTCGCGTCGATGGCGTTGAAGTCGTCGACACTGCCGTCCTGGTTGGAGCAGAGCACGGGGCCCAACGGTCGGTCCACGGCTCAGTCGACGCCAGGTTGCTTTCTCTTGGTGGCGTGGCCAATGCAGGAGCGATTGGAGCCGAACGAAGAGGCCGCGTAGTACAGGTGGTAGGTGCCGCCGAAGTACGACACGTCCGGGGCCCAGAGCGAGTCCAGCTGTCCGAAGCGCTCCTTGTGTATCCAGGCCGGTGTCGGCACCAGGGCACTGCCCACGAACGTCCAGTTCTTGAGGTCAGTCGCGGTCCGGACCATCACGCCTGGGCCCGTCGAGAACAGATAGAAGCTGGCGCCGGCACGCACGATTACTGGGTCGTGGACATCCACGATGGCGCCACTGAGCGCGAGCTGGTTGGGCAGCCTGGTCGGCGGCGGCAAGTGGGCAAGCTGGGCAAGCTCGCGGTCGTCGTAGCCGCGGAGGAGATGCGCACGTCATCCAGCAAGCCGTCGAAGGACGGGTCGGCCGCAAACGCCGACTTGCCAAAGAAGTTACGCGTGGTCGCGCCCAGGTCGGACGGATTGGAGTTGACACCTGTCCGACTCGCCACGGGTCGACCATTCAGGTACACACTGGCGTTGTCGCCGCGCAGCACGACACCCACGTGCGTCCAACTCGTTGAGCGGCATGTCGTAGGGGAATGCTACATCGTGCACGCCGGTGGGAGAAACGAGCCCAAAGCGCAGCTCGGGGCCTGCCGCGCCCACGCCGGCGGGGCTGAGGTACATGAAGCGCGACGCATCCTGTGCGCCAAAGTCGAACACACGATTCCACGGGCGGTTGGAGCTCAGGTCGATCCATGCGCTGACCGTCAGGTCCGTACAGCTCTGGACGATGCCCGCAGGCAGCTCGACATGGGCTCCCTGGGACCTCAGCTGCAAGGCGCGGTCGATCACGCCCTGCACCCGCGCGTAATCGCCGCGGACCGTGCCGTCCAGGTTCAGATCGGACCGGTCCACAACCGAGCGGCCCGTCGCTTCATCGAAGCGCCAGTTGGCGTAGTCGCTTTGTGGATGGGCGAGCGCCGCGATCTCCTTTTGTGGGAGGACGCGACCGTAGATACGAAAGTCGTCCACCCTGCCGGCTAGCAGCGGATCGGGGAAGCGTGAGCGCCCCATGTAGCTGGCCACGCTGTGCACCAGCTCCGCCGGCGGCACCACGACCGTGAGTGCATTGCCGGCTTCGACGCCGTCGACGTAGACACGATAGTCCCTGCCGCTGTTGGTCACGGCAACGTGCTTCCACACCTGAGCCGGGAGCGCGGGACCAGTGGCGATTCCCTCGTCTGCAAAAGCCTTGTAAGCCGAGTAGCGCAGCAGTTCGTCGTGCGTGGAGGGCGTGAAGAACACGAAGCCGCCTGCGGTCCCGCCAAAGTCGAACAGGCGACTCCACGGGTCGACGCGCGTCAGGTTGATCCAGGCAGCGAACGTGACCGCCTGGACACCGTCGAGCACGCCATCGGGGACCTCCACGTGGCCATCCACGCCGTTCAGCTCGAGCGCAGAGCCGGTGCGGCCATTCGTGGTCAAGGTGGCGGCGCCTACCAGGGTGCCGTGTCGCGCGTATCCAGACGAGTCGACGACAACACCGCTTGCAGCCGTGCGATCGAACTCGTAGTGCAGCAGCAGCCTGGACCGCAGACGCGCGTCGTCGACGCTTTCCACCTCCGCTTCGCTGAGGGCAGAGCTTGTCTGCTGCACACGGGGCTCGCCGTCGGTCTGCGAACAGCTGACGATGGCTCCCGCGAGCAGGGCAGCACACAACCTTACGGTGCTTCGCATGGTTCCTCTCCTTGTAGGTCCGCCGAATGCAGTGAGCGGACGACTCCGACAGCGCCCGTCTACGTCTGCTGCGAAGTGCACGCGCCCGGGCGGTCACGCTGCATCGAAAGCGCGCCCGCGATCAAGTGACAAGGAGCTACGGGGCGCGATGGAAGTGGCGATTCGGCAGCAACCCTTCCCGTTTGGGGAGTCGTCAGCTCGCCATCCCGCGACCGTGCTCGCTGTCCGACCCCAGACGGTCTGCACGACCCACCGCACGAGCGCCCGCCTATTTTTGGCCGGGGTTGATCTGGACGAGCAGCCCCTCGACCACGAACGTAAGAACGCGTGAGGCAGGGGCGACGTCGTCCTCACGCACGCCGTGGACGCGCAGCGCGGCGATCAGGACCGATTCGAGCAGACGATGAAAGTTGTCATGCCACTTGCCCACGGCCTCGGAGACGGAGGCCCGGGCGTGGACCGTCGTGATTATGTTGTGCAGGCGGTCGAACTCGCCGAGCAGCCAGCTGATGTCCTCGAGGGCGCCCGCGCTGCGCTTGAAAATCGCGCGCTGCGTCAGCGACGAGCGTGTCGAGCACCGCGATCAGGAGCGCGTCCTTGTCGACGAAGTACCAGTAGATTGTGTTCGGGGCAACGCTCGCCTCAACGGCGATGTGGCTCATGGTCGTGCGCCCGTAGCCCGTCTCCAGAAACAGGCGCCGCGCAACCTGCAGAATCTTGGGCTTTGTTTCATGCCGCTCGGGCTCGGCCTTTGGCTTTCTCACATTGCTCCCAATACCGGGCTCGGCCTCAGGCGTTCACGGACTCGAGCGGTTTGCGGTCCAGGTTTGCCGGTGGTCGAAGTGGCAGCAACACGGTGAAGACTGTGCCCTCCACGGCGTTGCTGACCACACTGACGGTTCCTCCGTGCGCCTCGACGAAGCCCCGCACGAGCGAGAGTCCCAGGCCCCAGCCCTTCACCCCGCTCATCGTTCCGGTCTCGGCCCGCTGGAAGGGCTCGAAGATCAGTGGCAACTGGCTCTCCGGAATGGGCGCGCCTTGATTTGTCACCCGCAAGGTGAGCCCGCGCTCCGCGCGCTCGAGGACGACCTCGATGGCCGTGCCCGGCGCGCCGTATTTGGCCGCATTCGACGCCAGGTTCTCGATCACCCGCTGCAGCGCGTCCCGATCGGCCACGAGCGTGAAGTCGCCGTCGGCCTGCAGACGAAAGCGCTCGGGATAGGCCGCGGACATCTCCTCGAGCGTGTGCGCTGTGATCGCGCCCAGGTCACACGTATCAGGGAGCACCCCGACGCCCAGGCGCGCCTCGATGCGGCTCGCGTCGAGCAGGTCACGGATCATCCGCTCGGCGCGGTCGATGTTGCGGGTCACGCGAGACGCCGCCAGCTCGATGCCCTCCGCGCCCCCGGGGCCCCTGCGCAGCAGCTCATGCTCATCTTGGCGTTCATCAGCGGCGTCCGCATGTCGTGCGTCAGCGCGGCGACGAATGTCTCGCGCACCTGCTGCTCGGCCTTGAGCTTGGCGATCTGCTCGCGGAGGGGATCTCCGTCATGATCGACTCGGTGAGCTCGCGCATCACCGTCATGTCGCGCTCGGTCCACTCGCGCGCGGTCGGCTGGATGCAGCAGAAGGTCCCCAGCACGTGCCCCGACGGATGTACCAGCGGCAGCACGATCAATGCGACGATCCCCCACGGGCCGGTCGACGGATGGAGGCGGAGGAAAGGGTCCCCCGGCGCATTCGACGAGATGATCGGCTCGTCCTCGAGCGTGTAGCGGCACAGCGAGGCGTCGATCGGGAGCGTACGCGTCTCCTTGAAGGGTGACGCCAGCCCGTAGTCCGCCTTGAAGTACTGCCGATCGTCCGTCACGAGGGAGAAGATGGTCAGCGGCACGTCGAGCAGCTGCGCAGCGAGCCGCGCCAGTCGATCGAACGCTTCCTCCGGCGGGGTGTCGAGCAGCCCCGTGTCCCGGATCGTCTGCAAACGGGCGGGATCAGCGAGGCGGATATTGCACCGCTGCGTGCGCCCCAGCGACACCTCGTCCAGCTGCGCCAGGAACTTCATCGCAACGATAGGGCGCAGCGCCCCTTCGGTCACGCGGCACTTTGGGTCTCGTGTGACTTTTAAATCTCACGTGCAACCTGGTCGCAGCGACAGCCGTTACGGAAAAGCCGTGGCGGGATACGGTGGGGGCCGCAAGGCACATTCCCTGCACTGGGGCCCCGGCCCCTTCCCCAGGAGTGAGCCATGCGAGTCGAAGACGTGATGACGGGCGCAGTCCATAGCTGCCGGCCCACGGATACCCGACATGCCGTCATGCGGCTGCTCTGGGACCACGACATCGGCGCATTGCCCGTCGTCGACGCTGAGGGGCAGGCCCATCGCCATGATCACGACCGCGATGTGGCCATGGCGGCCTATACGCAAGGCAAGGCGTTGCACGAGCTGCTGGTGGACTGGACCATGTCGAAGACCATTTTCACTGCGCACGTGGGCGATCGGCTGAGTGCCGCAGAGCGCACGATGCGCGTCCATCAGGTCCATCGCCTGCCGGTCGTCGATAGCTCCGATCGGCTGGTCGGGCATGCCGTCCTCAACGACCTCGCGCGCTCGCGTGCCGGTGCTCCTTCGGCCCATGCACGCGAGCAGCAGACCTGGTACAGACCGTGGCCGCCATTGCTCGCCCTCGCCGGCTGCTCTCCATTGAAGACTATGCGTCGCAGCAGGTGGTCTCGTTCGACAGCGCCGTCACGGCGCCGCAGCGAGCGCGGCCCGGATCAGTCGCCAAGGCGAAGCGCAGCAGGGCGATGCCCGCTGTCGCCGAGAGCGGGACCTTCCCGTCTGCAGCGTCGCTGGTGCCGGAAGCGGTCCGCGAGCAGACCTGTGGCTAGAGAGGGGGGGGAAGAGGAGAGGATAGGTCCGGCGAGGGAGGATGGGGGTGGGAGGAGAGGGAGCGCAGGGCAGGGAGATGGAGTGTAAGAGGAGGATGGGGGGGGAGGGGGATAGCAAGGGAGGGGCAGGTGGAAGAGGGGAGGGGGAGGGGCGGAGAGAGGAGGCGGGGCCGGCGAACGAGACAAAGGAGGGGGGGCATCGGGACGATTCGAGGAGAAGATCAGCAGAGCGGGGTGGAGGAGGGGGAGGGAGCGACGAGAAGAGAGCGAGGGGGAGGGGAGGTGGGGGGGGGAGGGGGGAGGAGGGAGAGGGGCGTCGACAAGCTACAACTTCGCTGGGACGCTGTCGGACCGTGCTTCACGATGGAGCAGTTGCAGGTCCGCGGGGGTGGAGTTCTCCCGTGCTGCGAGCTGGCTTCGTCGTGATCCGCAACGCCAGGCACTCTTCCGCGGCGCTCGGCGCAACTGACAAAGAAGAGAGGAGGAGGGGGGAGGAGAGGGGGGGGAGGGGAAGGAGGGGGAAGGGGGGGGGGGCCTCATTGGGCTTCGTGGATGGAACCAGCTTGCCGGGGCCGCTGGTGTGCTGCGCGGGCTCGCCACGCGCCTGGGGGGGGGGGGCAACGGAGAGCGCTACCGAACAGCTCACGGCTGGTCAGCGTCGCAGGAGCCTGTGGCGTAATCGGCGCAGCGGCGAGTTGCGCTAGCTGCTTCGCCGGGCAGCACTCTAGCTCCCGGCGTCGTCTACTCCGCCGTCCTGAGCTGGCAAGAGAATGGCACCGCTGGCGGGATCACACGGAATGGCGCGCAACGGGTAGCCAGCACCCGGCGTGCCGGCCGCCCAACCTCCGGCAGATAACGGAAGAAGCTGGCCGAATCCATGCAGCCAAAGCCGCTCTGGGAGGGGCCGTACGCGGACATGCCCTTGTTGCCGTCGCCGCTGCAAAAGCCCTTTTCGGTGCAGCAACCTGGGTAGGAGATACGCAGCGTCATGGGTGCGCCGCCAATGGCCACGACGACCCCCTTGTCGATACGGCCGTTGCCGATGCCTGCCGCAGCGGCCGTGCCCCCGTCGGCCGTCTCCAACGAGTCGTAAAACGCACCGCAGCTGGCGGACGCTGCGCCCTTCGCGTTCTTCTCCAGAAACTTGGGCTCCGCGCCCATCAGTACGTGCTGACTGGAGATTCCGCAGACCTCTGCATCCTGATAGTTGAGCGCGCAGCCAGCGGCAATGTCTCCGACGCTGGGAATGGTGTGCGCAGTGCAAACCTTGGGCGGAGAGCCGCAGGTCGCGGATGCCGAAGCTTCGCGAGCAGCATCTTGCGCAGCTCCACCGTCGAGCGGCTGGTCACTCGCGTCGAGGTCGTCGATCCACGAGTCGTGCTTGCCTGTCCCTGCATCGAGCCCGCCACCGTCCCTGGGCGCGGAGGCGGCAGCGTCCTCGAGGTTGATGTCATCGCCATCGCCACAGCCCACTACAGACGCAGCCAGCCACGCGGAACCCACTACCAACCAGCCCGTTCGATACAAACGCAGAGACATGTCACCTCCTCGTTTCCGCGCCGATGCGCAACCCTAATCTCGCTTGCGCCCGCAGGTCACGTGTTCGTTGTCGCAAGAGACACTGCGGTCAATTTCCAGGTCCGCGCTCGTGGGACAGTGCCTCGAGCATGCACAAAGGCACACCTTTGCCGCGGGTCTGCTTCTGAACATCTTGTAAGCGACCTCAGCGAAACTGCCCTTTCCAGACCAGCCACTTCAAGGGGAGGATGGCGGTCCCCCCAATATTGGTCGTCGTCGCACTCTGACGGTGTGGCCACGCCCGCCGCGGGTCGGGACAGGAGAAGCTGAATGAGCAAGAGCGTCCATCATCTGCTTTGGCGAGGCGTGTTGTGCAGCGCGCTCGGTTTCGCCGGCTCAGCTTGCGAACCGTCGGAGCCTGCGGCGGCGCTCCGGAGCTCGGGGCAGACGACCGCGAGCTGCGACGCGGCCACGGTGGCTACGACAAGGTGCCGCAGCCATCCGACTCCTACACGCTGTTCGAGACGCTTCAGGTGCGACCACTCGCGCTGTCGCCCGACGGAAAGCGGCTGTTTGCGCTGAACACACCGGACAACAGGCTCGACATTTACAAGGTCGGCGTGTTTGGCCTGCGCCACGAGAGCTCGGTCTCGGTCGGGCTCGAGCCCATCGCGCTCGCTGCACGCTCCGATGACGAGGTGTGGGTCGTGAATCACCTCTCGGACTCGGTCAGCATCGTCGATGTGAGCGGACGCGAGCCCAGCAGTGGTCAGAACACTCTGGGTGGGGGACGAGCCGCGCGACATCGTGTTTGCAGGCGCAGACAAGACGCGCGCTTTCATCAGCACTGCCCACCGCGGCCAGAACTCGCCGGACGATCCCGATCTGTTCAATCCGGCCGCTGGACGTGCGGACGTGTGGGTCTTCGACGCCCAACAATCTCGGCACCGCACCAGGTGGCACGCCGCCTCACCAAGATCACCCTGTTTGCAGACACTCCGCGGGCGCTTGCCGCTACCCCGGACGGCTCGCGCGTCTATGCCGCGCCGTTCTTCTCCGGGAATCAAACCACGCTGGCTTCGGCCGATGCCGTGCGCACCGTGTATGCAAGTCGCATCAACCCAGCCAACCGCAACCAGATCTCGTTCAACGGCGTCTGGCAGCCGCTGACCAGCTTGGTGGTGAAACGCAAGGCGGGGCCCGATGGCACCGTGCACTGGTACGACGCCGAGGGCACGCAACTTCGACGCGTTCGTCAAGGTTACGCTGCCAGACAATGACGTGTTCACCATCGACGCGAACGCGACCCACCCCGACGGCCCTGAGCGCCGGGACGTACGCGCACGTCGGCACGACGCTGTTCAACATGGCCGTCAACCCGCGGAAGGGAAGGTCTTCGTCCCAACACGGAGGCACACAACGAGTGCGCTTCGAGGGCCACAACCCGAGCCTGTCATTCACCAGCGTGCGCGGCCACCTCGCGGACAGCCGCATCACGCGTGATCGATCGGCCACGGGCAGGATCGCGGGGCACGACCTGAACACGCACGTGGTCTACGCGCGAGGGGGCCATACCCAACCTGAGCCGCGGGCCTCGCCGCAGATCCGACGGTCATGCCGTCACGCGGAACGGCCGCACGCTGCTACGTGGCGGCGCAGGGCTCCGCCAAGCTGGCATCTACAACACCGCCGACCTGGCGAACGGCACGTTCGCGCCGAGCGCCGCAACCAGGTCGCGCTCTCCGGCGGCGGCCCGAGCGGCGTGGTGCTCGACGAGCGCCGAAGCGCGCCTACGTGCTCACGCGCTTCGACAACGCCATCTCGACCGTCGACATGCGCATGCGGCCGGAGGTGGGCCACACGCGCATGCACAACCCCGAGCCCAGCAGGTCATAGGGGCGCCGCTTCCTCTACGACGCCACGTTCACCTCTGCCAACGGCACGCAGGCCTGCGCCAGCTGCCACGTGGGCGGCGACCTCGATTCGCTCGTCGTGGGACCTGGGCAATCCGGCGGAATTCCGCTCACATCAGCGAGCTCGCCGAGCACGAGGACATCCGTTCACCGTGTCGCCGACGAGCTCGCCACTGACCGCGCTTGGCCCGCCCAGTTCGAGGCCAATCCAACCGCTCAAGGGCCCGATGACGACGCAGTCCCTGCGCGGCATGGACAATCACGGCAGCGATGCACTGGCGCGGTGACCGCAACGGCGCGGTCCAGCAAGTGGTCAGCCGTTCATCGACCCGGCGACGAACGCCCCGGTCGTCTCGGCGCAACCCGAACGCCGGCATCTTCGACGAGGTCCGCGCATTCAAGTCGTTCAACGTCGCGTTCCCGGGCCTCGTCGGCGCCGGGGGGCTGAGCTCGCCACAGCACATGGGCGAGTTCACCGACTTCGTCCTCCAGGTGATGTACCCGCCGAACCCGATCCGCAACCTCGACAACTCGCTCACGCCCAGCCAGCAGGTCGGTCGCAACTTCTACTTCAACCGGGCGCCACCGGCCAAGAGCTGCCGTCGGACCGCTTCCACAACTGCAACGGCTGCCACCGCTCAACCCCGACGGGCAACGCGGGGCATGCCGCAGCCCCTGGCTTCTTCGGCACGGACGGCAAGCTGTCGTTCGAGTTACGGACCCAGATCTTCAAGGTCCCGCACCTGCGCAACCCGTACACGAAGGTCGGCATGTTCGCCTCTACACCGGACGCGAATCGTGCGCTCACCACCATCCCGTCACTCAATCCGCCGTTGCCGGCCGTGCGCGGCTTTGGCTACCAACCAGACGGCGCCGTCGGCTCCATCGAGCATCACCTGAGCGGACAAGGGCTTCATCAGGACCAGCAGCTCCGCTGGGCGGAGCGGCACCGGATCCAGGAGGAATCCCGGACCTTCAGCTTTAGCCCACCGGCACCATCAGCATCGACCCGGCCCGGGTTTCCCATTCGATGGGCACTCGCGTCGTTCCTGCTGGCCTATGACAGCATTTTTCGGCCGATCGTGGGACAGCAGGTCACGCTGGCGGCAGACTCGGGTGCAGACAGCGATCTTCGTCTGGCGCTGCTGACTGCACGCGCCGAGCTGGCGACTGCGACCTGACGGTCAAGGCGCGGCTCGGATCACGCGAGCGCGGCTTCGTCTATGTAGACGGGCGCTATCGCTCCGACCTGATCCGGCGAGGCCGCGCACGGAGGCGGAGCTGCGGGCGCTGCTGGGGCAGTCCACGGAGGCACTCACCTTTACCGGCGCGCCGCCAGGCTCCGGCTATCGCGTGGGCATCGACCGCGATGCGGATGGCTACGCCGACGGCGACGAGCTGGCCGCCGGCTCGAACCCGGCTCGGCGCGCGACCGTCCGTAGCGGCGCGCGCTCCGCGCGCCGCGCGGCTCATTGCGCCGCGAAGCGCTGCCGCGAAGTCCTCGTACTTGAAGCGCAACCACAGGTAGTGCAGGCACATCTCGTTGAGCGTGTTCTCTCCGAAAGTGACTGCCTGGGGGCTGCCGCCGCACACCATTGACGAGCGGCTGGTTCGCGGCCGTGTTGTCGAACGTGCAGCTGAGCGAGAGCTCATCGTCGGGGCCGTAGGGCACGCCTGCTCGAAGATGTAGTCGAGCTGCCACTCGTAGTCCCAGCGCGGCACCTCGATCAGGCATGCCTCATCGGCGCCGCCGCGCATACTCGCATTCATGCGCGTCGCCCAGCCATGCGCGTGCGGCGTATGCCCACGATCTCACCGGGAATATAGGCCGAGCTGCTGGCGCCCGCCTGCGCCAAGGCCCGAGCTGAGCTGACTCAGATTGCGCATCGGCACGGTGCTCTCGCCCACGACGTCTGCTGTGTTGCAGGGAATGACGGAGCTGACCACCTGAAAACGGTTGCCGGTGCCCTTGCCGTTCAGCGGACTCAGCACGCCCGTTCGGTAGATCACGTGCTGCGGATGCTCGCCCACTGGCAGCGTCCAGATCTGCAGCGCGCGTCTGGTCGGGCTCGGGGTGACTGACCCGCCGGCAAAAACTGTGTGTTGTAGTGAACCTGCAGCACCAATCCCGAGCCAGCCTTGAAGTACGCCGCATCGCCATGTTGAAGACCACCGTCAGCGAGCCGGGCCGGTAGCTGAACATGTTCTGCGACGAGACCGCCGCGCCAACACCGGACGAACCACAAGGATAACCGCCCTCAGCGCTGGCCTCATCGAGCGCCTGCACGCTGGCTGCATCCTCCGGCTCGACGCGATGCAGCTGGACGTGGTGCACCTCCGCCGGCGGCACCCGGCAAGATGTCGAGCGCAGACACATAGGTATCCTGAGCCACGCTACCCACGTAGAAGCAGCGATAGGTGTCCGAGCCGATCGGCAGGTTGGAATGCGCCGTCGGGCTCAGCGTGAGCGCGGGCTCGCCCAGACTCTGCCTGGGCTTCAGCTCTGGCGCCGGTACTCCGCCTCGTCGCCTTCCTGGTGCCCTTCCGCTGCCCAGGTTGCGAACAGCTGCTTGGTCTCCTCGCTGATACTGCGCGCATCGCGTCAGGTCGTGGCAGCGTCGCTGGCGGGCCACGGCGGCATCGCGCCGGCCATGACGGCATTGGCGATGGCCGGAGCCGCCACTTGACGCGTGTCCCAGTGCTCGAACGAGATGGATCCGATTCCGCCCGCTCTGATGGCACTCGACGCAGTTGGCCTCGAGCACGGCCCGAATTTGCCGTTGGTAGGTGACCGTGGCCTCCGGCTTGGCTCTGGCTCGATCGGCTTCCGCGCTTCTTCTCTGCGATCGGAGCAACTCGCGACCACGGCCACCAGCCCACGTGAGCCAAAACGACCTGCGTACCATGACTCTCCTTGTTGCAACGCACGTGTCGGACAGACCGCGGTGCCGGTCGCCCAGTCTATGTCGATGCAGCGCCCGGCTCCGCGCGCCCAGATTCAGCTTATGCCATGAGCGGACAGCCCCGCGAAATACCGAACGCACCAGCGTGACTGGCCGTGCTTTCCCAGAGCATTCGCGATCCTTGAGGCCTCCCACAACACCTACACAGTCAGAAACGGTGCGCCCGATGCATGTGATCGAGCACTCGGGGCGCGCATCGCGCACCACTTGTCAGGGTAGCTACATGCGTACATGGACTAGCGGCGCGAGGGTGCAGTAAGGTTTGCACCTGTCCTCGCCGGCCAGCGGATTGACGCTCGCCGCCAACACCTTGGTACCTCGTGCAAGAAGCTGCAGCAAAACTGAGAAGCCTCGGCAACTACAACCTGCTCGCGTCGCTGGCTACCGGCGGCATGGCCAAGGTGTACCTCGCCTGCGCGCAGGGCCTGCGGGCTTCAACAAGCTCCTCGTGGTCAAGGTCCTGCGCGATGACGTGTCGGAGGGCAGCGGAAGACGGCCTGCGCATGTTCTGGGACGAAGCGCGCCTCTCGGCGCAGCTGATCCATCCCAACATCGTGCACACCTACGAGGTGGGCGAGACGATGGCGAGTACTTCCTGGCCATGGAGTATCTCGATGGGCAGACGCTATCGGCCGTCACAAACGCGCGGCTGCACAAGGCGGCCCTCGCTGAGCGACCACCTGCGCGTGCTCGCCGAGACTGCGCGCGGTCTGCACTACGCGCACGAGCTACGCGACTTCAGCGGACGCGCCGCTGGGCGTGGTGCATCGCGACGTGAGCCCGCAAAACATCTTCATCACCTACGACGGCCAGGTCAAGCTGCTGGACTTCGGCATTGCCAAGACCAGCGATGCCGAGCACAAGACTCAGGTCGGCGTGATCAAGGGCAAGATCGACTACATGGCACCCGAGCAGGTGCGCGCGGGGAGGCCCTGGATGGCCGGCAGACGTGTTCGCGCTGGGTGCGATGCTCTGGGAGGCCATCACGGGTGCGCGCTTTGCGGGCGACAAGCAGGCAACGCAAATAGCGCGTCTGCATGCGCGGCTGACGGGTACCGAGCTGCCGCTGCGCACGGTGGGGTCCCACGTTCCCGAGGCCTTGGCGCAGATTGTCGACCGCGCGATTGCTTTCGACCCGGCGCATCGTTTTCCCGACGCTGCCAGCTTTGCCGATGCGGTCGACGCGCTACCTGGCCAGCCTGCCCGGACAACCCGCAACGGCAAAGAGCCTCTCGACGCTCCTGGCGAAGCTGTACGAGGCCGAGCGAGTGACGATGCACAAGCTGATCGAGCAGCAGATCGCTGCCGTTCAGCGTGGTGCCGTGAGTGCGGACACCACGGGCGAGCTACCGCGGCTGACGATGCGGCGACGCCCGCAGCTCGTCGGGTCAGTACCTTGGCGACTTCGACGAACGCTCAGGCTCCAGACGCACCCCGCCGGGGCACTGACTCACAGGAAGCACGGTCAACCTCGTGCCACAGCGGCGGGGAAGGACCGCGCTCACGGTTGGGGCCCTGGCAGCGTTTGCCGTCGGCGCGCTCGGCTGGCTCACGCTCGGAGCGTCCGACGGTGCCAGTGCAAGCCAGCGCCCAGCCCGTAACCGGCCCGCCAGCGCCACAGCCGGTCCCCAGTGATCCGTCCGACACGCCGCCCTCCGTCCCCCGCCGCGCGACGAGCTGGCCAACTCGGTGCTCGTGGATTTCCGCGTGTCCCCGCCCGACGCCAAGGTCACTGTCGATGGCGGCCGCGATTCCCACGCCTTTTTCGGCGAGTTTCCCCGTAGCAGTGCGGTCCGACGCGTGGAGGCCAGCAAGCCTGGCTTTCGCCCGTTCAACAAGCTGATGGCTTTTGATGAGCGCCGTCAGATCGTGATCGAGCTCGAGGCCGCTGAGCGCCCCGGCGCCGCGACGTGCACGCCTTGCCCGTAACGAGCGCGAGCACGACGGCGTGGCCGAGAACCCTCCGGAAGCCAGCCCAGCAGTCCAGGCACATGCTGCGTCTCCCGCCCCACGTTCTGCTGCACCGGGTGAGGTGCTCGAGGTCAAACCTCGCGTACGACGCGCGGTGATCGACGTCTCCGATCCCTATGCCCAATAGTCTCCGAGGCCGCATTCGATGAAAATGTTACGGATTCTGTTTGCGTTGTGCGTGCTCTGGCAATCCGCCGCCCAGGCTCAAGATGCTCCGACAGACGCTGCACGAAGCGAAGCGAGCACACGCTTCAGGCGCGGCGTCGAGCTCTTCCAGGAGGAGGCGTATCGCGCGGCACCGGTGGAATTCCAGCGCGCATACGACATCGCACCCGACTATCGTCTGCTCTTCAACATCGCCCAGACCAAGCTGCAGCTGCAGGACTATCCTGGGCGCTGCGCAGAGCCACGAAATCATCCTGACGCAAGGCGCGGCTGGAGATCAGCGCCGAGCGCAGAGCCCAGGTCGAAGACGATCTGAAGGCCATGCGAGAACGTGTGGGGCGCATCGGCGTGACCGTCAACCGCGATGGGGCCGAGATCTACGTGGACGACCAGAAGGTGGTGACAGCCCCATTCCCCAGGCAATCCTGGCCAACGTGGGGCGACACCGGGTATCTGCGCGCACCGCCGACGGAGGCAGCGACGCTCAGGTCATCGACGTGGCGGGCGGCGACGTTGCCGACGTGCGTCTGACCATCCGCGCGCCCGCAGTCGCCGCGTCGCCCACGCCGGTAGACACGAAGGAAGAGCCGCGGCCCCTCACCACGCGCCGGAAGCTGGCGATTGCCGGCTGGGCAGCGGGCGGCGCGTCTGCTCGCGGGCAGTCTGGTCACCGGCATCCTGACGAAGAGCTCGCAGCGACGAGCTCGACGACCTCTTGAAAACGGCGGAAGTGAACCAGGGCAAGGTCGCAGACCAGCGCAGCTCGACGGATACGTTGGCACTCACCACCGATATCCTGCTGGGCGTCGGCCTTGCGAGCGTCGCAACGGGAACGGTTCTCTGGCTTTTGGGGCAAACCCGACAAGCAGGAGCGGCACCCAGACAGCGCGCGGCTCGACCTCCGCCTGAAGGTGGGCTTGAACGCGCTCTCGCTGCACGGAAGTTTCTGAGGGGAAAGATTTCATGACGCAACGACCGAGGCACGTGGCCGGTGCAGCGCACCCGCCCATCTGCGATGACATTTGGCTTGCCGGCATTTCACGGCAAAGCCCAGACTGCGCTTCTTTGCGTGGCGCTGGCTGCAGGCGAGCGCGAGCGCCGGCTGCAGCGTGATCACCGACACCACCAAGAAAGCAGTGCACCGAGCAGGCAGACTGCGATCGCGCCTTTGGGACGGCCACGCCGTATCAATGCGTAGAAAACTTCTGCATCCGCGTCCACGTGCGAGCAGCAGACCGACTGCCAGGGGCTTGGGCTCACCAACGCCGTCTGCGGAAGCGACAAACACTGCCGCGACGGGTGCAGTAGCAATGCCGACT
Organism: uncultured Actinomycetota bacterium; assembly: GCA_963843875.1. GTDB lineage: Bacteria > Actinomycetota > Actinomycetes > Propionibacteriales > Nocardioidaceae > Marmoricola. Next base: position 69 of record CAWJMC010000006.1, on the reverse strand, counting down.
GTGGCGAGATGATGAGCTGCGATGTCTCGACCAGCAGCTGCGCTGCCATGGAGTGTCAGACGGCCAGCG